>UCLR01000084.1 GCA_900473415.1 Hyphomicrobiales bacterium
GCAAGAACATGCCATCGAGCGAGAGCGCGACCAATATCCTGCTTCATCTGGCCGGCGGCGTGGCGTTGCTGCTGTGGGCGGTCAGGCTGGTGCGCACCGGCGCGATGCGCGCCTTCGGGCCGCAGCTCAGGCATGCGCTGCAGCGCTTCACGCGCAACCGGTTCGCCGCCTTCGGCAGCGGTGTCGCGGTCACCATGGTGCTGCAGAGCTCGACGGCGACGACGCTGCTCGTCTCCTCCTTCGCCGGGCAGGCGCTGATCGCGTCCGGCATGGCGCTGGCCGTGCTGCTCGGCGCCAATCTCGGCACCGCGCTCGCCGCCTTCGTGATCTCGCTGGATCTCGGCTGGCTCTGGGGCCTGTGCCTTGCCGTCGGCGTCGCGATGTACCTGTCGAGCGAGGCGATGGAGCGCCCGCGCAATCTCGGCCGCATCCTCGTCGGCATCGGCCTGATCCTGCTCTCGCTGATCGAGCTCAACACGGCGGCGGCACCCTTGGCCGGTTCGCAGACCTTCCGCACCATCCTCGGCGCCATCGGCAGCGAGCCGCTGCTGGCCGTGCTGATCGCCATCGCGGCGACCTGGCTGGTCCATTCCAGCATCGCGGTCATCCTGATGATCGCGACCTTCGCCGCCTCGGGGCTGTTTCCGCCGGCGACGGCGCTGACGCTCGTCGTCGGCGCCAATCTCGGCAACGCGCTGATCCCGGTGCTGGACCAGCTTCGCGCCTCCGCGAGCCAGCGCCGCGCCGCCGTCGGCAATCTCGCCACAAGGCTGCTGCTGGCGCTCGCGGTCATCCCCTTCGTCGGCCCGCTCTCGCAATGGCTGCTCAGCCTGCTCGCGGCGGACGGGCGCCTTGCGATCGAGTTCCACGTCGCGCTGAACCTCGTCGGCGCCATCGTCTTCCTGCCCTTCGTCAAGCCGATCGCGGCGCTGGTCGAGCGCCTGATGCCCGGCAAGGAGGAGAAGGCGGCGGTCGTCTCGCCGCGCTATCTCGACCCCAACGCGCTCGACAGCCCGACCGAGGCGCTGGCCGGCGCGATGCGCGAGGCGCTGCGCCTGGGCGACCGCGTCGAGGCGATGCTGCGCGACACCATGACCCTGCTGGAGAAGGACGAGCTCAAGCTCTCCCGCGTCATCGCCGCGGCCGATGACGGGGTCGACACCATCCACGAGTCGATCAAGCTCTATCTGGTCAAGGTCTCGCGCAACGAATTGACCGAGGAGGAGAGCCGGCGCCTGTTCGAGATCATCACGCTGATCACCAATCTCGAGCATATCGGCGACATCATCGACAAGAACCTGCGCGAGCTCGCCGAGAAGAAGATCCGCAAGCGCTATTCCTTCTCGCCCGAGGGGCTCACCGAGATCCGCGACTTCCACCAGCGCGTCGCGTCTGCGCTGGGGCTGGCGCTCAACGTCTTCGCCACGCGTGACCTCGTGCTCGCCCGCCAGCTCTTCGCCGACAAGGCGGCGATGCGCGAGGCCGAGCGGCACGCCGCCGACAGCCATTTCCAGCGCCTGCGCTCGGGCCGGCCGGAATCGATCGAGACCAGCGCGATCCATCTCGACATCATCCGCGACCTGAAGCGCATCCACGGCCACGCCGTCTCGATCGCCTATCCGATCCTGGAGAGCGCCAACGAACTGCGCGAGAGCCGCCTGCGCAAAAGCAAGGCCGCCGAACGCAACGCCGAGACGC
>UCLR01000080.1 GCA_900473415.1 Hyphomicrobiales bacterium
TTCGAATCGACCAAGCACAAGCTGGCCTTGTGCCTCGGCAAGACCATCGGCGGCGAGCCGGTGATCGCCGATCTGGCCCGCATGCCGCACCTGCTCGTCGCCGGCACCACCGGCTCGGGCAAGTCGGTCGCGATCAACACCATGATCCTGTCGATCCTGTACCGGCTGAAGCCGGAGGAATGCCGGCTGATCATGGTCGATCCCAAGATGCTCGAGCTTTCCGTCTATGACGGCATCCCGCATCTGCTCACCCCTGTCGTCACCGACCCGAAGAAGGCGGTGGTCGCGCTGAAATGGGCGGTGCGCGAGATGGAGGAACGCTACAAGAAGATGTCGAAGCTCTCGGTGCGCAACATCGACGGCTTCAACGCCCGGGTGGTCGAGGCCAAGGCGGCCGGCGAGGTGATCACCCGCACGGTCCAGACCGGCTTCGACAGGCATAGCGGCGAGGCGATCTACGAGGAGGAGGCTCTGTCCCTCGAGCCTCTGCCCTATATCGTCGTCATCGTCGACGAGATGGCCGACCTGATGATGGTCGCCGGCAAGGAGATCGAGGGCACGATCCAGCGCCTGGCCCAGATGGCGCGTGCCGCCGGCATCCATGTCGTGCTCGCCACGCAGCGTCCCTCGGTCGACGTCATCACCGGCACGATCAAGGCGAACTTCCCGACCCGCATCTCCTTCCAGGTGACCTCGAAGATCGACAGTCGCACGATCCTCGGCGAGATGGGCGCCGAGCAGCTGCTCGGCCAGGGCGACATGCTCTACATGGCCGGCGGCGGGCGCATCACCCGCGTGCACGGCCCCTTCGTCTCGGATGCCGAGGTCGAGAAGGTGGTGGCGCATCTGAAGACGCAAGGCCGGCCGCAATATCTCGACGCCGTCACCTCCGAGGAGGAGGAGGGCGCCGGCGATGGCGAGGACGGCGCGGTGTTCGACCGCACCGGCATGGGCCAGGCCGAGAGCGACGATCCTTACGACCAGGCGGTGGCGGTCGTGCTGCGCGACAAGAAGGCCTCGACCTCCTACATCCAGCGGCGCCTGCAGATCGGCTACAACCGCGCCGCCTCGATCATGGAGCGCATGGAGAACGAGGGCATCGTCGGCCCCGCAAACCATGCCGGAAAGCGCGAGATCCTGGT
>UCLR01000077.1 GCA_900473415.1 Hyphomicrobiales bacterium
TCCGTGGCCGTGCCGTGTTCCACCGAAGCCACAGCGAACTCGCCAATGGGCTCCCCACCACCTTGGCCGGGAGGAACCTCCGGCAGCAGGCGCCGTTCCTAACTAGTATCGGCGGCTGGGGTCATGATGAAATTCGCTAAACATCCCATAGCGATCGCCGTGCTTTCGGCCGTGCTGGGCATATGCGCGACCTTGGTCGCAGCTAATCTCCTGCCCGAGCGTCGAGAGCTCCGGAACCCTCTGCCCCACAACCTGGCGTCGTGGGACGGGCAGTTCCGGACCTCCATGGGGGCGCTGTTCGGGTCCAACAACATCCCCGGCAACAAGGTCGAGACGCTCGTCAACGGGAACCGGATCTTCCCTTCAATGCTGCAGGCCATCGGCGACGCCAGGAAGACCATCACGTTCGAAACCTATATTTACTGGCGGGGCGGGATCTCCGACCAGTTCGCAGAGGCGCTTTCGAAGAAGGCCCGCGAGGGCTTGAGCGTGAAGGTCCTCCTCGATTGGGTCGGCAGCATCCCCATGGATGAGAGCCTGATCGAGCGAATGCGAGGCGCCGGCGTGCAGGTCGTACACTTTCGGCCGATCCGTTGGCACACGATCGACCGCGTCAACAATCGCTCCCATCGGAAGCTCCTGATCGTCGATGGCCATATCGGCTTCACCGGCGGCGTCGGCATCGGCGATGAATGGAACGGCGACGCCCGCTCCCCCGCCGAATGGCGGGACAATCACTATCGGCTGGAGGGGCCCGCGGTTTCCGAGCTCCAGGCCGCCTTCGCCGAGCACTGGATAGAAGCCACTGGCGAACTCCTGATGGGCGATCGATTCTTCCCCACGATCAAACCGAGCGGCGAGAACGAAGCCCAGGTGGTCGTCAGTTCGACGCATCAGCGCAACGTCATGCACCTGATGCTGATGACGGCGCTCGCCGCGGCCGAACACAAGGTCCGGATCGGCACCCCCTATTTCATTCCGGACGCGCTCGCGCGACGGCAACTTCTCGAGGCGCGGCGTCGCGGGGTGGACATCGAAATCATCGTGCCTGGAACCGAGACGGACGCCCGCATCGTTCAGAACGCCTCGCGACATTCCTGGGGGCTGCTTCTCGAGGCCGGTATCAAGATCTACGAGTTCCAGCCGACGATGTACCATTGCAAGATTGTGATCGTCGATGACGTCTGGACTTCGATCGGCTCGACCAATATCGACGAACGGGCACTTCGCCTGAACGACGAAGCTAATATCAACTTCTACGATCGAGACTTCGCTGCATCGCAAATCGCGATCTTCGAAGCCGATCTCCGGCGATCCAGACCTTACACCCTGCACCAATGGCAGGAGCGACCTATCGCCACGAAGCTGTCCGACGGGTTCGCAAGCCTGTTGAGCTCGCAACTCTGAGGCCCGTAGCGATTTTCAGCGCCCATCCGATCCCCCGCCGCTGATGGGTCGCTCATAGCGGAGCAGGACGCTTTTTCTAAGATCCTCTTCGTCGAGCGCCAGCGGCCTGCACTCCAGGACGAGGTAGGCAATCCTGGTGCGTTGTCTCTGGTGCTCGGCGATCGGGATGGTGGCCCTCAACTCGTCCCAGACTGCGTCCAGCACCGCATAAGCGCGAGCCAGATCGGCGGGGTCGCTCAATGACGAAAACGGCATGCCTCTGGACTCCCGCGCGGGTTAGCGGAGGCACAGTTAGACGCAGCCAGACTCCACGCAACAGCATTTGACAGGGTTGGACGTCTCCGAGCGTGCACGCGCCTGCCGAGGGCGCCCCCGAACAGCCTGCCTGCAACAGGAAGAGGCTTCCGACGGAGGTGCGAGCGGAAGGCCTAGTGACCTGCTACTGTTCGGTTTGCTCCCCGGAAATGGGCGCGAAAATGATGAACAAGGACCAGTATCTGGAAAACCTCGTGCTCAAGCTCACGACGAGCACGCCTCTCCCGCCCGAGGAGCGGACGAAGCTACTTCGGCTGCCTCTGACGTTGAAATACTTCGAAAGCGGTCATGACATCGTCCGCGAAGGCGAGCAGACCAAGCAGTGCTGCCTCGTCTGCGAAGGGCTCGTGTGTCGCTACAAGATCATCGGCGAAGGGGGCCGCCAGATCCTTTCGCTGCACCTTCCAGGCGACATCCCCGACGTCCATTCGCTGCTGATCGATCGGATGGATCACAGCCTCGGAACCCTGACTCCGGCCGTTGTCGGCTTCATTGCCCATGACGCGGTCCGGGCGCTGACCCGGTCTTCATACCGCATCTCAGAAGCGTTCTGGCGGGAAACCCTAATCGAAGCCTCGATCTACCGGGAGTGGATGGCCGGCATTGGCCGTCGTTCCGCGCCCAGCCGCATCGCTCACTTGCTCTGCGAATTCATCACGAAGATGACGGCTATCGGACTGTCCAATGGCGTCACTTGCGTTCTGCCTTTGACGCAGCCGGAAATCGCCGACGCCCTTGGGCTGTCGACCGTCCACATGAACAAGAAGCTCGCCGAGATCAGAAAGGCAGGGCTCGTGCGCATCCGCGCGAACAGGCTGACCATTCTTGACTGGAAAGGTCTATGTGACGTCGCCGATTTTGATCCGAACTACCTGCATCTCAGGCCAAGCATCAGCCCGAAGTAGGATGGGCAGGAACCTGATTTCCGCGTGGAACCGTAAACTTGGATGCGAAGAACAAGGGAAAAATTCTGAGCGTTGGCTTACTACCCATGCCGACAACATGGGGCCAACATGAAGAAGTTTGCTTTCGCCGCCCTCGCGCTCACCCTAAGCATCCGCGCGGCAACTGCCGCCTCGCTCGAAGGCACCTACTCCGGAACGGTGCAACAGCAAGGTGGTAGCGACTTTCAGCAGACCTATGTGATCTCGGAAGTCACCTCGAAATCGGCCACGGTCACCGGCACCACCCATCAAGGCAACGGCACCGTAACGGCCCGGCGCGACGGCAATCGCCTCACGTTCGGCAAACAGACCATTCGGACCCTGACGATCAATGGCCACACTGCCATCCTGACTGGCCGGAACACCAAGAAGGGCTCGACGATGCAAGGCACGCTGACAAAGCAGTGACCCGAAACATTTGGGCCGCTGTTCATTCACCGGCGGCGGCCTGTTTCGTTTCGCGAACTATTGGCCCGGTCTCGCTGGGCGACCCTGGCCTTCTTTCGTTTGGAGCCTGAAAGGCCCGATCGCCGATTTCCAGGAACAGGCTGCTGAGCGATGGCGTTTTTCCGTGAGCGCATCCCCGCGCGACAAACCGGGAGCGACGACCATGAGAACGGCTCATTGGCGGAAGCAAAATAGTCGGCATTGGGCGCGGCACGTTGCCACGCAATAATCAATTTGTCGGATTCTAAACCGCAGCTTCCCACCGCCTTGACATAGCGCAGGCGGGTCGCGCGGTGTTGGCAATCCGCACTGGCCAAGCCAAGCCTGAAGCTCGTGCGGCCGTACCGGCTCGCCCCTTTGCGAGCCAGGTCTCGATCACCACAAGGGTGTGGGACGTTTAGAACGACGTCGGCAGCGTCAATGTGCCGCTCGATGGCGTGATAGAGAGTCGCGCGCGCCCTGCCCGGCGTGGGCGGCTTCAAGCCCACCTGACATCCTTAGGCGACGACGGCTCCTCTTTGGTTGGTGAGCTCCCTGGCGCTGTCTTGGAACGGCTGCTGCTCTCAGCGGTTGGTTGGCAACGACCATGAGGAGAAAGCATATGGACCACTCGAACCACGCGCGACTGGCGACAACCGAGCTGACGGCTGATGTCCTCGATGGGGCGACCATCTATGGACCGGGCGATGAAAAGGTTGGCTCGGTCTCGCACGTTCACGGCATGGGGTCGGCCTGCCAGGTCGTCATCGACGTCGGAGGCTTTCTCGGTATCGGTGCAAAACCGGTCGCGGTGCCGGCAAGCGAACTCGACTTCATGCGAGACGAAGATGGCGACATCCACGCGGTGACGACCTGGACGAAGGATCAGCTTAAGGCAATGCCGGAACATACCGATCCATGATCGCGCTCGGCTGCCCAAGCCGGCCTCATCGGCTCCGGCTGGCGGGCCTTTTTTGTCTCTCGTTCTCAGGAACTAATTCGCGTCGAAGACGGTTTGCCTCTCGGTCATCGCCAGAGGAGAGGCTCATGGACAGCATCATTTATCTGGTCGGTTTAGTCGTGGTCATCATGGCCATTCTTTCGTTCCTCGGTCTTCGATAGGAATTCGCCATGGCCATGTCAGGAACAGACGTCACGGTTGCCCCAGTCATCGTGAACAAGGACAGTCGTTCCTACCTGCAGTGGGGGCCGATCATCGGGGGCGCGGTCATCGCTACCGCGATTTCCACAATTCTGACTGTCTTCGGCTCCGGTATCGGGTTGTCGATGGTGTCCGCCGATTTCGAGAGAAGTTCGAGCGCCACCGCCTTGGCCGTTGCCGGTGCCCTCTGGGCTCTTTGGGTGATGGTCTCAGCGACTTGCGCTGGCGGCTATCTTGCGGGCCGCATGCGTCAACCGAGCTTTGATGCCGATCTGGAAGAAAGGAAAGTTCGCGACGCAACCCACGGGCTTCTGGTCTGGGCAACCGGCGCGCTCCTGATCGCTTTCGTCGCGACATCGTCCGTGTTCGGAGTTGCCAAGACGGCGGCGAGCGGGTTGGCCTCCGCCACTTCAGGCGCCGCGTCGCTGGTGTCCCAGCATGTCGATCCGCTCGCGATGGCGCTCGACAATGTCATGCGGGCTACCGGTCAACAGCCGCCCACCGCACAGGAGCGTGACGAAGCATCTCGTATCTTCGTCAATTCGCTTGCCAACGGCAGGATCGAGCAGAGCGACCGTGACTATCTCGCATCGCGGCTGGCCGCACGGTCCAACATCAGCGAGCAGGACGCACAGAAGCGGATCGACGCCGCCTATGCCAGGCTTGCGCAGGCCAAGGAAACCGCCAAGCAGGCCGCTGAGCGCGCCCGGAAAATAGCCGTGCTAACGGCTTTCCTGACAGCGGCAGCGCTCCTGGTCGGAGCGGCAGCCGCATCGTGGGCTGCTACGCTCGGCGGGGAGCATCGAGACGAAAACCTACGCGTCGGGGCAGGCTCTTAACACCCGCCGAACCTGATGCGTCACACCACCGGTCTCGCTTCGGCGGGGCCGGGCCTTGTCATTTGTCGCTCAGTGCGCCGTGATCG
>UCLR01000075.1 GCA_900473415.1 Hyphomicrobiales bacterium
GCGCGACCTCAAGCCCCTATACCCTGACGCGCAGAAGATCCTGCACCGAAACGTCTATGGCTGGTTCGAACGCTCCGAACGGGGCGTCTACGCACTCACCGAAACCGGTCGCCTCGCAGCGGCACAATGGGCCGCGTTGGCGGCCACTCCGGGTGGGTGCTGACCATCGCGGCAGCGAAATGGAGCTGGAGGAGGAGTGTCGCGCCGATGTCGACTTGCGGGCGAGGTGTCAGAACCTGCTGTCGGCGAGGCGTTGCCTTTGGACTTTTTCTACGCCCAAGCGGCTGGCTTGGCCCCGGAGCAGCAGTTAAGCCTCAGGCCCTCCGGGGCCGAGGCACTCCTTAATCGCCTGCGAAAAGGCGATGATCGTTGCCTCTCGGTTCTCAGTGCACATAGCTCGGAACAGATTCAGGAAGTCATATGCGATGTGCAAATCGCGGTTGAACTGCTTGCGGCGCAGGTTCTGCTGGTTCGTCACATTGATCGTCCCCAATGCACTCGAAGGGCTTAGAAGGCTCATCATAACCGACGATTTGAGCTGCTCTTTCTCCTCTGCCTCGCAGGGGCCAGCTCGCTGGCGAGCCTCCTGGCAAGCCGCACTTTGCCACTTTCGGCGTGCGCTTCGGCGGCTTCACGGCTGCTTTCTTCGTTCCGTTTCGATCAGATACTCGATGTGCCGGCGCCCCGACGCGCCGTCATGGATCGAGACCGCGACGCCAAAAATGCGCTGGATCGCCTCGGCGGTGAGGACCTCCTCCGGGGCGCCCGCCGCCTGCAGGCGCCCGTCATGCAGCAGCGCGATTTCGTCGCAGAACATGGCGGCGAGGTTGAGATCGTGCAGCGCCATGATGCAGGTGATGCCGAGGCGGCGCACCAGACTCAGGATCGAGAGCTGATGCTGGATGTCGAGATGGTTGGTCGGCTCGTCCAGGATGAGCTCGCTCGGCTCCTGAGCGAGCGCGCGGGCGATATGGACGCGCTGGCGCTCGCCGCCCGAGAGCGTGTGCCAGAACTGGTCGTGCCGCTCCGTGAGCCCAACCCGCGCCAGCGCCTCGTTGACGGCGGCCTCATCGGCCTGGTTCCAGGAAGCGAGCGCGGCGCGATGCGGCGTGCGGCCAAGGCGGACGACATCACAGACGGAGAGCTGGATCTCGGTGGTCGCCTGCTGTTCGACGAAGGCGAGGCGGCGGGCGAGCTCGCGGCGCGGCATGCCTGCGATGTCGTTTCCATTGAGCGTGACGACACCGCTGGCGACATTACGCAATCGGCAGAGCAGCCGAAGCAGGCTCGACTTGCCCGAGCCGTTGGGACCGATCAGTCCGAGCACCCGGCCGGGTGCCGCTTCCAGCGTTACGCCATCAACGATCATTCGGCCGCCGGCGCCCCAGCGGACCTCGCGGGTGGCGAGCGTCATGCCGGCCTCCGGGCTCGGTAGAGGATCAAGGCGAAGACTGGCGCGCCGAAGAGGGCCGTCACAACACCGATCGGCAGGATCTGCTGCGGGATCAACACGCGGGAGAGGATGTCCGCGAGGATCATGAAGATCGCACCGATGACAAGGCAGGCGGGCAGAAGTCGGGCATGGCCGGAGCCCACGAGGAAGCGGGCGGCATGGGGAATGATCAGCCCGACGAAGCCGACCGTGCCGACGATCGAGACCATTACCGCCGTCATCACCGCTGTCGCGGCGAAGAGCACGACCTTCACCCGCGTGACCGCGATGCCCAGCGAAGCGGCGGCATCTACACCGAAGGCGAAAGCGTCGAGCGCCTTGGCGTGCAGCACGCAGATGCCGAAGCCGATGAAGGCGACGGGCGCCGCCATCCAGATGTCGGGCCAGCGCACGCTGCCGAAATTACCGAGCAGCCAGAACATCACGCCACGCGCCTGTTCGGCACTGGCCATGGTCGTCACGATCGTTGCGGTTGCCGCATTGAAGAGCTGAGAGGTCGCGACACCGGCGAGGATGACGCGGTCGCTCGCCCCGCCCGCCCCTGCCGCCAGAAGCGCGACAACGCCGAGCGCAGCGCAGGAGCCGATGAAGGCGCCGGCCGAGACCGACAGTACCGCGCCGCCGATGCTGATGCCAATGATCAGCACAGCGACGGCGCCGGTCGAGGCCCCCGCCGAGATGCCGAGAATATAGGGCTCGGCCAAAGGATTGCGCAGCAGGGCCTGCAGGATCGCGCCCGACATTGCGAGCGCGCCGCCGCATAGCCCCGCCATCAGCGCACGGCTCAGGCGATAATCGAAGATGACACCCTGCTGGATCGCGCTGACCGGGAAGTCGAGATCGAACAGCCCGTTGCCGAGCGCCTTCAGGGCGGTGTCCAGCGAGATGCGCATCTCGCCGATCGTCACCGCCAGCGCGACCGCGACGATCAGCGCCAGCATCGAGACCAGCGCGATCGCTATCCGCGCCGACCAGTTCGGCCCATGGGCGGCGTGGCTCAACGCAAGAGCCCGAAGCCGGCGATCGCCTTGGCGAGCGTCTCGATGCCGTCGATGGTGTCGAGGCCGGCGCGTGTCGCCCCGACATCCATCATGACGACGCGGTTGTTCTTCACGGCGTCGAGCTTGCTGGCAACCGGGTCGGTCTTCAGGAATTCCAGCTTCTTCTCGATGTCGTCGGCCGGGAAGCGGCGGCGATCCATCTTCACAGTGACGATCACAGCCGGGTTGGCGGCGGCGATGCTCTCCCAGCCTACTAGCGGCCACTCCTCGTTGGTCGTGATGACGTTGCGGGCGCCGAGCTTGGAAAGGATATAGGCGGGAACGCCATTCTTGCCGGCCATGAAGCCATCGCCCTTGATGTCCTTGCTGGAGAACCAGACGACGACCGGCACGTCCTGCGTCTTCAGCTTGGCGACCTGCTCGACCGCCTTCTCCTCGCGCGCCTTGAGCTCGGCGACGAGCTTCTCGGCCCGGTCGGCGACATCGAAGATCTCGCCGAATTCGCGGATGTTGCGATAGACCAGATCCATCGTGAACATCTGCGTGCGCACACCGTCGCCGGCACCGGAATTGTCCTTGCCGACGCAATCGGTCGGCGAGACATAGCTCGGCACCTTCACCCTAGCGAACTGGTCGCGCTTGCCGACGATGCCGTTCGGTCCGACATGCCATTCGAACATCGCGGTGACGAGATCGGGTTCCTGCGCCAACACCGCCTCGAGGCTCGGATCATTGTCGGCGAGGCGCTTCACCTTGGCATTGACGGCCTCATAGGGCTTGGCCACGGGCGAGAACCAGACCGCCGTGCCGACGACGCGATCACCGAGGCCCAGCGAATAGAGGATTTCCGTCTGGGTCTGGCCGATCGCCACGACGCGCTTGGGCGCAGCGTGGAAGGTGATCGTCTCGCGGCAGTTTTCGAGAGTTAGCGGATATTTGGTCGGCGCCCCATTGGCCGTGCCTGCGGCCAGGGCTCCGAACAGCGCGGCGACAGGCAGGCGAAACAGGTTATTGAATAGGCGCGCAGCCGGCATCGAGGTTGTCCGAAATGTAATAACGTTGCATTTCTGATAGAGGGCGCGGCAGGCGGCCGTCAAGCCGCCCAGAGCGGCCTGTGCATTGGTCGTCGTGAACATGGACTTCATCGCTCCCCGAGATGAGAGCCGGGGAATCGCAGCGCATGTGGGGCGGAAAACCGGCAAAAAGGGCCGGCATCGACACACAAGCTCCGGAGCACCCCGTCCGAAAGACGTCTTCGACGACCGGGGCAGGTCTCCTGGCTCGCGGGTCGATGCCGTTTCCGCCCGGCCTTCCCGGCGCATCAGGCGCCAGTGGACGATGGACGGAGAGCTCGCCGCTTACAGTTGCGGGGGCAGCCTCGGCTTTGGCGCAAGACGCCGCACCGAATTCCCTCTTAGCTCCGGGAGCAACCCGGAGAACCTCGATCGCGCTCACCCTATAAGGCGGGCGCGCGCGGTCAACCATCCTTCGGAACCCAATAGCCACGCCCCCGCATCATCTCCTCATAGGACGGCGAGGGCCTTGACGCTGGATATAGTCCCTGACGAACTCGAGAAGCTCCGTCAGCTTCGGCGCAGAGTGAGAGTCTGCGGCGCTAATGGGGCGAAGCCCGATCGCACTGCCGCCTAGGGGCGATTGCGACTCGTCATCCGCGGACGCGCCGGTCGCAAAGCCAGCGCGGAAATTTGTCAATCCTTGAGGATCTGACGCGACAACCCCCGCGCCGAAACAATGGAGAGCACAAAAGCCCCCGCCAGCAAGATGGCAAGCGCGGTCGCAGCTTGGGGAGGTCATCCGCTATCGTAGGGCGAACGCCCTGGTATATGCCGAGTTCGGTCACTGCCTTCCGGAGAATGATCGGTGCGCCCGCTAAAATCGCGGCCCCGTTCAACCAGCTATTTCTGATCGAGGAAACAGCGGAATCGGGCAACATGGCGATTTTGGCGCGCAAACTCCATTGCGCCCAGCATCCAATGGCGTGCATCTTGAGCTTCACGGGGATCTGGCGAAGATTCTGGCCCCATGTTCCGCCAATGCGAAAGCCCTGTCTCGGGGAGAGACAGGGCTTTCGGTAAGTTTGGTTGCGGGGGCTGGAT
>UCLR01000074.1 GCA_900473415.1 Hyphomicrobiales bacterium
GACGGACTGCCCGGTAATTGCGGCGGTATCATCCCCGTCCGCAGTGGATGCATGCCGGTGAAGAAGGCGTTGCGGCCGGCCGTGCAGCTCTGTTCGGCGTAGTAATGCGTGAAGAGTGCGCCTTCGCTGCCGATGCGATCTATGTTTGGTGTTTCTCCGACCATCAGGCCGCGATGGTAGATACTCGGCTGCATCAAGCCGATGTCGTCGCCCATGATGAAAAGGATGTTGGGTCGAGACTGTGTCGGGGGTGGAGTCGGCGTCTGCCCTTCGGCTGGCGTCAGTGCCGTGGCGCCGATGAGCGCCGTGGCGCCGAGCAGGACCACCCGGGTTCGTTCGTGCCAACCAGAAAGCGCGTACCGGAAGTGGTTCGTGAAACGCGCAAAGCCACCCATCTCGTTTCGAGGTGCCATTGTCATCTCCAACCTTGTCTTGATCTAAGATCTGATGGACGAAGACAATCTGGTGAACGCAGCAAGCAATCTTTCATGCTCAGATCTTGATCTGATCTGCCAAAAGACAACTATAGTTCTTGGTCGGTCGGGTGTATATGTGAGCGACTGGCGGTAGTATTCAGGAGATTGCGCCGCAGGCAATATTTCACCGGCTCGGCGGCCAATGGCTCAGGCGATTTATACGCTGCTCCGAATTCGATGTGAAACGAATTCGGATTCTGGAGGATGGCGACCGCGCGAAGGCGCTTCGACGTGCAATTTGCGGCTGACGGTGGTGTGCGTCGCCACGAACTCCGAAAGCGGCACCTGTCTCGGTAGACTGGGATGGGCTCCCCCCATCTAGGCTAAACAAGAGGCAAGCAACGATTTGTCTCGCTAGCGCCAATTGCAGACATTGCCTCCGTGCCCAAAAGCGGACCTGAGGAGCGCAACGACCGCCACCGCATTAATTAGGCAGGCTTATCAGACCTATTGGATTTAGATAGCTAATCGAAGAGTGGCGAGGTGACTAAGTTCCTCACGAGCTGATGCAGCGAACGAGGGGCGAATGCCTGCCATCGACACCAAGATCCTTATTGCTCCCTTCCTTCTCGCGGGGGGCTTGATGGGCTCAACACCGGCGTGCGCGCAAGAGGCTGCCAAGCCCGGCCTTCTGACGATCCAGAGACAGGGCAGTTTCGCTGTCGGCGGGACGGTGGTGAAAACCCCGGGGACCTTCAATAACAACAAGCCCACAGCCGAAGGGCAAAGCCTGCATGGCGACCATCTCTATGTCTTCTATCAGGTTCCTCAGAGTCCCAAGGTGCTGCCGATCGTCATGTTGCACGGCGCCTTCCAGTCGGCGCGAAGCTGGGAGACGACCTCGGACGGGCGTGAGGGCTTCCAGACCCTGTTCCTGCGCCGCGGGTTCCCGGTTTATCTCGTCGATCAGCCGCGTCGCGGGCGCGCCGGTAACAGTACGGTCGGGACGACGATCGAACCCACCCCCTATGACCAGCTCTTCTTCGATCAGTTCCGGCTCGGCAAATGGCCGAATTTCTTCGATAACGTCCAGTTCGACCGCAAGCCCGAAACGCTGGACCAGTTCTTCCGCTCGGTCACGCCGAATACCGGGCCATACGATGCCGGCGTCATTTCCAACGCGATGGCAGCGCTGTTCGCCAAGATCGGTCCGGCGATCTTGTTCACGCATTCCCAAGGCGGTGAGCCGGGCTGGCTGACGGCGATCAAGAACGCCAACGTCAAGGCGATCGTCGCTTTCGAGCCGGGCAGCGGCTTCATCTTCCCGGAGGGCGAACTGCCCCCGGCCATGCCGAGCGCTGCCGGGACCTTGTCGCCCGAGGCGGTGCCTTCGGCGGATTTCCAGAAGCTGACCCGGATCCCGATCGTCATCTATTACGGCGACAATTTTCCGGTCGAGCCAACCACGGAGCGTGGGCAAGACAACTGGCGCGTGCGGCTGGCGATGGCGAAGCTCTGGGTCGCGGCGGTCAACAGGCACGGCGGTGATGCACGCCTCGTGCACCTCCCTGAGATCGGAATCCGCGGCAACACGCACTTCCCATTTTCCGACCTGAACAATGTCGAGATCGCCGACCTGGTCTCGAAGTTCCTCGCCGAGAAGAAGCTCGACTGACGCTGGCGGCGCCCCCGCGCCCGGCCTCCAAGGCACTGTATTCGAAAGGAAGACCATGATGACTCGTCGAACCGTCCTGAAGACGGCCGCGGCCACCGCATCCATTGGCATTGCAGCAGGGGAAGCCGGCGCCGCCGATAGCCGGAAGAACCCCTTCGGCCTAGTCTATCAGGGCGCGATCACCGGCAACGAGATCGGCAAGGTCAATATCCACCCCGTGACCTACAAGCTGGGTGGCCAGGACATCGTCGCCAACGTCTACACCCCGCCTGGCTACAGCGCCGGCAGGACCTATCCCGCCATCGTCGTCGCCCATCCCAATGGTGGCGTGAAGGAGCAGGTCGCGGGCCTCTATGCCCAGCGACTGGCGGGCGAGGGCTACATCTCGATCACGGCGGATTCAGCCCATCAGGGCGGCAGCGGCGGCCAGCCACGCAGCGTGGATAAGCCCCAGAACCGCGTAGAGGACATCCACGGCATGGCGGACTACATCACCCGCTATCCGGGTGTCGACGCCGCGCGCGCCGGGCTGCTCGGCATCTGCGGCGGAGGCGGCTATTCGCTTTCGGCGGCGAAGGTCGACAAGCGGTTCAAGTCGATCGCGACGCTCAGCATGTTCAACTCCGGGCGCGTTCGCCGCAATGGCTTCGCGGATTCGCAGTTGAACACCATCCAGGACCGCCTGCGGCAGGTCTCCCAGGCGCGTGCGCAGGAGGTCGCTGGTGGCGAGATCCTCTATTCGGGCGACGCCAATCTGACGGGCGAGCAGATCGCGAAGCTCCCCTTCGCGATGTACCGACAGGGCTACGAGTACTACTGGAAGACCCACGCTCACCCGAACTCGACATTCAAGTACACCACCAGCAGCCTGCTGGACCTGATGCGCTGGGATGCGACCGACCAGATCGAACTGATCGACCAGCCACTGCTGATGATCGCCGGCAGTAAGGCCGATAGCCTCTACATGACCAAGGAGGCCTTCCCGAAGGCGACCGGCACCAAGGACAAGGAACTGTTCGAGATCGAGGGCGCGACGCATATCGAGACCTACTGGGTGCCGAAATACGTCGATGCCGCCATGGCCAAGCTGACCCCGTTCTTCGCCCGGACGCTCGTCTCCGGTCGAACCTGAGCTCTCTCCCAATCCAACCGAGGTCAACCATGCTAAAGATCCGAAGCGTCTCCGTCGCTGCCGCGTTGCTCGGGGCCACTGCCATTCCGGCTTCTGCCCAATCACAGGGGGCCGCTCCGGCCCAGCCGGCGACGGCGAAGCCGCCGTCACGAGCGCAGCAACTCATGGGGGACATCGCCCCAAAGATGGCTGAGCTCACCGACAACGTGCTGTTTGGCGACATCTGGGAGCGGCCGGGACTGGCCAAGCGCGACCGCAGCCTGATCACGGTTGCCGCCCTGATCGCGCTGAATCGGCCCGAGCAACTTCGTTCGCATATGACGCTGGCGCGCACGAACGGCGTGAAGGAAGAGGAGATCGTGGAGGCGATCACGCAACTCGCTTTCTATGCCGGCTGGCCGAACGCGATCGCGGCGATCGGCGTGGCCCGCGAAGTCTTCAAGCAGAAGTAAGTGACGGCATGCTCGCTCCTGCTCTAATCTTCGCCGCGATGGTGCTGCCCTTCGGGGCGGCGCTCGCCCAAAGCAAACAAGAGGTCGTAGTTCAGCGCGCCGGCGCGCAGAAGCCCACCGCCGGCCCGGCCCAGAACTTCACCGGCAAGGTCGAGGTGACGGGCCGCTTCCAGGGCACGCCGCCAGCCCGCATCGGTGGCGGCACGGTCAGCTTCGAGGCGGGCGCCCGTACCGCCTGGCACACCCACCCGCTCGGCCAGACGCTGATGGTCACGCAGGGTGTCGGCCGCGTGCAGCACTGGGGCGGTGAGACCCAGGAGATCCGGCCCGGCGACATCGTTTGGATTCCGCCGGGCGTGAAGCATTGGCATGGCGCCTCTCCGGCTTCCGCGATGACGCATATCGCCATCTCCGAATCCCTCGATGGCAAGACCGTCGACTGGATGGAGCATGTCTCCGAACAGCAATATGGCCGCTGAGGACCGTAGATGAAGTTTGCTACCCAAGCGGCCCTGGCAGCCGTCGCGATGACCGTCGTCCTCGGCGCCGGCTGGCGGGTGCACGCCGAAGCCACCCGCGCGACGCTGCCCGACCTCGACAAGCTGGTCCACTACACCACTGTGCGCCGCGGCAACGTCACCGAGCACATCATGACGACGCCGCAAGCGCTGGAGGCCGTCAAGAACAAGCAACCAATCCCCAGCGGCACGCATTTCGTGCTGGTCGATTACCGCGACGGCAAGCTGTTCCGCTACTTCGTCATGGAAAAGGGCGAAGGCTGGGGCGCCGATTATGATGAGCGCCGCCGGACCGGTGACTGGCAGTATCAGTGGTTCTGGCCGGACGGAAAGATCAACACGGCCGAGAACACGGCGCGCTGCGCGAGCTGCCACGGCAGCCAGGCGAGCAGCGACTATCTCTACACCGCCTATCGGATTCCCCGCTTCAACGGCACGCCGGTCGAGTAGGCCTGACGATGAGCCGGGTCTTCGCCCTTCGCCTCTGGCTGGACGGTCTCGCGGCCGTCCTGCTCGTGTTCGGCCTCTCCTACTGGTGGCTGGGCAATGTCACGCATGAGATTGCCGGCACGGCGATGTTCGTCCTCCTGATTGCGCATAACCTGTTCAATCATCGTTGGTACGGCAATCTCCCGAGGACTCGGCGCGAACCCCGCAACCTTTTCAACGTCCTCGTCACCGGTGGGCTCCTGGTTGCCATGCTGGCGCTGCTCGTGACCAGCGTCCTGATCTCGAATGCGCTCGCATCCGTCCTGCCGCCCTGGGGTGGGTTCATCGTGCGCCAGATCCATACCGTCGCCGCCTACTGGGTTCTGGTCATCGTGGCGGTGCATCTCGGCCTTCGCTGGCCGATGCTGATGGGTCTCGCCAGGATTGGCTTCGGCACCCACCGGGCCAGTGTCGTTAGGACCTGGGTTCTGCGCGCGACCACGGCTGCGATCGCCACCTACGGGGTCTGGAGCTGCCTCGTTCTGGGGCTTGGCATGAAGCTAACGATGCAGATGAGCCTGGACTGGTGGAACTTCGAAGAGTCCGTCGCAGGCTTCTTCGTCCACATCGGCGCCATAGCCGGGCTCGTCATGTCGGGGACTTACTACGCGATGAAGCTGATTGAGGTCGCCCGCCGCGGTCGTCGCCGAGGCCACGACACTGCTCGGCCGATGCCGGAGATCGTCTCGCCATGAGCGCGCGTCTATCACGGCGTGAATGGCTCGCCGCCGCGGCGCTATGCTCCGCCTCGGGGCGCGGGGCGGCAGGAACGCCGTCGAAGGGAACAAGCTCCGTATCCTGCGCTCCGCTGACGCCTGAGAGCACATTGGGCGAACTGCTGCGCCATCCGGCCTTTAAAGGGTTCGGGCGACGCCTGTTGCCCTGGGACGATCGCGACGTCGATGAGCAGGCCAGACTGTCGGATATCGGCACCTTGCTCCCCTACCACACCAACATCGACATCCCCTCGACCGTCGCTGCCCTGAATCGACTTGTTGCGGACGCGGCTGCGGGCCATCAGATTCACTACGAGCTCTACAGTGATGCCGAGCGGAAGGCGGAACCCGACAAGGCGCATGCCGGTCTGTCCTTCTATCGCGGACGCCCCGGCGCACCATTCGCGATCATCGCCCCGGTCCGGGCATCGGCACCAGTGCAGAGGGCTGGCTCGGAGAGGCTATCCGCTTCTGGCAGCGTCAGCCCCGGTAGCGCAGGACATCGACAAGCAGGGAGAGAGCCGAGGAGGAATGCCGCCTGCTGGGATAGTAGAGGTGATAGCCGGGGAAAGGCGGGCACCAGTCCTCGAGCACGCGTATCAGCTTTCCCGTGCGGATATGCGGGACCGCTTGGTCCTCCGGCAGATAGGCAAGGCCGAGCCCGTCGAGCGCTGAATTCAGGCGAAGCGCGAGGCTGTTGAACACAAGTTGCCCCTCGCCACGGACCTTGACCTCGCGTCCATCCTTTTCGAGGCCCCAGGGAAACAGCCCGCCATAGGTGGGAAGGCGAGACGCGATGCAGTTGTGAGCGGTCAAGTCCTGCGGCGTTTCCGGAATGCCGTAGCGCTTGAAATAGGCTGGCGATCCGACCACGGCCATGCGCATCTCGGGGCCGATCCGGACGGCAATCATGTTCTTTGCGACCTGTTCACCCAGACGCACCCCCGCGTCATAGCCCGCCGCCACGATGTCGACGAGGCTATAGTCGACGATGATCTCGACCCTGATATCGGGATGATCCGGCAGCAAGCGGCGAAGCGCTGGTTGCAAAGCCGCAATCGCGGCATGTTCGCCAGCGGTGATGCGGATCGTCCCGGCCGGCTTGCCTCGCAGTTCGCCAAGCGCTGCGATCTCCGCTTCGATCTCGTCGAAGCGCGGCGCGACGGCCTCGAGCAGCCGCAAGCCGGCTTCGGTGGGAGCGACACTTCTGGTCGTACGCGTCAGAAGTCTAAGCTTGAGGCGTTCCTCGAGAGCCTTGATGGTCTGGCTGAGTGCGGACTGCGACACGCCCAGCTTGGCACCGGCCTTGGTGAAGCTGCGCTCCTTTGCGACCATGGCAAAGGCGGCGAGGTCGTTGAAGTCTGGCTGCGCCATTAATTAGGCCACCTTATGAGATCAGTCGAATTATAACTCCTTATCCTCGTGGCCTACACTCGCCGGCAACGACTCACCGCATTCCATTCATTGCTGCCTAAGAACGGGCTGATCCACGCCATAAGCGGAATTTGGGTCGCCGCTCGAAAGCGGGCTCCTCTACTCAGCGGCATCAGAGCCGGAATCGACCAATCTCGGTCATCCAGGGACAACATGGAGATGGTGCGAGTGGCCGGCCAAGCTTCCTCGGATCGGACCTATGGCGCCAGGCGTGGCTGGCGTGATGTGCCGGCGAAGGGCCGATACCGCAGTGCCTCAACGAGCAAGCCGAACGCGGCCGACGGCTGACGGCGGCTTGGATAGTAGAGGTGGTAGCCGGGAAACGGCGGGCACCACTCCTGCATTACGCGCACGAGGCTGCCATTGGCGAGTTGGGTGCCGACCTGGTCTTCCATCACGAAGCCGAGCCCAAAGCCAGCCTCGGCCGCGCTCACGATCATGTTGACGTTGTTGAAGGCAAGTTGGCCGTCGACCCGAACGCGGACTTCTCGTTCATCCTTTTCCAGTTCCCAGGCATAGAATCCACCGCCGCTGAGCAGACGCAGGTTGATGCACTTGTGAGCCGCGAGATCATGCGGCGTACGCGGGACGGGACGCGTCGCAAGATATTCGGATGAGCCCACGACCGCCATGCGCAGATCCGGACCGACGCGGACCGCAACCATGTCCTTGGCAAGCGCTTCACCGAGCCGCACACCGGCATCGAAGCGCTCGGTGACGATGTCGGTCAGGCTGGAATCGAGGCTGAGTTCGACATGGATGTCCGGATAGTCGGGCAGGAATGTCTTCAACACCGGCCATAAGACAGTTCTGGCGGCGTGTTCGGATGTCGTGATGCGAATGGTTCCAGCCGGCTTCTCGCGGAGTTCGCTGAGCGAAGCCAGTTCCGCGCCGATGCTACCCAGGGCCGGGCGCAGCGTCCCGAGCAGTCGCTCGCCGGCCTCGGTCGGTGCGACGCTCCTTGTGGTCCGTGTCAGCAGGCGCACGCCAAGCTTCGTCTCCAGACGCCGGATGGTGTGGCTCAACGACGATTGCGAGGTTCCGAGCTTCGCCGCCGCACGGGTGAAGCTCTGCTCCTCGGCCACCGTCAGGAAAGCATTGAGATCGACCAGCTCCTCGCACCGCATTCATGAATTCCAGATATGGCTTCATGCAGGTTGTAGGCTCTAATCCGAACAATGTCGCTGCGATAAGTTTCCCCCGAACATGTGGAGATGCGCCCGAGCCTCGGCGAAGGATGCGAAGAGGACAGCAAAATGGAGATCAAGCGCAGCGGCTCGCAGCCGTCCGCCAAAGGCCCAGAGGCCTATTTCACGGGAGCGGTGAGGATCGATGCCCCTTTCAACGGTAGCGGTGCATTGAGCGCGGCGACTGTGACATTCGAACCGGCCGCACGGACAGCATGGCACACTCATCCGGTTGGCCAGACGTTGCTGGTGGTTTCGGGGCTCGGCCGCGTGCAGCGCGATGGTGGCCCGATCGAAGAGATCCGGCCCGGTGACATCGTCTGGTTCGCCCCTGACGAGAAGCATTGGCACGGGGCGGCCCCCGGCTGCGCCATGTCGCATGTCGCCATCGCCGAGATGAAGGGCGGCTCCGCCGTATCGTGGATGGAGAAGGTGACAGACGAGCAGTACGGACGGGGGGCGAAGTGATGGCCGCCGAACAGAGCCCTGCGCAGAAGGCCTATGGCGACATCTCCCCCGCTCTTGCCGATCTCAGCGATCGCGTGCTGTTCGGCGAGGTGTGGGAGCGGCCGGGGCTGTCCAAGCGCGATCGCAGCCTCATTACGGTGGCGAGCCTGGTCGCCCTCTACCGCACGAACGAGCTTCCCGGTCATGTCCGTCGCGCGCTCGACAACGGCGTGACGCGCGAGGAGCTGACGGAACTGGTGACGCACCTCGCCTTCTACGGCGGCTGGCCGGCCGCGAATTCCGCGATCCCGATCCTGCGCAAGGTTTTCGATGAGGCTGGCGATGCGTGACGTCATCGTCGTGATCGGGGCCGGCTCGATAGGCCAAGCTATCGCGCGGCGGGTCAGCGCGGGCAAGCATGTCCTGCTGGCCGATCTGCGCAAGGACAACGCGGATGCCGCGGCTGAAGTGCTGAGCAATGCGGGATTCGACGTCAGCACCACGACGGTCGATGTCTCGTCGCGTCAGTCGGTCCATGCGCTCGTCGAAGCGGCAACCGCGATTGGCGACGTCACCGGTGTCATCCACGCCGCCGGCGTGTCACCGTCGCAGGCATCGCCTCAGACGATCCTCCAGGTCGATCTCCTGGGCACGGCATTTGTGTTGGAAGCGTTCGGCGGCGTCATCGCCTCTGGCGGCTCCGGCGTCGTCATCGCATCCCAGTCCGGTCATCGCCTCGGTGCCCTGACAGCCGAGCAGAATGCTGCGCTGGCGACGACGCCCGCAGATGCATTGCTGGCGTTGCCGATGCTCCAGCCGGATCAGGTCAAGGATTCGCTCCACGCCTATCAGCTTTCGAAGCGGGGCAACGCGCTGCGGGTGATGGTGGAAGCCGTGCGCTGGGGCAAGCGCGGCGCCAGAGTCAACACGATCAGCCCCGGCATCGTCATCACACCGCTGGCCAAGGACGAGCTGACTGGCCCACGCGGCGAAGGCTACCGGCGCATGATCGAACTCAGCCCGGTCGGCCGAGCTGCCACGCCGGACGAGGTGGGCCATGTCGGGGCGCTCCTCATGGGGCCGGACGGCGCCTTCATCACCGGCAGCGATTTCCTCATGGATGGAGGCGTCACCGCTTCCTACTGGTTCGGCGAACTCGCTCCGAAATGACCGGCTGGCCGGGTCGGCGCATGGGCCAGCCTCAGCACCACGCCAATGTCCGGCCGAGCGTGGCCGGTCCGAACGATCAGGAGAGAAATCATGTTGGGAACGATACTCCATGGCCCGGGCGACATCCGTTGCGAGGAGGTTGCCGAGCCGACGATCCTCCATCCGACAGACGCCATCATCCGCCTTGCCGCCACCTGCATCTGCGGGTCGGACCTCTGGCCCTATCGCGGACTGAACGATGTCAGCCAGCCGATGAATATGGGCCACGAATATTGCGGCGTGGTGGTCGAGGTCGGCAGCGCGGTGAGGAGCGTCAAGCCGGGGGAGTTCGTGGTCGGCTCCTTTTGTCTGTCCGACAACACCTGCCCGCATTGCCGTTTCGGCTTCCAGTCATCATGCGAAAAGCGCGAGTTCATGACCGGTGCTCAGGCGACGTTGGCGCGCGTTCCGCTCGCCGACGGCACGCTGGTCGCCACGCCCGAACTGCCGTCTGCCGATCTGATTCCGAGCCTGCTCGCCACCTCCGACGTTCTGGGCACGGGCTGGTATGCGGCAGACGCCGGGCGTGTGCAGCCCGGCTCGACGGTCGTCGTCGTAGGAGACGGGGCCGTGGGGCTGATGGGGGTACTCGCTGCCAAGCAGATGGGCGCCGCAAGAATCATCGCCATGAGCCGCCACAAGACCCGACAGGATCTAGCGCTGGAATATGGCGCGACCGACATCGTGGCCGAACGCGGCGACGACGGCGTGGCCAGGGTCAAGGATCTGACAAACCGCATCGGGGCGGATTCCGTCCTCGAATGCGTCGGGACCAAGGAGTCGATGGCACAGGCGCTCGCCTGCGCGCGTCCGGGTTCGACGATCGGCTATGTCGGCGTCCCGCACGGCGTCGAATTCGACGGGCAGAAGCTCTTCTTCACACAGGTCGGATTGCTCGGCGGTCCGGCACCTGTGCGCCGCTTCCTGCCGCATCTGATGGACCTCGTGTTGAGCCGCAAGATCAATCCAGGCAAGGTCTTCGACCTCGAACTGCCGCTCGCAGACGTCGCGGAAGGCTACCGGGCGATGGATGAGCGGCGCGCGATCAAGACATTGTTGCGCGTCTGACCGGTGGGGAGCGCGGTGTCTGAAAGCCACCCCCGTGGTTAGGCGCGCGTGGAAGCCTCGAGGCGGCGTAGCGCCAAGAGCGGACTCTGGCTGTCCGCCTGGAAGCGGACATCCATAATCGACGGCCCCGGATCTGCTTGAGTCAGTACCGGAGGTCCTTCTAGCGAATCTCGGGACCTGCACTAGCGCTAAGCGCGGCAGCATCAGAGTCTGCTCTGAAACGGCGGGTTCGCTATTTTTTGGCTAGATCATGGGCCAAATGAGATATTATATGCAGAAATTATCATCATAGTTGCGGTGAGTTGAAGCAGCGGCCCCTTGTATTGAGTTAGTCAATATCCCGTGCTTGGCGCCTAATCCGGGTGTATGCTGAACATCATAATCCATAAGAATCGATGTCTTATAGCCGACAGGACTTCAATCAAACAGTTTAATTCAGTCAACGACCGAGAGCCGACGGCGATCTGTTCAAGTCGTTATGTCTATATCACCCGCCGTTGCGTGCGTGTGACCGGAAATTGGTGAATAGCCATAGGTATCGAATTAACTAAGCAGGGTAGGGCGGTCGAGCCTAGCAAAAGCCGCGCCAGACGTTAGCCGTGCGACGTAAAACCAGATCAAATGTTCGATCGTCTTAAGATTTATGAGGTCAGAGAATTAGTATTACGTAACAAATAATGCAATATTAATTACTGTTGAAATTCTTCTATTTATATATGCGATAATATATATGCAATGACATTTTATCGCAAACTAAAATCAGATTTTAAGTGACGATGATATAGATTGAATACGGTCAGGAGGCATTTATCTTGGCTTTTCGTGTAGTTTAACCTTATGTCTCTCAAAAGCTTTTGACATAAAGTCCCATGCGCTGGCCATCGCCGCCATATCAGCTTGCGCAATAGCCCTAAACTTATCACGGCCCTCGTCGTCCCAAGCCCTATCTTGGAAGCCGATTGGCGAGCCGCCCATAGCTCCATGGCTACCCAGAAATCTTAAACCGTCTTTGGGCTCCCATTCGGTAGCCTTTTCGTCCTCCGGCGCTGTTCCGCAGTTTCCGAACGGTATACTGGGTCCTTCGTGCTCGAAGGACCCAAAGCCTGCCCTCATCCTGAACTTCATCGCATCATCGTATCGCTTGTGGAGAATCATCTTCTCTCGCGCGGCGTCACAATTTTTTCTCCTCTAAAAGTCGAGTTTATAGGATATCACGTCATCAATGGGCGCGAACGATAGTCATCTTCCGCTTTCCGCGCGCCACACTTAAAGTAGTTTGCAATTTTCGTATTCCGCATAGCGTGATAAACTACACGAACATTATCAGGAATATACTGGACGCTTTTTGTCAGAAGCCCGGTGCGATCGACCGCGTCAAAAAGAAACATTGCGTCGACGTGGTGGCCAATTTTCTTCAGGGCTTGGCTTACACGTATCACTGCAGATCCGCCCCGGCTATGGCCTGCCAAGAATAGCGGTTGCTTTCCCAGTGATGCTCTATTTTGTATAGTAATAAACTTGAAAACGTCCTCGGAAATGCCTTGGGTGCTTATAGTCCAATCGTTGCGAGTCGGTCAGCGAAAATATTTCACATGGAACATGTGTTCAATTTTCTTACAAAACCCTCCTTTCATATTTCTTTTATAAAGCTCTGTTTCCAATTTTCCAGTGCCATCTACAATATAAAGCATGTCGAGCCTCTTAATCATAGGAGTGGTGTCATTCGTTTAAATTAGGCCGCTAAATGTATTCCATCATGAAGGCCCGATAAATTGTTGGCCGTATGCCGGTCTCTGTCTATGCTATTTTAATGAGTTATGCGTGTCATAAATCAATATTATCTAATATGTAATTCGTCCAACAATAACTATTGATCGGTCATTCTGTTGTAATTGTGCTTATGATTTCGTATTTTGAGGTATAGTTTCGAAATTAGATGTTAAGCTGCTTTATTGTCTAGGTGCATGACCATAACTTCCTGTCTGCCGCCATCGCTGCAGCGGGATATTGAGCTTGGGGCCGGATCGGCCATCGATTGCTCCGGACAGATATCCCTCACGCTGCAGACGCTGCTGCAATGCGCGGATCGTTTCGGGGGACCAGGTCTTCGTGGCCTTCGTCAATTCAGCGAGCGCATCACCGGAATCCGAGGCAACGGCCCGCAGAAGAGCTTCTGCCGCTCCGTCGGGGTCCTTGCGGATCCCGCGCCCTTCATCGAGCAGGACCGCCGCCGCCCGGTAACCCCTTACATCACCGAGTTCCACTGACTTGCGGAAATAGCCCAGCGCCTGATCCTGCGTGCCGCCGACGTTCTGTTCCGCCAGCACACCAAGATTGAAGGTTGCGATCGCAGAGCCCTGGCGGGAGGCCGTCGTCAGCAGTCCGATCGCGCGCGGCACGTCTACCGGCAAGGTTCCTCCCTGCATCAGCGCTACGGCCAAGTTGATTGCACCGTCAGGGCTTCCGGCGGCGGCGGCCCGCTCATACAGGGCATACGCTCCGCGAACGTCCCTCGGAACGCCATCTCCGGTTTCTAGGATCAGGCCTAGGCTCACCATTGCCCGCAGATTGCCGCTCTCCGCAGCCGATCGGTAAAGCTGGAGGGCCTCTCCGCGCTGATTGGCAGCCCATAATGCACGCGCGAGCAGCGCCTCGTAGTTCGCCTTCAGTGGGTGGATCACCATCGCGTGGCGACAGGCGACGATCGCCCGATCGACGTCGCGGACGAGGTTTTCGAGAGGGACCCCGTCGAAGTTGGCCGTAGCGTCTCGGGGGTGTGTTGCGAGCCGTTCGCAAAGCACTTCAGGTGGGAGATCAGCGCTGTCCGCGCTCGGGAGAGTTCCTAGGAGCTTTCTCGCGGCATCTCCGTGCTTGCCGGCCGGAAAGCGCTGCAGATAGAACTCGGTCAAGGCCCGCATGCGCATTCTGGCGACCACATCCCACAAGGCGTCGTCACCGACCGCGTCTGCACTTCGGACGCTTGTGCCCTCAAGGGCTGCGAGCTTGGTTGGGTCGAGATAGGACCGCGCCTCGCTGACATGCGCTCCCGTCGGGAAGCGATCCACATAGAGCTTCAGAAGGGCCGGATCGCGCAGCACGATCCCGAGCTGCCAGAGCTGCACCTCGGGCGATGCGGCTTCGGGCGTGCCCGGCCTAAAGGCGAACTGGCGGGTCAGGGAAGAATTCTCCCAGGGTATCTGCTGCCCGCCGGTGGCGGCGATCACGTCACGTCGCACCTTGATCATCATCGACGCAACGTCTTGCCCGCGCGTCCCGATATGACTCAGCAGTGCCGTCGCGAAAGGGCTGTTACGACCCGCGCCGTCATAGGCGACGTTGTCCGGTTGAGTTGCGAAGGAGAACAGGAAATTGGCGGCATTGCCGACGCGGGCAAGCCCGTTCGGCAGAGCTCCGCCGCCTCCGGCCGTGCCCTGAGGCAGTGGGTTGTTTCGGCAAGCATCGAGGAAGATGAGATGGATGCCGCGCGCGTTTTCCTGCCCAGCCAAGACCGATTGGAGGCTCACGATGGACTGCATCAGTTTGGTAGGGTCCCGAACCTCTGCGTCGACCGGGACCAGATAATTTTGGGAGTCGATCTGGAAGCCATGCCCAGCGTAGTAAAACAGCGAGACGTCCGCATCGCGGGCGAGAGCTGTGAAACGTGAAAAGAGATCACGCATGGCCGACAACCCGAGATCCTCGCCATGAAGGACCTCGAATCCCCGCTGCCTTAAGGCCTCGGCGATGTCGGCGGCGTCGTTTCGGGGATTGGTCAGCTCCTGCAGACCACGATAGGCACTAAGTCCCATGACGAGAGCGACGCGCCGCTCTGCCTGCGCCGAGACATTCGTCGATACCGTCACAAGCACAATGGACAGAAGGCCGAGCCAAAAGCGACGGCCGAACCAAACTCGCAGGCGAGGACCGCACGCCCATTCAAGCGAGATGTCATAGTCTCGAAGGTTCACAACGACACCCTGTCATGCTCGGGCATGGCGCGATGCTACGAGGTCACAAGCCGGTTGCTCGTGCGAACCTGGTCTGAACCGAGCCAAGAGCAGACACGATGCGATTAGCCTGCTGCAACTGCAACCGGCCAATTGCGGGATCGTCTGCTCGGATAAGGGCGATCGCCTTTCGAACCTCTGTGAGGGCCGCGCCAACCGCCGCGCGCGCCTCCTGCATCGTGCGGGCGGCCCGCACCTGCTGTGCCGCCCGGCGAATGATGGCAGAGACGCCCCGCATTGGTCCAGGAAGCGTCAGAGTCTTCGAATCGAGTGCATTGGAGAATTGCTCCAGGGCGCTGCCGACGCAGTTCTTGTAATTGCTGGCAACCTTTTCTTGCGCCTCGCAGCGTGCCACTTCTGCCTCAAGCTCGTTCGCGGAACGCTCGATTGCAGCGAGCGTGCTGCGCGCGGCCTCCAGCTCTCCCGGTCGACCTGTACCCAACGTCGGCCCGCCTGACCCAACGCCCCCACTTCCTCCGCCCGGTCCGAGGAGGTCGAAGGTATCTGTTGGATTGACGAGATTAATGGTCGTCACGGGCAGTTCGCGGGGAGGTACGCCGGCGAGCGTGTTCTCGATGAGCGCCACGGTGCCGGCTCCCACGACCATCGTGCCGGGAACGTAGGTGATGGCGTAATTGGCCGAGTTGAAGGTTCCGCCTACCGCACCGCCGATGAAGATCGGATAGAAGCCGAAAAGCGCTGTGGCGAGAGCGCCCGCGCTGGACAGCGTCGCAGATCCAATCACCTCGCCGTTTCGCAGGCCGATTGCGTTAAATTCCGTGCCGGCGAATACGAAGGTCGAGCCATATGGCTTGATCAGGTTGTTCGCCACCAGCGTCAGGGGAGCAGGCGTCACCGCGAGGCTCGGCGTCAGCGCGGCGTCCGCCTGAGTGACCACAAGTCGGTAAGTAACCCCCAACGCGCTGGTCACATTTGTTCCGAGGATCGGATATGTCCCCACCGGACTCGTCGCCGTCGCTGGCGAATAGAGCGCATCACCGGGCGGTAGCGTATCGCCCGGCGGCGAAAATACGTAACTCGCTGTGCCGCCGATGTAGGTCGGTTGGAAGAATGGGTTAGGATCACCATAGAGCCGGGTTGCGTCGCTGGTCACGACCCTGATGACCGGGGCCATGGCATAGAGCTCCGGATAGAAGCCGGGGCTTGGTGGCGCCCAGTCAGTCTCGAAGTTCCAGCCCAGTCCGCGGGCCAACGGCACAAAAAAGCCGGCATCCTGAAACTCGGTGGTCGTCAGGCCTCGCGGCGCTGCCGCGTCCGTCGAATCCGCACCGATGCCCTGCGCCTGCCCGCTCGAGACGACGTCCCAGAACGATGCTGTGACAGAGCCCTCGTTTTCGCCGACAAGCCCCCCGATGGTTGAGTCGTCCGGACCGCTGACGGCGCCAGTCGAATAGGACTGCGACACCGAGCCGAAGTTCGATCCAACGAGACCTCCGATCGCGGTGCTGCCAGGCCCAGCCGTCACCGCCCCGGTGGAATAGCTCTGCGTGATCGTTCCTATACCGCCTTCACTGTCAGCATTGAGGCCGACAAGACCGCCTATATTGGAGCTGTCCGGTCCCGCATTCACCGTGGCTCTCGAATATGACCCTGAGATCGTGCCGGCGTTATATCCGACCAGGCCGCCAATCGATGAGGTTTCTGCCCCAGAAGTCACCGTAGATGTTGAATAGGAGTTTATGATCGAGCCGAAATTCTGCCCTGCCAAGCCGCCAATGTAAAAGCCTTCATCGGCGATGGACACTGTTCCGCTAGAATAGCTTTGGGAAATGGTTCCAAAATTAACGCCAACCAACCCGCCAATCGCTTCTGGTGATATGATACTGCCATCATTGTCAAAAATGACTCCGGAAACCGTTCCAGATACTGTCGCCAGAGAGATCGTTCCCGAATTTTCTCCGGCAACCGCTCCGACGGAGAAATTTCCGCTGATATCGACATTCGTCAGCGAGAGATTGGTCACAACCCCGCCCGCGCCTACGCTGCCGAAAAGGCCGACGTTGGAATTGTTGGAACGGTCAATGAAGAGGCCGTTGATGGTGTGACCTCGACCATCGAATGTCCCGGAAAACGGCGGCTCTTCGGCATTCGGCCATCCGATCGGGACGAACCCGGCGCCGCCGTTCCACAGAGCTGTCCCGGTCGCGTCGATGTCGTTGGCCAGCAGATAGTTGAGCGCGAGGCCAACTGAACTGATGCCCTGCAAACCGTAGACATCAGCGATCTGATAAGGAGCGGCAGCCGAGCCGTCGCCGCCAAGTACCCGCAGGAAGCTACCGCCTTGTAGACGGAAATCTGTAGCAGAGAATGCTGGCAGCGCCCCGGACCGCACCCATGCGCCCGCTTCGAGGGTGAAGGTTCCGACGTTGATGGCCTCGGATGCCGTGATCGTGCCGGGCGGCGTGATTGTGCCGAGCGCACTGAGCGTGAGCCCACCCGCGGGGGCGGTTACCGTGCCGTTCAGGACGATGTTGCCAGCCGCAGTCAGCGTTAACGTGCTATCACTACCCCAAGCGATCGGCGCGCGCAGCGTGATGTTGCCGGGCTGACCGCCGTCTGTCGTGGTCGTCTGAATGACGACGTCCGCCGTCGCGAGTGCCTGCTCAAGCGTGCCGACCGTGATGATGGTATCCAGGCTTGTCGGAGTGAAAGGCGATGTGAAGCCCGTGGCCGGTGGGCCCGCGTCGATATAGACGTCGAAGGGATCGAGCAGCAGGGTCCCGAATTTTCCCTTTGCCGCGGTCAGGATCGTCTGTCCGCCGTAGCCGAGCACGCCCTTGCTCGACACCTCGGCAAATCCGCCGTCGCCACCGTTCGGCCCACCGCGAGCGCGGATGAGACCACCGAAGCCGGTGAATTCGTCAGACCAGAGTAGCACTGTGCCGCCGTTGCCGGCCGCGGTCGCATCCGCGGTGATTGTGGTCTTGTCGTCGACGATCGTCCTGCGCGCATGGGGCAGCGAGCCGCCGCCCTGCAGGTCGCCACCGACTTTGATCGTACCGCCACCGTTACGGCCGCTTGCGTCCAGCGTCGCGCCGGTCAGCCTGATTTGGTCGCCGGTGATCGTGATCTCACCGCCCTTGCCGGCATTGGCGGATCGGCTCCTCGCCGTATCTGTTCTGCGGGCCTGGCGGGTCGCGCTCGCCGTCAGGCGGCCGGAGACCGAAACGGTTCCACCGGCACCGCCGCCGAGGATAATGGCACCCGAGCGCCCGCCGACGGTGCGGGCCTCGACCACGCCGGTCAGGTTGATCGCCTGCCGGGCGACCTCGCGCGCCGTCGCCGCCTGCATCTCGACCCGCCCGCCATTGGCGCGGATGCGGCCGCTGTGCTGGATGAGTGCCTTCTCGCCAGCGGAGCCGGAGGGAACCGCCACCTGGAGGAAACCATCCCCGGAGATGTCGAGTGTCGCGCGTTCGCCCGCTCCGAGTCCGACCCGCCCCATCGGCACGCTGATCGTACCGGCATTGTCGACCGAGCCGCCGAGCAGCGCCGCATATCCGCCGCGCCCGACCTCGATCGTGCCCCGATTGACCACGGCGGCTGACGAGCCGGTCCCGGCGAAGTTCCTCCGGCCCGCCGTGAAATCCTCGTCGCCGATGCCGAGCGTCGAGGCGACGAAGCCGCCTCCGGCGCGCACGATGCCGGTCGGGGTAATCACGATGCCGTTGGGATTGACGAGATAGACCTGCCCATTCGCGTTGATCTGGCCGGCAATCGTCGAGGTTGTCGCGCCGGTGACCCGATTGAGCAGTGCCGAGGACGCCGAGGGTTGTTGGATGTTGACGCTCGCGCCGGTCCCGACCGAGAAGCTTTGCCAATTGACGATTGCGGCGGCTGACGATTGCTGGATCGTCATCGTATTCGTACCAGGCGCGGCGATACCGACGGTGCCATGCACCACCGACGCGCCGGCGGGCAGCTCCCCGGCCAAGCTCAAATGAAGCGGGCCGAGGCAAGTGGTTGCAAGCAGCGCGAACAGGAGCGTGGGCTTTTTGGGTCGCATTCGAGATTCCTCTTAGAATCCGAAAGGTGGCGGCTCACGTCACGATCAAAATCGAATGGATCCTACCATTGTGAATCTATTGGAGTTCGGCAGCAGGTCGTCGCGGTATCGCCGGCCGAATTCGAGTGCGAGCGACGCCTGCGAGAAAGCCGGGTCTAGCGTTGCCGCCAGCCGCACACCGAGACCGATCGAGGAGACATGCGTGGTCCCCTGTTCGAGGACGGTCGGACGCTGAAGGTAGAGTGCTCCGGTGGCGGCAAAGGCGTAGGGCGTGGCGGTGACCGGAACCCCAACGATCGCAGTTTGCCATGGCGAGTTCACCTCAGCCCGCACGATCCAGCCGCTGTCTCCACCCAAGGTCCCCGCGTCGAAGGTCGAAAGCTCCTGGAAGGAGGCTATGCCGAGCTGCTCGGCACGCGGCAGAGCCTGGTTGAACGAGGTCTGGCCGCGAGCGAACAGAGCGACACCGAAGTGTTCCGCCAGCGGTTGTGCGACCGACAGAAGCGCCTCGGCCTTGCGAAAATCGGCATCCGCCCCGAACCGTGACAGGGGAAGCAGCGGGGTGGCGTCTGACGCCGTGCGGGCACCGAAGGCATCGAGTCCGGCGGACAGGATCGCTCGTCCCGAAAGTACTCCCCCTCCCGGTAGCTGCATCACGCCGTCGGACGCGGCGCGCAGCACCCTGAGCCGATCGAGCGAGATTGGCAGCTTGAGGCCAGAGGCCAGAATGTCGACGCGCTCTTCCTCGGCGTCGAAGATCAACTCTGACGCGAAGGTGAGCTCGCGCGACCGTATCCACGGATAGCGCAGGCGAACGGAGTACCGGTCAAACACACTCGCCGTCTGCAGCGAGCCGATTGTAGGCTTCGGCGTCGTGCGGCTCTCGGTCGCCTCGAGGTTCAGCGTGAGGCCATCCGTTCCCAGTGGAATGACCGTTCCGCCGGACAGCGTGCGCATGCGCGGGTACTGGTCGAAGAGCGCGCCGAAACCTGCCGCGTCAGAACCGCTCGGATGGCCGGCGGCCCGGAGATAGATCGCCTCGCCCAGTCCGAAAACGCTGTTGACGTCGATGCCGGCGGAGAGAGTCGAACGGCCGAGCGCGCCTGAGAGTGTGTTGTCGACGCCGACGGTCCCGGACACCGGGCGATACTGTGCCTGGAGCACGAGAATGGCGCCCCCCAGCTCCGTCCCAGGCGACAGGGCCGAGCGCAAGGCGACACCGGGTGTATCCCCTGCAAGCATCAGCTGGCGCTCGATGTCACGAAGCTGGAGTTCACGCTTAGCGATCAACGGCGCCAGAAGTTTCTCGACGCGTGCGCGAACAGCTTCTGGAACGGCGCTCGCATCGATTCGCTCGACATATCCGGAGACGATTACGATCCGGAGCTGTCCACCATCGCGCAGGTTCTGAGCAGGCAGCAGCACGCGGGTCAGCACATAGCCTGCCCGCGCATAGGCTGCCTCCAGCTCGCGTGCCGCCGAAAACAGCTCGGAAGCTGGGACGCGCCCGCGCATGAGCCGCTCGCGCAGCAGCTGCTGTGCGGCTGCCAGTTCTCCGCGCCCCCCCTCGATGTTCACACCGGAAAGCCTGATCCACAAACGCTCGGCGCCCGCCGGGGCATCCAGTCCGGGCCGTCCCGAAAAAATCAGAGCCCCGCCGACGCGCTGCTGGTCAGGACGGAAACTGGGCGGCGTGATCTGGCTCGCTGTTTGGGCGAGGCCCTCAGCCGAATGCGTTAGGGCGCCGGTGAGAATCGCACCAACCCAGACCAGTCGAAAAAAAAGACCGCGCCTGATAGGTGCCAATTCAGCCCCCATGCCTTACGTTAATAATCATTCATGATTGAAATTGAGTCAATAAGACATTCGGACTCTGTCGTTTCTCTTCGGGAGCTGCAGGAATATAAGAATCAAAACGCATCAATTCCTAACCCCGCCACCTAACTCGCTTGTCACTCAGGTCGCTTGATTTCAGCGAGGCCAGCGCATTTTGTACGTATTCGTATTGTATTTAGTATAATGTGATCGATGTATCTAGTTAATATACATCTATAAAACCTTATATATATTATTAATATATAAATCAAGATTTGAAATTCAGTGTTGAAAAATACTAAATACCACGTGAAGTTATAATGTAGCTAGCTTAACATTTAGAAATCATTCGATTAATATTCTTATTTACTCAAAAATTGCTGTGCGCACGCGCTATTGTTGCGGACTCTCTGGCCGAGCCGTACTAGGTCGCCGGAAGCGAACTGCTTCGTCGGCGGGAAGGGACCAATTCCGATTGTTCGGCTTGCCAACCTCGATGGATCGCCCGGAAGCTGACATTCAGAGCGTCAGCAAAGGGCCGATTTTGTTGAAGAAGTC
>UCLR01000071.1 GCA_900473415.1 Hyphomicrobiales bacterium
CGGTCGGAACAGCGGTTACCATGGGCAACCATTTCGACAAGCAAGATCGCGTTCAGCGCCCTCGCCACTGCCCGTGCGCTGAGGCCGGCCCCGCTTCGCCAGGGCGCGAACAGCAGCACGACGACTAACAGCCCTTCAACCCAGTGAAGGCAGCGAAGGTGTGGCGCCCGACATCCAGCGCGGCCGCCAGCCACATGCCCAGCGTCGCAAATCCGACGACGCCGACGAGCATGCCAAGCCAGAGCGTCGCGGCGATCTGCAACGCGAGACTAGAGGCGTTTCACGCACTCATTGTCTGCCCTCCCCGCTCCCGCTTCGATCCCCTTCCTGCGTTGCCTCCTTCGTACCGGGAAGCCTGTCGCAGAATGCGACCCGGAAACACGTCGCGTCGTCGTCAATGGCGATCGAATGCGGCTGCTCCGGCCTGATCAGGCTTAGCCGTGCCAGCGTCAATTCCTGAGCTTGGTCGCCCTCGGCGTAACAGCGAGCCCCCCTCGATGATCTCGATCTTCGCCCAAACTTCAGCGTTGGTTGCGTGCGTGCGCGTCAGTGCGGCTGGAAGGTTCTGATAGGGACGCGCGTTTGCGGGCACGCGACAATTTCATTAAAGATATATTGTAAATAGATCTTTTATCGCTACATTGCCCCCTGTCAACCAGTGAGCGAAGAGATGGCCGTGTCAAAACCTGCCTTGCCAACCACTTTGTCGGGGGCACTCGTCACCGACCTGGTGTACCTGTTCTACGCGCGCATCCGCGAAGATGAGGTTCTCGGCCCTCTGTTCGAGGAGCGCCTGGAGGGTCGCTGGGACGAGCACCTCACGCAAATGATCGAATTCTGGGAATCCGTCGTGCTACTAACGGGACGCTATCGCGGCCGCCCGCATGAAAAGCACCGCGGCATGCTGCTCGATCCTCAACACTTCTGGCGCTGGCTGGCTCTCTTCGAGAAGACGACACGCGAGCTCTGCACGGGCCACGCGGCCGAGACTTTCATCTCCCGGGCACACAGGATCGCAGAGAGCCTGCAGATCGGCCTCAACATAGGGCCGAAAGCCTTGCGCCTCGCGAAAGCCTCCGCTTCGTCGGCGCAGCCGCTCTGACAGGGGTTGACCGGCGGGCAGCGAGTGCTTGCGCAATGGAGTTCGCGAGGACGGTGTCGTCCCCCGGTGGCATTTTGTGAACCTTCCGACGAAGATCTCGGTGAGAAGCGGTTCGCTCACTGCGCAGTTGCAGTCGAAGGACGCAAAGGCTGAGTTCTTTGAGGAGGCCACGAAGACGCCGGCCGAGCCTATTCGGGAGGACGTTCGCAAGCGGCTCTGCATCAGCAGCGAAGAGTTTGCGAAAATGGAACCGGCGGCGCGATCAACGGCTGATCACGCCGTACGCGCGGAAGTTCGCCGGATGGTCAAAGGCAATCGCGATGGCGCCGGCCGTTTCGCCAATGTTTCCGCCTGAGGACCGACATCGGACGGGCTGCTCAGCCGGGCCCGTCATCCTCGAACAGGATGCGCTCAGCCGCCCCGTCCAGATCCTCATACTGCCCGCTGCCGAGCGACCACATGAACGCCCATAGCCCGATCCCTCCGATGACGAGCGCGGTCGGGATGAGGTAGAGCGCGCTCATCTCGCAATGCCGACACCGGCTGGGCGCCCGCGCGGGGCCGGACGTTGCTTCGCGCCGCGGTAGGAAGGCGCGTCGAAGCGCAAGGCATTGACGACGACGATCAGCGACGAGGACGACATCGCGATCGCGGCCAGCAACGGCGTGAGGTAGCCGAACACCGCAATCGGCACCGCCACGAGATTGTAGCCGATCGCCAGCACGAAATTCTGCCGGATCAACACCGCCGCCCGTCGCGCCGTGGCGAGCGCCAAAGGCACAGCGGCCAGATCGTCATGTAGAAAGACGATATCGGCGGCGTTGCGTCCGACCTCGGCGGCCGAGGCCGGCGCGATCGAGGCATGCGCCGCACTCAGCGCGGGGGCATCGTTGAGGCCGTCCCCGATCATGACGACCTTGTAGCCCGCCGCGCGCAATGCGGCGATCCGTTGCGTCTTGCCCGCCGGCGTCACGTCCGCGCAGGCTGGCAAAGCGAGCGCGTCCGCGACCTCGGCCACCGGTTCCGGCGCATCGCCGGAGACGATTTCCGCGGCGATACCCATCTCCCGCAACGCGGAGACCGCGGCGACGGCACCGCGTCGCAGCGGCTGCTCGAAGCGGAACCGCGCAATCGCCACCCCGTCTCGCGCAAGAATGGTACCTTGCTGCCCGGCTGCGGATCGCGGCAGCGCCCAGGATGCCCGACCTAGACGATAGACCTGCCCGTCGATCTCAGCCTCCAAGCCATTGCCGGGTTCTTCCCTGACCTGGCCGGCAGCGAGGGCCGGCGCATCCGCCATGGCCAGGGCGGCAATCGCGCGCGAATACGGATGGCTTGAGTGAACGGCGATGGCGGCGGCGATCGCGAGCGCCGGGCCAACCCCCGACATCGTTTCGTCGATCCGCATGGTCCCCTCCGTCAACGTGCCGGTCTTGTCAAAGACCGCCCGGTCGACTTCGGCGAGCCGCTCCAGCGCGCCGCCGTCTCGCACCATGACGCCGGCCTCGAAGAGCCGCTTGGCCGCCACCACCTGCACCATCGGCACGGCGAGGCCGAGCGCACAGGGGCAGGTCACGATCAGCACCGCGATCGCGACCGTCAACGCATGGTGCGGGTCGCCGCTCGCGAGAATCCAGCCTAGAAAGCTCAATGCCGCGCCCGCATGGACCAGCGGCGCGTAAAGAGACGAGGCCCGATCGGCGATCCGACGATAGGTGCCGCGGCCGGCTTCGGCGGCCTCCATCATGCGGGTCATCTCCGCGAGGAACGAATCCTTCGCGGCGGCCGTCGCCCGCATGTCGATCGGGCCGGTCAGGTTGAGCGTACCCGCGCTCAGGCGCGTGCCCGGCACAGCCGAGATAGGAATCGTCTCGCCCGTCACCAGCGCACAGTCGAGTTGCGAACGGCCGGACAGGACGAGTCCGTCCACCGGAACGCGCTCGCCGGCGGCGAGATGAACGGTCATTCCCGGTGCAATCTCCGCGACCGGGCGATAGAGCACCACGCCATCCGGCCCGCTCGCCAGCGCCCCGCGCGCGCCGATCCGCGCCAGCCCCAGCACCGCCGAACGGGCCTTGTCGCGCATGACGTGATCGAGCGTCCGGCCGATGAGCAGGAATAAGACCAACGAAATCGCCGCGTCGAAATACGCATGCGGCCCGGATGTCAGCGTTTCGTAGAAACTCAGGGCGAAAGCGAGGATGATGCCGATCGAGATCGGCACATCCATGTTGGTTCGGCCATGCCGCAGGGCCGCCCAAGCGGACAGGAAGAAGATCCTCCCGGAATAGAGCAGTGTAGGAAGGGCGACGCCTCCCGACAGGGCGTGAAACAGATCGCGTGTCTGAGCGTCGGCGCCGGCCCAGACGCCGACGGAGAACAGCATGATGTTGCTGGACGCGAAGGCGGCGACGGCCAGCGCCCGCAGAAGCCGGCGTCTCTCGGGATCGGTCGTGTCCTTGGACTCTTCGTGAAGATGCGCCTCGTAACCGATCGCAGAGAGCGCGTGGAGCAGCGGCGGCGGGGTCGCAGCGTCCTGCCAGAGAACGCTGGCGCGGCGGCTCGCGAGGTTCACGCGGACACGGCGTACCAAGTCCAGTTTCCCCAGTTCCGTCTCCACGCGGCGGATGCAGCCGCCGCAATGGATGGCCGGGACGGCAATGTCGGTCTGCCAGAGCCCGTCCGGAAGGCGTCGGCTGGCGAGACGCAGTTCCTCATCAGCCGCCACATTGGCGTCGGCTGCACAACTCGCCGCGGCGGATGAGGGCATGCAGCAGCTCATGGCAGGCGACCGGCCACCATCATGTCGCGATAGGCATGCCAGGTCGCATGTCCAAGCAGGGGAAAGACCACGATCAAGCCTAGAAGACCCGTGGCGACGCTCACGAGGAACAGCCCGAGCACGACCGCCCCCCAGGCCAGCATCACCGGCAGGTTGCGCCAGACCGTCGCCATGCTCGTGCCCATGGCTGTCAAGGCGTCGGTCCGTTCGGTCAACTGCATCGGCAGCGCGAAGACGCTGATTGCGAAGGAGAATGCCGCAAAGATGCCGCCGACGGCGGTCCCGACCAGCAGCATGGCCCAGCCGACAGGCGTGGTGAACAGCATCGGCAGGATCCTGTCGAGGCCCGGAAAGGGCCTCAGCCCGAAGAAGAGCGCATAAATCAAGACCGCCGCGCGCATCCAGGCGAGCATGAGTAGGCCAAGCAAGGCTCCGGTAAACAGGATCTGCGCTCCGGACGAAGGCCTGACCCACACCATGTGCAGCAGGCTTACGGGCGCGTTGGCAGCCAGCCTTCGGCTCTTCTCGTACAGCCCGAGGGCGAGGAACGGGCCGACGACCAGGAAGCCCGCCAGCAACGGAAACAGCACGGCATCATAGCCGCGTCGGAACAAGCACCCGATCAGCACCATCGAACCGAGCCAGACCAGCGCACCATAGGCCAGGCTCGAGGCCGGCGCGGCGCAGGCATCGGCGCGCCCGGCGGCCAGCCATGTCCAGACGATCGCCGGGTCCATGGCGCTCCGTCCGGCAGGACCGGACAAGGACGGCGCCGCCAGGCGGGTTTCGGTTTCGGCATCCGCGGTCATGGCGCGTTCCTTCCAGAATGGCAGTTAGCGCGGCGTGCAGACGGACCGAGCGGCGGCAAAGCTACCGCCACCGCCCCTCTCCGCTCCGAGCTTGGCGTGGGCGACGCAACCCGATTGGGATCGCTCCGCCGCCGCGAACAGTGCCCAGTTGGCAAAGCCGAACATAATGACGCAGGCGGCGGCGGCGCAGACGGCAAGTCCTCTGCCGGTCGGCCCACTTAGGAGGCGCCTCATCGCGGATTTCCTCTCAAATCGACCAGGTAGATCGCAAGGAGCTTGCGTTCCCAGGCGGAAAGCCTGCCGTCCCAACTCGGCATGTGCCCCTGCCGGCCGTGCCAGATACTCTGCAGTACGGAGGCGTCGTCGCCACCGTAGAGCCAGGTACCGTCGCTCAGATCTGGCGCTCCCAGGGAGCGGTTGCCCTCGCCGCCCTCGCCATGGCAGGCGACGCAATTCGCCGCGAAGAGCTGCCTGCCCTCATCAAGCTGCTTCCCGGTAGTAGAACCCTGCTGAGCCAAGCCCCGCACATAGGCGACGAGCGGGTCTATCTGCTGCCGGGTGAGAATGCCGTCCCTCCCAAACGCCAGCATCTGCGACGTCCGGCTATCGGTATGGCCTGAATTGATGCCAACGCGGATCGTTTCAGCGAAAGCCTCAGGTGTGTCGCCCCACAGGGTTGTTCCGCGTACAAGACTCGGAAAACCAGGACCACCGACGGCCTCCCGGCCATGGCACATCGCGCAATTGTTCCCGAAGAGCGTTCTGCCGCTCTCCCTAACCTTTGCCATGAGATCACCGTCGGCCATGATCGCGACCGGCTCGCGCTCGGCCACAATCCTTGTCCAGGCACCGCGCTCATCCGTCGCCGCCTTGATGGCCGCCGTCAGGTTCGCCCTCTCGTCATCGCCCAGCAAGCCCTTCGTATAGGTCGTCCCGAGCGGCCAGGCCGGCATGAAGAGCCAGTAGCCGACGCTGAAGAGAAAAGTCGTGATCAAAAAGAACCACACCGCCTTCGGCACCGGCGTGTCGAGTTCGGTGATGCCGTTCCACTCGTGGCCGGTAGTGGAGCGGCCGCTGACCGGGTCGAGCTCGGGCTTCATGGCCGCTCCTCATTCGACAAGATGGCATTGGCGGCGGCGTCGAACTCGGCCTTCTTCGACGGCCAGAGCGCGTAAACGAGCGCGGCGATCGCCATGACCAGCAGATAAATCAAGCCGACGGTCTTCGCGAACCAGACGACCGCGCCGTGATCGATGAAGGAAATCATTGGCGGCCTGCGAAAGCAGGCTTGTGAGCTGCGTCCGTAAGCCGGCCTAGGATCTGGAGATAGGCGACGAGCGCGTCCATCTCGGTCAGGCGGCCCGGCTGACCGTCGAAGACGCGGATCGTCGTCGCCTCGCCGTAACGCTTGGTGACACCTTCTGCATACGCGGAGTCAGGCGCCGCCTGGCCGTAGGCATCATGCTCGGCGTTCGCAATCATCGCGTCCGTATAGGGCACTCCGACGACACGCTGGGCGCTCAGATAATCGCCGAGGCGATCGATACGAAGATCCTTGCGGAGCAGCCAGCGATAGGCCGGCATCACCGATTCAGGTACAACGGCACGCGGGTTGTCGAGATGGGCAACATGCCAGGCATCGGAATATTTGGCGCCGACGCGGGCGAGATCCGGCCCCGTCCGCTTCGAGCCCCAGAGCATCGGATGATCGTATTTCGATTCGACGGCGAGCGAATACGGCCCGTAGCGCTCGACCTCATCACGCAGGGTCCGGATCATCTGCGAGTGGCAGGCGTAGCAGCCCTCGCGGATGTAGATGTTGCGGCCGGCAAGTTCGAGTGGGGTGTAGACCCGCATGTCCGGCGCGTCTTCGACCGTCTGGTGGATCGTGAAGAGCGGCGCGATCTCCACGAACCCGCCGATGCTTGCCGCGACGACGATGCCGAGCGCCAGCGCCAGCGACTTTCGCTCAAGCTGTTTGTGAAGTCCGAACATCGCTCTACTCCGCAGCCTGAAGGGCGCCGACGGCAGCCTCGCAATCGAGCGGCGGCCGCGAGGAGACCGCCTCCGTAAGCGGCAGGCGCGTCACCGTCAGGTAGATGTTGAGGCAGCCCAGCAGGGCACCTGTCAGGAAAAGCAGGCCGCCGAAGGCCCTTGCGATATAATAGGGATGCATCGCGACAAGGGATTCGACGAAACTGTAGGTCAGCGTGCCGCTGTCATTGTAGGTCCGCCACATCAGTCCCTGGATGATGCCGGAATTCCACATCGCGACGACGTAGACGACGGTCCCGGCCAGCGCGAGCCAAAAATGGGCCTCGATCAGCCCGGGCGAGTACATGCGCTCGCGCTTCCAGATCCACGGCACCATCGCGTAGATCGAGCCGAAGCTGATCATCGCGACCCAGCCCAGCGCACCGGCGTGAACATGCCCGACAGTCCAGTCGGTGTAGTGCGAGAGCGAGTTGACCGAACGGATGGCCAGGAACGAGCCCTCGAAGGTCGTGATCCCGTAGAAGACGGCCGCCACCATCATGAAGCGCAGCGTCGCGTCGTCGCGCACCTTGTGCCAGGCGCCGTTGAGCGTCAGCAGGGCGTTGGCTGCAGAGGCCCAGGACGGCACCAGCAGGATGATCGAGAAAGTCATCCCCAGCGTCTGCACCCATTGCGGCAGCGCGGTATAGTGCAGGTGGTGAGAGCCCACCCACATATACATGAAGGTGATGCCCCAGAAGCTGATGATCGACATCCGGTAGGAATAGATCGGTCGTCCAGCCCGGACCGGCAGGAAGTAGTACATCATGCCGAGGAAGCCCGAGGTCAGGAAGAAGGCGACCGCGTTGTGGCCATACCACCACTCGGTCAGCGCATCCTGCACCCCGGCAAACAGCGAATAGCTCTTGTCGCTGCCCCAGGAAACCGGAACGGCCAGGTTGTTGACGATATGGAGCATCGCCACGACCAGGATGAAGGCCATGTAATACCAGTTGGCGACGTAGATATGCGGTTCCTTGCGCCGCGCGAGCGTCCGCAGATAGACGACAAAGTACACGACCCAGACGACGACCAGCCAGATGTCGGTATACCATTCCGGTTCGGCGTATTCCTTCGATTGAGTGCTCCCCATGGCATAGCCGGTGGTCGCGAGCACGCAGAAGAGGTTGTAACCCAGCAGCACGAACCAGGCTGCGAGCGGGTCCTGGAGGCGCGCGCGGCAGGTCCGCTGCATCACGTAGTAAGAGGTCGCAATCAGGGCGTTTCCGCCGAAGCCAAAGATGATACCGGTCGTATGGATCGGGCGGATCCGTCCGAAGCTCGTCCACTCCAGATCGAAATTGAGCTCCGGCCAAGCCAGCAGAGAGGCGATCCAGAGCCCGAAGCCCATGCCGATCACCGCCCACATCATCGCGAAGACGACGCCGGCCTTGGCCGGGTCATCGTAATATTCGCTCAGTCGCGTTTCATTCGGCGGTGGATCTAGATAGCGATCGAGCATCAGGAAGACGCCTACGACGGCGGCGACCAGAATCCACGCACCATGGACGCCGAGCGCATTGTCGGCGCCGGCGACTGCCATGACGAATCCGAGAACCGCCATGCCGACGAGGATCATGATCCCGGCCTGGCGCTCCGCCACCGTGAGTTGCCCCATCACGAGAGGCGCTCCGTTTCGCGCCTGCCGGTCAATCGATCGGGGTAATGGATCGCGCTTCTCTTCACGATCCGACCGGACAAATCGACGATCAGACGAGCCCGGCTCGACTTGTGAAAGAAGGTCAGGCGGACCAGTCCGTCATCCTCGTCGACGCCCCTCTCACAGATCGCCGTGATCAACCGCTGCCGCATGAGCCCCGGCACTTGCCCGGCATCGAGTCTCAAGAGCGGGGCCAGCTCGGTTGCCTCGATCTCGAAAGTCCGATCGGGCAGCGCCGTCGGCGTCAAACCTTCACCGTCAACCGACATGATGGCCTCCTCTGATAAAACATATATTCAAAATACATCTTATTAAGTCAATCGCTTTCCACCACTCAGCTCGCCGGCTCAGAGCGCCGCCCGAGAGGTTCATCCGACGTAACGTCCACCACTCTGCGGCTTGCGGCCTCGACTAATGCGACGAAGCGCCCATCGACGATCACGAGCCCGAACGGTTTCGGGCGGCTCTCGCCATCAACGCCGATGATGTGCACCGATCGCGGAATGGTTTCACCGAGACGAGGCAAGGACGAACCCAAAGATCGGTTCTCCGCGGCCCAGCCTTGAACCCAATTCGGGTGGGCCAGCAACGAGCCTGCCGCGAGAGCCCAAGTAATCGACCTCATCGCCGCCACTCCCTGTCTGTTCCGACTAAGGAGCGCATCGCCGCCTCAAAGGCATGTGCCCGGGCAGAAATCAAACGTTCCCATGGCGACACCTTGCAGCCCAAACACGAGCTGCCTCAATCAGACCGGAGATCAGCTGAGGCCACTACCTAGTCACTGGTGCCCTAGACTCCCGTCTAGGGTGAGATGACCTTGGGCGACGTAACTACGGAATACGCCGCCACACTTCGTGGTGATCCAAGGATGGGCGAAGCAAGACCTTCGTACAGCTCGCCCTGACTCTAAGCTCAATGGGCGAGCGTCGGCTGGCAGCCGATATTTTTGAGAGTTTAGCAGCGAGTTACGGATGCTCGCGGCCCTGGCCCAGCCAGCCACAAAGGACGGCAGAACATGTTCGACGCCATCAGACCGCCTGCGCGCGCGTCGATCGATCTAGATCGTCGCTACTGCATGCGCTCGGCTGCGCTCGTTGCGTTGGCGTCCCCATTCGCCGGCGTCACGCCGGCTGGTGCGGAGACGCCACCGGTGCTCACTGCCATGCCGCAACAAGCCTCCAATCGTGCAGCGACACTGGGACCGCTCAAGCATGTCGCCGCCGGCGTCCTCGACGTCGCATATGCGGAGCTCGGACCTGCCGACGGGCCGAGCGTCCTGTTGTTGCATGGCTGGCCATATGACATCGACAGCTATGCCGACGTTGCCCCCGTCCTTGCTGCCGCGGGATGCCGCGTCCTCGTGCCGTACTTGCGCGGACACGGTGCAACTAGGTTTCTCTCGGCTGACACACCGCGCAACGGTCAGCGGGCTGCCCTCGCCATAGACATCGTTGCGTTTATGGACGCGCTCAAGATCAAGAAAGCAGCGATCGCCGGCTATGACTGGGGTGGGCGGATCGCGAACGTCATAGCGGCTCTTTGGCCGGAGCGCTGCACTGCGATGGTGACGGCGAGCGGGTATCTCATCGGCAGCCAGGAGATAGGCCGCGCTCCGCTGGCGCCCCGCGCTGAACTGCGGTGGTGGTACCAGTACTATTTCGCAACACCTCGGGGCGAAGCCGGATATGCGAAGAACACAGCCGAATTCGCCCGGCTGATCTGGGAACTGGCGTCGCCGCGCTGGACCTTCGACGACGCAACTTTCGCGCGCTCCTTGCCAGCCTTCGCCAACCCCGACCACGTCGCGATTACGCTCCATAACTATCGGTGGCGCCTTGGCTTGGTCGGAGGAGACCCTGCCTTTGAGGCAATCGAGGCCAAGCTCGCCGAACTGCCTTCGATTGGTGTGCCGACGGTCTCCGTCGAGGGCGACGCAAACGGCGCTCCACATCCGGATCCAACGTCATACGCCAAACGCTTCACTGGCAAGTACGAGCACAGGCTTTTGACGGGCGGGATCGGCCACAACCCGCCGCAGGAAGCCCCACACGAGTTCGCCCAGACGATCATCGACGCCAGCCGCCTTTGAAGCAGGAGAAGCCAGTCGTGATGTGTTCCAGGAGCCAACCATGTCCCATCGCCTCGCATGGCCGGAACTCGGCTGGAACCTTGCTGAGCACAATCGACTGATCGCCCCGACCCGCCCTTCGATCAAGGAGTTCGGATCACGCGCGAGCCGACGCGGCTCGCGGACTACTGGCGGTCGCTTGACCGGAACCTCCTGTCATTCTCGCGCGGGAATGCGCTGGGTGAGAACTGGTCTAACCGCCATTTTGATTTGTCTGCCGCTAGCGGCCTGTATGAATTCGGAGCGCCCGCAGGCCCTGCCCTATTCCGCACGCGATACGGCCCAGGTCCCGGATTTCGGCTTCGTTCGGTTCTGGGGAGATCAGACTTCGCCAGCGATCGACGCATATGTCGACCGACAGCTGCTGCAAGTCCGAGCTTCGGGGTGTGGAACCTGTCTAACGACGGCGAGTTTTCTGGCACTCTCGGGAGGCGGAGACGACGGCGCCTTTGCCGCAGGTCTCCTGAATGGCTGGAGCCTGCATGGAGACAGACCGGACTTCGAGGTTGTCACCGGCGTCAGCACAGGCTCGCTTGCCGCTCCGTTCGCCTTTCTCGGGGCCCGCTACGATGCGCAGCTCAAAGAGGTCTACACGCAGATAGATGCAGGCGACATCTATACGGACAATGGGCTCGCTGGCCTTGCTGGCGCCTCGCTGTATGACAGTGGCCCACTCCGAAAACTCGTGGGCGATCTCGTCACTCCAGCCCTACTCGACGCCATTGCCCGCGAACATCGCAAGGGGCGGCGGCTACTGGTGCAGACGACCAACATCGATGCACAGCGGCCGGTTATGTGGGATCTGGGAGCGATCGCGAGCAGCCCATCGCCCGCCCGCCAGAAGCTGTTCGTCGACATACTCGTGGCGTCCGCAGCCATTCCTGCTGTGTTTCCGCCGGTCTCAGTGAAGGTCAGGACCGAGAGCCATGATTTTGAGGAACTCCACGTCGATGGTGGCGTCACCTCACAGATAACCTTCGGGCCGCCCGGTTTGGAACTCAACAAGGCTGAGCGGCGCATATTCGGTCATACAAGGACCAAGAACCTCTACGTGATCCGGAACGGAAAACTTCGGCCCGAATACTTTACGACGCGCCGCAACCTTGCAGATCTCGCAAAGCGCTCCGTTGCGACGCTGGTGAAGTATCAGACGCTAGCCAACATCCGAAATTTGGCCGCGAGAGCCAAAAAGATGCATATCAACCTTAGATTCTCTGCAATTCCAGAGATCTTCAGTGAAAAACCTACGCATGATTTCGACCGGGCTTATATGTCGCGAGTTTTCAACCTTGGGCTGGAACTGGCGGCTAAGGGCGACTTCTGGCTGGAAACGCCCCCTGACAGTCCAATCATGGCAGAGACAATGAGCGGATCGCGATAACACGCTCACATGACGTCAATTCCTCCGCGTTGGCTGCTGTTGCGCCGCGACAGCTTGACGTTGCGAAAGCGACAGCAGCCGCGGCCACGTTACCCTTGATTTTTTGAGACCTCGCCTCACTTGCGCGCCGAGCTGGTGGGTGCACTCGTCGCCATATCGACGCTTTACTGTCTGCGACGAGCTCCTGAATGGCGAGATCTTCTACTGTCTCGCAGAGGCGCAGCCCGTCTTCGAGAGCTGGCGCCAACACGAGAACCCCTGGCGCCCCACAGCTCATTCGGTTACGAGCCACCGGCGCCGGCAGCCATCGCGCGGTCGTCAAACATCGCCGCAAAGCAGACCAAGCATTAGATCGAAGTCGGACCACGCCAAGTTGGGAAGTGTCCTAGACCTTGGACATAGCTGGCCGAGCCCTGTGTAGGATTCTCGGTCGGGTTTCCGCTGCGTAGCATTTCCTCCGTCACAACGTTGCGGAGCGATGATCATGCCCGACCCCTTCCTTCTACCGACGCGGCGCATGGTCGCGATTGGCGCAGCCACCCTGCCGGTCGCGAGCGCCCTGCCAACCGTGACGCTGGCGCAGACCGGCCCATCCCAACATCTCCCGAAAGGCAGCACCATCATGAGCAGCGGCTTCGTGAAGACCAACGACGGTACCGAGATCTTCTACAAGGATTGGGGGCCCAAGAGCGCACAGCCGGTGGTGTTCCACCACGGCTGGCCCCTCTCCTCCGACGATTGGGACGGGCAGATGCTGTTCTTCCGCGCGAACGGCTACCGGGTTGTCGCCCATGACCGGCGCGGCCATGGCCGGTCCTCGCAGGTCAGCACCGCAAACACCATGGACCAGTACGCCGCTGATGCCGCGGCAGTCTTCGAGCATCTCGACCTTCGCAATGCCGTTCACATCGGTCATTCGACCGGCGGCGGCGAGGTCGCTCGCTATGTCGCGAAGCACGGCCAGCCGCAGGGGCGCGTCGCGAAGGCAGTACTCGTATCGGCTATTCCGCCCCTGATGCTGAAGACCGAGGCGAACACTGGCGGAACTCCGCTCGAAGTCTTCGACGGCCTGCGCAAGGCGCTGGCCGGCAATCGCGCCCAGTTCTATCTCGATTTCGCGTCGGGCCCGTTCTACGGCTTCAATCGGCCGGGAGCAACGATCTCCCAGGCCGTGATCCAGAACTGGTGGCGTCAAGCCATGAATGGCGGCGCACTTGCGCAATATGAGGGGATCAAGGCCTTTTCGGAGACCGACCAGACGGAAGATCTGAAGGCAATCAAGGTGCCGACGCTCATCCTCCACGGAGATGACGATCAGATCGTGCCCATAGCTGACGCAGCTATTCTCCAGGCCAAGCTTCTCGTGAACAATACGCTGAAGATCTACAAGGGCTACCCTCACGGCATGCTGACGACGCACGCCGAACTGCTCAATCGAGACCTGCTCGAATTCGTAAAGGGCTGACGCGCATGGCCTTGGCGGGGCGGAACTCTCTCCGCCCAGCCCAGTCCCATCGAGCGTTGGGGTATTGCAGCTCCGACCAGGTCCAACACGTGTTCGGCCGACGAAGTGAAAGCCACAAGAAATCCGTGCAACCGCATAGAGGTTTATGATGCCCAAGGTTCTGGTTCTTTATTACTCTTCCTACGGTCACATCGAGACGGTGGCCAACGCAGTCGCCGAGGGGGCTCGAGCGGCTGGCGCCACTGTCGATGTAAAGCGCGTTCCCGAAACAGTTCCGGAGGCAGTCGCCAAAAACTCAAATTTCAAGCTCGACCAGGTGGCTCCGGTCGCGACCGTCGCCGAGCTTGAACATTACGACGCTATCGTCATCGGCACCGGAACCCGTTACGGGCGGATGACCTCACAGATGGCGGCCTTTCTCGACAGACCGGCGGCCTGTGGGCGCGCGGCGCTTTGAACGGCAAGGTCGGTGGCGCCTTCAGCTCATCTGGCACCCAGCATGGCGGCCAGGAGACGACCCTCTTCTCCATTATCACCAACCTGCTGCATTTCGGTATGATCATCGTCGGTCTGCCTTATAGCCATCAGGGCCAAATGAGCATGGCCGAGATCGTCGGCGGCGCGCCGTATGGCGCGACGACGGTGGCGGGCGGCGACGGCTCACGCACGCCAAGTGCAATCGATCTCGCCGGCGCGCGTCACCAGGGCGAACTCATTGCCCAGACTGCCGCGAAGATCTTCGGCTAGCCTACGCGCTGGGCGGCACGGGCGGCCGCCGTTCTACATCAGCCGCCCATCTCGGAGCAGACTGTGCTGCCCGCCGCTTGCGCGTTCAGCCGCAGATCGAACGCGGCCATTCGCAAATGTCGACTAGTTTTCGAAGCTCGCCTTCGCTCCGGCAATCGTCCCTCTTTGCCGGTGCAAGGCGTAAGGAAAGGCCAGCGCAACTGGCTGCCATTGCATTCAGGCGTGAGCAATTATGCAAAATCGCAGTTTGACGGCGACCCGCGGCACGATAGCCAAAGCACAGATCGTGGCCAGCTTTGAGCGACCCCCGGCTGCAAGATGCTGGCGTTTGGGAGAGAGTCAGTGAAGGCGCCTATGGATCACCGGGGGATCGAAAAGCTCATTGGAGACCTGACGCTCAAAGAGAAGGTCGGTCAGCTCACCATGCTGAGTGGCGAGTTGGTACAGACGGGTCCAGCCTCCGCGCCAGTCACCTCCGCCGCCATCCAGAATGGCGAGGTCGGCAGCCTCCTGAACCTTGTTGGATCGGAGCGTGTCCGGGATGCGCAGCGGCATGCGGTCGAGGGTTCGCGCCTTGGGATCCCCCTCTTCTTCTCGCTGGATGTTCTCTATGGGCTGAGGACGATGTTCCCGATCCCGCTTGGGGAATCGTCGGCCTTCGATCCCGCCCTGTGGGAAGCGACGGCCCGCGTGGCGGCGGAAGAATGTGCTGTCGAGGGCATCGACCTCACCTTTGCCCCGATGATTGACATCGCGCGGGATCCGCGCTGGGGCCGCACGCTCGAAGGGCCGGGTGAGGATCCGCTCGTCGGCCAGCGGGTCGCAGGGGCGAAGGTGCGGGGCTATCAGACAGCGGATCTCGCCTCACCGACCGCCATCGCTGCGACCGCCAAGCACTTCGCCGGTTATGGCGCCGTCCTCGCCGGCCGGGAATATGCCTCGGTCGACATGTCGGAGCGGCTGCTGCACGAAGTCTATCTGCCACCGTTCAAGGCCGCGATCGAAGCGGGCGTCGCCTGCCTCATGCCAGCCTTCGTCGACCTCAACGGGACGCCGATGTCGATCCATGTGCCGCTCTTGCGCGGGCTGGTGCGCGAGCGCTGGGGGTTTGACGGCGTGATCGTCAGCGACTGGAGCTCCATCGCCGAGCTGCTGCTACACGGCGTCGCAGCCAAGCCCGAGGCCGCCGCACTGGCGTTGAATGCGGGCGTCGACATCGACATGATGGGCAAGGGCGCCTATGTCGAGGGCCTGCCCGAGGCGCTCGATCGTGGTCTCGTCACCATGGCGACCATCGACGAAGCGGTGCGCCGCGTCCTACTGCTCAAGTTGAAGCTCGGCCTGTTCCACGATCCTTATCGCCGATGCGGTTCGCCGGAGGCGGCCGCGGCAACCGCCCGGCCGGCGAGGCGCGCTCTCGCCCGCGAGGCTGCACGCAAGTCGATCGTGCTCCTGACCAATACCGAGGACACGCTACCGCTCGATCAGAGCCTGAAATCGATCGCGATTATCGGCCCGTTTGGCGACATTGTGGGAGGCAATTCGGAACCGCCTCCCGTCGAGCGCGTCGCCAATCTGGTCGATCGGATCAGGGCAGCCTTTCCGAAGGCGACGATATCGGTTGCCGCCGGCAGCAACGTCGAACAACCGAAAGAAGGCGGCCTCGCCGCGGCGCTTCAGAATGCGGAGCAAAGCGATGTGACCCTCCTTTGCCTCGGCGAAAGAGTCGACATGGCGGGCGAGGCCAGCAGCCGGGCCTATCCCGGTCTGCCCCATGCCCAGCAGGAGCTGGCTCAGGCGATCCTGGATACGGGCAAGCCTGTCATCGTCTTGCTGTTCTCCGGCCGGCCGCTGATTGTGCCGGACTGGCTCGCGGCAGGTGCAAAGGCGATCCTCGCGCTCTGGCATCCGGGGTCGGAAGGCGAAGGCGCCATCGCCGACGTGCTCAGCGGCGCCCATAATCCGAGCGGCCGGCTCTCGATGTCGTGGCCGGCCGATGTCGGGCAAATCCCGATCTTCTTCGCCGAGCGGCCGACGGGTCGTCCGCGCCTGGAAAACGAGCATTTCTCCAGCAAATATCTCGATATTCCGAACGAGCCCCGCTTCGCCTTTGGCCACGGCCTCTCCTACACCAGATTCCTCCTGACCAATCCGCGCGCGACCAAATCAACGATCGCGGCGGGCGAAACGACGGAGATCCTGATCGACGTGAAGAACACGGGGGTGATGGCCGGCGAACACACCGTGTTCCTGTTCATTCGCGACTTGGCGTCATCGATCTCGCGGCCTCTCCTGGAGTTGGAGGACTTCACCAAGGTCATGCTCGGCCCAGGCGAGACGAGGACGGTGCGCTTCGCGCTTTCCTCTGATCAGCTTCGCTTTCTCGGCCCGGATCTCGAGCCGCTTCTCGAACCGGGCACCTTCGAGATTCTCGTCGGACCGAGCGCCAATCCCGCGCAATTACAGATCCTCGAGGTGCAGGTGCGACCCAGTTCAAGGTGAAGCGCCACGGCCGATGCGTATATTGCCATGGCTCGGCGCTTGAGTGCATTGCCGATCCCGGAGCTGTAGCGGACCATGAATGACATTGCTGCACGGCCTGCGCTTGCTTCCGCCCTGGACGTGCCCGCGAGCGGCATCCTGCACCAGCTCTGGATCCTGATCAAAGCGATGAGCACTTCGCCTCGCCGGGTGGCGCTTCTGTTCCTGCCCCTGGGCAGCGTCGTCGTCATCGCGACCAATGCGGTGTTCCAGATCCAGCTGAACAACTGGCAGGGCGCGCTCTACGACGCGCTGCAGAATCGCGACCTCGCGGCCTTCGGCCATCAGCTCCTGGTGTTCCTGTCGATCGTCGGCGTTCTCCTGCTGCTCGTCGTCGCCCAGGCCTGGCTCACGGAGGTCGGCAAAGTCCGGCTGAGGGGCTGGCTGACGCGGGACCTGCTCGACGAATGGCTGAAGCCCAAAAAGGCCTATCTCCTTGCCTTCGCGGGTGATGTCGGCGTCAATCCCGACCAGCGCATCCATGAGGATGCCCGCCACCTGACGGAGCTTTCCGTCGATCTCGGCAACGGCCTTCTGCAGGCCTCGCTGATGCTGCTGAGCTTCATCGGTGTGCTTTGGATCCTCTCGGCGCAAGTCGCGTTCGATTTCGGCCACGGTGACATCACGATCCCCGGCTACATGGTCTGGTGCGCGATCGCCTACGCTTCCGTGGGCTCCTGGCTGGCATGGCGGGTCGGCCGGCCGCTGATCAACCTGAATGCCGAGCGCTACGCCCGTGAAGCGGACTTCAGGGTCTCCCTGATCAAGGTTGCCGAGCGGTCGGAAGCCATCGTGCTCTATCAGGGCGAAGGCGATGAACGGAGCCATCTCGACCAGAGTTTTCACAAGATCCAGTCCGTGGCGCGCCGACTCGCCAGCGGCATCGTATCGCTGACCTGGGTCACGTCCGGCCATGGCTGGCTCGCGATGGCCGTGCCTTTCCTGATCGCGTCCCCTGGTTACTTCAGCGGCCGCCTGACTCTCGGAACGCTGATGGTGGCGGCCGGCGCCTTCAACCAGGTTCAGTACGCCCTGCGGTGGTTCGTCGATAATTTCTCGAAGATCGCAGACTGGCGCGCGACGCTGCTGCGGATCATGGCCTTGCGCGACGCCCTTCAGAGCATCGAGCGTCTGCACAGCGACCAGCACCTGATCACCTTCTACGACGCCCCGGCCGGCTCGATGACTCTCGAAAATCTGGAGGCCTATCTGCCGGGTTCGTTGGTCGAATGCGCGGCGCTGGAAGAGAGCAACATCACGCTGAAACTCGGCGAGCATGTCCTGATCGAGGGTGCGAACTCCGCCGCGGAAACGACATTGTTCATGAGCCTTGCCGGTCTCTGGTCCTGGGGAGACGGCCGCATCGGCCTGCCGCCGCGGGCGGAGATGCTGTTTCTGCCGCAACGCCCGTATTTCCCGCCCGGTACGTTGAAGGCTGCCATCGCGTACCCGGCAGAGGAGCACAACTATACGGACGATCAGTACGCCAATGCGCTGGATTCAGTTGGCCTCGCGCGGCTCGAAGACGACCTGGGCCGCGAGCTTGATTGGGACAGGCACCTGTCGCTCGAAGAACAGCAGGCGCTCGGATTTGCCCGTGTTTTTCTGCAGACACCCCGATGGATCTTTCTCAACGATTCACTCGGCGCGGTTTCCGAAGGTAACCGTGCGACCCTGATGATGGGCGTCTCCGCAAGGCTTGGAGAATGCACGATCGTCAGCACCGGCGGCGATATCGGCCATCATTTCTTTCGTCGCAGGATAAAACTCAAACGCTGCCCCCGCAGTAGGCCGGCGATACCGGCATCGAAGTAAAGGCGAACGCCTGCCAGACCCGAGACAGGAGCTAGTGTACCGAGCGACCTCGCTCAGCACGTGACCTTGACCCCGATGCGACCGTCATAGGCATGGGAGCGTCCGTCGTGTCTGCCGTCAGCGCAGTCGCGTCGAAAACACTTCAACAAGCTCAAGAACGGGCGCCGCCATTCGCAATGACAAAGTCAGAGACTGCGATCTCGGCTTCGTTATCCTCGCATCAGCATTGCTTTGGCCACGCTTCGTCCACGAAGCCTAGGTGACCGACTCATAAC
>UCLR01000070.1 GCA_900473415.1 Hyphomicrobiales bacterium
GCCCCGACGGCTGATAGCTCCGAGCCGGAGCGCCTGCGCCAGCTCGCCGAGGCCGCCTTCGTGCAGTCCAGGACCCTGCCCGCCAAATCTGCCCCAGCACCGCGCAAGGTCGCCAATGCCCGCGCCCAGGACGCCGGCTGGGAAGAGTTCTGAGACCAACCACCTCAAGGTCCAAAACATCAGGCGGCGCCCTCTCGGGCGCCGCTTTTTTTGGCAGACCTGACCAAATGGAAGCTCCGCTAAGCGTAATCTTAATCAATCACCCCGAAAGCTGAACGAAGAGGTCCCTTGCCTCCCCGCCCGCGTCGCCAGCTTTTTCATGTGAGCTTGCAGTGAAATTCTTCCCGGCTTCCATCCAGAACTATCTCGTGGCCACCATGGCCTGCCTGTGTGTGCCGGGTATCGGTGCGTTGAGCTACATGGCCGCGCAATCGATCGGCGATGTCGGTACGAACACGCGGCTGGCTGCGCTGGTCGAAGCAGACAAGGCGCTGCTCCTCACCGGAAACGCGATCCGTACCGCACGCGGCCAGGCCCAGACCAGCATCCAGGCCGCCGACGACCCGGTGCCTGTGCTGAAGGAGATCGAGCAGCTCAACGGCAACCGCCTCGCGGATGCAGTCACGCAGCTCCTGAAGACGGATCTGCCGAACCGGCAGGAACTGGCGGCCGGCATCAAGCAGGAGCAGAAGGCCACGGACGCCCGGATGGGCGATCTCTATGCCGAGGCCGCCAAGCCCAAGGCTCAGCGCAGCCTCGCCGCGACCATGCCTTGGTACAATGGCGTCGGCTCGATCGAAGGCGCCATCGTCAAGGCATCTGACGGCACCTCCAGCGCCGCGCGCCTGGCCGACCCGATCCTCGCCGAGCTGCAGTCCTTCAAGTCATCGGGCTGGGACGTGCGCTCCAATTACGGTACGCAATGTTCGCTTCTGCGTGCGCCTTTCGGCTCGGGCAAACCGCTCGATGCGGGGCAGCTGCGCAAGCTCGGCGAGCTGCGCGGCGCATCCAATGCCGCCACAGCCGAGCTGAAGCAGCTCGCCGGCCGACCGGGCGTCGGCAGCGAGCTCGTTCGCAAGATCGACGTGATGGCGGGCGAGGTCGATGCCTCGAACCGCAAGATGGACGATCTGGTCAACAAGCTCGGCCAGGGCTCGGGCGCGGTCATCGGAGCCGAAGAGTGGACGAAGCAGTGCAACGCCCCCTTCACCGCCATCGTCGCGGCCGTCACCCAATCCTTCGACGACATGGTCGCGCGGACCGATGAGAAGCTGTCCCAGGCCTGGACGCGGCTCACCATTCTCGGCTCCCTGCTCGCCGTCCTGCTCGCGATCTGCGTCCTGAGCCTGCGTGGCGTGCAGCGGCGCATCGCCCGGCCGCTCGTTTCGCTGAAGACGGCGCTCGACGGCATGCAGCAGGGCGATTTCGCCCAGGCGATCCCCGCGCCGCCCTCGCCCGACGAGATCGGCGCGCTGAGCGGTGCCCTCGAAACCTATCGCGAGAACGCGCTCGCACTCGAGAAGAACCGGCGCGACCGCGAGCTCGCCATGCTGGCCGATGCCGAGCAGGCCGCCCATGTCCAGAAGCTGCTGGGCGAGGTGGCGACCATCGTCGCCGCCGCCCGCAACGGCGATTTCTCCGGCCAAGCTGAGCTTGGCGGCATGGAAGGCCCGCTCAAGGGGCTGGTCGAGGGCATCAACGAGATCAACGCGGTGGTCGATTCCGCCACGACCGAGTTCGCCCA
>UCLR01000072.1 GCA_900473415.1 Hyphomicrobiales bacterium
CAGTTCGTCGATCTGGCTTTGTGGATGGCCTGCGACGATGCGGGCGATGACGTCGACGAGATAGGCTTGCGGATCAACGCTGTTGAGCTTGCAGCTTTCAACGAGCGAGGCAATCACGGCCCAATGTTCGGCGCCGCCGTCGGAACCGGCGAAGAGCGCGTTCTTGCGATTGAGCGCGATCGGCCTGATGGCGCGCTCGACGATGTTGGAGTCGATTTCGACGCGGCCGTCGTCGAGGAAGCGGCTGAGGCCCGCCCATCGCGAGAGAGCGTAGCGGATGGCCTCGGCGAGCTTGCTCTTCTGGCTGACGAGCGCGAGCTTCGCCTTCAACCAAGGTTCGAGCGTATCGACGATCGCGCGGCTCCTCGCTTGGCGGATGTCGCGGCGTTCCTCGGCGGCTCGGCCGCGGATTTCGCCTTCAATGCGGTAGAGTTCGGCGATCCGCGCGAGCGCTTCCGTCGCGATCGGCGCTGGACCGCCTTGCGCGAGATCGTAGAACTTGCGGCGGACATGGCTCCAGCAAAAGGCCAAGCTTACGGCATTGCGGTCGGCCAGGACCTTGTAGCCTGCATAGCCATCGACCTGGAGCGTGCCGACGAAGCCCTGAAGGTGCCGAACTGCCTGCTCGGCCTTGCGATCCGGGGCGTAGAGATAAGCCACGCCCGGCGGATCGGCGCCGCCCCAGGCTCGTTCGTCGCGGGCATAGGCGAAGAACTGGCCGGTCTTGGTCCGGCCGCGGCCGGGATCCAGCACCGGCGCCGTGGTCTCGTCGGCGAAGAGCTTGGTCGATGCCTTCAGGCGCTCGAACAGCCGCGTGTGGACCGGCCGAAGGAGGAAGGCCGCCTTGCCGACCCAGTCGGCCAAGGTCGANNGCGACGAGGACATGGGCGACCGTGGCCTCCGTCGGGATGCCGCCCTCGACGAGACGAGCGGGTGCCGGCGCCTGCACCACGATCTCTTCGCAGGCCCGGCAGGCGTATTTCGGCCGACGCGTCACGATCACCCGGAACTGGGCCGGCACGATATCGAGGCGCTCGGAGACATCCTCGCCCATGACGTGGAGCTGTCCGCGGCAACAGGGGCAGCTCCGCTCAGTGACGTCGATGACCTGCTCGATCCGCGGCAGATGTGCGGGCAATGAGCCGCGGTTGGCGCGACGCGTCCTGGCTCGCTCGGCCCGTTTTGCAGGATCGGCGGCCTCCTCGCTGGCAAAGCCCTCGGCCTCGATCTGCTCGGCCTCCTCGAGCCCCAGCAGCAACTGATCGACCGGCAGACTCTCGGCCCTGCGGCCGAAGCGATGACGCTGCAACTCNNAGTGCGATCGGATCGTTGGTCTGAGGTTCGGCCGCGTCGCTCACAAAGCCGATTCAATCATGGATTACAGTGGCTTGCTAGCGCATGGCCGATCAACTTGCGGCGATTGGAGCGCGCGTCTCGCGCCGCTCATGCACGCGGCGCCAGTCCAGACCTTCCAGCAAGCCCTGAAGCTGGGCAGCCGTCAGCCGCACGACACCGTCGGCGATGGCCGGCCACTGGAACTTGCCGTCCTCCAGCCTCTTGGAGAATAGGCAGACGCCCGTTCCATCGAAGTAGACCAGCTTGATCCGGTCGGCGCGCCGCGCCCGGAACACATAGACCGTGCCGGAGAACGGATCCGCGTCCATGCTCTCACGCACCAGCGCCGCCAGCCCCTCCGCGCCCTTGCGGAAGTCGACCGGCTTCGTCGCCACCATGACGCGAACCGCCCCCGTCGGGCCTATCACGAGCGGCTCTTCAACGCGGCGATCACCGCGGCGATCGCCTTCGGGCTCGCCCCCGAGCCGACCCGCACCACGACGCCATCGATCTCGAGCTCGATTCCGTCGATCAATCGAGCCGCAGTCTTGCGACGACGCCTGGCGGGCTGCCTCACAAGAGCTGGAACCGGCGGAAGCGCCTCGATCACGGCAGGAACGAACGTCGGCGCCGCCGGAGGCGCCAACGTCTCCGGCGCGCGGCGCAGAAGCCGTCGCCAGCCGAACAACTGTTGCGGTGACATGGCATGGCGGCGAGCAACCTCGCTCACCGTGGCCCCAGGCTCGCAGCTTTCCGCCACGATCCGCGCTTTGTCGTCGTCCGACCAATCCCGCCGGCGTCCCGCTCCGGTAAAAACCTCGAACCGCCGAACCGGCTCGTTCGCGCTGGTTTTAAGCGTATGCTCTGAAATCGTCATGTGTCGAAGCCCTCAGGCTTCCAACATCAACCGTTAGCTCACCGGCTGAAAGGTGCGCTCGGAGCATCGCTTAC
>UCLR01000068.1 GCA_900473415.1 Hyphomicrobiales bacterium
GGCCCTGCTGGCCGGCGGGGTTGGCGCCGAAGGCTGCTCGGACAGAGCCGGCGGGGCTGAAGGTGCCTGGGCCGTGCTCGTCGGGGTTGGCGGCGGCGAGGACGGAGCCGCGGGCGGTTCCGTCGGGGTCGGCGGTGCGTTGGAGGCGTTGCTGGTCGGGGCCGCGGAGGGCTGCTCGGCGAGCGCAGGCGGATCGCCGCCCGGCAGCTTGGCGCTCTGGCCGGCCGGCGCGGCAGTGTTGAGCTTGGTCCAGGCGTAGAAGCCCCCGCCGGCCAGCAGGGCCAGGACAGCGATGCCGGCGACGAGCGGCAGGGGCGACCGGGCCTGCTTCGGCGCGCCTGTCGCGGCGGCCGTCTTCTTGCCGGCGGTGGTCGGCTGCCAGTTGGCGACCTCGGCCATGTCGGCCGGGCGGTCCTTCGGATCGGGCGCGAGCATGCGTGCGAGCAGGGGCCGAAGGCGAGCGTCGACGGAGGACAGGTCCGGCAGGCGGCGGCGTTTGTCGAGGATCTCGGCCTGGCTGCCGCGCATGTCGAGCGCGCGGCCGGTCACGGCCTCGGCGAGCACCAGCGCGAAGGAATACATGTCCGACCGCCCGGTGACCTCGCCGCCATAGAGGCCGAGCTGCTCGGGCGAGACATAGTTGTATTTGCCGGCGAAGCCCGAGCCGATGACCGTGCCTTCGCTGAGCAGGCTCGAGCGGGCGATGCCGAAATCGATGATCTTGGCGCGGGCGGGATCGCCGCCGGGCAGGATGATGTTGTCAGGCGAGATGTCGCGGTGGACGATGCCGAGCCGGTGCGCGGCATGGAGGCCGGGCGCGACGCGCTGGCGCAGGATGTCGGCTTCCTCGACCGACAGTGGGCGTTCCTTGATGCGGTCCGACAGCGGCTGGCCGTCGACGAACTCCATCGCCAGATAGGACGTCTCCGACGCCGGATCGATCGCGAAGACGTAGTAGCGGACGATGGCCTCGTTATAGAGGTTGTGCAGCGCCGTCGCCTCGCGCCGGAACAGCGCGATCACGGCTTCGTCGCGCGCCATGTCGGGGCGGATCATCTTGATCGCCACGGCGTCGCCGGTCTGCATGGCGCGGCCCTTGTAGACCTCGCCCATGCCGCCGACGCCGATCAGGCTCTCGATCTGGTAGATGCCATTCAGCGTCGTGCCGATGCGCGCGCTGGTGCGCGGAGCGATGACGGTGCGCTCGGAGTCGTCGCTCATGACGTGGTGCCTCCTCGCATGGACCGGTTCGGCATCCACCGTGTCCTCTCCGATGCGCCCTGTCGATAGCGAACGGCGACGATGGTGACGTTGTCGCGGGCGCCGCGCTGCAGCGTGAGCGCCAGCAGCGTGTCGCAGGCCTCCTGCGCGCCGCCGGTCTCAACCGCCTGCAGGATCTCGGCGTCCGTGACGTGCTCGGTCAGCCCGTCCGAGCAGAGCAGGAAGGTGTCGCCGTCGGCGATCTCGCCATTCTCCAGGTCAAGCTCGGGCTTCTCATGTACGCCGATGGCATGGGTGATGACGTGGCGGCGCGGCGAGTGCTTGGCCTCGTCGGGTGTCAGCACGCCGCGATCGACCATTTCCTGCACCTCGGTGTGATCTCGCGAGACCTGGGTGATGCGCCCGCCGCGGACGAGGTAGATGCGGCTGTCGCCCGACCAGAGACAGGCGAAATGCCGCTCATGGACGAGCAGCACCACCAGCGTCGCACCCATCGTCGCGCCGCGCCGGCGGATCTCGTCGCGCAGGGTCTCATTGGCGCTCAGCACGCCTTGCTCCAGCATGGCGAGGAGGGCTGCGGCGGAATCGGCAGCCCCGACCCCCTCCAGCGCCGCGACGACGGTCGCGCTCGCAAGCGCGCCGTTCTCGTGGCCACCCATGCCGTCTGCTACAGCCCAGAGCCCGTATTCCGGGCGCAGCAGGAAATTGTCCTCGTTCGCCGTGCGGACCTTGCCGGTGTGGCTGATGCAGCCGGTCTCGAAATCGCCGTTCTGGCTGGGGCGGTCGTTCATGGGCCCACCCTCATGAGTTGACCCGTTCCGGGGCCAGGAAGGCATCGAAGTGGCCGGTCATCAGGCCGGCGAACAAGTAAGGATCGGGCAGGCCTTGCCCGGTCAGCGCCAGCGGCTCGAAATTCGGCCCGCCCACCGTCCAGAGATAGGAGGCATGGGCATAGGCCCTGGCATGATCCTCGACGCGCAGCGCCGCAAGCCTTTCGGGGAAGCCGGAGGCCGTCGCAGCGCTGACGATGGTGCCGTCCGAGAGGCGTGTCATGTCCTGCGGCGGGGCGGCGAGGTGCTGGTCGCTGGGTACGGGCAGGGTGGCGAGGCGCTGAGCGACCGCCTCATAGCTCGCCTGCGGCTCCAGCGCTTGCAGCAGGAAATCCTCGATCGCCTCGAACCACGAGTCCTGCGGATCGAGCTCAGGCGGCGGGATCGCGGCGCCGGCACTCGCCACAGCGAAGACGGTGAGCGGGAAATAGCGGCCGACGCCGTCGACCGACGGCATGAAGGCGCCGGAGACCGTCTGCCCGCCATGGGCGGCGCCCAGCCAGAAGCGCCAGATCGGGGCGTTGAGATAGGCCGCCTGCCAGCCTTGGCCGAGCGCGAGGCGGCTCGCGGTCAACCCGCCCTGCAGCCACTTCTCGTAGACGGTCAGGAAACCGGAGGGAACGTTGAGCGCGATGAAGTCGCGCTTGGCCGGGAGTTTGCCGAAGAGGCCGCAACTCAAGGTTCAAATCCCCGAAGGGCAGCGGATTTCCCGCAGAGCCGGCAGGATCAGCGGGTTCTTGAGCGAGCCGACGCCGAAGGAATAGCCGACCTGCCGGCCGCCGGCACTGAGGGTGAAGCCGACATTGTCGCCCTGCTTCAGCACCGAGCCGGCATCGAGCAAGCGGAAGAAGGACCAGGTGCCCTCCTTCTCGAAGAGCTTGGCTTCGCCCCCCTGCGCACCGTTCTGCGTGCCGGAGGAGAAGAAGCCGCCGCCGAACATGCCGCCGGAATTGTTGCTGCCGCCCAGTGTGAGCGTCACAGCCGTCTTGCCGACGCCGCCACCCGGCCACATCACCGGGGTCGGCGTGTTGACGCCCTGCTGGCTCGTCACGGTGATGCCGTTGATCTCGAGCTTGGCGTTGGAGGCGTCGGCAGAGAGAGCGGTCGGCGTCACCACCATCTGGAATGAGGGCAGGTTGCCGCCGGTGGGGAAGAAGGCCTCCTTGATCTCATTGGCGCGCTGGAATTCGCGCAGCGTCGTCGGCGAGAGCGCCCGGGCCACGCGGCTGTCGACGCGCCAGTTCCATTGCGCCTTCGAGGTGTCGACGAAGGGCTCCAGCCTATCCTTGTAGAACTTGTCGAGGATCTGGCCGGGCGCGAAGAGACGGGCGAAATCGGCGAGCGGCACGTCGCGGGCGCTGGCTTTGGTGAAGGGGTAGCGGTTGTTCATCACCTCGTTGCAGACGCGCGTGACCTGCTCGGCCAGTGCCTGCCTAAGCAGCGCGACTGTCGCGCCCGTCGCATCGCCCTCGAAATCATTCACCGCCTGGATGACCATGGCGTCGAACGGGGCCGGATAGCGCGAGGAATTGGCGCGCAGCGTCGCGATCAGCGGCACGAGCGCTGCGTTCGCCGCCGCCGACTGTGCCGGGTTGGTCGCGGCGGTCGCGAGGTTCTGGTTGATCTCCGCGAGCGTCTGCAGGAGCTGGTCGACTGGCCTGCGGCCGAGATCGCCGTCGACGAGGACGTGGAAGGGCTTGAACTGACTCTCGATGTCGGCGCCGAGCGCAGTCTCGTTGCCGCCCGAGAGCACGCGGTCGACGCCGGGCGCGGCGAGCGGCAGGTTGGCGCCGAGGCGGCCGAGCGCATTGTTGGCGCGCTGCTCGAGCGTCTGTGCCGCGGCCTTGGCGGCCGCCTGGGCGACGGCCTTCTTGACGTCGGGCCGTTCCTTGGTGAGCTGCGTCTCGTCGCGCAGGGATTCCAGCACCTGCTTGAAGGGCGAGGTCGGGGCGGCGATGGCGCTGAGCGCGACATAGCGTGGCTTGTCGGCGTTGAGGGGCCGGAGCTTGAGGCGCCGCAATGCCCGCTGCCAGCTCGCGACATAGTCGCGGCTGTAGAGCTTGATCAGGTCCTGGAAGAGCGTGGCGTATTGGGCGGTGATCGCCTGCTGGTCGACATTCTCGCCCAGCACCCAGCGTTCCTTCTCGATGCGGTCGCCGATGTCACCGAGGCGCTCGATGAAGGCCCGTTGGAAGCCGTCATAGGTGTAGAAATAGGGCACGCGGACCTGGTCGAGGTCCTCGCCCGAGATGCCCTCGAAGACCAGCCGCACATCAGAGCCGCCGCGCTGGGAGGCGACCCAGTCCTTCTGGCTCTCGCTGCGCGACTGCGTCCGCAGAAGCTCATAGGCGCGCTCGGCGATGCTGAGGCGGCGCAGCGTGCGCTGGCTCTGCTCGATCAGCGACTGGTTGAGCTTGACGATGGGCTCGGCATCGCCCTCGTCGAGGTCGAGCATGGCGGCGAGATGTTCCTCCAGCGCCTCGCGCCCCTTGGCGTTGGCCGCGCCGGGGAAGAGGTTTTCCGCCCAGTCGAGCCGCATCCAGGAGGTGACGAGCTCGCGGTCGAGCTTCGCCTGGCCGCCGACCATCATGTAGACCTTGAGTGCCTCGTAGACGAAGCCGGGATTGTTGGCGTTGGCCTCGAGCTGTTCCTCCAGCCGGAAGATGATGCGCGAGCGCAGCATGCGCTCCAGCGCCTCGTGATAGGTGATTTCGGTGGCGTTCTGCAGCCGCTCGCGCTGGCTCAGCCCCAGCCCCGCGAGGGCCGGCGTCGGCTCGTCCTTGGTCGCGTAGCCGGCCGGCATGTTCCTGAGCTTGTGCAGCAGCGGCAGGATGCGGCTGAAATTGCGATCTGAGACGGTCGTCTCCTGCAGCACCGGGGCTGCGGCGCTGCGATAGTCGGAGAGGCCGTAATTGGTGGCGGTGATCAGGTCGCTGTTGCGCGAGAAGCTCGCCCACCAGAGGCCCAACGCGGACAGCGCCAGGAGCGCCACCGTGGCGAAGCCGGCGACGCGCAAGAAGGTGGTGCGGCGGGCGGCGCCGAGATCGGTCGAGACCCAGCCGGATTCCCCGATCACCACCTTCTGGATCAGGTCGGTGAGGAAGTAGCTCTTGCCCTTGCCGGAGAAGGCGGCGGCGCCCGCATGATCAGAGCCGAAATTGCGCGAGAGGGCGCCGATGAGCTGGTCGATCGGCGTGCCTTCCTGCGTGCCCGAGGTGAAGTAGAAGCCGCGCAGCGTCGCATTGGCGTGGTAGCGGGTCGGCTCGAAGACGCGAGTCAGGAACTCGACGAGCGTCTGCTTCAGCGTCGCCATCTGGCTCGGGAAGCCGAAGATCTGGGCGCGCGCCGTCGGGTTGTGTTCGTCCTGCAGCCGATCGGGCAGGCGCTCGTTCAGTCGTTCGATCAGCGCGTCATATTCGGCCGGCACGTCGCCGATCATGTTGCGGGTCTTGTCGGCGGTCTGGAAGCTGTGGCCCCAGACCATGCGGCGCTGCGGCTCGGTCAGCGAGCCGAAGAACTCGTTGAAGCCGGCGATGAGGTCGGCCTTGGTGAAAATCGCATAGACCGGGAAATCGACCTTCAGCCGCTCATGCAGCTCCAGCAGGCGCGAGCGGATCGCATCGGCATGGGCCGCGATCTCCTCAGGCGTAGAGGTCAGCAGGTCCTCAACGCTGATCGCGACGAGCACGCCGTTGATCGGCTGGCGCGGGCGGTTGGTCTTGAGCAGGTCGAGGAAGGAGAGCCAGCTTGCCTTCTCGGCCTTGGTGTCGGTGTCCTGCGTCGTGTAGCGGCCGGCGGTGTCGACCAGCACCGCGTCCTCGGCGAACCACCAGTCGCAATAGCGTGTGCCGCCGGAGCCGGCGACGGCGGCAGGCGTTGCGCCGCGCGCCAGCGGGAACTTCAGGCCGGAATTGACCAGCGCCGTCGTCTTGCCAGCGCCTGGCGGGCCGATGATGACATACCAGGGCAGGTCGTAGAGATAGTCGCCGCCGTTCTTGCCACGCGCGCGCTTCAGCGTGCCGAGCGCGTCCTTCATGGCGTTGGAGATCGCGGCTCCGTCGCCGGTCGTCTCCTCCTTCTCCAGCGCCTCAACCAGGGCGGCGGTCGCCTTGCGCCGGCGGATAACGATGAAGGCGATCCAGGTGAGAGCGCCGATCAGCAGCAGCAGGACGACCGGTAGGCGGACCCAGAAGGACTCGAAGGGCCGGACGTCCCCGAAGGCGACGAAGGGGCCGCCGAACCAGATCAGCGCGGCGAGCGCCAACGTGCCGATCAGGATGGCGACGATGCGGAGCCAAGTGGCGAGGTTCATCATCTTCCGTCCTCAGCTCTGACGCTGGATCAGGATCTCGACGCGCCGGTTCTGGGCGCGTCCGTCGGCGGTGGCGTTGGGCGCGATCGGGGTGTCTGCGCCCTTGCCCTCGAAGCTGATGCGGTCCGGTTTGCTGAGCTTCGTCTTCAACACTTCGCCCACCGCCTTGGCGCGAGCCTGCGAGAGCTCGACATTGGAGGGGAAGCGGGCGGTGCGGATCGGCACGTTGTCGGTATGGCCGACGACCTTGATCGCGCCGCCCTCCTGCTCCAGCACGGCCGAGATGCGCTCGATCAGCGGCTGGAACTCGGCGCGCACGGCGGCTTGGCCCGGCTCGAACAGGGTGATGCCGACGAGGCGCACGACGATGACGTTCGGCGTCACCAGGCAGACGATCGGCGGCTGCACCGCGCCGCAGACCTTGGGCGGCTGCGGCGGAGGCGGAGGCGGTGGCGGCGGGGCCGAAAAGACGCGGCGCATGATGCCGAGTTCGCCCTTGGGATGGACCGAGAGCAGGGCGGTGGAGGCCGCTTCGGCATTGCCGGAGAGCAGCGCCCGGAAGACGAAATAGACGCCGAGCAGGGCGACCGCCGCAATCGCCGCGACCGACCAGACCGGCACCTTGAAGCCCGAGACGGCGGCCGCGATCTGCTGTCCGTGCCAGCGTGGCGAGAGCTCGGGATCGGGCTGCTTCACCCGGCGCAAGGTCTCGAAGAGGTTGCGCTGGATCATCTGGAGGTTGTTGGCGCCGCCGGCCGAGGTGCGGTGGATGCCCTGGAAACCCAGCGCCAGGCAGGCGTGCATGAGCTCGAGAAGGTCGTAATTGACCGACGGGTCGGCCTTGGCGCGGTCCAGCTCCTCGAAGAAGCGCACGCCGCCGGTGCGCTCGCCGAAGAAGCGCGAGAGCATGCTGTATTGCGTCCAGACATGGCGGTCGTCGCCCGGGATGTTCTGGACGATGTCGTCGGCCGTCGCCGCGAGGATGTATTTCGCCGTGCGGGTCGTCTCGGCCGAGACGCCGGCGCCGCGGACCTCATGCTCGAAAGCCTCGATCGAATCGCCGACCTGGCCGAGGAGCTGGGCGAAGGGCGCGTTGGAGAGATTGGCGCGCATGCGCCCGAGCAGCAGCAGCAGGGGGCCGGCGGCGCGCAGCAGCGGGTTGGCGTTCGGCGTCAGGAGCTGCTCGCGGCGCGGCAGCGACTGGCCGGCGGGCGGAGGCGGCGCCTGCGGGCGCGGCGGGGCAGCTGCCGGACTCGACATCCACTCGTCGCCGCCGCCGGGCACGCCGGGCGAGGGCGCCTGCGGCGGGGCATAGGGTTGCGGGGCCGGCGCGGGGGCAGGGCCAGCGGGCGTCGCGGGAGCTGGTGGCACGGGCGCGCGGCGCCCGCCGGGGTTCGGCCGGATGATCGTCCGCTCGGAACGGCCGAACGGGTCGGACGAACCCTCGTCGCTCATCGCCTGCCCTCCAGAACGGCCCAGAGCTCGAGCTCGAGATCGGGCCAGTCACCGGAAAAATGCATGCCGATCGAACTCGCCGTCGAGAATTCTGGCCAAAGCGGCGAGGTGCGGTCGAGGTAGAAGTATACATGATCCGTGAGCGCGCGGATCTGGGGCGGCGGCGTCGGTAGATGGACGAGGTTGATGCCCGGCAGATGGGCATGGACGATCTCGTTCATCTTGGTGTTGGGGCCGACCTTGAAGAGCTGCGGGAACTGCGCCTGGATCTCGGTCAGCGGCCGGCGCGCCGCCACCTCCAGCACGAGCGTCGCGTTGCGCACGAGGGCGCGGTCGCGGATCGTCGACATGAAGGCGTTGGGCGCGCGCTCGACGATCTCCAGCCGGATCGCGCGGCGGCCGAGATTGGCGGAGAGATAGTCCTGGATGTCGCGCACGACCGGCGCGAAGCAGTTCTCCAGGTCGTCGTGATCATAGGCCGGGTAGTCGCGGGCGCGGCGCTCGGCGGTGGTGAAGGTCGCGAGCTCGCCGGCCAGCGCGAGAAAGGTCGAGAACAGCCGCTCGGGATGGATGAAGCGCGAGCGGCGCATGTGCTTCAGCACCGGGATATTCCGATTGAGAAGCTGGAGCACGAAGTAGTCGGCGCTCTGCAGGCCGCCGCCCGCCGTCGGATCGGCGGCGTAGCGGGCGAGCTCCTCCAGCTTGTTGTCGATCCAGCCGATGACGCGGTCGAGCCAGCCCTCGATGACGGGATAGGCCGAGCAGACCAGCACCGGCGGCGCGAATTTCTCGTCGAAGAGCACGGCGCGGTCGCGCACTTCGAGGATGCGGCCCAGCGCTAGGCCGACATAGCCGGCCTTCGAGGTCTTGCGCAGCTCCAGCGTCAGCCGCGGATGGGCGACGTCGATCTCCTCCTCGGTGCGCAGCGAGGCGGTTGAGTCGATCAGCATCTCGGTCGAGGGCAAATAGCGGCTGGCCGAGCCGTTCAACGCATCCTCGACCTCCCGCGTATTGGCGGCGGCCAGCGGCAGCGAGAGCCAGACGAGCTGGCCGGCGGCGTTCTCCGGTACCTCGATCGCGGCCGGCAGAGGACTGCTGTCGGGCATGGAGAAAGGCGTGCCGTCCGGCATCACGCCGGCGGCGCGGCGCAGGCCGATGCGACTCTGCTGGGTGAGGTCGCGGTCGATCTCCAGCGCCGAAAAGCCCCAGGGGTAGGGCGAGATCGATCTGACGCGGCTTTCCAGCAGGTTCTCGAGATAGCGGTCGTTCTGCTGGAAGTGATGCGGCCTGAGGAAGAGCCCTTCCGACCAGACCACCTTGCTGTACCAGGACATTCCGCTCTCGCTCACTCGAAGGCTGGCTCGGCAAGCTTACATGGCTACTGACCAAGCGTCATTAAGGCAATGCTAGAACGGAGCAATCGCAGCCGCCGTCATTGACTCGAAGGACGTGTCGCTGAGAACTTGGCGGCAACCTATGGGACGAACCCCACAAGCAGGGAGGCGAGCATGCCCAAGGGACCGGCCGCACGCGTCACCGACCCCGTCCTGCATCCCCTGCCGGGCATTCTGACGCCCGGTCCGGGAAGTCCCACCGTGCTGATCGGCAGCCTGCCGGCCTGGCGCGGCATACCGACCGCGGCTGCCGCTGGGATCCAGGCCGCGAAGAGCGCCGCCGATGCCACTGTTCAGGCCGCCGAGGCCGCGACGCTTGCCGCGGCCGGCACGCCCGGCGCACCGGCCGCCGTGGCGGCCGAACTTGCGACGAAGAACGCTGTCTCCGCCAGCATGAGCTCGGCGATCAGCGGGGCGTCGGGCGGCGCCGACATCCACAATTGCATGACGCCCGTGCCCCCGCCGCTGCCGCACGGTATCGGCGTCGTCATCGACGGCTCGGCCACGGTGCTGATCAACAATCTGCCGGCCTGCCGGATGGGCGATACTATCCTCGAGGCGCTGGGACCGCCCAACAAGATCATCATGGGGCTGCCGACGGTCATTATCGGCGGCTGATCGCAATCCGATTCAGGAAATCCGTGCAAGTCTTTGATCCTGAGTCGCTTTTCTGCGGGCGAGGGCCATGGGCTCAGGCAAGCGAAAGGTTCCGGACCGGGCCGAGGCGAAGACCGAGCGCTTTCGCCACAAGATGGTGCAACGCTTCTCCTCGGACACCAAACGCGCCTTCAACCACGGGCTCGCCCGCAATGAGCGCGTCGCGGAAACGCTGTGCTTCATGGCGTTGATCCGCGATCCACTCAGGCGCCAGCGTCCACTGGCCGCCGCGCCGATGGTGAGTTGCATCGCGGCGGTGCGCCAGTTCTTCCGGGCCGAGGACGGCGAGCAGGCGGCGCATCTGCTGCCGGGCCAGATCACGATCGACGGCGCCTTCCCCTGGCTCTTCCTGGCGGGGCCCGCGGTGCGGCGGCTCGAAAACCTATTCGCCTATGTCGAGCCGCTCGGGGCCGACTACAACAAGGCCGATTCCGCCGCGGAGTCGAACGGCCTCACCACCGCCTTCGCCGCCGCCTGCCTGCAGGTGTTGACCGGGCAGGGGCAGCCGGCAGCGGACATCGCTGCCGCCTACTCACAGGGCTGGAAGGCGGGCGCGCTGGCGGCCTTCGCGGCCGCCGAGACGCAGAAACGCAGCAAGCCGGCGCCGCCGCCGCTCGTCTATGGCGAGCCGGGTGGTCCGGACTACGGCATGATCCTGAATCTGGAAGAGCGTGGCGCGGCCTTCCAGGACGACTCGATCTGGGCGACCCACGAGCAGCTCAGCATCCTCGGCTACTACAGGGCGGCGATGGACGAGACGCCGCGCGGGCTCCAGCCGGGCGCGATCGCCGAAATCCTGGCGCTGCCGCCGGCTTGACCGGCAGGGCATGGCGGGCCAAGCGGGGGCTTCTTATTCCTCCCGCGACAGGACCTGCCATGACCATCGAACGCATCGGACTCACCGCACGCTGGTGCGATGCCGCCATCTTCAACGGCATCGTCTTCCTTGCCGGCCATGTGCCGGAGAAGACCGGCGGACGCTCCCTGACGGAGCAGACCGAGGAGGTGCTGGCGCTGCTGGAGGAGACCTTGGCGGACGCCGGCAGCGGCAAGGAACGCCTCCTCAGCGTCCAGATCTTCCTGACCGACATCAGCAGGATCGGCGAGATGAACGCGGTCTGGGACAAATGGGTGGCGCAGGGCCACGCACCGGCCCGCGCGACCGTCGAGGCGAAGCTGGCCTCGCCGGACTACGGCATCGAGATCACGGCGGTGGCGGCGAAGCGGTGATTCATTTGCCGCCGCGGTCGTAGCACTCGGCGAAATAGATCATGAAGGCATCGACGAGGCCGTTCTCGTAGGGAGCGGTCTTGGCCTCCCAGCGCGCGACATAGGCGTCCCACATCTTCGCCTTGCGCGAGCCGATCAGCCCGCTGAGGCCGCCTTCGGGCTCAGTGGTTTCGGCGACGGCCTGCGGGTCGAGATCCTCAACCAGCATCTTCAGCGCATGCTGCATGGCCGAATAGGTCTTGATCTGGTGGGCCTTGAGGTCACGGAAGCTCTCGTCGAAGGCGCGTCTGGCGTCGAGATAGCCGCTGCGCGGCTGACCGAAGATGAGCTGCAGCGCGTCGTCGACCGTCGGCGAGAACTTCAACGGGTTGTTGTCCTGCGCCTGGATCATCGTCTGGCTGGTGCTGCGGGCGATGCGCTTGCTCTCGGCGCGTGCCGCGAGCAGTGCCTTCAGCTCCTCGGCGATCAGCCGCATCAGCCCGCCGAGCTGCTCGGCGAAGGCGCCGGAATCCTGCGACGACAACATCTGCGGCGAGACGCCAGCGCCCTTGGCGAAGCGCTGCATGAACTCCGCCGCCGAGATCGGCATGGCCGAGGCCTGCGGCACCGGTTCGGGCGCAAAGGCGGGCGGAGGCGCGGGGACGGGTTCGGGCGCGGGCTCCGGCGCGGCCTCCGCCGGCGCGGTTTCTGCCGCGGGTTCGTCCCAGGGATTGGCGGCAGCCGGGGCGTTGGCCGCCGGACGGCGGGGCGTCGGGATCGGCGGCAGGGGTTCGATCGACACCAATGGAGCCGGCTGCATCGGCGCCCACGCGAAGTCGTCGCCCTGTGACGGCGGTTGCGGTGCGGGCGCTGTCGGCCAGGCTGCTGCGGGCGGCGGCGCGGGCGCGGCGTCCGGCGCCGGAATGTCGGCAGCCCAGTCGATGAAGCTGGCGTGGACCGGCTTGGCGTGGCTGGGCGGCATCAGGTCGCGACGCGGAATCGGCGGGGCGGCCTCCTCGCTCGGCGTCCACAGCGATTCAGGCTGGGCGGCGCGAGGCGGGGGCGGCATGGCCGCCGCCATCGCCTGGCCGGCATCCTCGTCGACGGCGACTGCAATGATGTAATGGCCGATCTCGAGCCGATCGCCATGCTGGAGCCGGTAGGGCGACTGGACGCGGTGGTCCCCGCCATTGACGTAGGTGCCGTTGGTCGAGATGTCGCGCAGCCAATAGCTGCCGTCGCGGAAGCGGATCTCGCAGTGGCGGCCCGAGATGGCGCGGGTAGGGTCGGGCAGGGCCCAGTCGAGATGCTGGTCGCGGCCGATATCGAGCCCTCGCCCGCCGCTGACGGTTACGCTGAGCGGGCCGCCATCCGGCAGGGAGGTCTCGTTCTCGATGGTCAGAGTCAGCGCCATGGCGGCTATTCGTTCTACGTCTTGCCCGCGTCGTCCTGGGCCAAACGAATGCACGCTTCGACGCAGGCGCGCAATGCGCCCTCGCGATCCCGTGCAGGCAGGCGGTTGACGGCGCTGAGCACCCCGATGCGCGCGAGCTTGGCGGTGAGGTCCGGCGGGCAGGGCACGCCGTGGCTCTCAACCATGCTGCCGCCGGAATAGCCGGCCGCCCAGGCGACCCAGGTGCCGGGTCTTGCTCGGTCACCGGATTGCGCGAATTTCAGGGCTTCGAAGCGGGCACGGTCGCCAGGTTCGCGAACCCAGGCCTCCGCCGCAGCGAGGCCGGGGTCCTGCGTGCCGGGCGGCTGCATGCCGCGCACCGATTGCAGTGCCCACCAGACCGCCTCGCGCCGCGGCAGCAGGAAGGCGCAAAAGCCAATCGCCTCCATCGGCGCCGGCCCCTTGGCAAGGCGTGCGAGGAAGGTGAGAGGCGGCTCGGTCGTCGGCGGGGTCAGGATGACCTCCGCGGCGGCAGGGAAGGTCTCGAAGACCTCGCGCGTGGTGTTGAAGCGCAGACGCGACATGCAGGGCCTCAGTTGATCTGCACCACACCGCCCTTGACCACGACGACGGCGTCGCTCTTCACCTCGGTCATGGCGGTGCTCTGAATGCGGATGGTCGGCGATTTGATCTCGATACTGGCCTGCGTCATCTTGATCGTGCTCTCGCCGACCTTGAAGTTGATTTCCGTCAGGGCCTCGACGTCGAGCTTGCCCTGCTGGATATCGAGCTTGTCGTTGCCCTTCTTGAGCGTGGTCTCGCGCGAATAGCTGCTGCCCTGGAAATTCTCGCCGATCTCGCGGGTCTCGATGTTCAGGACCACGACCTTGTGGTCCTTCTCGGCATGCATCTCGAAGACCTCTTCGCCGGCGAGGTCCTCGAACTTGATCTCGTTGTAATGGTCGCTGATGCCACCGCCGCTGGTCGATTCCGACTTGATGCCGGACTGGGTCTTGCTGCCCGGCAGCTCATAGGGCGGCTTGTGCTGGTCGTTGACCACGGCGCCGGTGACGAGCGGCAGGTCGGGGTTGCCCTCGATGTACTCGACGATCACCTCCTGCCCGATGCGCGGGATGAACTGGCCACCCCAGTTCTTGCCCGCCCAGACCTGCGCGACCCGGGTGCGGCAGGAAGTCGAGTCATCCTCGCGATCCCAGTGGAAGCGCAGCCAGATGCGGCCGTACTTGTCGACGTCGATGTCGCCCTCCTGGCCCCGGTTCTTCTCGCCCACCACCTTCGCGGTGTGCGGACCGTAGGCGGTGGGGCGGGGCGTGACGATGGGCGCGCGGAAGCGCCTGTCGCTTTTCTGCAGCTCGTAGGAGCCGTGATAGAGCCCCTCGTCCCGGCCTCCTGAGGTGGAGCGGTAGCTCTGCACGCCATAGGCGTGCGTCGCGCGCACGACGAGATATTCGCCGTTCTCGGACGAGGTCGGATGCTCGGTGAGCTTCATCAGCGCGCCGGGATAGAGGCTCGGCGCATCCCCGCCGGCGTGACGCCGGTCATCCTTGGCCTGCTCGGCCTGCGCCATGACGCGGGCGAAATGCTCGCCCTTGTCGCGCTCCGTATAGGCAGCCGGGTAGTCGTAGGCCTCGTAGGACTTGGCCTTCTGGAAGCCTTCCTCGGCGAAGGCTGTGAGGTCGGATTCCGATTTCTCGAAATCATAGTCCTTGAGCTGGAACTTGCCGGTCCGAAGCCGGCGCATCGTCGACCATTGCGTCATGTGCTCGATCTGGGTCCAGGACATGCGGCTGCCGGACGGGACATAGGCATAGCCGGACATCTCGCCCTTGAAGCTCGGCTCGGCCGCAGCCTTGACCTCGTCATGGCCGGAGCGGGAGTCGCAGAGCACGAGTTCGTGGTCGCGTTCGCTATGCGCGAAATAATAGTAGATGCCGTACTGCTCCATCAGCCGCAGCACGAAGTCGAGGTCGGTCTCGCGATACTGCACGCAGTAGTCGATCGGATCGGGCGTCTCGCTGGTGCGGTCGCGGAAGCTCGCGGAATTCTCCTTGCCGAAGATCTTCTTGATGATCTCGATCGGAGTCATGTTCTTGAAGATGCGGCAGTCGGCGCGCTGCGATAGCAGCCAGAGCCAGGGCCTGAGCGTGAAGCGGTAGATATAGAGATCGTCCTGCTTCCCGAGCCATTGTGCGTCGACCAGCGTGCCGTTCAGCACACGCTCGCTCTTGTTCTTGAGCGTGAACTTGATCGAGCACTTCTCGCTCATGAGGCTTTGCAAGTCGGCGTTTTCCGTCTTGCTCGCTGCTTCGATATTGTACGTAAATAATTCGCTCAAACCTTCGCTGGCTTCGAAGCGGACAAGCGTAAATTCGTCTGTTCCAGACGGCGTCACGAAAGACGCTGTCCTTTGTTCTTGTCCTAGATTGGCAGTCATCAAAAAGACCTTTCGCCAATTGAACCTAAATCGCCTTGACGCAACTAACATCAGGAGTCATCGTCGACTCATAAAGCTTTCGTCAGCCGAACGATGCAACTTATCGGGAGAGTTCCCATGCGCAAACAGTCCGGTCTCATTGCCTTTGTCGCGCTGACCGGCGTTTCGGTTCTCGCCTCCTTCACGCCGGCAGGATCGCAGACTTACAAGGCCGACGACATCGTCAAGCATTTCGGCCCGGCGGCGGCGGCGCCGAAGCCCGTCGCCACGCGGGGGCTGTGCGTCGGCACCGAGGCCGAATGCGCCAAGGCCGGCCATGCCGTCGAGGTGGCCAAGCCGCCCTCCGCCTTCGATCTGGTGGTGAAGTTCAAGTACAACTCGGACGTGCTCGAGCCGGATGCCAAGCTCAATCTCGACGAGTTCGCCAAGGCACTGAAGACGCCACAGCTCTCCAGCCAGACCTTCATGGTCGAGGGGCACACCGATGCGGCGGGCACGCCCGGCTACAACCTCAACCTGTCGCAGCGCCGCGCTCAGGCCGTGGTCCGCTATCTCAGCGACCATGGAGTGAATACTGCCAAGCTCGTCGCGAAGGGCTACGGCCAGAGCCGGCCGGTCGTGACCGACCCGCTCTCCGGCGATAATCGCCGCGTCGAGACGCGCCTGCGGACGGAATGAGAGGCGGCGACACGCTGCCGAGGCGGCCCGGGCGGCGCCCGGGTCGTTGGTCCTACAAGCGGGGAGAGCGATGGCGGCCCTGAATTTCGCCGAACTGACGAAGCCGATTTCCGACGACGAGCCCTGCGGTCCGGATCTCGAGGACGATGCCGACTTCATGAATGTCACGGCGCGGCTCGAGGTCGCGCTGCCGGCCTCGTATTTCCACCGGGACGACGAAGGGCGGCAGATCGCCTTCGACCGTTCGAGCATCGAGTTTCCTGCCGCCTTCGCCGATCTTGGCAAGCTGCTCGCGCGCTCGCGCGATCTGAGGGTGCTGGTGCTCGCGGCCAAGCTCAGCATCCTCAACCGCGACTTGCCCGGCTTCGCCGCCGGCCTGTCAGCCATGGCCGATCTCCTCGGTCGTCATTGGGACGAGGCCCATCCGCGCGCGATGGATGGCGACCACATCATGCGCGAGGTCGCGCTGCAGGGGCTCGACGAACTGCCGACCGTGGTGCTGCCTCTGCAGCATGCGCCGCTCTTCGTCAGCCGCCGCATCGGCCCCTTCATCTTCCGCAGCCAGCTTGTCGCCAGCGGCGAGACGCGTCTCGTCGAGGGCGAGCAGCATCCCGATGCCGGCACGATCCAGGCTGCGATCGGGGATGTCGAGCCGGATGATCTGGTCCAGATCCTCGGCCATGTGAGCGCGGCACGCGATGCGATCGCCCGCCTGCGCGCGATCTGGCTCGATAGGGTTGGCGTCGATCATCCGCTCGCCTTTCCGCGCCTGGAGGCGCTGCTGGGCCAGATCGCCGCCTTCCTGGATGCGGCCGTCGCGCGGCGTGTTCCGGGCCATCAGGCGGCCGGGTCGGCGCCGGAGGCGGGTGCCGCGGCGTCGGGACCGGCAAGCGCACCGAGCCAGATTCCGGGCAGCCTGACCAATGTCATCCAAGTGAAGGATACGCTGGCGGCCTGCCTTGCCTACTTTCGCAAAACCGAGCCTTCCAGCCCGGCCGTGCTGCTGATCGGGCAGGCGCAACTGTTGATCGGAAAATCTTTGATCGAAGTGATCCAGATCATGTTTCCCGACCATGTCGATAAGGCAATGCTTGAGATCGGTGAAACGCGCCGGTTCCAGCTGCCGCTCGAGCGGTTGCCGCAGCCGGACGGCGACGACACCGAAAGCTACGGCGAGGAAAGCTATGACGCAGGGGAAGCCGGCGAGGAAAGCTACGCCGAACCTGGCGACGGGGAGGCCGCTGCCGCCCCGGAGGAGGGGGAAGACATGCAGGAAACCGGCGAGGCCGGCGAGCCGGCGGTGGCGCCGCCTGCTTCCCAGCCGGAGCGGGCTTCCGCGATTATCATCGGCAGCCGCGTGGAGGCTGTGAACGCCATGAGGGCGGTTGCTTCTTTCTATCGCCAGGTGGAACCCTCGCATCCCACGCCGTTGCTGATGGACAAGGCCTGTGCGCTGGCGCAGCATGATTTCATGTCGCTCCTCGGCTCCATCCTGCCGGATGTCGCACAGATGCCGCAGACCGACAGCTAGGGAAGTTTTTTGCTGTCAGCTTGAACCTGCAGTCGCGCTGGGAAGACTATATCGATAACCGACGAAAACAGATAGGATGTCACGCTACGTCCGCGTGATCCGAATAGCAGAGGGGCACGTCACATGGCCGGAGATTCAGGACAGAAGTTCATCCGCCGCAACAGGCCTCCTCGGGTGCACATCACCTATGAGGATCCGTACAATGCAGAGCAGAAGGTCGAGCTGCCCTTCGTGATGGGCGTGCTGGCGGATCTTTCCGGCAATGCCTCCGCGGTCGAGAAGTCGGATATTGGACAACGCAAGTTCCTCGACTTCGACATGGACAATTTCGACCAGCGCATGGCCGCGATCGAGCCGGCCGTTGCTTTCAATGTGCCGAATAAACTTTCCGAGGGCAGCGACGACAAGCTGTCGGTCGCGCTGAAGTTCAGCAAGTACGAGGACTTCAACCCGGCGGCGATCGCGCGCCAGATCCCGGCGACGGCGAAGCTCCTGGAAGCGCGCGAGCAGCTCGCGAACCTGCTGCGCTACATGGACGGCAAGATGGCGGCGAGCGACCAGATCAAGGCGCTGCTCGCCGATCCCCAGCTCATGGCGGCGCTGAAGGACAGGCTCGGCAAGCCCGAGGCGTCCGACGAGAAGACACAGAACTGAGACGAGCGGGCTCGCAGCTCGCGGGCCCTTTCAATCGGACAAGCGAGCGAGGCGGCAATGGCAGCTGAAGCACAGACCCAGCAACCCGGAGGCGCGGCTGTAGAGACGCGCGAGACCGAGGATTTCTCGGCACTCCTGAAGCAGAGTTTCAAGCCCAAGACGGAACGCGCGGCGACCGAAGTCGAGAACGCGGTGGCGACCCTGGTGAACCAGGCGCTGGCCGACACGACCCTGATCAAGGGCGACGTCATCGACACGATCGAGGAGATGATCGCCCGGCTCGACGCGAAGCTCTCCGAGCAGATGAACGAGGTGCTGCACGCACCCGAATACCAGAAGATCGAGAGCGCCTGGCGCGGCCTCAACTACCTCGTCTTCAACTCCGAGACGGACTCGCAGCTGAAGATCAAGGTGATGAACGTCTCGAAGAACGAGCTCGCTCGCAACCTGAAGACCTATCCGGGTGCGCGCTGGGACCAGAGCCCGCTGTTCAAGCAGATCTATGAGCAGGAGTTCGGACAGCTGGGTGGCCAGCCCTTCGGTTGCCTGGTCGGCGACTATCACTTCAACCATGTCCCGACCGACGTGCAGCTCCTGCGCGACCTGTCGAAGATCGCGGCGGCTGCCCATGCGCCGTTCTTCGCCGGCGCCGATCCGGCGCTGATGGGGATGGACACCTGGACGGAACTCTCCAACCCGCGCGATCTCGGCAAGGTCTTCGACACGCCGGATTATGCGGCCTGGAAGGGCCTGCGCGACGCGGCCGACTCCCGCTATGTCGGCTTGTGCCTGCCGCGCGTGCTGTCGCGTGTGCCCTACGGTGCCAAGTCCGAACCCGTCGAGGAATTCGCCTTCGAGGAGGATACCGACGGCCACAAGGGCGAGAAATACGCCTGGATGAACGCGGCCTATGCCATGGCGGTCAACATCAACCGCGCCTTCAAGGAATATGGCTGGTGCACGCGCATCCGCGGTGTGCAGTCGGGCGGCGAGGTGCTGAACCTGCCGACTCATACCTTCCCGACCGACGATGGCGGCATCGATCTGAAATGCCCGACCGAGATCGCGATCAGCGACCGGCGCGAGGCGGAGTTGGCCAAGTCCGGCCTGATCCCGCTGATCCATCGCAAGAACACCGACAAGGCGGCCTTCATCGGCGCCCAGTCGCTCTACAAGCCCAAGGCCTTCTCGGGGCCGGACGGCGTGGCTGCGACAGCCTCCGACAACCTCTCGTCGCGGCTGCCTTACATGTTCGCTGTGTCGCGTTTCGCGCACTACCTGAAGTGCATGGTTCGCGACAAGGTCGGCTCCTACAAGGAAAAGGAGCCGCTGCGGCGCTGGCTGCAGGAGTGGATCACCGACTATATCGACGGCGATCCGGTCAATTCCAGCGAAGAGACGAAGGCGCGGCGCCCGCTCTCCGAAGCGCGCATCGATGTCTTCGAGGACGAGGAGAATCCTGGCTACTACTCGGCCAAGTTCTATCTGCGGCCGCACTATCAGCTCGAGGGCATGGATATCGGCCTGAGCCTGGTCTCGCGACTGCCAGCTCCCAAGCAGTGACCGCCACCTGACCAGCAGGTGACGGAGAAAAGAAGAATCTTCGGCGTGCCGGCCATTCGAGGCAGCACGGCAGGAGAGGTGTGTCCGCAAACCCGCTCGCGTGAGCGAGCTTCCTGAAAAGATCGGTTAGATACCGGAGGTAAAAATGGCTAGCGACTTCCATCTCGAGATCGAGGGCATCAAGGGCGAGAGCCAGGACGACAAGTTCAAGGATCACATCGAGATCCAGTCCTTCTCCTGGGGCGCCACCAATTCCGGCTCGCATGCGGTCGGCGGCGGCGGCGGTGCCGGCAAGGTGGCCTTCCAGGACGTGCACTTCACGACCTTCGTCAACAAGGCCTCGCCGAACCTCATGCTGTCCTGCGCCAACGGCAAGCACATCAAGAAGGCTGTGCTCCATGTCCGCAAGCAGGGCGACAAGCAGCAGGAGTTCTACACGGTGACGCTGGAAGACCTGCTGGTCTCGAGCTACCAGTCCGGCGACGCGGTCGGCGGCTCCAGCGTCCCGACCGATCAGTTCTCGCTGAACTTCGCCAAGATCAAGTTCGACTACAAGCCGCAGAAGCCTGACGGTTCGCTCGACGCGGCCATCACCCAGGGCTGGGACGTCAAGGCGAACAAGGCGACCGGCTGAGACGACGCGCCGGCCCCGGCTTGATGCCGGGGCCGGCGACGCGCCTTTAGCGGCAGAGAATTCGAGCCATGGTCGACCCGATCTCGAAGAAGCGGCTGAGGCCGCCTTTGATGTTCGCATTCCGGGAGGCGCATCTGGAAAAGGATGCGAAGACCGCGCTCGACCTCAGGGACGAGAGCGGCGAACGCGTGATCGCACAGCGCCGCTCCACGCAACGCGCTGCCATCACCGAGCAGAAGCTCCGGCGCGAGATCGCCGTCGACCTGGATGCGCTGGTCAATACGGTCAACCTGGCCTCGGCGCTCGATCTCTCGGGACATGAGCAGGTGCGCCGTTCGATCCTCAACCACGGCTTTCCGGACCTGACCCGATTGTCCATCGACGAGCATCGTGTCGACAGCATCCGGGAGGATCTGGCGGCCGTGCTGCTGCGGTACGAGCCGCGGCTGATCGCCAAGTCGATCGCCGTCGAGCGCGACGACACGCTCGATCCCGCCGAGCTCAAGGTGCGCTTCCTGGTCCGCGCCGACCTCAACTGCGAGCCGCTCAACGTCCCGATCCAGTTCATCGCCGATCTGGAACTCGACACCGGCAAGATCGCTATCAAGGGGCGCTGAAGTCGTGAACCAGGAGTTTCTCGATCTCTACGACCAGGAACTCCGGCTCTTCCTGGAGCACAGCAAGGAATTTGCCGAGGAATATCCCGGCATCGCCGACCGGCTGGGCGGGCTTGCCGGCGAGCGCATGGACCCGATGGTCGGCGGATTGCTTGAGGGCGCGGCCTTCCTCGCCGCCCGCGTGCAGCTCAAGCTCAAGCACGAGTTCCCGGAATTCACCAACAACCTCATCGAGCAACTGCTGCCGAACTATCTGGCGCCGACGCCCTCGGCGCTGCTGGCGGGCGTGAAGCCGCCCTATTCGGATCCGGGCCTGCGCGAGGGTGTCCGCATCCCGCGCGGCGCCTATCTGGATGCGACCTATCTGGAGCGCGAGCGGCGCGTCGCCTGCCGCTACCGGCTGGGGGGAGAGATCACGCTCTGGCCCTTCGAGATCACGGCCGCTGAATACATTCCCGCGCCCGGCCCGCTGCAGGCGCTCGGTCTGAAGCTCGGGCCGCGGGCGCTGGCGGGCTTAAGGCTGACGCTGACGCACCGGATGATGGCCGATCCGCAGCAGGAGCCCTCGGCGGCCGAGGCGCTGAAGGAGCCGGCTAGCTGGTTCGCAGGCTGCCGCACGCGGGAGCTGGATTTCCACCTGCTCGGCACGGAGGGGGAGGCGGTCGCGCTCTACGAGCAGCTTTTCGCCAACTGCACCGGCATCCACTTCCGCCATATCGACGCCTTCGGCGATCCGGTGGTGACGCCGGCGGAAGGCTGCCGGCTGGAGCAACTCGGCTTCGAGGAGGACGAGGCGCTGCTGCCGGGCGATACGCGCGTCTTCCGCGGCTTCGACCTGCTGCGCGAGCTGTTCTGGTTCCCGCGCAAGTTTCTCGGCTTCCGCCTGGAAGGGATGGCGCCGATCATGCCGAAGCTGACGGCCAAGACCGTCGACATCGTCTTCGTCTTCGACGAGGTCAATACACGGCTGCCGGGCGCTGTGCGGAAGGAGATGTTCGCGCTCTATGCCGCGCCCGCCGTCAACCTCTTCGAGAAGACTGCCGACCGCATCCCGGTCAAGACCAATCTGCACGAGTTCCATGTCGTGCCGGACCGGAGCCGCGCACTCGACTACGAGCCGCACAGCATCCTCTCCGTCCATGCCCACTATGTCGGCGGGCGCGAGAAGCAGCCGGTCCACCCGCTCTATTCCTCGCCGGAAGGGGCCTCGCCGGTGCATGGGCTGCATTACACGCAGCGCCGGCTGCCGCGACGACGCTCGACCGCCGAGCGGCGACTGGGCCAGGCCTCGGACTATACTGGGACGGAGATGTTCATCTCGCTGGTCGAGCCGGCGGGCGTGAAGGAAAGCGCCTCCGTCGCCGAGCTCAGCGTGCGCGCGCTGTGCTCCAACCGGCACCTGACGGAGCATCTGCCGACAGGCGTCGGCGGCGCCGATTTCCGGCTGATCGACAATGTCTCGCTCGATGTGGCCTGCCTCGCGGGGCCGACCCCGCCGCGCGAGCCGATCGTCTCCCAGCTCAAGCTGCGCTCGGAGACGGCCTCGACCGGCGTCGTCACCTGGAGGCTGATCAACCTGATCAGCCTCAACCAGCTTGGTCTGGTCCAGCGCGGCGCGGGGCAGAACGGCGAGGCGCTGCGCGAGCTACTCTCGCTTTTCGCCGATCTCGCCGACAGTGCCACCGAGCGGCGCATCCGCGGCATCAAGAGCGTCGACAGCCGCCCCGTGGTGCGGCGCTTTCCGCAGCGTGCGGGAACGGGTGCTGCGCGCGGGCTCGAGATCACGGTGCTGCTCGACGAAAAGGCTTTCGAGGGCTCGGGCGTCTTCCTGCTCGGCGCCGTGCTCGACCGCTTCTTTGCCGAATATGCGGCGATGAATCATTTCACCCAGACGGTGATCCGCACTGTCGAGCGCGGCGAGGTGATGCGCTTTCCGCCGCGCGCCGGAGCGAGGCGAATCCTGTGAACGAGGAAGCCGCGAGCCCTCTGGAGAAGGAGGCGAGCTACCAGGCCCGGCTCGAGGCCGAACCGTGGCGCTTCGACTTCTACGCCGTGATGCGCCGGCTCGAGCGCTCGTTCCCGGACAGCCCGCGCATCGGCGATGTCGCGACGCGGCGGGAGGAGTATGTCGCGCTGGGCGAGCAGCCCTTCCTCGACTTCCCGGCATCCTCGATCGCGGAGGCCGACCGGGACACGCAGGGGCGGCTCAGGCTCTTCGTCAAGTTCCTGGGCCTGCTCGGCCCGCAAGGTGCGCTGCCGCTGGCGACGACCGAGGAAAGCTATCAGTGGAGAAATGCCGATCGCGACGACGCCTTCCCGCGCTTCCTCGACATCTTCAACCACCGCTTCCTGCAGCTGTTCTACCGGGCCTGGGCCGATTCACGGCCGATCGCGCAGCATGATCGGCCGGAGCTCGATCGCTTCGCCGCCTATATCGGCAGCATGATCGGGGCCGGGTCGAAGCCCTATCGCAACCGCGACAGCGTGCCCGATGCCGAGAAGCTCGCCCATGCCGGGCTGATCGGCGCGCAGGCGAAATCGGCCTCGCGGCTCAGGCGCTTCCTCGCCGGGCTTTTCAAGGCCGATGTCGAGATCGAGCAGTTCGTCGGCATGCGGCTTGTCTTCGATCCGGCGGACCGGACGCGGCTCGGCGGCGGTCATTGCACGCTGGGCGGCGACGCTCTGCTGGGCGCCAGCGTCTACAGCGTCGAGGACAAGTTCCGCGTGCAGATCGTGGCGCGGGACCTCAAGCAGTTCGAGCGCTTTCTGCCGAATGGAGACCGCTGCGAGCCGCTGGCCGATGCGGTGTTCTTCCATCTCGGCGAGCAGTTCGAATGGGATGTGGAGCTCGCGCTGCCGGTCGGCGAGGTGAAGCCGGTCACGCTCGGACGCTCCGGCCATCTCGGCTGGACGAGCTGGATGGCACCGAACTGGGGCGTCGAGGCCGGCGCGCTGCGCCGCGACGCCCGCTTCCATCCCGCCGAAAGCCTGCGCCAGAAACGAAGCCGCGCTGCGGCAGCCGGACACTGAAGGGGACGACCATGGCCGATATCAGCCTCGAAGCCGTCACGGGCAAGCTCAACCGCGTGGGTTACGACAGCTTTCTGCAGGCACTTAGGCAGGCCAAGGGCGCCGGCAACCGCAATGTCGAACTGGCCCATTGGCTGCTCCAGATCCTGCAGGGCAGCGCCAACGACCTCACGCTGACCGCGGATCATTACAAGCTCGACCGTGCCAAGCTGCTGATGGAGCTGGGCGCCGTCGTCGAGGGCTTCCGCCGCAACGAGACGGAAATGCCCGGCATCGCCAACCACATCGTCGATATCCTCGACCGTGGCTGGCACTACGCCACCCTGTTTTTCGGCGAGACGCAGATCCGGACTGGCCATCTCCTCGTCGCAGCGCTGAAGTCGAACGACCTGCGCCGAACGCTGACGGGGCTCTCCAAGGAATTCGGCAAGATCCCGGTCGAGGAACTGGCCGCAGGCTACGGCAAGATTTGGGAGAACTCAGAGGAAGAGAACCTCCGGCCGATGGACGGCTCGGGCCTGCGCGCCGCCGGCACGCCGGGCGCCGAGGCTGCCGAGGGGCCGAAGGGCACGACCGCGCTCGACCGCTTCTCGCAGGACCTCACCGCCAAGGCGCGCTCCGGCACGATGGACCCGATCCTCGGTCGCGACGACGAAATCCGCCAGGTCATCGACGTGCTGATGCGCCGGCGCCAGAACAACCCGATCCTCACCGGCGAGGCCGGCGTCGGCAAGACGGCGATCGCCGAGGGTTTCGCCCAGCGCATCGCGTCAGGTGACGTGCCGCCGCCTCTGCGCGGGGTGAAGGTCTGCGCGCTCGATATCGGCCTGATGCAGGCCGGTGCGTCGATGAAAGGCGAGTTCGAGCAGCGCCTGCGCTCGGTGATTGACGAGGTGCAGTCCTCGCCGACGCCGGTGATCCTGTTCATCGACGAGGCGCATACGCTGATCGGCGCCGGCGGGCAGGCCGGCACGGGCGATGCCGCCAACCTGTTGAAGCCGGCGCTGGCGCGCGGCACGCTGCGCACCATCGCGGCGACGACGTGGTCCGAATACCGCCAGTACTTCGAGAAGGACCCGGCGCTGACCCGGCGCTTCCAGCCGGTGCAGGTCGACGAACCGGATGTGGCGCGCTGCTGCACCATGCTGCGCGGTCTGATCGGGCCGATGGAGAAGCACCACAAGGTGCGCATCTCCGATGCTGCCATCGTCGCGGCGGTCTCGCTGTCGCATCGCTACATCCCGGCCCGCCAGCTGCCCGACAAGGCGGTGAGCCTGCTCGATACGGCCTGCGCCCGCGTCGCCATCAGCCAGAGCGCGACTCCGGCCGCGATCGAGGATGCTCGCGTGGCGATCTCTGCGCTGGATCAGGAGAAGGCTGCGCTCACCGCCGATGCCGATCTCGGCACCGACAGCGCCAAGCGCCTCGGCGAGATCGAGGTGGAGGTTGCTGCGAAACAGGAGAAGCTCAGCGGCCTCGAAACCGCCTGGGAAAGCGAGCTTGCGATCGTCGAGGAGATCAAGACGCTGCGCGCCAAGCTCGGCGAGAAGGCGCCGAACGCAGAGGCGAAGGCCGCCACCAACAAGCAGGAAGCGAATGAGAATGTCGCGCCTGAGACGGCCGGCGCGGAGGCTCCCACTGCCGAGCTCGCGGCCAATCCTGAGGAGGCCCGCGCCGTGCTCAACGCCAAATTCGCGGCCTTGGGCGAGATCGATCCGGCGGAGCGCATGATCTACGCCCACGTCGACGAGCAATCCGTTGCCTCGGTCGTCTCGGACTGGACCGGCATCCCGGTCGGCCGGATGGTCAAGGACGAGATCGAGACGGTGCTCAACCTCGCCGAGACGCTGAACAAGCGCGTCGTCGGGCAGGGGCACGGCATCGGCATGATCGCCAAGCGCATCGAGACCAACCGCGCCAAGCTCGACAATCCGAACAAGCCGATCGGCGTCTTCATGCTCTGCGGCCCCTCCGGCGTCGGCAAGACCGAGACGGCGCTGGCGCTGGCCGAAGCGCTCTATGGCGGCGAGCAGAACGTCATCACCATCAATATGAGCGAGTTCCAGGAGGCCCACACCGTCTCGACGCTGAAGGGCGCGCCTCCCGGCTATGTCGGCTATGGCGAGGGCGGGCGGCTGACGGAAGCGGTCAGGCGCAAGCCCTATTCGGTGGTGCTGCTCGACGAGGTCGAGAAGGCGCACCCGGATGTCCACGAGCTGTTCTTCCAGGTCTTCGACAAGGGCCAGATGGAGGACGGCACGGGCCGGCGCATCGACTTCAAGAACACGCTGATCATCCTGACCTCGAATGTCGGGACCGACGAGATCATGGGCATGTCGGCGAACGGCGCGGCCAAGCCCGATCCGGAGGCGATGGCGGTGAGCCTGAGGCCGGCGCTGCTCAAGGTCTTCCCGCCGGCGCTGATCGGGCGGCTCGTCACGATTCCCTACTATCCGCTGTCGTCCGACATGCTGGCCGGCATCGTCCGGCTCCAGCTCGGGCGGATCACCAAGCGGCTGGCCGAGAACCACAAGGCGAGCTTCGTCTATGACGACGCGGTGGTCGAGCACATCGTCAGCCAGTGCAACGACCCGGATTCGGGCGGGCGCATGATCGACAACATCATCACCAACTCGATGCTGCCGGCACTCTCGCGCGCGATCCTTAACCTGCAGCTCGAGAAGAAGCCGCTGACCGAGGCGAAGGTCTCGGTCGAGGAGGGCCGCTTTGCCTATCACTGCGTCTGAGAGGCGTTCGCAAAAACCTCGGCAGGGAGGTTGTCATGGTTCCGGACACGAGCAATCCGACCGATATCGCCAATGCCTCGCCGTCTCCCGCTGATTGGGTCGATCGCTACTGGAACGTGTCGGCGGGCGGCACTACGGTTTCGATCAACAAGTACATGATCGGCATCCACAATGCTGATGCAGGCGCGACCAAGCGTGGCGCGGTCGTGCAGGAGGCGGCGAGGAAAGGGCTCTTTGTCGACAAGAAGGCCTTCACTCGCGCCAGCATGGGCAAGGTCAGCCCCGATGACTGCGAGCACATCCTCAATCTCGCGCTCAAAACCGGAAAGGCCACCGAGGATACGATCCAGGGCTGGGCGGATCAGAGCCTCGGCGTCGACTGCACCGGCTTCGTCGTCGCCTACTACAACGAGTTGAGCCGGATCAGCCTCGACAAATATTCGGGCGGCGCGAGTTGCCCGTTCCTCGTTGGTGCGGCGAAGAAGGGTAAGCCGCCCGGTCTCCCCAGTGCGCTGATCTGGGATTTCGACGATGTTCGGACCGGCGACATGGTCGTCTGGATGACCGACAAGATGCTGGAAACCCGCAAGCCCGGCCATATCGCGCTGGTGTCCTACACCAACGTCATTCCGGACGCGCTGCTGATCGCCCATTCGAACGGCGCCAATGACGGCTTCGGCCATTTCGGTCCGAAGCATGGGCGGCTCGGCTGGGACGAGGTCAAATCCAGCGGGGACGGCAAATACATCCAGGTCGACAGCACCGGCAAAGTCATTGTCGTGCGGCCGCCAGTCTGGATCGCCTGAGCCCGTTCAGGCCGCTTCCGAAACCTGCTGCCGCATGAAATCGTCGAGCTCCTCTCGTTCGGCCTGAGAGAGCCGCAAGCCGAGCTTGCCGCGGCGCCAGAGCACGTCCTCGGCGCTGCGGGCCCATTCGGTCCGCATCAGGTAGCGCACCTCACGCTCGTAGAGATCGGCGCCGAAATGCCGGCCGAGATCGGCGAGGCTGCTCGCGCCTTCCAGCAGGTCGCGGGCGCGGGTGCCATAGGCGCGGGCGAGCCGCGTTGCCGTCTTGCGCTCAAGCCAGGGGCGGGGGGCGGCGATCTCGCTCACCAGCGCCTCGAAGCCGCCGATGGGGAAGTCGCCGCCGGGCAGGGCGCCCGTCATCGTCCATTGGGCTCGCGCGGCCCAGGCGGCGTGGGGCGCCAGCTTCTCGATGGCGGCCTCGGCCAGGCGGCGATAGGTGGTGATCTTGCCACCGAAGACCGAGAGCAGCGGCGCGGAGCCCGCGGGCACGTCGAGCGTCAGCACATAGTCGCGCGTTGCTTCCTGCGCCTTGGAGGCGCCGTCGTCGTAGAGCGGGCGCACGCCGGAATAGGTCCACACCACCGAGTCCGGCGTCACCGGCTGGCGGAAATACTCGCTCGCCGCCGCGCAGAGATAGGCGATCTCCTCCGGCGTCGCGGCCACCTCCGCCGGATCACCGTGATAGTCCCGATCGGTGGTGCCGATCAGGGTGAAGTCCTGCTCATAGGGGATGGCGAAGACGATGCGGCCGTCGGCGTTCTGGAAGATGTAGCAGCGGTCGTGCTCGTAGAGTTTCGGCACGATGATATGGCTGCCCTGCACCATGCGGACGCCAGCCTTGGCGTTGGTATGGATGACGCCGTTCAGGACCTCGCCGACCCAGGGGCCGGCGGCGTTGACGAGCGCCTTCGCCCATATCGTTCGCTCGCCCTCAGGCCCATCCGTGACGACCTGCCAGAGGCCGTCCTCGCGCCGCGCCGAGACGACGCGGGTGCGGGTGTGGATCGCGGTGCCGCGTACGGCGGCATCCATCGCGTTCAGCACGACGAGGCGCGCATCCTCGACCCAGCAGTCGGAATATTCGAAGGCTTTCGCCTTGTCGTCCTTGAGCGGCCGGCCGGCAGCGTCATGGGCGAGATCGAGCGTGCGCGTCGGCGGCAGGAGCTTGCGGCCGCCGATATGGTCGTAGAGGAAGAGGCCGAGCCGGAGCAGCCAGGCCGGGCGCAGGCCCTTGTGGTGCGGCAGCACGAAGCGCAGCGGCCGGATGATATGCGGCGCGATGGCCCAAAGGCGCTCGCGCTCCATCAGCGCCTCGCGCACCAGCCGGAACTCGTAATATTCGAGATAGCGCAGCCCGCCATGGATCAGCTTGGTCGAGCGCGACGAGGTGGCGCTGGCGAGGTCGCTCTTCTCGAACAGCACGACGGAGGCGCCGCGCCCGGCGGCGTCGCGGGCGATGCCGCAGCCATTGATGCCCCCGCCGATGACGGCGAGATCATAGGGCGAGGCTCGGTCGGCGCCGAAGCCAGGGGCGGACGGAGGCGTGTCGGAAGCCATGCTAGTCTTCTGAGGGTCCGGAATCTGTTCGACGCGGACGCCATCCAAGCCCGGTCAGGCGGGCGCCACAAGCCTGCTCCTGTTGCCAAATCATGGGCGATGTCAAATCGGGGCGCTTGACGCCGGGGCCGCGACGCCGGAACTGGGCTCAGGGGCAGGGCATAGCGGCAGGATGAGCGAAGCACAGAAGCAGCCGGAGACAGCGCCGCTGGCCGCGCGGCTGGAGGCGGGGCTGCGCCGGATGCTCGGAGCGTTGGGAGCCGCGCTGCTGTTCGCGCTCTTTCTCGTCGTGATGGCGGCGGTGCTGAGGCGCTATCTCTTCGGCGGTGGCTTCGTCTGGTCGGATGAACTGGCGATCTGGCTGCATCTGGCGCTGATCGCCTTCGGTGCGCCGCTCGCCGTCACCGGCACGCTGGCGATGCGGCTGGAGGTGCTGGTCGGGCTCCTGCCGGGCGGCCCTCGGCAGTTTGCGTCCGCGCTTGCCGACGCGATCACCTTCCACGGAGCGCTGGTTCTGGCGGCGGGGGGCGCGAGCGTCGCGGCGTTGGTCGGTGGGCATTCGACGGTGCTCGGCCTGCCGGAATGGCTGCGTTTTGCCATCTTCGCCTGTGGTGGCGGGCTGACCGTGCTGACGCTCTTCCTGAGGGCGGGGCTCGAACGGGGCTGGGCAAGCGCAGCTCTGTCGCTAGCGCTCGGACTTGGGCTCTATGGCCTCGCTCAACTGTCCTTCGACCTTTTCCCGATGCAGAGCCTCGTTGCGGCGCTGGTTGCAAGTGCTGGGCTCCTGCTTGGCGCGCCGTTGCCCTTTGCGCTCCTGTCCGGAGTCTCGCTGACCGGGCCTTTCGGGGCGCTGCTGCCGGAGCCCGCCGTCGTCCAGACCATGGTCGGCGGCGTCGGCAAGTTCCTGCTGCTGGCGATCCCCTTCTTCCTGCTCGCGGGCGAATTGCTGACCGAGGGCGGGCTCGCCGAGCGACTGATCCGCTTCGCCGCGACGCTGGTCGGGCATTGGCGGGCCGGGCTGGCGCAGACGGCGCTGGTTGCGAGCGTGTTGTTCTCCGGAGCCTCCGGCTCTTCGGTGGCGAATGCCGCCTTTGGCGCCAAGGTGATGGCGCCGACGCTGGTGGCGCGCGGCTATCCGCCGGCCAATGCGGCGGCGATCGTCGCCGGCGTCTCGATGCTCGACAACATCATCCCGCCCTCGATCGCCTTCTTGATTCTGGCGAGCGCGACCAATCTCTCGGTCGGCTCGCTGCTGGTCGGCGGCTTCGTCGCAGGCGGCGTGCTGGCGCTCGCGCTCGCCATCGGCATCCATCTCAGCGTCCGCGGCGTCGTGGATGCCGCGCCGAAGGCGAGCGCCGCGGAGCGGGGCAGGGCGCTGATCGGCGCCATTCCCGCAATCGGACTCGGCATCGTCGTGGTGGCCGGCATCCGTTTCGGGCTGGTGACGGTGACGGAGGCCTCCGCACTCGCCGTCACTTACGCGCTCATCGCCTGTCTGGCGCTGCGCAGCCTGAACGGGCGGGGCGTGCTCGCGGCTCTCAAAAAATCCGCTGCCGAGGCGGCCGCGATCGGCCTGCTCATCGGCGCCTCGGCGCCCTTCGCCTTCCTGCTCGCGGTCGATCGGGTCTCGGAGCAGATGGCTGGGCTCGTCACGCTTCTTGGCGCCGGGCCCTACGCGGTGGTGCTGCTCGCCAATCTGGTGCTGCTGGTGGCGGGGCTCTTCCTCGATATCGGCGCGGCGATCCTGCTGCTGGCGCCGCTCTTGCTGCCGGTCGCGGTGGCGGCCGGGCTAGACCCGATCCAGTTCGGCGTCGTGCTCGTGGTCAACCTGATGATCCACGGGCTGACGCCGCCGCTCGGCATCCTGGTCTATGTCGTCAGCGGCATCATGCGGGTGCCGGCAGGCGCTGTGTTCCGCGCCGTACTGCCGCTGCTCGGCGTCCTGCTCGTCGCGCTTGCGGCATTATCGCTCGGCATGGCTGCGTGGCCTGCGCTTGCGCCGCGGCTCCTGGCGTTGTTCTGATGCGGCCAGCTTTTCATCGCCTGAGCCCGCGAGCCTGCCCGGACTGATGCCGTCATGATCTACACCGACATCGCGACGCGGACCTACAACCATGGCTGGCGGCTCGACCCGATCATCCGCAGCCTGCTGGACACGGATTTCTACAAGCTGCTGATGCTGCAGATGATCCGCGCCTTCCACCCACAGGTGCAGGTCACCTTCTCGCTGATCAACCGCTCGAGGCATATCCGCCTCGCCGATATCGTCGACGAGGGCGAGCTCCGGGCGCAGCTCGACCATGCCCGCTCGCTGCGCTTCACCAAGAACGAGCTGATCTGGCTGGCGGGCAACAGCTTCTACGGCAAGACCCAGATGTTCTCGCCGGATTTCATGGCCTGGCTTGCCGATTTCCAGCTGCCTGACTACGACCTGCGCAAGGTCGACGGGCAGTACGAGCTGCATTTCGAGGGACCCTGGACCCATACCACCATGTGGGAGGTGCCGGCGCTCGCGATCATCAACGAGCTGCGCGCCCGCCGCGTCATGGTCGGCCAGAAGCGCTTCTCGCTCGATGTGCTCTACGCCCGCGCCAAGGCCAAGATGTGGGACAAGGTCGAGCGGCTGCAGAAGCTGCCGAACCTCAAGCTTTCGGACTTCGGCACGCGCCGGCGCCATGGCCATCTCTGGCAGCGCTGGTGCGTCGAGGCGCTGAAGGAGGGGCTGGGAGAGGCCTTCACCGGCACCTCCAACGTGCTGCTCGCCATGGATGCGGATCTCGAAGCGATCGGCACCAATGCGCATGAACTGCCGATGGTGCTCGGCGCACTCGCCGAGTCCGACGAGGCGCTGCTACGCGCGCCCTATCGCGTGCTCGACGAGTGGCGGCAGGTCTATGGTGGCAACCTGCTGATCGCGCTGCCGGACGCCTTCGGCACCGAGAGCTTCCTGCGCCATGCGCCGGACTGGGTGGCGGACTGGACCGGCTTCCGCCCCGACAGCGCCCCGCCGATTCCCGCCGGCGAGGCGATCATGAAGTGGTGGCAGGAGCACGGGCGCGACCCGCGCGAGAAGATGTTGGTCTTCTCGGACGGGCTCGATGTCGAAGCGATCGAGCGCGTCTATCACCATTTCGACGGCAGGGTCCGCATGGCCTTCGGCTGGGGCACGGACCTGACCAACGACCTCGTCGGCTGCTCGCCGGACGGCTCGCGCGCGCTCGATCCGATGTCGCTGGTCTGCAAGGTCACCAAGGCGAATGGACGGCCGGCGGTGAAGCTATCGGACAATCCCGAGAAGGTCTCGGGTGAGGCGGAGGCGGTGGCACGCTATCGGCGAGTGTTCGGGGGATAGTCGCCAATGGCGCTCCCAGCCCAATCGCGGTCCAGACCTTAGTCGCGATGGCTTGTCCAAGAGCAGCGCGCTAGGCCCGACACCAAAGATGCCGGGGGGCGCTCCACCATGATTCGTTTCTGTCTTGCGATAGCGGTTGCGGCCGTCCTGTCGGGCTGTGTGGTGCCGGAACGGCGCCTGTCGATCGCCGATGTCCGGGAACTGAAGATTGCCGACGTGCTGGTCGAGTTTCCCGCGCAGCCACCGGGCGAGCCCGACAAGATCGTCTGGCCGAAGGCCGCTCTTGCCTATGCTCAGCTGAAGATGCCGGCGGCCACGAGGCCGGGTCAAAGCGGTCGCGATCCGGCAGGGTCCGTGCCGAACACCCCCGAGCAGGCGGACTGGGACGCCAAGTTCGCCGCGTTGATGCAGAGCCCGGCAGCAGCGGCACAGATGCGCGGCACACTGGCGGAGGTGGTCCGCAACAGCTTCAAGAAGCGGTTCGTCGACCAGCCGGCTGGACGTCGGGCCGTGAAGCTCAAGGTCGTCGTGAAAGGGCTTCAGGCTCCCGGAGGGCAGGCCAATTTCTCTGCCAATGTGATCGTGATCGACGGCGTCACCGGCCGGCCTCTGAGTGAATATCCGGATCTGGTCGGAATTCGCGCGGCGTCGCAGGCGGTCGTGCCGGCCACGCCGATCGGCATTATCGTCGGTCTAGCGGCCTTGGCTGTCATAGACCAAATCCGTGGCGATCCTGCCTATGACGCGATCGACGATGCATCGTCGCGCTTCTCCGGATGGCTTCTCCGCGAGTAACGAGGCGGACGGTGCCGGCCTGAGACGACCGTCGGCGGCAGGGCCTGTTCTGCCTTGTGCCGTTGGCGCGCGACGGAGGCCTGACAGTCCCGGTACGGCTCGCCGAGCGGGGAACCTTGCATCCCGCTTCAAAACCCCCTAATGCGACCCCGTTTCAAGGCCCCGGAGGGCCGCCTTCGAGGACAAGGGTGTCATGGCCAAAGAGAAGTTTTC
>UCLR01000067.1 GCA_900473415.1 Hyphomicrobiales bacterium
CGATGATGCCCAGGCCTGCGGTCACGGTCACTGGAGAACATGGGGGCTCGCCGTCGCCCGCCGGCGCGGCATGGCGAAGGCGACCGTGGCTGTGGCCCGGCGCCTCGCGGTCATCCTCCACCGCCGTTTCGCTGGGAGGCCAAGGCTGCCTGAGCCGGGCGAAGAGTTCCGCGTCGCGGCGCGGAGAGAGGTCCCGTCCAGGGACGAGTGGGCAGGCAATCCCGAGGCGGGGCTGAACGCCAGGTCAAACTGGCAGTTTGCATGAAAGATTGGGATGCCTGCCTCTCCAACCGATCCGATCATGAAGCGGCCGCCGTGCCGACTTCGCAGAGAAGCCAGACTCCTGGCGGGAGCTCACGCATCGCGCAGCGCGGCGCAAGGCTTGTCGATCATCAGCCATGCGACCAGCGGCGGGATCAATGTCCCGCGCAGGGAGCCTGTGCTTGACTCGTACCGCCCCAAAAGAGAAGCCCGCCGCTCAATGGCGACGGACTTCTGACGCTAGGTCAGGACTTGGCGGTTCCGGCCCTCGCCGGGAAACTGGCTTTCCTCCTGTCGGTGACGCATCGAACAGGAGAGCATCGTCTTCGATGCCGCGCTGGCAACGGGATGTTCCCGCAACGGTGTGAAATAGTTCGCCACGGCACGAGGAATGTCAGGACGCGCTGATGATCAGCCGAGCAACTCGAGGGGGCGCAGACAGGCGGCGAGAAAGAGGGCTAGGTTGAAAGCGATAGCCAGCCAAAGCCAGAAATCCAGCAACGCGTAGTACCGCATTGGATTGCTCCCTGTGCTGGCGAGATAATCCAGGGATGCCGACCCCGTTCCGCGAAGAAGGGGTATTTGAGTCAAACGCTTCGTATCGTGGTGAATGAGAACTGAACGTGGCGGCCACAGCGATGGGTTTTACGGGTTGGTTTCAGCCGTGACGCGGTGCGTAGCGAAGGTCGTTATCCACGGAGCTCATACGACTTCTTGAATAGGCCGCGCCATCGAGGCGGAACTCGTAGCGGCGTTGTCGTCTTGCTTTCGTCGGCGGCAGGCGAGATCGACGGCGCAGTCTGAGCATCCCGGAACCACCGCACTTTAGCAGCGTTCTAAATTTGCTCGCCCGATGGCAAGTCGGCAGCGGTTCTTTGGGTTGGGGCACCAATGTACGTACCGTCTCGCCGTGCGGTTCTCGCCTTGCTCTCCAGCGGTTGCTTATTGGCGAACGGCTCTGCGCAGGCTCAGTCGTCCGCGGCGCCAGCAAAGGCCTTCAGCTATAGCGACGTCGTTGAGCGCGCAACCGAACTGGCGAAGCGGCCTTTCGATGCCGAAAGCGCCAAGATTCCTGATGAGCTGTCAAAGCTGACCTATGACAGCTATCGCGAAATCCGGTTTCGGCGCGATAAGGCCTTCTGGCGAGACGGCGGCTCGGATTTCCGGCTGCTGCCCTTCCATCTCGGCTTTCTGCACGACAAGCCGGTCCAGGTTCACATCATCAGTCACGGCGCCGCGATCCCGCTCCCGTTTACGACCAACCTGTTTGAATACGGCAAAGTCTCCGTCCCGAAAGGCCTCTCGCCAGCGCTGGGATTCGCGGGTTTCGCAGTGACCACCAACCTGAACAACCCGAAAGTACAGGACGAAGTCATCTCCTTCCTGGGGGCGAGCTATTTCCGATTAATCGGACGGGGACATCGTTACGGGCTTTCGGCGCGTTCGCTGGCGCTGGACGTCGGCGGAAAGCAGCCCGAAGAGTTCCCGTTCATGCGGGCGCTTTGGGTGGAGGAGCCGTCGCATGATACCACCGAGCTCGTCATCTACGCCCTGCTCGACTCTCCTTCGGTCGCCGGAGCCTACCGATATGTCGTCAGCCCAGGCCGCGATACCTATGTGGACGTCACAGCGACAATAATCCCGCGCAAGGAGCTTGAACGGGTCGGTATCGCACCGCTGACGTCGATGTTTCAGGCTGGTGAAGGCGATGTCGGCCAGCGAACCGATTTCCGCCCCGAAATTCACGATTCGGACGGGCTGATGATGCAGTCCGGCAGTGGAGAATGGATCTGGCGACCCGTCCGTAACCCCAAGGCGCTGCGCATATCGAGCTTCGGCGACAGGAATCCGCGCGGCTTCGGCCTGCTGCAACGCGACCGCGACTTCGGCAGCTATCAGGATCTCGAAGCTCGCTATGATGCAAGGCCTGGCTACTGGGTCCAGCCAAAGGGTGATTGGGGCGAAGGCCGGATCGACCTCATCGAAATCCCTACGGTGAACGAAGCGTTCGACAACATCGTCGCGTGCTGGTCGCCCAAAACTCCCTTGCCCAGCGGACAGGCTACAGAGTTTAGCTACCGTATCTCCGCGCTGTCCACGTCGTGGCACCTGCACCCCTACGCACAAGTACAGCAGACCTTTGGCGGCTCGGACATCGAGGACGGTGTCGTCGAAGGGATGGGCACCAAGCGTTTCATCGTCGACTTCGCCGGTGGCGACCTCGCCTATTACCACAGCGAACCCGACCGCTTGGAGCTAGTAACAACCACGACAGGCGGCACGATCGCCGCCAAGATCCTCATGTTCAACGCGCCATTGAACGGGGTGCGCGCCATTGTCGACGCGACGCTACCCGACGGTCAGTCGGCTGAACTTCGCATGTTCCTCAGAGCGCGAAATCGAACTCTGAGTGAGACCTGGACGGCGACTTGGTCGGTTCCACCCGGCGACTCCAATCGCCCGCAGCCGTCAAGGAAGTAACTTCTAATGACGGACACTTTTCCGTCGACGGGTTCGCGCTGGCGTCAAGATTGAAGGAAACGGAACGATGCCCGCGACCGAGGTTTCGTCCATTGTCGCGAGTCCCCCGGGAAGGCCGCCTACTGACGGCGTCGCGAATGCGGCCATCGGAGTTCTTATTGTCGCCGCACTTTATTTCGGACGCGAGGTGTTCGTCCCCGCCGCGCTCGCAATCCTCTTCAGTTTCGTGTTGGCGCCGCTGGTCAAAGGACTGCAGAAGCTACACGTACCGCGAGCGTTGGCGGTCTTTACAGTTGTGCTCATTGCCTTCGCGACGCTGGTTACCTTGACGATGGCTATGGTCGGCCAGGCGACGCAATTGGCAAGTGAACTGCCGACCTATCAGAGCACCATGCGTGCCAAGATCGGCGCGTTGAAAGGTTCGGACGCCGGGAGTGGAGTTTTGAGCCGCGCTGCGGATATCCTCCAGGACCTTGGCAAAGAACTCAATCGCCCCAAGACAGAACCTCCTGCTCCGAGTGAAATGCCCGGACCTGCGCGTGAAGGGCGTCCGATCCCGGTCGAAGTCCATCAACCGGAGCCTGGTGCGATCGAAACGTTGCAGGCATTTCTGACGCCGCTGATCCATCCACTGACTACCACGGGAATCGTACTGATCTTTGTAGTTTTCATCCTTCTAAAGCGCGAAGACCTTCGAAACCGGTTCATCCGACTGACCGGAACTTACGACCTACAGAAGACCACGGCCGCGTTCGATGATGCCGCCAGACGTTTGAGCCGCCTGTTCCTCACGCAGCTTCTCATCAACGCCGGCTTTGGAGTGGTGATTGGCTCCGGTCTTTGGGCCATCGGGGTTCCCAGCTCGCTGCTTTGGGGCATCCTGGCGGCAATCCTGCGCTTCATACCTTATGTTGGAGCCGTGCTGTCAGCGGTCTTTCCGATGGTGATTGCCGCATCGGTCGATCCAGGTTGGACGATGCTCGCATTGACGGTCGGCTTATTTGTCATCGCGGAACCGCTCGTCGGACATGTGATCGAGCCCTTGGCGTATGGTCGTACTACCGGGCTATCGCCTGTCGCCATCGTGGTCGCCGCGACATTCTGGACATGGTTATGGGGCCCCATCGGGCTGGTTTTGTCGACACCGTTGACCGTGTGCCTCGTGGTTCTCGGCCGGCATGTTGAAAGACTGGAATTTCTGGACGTCATGCTGGGGGATCGACCACCGCTGTCGGCGCCGGAAATCTTCTATCAGCGGATTCTTGCGGGAGATCCAGCGGAGGCAGCTGACAAGGCCGAGGAGGTGCTAAAAGAACGCTCGCTATCCGCATACTATGACGAGGTCGCGCTCGAAGGCTTGCGGCTTGCCGCAACGGATGAGGCGCGCGGCGTGCTCGATGGGCCTCGGCGAAACCAAATTCTCGCGACGATCCGCGAGGTCGTCGAGGATTTGTCGGACCATGACGACCGCCGCCCCTCACTCGAGGCGGCTACGAAAGATCCCGAGGGCGAGGCTGCCGTTGAACAAACCAGCGAAAGCGAAGGCACCTCCGATCTGCCGGTGCTGGCCGCTGCTGAACTGGGCGAGATGTTCCGGGGCCGAGATCGCGTGGTCTGCATCGGCGCCAGATCACAACTCGATGAGGCGGCCGCGCTGATGGTGAGCCAGATCTTGGAGAAGCATGGATTGGCGGCGGATGCATTACCGCCGACCACGCTATTGACCACCGGCATGGAGCGCCTCGCTGAGCGAGGCCCGGCTCTGATCTGCCTTTGCTATATCGGGCCGCATAATACCGCCCACATGAAGTATGCCCTGAGGCGCCTTCGCCGCCGCGTGCCGATGGCGATCCTGATCCTTGGGCAGCTATCGCAAGTCGCGGCGCCCCTAGCGGATATTGAGAAACCACTGCTTGCAGACGAAGTGGAGACCTCTCTCCGAGGCATCTGTCGGGTCTGTCTGAAGTTCGCGGAAAAAGCTGATGCGGCATGATCCGGCACCAACGGAACTCGCGCGGCATCCTCTGAAGATCGCTAAGCTTTACTCCTAAGTTGGCGGCGCAGCCCTACCGATCTAGAAGGATCTGACGAACGTCAGCCTATCCGCGATGTCCGGTTCTCGAAGGCCTGAGCAACCCAGAAAGTGCTCGACGCGGCCTCTCGCGGACGCTTGAACTCAGTGGTTGGTGGGGTTCGACGACCTCACTGCCATGAGCCTCAAATCATGGCTGGAACCAATGCCAGCGCCGCGCGTTTCAAATTTTCGGCTGTAGCCGCGCGGGGGATTCGTTGTCAGGTTTGAAGCCCAGGGTGCTCATCGTCGAGGATGAGCCTATCATAGCGATGATGCTCGAGGAGCACCTTCTCGACGCAGGTTGTGAGGTTGCGGGTACGGCTCAGAATCTCGAAAAGGGTCTTGTTCTGGCCGGGGCGACCGAGATGGACCTCGCCATTCTCGACATGATCCTTGGTTCGCAGCCGTCGTTTCCGGTGGCGGATATCCTGGCAGCCCGCGGAATCCCATTCATGTTCGCATCGGGGTTCGGGAGCAATTCACTCCCCGAGGAGCATCGAGGACAGCTCGTCCTCCATAAACCCTTCCACTACCCGGATCTCGTCAGGAGTCTGAGGCTGGCTCTCGGCAGCCGATTTACTCTCGAAGCGAGTGTCTAGCGTCAATCTGTTGCTCCGGATCGCTCCGCCCAAACGGCCGGATGCGCCGGAGAGTATCTCTCTGGACCACATAGACTGGGGAACGAAATGGCGCTGGTAAAGACGTCTGAGCTCGCGAAACGCCGCGCCACCTCCACTACCTCCACTGCGCCCGTACAGATTACAACAGCTCCAGCCAGTAAGGTGACGGCAGCGCGCCGCTCGCAGGAGCGGGCTCGGGTGCGCCAACAAAAGGTAGCCGAGCGAATTGGGGCTGCAACTGAAGAGCTGGCGAGCGGCATGTTAGAGGCTGCTGCGGCGGCACAGCAGCTCCGCCAATCGCTTGAACAAATAGCGACCGGTGCGGAGGAGGCGGCCGGAGCGGCCCAGCAATCGCAGGGTGCGGTTGAGATGCTAGGCGCGACTTTCTCTCAAGCGCGCGATCAGGCCGAGGTTTCCCGTCGCAAGACCGATGCTCTCCATGCGAGCGTGCTCGAAAGCGCGACGCAGATTGACGATGCCAATGCGTCGCTGGAAAACGCCGCAGCACGTCAGCTCGCGTCGGTCGAAATCGCCGTGAGGCTGGAGAAGCAGGCCGCGGGCATTGGCGCCACCACCCAGATGGTCGCCGATATTTCGGATCGCACTAATCTTCTTGCCCTGAACGCTGCGATTGAGGCCGCACGTGCGGGCGATGTCGGCAAGGGCTTTGCCGTTGTAGCCGACGAGGTACGCGCGCTGGCGGAAGTGGCCGAGCGGACCGCTCGCGAGATCGAGGAGCAGTCGGCAACCATCGCGCGCGGGGTCAAGACTCTGGCCGAGCAGATCCGAACGAATGCGACTGCCGCCCAACAGCAGACGGCAACGACCCAGGCCATCGCTTCAGATCTCGCCGCGGTGCGTGCCGACCTATCGGTGCTGGCCGAAGGCAGCCAAGCGATCCTCACTTCTGCTATCGAAGCAGATATCGCGGTGCGTGAGGCCGGACGTGGCGCTGAACTCGTCGCGAGTGCAGCCGAAGAACAGTCCGCTGCCGTTGCGCAGGCGCAGCGATCCGTCCAGCAGCAAAGTCAGGCGCTTGATCAGAGCCAGGAAGCAGCTCAGGCGCTGGCTGGCTTGGCGGAGGATCTGCAAGGCGATGGCTCGGCTGCGGGCAGCAACGAGCAACTGAGCGCGGCAGCAGAAGAGCTCTCGGCGACCGTGCAAGAACTGGCCGGCGCGGCCGGCGAAATCCTTGTTGCGATTGATCAGATCAGCCGGGGCGCGCAGACCCAAGCGGCCGCGACACAAGAGGCCAATGCCGCATTGATCCAGATCGAGAAGAATCTTGATCAGACCCAAAAGACCACCCAGCTTGCGACGGAGCGTACTCGTTCGATCGCAGGGCTTTTGACCAAGACCCAGGCCGGGCTGCACGCGATTGGGGGTAGCTTCGCGACGGCGGCTGCTGAAATGCGAGGATCGCTCAATGCGCTCGATTCTCTCGAAGACGTCTCCCGGAAGATCGAGAAGAGCATCGACCGCATCGTTCTGGTCGCCGTGCAAACCAACATGCTGTCGGTATCGGGGTCCGTCGAAGCCGCGAGAGCCGGCGATGCCGGGCGAGGTTTCGCCCAGGTCTCTGGCGATATCCGAAAGCTGGCACAGGAAAGCAGCGAATATATCGAAGGCGTCAAGGATGTCGTTCGCCTGATGCAGCTTCAGATCGCGGCCGTCCGTCGCGACTTAGAGCTAGTCCTCAGCCTTGCCGAGGCCGAACGCAGCAAGAATGCGGCGATTATTGAACGCATGAAAGTCATCGAAGCCGACGTCGCCGGTATCGGCAGCGGCAGTCATGCCATGCTCGGCAGCGCGCAGGCCGCGCTTTCGGCCGTGCGCGACGTCCAGTCGGGAACGCAGCAGATCGCATCTGCCGCCCAGGAAGCGAGTTCGGCCGCGACCGCGGCCGCCATTGCAGCCAAAGAGCAGTCTCGCGGTGCGGAGGATCTTGCTGCTGCAATCGAGGAAATTGCGTCCCTCGCTGACGAACTCCAGTTGGCGGCCGGGTGAGTCCGATGGCGAAGGCTCGCAAAGGCAGCGAGGCCCGGCGGCAACTGACCTTTGTCGTTGGCGGTCAGGGGTATTCTTTGCCAGCCGAACATGTCCTTGAGGTTGGCCGCCGACCTGCGATCACCCGCGTTCCGAACAGCCCCGCTGCCCTAGCGGGGTTGATGAATTTTCACGGCGCGGCCATCCCCGTAGTGCGCGTTTCCACTCTCGTGGGACCGGCAAATGGGTCGCCTCGATCCGGCGAAAACAAAGTCGTTGTCTATGACGAGGGAGGGGCCGTCGCCCTGCTCATAGACGACGTTCTGGAGTTGACCGCCCAACAAGGCGCCTCGATCCGGGTGTTGAATTTGGGTGGCTTGCTCGCGAACACATTTACCGAGACGGCGCAGACGCCACGGCGGGTCATCGGGAGTTTGGCGGAGCAGGCTGCGCGGAAAGTCGCGGCGGAAAATGAACGCGCATTGCTTGTCTTCCGGGTCGCGGGACAGCATTTCGCCCTGCCGCTCGAAAGTGTCGTCGAGGTCTTGAAGCTGCCGGTCGATGTGACCGACCTCCCGAGAAGCGAAGCGATCTCCGTCGGGATGATCACGCTTCGGGAGGAGATTCTGCCGCTGGTCTCGCTCGCGGCGCTGTTCGGACTATCGAGCGACCCCGAGGGGCGGAGGCACATCGTTATCATGCGCTTAGCAGAGGCGCGCATCGGCCTCGTACTAGACACGTTGCATGGCGTCGTTCGGGTTCCGGAAAGCTCGATCGAACCTGTCCCAGCGATCCTGCAGCGCGGCACCGGCGATGCCGAGATTGACGCCATTGCCCGCAGCGGGGAGGGGCGACCCCTCATCTCGATCCTTTCGCCATCGCGGTTGTTTCGAAATCGGGCGGTGAGCGCAGCACTTGCCGACCGAGGCAAGGAGGACAAGTTCATGTCGGATGTGGAGGCGACTGAAGCGGACCACCGATTTATCGTTTTCACACTCGGCGACGATGTCTTTGGGTTGCCGATCGGGTCGGTGGACGAGATCGTCCAGCTCCCTGAGACGATCTCGCGCGTCCCCAATGCTCCCGAGTTTGTGGCCGGTGTGATGAATGTCAGGGGCAGAGCCGTGCCGCTCATCGACCAGCGTGTGCGCTTCGAAGCGGGACAATGCCAAACTGCGAAACGGCCCAGAGTCATTGTGGTGACGATCGAGCGGTTACAGGCAGGGTTCATCGTGGACTCCGTATCCGAAATCCTCTCGGTTCCAGCTTCTGCAATTGGCCCGGCGCCGCAGCTGCCAGGAGACGGTACCCAGGTCTTCGACAGGGTCGCCACCCGCCGGGGCGACGCCGGCGACATGATCCTCCTCGTCAATCCCAGAGAGTTGCTGGACAAGGCAGAGCGTGACCTCCTCGCGCGCTTTAATCCGGCAGCCAGCACGGCGCAGGCACTGTGATCCGTCTCCTGATCGTTGACGATTCCGCCTTGATGCGACGATTCCTCGGCCGGATCTTCGAGGCCGAGGCCGATTTCGAGACTGCCTCCGCGCGCGATGGTGCTGAAGCGCTGAAGGCGATGCATGAATTCCGTCCCCATGTCGTGACAATGGATATCGCCATGCCGAACATGGATGGCCTGGCTTGTCTCGACCGCATCATGGTGGAGCATCCGTGCCCGGTCGTGATGGTCTCCGCGCTGACCGAGCATGGAGCCAACGAAACCTTGCGCGCACTTCAGATGGGCGCGGTCGACTTCATCCCCAAGCCACAAGGAACCGTTTCGCTGCACAGCGATGAGCTGGCGCCGCTGATCGTCGAGCGGATACGCGCTGCGGCTTCAGTCAAGGTTCGGACGAGCCGCAGACTGGCGGACCGCGTTCGCTTTCGCTCCGAGGTGCAGGCGCTACATTCGATGCCAACCCGCAGCCGGACAAGATTTTCCCGCGGTGAGACGCACTTGCCCAATGACTGCGTGGTGTTGATCGGAGCGTCCACTGGCGGACCGCCCGCGTTGGACGCAGTACTGTCCGCCCTACCGGGAGGTTTCGGCTGGCCGATCGTCGTAGCACAACATATGCCGGCTTCGTTTACTGGCCCACTGTCCCGCAGGCTCGATAAGCTTTGCGCACTCTCGGTCGTCGAGGTGACTGGGCCAATCGCGGTCGAAGCCGGATGCGTTTATATCGGCAGAGGCGATGCGGACGTGCTTTTGACCCGCCGGAACAAGGCACTAACGGCCATTTCTGCGCCGTCAGATCCAGAACATCGCTGGCACCCGAGCGTAGATCGGCTGGTTCGCAGCGCCATGGACCATATCCCGGCTGAGCGGTTGATCGGCCTCTTGATGACGGGCATGGGCAATGACGGAGCGGCCTCTATGGCCGAGCTGCGGGAGCTGGGCGGACATACGATCGCCGAGGCTAAGAAGAGCGCCGTGGTCTGGGGCATGCCAGGCGAACTGGTCAAGCTTGGTGGCGCAGCCGATGTCGTCGAGTTGGCCAATATCGGCGGGCGGCTGCTGGAGCTCGCCCGATGACGGTAGGCGAAGTACCGCGATATCTTTCCGCAGGCGATCTCCTGCGGCTCTGCGAGTTCCTGTATCGGCGTACCGGGATGCTCTTTGGCGAGACCAAGCGCTACTACATCGACCGTCGCGTCGCGGAGCGCGTCGCCGCAACGGGCGCTATGTCCTTCGGCTCATATTTTAACTTGCTCCTGAGTGATCCGGGTGAGGCTGAGCACCTGATCAACAGCTTCACGATCAACGAGACCTATTTCTACCGCGAGGAGCACCAGCTTCGCTGCCTGAGTCGCTCCCTGCTTCCCGATCGCATTGTCGGCAAGCGTCCAGGCGACCGGGTTCGGATATGGTCCGTTCCCTGTTCCACGGGCGAGGAACCCTACTCGATTGCGATCTGGCTGCTGGAGAACTGGAACCTCGTTGACGCCTACAATGTGGAGATCATCGGTTCGGACATCGACAGCGCGGTACTACGCGAGGCCGCCTTCGGCGAATATGGCAAGCGCTCCGTTTCGCGCCTGTCGGCCGAGCTGCGGCAGCGCTATTTCGAGCGGTTTGGTGACGATCGTTGGCGGATCATCGAGGATCTGCGCGAGTCGGTGAGCTTCCGAACGACCAACCTGATCGACCGCGAGGCAACCGAAGCGGAAGGCTCCTTCGACATCATATTCTGCCGGAACGTCTTGATCTATTTCGACGATGAATCCCGGCGACGTACCGTCGAGAACCTTCATGGCTCGCTCCTTCCGGGAGGCTACCTTTGTCTCGGACACACCGAGTCGATGAGTCGGATTTCGACACGCTTCGAGGTCGCTCGCTTCGAAGACGCGATCGTGTATCGCCGCGCGCGGGAGAACTGAGTGGACGACCTGTTGGCCCAGTTCGTGATTGAGGCGGCCGAACTCACGCAACAGGCGGCTGAGGACCTGCTTGCGCTCGACTGTGAGCCCGGCAACCGCGCGCGGCTCGACAGCGCGTTTCGCGCCATTCACACGTTGAAGGGATCGGTCGGACTGTTCGATCTTGCCCCTATGCAAGGCGCGCTTCACTCAGCGGAGGACCTGCTCGACCTTGCCATCAAAGACAATGTCGAACTCGATCCAACTCGTATCGATCCCATTCTCGCCGTCCTCGAATGGATCGACCGCTGTGTTCAGCATCTGCAACGCGTCGGCACTCTTCCGCCTACGGCCGAAGATGAGGGGGCAAAGCTCGTTCTCTGGCTCGCATCCGGCCGTGCCGTCACGCCAGCCCCGTCGCCAGTGGCCGGCGGTACCCTGCCGCAATGGGCCGCAAAATTGTTCGACGCCAACCCAGCGATTCATCGCAACGGAGCAGTCGCGCTTCGCTATACGCCGGCACCCGAATGCTTTTTCAGCGGCGACGATCCCATTTCGCTCATGGCGGGTGTGCCCGAGCTGGTGTTTGCGCGGATCTCGACGCGGGAAAACTGGCGTGATCCCGCCGAGTTCGATCCGTTTCGTAGCAATCTGATCTTCGAGGCGATATCGATGGCGAAGCGTGCGGATATCGAGGCGATCTTTCGCCTCATCCCCGATCAGATCGCGATTGCGCACGATGCTACAACCGATCCGAGCGAGCTCCCCGCCGAAAGCCACGAGACGACCACACGGACGATCCGCGTCGATCTCGCGCGCATCGACGATATCGTAGGACTCGTTGGCGAGCTTCTGACCGCCAAGAACGGCATGTCAGCTCTCGTTACGCAAGCGCAATTGCTCGATGGGGGTCTTGCTCTATCGCGCAACGTCGCAGCCCTCCAGCAAGATATCGGCCGCCTGGTCGCGCAGCTCCAGCGTGCTGCAACGGACGTGCGAATGGTTCCGCTGGGCGATACGCTGCGGCGCCTATCGCGCCTCGTCCGAGAAATTTCTGGGCAGACCGGCAAGCCGCTGCAGCTCGTCGTCACCGGAGGCGAGATCGAGGCTGACAAGACGATCGTAGATGGTCTCTACGAGCCGCTGCTTCACATCATCCGCAATGCCGTTGACCACGGCATCGAACCCGAGGAGCAAAGGCAGATCGCAGGCAAGCCTGCAAAAGGAACCATTTCGGTCAGCGCCCGGCAGGTCGGTCACCGCATCGAGCTTGCGGTCGGCGACGACGGACGAGGGATCGAGCTTGGGCATATCCGCTCCACGGCACTGGCGCGGGGGTTAATCTCGGCCGAAGCTGCGGCGGCGCTGGGCGAAAGCGATTGTCTAGAACTGCTGTTTGCTCCGGGCTTTTCGACCTCAGAGACCGTGTCGGATCTCTCGGGTCGCGGGGTGGGTATGGACGCGGTTCGCTCATCGGTTCGCCGCTTGGGTGGCAAAGTCACGATCTCCAGTGCGGTCGGAACCGGGACGACTATCGTTCTTTCTCTGCCTACCAGTTTTGCTATGAGCCGCGTCATCCTCGTGACTGTGGCAGGCGAGCAGTACGGCGTACCGATGGAGTCTATCGCGGAGACAGTCAGAATCCCCGCTAGCGCCATCACGCAGGTCCGATCGAATGAAGCATTCGCGTTGCGCGACCGAACAATTCCAATCCTGCGATTGGGCGATATCGTAGGAAGCGGCGCTCCCGGGCGCTCGGAGGAAATGCTGCTGGTCCTCGAAATTGGAGCCTCCGCGCTGGGCCTTGTGGTCGACGGAATTGGCGAGCGCTTCGAGACGCTGCTTCGCCCGCCCGCCGGCTTGTTGAGGGCGGTACGAGGCATCCTTGGCACCACGGTGCTCGGCGATGGTCGGATCATCATGGTGCTTGATCTGGAGGCTTTGCTTGCATGACGGTCATAGTCGGAGAACGTGAGATCAGGCTGACGGGTCGATGCGGCGTCGACGAAGCAGAAGCGTTGCTTTCAGCCCTGTCTATCGCTCCGCAGAGCCGGGTCGTTCTGGCTGCGGAACACGTTCATACGGCGCTTTGGCAAGTGCTCGTCGCCCTGCGCCCGACGGTCATCGGCGGAGCACCCGATCGATTTTCCGCCGACTATATCCTGCCCTTAATCGCACAAAAGGATGCGCTTCCATGAAGGCTTGATTGCAATCCCGTGGTCGCTTCTGCGGTACGGAACAATTCTTCTTCCCAAAGATTACAACATGGAACCTTGAAATGGCAGTTACAGTAATGGTTGTCGACGATAGCAAGCTCGCACGCATCGTCGCCGTGAAAACCATAGCGACCCTCAAGCCCGATTGGGTCAAGGTCGAGGCAAGCAATGCCCAAGAGGCGCTGCAACTCGTCGCCGAGCAGCAAATCGATGTCGCCGTTCTCGATTTCAACATGCCCGGTCGCGACGGGCTCGACCTGGCGGCCGACCTGCGCAAGTCGCACCCCACGATGCCAATCGCCATTATCACAGCCAATATCCAAGATGAGGTCATTGCACGCGCAAGGGCTGTCAACGCGACGTTCGTGAACAAACCCCTCACCGCGGATGGCATGTCGGGGTTTATCGATGGGGCTGCGTTGCGCCTCAGACAGGCGCAGGGATGACGGGCGCAAATATCAATCTGGACGAGCTTGAGCGGGATGCACTGACCGAGGTCGTCAATATCGGCGTCAGTCGAGCTGCATCTAGCCTGCGGAAGATGGTTAGCCGTCAGGTCCTTCTGTCGGTGCCCTCGGTCGAGATCGTCACGCAAGCGACGGCCGCCTCGCTGATCGGGCAGCGCGAGAGCGAAGACCTCGTTGCTGTGAAGCAGGAATTCGAAGGTGCGTTTTCGGGACGCGCCCTTCTGATCTTCCCGGAAACCAAGAGCCTTGAGCTTGCACGTGCTGTCATGGGCGATGAAGCAAGCGCAGAACAGGTCTTGGAGCTCGAAAACGAAGCGCTAGCCGAGACAGGTAACGTCATCCTGAACAACTGCCTTGGCACCATGGCCAATATGCTCAGGCAATCGCTCAAGATGTCTCTTCCAGAGATAATCCGCGGGAGCGGGGAGCGCCTCTTTTCTCATTCCGCAGATGCGGACAAAAGTGCTCTAGTTCTGTTTCTTTACATCAATTTCTCGGTTCAGGATCGCAACATACGCGGCTACATCGCAATGCTGATGGATCTCCCTTCCATGACGGCGCTGAAGATCCTGATTGCCGAATTTATCGATCGAGTGACGGAAGATGCCGGCTGATGGCGGACGCTGAAGGACCTGATCGCACGGAGGATTCTGGAGCGGCCGGATTGCGCGACCGGCTTACGGCCGAGCTCGCACGCCTCAATTCGGACATTCGCGATGCGGAACATCGCCTACATCTCACGCTCGATGCCGCCGGCGCAACCGGGGGATGGGAATGGGATGTCCCGAATAAGATACTGACCGGCGACGCACGCTTCGCCACGCTGACATCGCAAGATCCAGTGGAACTGTCGCGAGGCGTTCCGACAAGCCGGTTTTTCGCCAGTATCGCCGCCGATGATCAGAAGCGCATAAGGCTGGCGGTTGCGGGCATCCTCGCTGGAGCGGAAATTTTTTCGAAGGACTATCGCCTGATCAAAGGCGACGGAACAACCCGCTGGGTCCATGCCAAGGGCAGGGCGATCTTTGGCGATGATGATGAGGTCCTGAAGTTCGTTGGTGACCTCGTCGACGTGACGGAGCAGAAGCGCGTTCAGGAGCAGCTCCGCATCGCGCAGTCAGCCGGCGCGATTGGGACATTCGAACACGCGCAAGGCTTCGGCACGGTGACGGTTTCGGATCAATTCTGCCGGCTGCTTGGCTTGCATCCAACCCGCATTCTGCCGGTGGCCACCGTCAATCAGTTGGTTCATCCGGACGATCGCCCGATCATTGAGCCAATCCTGCCCGACCAGCCGAAGCCAGATTCCAATATCGAGTTCCGTATCACCCGCGCGGACACGGGCGAACACCGGTGGTTAGCTCGTCGCGGCGAATACGTGCGCGATCTTTCCGGGCCCGGTCTGCGATATATCGGCGTAGCCTACGACATCACGTCCTCGAAATTGAACGAGGAGAGGCTCAAGCGTCTCAACGAGGGACTTTCGGAAAGCGTCAAGGAACGAACTCGGGACCGCGACAGGATCTGGCAGAATTCCCGCGATATGCTCGCAGTGACGGATAATCGAGGTCGCATAATTGACGCCAACCCCGCCTGGGCCGCCATTCTCGGCGGAGAGAATTCCGACATCGTCGGCAAGCTTGTTTCGGAACTTGCTTGGGCCGATGACGCCGATCTCGTCGCGGCAGGCTACGTCAAGTCGTTCAGCGAAGGGGGCGCTGCCTTTGAGAGCCGAATGCAGCATGTGGACGGGACGCCGCGCTGGGTCTCATGGACCGCATCGCGCGAGGGCGAGACGATCTACCTTTATGGGCGCCATATAACGGTCGAAAAGGAACAGGAGGCCGCTCTAGGCGAGGCTGAAGCGCAGTTGAGGCAAAGCCAAAAAATGGAGGCCGTCGGCCAGCTTACGGGCGGCATAGCCCATGACTTCAATAACATGCTGACCGGTATCATGGGCGCACTCGATATCATCAAGCGCAGACTGGCATCGGGAAAGCTCGATGACGTGGAGCGCTTTATGGAGGCAGCCACGGCATCGGCACAGCGGGCCGCGGGGCTAACGCACAGGCTGCTCGCGTTCTCGCGGCGACAGCCGCTTGATCGCAAGCCCACAGATGTGCGGCAACTCGTCTTGGGCATGCGAGATCTTCTGGACCGAAGTCTAGGGGAGCAAATTCGATTGCTTGTCCAGCCGTCGCCGGATTGCTGGGCTGCGACTACCGACGCAAACCAACTCGAAAACGCCCTGCTCAACCTCGCCATCAATGCACGAGATGCCATGCCCGACGGCGGGCAGCTTAGCATCGAGACCCACAATGTGGAGCTGGTGGCAGGAGAGGTGTCGGGCCTTAACGTTCAGGGCAAGGACGAATTCGTCGCCATCTCCGTGCGCGACAACGGCGTTGGGATGTCGACGGACGTGCTCGAAAAGGCTTTCGAGCCATTCTTCACGACAAAACCCATCGGGCAGGGCACCGGATTGGGCTTGTCGATGGTGTACGGATTTGCGCAGCAATCCGGAGGGGCAGTCGACATCAAGAGTAAGCCCGGCCTGGGCACGGCAATCACTCTGTATCTGCCGCGCAGCCTCGAAGAGCGCGACGACCACATTCGCCAGATTTCCCTGGTACCGCAGGGGGCGGGCGAAAGCGTATTGGTGGTCGAAGACGACCCGTCCGTCCGCCTGCTGGTAGTCGAGGTGCTGCAGGATCTGGGTTATAGCGCGATCGAGGCTGTCAACGCCGATGGAGCTATCGCAAAACTCCGCCAGGACGTCCATTTCGATCTGATGATTTCGGATGTGGGGCTGCCAGGGATGAATGGTCGGCAATTGGCCGAGGTGGCGCGCGGCCTTCTTCCAAGCCTCAAAGTGCTGTTCATCACGGGCTATGCAGCAAATGCGGTGAACAGGAGTGCATTTCTGGCAGACGGTATGGACATGATCTCAAAGCCCTTCGATCTTGAGCAGCTTGCGCGCAAGATTCGGGGAATGCTGGCGGTGGGGACAAGCTAGCGACGGCCGTGGAAAGGTCGCCGCGCCGAGCTTTGGATGGACGGCGTGGTCCATGTAAAGGGGATCGCCGCGGTCGCGGCGCTGATCGTGCCGGCGGGTGGGTGGAGCAGCCCCGCTGCCTGATCTGATCCCCGTCGTGATCTACAGTTCCGCGCTGCGGGCCGTTCGCATCTGGAGTCCGCTTGACCTTGGTCGTCCGGTGAAGAAGGGCTAACTCTCCGTTGCCCCAGCTAGCAGGCCGGTCTTGCTAACGACGCAATAGAAGCGCCTTATATCGGCGGCGCTGCCTTTGCGCGCCAGACCCCGCCCGAGTGCGATTCGGCCGGCAATCAAAATCGAGATCACCATGAAATCCGGCCACGGCAGGTTGATCCTGCGCGACGGTACGGACCTTCCGATCGCCTATCGTCTCCAGAGTGACCAGCTTGGACATTGGTGCACCGGCACTCTGATAGGGTGCATCAGCTCCGCCGATCCCGGTGGCTTCGGCGAGGGTCTAAAGGCGCGGCTCGACGACGGCCGCGATATTTCTCTGCTCGTCACCGGCTACTCAGATCGGTACATCAGCTTCGTTGCGACATTTGATATCGGTGCGAGGCTCGATCGCGAGAATGCGCGCGCGGAAGCTGCTTAGCCCTCACAATCGGTCAGCATTTCCCACGATGGAAGTGTGAAGTAGCATTCGTCCACATAGTGAAGAGGCCTCCCGTCCTCCAGGTATAGGAGGTCACGGTGCCCGGCCGGTCGCGCCAGACGATCCCGTGTACCGGTTGGAATGCTGTCGTCCTAGCAGAGCCCGCGATAGGTCTCGCGCTTGATCGGGCTGCGCTTCCGCGACGCAAGCCCGACCGGGCTTTATCAAAGCAACCATGTGAACACCTCTCGCAACGCGCCGACGGCTGCATCAACCAGCGCGTTGGGGAGACTCTCGACACGATTGGAGCGCCGAACGCCAGATGTGCTCCGGACTGATGCTTAGCTTTCACCAACGCAGCGACTCAGGCCGCAGATAGAGGATTAAGCGGCAATCGCCTTCAGGGCGGATTCGTGCGGCTTACGGAGGCTCTCTGCGACCTGGCGATTTGTGATCCGACCTCGATGGACATTCAGGCCGGCGGCGAGATGTGGATCGTCCTTAATCGCCTCTAGCCCGCGCTCAGCCAAAGCCAGACCGAACGGCAGCGTGGCGTTGTTCAAGGCATAACTCGATGTGAGCGGCACCGCGCCGGGCATGTTGGCGACGCAGTAGTGGATCACGCCATCGACTTCGAAAGTCGGAGAGGCGTGGGTGGTTGGTCGAGACGTCTCAAAACACCCACCCTGATCGATCGCAACATCAACGAGCACAGCTCCGCGCTTCATCCTGGCGAGTTGTTCTCGGGAAACGAGGCGCGGCGCGGCTGCCCCCGGAATGAGAACGGCCCCAATGACCACATCGGCGGCGAGCACCTCTTCTTCGATCGCCTGGTGGGTCGAGAAGCGCGTCCTGGCGCGACCACCGAAATGCTCATCGAGCTGCCTCAGGCGCGGGAGTGATCGATCAATGATGACGACATCGGCCCCGAGCCCGGCGGCCATCCGGGCGGCGTGCGTTCCCACAACGCCACCGCCAATGATCGCAACGCGCGCGGGGGCCACGCCCGGAACCCCACCGAGCAGCACACCTCGCCCGCCAGAATGACGCTGCAGGCAAGACCCTGCTGCCTCGATCGAAAGGCGACCCGCGACTTCGCTCATGGGCGCAAGCAAAGGGAGGCCGCCGAAGCGATCCGTCACGGTCTCGTAGGCAACCGCAGTCACACCGGATTTCAGCAGGCCAGCCGTCTGTTCTGGATCTGGAGCCAGGTGCAGGTAGGTGAAAAGGATCTGGCCTTCGCGAAGCTGGGTCCATTCCGAAGGCTGAGGCTCTTTCACCTTCACGATCATTTCCGCTGCGGCGAAGATTTCGGCGGCGGATGGCACGATGCGAGCGCCGGCGGCTTCATACGCTTCGTCGGATGCATTGATCCCGGCGCCGGCATTCGTCTCCACAAGGATCTCATGCCCCGCGGACACGTACTCCCGCGCCGCTTCGGGCGTCAGGCCGACCCGGTATTCATGAACCTTGATCTCCTTGGGAACGCCTACGCGCATTTGATCCTCCCGATGCTGGAAGGGCAACAATATCCAATGCCTGCATCCTCTTTCCGGCGAATCTTGCCGGCGGCGCCATGATTCCTGCCATATTACACCGGTCGAATTGGGAATGATGCAGATTTCGTGCACAAGGTTGATCTCAGTCGCAGGAAGACACCATGGCCCTCGATAAATTGTCGCGTATCCTGTTGTCGGAACTCGTGGAGGATGGTCGCGCGAGCCATATCAGGCTCGCCGAGCGGATCGGCTTGTCGGCTACTGCCGTCGCCCGCCGACAGCGAGCTCTGGAAGAGGAGGGCGTGATTGTCGGTTATCATGCACGCTTGAGCCAGAAGGCGCTGGGCCTCGGAGTGACGGTCATCGTCCGGCTGGCTTTGAACAGCCAAAGCGAAGAAGCACTTTCTGCGTTCGAAAAGGCCGTCGCCAAGTGCCCCTCGGTTTTAAGGTGTTTCCTGATGTCGGGAGAGGACGATTATCTTCTCACTGTCGTGGCCCGCGACGTCGAGGATTTCGAGCACGTTCATAAGACGCAGCTGTCGCGCTTGCCGCACGTGGCTCGGATCCAATCAAGCTTTGCACTGCGCCAGGTCATCGAGCGGCCCATGTTGCCGGTGCTTCGATCCGGAGATGTTCGGTCTGCCCAGTTGGATCGGGAAAGATGATCTCTGATCCACCCCGTCATCGGAAAAACTGAGCAGATTATCCCGAGATGATTATACGAGGAATGTTTCTGCAAAAAGTGATTTCTGAAGTGCCTAGACTCGACAAATAAGTGATTCAGATTCGTCAAGCTATGGGTGAGTAAGTTGTCCAATAACAATGAGAGCTCGTTGACCTGACAGCGGGAATTGTATCCGACTTTGTCGTCCACAACAGCGTGCCGACATCAGAACTACTGGCATTAATCGTGATCACACACGGTGCGCTTGTCAATCTTGGGAAGGAAACGGCCGCGCCGGTCGAGGAAAAGCCCGTTCCGGCTGTTTCGATCAGGAAGTCGATTTCAGACGACTATCTGATCTGCCTCGAGGACGTCGAGAAATTCAAATCGCTCAAGCGCCACCTGCGCACCCACTACAACATGTCGCCTGAGGAATACCGGACGAAGTGGGGCCTGCCGGTGGATTATCCGATGGTGGCCCCTTCATATGCCGAAGCGCGCTCGAAGCTCGCCAAGCGATGGGGTTGGGGCAACAGCGCAACAAGGCGGCGCCGAAGCGTCGCGGCCCCAAGACCGCCGCCTGATCCTCTCTTTTGGCCCCGGCCGACTTGACCGCGACCGGGGCGCAAGGATCGGCAGATCCGCGTGCTGTTTGTGGGGATCGGGAAAGTCTTCGAATGGCGCTGCGCGGCCTCAAGCCCTCAATCTGCCGGCGCAACCGGTAAGGGACGCGAGCTGCCAATGCTCCGCCAAGCAGGAAATATCCGCTCTCGGGCAATGCCCCAATATCTGGTTGTGGGCGCACGTCAGTCGTCCAGGTCCAAGGCGCTTAGATCCGCAGCCCGCATTGCCGCCTCGGCCGTGATTTTACTTATGCTTGGCACGCTCTTCAAATCGCCTGGGACGAAAAGGGGAGCTGGCGCGCTCCCTCTGCAGCGGCACGACCGCAAGGAGGTGGAGCAGCGACGGATTTCTCTGATTGCCGAAATGCCGCTGGCAAGCCTTGTTCGGCCGGGACGGAAGAGCGCCAGTGCGCCCCTCCGCAGGCTTGGAGCCGCCGCCCCCCGAGCGTTGCATAATCCGTCCGTCGCGCTAGGTCGGCAACGCCATCCAGATTCCTCGTCCAAGGCGCATGGTACTTGGAGGGGGAGCGAGCGCGGGTTGGAGGCTCGAATACGGTGCGGTCATCCCGAATGCTCTGATTGGCATGAAAAACGACAAAGGAACGGCGCGTCCTGTCGGGAGTTGAGTGAAAGCATAGATTTATTGTGATTGGCGACGATTGTGCCGCAGATCATGTTTGCCGGGCGACGGGCATGTCTTTCGTTTTTGATGAGCGCACAGAGCCTGATCTCGCAAATTGGCGGCAGTCTGTCCGTTTTTGCATGGTGGACGGAACGACGCGCGCGACGTGTCAGATTGGCTTTGCAACGCTGCGAAGCCTCGGCCCCGACGAGATCGAGACAGACGAAGAGTGCCTTAGCCAGTTCCGGCTGCACCGCGGCCCAATCGCGGGTGCTGCGGCTCGCCTGCTGGCGAGGGGGGCGCATGAAGGTGGCGCGATCATTCAGATCATGAGAGCGAATATGCCGTGAGGTGACGGGTGACGACGGGATGCTGCGGCAACGCTATCGGCCGGCGACCGCGATGATCTGCTTCCTATCCTGAGCCACCCGCCTCGCCGCGGATGTGAGGTTCTCTGCAGTAAAGAGCTGACAGAATGCGAGCTCTAGTTCACCTGGCCGGGTTGCGAACGTGATCGGGGGCGGAAAAGTACCCAAGCAGATTCCGCTGTCCCTTGGCTGGTTGGTCGCGGAGCTGCGAACCACTCGCAATCGCCATTCTTGGCTGCGCCCTTCAGCAGGTGGATCGCAATCGTAGGCCGCAAAAGACCCGCCGGCGCGATCGACGGTGAAGATCGCGACGGTCAACGTTAGAGGCGTTAACGGCCGGATGTCCTTGCTTCTGCAATGGCTGTCGAAGCAGAACTCGGATGCGCATGGGAGTTCCAGCAGCAATAAAGATGGCGTTCAGCCGGGCACAATCTTCGAGGTCGACGGTTTTCGCTCTTCTTGTCTCGACCCCGCGGGAATCGCCGCCTCAGTTTCACCCGGTGGTGTGTTGGCGCGCGCAACCTTTGTCGCTGCCGCCCGCTTGATTGATCTCGCCTTCCGCCGCGCCGCACGGAGATCATCCAGCGTCGGTTGCCACCATCCTCGTTGAAGGTCGCCCGAGTCAGGCGACTGACGCGCGGGCCAGATTCGCACGAGTTCTTCAAGAGTCGGCCACCGCCAAAAGACCCAGACGTGATCCCCTGTCGAACGGGTGCCGGGATACGCAGTCGCGATGGCCTCGGCATCAGCCAACTCTCCGTCGCTGCCAGTTACGACCACCACGCCCTTGTTCGTCGTCATAGGCCGCCCAAATGGGGGTAACTGCGAACTCGCGAATGGCAGGCGCTTGCGGCGCCGTTCCGCCTCCAGCCTTTTGATTTCGGCGAAATCCGGGGACCGCTTTAGCTCTTCGCGCCGACGCTTACGTTCGCTCGGCTCGGCCCGCCGGGCTGCGTTCTCAATGGACAGCCAACCCGCTCTCAACGCCTCGAAAGATCGGAATGGTACACGCCAGACGCGTTCCTCGCTGTCCCAAGACGCCCATGGAATCCTACGAAGCTGCTCGATGATCGTTCGGGAAAAGGGCGTTCGGACGACAAGGTCTCTGCCCGCCTCGAGATATTCACTCTCGATGGGATCGAAAGCGAATGCGTCCCGTCCGCGCTCGTCGGCAAAGGCCAGCTGTTTACTGAGCTCACCTTGCAGCCAAACCTCCACGCGGCGATCGGCGGTAGAGCCGGGAACGAACCAGGCGCCCGTGTTCTCGCTCCACCGCGCTCGCGGAAATCTCTCGCGAAAGCGTTCGATCAGAGCAGCATCATAGCGAAACGAAACGACTGCTCCGTGCCCATCGTCGGAGCGGCTAACCTCGACTTGCTCCCCGGGGATATGGGGCTTCGGTTCATCCGTTTTTGGCATTTCAAGCCCCTGCCGGAGCCCGAGGGAACCGGGTTAGCTAAGTTCATTACGTGCTTCTAATGCCGTGTATGAAGCGCGAACGCGCGAGCGCTGCTCGCGTTTCGTCTGTTCCACGGAAGAGACGACCGCAAGCCAACTCGGAACCGCTACGACGGCGACTTCGCTTTTGCGAGCATGGAGAGAGCGGAATGCACCTTCGCTCAAGCCCGTGGTCTGGCGGGCGCGTTGACAGGGGGCGACCCTGAGACAGGTGGGGTCGTTGCTAGCACGGCGCGCTCCCTCCTGGGTACATCCTTCCAACGCGCAAGGATCGCTGACTTGGATCGACAACTGCCACGCCGTTTTGAATTGGAATTCGTCGGAACGGCCTTAGCCCCGTGGAGTTGAGACATTGGGACGAGATCGGAGTTGTCTCTCCCATCTGTGGCAAGCGGCATTGGCGATGAGGAAACCGACATGGCGACTTCCAAAGGGCGTGGTCGAGGGACCGCGAAATCCGCAGATACTTTCTTGGGCGCTGGAGGCGAACTCCACCAGTCCTCCGATACCGCCGAGACTCGCCTCACGACCAACCACGGCGTTCCGATCAGCGACAATCAGAATTCTCTCAAGGGAGGCCGTCGCGGTCCGACCTTGCTCGAAGATTTCGTGTTGCGCGAGAAAATTCAGCACTTTGATCATGAGCGCATTCCGGAGCGGATCGTTCATGCACGCGGGTCGGCGGCCCACGGCTTTTTCGAGTTGACCGATTCACTGGCGGACGTGACGCGAGCGAAGGTGCTGAGCGAAGCTGGCGCGAAGACTGAAGTCTTTGTACGCTTTTCAACGGTAGCGGGCGGAGCTGGGTCGGTGGATACGCCGCGTGATGTCCGTGGTTTCGCAGTCAAATTCTATACGAAGGAAGGCAACTGGGACCTTGTCGGCAACAATATCCCGGTGTTCTTCATCCAAGACGCTATCAAGTTTCCGGACTTGATCCACGCCGTGAAAATGGAAGCTGACCGCGGCTATCCACAAGCGGCGAGCGCGCATGACACTTTCTGGGATTTCGTCGGACTTATGCCGGAGTCGACGCATATGATCATGTGGGCGATGTCGGATCGGGCGATCCCCCGTTCTTTCCGAATGATGGAGGGGTTCGGCGTCAACACCTTCCGCTTATTAAATGCGGACGACGAGCCGACTTTCGTCAAGTTTCATTGGCGGCCCAAGCTCGGCACGCAATCCACCTGCTGGGACGAAGCCGTCAAGATTGCAGGAGCCGAACCCGATTATCATCGTCGAGATCTGTACGAGGCCATCGCTGCTGGCGATTTCCCCGAATGGGAGTTCGGCGTGCAGCTTCTCAGCCAGGCCGAAGCCGATGCGCTGCCATTCGACATTCTCGACGCAACCAAGTTGATCCCGGAAGAGATGGTACCGATACGTGTCGTCGGGCGCATGGTGCTTGACCGCAACCCAGATAACTTCTTCGCCGAGACGGAGCAGGTGGCGTTCCTGCCAACGAACATGCCGCCGGGGATTGATGTCTCCGAAGACCCGCTTCTGCAGGGCCGATTGTTTTCCTATCAGGACACTCAGCTTTCGCGATTGGGAACGGTGAACTTCCACCAAATCCCGATCAACCGCGCAAAGGGATGCCCTTTCCAGAACCTTCAGCGCGATGGTCAGATGCAGACCCATGTGTTCAAGGGAAGAGCCAATTACGAACCTAACAGCCTGGCAGAGGCGGGTGAACCCGGCGGGTCCCGCGCCGATCCGGCGGGTGGTTTTCGGAGCGCCAAGATACCGCTGGACGAGGGCAAGATAAGGCTTCGCTCGGAGAGCTTTGCCGACCATTATAGCCACGCCCGCCTTTTTTACCGCTCGCAGACCGAAATCGAACAGGCCCATCTCGCCAGTGCAATCGTGTTCGAACTATCCAAGGTCACGCTCGATCACGTCCGAGATCGTGTGATCGCCAACCTGGGCAATGTCGACGCGGGCTTGGCTGAGCGGGTTGCCACGGGCTTGAATATCGACCTGCCCAGTCCCTCCAAACCTGCGATCGCGCCCAAAGATATGGAGATGTCCCCAGCCCTCAGAATCGTCGGGAAATACCCGGCGACGCTCAAGGGTAGGGCGGTGGGAATCCTTGTCACCGACGGCGCCGACAACGCGACCGTCGACGCGGTCGTGACGGCCGTCGATGCCGAGGGAGGGAAGGCAAAGATCGTTGCGCCAAAGATCGGCGGCGTAACCTTAAAGAATGGGAAGACCCTCAAAGCGGATGGTCAACTCGCCGGCTCACCCTCAGTGCTTTTCGATGCGATTGCTCTTGTTCTTTCTAAGGACGGATGCGCGCAATTACTCAACGATGGTGCAGCTCTTGACTTCGTGCTGAACGCCTTTGGCCATCTCAAAGCGATCGGTCACACAGCCGATGCCAAGCCGCTGCTCGACAAGGCAGGAGTCATTGCCGATCCAGGCGTGATCCAATTTGCCGGGAATATTGCCGACTTCGTGGCCGCTGCGCGTACCCGACAGTGGGGTCGGGAGCCAGGTGTTCGAACGCTCGCGTAAAATCGCCTCCCGGCATCAAAGGAAGTCGTGGCTCCCAGGACCGGGCACATTATTCGCCACAGTTGCAATGCCTCGGATAGCAGGAACATTTTCCGCCGAGATCGATTGAAAATGTGCGCGGCCCCGCACTCGCCGCAATCAAAAAGGTCAAGTCTCATGCGCCTCATCGCCACCACCCTCACCGCTCTCGTCATCTCCAGCTCGGTGTTCGCGCAAAGCGCTCCCACTCTTGAGCAGGGCCCCATCTTCACGCAGGTCAATCAGGCGTCGGCTCTCGCCAGCAGCCTCAAGGGGTTAAATGTACTCAATGCGGGCGACGAAAAGGTCGGCGAGATCGAGGACTTGGTTGTCGTAGACAACGCCCTCGCCGCCTACATTCTTCAAGTCGGCGGCTTTCTTGGAATGGGCTCTCATTACGTCGCGGTGAACCCGCGTTCGATGGCCATCACCTGGAATGAGACGGACAAGAAGTGGAATGCGCGCGTCAACGCAACGAAGGACCAGCTCAAAGCGGCGCCGCAATTCAAATATGAAGGCCGCTTTGCGAAGTAATCCGCCCGCCCGAACGACCGGCGCCCAGGCGGATCGGACGAGTTCGACTCGGCGGATCCGCCCCTCTTTCAGAACTGGCAATCAGGGTTTTGTCGACACCCGCCTTAGTCGTTTTGTCAATATTTCTCCCGCCAGGGGGGCTGCCGCTCGAACAGCGCGAGACCGGCGCTTGATCATAAAGAACACCTTAGCGCTGTCGCTCTCCTCAAGTCCTCCAAGGGAGGATATGCGGTGAGGGTTTCGATGACCTCTGATCCTAGCCCGGCTCATCCCGCCGTCTCTGCCTACCTCGAGGAGGGGTACGAGCAAGTTCCCGGCATGTCCTCGCGTTTCGCCGCCGCGATATGTGCCCGGCTGCTGCGGCTTCAGACCGAACAGGGCGTTAGCGGACCGATCGCAGAGATCGGCGCCTTTGAAGGCCGCTTCCTGATAGCACTCGCTCATGCGCTGGAACCAAGCGAGGTCGCACTTGCGGTCGATCTTTTCGAGTGGCCGGATGCCGACGTGCAAAAACGATTTGAGGCGAACGCGACACGCCATGGAATCGGCCCAGAGCGCCGTGTTACCGTGAAAGCCGACAGCGGCACGATGGCGCCGGAGGATCTCATCGCGCACGCGCGGGGCGAGCGCCTACGGCTTATCCATATCGATGGCGAACACTCTTGCGCTGCTCTGACGAAGGATCTCGCGCTTGCCACCGCCTGCCTCGCCGAGGGCGGACTGATCGTGCTCGACGACATGCTGCATCCCGGCTACCCGACACTTATGGTCGCCGTGCAGCATTTTCTCGACGTCCATCCCGACGTCGTGCCGCTATGCGTCATCGATCGCGAAAGCGTCGTGGCCGCAACCAAGTTCGTGCTGTGCCAGCGCCAATGGTTCGAGCGCTACCAGGCGCCGATGCAGTCGATCTTCGAAGGCTGGATCTGGCCGATGGGCGCTGACTTCGAGCCGCACTTGTGCCTGGTACTATCGCAGGACACCCGGTTGGCAGAGATCCGGTGACGCCTTTAAAGGAGCCTGAACGCCCGCTCTCGACGCGCGGTTGGATCCAGGGCGCCCTTCGCCAAGTTTGAGGCGTGTCCTTGTCGGGCAAAGCGCCAATTTCTGCATATGCCGCATCTGACCTACGAGCGAATCTGTTCCGCGCGTTCCTGGCTTTGATAAAGCCTGCTTCCCAGCCTCCGAGCCCAAATCTCACCAAAGCGCTGAGGAACAGCGCGCATCCGCCGGAGGTTGCGGTGTCATGATCCCATAGTAACCGCTGTTCCGACCGC
>UCLR01000076.1 GCA_900473415.1 Hyphomicrobiales bacterium
CGAGATCGCCTTCGCCGCGCAGGACACGCACCATCCCGTCCGCGCGGCGAAGGCGATCTCGGCCGCCGCGCCCATGCCGGAGGCCGCATGGCCTGAACCCGAGCCCGAGCAGCCGCCGGCCCGCCCGCTCCAGCTCTTCGAGCCGCCGCAGCCGGTCGAGGCCATCGCCGAGGTGCCGGACGGCCCGCCGATCCGCTTCCGTTGGCGCCGCCTGATCCATGACGTCGCCCGCGCCGAAGGGCCTGAGCGCATCGCGCCCGAATGGTGGCGCGACGGCTCCGACGAGCCGATGCGCGACTATTACCGTGTCGAGGATGCGCAAGGCCGCCGCTTCTGGCTCTTCCGCATCGGCTTCCATGAGGCCGGCAGCGCCCCGCCGCGCTGGTTCCTGCACGGGCTCTTCGCATGAATCAGTTTGCCAACAGCTTCGCCGAACCCGTTGCCGCGACGAACTTCTCTTTTCTGCGCGGCGCCTCGCCGGGCGGCAACATGGTGCTGACGGCGCTGCTGCTCGGCCATGCCGGCATCGGCATCGCCGATCGCAACACGGTCGCCGGCGTGGTGCGCGCCTGGAGCATGCTCAGGCAGTTGCGGGAAGAAGGGCTGCCGGCGCCCGAGAGGCTGCGCGAGGGCGGCAGCCCCGGCGAATATATCTGGATCGAGAACCCGGCCTTCGCCGATCTGCCCTTCACCCGCGAGCAGATGAAGGAGATGGCCGGGCGCTTCAAGCTCGCCACCGGGACCCGCCTCGTCTTCTCCGACGGCACGCCCGACATCGTCGCCTATCCGGCCAATCGCGGGGGCTGGGGCAGGCTGTGCCGGCTGCTCAGCCACGGCAACCGCAAGGACGGGGTGAAGAAGGGCGAATGCCGCCTCGTCCTCGATGATCTGCTGACTGACGCGCGCGACCTCCTGCTGATCCTGATGCCGGGCCGCAGCCTCGATCATTTGCCCGCTTTGCTTGCTCAGCTCGACGAAGCCGCCCCCGGAGCGATCTGGCTGGGGGCTATCATGCATCGTCGTGGCGACGACCGCCGCCGCCTCGCGCGGCTGAAGGCGATCGCGAGCGCCACCCGCACGCCGCTGATCGCGACCAATGACGCGCTCTACGATGCCGTCGGGCAGCGCGACCTGCAGGACGTGCTGAGCTGCATCCGCGAGGGCGTCACCATCGAGCGGGCCGGGCGTCTGCTGGAGGCCAATGCCGAGCGTCACCTCAAGCTGCCGCAGGAGATGGCCCGCCTCTTCCGCGATGCGCCCGAGGCGATCGCGGAGACGCAGCATCTCTTCTCCCGCATCGAGTTCGATCTCGGACAGCTCCGCTACGAATATCCCGACGAGCCCGTCCCGCCCGGCTGGAAGGATCAGGACTGGCTCGCGGAGCTGGTCAGGCGCCGCAGCCTGATCCGTTACCCGGAAGGCGTGCCGGCCAAGGTCGAGGCCTTGCTCGCCAAGGAGCTGGCTCTCATCGAGAAGCTGGAATACGCCCGCTATTTCCTGACCATCCGCGACATCGTCGAATTCGCCGAGAAGGAGGGCATCCTCTGTCAGGGCCGCGGCTCGGCGGCCAATTCCGCCGTCTGCTACGTGCTCGGCATCACTGCCGTCGACCCCAACGACAACGACGTGCTGTTCGAGCGCTTCATCTCGACCGAGCGACGCGAGCCACCCGATATCGACGTCGATTTCGAGCATGAGCGGCGCGAGGAGGTGATCCAGTGGATCTATAGGAAATACGGCCGCCATCGCGCCGGCATCGCCGCGACCGTGATCCATTACCGGCCGCGCAGCGCCATCCGCGAGGTCGGCAAGGTGCTCGGACTGACCGAGGACGTAACCGCCCGCATCGCCGATACCCAATGGGGCAGTTGGGGCACCGAGATCGGCGATTCCCGCATCCGTGAGGCCGGGCTCGACCCGAAGAACCCGACGATCCGCCGCGCCGTCGATTTCGCCATCCGCCTGCTGCACTATCCGCGCCATCTCTCGCAGCATGTCGGCGGCTTCGTGCTGGCGCGCGGGCGCCTCGACGAGACGGTGCCCATCGGCAACGCCGCGATGAAGGAGCGTACCTTCATCGAATGGGACCGTGACGACATCGATGAACTCCAACTGATGAAGGTCGATGTACTGGCGCTCGGCATGCTGACCTGCATCCGCAAGGCGTTCGATCTGATTGCAGCCAATGGTGGGCGGCCTTATCAGCTCGCCGATTTCACGGATGGCGACGAGGCGACCTACGACATGCTCTGCGAAGGCAAGTCGCTCGGCGTCTTTCAGGTCGAGAGTCGCGCCCAGATGAACATGCTGCCGCGTCTGAAGCCGCGGAAGTTCTACGACCTCGTCATCCAGGTCGCGATCGTCCGGCCCGGCCCGATCCAGGGCAACATGGTCCATCCCTATCTAAAGCGGCGGTCGGGGCTGGAGGACGTGATCTATCCCTCGCCTGGACCATCTCACGATAAGGACGAGCTGGTCGGGGTCCTGAGCAAGACCCTTGGCGTCCCGCTCTTCCAGGAGCAGGCGATGAAGCTCGCCATGGTGGCGGCCGAGTTTTCGGATGTCGAAGCCAACGGCCTGCGCAAGGCGATGGCGACCTTCCGCAATGACGGCACGATCGGCAACTACGAGGATCTGATGGTCGGGCGCATGGTTGCGCGCGGCTATGACCCCGAGTTCGCGCGGCGTTGCTTCGACCAGATCAAGGGCTTCGGCAGTTACGGCTTCCCCGAGAGCCACGCCGCTTCCTTTGCCAAGCTGGTCTACATTTCCTCGTTTCTGAAGCGATGGTATCCGGCCGCTTTCGCCTGCGCGCTGCTGAACTCGCAGCCCATGGGCTTCTACGCTCCGGCCCAGATCGTACGGGAGGCGCAGGAGAACGGCGGCGTCGAGCCGCGGCCGATCGATGTGAATTTCAGCCGTTGGTACAACGGTCTGGAAGGCGTTTCGGAATCAAGTTCTTACCACGAGAGACAGTGTCAGGAGAGCGGGGGCGACCCCTTCGCCCTGCGCCTCGGCTTCTGCCAGATCGATAGCTTCAAGGAGGATTGGGGCAAGGCCATCGCCGAAGCCCGCGAGGAGGGAGAGTTCCGCGACGTCGAGGAACTGATGCGCCGCGCCGCTCTACCGGCCCGCGCCATGCGCCTGCTCGCCGATGCCGATGCCTTTCGCTCGCTTGGCCTCGACCGGCGCGAGGCGCTCTGGGCCGTGCGCCGCCTGCCGGATGATGCGGCACTGCCACTCTTCGCCGCCGCCCAGGCGCGCGAGCTCGGCCGCGAGCCAGCGATGGCGCTGCCGGCCATGCCGCTCGCGGAGCACATCGTCACCGACTACCAGACGGTCCGGCTCTCGCTGAAGGGCCACCCGATGCAGCTCTTGCGCCCCCGGCTGCGCCGCGAGGGCATTCTGAGCTGCCGCGAGACCGATGCGAGGCCCGATGCAGCCTTTGCCCGCACGGCCGGCGTCGTGCTGGTGCGCCAGCGCCCCGGCAACGGCAACGCCATCTTCGTCACGCTGGAGGACGAGACCGGCATCACCAATGTCGTGATCTGGGCGCGGACCTTCGAGCGCTTCCGCCGCGAGGTGATGGGCGCGCGGCTGATGCTGGTCGAGGGGCGGGTGCAGAAGAGCCCGGAAGGCGTCATCCATCTGATGGCCCAGCGCATCATCGACCGTTCATCGGACCTGCTCTCGCTGTCGCAAACGCATCGGGCCGAGATGCCGCCGGTCGTCGACGAACTGCGGAACCCACCCCTGCCGCGCCAGCGCCATCCGCGCAATGTCCGGATCATGCCGAAATCGCGGGATTTCCAATAAGCGCCGACAGGATCGCGCGGCCATTCCGCGCTTGCCACCTCGCGTCGCGGCCCTGCCTATTTCCCTTCCGGATGCGCGGCGCGGCCGGAGGGGGCGACGTCCGGGATCGTCGGGGCGGTCGTGGGCCGCTCACCGAAAGGTTCCGCCGAGGGCGGCTTGCGCCTCAGACGGAAGGCGAGATAGACGCCGGTCGCCGCCGAGAGCAGGCCGAGATAGATGAGCAGTCCGTTCGGCCCCATCACCTGCATGAAGGCGGCCGCGATGAGCGGGCCGATCGCCGAGCCCACCGCCCAGAGGAACAGGAGCTGCGCCGAGAGGCCGAGCGCCCGCTCGCGTCCCAGCCGGAAATAGGCGTGCGCGACGGCCACCGTGTAGATCGGCATGCTGCCGGCGCCGATCAGCGCGAAGAGCCCAAACAGCCAGAACCGGCTGTGGGGCAGGGCGAGGAACAGCACTGCGCCGAGTGCCAGCGTGCAGAGCACGACCGAGGCGGTGGCGCTCAGCATGATGATGCGGCTCTCGACCCGGTCGGCGAGCAGGCCCAACGGCCATTGCAGCACCAGCGCGCCGATCTGGATTCCGGCGGTGAGCAGGATGGCCCAGGCCTGGTCCAGCCCGATCAGGATGCCGTAGGCCGGCGCGACATTGGTCAGCGCCCCGCCCATCAGCCCGACATAGAGGCAGCCGATGACGGCCGCCGGCGCGTATTGCCAGATCGTGTCGAGCTTGACCGAGATGACCTCGCCCGATTCCGGCCCCTGGGCGTGGGTCATGGCTACGGGGATCAGCGCGAGCGAGAAGGTCGCACTGGCCATCAGGAAGATGTTGCCCGACAGCAGGGAGACATAGCCGACGGCGATCTGCGACGAGATCAGCGCCAGCCGGTTGAGGATCTGGTAAAGGCCGAAGAGGCGCCCGCGCTGGCCGGCCTTGGCCTGCCCGCTGATCCAGCTTTCGATGCAGATGGCGTGGCCGGCGCCGCCGACGCCCATGACCAGCCGCCAGGCGCCCCAGAAATCCGGCGAGGTCAGCGGAAAGCTTAGCGCCAGAATGGCCTGCAGCGCCGAGAACACCGCGAAGGCGCGGATATGGCCGATGCGGCGAATGAAGCCGGGCACGAGGAAGCAGCCGGCGAGGAAGCCGACGGAATAGGCCGAGCCGACGATGCCGATCAGCATCGGCGCCTTCTGCTCCAGTGCCATCTTCAGCGGCACGACCGTGTTCATGATCGTGGCCGCGACCTGCAGGATCAGCGCGCCGCTCACGATTGCGCCGAGCGCCGCGATGGAGCTCGTCCTCGGCTCGGTTGCCTGGCTCACGGTGTTGTCCGCCCCCTCCGCAGCCACTGCGAAGGCTTCCTGTCCTTGGGACGGGCGTCCCTGAGGCTGCGATCCTTGCGACATATCCGATTCGAAGGCCTCGGTGGGAGAAACGGCGTGGAGTCGAGCCTTGCCCGAAAAAGATGGGCCAATCGGGGCGGCGCGACAGCTTGCCGCGACCGGGATCATCCACCCTGCCTCGGTCGCGCCGTTTTTCGATGGCTTTGCAGCGGCGGCACAACGCCGGACTAGGCCGAAAAAAAGATCGTTCCGGATTCACCGGCGATTAACCAACAGAGCGCCTTATCGAGTTCGAACGAAGTTTGAGTTCTTCCCGGCATGCTTGGTCACATCGCGACGCTGATCGCGCTCCCTTAGGCGGGGGCGCGAGGAGTGTTGCCATGTCCGTTCCGGCCGGTGTGGCGTCAGTGTATCGAGAGTGCGGCGAATGAGTTATGCGACCTATGTGCGGGAAGGCGGAGCGCCTTATGTGCGCCCCCGCCGCCGTCGCCGGTCCGGATTGAAAAGTGTTTTTCTGGCCGCGGCTCTGGGCCTGGGCGCCATGTCCGGCTTCTGGATGCTCGGCAAGGACTCTTCGGGGACGGTCGAGGACGCAGCCGTTCCGCCTGCCCGCAAGGGCCATGCGGCCCGCGTCGCGGCCCAGCCCGCTCCACCCCCCGCCTATAGCGGTCTGCTCGACCCGTCGTTCTCCGGCGGGAAGATGGCTTCCCTCTCCGAGAGCGCGCCCGTCCGCTCGGCCTTCCAGGCGGTTGCTGCGCCCGAGCGGCCTGCCGCTCCCGTAGCGGTCGCCTCGGCGGAACCTGCCTTGCCGTTGCCGCCGCAGTCTCCCGTCACTCTGGCGAAAGCCGCGCCGATGCCGGCGCCGCGCCCCTCGGACTTGCTGCTGCCGGCCGAGCCGCAGCAACCGCGCGTCGCCCAGCCGGCCACGGTCCGGCGCGCCCGCAACGTTCCGACGACGCAAGAGCCGACGCCGGAGGACAACCGCAACTTCTTCCAGAAGCTCTTCGGCGTGCAAAAGCAGCCACCGGGCGCGGCGCTTGCTTATGCGGCGCCACAGGATGACGTCGTCGACCGCTCGCGCATCACCCGCATGAGCCCCTCGGTCGGCGCGCCTCCGCGCACTGCCGAAGCTGGAACGGCGATCTACGACATCAGCGCGAAAGTCGTTCACATGCCGAACGGCGAGAGGCTGGAGGCGCATTCCGGTCTCGGTCAGATGATGGACGATCCGAGCTACGCCCATGTCCGCATGCGCGGCGTCACCCCACCGCACACCTACACGCTGACCGAGCGCGAGGCGCTGTTCCATGGCGTCCGCGCCATCCGGCTGAATCCGGTCGGCGGCAGCGGCGCCATCCATGGCCGCGCCGGGCTGCTCGCTCATACTTACCTGCTCGGGCCGCGCGGCGACTCCAATGGCTGCGTCTCGTTCAGGGACTACGACCGCTTCCTGCAGGCCTTCCTGCGCGGTGAGGTGCGGCGGCTCGTGGTGGTGGCCAGCCTCTAGAGCCTTCCAAAGTTCTGATCGATACGCGGGTCATCCCGGCCGAAGCGAGGCGGAGAGCCGGGATCCATGCCTGAACCTTGACCGGAAGCGCTCCGGCATGGATCCCGGGTCAGGCCCGGGATGACGGCGTGGTTCCGCGTAAAATGACCGGGTTCTGGATAGGTAGCGACATCTCATGCAGCGCGAAGTCATTGAGGTTCCGGTCATCTCGGAAGCCATCCGCAAGCTGGGCGCGCCGACCTCGGCGCTGGTCCGGGCGGGCGATCTTCTCTTCACCTGCGGCATGCCGCCGATCGATGTCCGCACCGGAAAGATCGTCACGGGCGACATCGCAACGCAGACCCGCGCCTGCCTCGATGCGCTCGACCTGGCCCTGCGCCATGCCGGCTCGTCGCTCGACAAGGTCGTCAAGGCGACCGTCTTCGTAACAGATCCGGCGCTGATGGGCGCGGTGAACGCCGTCTACAGGGAGTGCTTCGGCGAGGGCTTCCCGGCCCGCACCAGCGCGGCGATCAAGCCCTGGCCCCTGCCGTTCGACATCGAGATCGAGTGCGTTGCGACCCGGGACTGAGGGCGCCGCTCAGCCGCCGACGGTCTTGGACTTGGCAGGTTTGGCCTTCGCTGCAGCCGGCTTCTTGGCTGCCGCCTTCTTCGCCGGCGCTTTGGCTTTCGCCGCACCGGCCGCCTTGGCTTTGCCCTTCGCGCCGCCCTTGGCTTCCGCCTTGGCGTTCACCAGTTCGATCGCCTGCTCCAGCGTGATGCTCTCCGGCGCCATCGTCTTCGGCAGCGTCGCGAAGACCTTGCCCCAGGCGACGTAGGGGCCGTACTTGCCGGCCTTCACTTCGAGCCCGCCACCGGACGGGTGATCGCCAAGCGCACGCCCCGGCGTTGCCGCGCCACCACGCCGGCCGCCGCCACCGCTCTCCTTGGCGACGATCAGGTCGATGGCACGGTTGGCGCCGAGCTCCAGTACGTCGTCGCCCTTGTCGATATTGGCGTAGACCTTGCCGTGCTGGACGTAAGGCCCGAAGCGGCCGATGCCGACCAGGATCGGCTCGCCGGACTCTGGGTGACGAGCTACCTCTCGCGGCAGCGAGAGCAGCGCGAGCGCCTTCTCCAGCGTCACGCTCGCCGGGCTCATGCCCTTGGGCAGGCTGGAGCGCTTCGGCTTCTCGCCCTCGCCGAGCTGGATATAGGGGCCGAAGCGGCCGTCCCGCATCGTCACTTCGAGGCCCGTCGCCGGATCGGTGCCGAGCACGCGCACGCCGGGCTGGCCCTGGCCGCCCTCGGCGCTCGCCTCGCCATCGGCGGCAGGGACGGAGAGGGGCCGCGTATAGCGGCACTCGGGGTAGTTCGAGCAGCCGACGAAGGCGCCGAACTTGCCGAGCTTGAGCGAGAGTTGGCCGTTGCCGCAGTTCGGGCAGACGCGCGGATCGGAGCCGTCTGCCTTCGGCGGGAAGATATAGTCGCCGAGGATGCCGTTCAGCGCCTCCAGCACGTCGCCGACGCGCAGCTCCTTCGTCTCGCCGATCGAGGCCGTGAACTCTTCCCAGAACTCGCGCAGCAGTGCCTTCCAGTCGATCTCGGCGTTGGAGACGCGGTCGAGCTTCTCTTCGAGGTTTGCGGTGAAGTCGAACTCGACATAGCGCTTGAAGAAGCTCTCCAGGAACGCCGTGACCAGCATGCCCTTGTCCTCGGGCACGAGTCGCTTCTTCTCGATGCGGACATATTCGCGGTCGCGCAGCGTCGAGAGTGTCGCGGCATAGGTCGAGGGCCGGCCGATGCCGAGCTCTTCCATGCGCTTGACGAGGCTCGCTTCCGAGAAGCGCGGTGGCGGCTCGGTGAAGTGCTGGTCGGCGGCGATGGCGCGCTTCTCCAGCTTGTCGGCGGCCTTCATCGCCGGCAGCTTCCTGGAGTCCTCGTCCTCCTCATCGTCGCGGCTTTCCTGATAGAGCGTCAGGAAGCCGTCGAAGAGCACGACCTGCCCGGTCGCGCGCAGATCGAGATTGCGCGCGCCGACCTTGGCGGCGATGTCGACCGTGGTGCGTTCGAGCTCCGCCGATTCCATCTGGCTCGCGATGGTGCGCTTCCAGATCAGCTCGTAGAGCCTCGCCTGCTCCGGCTCGAGATGGCGCGCGACCATCGCCGGCAGCCGGCCGAGATCGGTCGGCCGGATGGCCTCGTGGGCCTCCTGCGCGTTCTTGGCCTTGACCGTGTACTTGCGCGGGACGTTCGGCACGTATTTCTCGCCGAACTCCTTGCCGATGACGCGTCGCGCCGCCGCGATGGCCGAGCCGTCCATGTCGACGCCGTCGGTTCGCATATAGGTGATGAGGCCGACCGTCTCGCCGCCGATATCGACGCCCTCATAGAGGCGCTGGGCGAGCTGCATCGTCCGCGCCGGCGCGAGCCCCAGCTTGCGGGAGGCCTCCTGCTGCAGCGTCGAGGTCTGGAAGGGCGGGTAGGGGTGGCGCTTGACCGGCTTGGCCTCGACCTCGCTCACCGTGAAGAGAGCGGTTTCCAGCGCCTCCTTGAAGGCCTTGGCCTCCTCGGCGGTGCCGATGTCGAGCCGCGCGATCTTCTTGCCGTCGGCACCGACGAGGCGGGCCTCGAAGGTCTGACCGGATTCGGTCGCGAGCGTCGCCACCAGTGACCAGTATTCGCGGGCCCGGAAGGCCTCGATCTCGCGCTCGCGATCGCAGACGAGGCGCAGCGCCACCGACTGGACGCGGCCCGCCGAGCGCGCGCCCGGCAGCTTGCGCCAGAGCACCGGCGAAAGCGTGAAACCGACGAGGTAATCGAGCGCGCGGCGGGCGAGATAGGCGTCGACCAGCGCCTGGTCGATCTGGCGCGGCTCGGCGAGCGCCTTCTGCACGGCGTCCTTGGTGACGGCGTTGAAGGTCACGCGCTCGACCGGGATGCCCTTCAGCGCCTTCTTCTGGTTCAGTGCCTCAAGCACGTGCCAGGAGATCGCCTCACCCTCGCGATCCGGGTCGGTGGCGAGGATCAGCTTCTCGGCGCCCTTCACGGCACGCGCGATCTCGGCGACCTGCTTGGCGCCGCGCCCCTCGATCTCCCATTTCATGGCGAAGTCGTGCTCGGGCTCGACCGAGCCGTCCTTGGCCGGCAGATCGCGGATATGGCCGAACGACGCGATCACCTCGTAGTCGGAGCCGAGATACTTGTTGATCGTCTTGGCCTTGGCCGGCGACTCGACGACGAGGAGCTTCATGGTCTTGGTCTCGATCATAGCCCTTTCAGAGCGCGGATCCGGCCCGTGATGGGCGGTTCCGCGACCGGCAAGGCTCCGGCGTTTCGGAATTGCGCGCGAAAGTGGTGCAGCGCGCCTGCCGTGTCAAACGGCTATTGCGCCGCGGCATCGCTTCTGCGGCAGCTGATGCAGAGGCGAGACATGGGGCCTGCCGGCGCCTTTGCAAGCGCCGGCTGAAAATCGACGGTTCAGGCCCGTGCCGCCAGCAGCCGGTCGATGAAGCCCTCGGAGGATGCGCCGTTGATCCAGCGCAGCACCGCGACGAGATCCTGCTCCGGATCCGCCCAGATGACGTTGCTGCCCGCGCCCAACGCCGAGAAGGCGGTCTGCGGCACGTTCGGCCGTGCTGCTGGCCCGCGTGCCAGCCACCAGAGATAGCCGTAATTGCCGAGCGTGGGGGAGGGCGTCAGCATTCGCTCGACCCAAGCCTGCGACAGGAGCTGCCGGCCGCCCCATTCGCCCTTGCGCGCGACCATGAGGCCGAAGCGGGCATGGTCGCGAGCGCCTATGAAGAGCCCGCCGCCCCAATGGCCGCCGCCGGGCACGGACTGGATGCGCCGTCCGTCGATCTCGACGAAGGAGTTCTCGTAGCCCTGCCATTGCCAGTCCTGTGAGGCTCCGACCGGGTCCATGATGCGCTCGCGCAACACCTCCGGCAGCGGCCCGCGGAAACGCTGCAGCAGGGCATAGGACAGCACGTTCACGCGGACGTCGTTGTATTCGTAGAAGGTCCCGGGCGCCTTCAGCTCGCGGCGCTGGCCCTTGCGGCTGTTGTCGGCGCCTGGGCCGATCTGGCGGTTGTGGTCGACCTGGTCCGACTTGCCGAAGAGCTCGCCCTGCCACTCGCTCGACTGCTGCAGGAGATGGCGCCAGGTGATCTGACCGTTATGAAGCCCGGCGAAGGCGGGATCGTCGACGCTCTTGGCCACGGGCTCCTCGATGTCGCGGATCAACCCGTCGTCGAAGGCGATGCCGGCGAGAACGGCGAGGTAGCTCTTGGCGATCGAGAAGGTCATGTCGGTGCGGCTGGTGTCGCCCCATTCGGCGACGAGCCGCCCACCCTTCAGAATCAGCCCCGCCGGGCCGCCCCGTTCGCGCACCGGGCCGACGATCTCGGTCCAGGGGCCACGCTCGTTCCACTCGACATTCCCGACATAGGAGCCGTCCGGATAATAGAGGCTGCGCGGCCAGGGGCTCTCATGCTCCTGCGCATAGGTCACGGCCGCCGCGAGGCGGCCGGCATCGAAGCCCGCTTAGGCCGGCGTCAGGCTCTGCCAGTCGGCGCCGTGGGCTTC
>UCLR01000066.1 GCA_900473415.1 Hyphomicrobiales bacterium
GCCTGAAAACAGCGCTCACTGCCCATGAGCGTGTGAAAGCGATTCTTCGGGACGGCATTCCGGTGCCCTCGTCGCTTCACCGACTTTATGTCTTGGCCGAAGATGCCAAAGCCGTTCTGCTCGGCATCACGGCGGCCATCGCTTGGGGAGGGCCCGGCGGTCCGGCCGCAGATAGACCGTTGCGAGCGTCGCTCCGCCGAAGCGATCTCAGCGATAGATGGCCCCAACCTTGAGCGTCGTCTTGGCGCCTTCGAATGCTGCGAGGCCGCCGTCCCTGGCGGTTCGGGCCGACTGAAGCGCCGTGTGGATCACCCGCTCGATGCGCTCGGCAAGCTCCGTGACCGAGGCGGCCGCATGGAAGGGAAACACAGCGAGGCAGGCTTCGAGCCAGACTGCGGCCAATGCCGCGATATCATCGGCGTCGAGCGTGGCGGCCGCGTGAAACGCCTCGTCGATTTGGCGGGGATCGGTCGGGACCTGCAGCAGCACCCGCGTCCAGAACGCGGCTATCTGCTCCTCGAAATCCAGCCAGCGATTGCCGACCAGCCGGTCGAAGACGGGACGCAGCCGCTGCGATCGACGCAGCCGATCCGAGAACTCGGCGACGAGCTCCAAAATCGTGTCCTCCTCGATGAAGATCGAGGGATCGTGCGGCAGACATGGCATGGTAGACGCGAAGCTCCCGACCTCACATGCTAGGCCGCGGGGGCCAGGCCGAAATCCTCGGGTCTGAGGATAAGGTCGGCGAGGCTGTGGCGATCGAACACCGCCAGAAAAGCTGCGAGAGCTTCGCCAACGATCCCCTTCAGACGGCAGCGGGGTGTGAGGAGGCATCGCCCATCAGGGCTGGAGCACTCCACCATCGCGAAGTCCGGTTCGGTGGCGCGAATGACATCGCCGAGCCCGATCTGCGCTGGTGCGCGTGCGAGCATTAGGCCTCCCGACCGTCCACGCACGGATCTCAGGAAGCCGTGTCGCGTGAGCTGGTTGGTGACCTTCATCAGATGCGCCCGCGAAATGTCGTAGAGTGCGGCTGTCTCCTCGATCGTGATCAGGCGCCCTTCGCGCATTGCGGCATACATCAGGATTCGCAGTGCGAAGTCGGAGAACTGAGTCAGTCGCATGGGGGTCCCGGGCATCGGCTAGTGCGAACAAAGATACGCTCCACATGTATCTTTTTCAAGTTCACTGATTGACCTGAAGGCCCGGGGTCTCCCTCAGACCGGAGGTGAAAGGGGTCTCAGGTCACCCCTACGAAGCAGTGGGGCGTGGTTATTGCGAAGGCGTCCGGGGACGTGCCGGACGCCGCCCTCATCCGCGGACCTTTCTGTGAAATCGAGGAAACGTTATGCGCGCGGCTTCCGGCCGGTCGTGTTCGGGCCGGGCACCATCCGTCGGAAGGGCCGGTTCGGACCTTGCGCGTGGCCTCGCAATGGAGCGCCAGCCAGCCCAGGCCCGAGAGGCCTGCGCCTCGTCTGGGAGAGCATAGCCGGTGCTGCTGGAGGAAGCGGCCTTCTCGCAGACGGCGATTCAAGGTCTGATTTGAAGCCGGCGTCGTCGCATGCGCCAAGACCGGTGACTGAGCAGGCGGGGCTGCAGGCATCGCCCCTGCGATTTATCTCTGTGCAACGGGGCGAGAGCAGCTATCGCATCTCTGATCGGCCCGCTATCGGCTCCGGTTCTTCACCAGCGTCCAGATGAGGTATGGCCCTCCGATCAGCGAGGCGAACAGGCCGACGGGCATCTGGTAGGGAAAGAACATCAGTCGAGACAGCCAATCGGCCGTCGCCAGCAGCAGCGCACCGACCAAAACTGATCCCGTCAGATGCGCGCCGGCGCTGCGCAGCCCCAGCATCCGGGCGAGATGCGGCGCCATCAGGCCGACGAAGCTGACCGGCCCGACGAACAGGGTCGCACCTCCCGTCAGCAGCGAAGCCACGATGACGAGCCGCGTCTTGGCGGAGGCGATGGCGATACCGAGGCTGGCCGAAGCGGCATCGCCCAAAGGCAGGATCTGGAGCCAACGGGCAAAGAGCGGCAGCGGCAGCAGGAGCACCGCTGTCGTCAGCGCGCCCGCCACGGCAAGCTCCGGCGTCACCTGCTGCGTCGACCCCGTCAGCCAGGCCAGGATGGCGAAGGATTCGAGGCCTCCTCGCGCCAGGATCACGGTCAGGATCGCACCGGAGAAGGCCGCGAGAGCGATCCCACCGAGGAGCATGCGGTTCGCCGTCAGCTCGAAATGGCGTGCGATGGCGAGGAGGATCAAAAGGCCCAGCGCCGCGCCAGCGGCGCAGGCGAGCCCCTGCAGCCACCAGGCGGCTCCCGGAACCAGCACGATCGTCAAGGAAAGGCCGAGCCCCGCCGCGCTGCTGATGCCGAGCACTTCGGGGCTGGCCAGTGGATTGCCGGTCATGCGCTGGATCAGCGCGCCAGCCGCCGCCAGCATGGCGCCCGCCGCCATTGCCGCCACGAGACGCGGCCAACGCCAGGGAAGAAGCTCCGAGAACGCCGCGCCTGTCGCCAGCTCGAAGCCATCCGCATCGCGACCGATCGCGAGGGCGCACAGCAGAATGACAAGCAGCACGGCTGCGGTCCCGGCAACGAGTCGCCATGGCCGGCGGGCCACTGCGCCGGTGAGCGGCGCGTCATCCTGCGGCATAGTGTAGATCGGCAGGCGAGGCAGCAGGAACAGCAGGAACGGCCCGCCCAGCAGGGCAGCGACCGCGCCCGTCGGCGTGCCCAGGCCGCTCGCCGCATTGGTCGCCTGGACGAGGCCGTCGGTCAGGCTGAGTAGGAGCGACCCGATCAACGGAGAGGCGACAAGCAGCGCGCCGGCCCGGCGCGCACCGAGCATACGGGCGATATTGGGGGCGGCGAGCCCGACGAAGCCGATCATGCCGACCTGCGAGACGACCGAGCCGGCCAGAGCCACCGCCACGAGCACGGTGTAGAAGCGGGCGCCACGGACCGAGAGCCCGAGATTGCGCGCGCCGGCTTCGCCGAGCGCCAGCACTGCGAGGGGGCGTTGCAGAAGAGCCGCCAGCCCAGCGGCGATCAGCAGCCGGAGCGCCAGGGTCTTGGCCGGCTCCCAGCTCTGCTGGGCGAGCGAGCCACCACCCCAGAGGAACATCGAGGTCAGGTACTGGCCGGAGAACAGGATGATCGCCGCTCCCGCCGAGGCGCAGAGCAGTCCGATCAGCAACCCGGCGAGTGCGAGCGTCGTCGGCTCGAAGCCGCGCCGCCAGCCGAGCGCGAGCACGATCGCGACCGAAGCCAGGCCGCCGACCAGAGCCAGCGTCTCGCGGGCGAGGCCGCCGAGCTCCGGTAGGAACGCCGTGGCGGCGACCAGAGCGAGCTGGGCACCTGCCGAGATGCCGAGCGTCGAGGCGTCGGCGATCGGATTGCGCAGAACGCGCTGAAGCAGCGCGCCGGCGAGCCCAAGCGCCGCGCCGGCGATCAACGCGACGGCTATCCGCGGCAGCAGCGCATGGAGCACGATGATGCGCCTCAGTCCGTCCATCGCCGGCTGCGGCGCCGTCAGGACGGCGAGGCCGCGCGGCCCAAGGCCAGCGAGCACCGCATAGAGGCTCAGCATTGCGCTGAGCAGGACGAGCGCGCCTCCCGCGGCAAGAAACCTGTGATGCTGCCGCGCTTCAACCAAGGCCCGGCGCTCCTTCGGACAGGGCCGCGCCGAGCAGCCGGGCCAATCTGCGGGCGGCCGGCAGCCCGCCGAAATGATTGACCGGATCGATCACCATCACCCGGCCGGCGCGTACGGCCGGCAGGTTGCGCCAGATCTCGCTCTCTGGCAGCACGCGTCGCGCATCGTCCGGCACAGGTGCGAGGATGACGATGGCGGCATCCGGATTATCCGCCAGGGTGACGATATCGACGGGCGCCTGCACGCTGTAACTGGTCTGGCGTTCCCAGGCATTGACGAGCCCCAGGCGCTTGAGGACGGTTCCCACCATGCTGTCGGTGCCGAAGACCCGGAAATGGCGGGGGTCGCCGATCGTGATGACGAAGAGCGGCGACCGGGGACGCGCCGCCAGCGCGCTGGCCGTCGCCGAAAGCTGCTCCCGCGTCTCGCGGACCAGGCCCTCGGCCGCAGCCTCGCGGCCGAAGCGCCGCCCGAGCTCGAAGGCCGCCGCCTCGGCCGCCTCATAGGGATCGCGCCCGCGCTCATGGATGCGCATCGAGAGCACCGGCGCGATCCGGCGCAGATTGGGCTCAAGCCGCGTATACCAGGGCGAGCTCAGGATGAGGCCCGGCGCGGCGCGGCTCAGCACCTCGAAATTGATGGTGCCGCGGAGGCCGAGATCGGCGATCTCGGGCGGCAAGGCCGGCTCGATCACGAATTTCCGGTAGAGCAGCAGTTCGGCGCCCGCGACGACCGGGATGTGCATCGCCAGCGCCGTCTCCAGCATCGCCCAGTCGATCGCGGCGGCGGTTATCTCGGTAGCCCGGGCCGGGCTTGCGATCAGTCCCGCGACGCCGAGCGCGATCAGGCGACGGCGCGAGAGCGCAGGCGGGCTCACGGATCACACCCGCGGGTCATGCCGGGCTCGCAGCCTGTGCCCGCCAATAGGCGACGGAGCGAAACTGCGCATGTGGCAGGCCGAGATCATCGCTGAGCACAGCCTTCAAGCGCTGGGAGGTTGCGAATTCGGCGCCCGCATAGGCGAAGACGGCATCGCCATCCTCACGGGCCCGAGCCCGCAGCGCTTCGGCGAGATCGCCGCGGCGCAGCCAGTGCAGCCGGCATTGCGCGGGCAGCGCGACCTCCTGCCGCTCGCCCTCGTCGGCGAACTCGACATAGGCGTCGATGCACTCCTCAGCCGGGCATTCCTCGATCTGTCGCAGGATGGTCGGCAAGGCGGTTTCGTCGCCGGCGAGGATGCGCAGCGGCGCATGGCTCACCGGCCACCCGATCGGGCCGAGCGCGCCGATCTCGTCGCCGGGCCGACAGTCCCTTGCCCAGGCCGTGGCCGGGCCGGCCGGCTCGTGCAGCACGAAATCGACGTCGATCTCCTCGCGATCGGCCCTGACCGCACGGATCGTGTAGTTGCGCAGCAGCGGCATCAGCTCGCCCTCCGGCCAGATGGGCAGGCCGGCCGGGCAAGCCTTCGGGAAGGCGAAGGCGCCGCCGCCGCGCTGGGGCAACAGCAAGCGCACGTGATGGAGGTCGCCAGCGTAGAATGCGGCCTCCTCGACGCGGAAGGTCACCCGGCGCAGATGCGGCGTCACCAGCCGTGTGCCGGTGACGATCCAGCGTTGTACATGCCCGAGCCGCTCGGGGTTGCCGTCACCGGCCCAGGCCAGGGCAAGGGTCGCGCAGCCCGGCAGGCGGCGGATCTCACCCGCGACGCGCGCCTTGGCGAGCGCCAGGCGCCGCCAGCCCGGCGCCGAAAGGCTGAGACAGAGCTCCTGCCGCGAGCGTTCGCAGCAGACATGGAAAGCCTCGTTGCCCCAGAGCCTGATGGCGGCATCGAGCTGCCCCGCCAACGCTTCAGCGGCGGCGCCCTCCAGTCGGCAATGTGCGACGAGTTCGGTCACGGGGCCCGGATCACCAGCGATAGTTTAGGCCGGCCGTGATGACGCGCCCTTGGCCATAGGCGCAGGTCGTCGAAGTGTAGCAGGCGCCGACATATTCCTTGTCGAAGAGATTCTTGACGTTGACCTGCAGCGCCATGCCCTTGAGCTGCGGCGCGAGCTTGCTGAAATCATAGCGCAGGGCGGCATCGACGAGTGTCACGCTCGGGACCTCGATGGTGTTGTTGGTGTTGAACGTGCTGCCGACATAGCGCACACCAGCGCCGATCGACAGGCCGGGCACGAGATTGGCTGGCAGATCATAATACAGCCAGAGCGAAGCCATGTGGCTGGGAACACCGGTCGGCACCAGCCCCTGCAGGCCACTATTGTCCCTGGTATATTTGGTGTCGAGATAGGTGTAGCTCGCAGCGAGGTTCAGCCCGAAATCGAGGCTCGCCTTGGCTTCGAGCTCGACGCCGCGCGAACGCGCCTCGCCGACCTGCACCGAGAAACCGGGATGGGCGAAATCGGAGGTCAGCAGGTTCTCGCGCGTCAAATCGAAGACGGCGGCGCTGAACAGCGCATTGATCCCGACGGGCTGATACTTCACGCCCGCCTCGTACTGGACGCCCCGCTCCGGATTGAAGGCGCGGCCGGTAAAGTCCGTGCCCGCGAGCGGCGTGAAGGACTGCGCGAAGCTGACATAGGGCGCGATGCCGTTGTCGAAGCGATAGAGCAGCGCGGCGCGGCCGGTCAGCGCATGATCGTCGGTCTGGCTGCGCACGCCCGCCACGGTGGTCTTGTTCTCGGCCCAGTCGGAGCGGCCGGCGAAGGTCGCGATGAAGTTGCCGAAGCGGATCTCGTCCTGCGCGTAGAGACCGTATTGCCGGGTCGTGACGTCGGTGCGCCGGGTTGCGGGCAAGGTGATGGGGCGGCCATATACCGGCGCGAACATGTCGATCGCCGGGGCCGTACCCGTGCCGTTGACGTAGTATCCGTCCGAGGATTGCGCATCGAAGCCGGTCAGCAGGGTGTGCGAGAGCGGGCCGGTGCCGAACTTCCATTCGAGCTGGTTGTCGAAGGCGAGCGCATCCATCTCGTCATGGGATATCGACACGGAGCGCGACAGCGTCCGCCCGTTCGCCGCGAGCGTGGAGCCGAACACGCTGAAATAGTCGATATCGCTTCGGAACCACTGGCCGTTCATGCGCAGTGTCACGGCATCGTTGAAACGGTGGTTGAACAGGTAGCCCGCCGAGCTCTGCGTGCGGTCGAAGCTCTCGAGATTGGGCTCCGAGACATTCGTGCGACGGCTCAACCGGCCGTTGGGATTGGGCAGAACCGAACCCACTGCCGGAACGCCGATATAGGCGCTGGCCTTCGGATCGCGCTGAAACAGGCCGAGCAATGTCAGGCTCGTGTCCTCGGAAGGCTTGAAGGTGAAAGCCGGCGCGATGGCGAAGCGTTCCGCCTCCGTCTTGGCGATCTGCCCGTCCTCCTTCCGCCCGATGCCGGTGAGGCGATAGAGATAGCGCCCCTCCGGATCGATCGGGCCGCCGAGATCGAAGGAGCCCTGACGCTGCGCATTGTTGCCGAATGCGACTCCGACCTCGCCGAAGCGCGTCGCCGTCGGCAACTTGCTGATCTGGTTGACCATGCCGCCGGTCGGCGCCTGTCCGTAGAGCACCGAGGACGGCCCGCGCAGCACCTCGACACGCTCCAGCAGAAAGGGATCGACCTGGGGCGAGACCCAATTCATCTTCTGCATGCGCATGCCGTTGAGATAATTCACCGCATCGAAGCCGCGGATCTTGAACAGATCGAAGCGGCTCGCGCCGGCGCCGCGGCTTTCGGTGATCACGCCGGGCGTATAGCGCAGGGCCTCGTTCAGGCTCTGCGCGTTCTGCTGGGTCATCTGCTCGCGCGTGATGACCGAGACGCTCTGCGCGGTCTCGGCGAGCGGCGTGCCGGTCTTGCTGCCGGTGCTGCTGCGCTGAGCGACATAGCCGCGAACCGGGCCGGTCGCGCTCTCGCCTTCGACCGTGATCGTGTCGAGCGAGATTGCGTTCGAAGCGTCCTGTGCCGCGGCGCTGCCCGACACCAGACCAGCCAGAACCAGAATGGACGCCGTCGCCGATAAGGAAGCCCGGATCGTCATGCTTTCGCCTTCTGCGGAATGCGGATCCGTCGTTTGCCCGGAACGGCGGCACAACAGGCCGCTCGCGATCCGAGCCTCACGACAGTCGAATACAGAAGGCGTTAATGCAGGTGCGGTCTCGGCGTCCAATAAACGTGGCTTCGAATTCAATAGGCAGAAATTATGAAGCTCATTGTTTTTATCTATTCTAACCTGCCGCTTCGGAGCCTCGACCGCGCAGATCCTGGCGGCAATGCGCGATGAAGGCGTTCGCCGCCGGTGCTGCCTCGTTGCGTCGGAAGACCGCCGAGATCTCCGATCGTGTTGTCGGGGACGACAGGTCCCGATAGACGATTCCGGGAAGCTGCATGCATGCCATGGATCGCGGTACCAGCGCCACGCCGAGGCCGACCGTCACCATGCTGGCGATCGTCATGAAATCGCGACCGTTCGGCTGGATCACCGGCTCGATCCCCGCAGCCTTGCAGGCAAGTGCGGTCTGGCGGTGAAAGCCGACATCCGCGGTCTGGTTCGGAACGATGAATGTCTCGGAGGCCAGATCCCGCAGAGCCACCTGCTCCGCCGCGGCCAGCCGATGTGCCGCTGACAGCAATGCGACCAGCGGCTCGCTCTGTATGATCATAGACTCGAGGCCGCGGGGAATCGCAGCGGGCGGCCGGATGAAGCCGAAATCCAGGGCTCCTTCCACGATGCGGTCGAGCTGGCGCAGCATTTCCATTTCGATGAGGATGAGCTCGACCTCGGGAAACGCGTCACGGAAGCCGCTGATCACCTCCGTCAGAACGCCCGAATAAGCCGCCGACGCCACATAGCCGATCGAGACACGCCCCGTTTCGCCGCGCGCGGCCCGTTGGACAGCGGCAAAGGCGATATCCGCCTGCGCCAAGGTCTTGCGCGCCTCGGCCACGAAGACCTGTCCGGGCAGGGTCAGCCGGAACAGCCTCCGGCTTCGATCGAGCAGTCGTGTGCCGACAAGGGCTTCGAGACTGGCGATCTGCTGGCTGAGACCGGGCTGGGCGATGCCGAGCCGTTCGGCGGCGCGCCCGAAGTTCCGCTCTTCTGCCACGGCCACGAAGTAGCGGAGATGGCGCAGTTCGAAGGAGGGACCGGTCGAAGGCCGAGCATTCATGAGCTCAGCGCCATAGCGTGCCCACTTGTGGGAGTGGGCGAGTCCGTCTCTGTGCTCATCGAAATTGGCGACATCGATCCTCAGTAGTGGAGGGCGCTGCTCTTGTCGCGGCCATCAGTGGGCGTGCTGTTAGAGCCAAGCCCCGCAGTGGCCGCCGTTGGCCTATCAGAACGCAAACTGGCCCTTTCCGCTGGACCCTAGTCCCATTATTGCCGCCGACCACACCGCCTCGCTTATTGCTCACGTCCCAATGATAGCCTCGCTGATTATCTCTGCAAGGACAGTAGCTTGGATAGAATCTAAGCTACGCGATCTTAGGAAATCAATCCTCTGGACTCGCGAGGCTTGCTTTTGCCTCGTGGATCCGGACCGACCCGCCTTTATCACCCCTTTGTGGCGGGTCGGTCCCGACATCATTTCAAAACGCTCAGGAGCCTTCAGTGATGGCAAAGGCACCCTCGAACACATCCGAGATGAAGACCGTGTCGAACGCACGGTTGAGCGCATCAGAATTGTCGGAACTGGCGGATAATCATTCGCGGGTGCGGTTGGTCGAATGCGGGCTTGCCGAGGTCGACCTGTCCCGGATCGACCTTTCGCTCTGGCTTTTCGATCGCTGTGACCTTGCGCAGGCGAAGCTGACGGGTGCCGTTCTAGATGGGACGGACTGGCTGTCCTGCCAGGCAGCCAAGAGCGACTTCACCGGCGCCGATCTATCCGAAGCAACCTTCCGCTCCTGCGATCTCAGCAACACCAGCATGCGCGGTGCCAAGCTCGCGTCGACGTCCTTTACCGGCTGCAAGCTCACCGGCGCGAACTTGTTGGAAGCTCGGGCCTTGGGTGTGACGTTCAAGGACTGCCTGCTGGTCTATGCGAAGCTTCGCGGCCTCTCGTTTCGCGGTCACCGCCTCGAAGGGCTGGACTTCACCGGGGCGGACCTGGCCGCATGCGATTTCCGGGAGGCGATCATGGACCGCGTAAGCTTCCGGGAGGCGTCCCTAAAGACCGCCCAGTTCAAGGGCGCCGACCTGCGCGGCGCGGACATGGGGGGACTGACCCTCCAGGACGCCGCATTGCTGAAGGGCGCGACCATCTCGCGCGAGCAGGCGGGCCAAATCCTGAAAGAGTTCGGGTTGAACGTGCGGTAGTAGGCTTTATGGATCACTCGACATTCAGCCGGGCCTTCAGGCGTGAATTCGGCTCTAGCCCCAGAGAGGCGAGCGAACGAAGCCTCGCCAGGTACTCTGCGCAACCGCATGATTGTGTCTGAACGCGGCATCGCGCTCTGTGGGAGCAGATGATTGAGTTTGCCAACGACCGCCCGCACTTCGCTATCGGCGCCTGTGCTCGTCGACGGCAGGCGGCTCTCCGGCCCGCAACTCAGATCGACGACGATCGAATTGACACTTCGCCCAGTTCCTTACTCAGGTGTCGAGGCCGACGTCGGCCTTGGGTCGGTCGGGAGCGGGCGTTGGCACATGGCCAGTTTCGTCCATCCCCCCACGCAAAAAAACGCCCGGTTGAGCCGGGCGTTTTTCTCGATTGCGGAACTCAACGTGAAATCGAGGCAACATTATGCCTTCGCTTTCACATCAACTCAGGCTCTGTCACGGGCGTCTTCGGTCGTAATCCCACACGTTCCGCATTTTGAGCAGGCGCCGATCCGGGCCAGTGACAAACTGGATGCGCCGCGGTGACAGAATACTCGTGTTAGTGACAGACTCTTTGCGCCTTGAGACGCGATCTGAATCTGATCGTCGAATTTTCTCGATGTTTCCGATAGATTTTGAGAGAGCGTCTGTTTTCATCGGTTGGGCGCAGGGTCTGGCCAATAACTTCGGTTCTTTGATCGTGTCCTTTTCTAGGCCGAATGGAACGACACGAAAACTTCTGAATAATAATGGTCCAGCTTGCAGGTCAGACGGTTATGCCCTGGACGAAATCCTTCAGACGCGGAATGGCACCAAGGCAGCGCGGCGCTTGCTCCGGCGCCCGCTGAAGTGACAGATCTGCGCGCGCCAACCATCATTGCCTATAAGTTCTTTCATATGTCGCTGATCCAAAACGCTTGCCGGAACCTAGGATTTTCCATCAAACCGGTGGGGAAAGCGGACAGGGCGGAGTCTCCGCCGAGCCGTAAGGGAGTCAGGAACTTGCGCGCGCCGCGAGCGTAAAGCCGACGTTTTCCTGGATGGCAACGCCGGGCAGCACCTTGCCTTCGCCGAGGCCGGCGATCAGCTTGGCAGTGCGCAGGCCGATGTCACGCCGCGGTATCGAGAGAGCTGTCAGGGCAGGCGAGAGCTGAGCGCAGATCTCGTGATCGTCGAAGGAGACGATCGCGATGTCTTCCGGCACGCGGCGTCCTGCCTTCTGGCAGGCAAGCAGCGCGCCGATCGCGAACACGTCGCCCGCACCGATAATCGCGTCGAGCTGTCGACCGGAACCCAGGAGCCGATCGGTCGCGGCAATGGCAGCTTCGTATCCGCCGGCGCTTTCAACGATCAGGTCGGGTGTTATCTCGACGCCGGCCTTATGCAAGGCGGCGCGATAGCCGTCGAGACGTCGTCCAGCCCGGGCCGAGAGCACGGTCGGCAGATTGAGGAAGCCGATCTGACGGCGCCCGCGCTGCAGCAGATGGTCCGTCAGTGCCGCCGCCGCATCCTTGTTGGAGAAGCTGAGATTGTGCTGGATAGGGTCGTCGACAAGATCGCCTACCTCGATCACGGGGACGTCCAGCCGGCGCAGACGGGCGACCGTTTCGGGTGTGTGCATTGTCTCGTGCAGCACCAGTGCGCGCGGCCTCAAGGTCAGATACTCGGCGATCAGACGGTCCTCAGAATCGGGGCGCCTTTCGGCGTCGCCGGCCGTCAATAGCAGGCCGTTCTGCGCCAGGCCGTCGGAAAGGCCCTGCAGAAATGCCGCGAAAAGGCTGTTCTCCAATGAGGGTACGATTGCGGCGACCATGCGCGAAACACCCGACCGTAGCGCTCCCGCGAGCCGATGAGGTACGTAGCCGATTTCGCCGGCGGCGCTTTCGATCCGCATCAACGTCGCTGCGGCCACGGTGTTGGGGGCGCTGAAGGCGCGTGAAACCGTCATGATGGATACGCCTGCGCGTTTCGCGACATCGCGTATCGTGGCGTTGCCGCCGCCTTCGTCCGCAGGGTTGTGCATGCGGCTTGGGTGTCCTCGCAGGTGGTGTCCGAGCGCACAATGCGCGCTGAGCCCGGTGTTGACAATCGCGAATGATAACGTTCACAGTTAACGTTATCATAGAGGCGCCGGGAATGCTCGTGAAAGCTCAACATCGCTTGGAAAGTAAACCACTGATCGTCTGCGCGGCGCTGACCGGCGGCGTGCCGCCTCACGCAGCCGGCCCCGGCCATCCACTTGATCCGGGAGCCATCGTCGAAGACGCGATCGCCTGCCATGCGGCCGGCGCAGCTATCATCCACATCCATGCGCGACGGGCGACGGGCGAGACGACGATGGAGCCGGCGGCCTATGCCGCGATCGCCGCGGCGATCCGGCGGCGCGGCTGCGATGCAGTGCTTGATTTCTCGGCCGGGGACGATGGCGGACGCGCTTCGCATGAGCAGCGTCTGGCGGTCGTCGAGGCTGGAGCGGAGATCGTCAGCTTCGCCGGTGGCAGTTTCAATATCGGCGGGCGGCTTTATGATAATCGGCCGAGCTTTCAGGAGGCCCTGGCGTCGGCGATCGCACATGCCGGCCTGCGTCCCGAGATCGAGATCTTTGACAGCGCCCATCTCCAATGCGTGCCGCGGCTGGCGGCAGTGGGGATCAGGCCGCCGCTCTTTTTCCAGTTCGTGATGGGGCTTCCAGGCACGTTGAAGCCGGACACGGCGCTGCTGGAATGGCTCTTTAGCGAATTGCCGGACGGGAGCGAATGGTCCGTGTCGGCTCAGACGGGGGCGGACATCGCGACACATGTCAGCCTTCTCGAGCTGGCTGTCAGGCATGGGGGGCATGTACGGACCGGGTTTGAGGATGTTCGGCTGATGAACGATGGCTCACCTGCACCTGGAAACGCCGCTCTGGTCAGGCAATGGGTGGAGCATGCGGCAAGGCTCGGAAGGCCGGTGGCGTCCCCGACAGTTGCCCGGCAGCTGCTTGGCAGCGCGCCGCGCGGCGCAGGTTGCGCAAACGATCAAGAACATAGGAGGACCGGCCATGACGAGACCGGCACGGCAAACATTCCCTAAGGGGACGCTGGGTTGCGGGCTGGACAAGTTCCTAGGCAGCTGGGCGCGGGCCTCATGATCCAGCTGCCGGCCGGTTCAAATCCTGACGCGCTCTGCGGCAGGCGGGGCAGCCGATGGTTCGGCGCGGATCTTGGAAGAGCAATTCCAGAGCGTCGCCGGGCGCCGGCGGCACGCTCGCCGTAACCGAGATTGCTCGCAGCACGCCCAACAGGCACTCCCTGCTGCTCGGCGATATCGTAGGGAATGCAGGTGCAGCTCGCGATCTCGATCATTTCGACTTCGCGCAGCTTCATCGAGGCGAATTCGGGTAGGGTGATCGGTGTCGGCAGCTCCGCACCCGTAAGGGCGCTGCCGGAAGTGAAATCGATTTGCTCCGACCTGCCGAATTGGAGGCTTTGACGTGGCACGACCTTCACGTCCCAGCGGAAATCCCACGCGGAATCGAAATCCAGATCAATTCGCTCTTTAGCAGGCTATTAGCCCTGCCCGAGATGCAGGATGAGTTGCGACGCAGGTCGCTGACCCGATTGGCGGGACGCCGGCCGACTACGCGCCCTTCGTCGCGCGCAAGACCGAGAGTTGGGGAGAAGTCGTCCGCAACGCGCAGCTCAAGCCGGTCTGAACCGGCTTCGGGTGCATCGGTCGATTCGTGGCCTCCAGCGCGAGCGGCCGGCAGCCGGTCAAGAACGCGGCGCTGATCGGCGCCAGGCCCGCTCTACCTGTCGGGAAGCGCTTTGAATTCAGGACTCATGTCGGTCGGGCGCGGGAAATTTTTGGTTAGCAGCTTCGGCAGCTTGCCGCGATGGGGCTTGTGGCCAGAATATTCGCGAGTCGGCAGCAGACCATCGGAGCAAGAAGTCGCCTCAGGCGCTCCTTCGCTCAATGATGTGGAATCCGACATCGATCGGAGGAATGGCACCCTGGTCACCGTCGAGGCGACGCAGCAACAGCTCCGCAGCACGTCGTCCGATTTCATAGCGAGGTATCTGGAGGGTGGTTATCGACGTTTCGAACTGGCGGGCAATTTCCCAGTCGTCAAAGCCGGCAATCGCAATCTGGCGGGGCACGTCCCAGCCGCGCCGATTGCATTCCAGCATAGCGCCTATCACCAACACATCGCCGGCAAAGAAAATCGCATCGACCTTTGGCTTGATCTGCATGAGCTGCGTGAGCGACTGCGCACCATTCTCGTAGCCTCCCTGCGTCTCGATGATCAGGGCATTGTCGACCGGGCGCCCCGCATCCTTCAGGGCAGCTCGATAGCCACGTTGGCGCTCCTTCGCGCGCTCGCTTTGCGCAGCAATCTGCCCGACGAACGCAACACGATCGTAACGTTGCAGCAAGTACTGGGCCATTGTTTTCGCGGCATCGAAGTTCGAATAGCTGACGACGAGGTCGATGGGCCGGCGCGTCAGATCGCCGGTTTCGACGATCGGGACCCCGGCTCCGCGTAGCAGTTGGCGGGCAAAAGGCGAATGCTTCGTGTTGTGCAGCAAAAGTCCGCATGGTCGATGCGTGAGAAATGCGGCAATCAGGGACTCTTCGTCCTCTAATGCATAACCGCTGCCGCCGAGCATGAGATTGATACCCTTGACGCGCAGCGTTTCGGTAATGCCTTGCAGCGTCGCTGCGAACAACGAATCCCGGACGCTCGGGATGATCGCCGCTGCAAGTTGACTTCGACCGGGGGCTTTCAGGCCTCCGGCCAGTCTGTTGGGTACGTAGGCGAGTTCCTTCACGGCTTGCTGGACCCGATGGAGAGTTTCCTCCGAGACCTGCTCGGGGGAACGCAAGGCGCGCGATACAGTCATCGCGGATAGCTTCGCGTGCGCGGCGACATCCTTCATTCGGACATGAGGGGCACGGGCACGAATCGTCTGCGGCATCGCTTGAGATTATCCGATTGGTGGCAAAAGCCTACTTGACGGCTGGAGAAGTTAAACTCTAATGGTATCGATAACATAAAGATTAGGGGGAAGACACTCCTTGGGCCTCACAGCCACACAGAAGATCGTTGCGAGCCACAGCGGCCGCGAGCATGTAGCGGTCGGCGAGACCGTCACGGTCAAGGTCGACCTCGCGATGTCGAACGACATGACGTCGCCGCTGGCGGTGAAGCAGTTTCGCAGTGCCGGAGCCAGGAAGGTCTTCGACGCCACGAAGATTTGCATCGTCGCCGGTCGCCATATGCCGTTTCGCGACGAGGCGTTCGGCAAGTCCGTCGACGGTGTCCGCGAATGGTGCAGCGAACACGGTATCGCGAATTTCTACGCCGATATGGAAGGCATGGATCACGCTCTTGTGCCGGATCTCGGCTTTATTCGCCCGGGAATGCTGATCTGCAATGCCGATTCCCATGCCTGCACTTATGGCGCTTTGGGGGCTTGGGGGCTGGCCATGGGATCCACCGACATGGCTTACATTTATGCCTTCGGTGAAACTTGGGTTCGCGTGCCAGAAACCATTCGGGTGCGCTATGTCGGCAGGCCCGCGAAGTATGTGACGAGCAAGGACTATGTGCTCGCCACGGAGCGTGCGCTAACGGTGGACGGGGCCCGTTACAAGACGCTCGAATTCTGTGGGCCCGCGCTAGACGACCTCTCCGTCGACGAGCGTTTCACTATTGCAAACATGGGCATCGAAATGGGCGCCAAGAGCTCGTTCATGGCGCCCGACCGCAAGGTGGCTGACTATCTGGCATCACGCACCGACGTGCCTTACGAGGCGGTCTGGTCCGACGAGGATGCGGAGTTCGAGCGCACTCTGGACATCGATATCGGCGAGCTGGGCCCCGTGCTCGCCAAGCCGCACAGCCCGGATAACGTCGTTCCTGTCGACGAGGTCAAAGGCGTTCGCGTCACGCAGGTCTGCATCGGCACCTGCACAAACGGTCGCCTAATCGATCTTCAGCAGGCGCTCGAGATCATGCGCGGCCGCAAGGTCGCCAAGGGCGTCCGGCTCATCGTAACGCCGGCGACCGCGATTATCATGCGCCAGGCCGAGGAACTCGGTCTGATCGACGAGTTCCGCGCGATCGGAGCCCAGATTAATCCGCCCGGCTGCGGCCCCTGCACCGGCTGGCATCAAGGCGTCTTAGGCGACGACGATATCTGCGTCGCAACGCATAACCGCAACTTTCCGGGCAGGATGGGTAGCCCCAAAGCGCAGATCTATCTTAGCAGTCCGTATGTTGCCGCGGCGGCCGCGATCGCCGGCGTGATCACGTCCCCCGAGGCTATCGCGCCATGATCATGAAAGGCCGCGCGCATATCGTCGGCGATCACGTCGACACCGATCAGATCATACCGTCCCGCTATCTCGGCACGCTGGATCCGGCCAAGCTGGCAGAGGGCTGCTTCTTCAATCTCTTGCCCGGATTTGCGACGAGAGTTCGGCGGGGCGACATCCTCCTCGCCGGCGAGAACATGGGCTGCGGCTCCTCCCGCGAGCACGCCCCCATCGCGATCAAGTCCACCGGAATCTCTTGTGTCGTGGCACGCGGCTTCAGCCGCATCTTCTACCGCAGCGCCATCAATATCGGGCTTCCGGTCGTGATCTGCCCCGAAGCGATCGATTTTACTGCGGCGGGAGCGGAGATATCGGTTGATTTCGACCGTGGCGTGGTCGAAAGCGCCGGTCGCGCCGCGGAGTTCGCTCCCTTCAGCCCCTCTATCCTTGAGATTCTCTCAGCGGGTGGACTGGTTCCGTTCATGTCCCGCCGGTTGGCGCAGGAAGAGATCTGACATGGAGCCGCTCACTATTGTTGCCGCGTCCACGGCGAGGGCACCCGCATGCTCCACACGTCAGGATATGACGCAAGCGGGCGTCGCGATGGTTCTCTTTCAAGGCCGCCTCGGGGAGCGCTCGACGAGCAGGGACGTCGCCGCCCATTGGCAAATCATGGACGCTATCGCAGCCGCGAGTATCACGCGATGCTGACTGCGAGCCGCACGGCGCCCTCTTCATCCGACCTAACGGAACTGACGATCGCCGAAGCGGCTGCGTTGCTCGAGCGTCGCGCGATCTCCCCGGTCGACCTCGTTCAAGCGGCTATGGAACGCATCGAGCGTCTGGATCCGCATCTGCATGCCTTCGTCACAGTGACGGGCAAGGAGGCTCGCGCTGCGGCGTATCTCGCGGAGACCAGGATTGCGAGCGGCGACTATCGCGGCGGCGTCGACGGCATCCCCTTCGCCCTTAAGGACAATATCGAGACTGCCGGGGTCCTGACGTCGTCACATTCAAAGCTAAGGCTCGACAATGTCCCTGCCGAGGACGCAGCGGTCGCTGCGAGCATGAAGCGGGCAGGCGGCATTCTCCTGGGCAAGACCGCGACCTTCGAATTCACTGCCGGCGGGCCGTCCTGGGATCTGCCATGGCCTCCCGCGATCAATCCGTGGAGCGAACACCATTTGCCTGGCGGCTCGTCGTCAGGCAATGGCGCGGCGATTGCCGCACGCATGGTGGCCGGCGCGATTGGCACGGATACAGGCGGCTCGGTGCGCTGGCCGGCGGCCGTCTGCGGTATCGTCGGGTTGAAGCCGACCTATGGGCGCGTGAGTCGCCGCGGCGTACATCCGAATACCTTCTCGCTCGACCATTGCGGGCCGATGGCGCGCTCAGTCGAGGATTGTGCCATCCTGCTGGATGCAATCGCAGGCCATGATCCACGCGATCCCGGTAGTTGCGATGAGCCAGTGCCGGATTATCGCGCCGCACTCACCGGCTCGATCGCGCGGCTGAGAATTGGGCTCGTTCGCCACTGGTATTCAGCGGATGCCCAAGCTGAGGTGGTTGCAGCCGTCGATGCAGCCGCCCGGCAGCTCGAGGGGCTGGGCGCCATCGTGGAAGAGGTGGAGTTGCCACCTCTACAAGATTACGTCGACTGCAAGGCCGTCATCTCCCTGGGCGAACTTTTCGCGATCTACGGGAACGAATTGAGGGCGCGGCCGCAGGATTTCGGAAAGTCCATGCGGCAACGGGTGATCGCCGGCGGTCTCGTGCGCGCAGAGGATTACGTTCAGGCCTTGGGCTGGCGCACGGAACTGACATCGAAAGTTTTCGCAACGTTCCGACGCTTCGACCTGCTCGCTACGGCTGGCTGGATGTCGGGCGCCGAGGCCAACGATCCGAACAGCGACGATTTCGTCAGGAAGCGGCTTCTGGTCACTATGCCTTTCAGTCTCGCCGGCAACCCCGCCCTCTCCCTGCCATGCGGGTTCTCGAGCGAGGGATTGCCATTGTCGCTCCAGCTGGGCGGGCGCCCCTTCGACGAAGCCACCGTGCTGCGGGTCGGGGAAGCCTATCAACGCGTAACAGACTGGCATCGCCGCGTGCCGCCGCTGGGCTGGGCCACTAGCGAGGGGGCTCGCTCATGAGTGACAAACCAGCCTCGCGCGAGCAGATCGCGGCCGCCGCAGCATTGGCCGGCATTGAGCTGCCTCCGGAATACTTCGATGAGCTCGTCGATTCCTACCGGCGGATCGAACCGGTACTCAAACGAATGCGACAGGCGCGCGCACATGGCAATGAGCCAGCGCATGCCTACGACCCCCGCAAGTTCATGCCGGATGCCGGATCGACGTGACACAGCGGGCGTCTCGAAGCAGACGGGCGATCGTCCCGACCAGTGCCATTGGCCGATGCATGTATCACCTGCAGAACGCGATGCAGGCCGCCAAGACGAGCGTGAGAATCGAAAAGGAGGAAACAATGAGATTGAATTTGATCCGGCGGCTCGTTGGTGCGGTCGCGCTCGGCACACTGACAATCGCGTCACCGGCGTTGGCGGAAAAGGTCCTGCGCGTCGCGATGACCGTCGCCGACGTACCGCTCACCAGCGGCCAGCCAAGTCAAGGCAATGAAGGGATGCGGTTCCTGGGACCCACCGTCTATGATGGGTTGGTCCTCTGGGATCTTTCGAGCGCCGACAAGGCGGCGTCGCTGGTTCCCGGCCTCGCCGAAAGCTGGGCGGTCGACGAGAACGACAAGACGAAATGGATCTTCAAGCTGCGGCGCGGGGTCAAGTTCCATGACGGCTCGGAGTTCAATGCCGATGCCGTGACCTGGAACTTCGACAAACTGATGAAGCGCGACGCTCCGCAGTTTGACCAGGCGCAGTCGGTGCAAGCCTCCCAACTTTACGGCAGCATCGCCTCCTGGAGAAAGATCGACGACTACACGGTCGAGATCGCGACAAAGGCGCCCGATTCCGTGCTGCCCTACAACCTCACGGGTCTGTTCTTCTCGAGCCCGAAGCGCTGGGAGGAGGTCGGGCGCGACTGGAACAAGTTCGCGGCCCAGCCTTCGGGCACCGGTCCCTGGAAGGTGGACAAATTCGTTCCGCGCGAGCGCGTCGAGCTGGTGCGCAACACGAACTACTGGAACCAGAAGCGCCTGCCGAAATCGGACAGGCTCGTCCTCCTGCCGATGCCTGACGCGAACACGCGTGTGGCTGCCCTGCTGGCCAATCAGGTCGACTGGATCGAGGCGCCGCCTCCCGATGCGGTGCCGCGCCTCAAGCAGTCCGGCATGAACGTTGTCGCCAATGTCTACCCTCATGTCTGGCCGTATCAGATCAGCCTGATGGACGATTCCCCGTTCAAGGACCTGCGGATCCGCAAGGCGGCCAATCTCGCGATCGATCGCGACGGGCTGGTAAAGCTTCTCGGAGGCCTTGCCCTTCCGGCAAAGGGGATGCTCGACCCTGGTCACCCATGGTTCGGAAAGCCCAGCTTCGACATCAAGTATGATCCCGAAGGCGCCCGCAAGCTGCTGGCGGAAGCCGGCTATAGCGAAAAGAACCCGGTCAAGGTCCGAATTGTCATCGCACCGTCCGGCTCAGGGCAGATGCTGCCTCTCCCGATGAGCGAGTACATCAAGGAGAACTTCCGCGATGTCGGCATCGATCTGGAATTCGTCGTCATGGATTGGGAAGCTCTGCGTGCGCGCCGGCGGGCAGGTGCGTGGGCGCCGGAAAACAAGGGCATCCACGGCGTGAACAACAGCTGGGGCCTGTGGGACCCCGATATTGCACTGATCAAGCCCTCAGCATCCTTCGAGCCTGTTCCGACGGGTTTCAACTGGGGCCAGTTCAACGACGCGAAGGTCGACGAACTCGCCAGAGCGGCCAAGACCACCTTCGACCCTGCCCAGCGGGACAAGATCCTCGCGGAACTTCACGCCCGTATCGTCGACCAGGCCATGTGGATCTGGGTCGTGCACGATCTCGGGCCGCGGGCTTTGTCCCCGAAGGTCAAGGGTTTCGTGCCGGCCCAGAGCTGGTACCAGGACCTGACCCCGGTCGAGGTTCAGTAGCCGCGGCAATGATGACTGGCCGGATGGCCGTCGAAAGGCGGCTGTCCGGCCATCACCTCAAGATACCCCTGGGAACAGAATGCTGACCTATTTCCTCCGGCGCGCGCTCTACACTGTTCCGATCGCCCTCGGGGTGTCGATCGTCTGCTTCGCACTCATCCATCTCGCGCCGGGCGATCCCCTGAGCGCCGTGATGCCGGAGGGCGCAAGTCAGGAAGTCGTCGCGGAGCTCCGGGCTGCCTACGGCTTCGACAAATCCCTGCCCGTCCAGTACCTGACCTGGCTCCGCCGTGTTCTGACGGGCGATTTCGGATACTCGATCATGACGCGGCGCCCGGTGCTCGGAGAGGTCGCGCCGGCTGTCGTTAACTCGCTGATCCTCGCGGCCGCGGCGATCCTAATCGGCTTCCTCACAGGCCTAATGCTCGGGCTGATCGCCGGCTACAACAATGGAACCATGCTCGATCGCGTCGTGACCTCCGTAGCGGTCACCGGTGTCAGCGTTCCCCACTACTGGCTCGGGATGGTCCTTATTGTGATTTTCGCGGTAAATTTGGGTGCGCTGCCGGCCATGGGCATGGGCACCAGCGGCTCCGCAGACTTCGCCATGGACTGGGAGAGTCTGCGCCACCTAATCCTGCCGGCCATCTCTCTGTCGGTCATCCCGGCGGGCATCATCGCGCGATCGGTGCGCGGCACCGTCGCCGAGGTCCGCAAGCAGGACTTCATGCAGACGCTCTATGCCAAGGGCCTGCCGCCGCGGCGCATCTTCGTCCACGTCATCAAGAACGCCGCGCCGACCGTGCTAGCCATCATGGGCCTGCAGCTCGCGCAGCTGCTCGGCGGATCGATCCTTGTCGAGACCGTGTTCTCGTGGCCTGGCACCGGCCTTCTCCTCAACACGGCAATCTTCACGCGCGACCTGCCGATCCTGCAGGGTACGATCCTCGTGCTGGCGATGTTTTTCGTCTTCACCAACCTGATCGTCGACCTCATCCAGAGTGCCTTCGATCCGCGCATCAAGCGCAGCTGAAACCAGATCGCCACATGCCAAATCTTGCTCTCGACGATCTAAGGGCGCCGCCGACCGGCCTGCGGCCGCGCTCTCGCAGCTTCTGGCAGACCGTAGGGCGGCGCCTCGCGCGGGATCCGGTCACCCTCACTTGCGCCGCCGTCCTGCTGTTGATCCTGCTTGCCGCAATCTTCGCGCCGCTGATCGCGCCGCACGATCCCTATCGCACGAGCATGGCGCGCCGCCTCCTGGCAGTAGGAGACCATCGTCATTGGCTCGGCACTGATGAGCTGGGACGCGACTTGCTATCCCGCCTGATCTATGGCGGTCGGATGTCGCTTTTCATGGGTTTCATGCCCGTGGTGCTGGCAACCATCATCGGCGGTACGCTCGGCGTCATCGCGGGATACGCCGGCGGCGCGCTCAACATGGCAATCATGCGCCTGTTCGATATCTTCTACGCCTTCCCCTCTGTCCTTCTGGCCGTCGCGATCTCGGGTGTGCTCGGCGCGGGCCTCGTCAATAGCCTCGTCTCGCTGACTCTGGTCTTCATCCCGCCAGTGGCGCGAGTCGCCGAGAGCGTCACCACCCAGATCCGTAACCAGGATTATGTCGAGGCGGCCCGCGCCACGGGGGCGGCGAGCTGGCGGATTGTCACCGGCCATGTGCTCAGCAACGTCACCGGTCCGATCCTGATCTATGCCTCGAGTCTAATCAGCGTTTCGATCGTGATCGCGTCGGGCCTTAGCTTCCTCGGTCTGGGCGTCGTACCGCCCGAGCCCGAGTGGGGCCTGATGCTCAACACGCTGCGCCAGGCGATCTACATAGCGCCGCTGAACGCCATCCTGCCCGGCGTCATGATTTTCATCACCTCCATGTGCTCCAATCTGATCAGCGACGGGTTGCGCGGCGCCATGGACGTCAAGGTTTAAGGCGGCCGATGTCGATGCTCGCCCAATCCCAACCCGCCGCCGTCGGCGAAAGCTCGAGCGCGGCGCTCCTGCGGGTCGCCGATCTGCGCAAGTCCTTCCCGATCAAGGGCGGCCTGTTCGGCCGCGCCCAGGCTCACGTCAAGGCGGTCGACGGTATCTCCTTCGATGTCAGAACGGGCGAGACGCTCGGCATCGTCGGCGAATCCGGCTGCGGCAAGTCGACCCTCGCCCGCCTGCTAATCCAGCTGATCGAACCCGATACCGGTACGATCGCGCTCGACGGCAGCCCGATGGCGGCCGGCAGCGCCGCGCTGCGCGTGTTGCGCCGGCAGATCCAGATGGTCTTCCAGGACAGCTATGCCTCGCTCAATCCGCGGCTGACGATCGAGGATTCGATCACCTTCGGTCTAAAGGCCAACGGCACCGACCGCATCGAGGCGAAGCATCGGGCGCATGCAGTGCTCGACATGGTCGGCCTGGCGCCGGACATGTTCGCCCAGCGCTACCCGCATGAGCTCTCAGGTGGTCAGCGCCAGCGCGTCAACATCGCCCGGGCCCTGGCGCTCGGGCCGCGCCTGCTGATCCTCGACGAAGCCGTCTCGGCGCTCGACAAATCGGTCGAGGCACAGGTGCTGAACCAACTTCAGGAGCTGAAGCAGCGCCTCGATCTGACCTACATCTTCATCTCGCACGACCTCAATGTGGTGCAGTACATCAGCGACCGCGTGCTGGTGATGTATCTCGGCAAGGCCATCGAGGTCGGTCCGGTCCAGCGCATCTACAACGCGCCGTTGCATCCCTATACCCGTGGCCTGCTCTCCTCGCGGCTTTCGATGGACCCCCGCCGGCGCGTCTCCGCAGCGCCGCTCTCGGGCGATCCACCCAATCCGATCGATCCTCCGTCGGGCTGCCGCTTCCGTACACGTTGCCCGATCGCGGAGCCGCTCTGTGCACAGCGCGAGCCGGGCCTCGTAGCGGCCGGCGACAGCCATATCGTTGCCTGCCACGCGCAGCATTCCGGTTCCGGTCATAGCCTCGCAGCGCAGGCGTAGGAGGGCAGACGTGCAGGACACCGCGATCTACGTTCCGAACCCCGATCCAACAGCCGCGCCGCTGGTCGATGTCCAGGATCTCACCGTGCGCTTCGTCTCGCGCGACCTCGACATTCCTGTCGTCAGCGGCGTGAGCTTCCAGCTCCAGCAGGGGCAGGTACTCTGCCTACTCGGCGAATCCGGCTCGGGCAAAAGCGTTACCATGCGGGCGCTGATGCGCCTGTTCCCACCGACCGCCCGCATCGGCGGAACGATCCATGTCGATGGCCAGAATATTCTAGCGCTACCGGAACGGGGCCTGCGCCGGGTTCGCGGCGGACTGATCTCGATGGTGTTCCAGGAGCCGATGACCGCGTTCGATCCGGTCTTCACGATCGGCGTGCAGATCGCCGAGTCCGTTGCCTATCATGACGGCACCTCGCTGCGGCAGGGCCGGATCCGCGCACTCGAACTGCTGGAACTGGTACAGGTGCCCTCAGCCAGGCGGCGGCTGGATGCGTATCCGCACGAGCTTTCCGGCGGCCTGCGTCAGCGCGCGATGATCGCACTCGCCTTAGCCTGCCGGCCGAAGTTACTACTGGCTGACGAGCCTACCACCGCCCTCGACGCGACCGTGCAGATCCAGATCCTTCTGCTGCTGCGGGAATTGCAGAGGGAACTTGGCATGGCGACGATCTTCGTCACTCATGATCTCGGTGTCGCCTGCGAGGTCGCCGACCAGATCGCAGTCATGTACGCCGGTCGCTTCGTCGAGTCGGGCTCGGTAGTCGAAGTGATGGACGCACCCCGCCACCCCTACACTTCAGGACTGCTGCGCTCGACCATCCATGCCGGTACGAAAGGACATAAGCTCGATCCGATCCCAGGCTCGCCCCCCGATCTCGCCGAACTGCCGCCGGGATGTGCTTTCGCGCCGCGTTGCCACAATGTCGAAAAGGACTGCCTCGACGGTCCGCCGCCGAACATCATACTCGGCGGCTCTCATCGAGCGCGGTGCGTGCGTCTCGCCGACATTATCTGAATGGTGCGGCTGAACTGATGTAATGATGCCCCTCCGGGCAAGCACTGTGCTGTCTGCCTTCTGGAACGCGACCCGCGCGCTGGTTTTGCTACCGC
>UCLR01000065.1 GCA_900473415.1 Hyphomicrobiales bacterium
CGATGATGCCCAGGCCTGCGAGCAGACCGGCGGCACCGCCGAGGCCCGCGCCGATGCCGGCGCCTTCACCAGCATTGCTGTCCTCGGTGACGCGCCGGTCGCGCCCGATGATGCTGATGGCCGAATCGGCGACGCCGGCGGCCTCGAGCCGTTCGACGACGCTTCGGGCGGTCTCGTAGTCGTCGTAGCTACGGGTGACGGTCACGGTCATGTTCGTCTCCTGGAGAAGGGGCTTCTGAAAAGGTTCAATGGCGCGTGATGTTGCCGCGATAGTCGACGGACACCGTGACCTGGCTGCCCGCCTGCATCGCCGTGCCTTTCCAGACGCCGTTGTCGTCCTTCGTGAGCTTGCCGACGTTGGAGTAGCCGTTCTCCTCGAGGCGGCTCTTGGCCTGGCCCTCGGTGAAGCTGTTGGCGCCCGGCAGGGGGGCGTTCTTGTCGACCTCCTTGGGGGCCGGCATGGGCGAGGTCGTGGATGTTTGGGCGATCGCGCCGAACGATGTCGCGCACGCCACCAGAGCGGCAAGGGTCAGAGCTTTCATGGGCTTTTCTCCTGCTTGGGAGCGTCAGTTGGATACTCTGGTAACGGGAGGCTTCCTCTCTTAGTTCCTGATTCGGCAGCGAAATTTTTAAACGGTGTGCGGGAGCGGCAATTCGGCTCTGGAACTTGTCGCCTCAACCCAGACCCGCCGCCGCGTGCGTCGAATCGGATCGCGTATGGATCCGAAAGAAAGCCGGGCCACGCCTCTGCGGGGGGCGGGAACCCCGGTGTGGCAGGCCCGTTAGCATGGCAAGCAGAGGGCGGAGGGCTCGATGGCCAGGATGGCCGTTCAGGACAATCCAAGCATCAGAGGCGCCAGCCGGAAGCAGGCCGCGAGCCGCAAGCGACTTTCACGCGTAGCGGTTTACAGGAGGCGGCTATTTGACATGGCACTGGCTGCGGCTGCCGGTTTCGGCTCGGTGTTTGTCGCGTTGCACGTATTCAGCCCTACCCAAAGCGCACGGGACTCTCGATACGACGCTGAGACGCCTCCTCGCTCACAGGAAGGCGTCCAGGCGGACACCCCTGTCGAGATTTCGTCGCAAGGTTGGATCGAGATTGTCAAGCGAACCTACTTCGAGGTCGAGCGCGACCGGGTGCTGGCAGTAGCCGCTGGGGTTACCTTCTATGGTCTTCTGGCGCTGTTTCCTGCCCTAACCGCGTTTGTATCGCTCTACGGGCTGCTCGCGGACGTCGGTACCGTCGCGGATCATCTGGCGAGGCTCGCCGGTTTCCTTCCTGGAGGAGCGACGGACTTCCTACGCGATCAAGTAAGCCGAATTTTGAGCAGCGGCGAAACGAAACTCGGCTTCACCGCCTTTATCGGTTTGGCCCTCGCGATCTGGAGCGCTAATGCGGGGGTGAAGGCAATCTTTGACGCGCTTAATGTCGCGTATGGTGAAGACGAGAAGCGCGGTTTTTTCAGGCTGAACGGGATCTCGCTCGTCTTTACGGTCGGCATGCTGTTGTTTGTACTGGTCGCGATCGGCGCCATCACGGTTATCCCCGTCGTACTCGATTACATGTATCTCGGTCGCGCTGCAGAGTGGCTTGTGTCATTCGGGCGATGGCCCGTGCTGATCGGTGTGCTGATGCTTGGACTGGCCGTACTTTACCGTTTCGGGCCGAGCCGCGACGAGGCTCAATGGTCCTGGGTGAGTCCAGGCGCGGTCTTCGCCGCATGCGCGTGGCTTATCGGATCGCTTCTCTTTTCCTGGTACGTCGCCAACTTCGAGGACTACGACAAGACCTATGGAACGATCGGCGCCGTGGTCGGCTTGTTGATGTGGATATGGCTGTCTGCAACCATCGTCCTGATCGGCGCGGAGCTGAATTCAGAGGCGGAGCGTCAGACCGATAAAGACACCACGAAGGGCCCGCCGATGCCGATCGGGCTGCGAGGCGCTGACGCTGCCGATCGTAAGAGCTAAGGCTCCGGAACATCAACAAGCTCTTGCCCTGCTAGCCGTGAATTGACCCGAGGCGGCCGGCAACTGGCGAGCACGGCTGGATCGCGCTATATAAGGTTCTTGTTTCGTTCGTGGGGCCTGAGCATTGTCACGCCGATCCGGTAGCGCAGATTTGCCTCTGCACAGCGGTCGCGTCCCAGTGTGGTTGGGGCAGCGCATGACGCGGCTGGGTGCGGTGATTTGCGAAGCCATCATCCACCACTACGGCCGCGAGGAATTGCTGAGGCGACTGGCGCACCCATTTTGGTTCCAATCGTTCGGCGCGGTGATGGGGATGGACTGGCATTCCTCGGGCATTACCACCAGCGTCATAGGTGCGCTCAAGCGAGGACTCACGCCGCTTTCAGGCGAACTCGGCCTGCATGTATGCGGCGGACGCGGCAGTCATTCGAGGCAGACGCCGGCCGAACTGGAACGGATAGGTTCCAAGGTTGGATTTGACGGGCAAGCGCTCGCCAAGGCGAGTCGGCTGGTGGCCAAGGTAGACAGCGCGGCCGTGCAGGATGGGTTCGACCTCTATCTCCATGGCTTCTTCGTCACCGATGATGGCCGATGGGTCGTCGTGCAGCAGGGCATGAACGGCGATAGCGGGCTCGCCCGGCGCTACCATTGGCAGTCGGAGGGGCTTGGCAGTTTCGTCGAGACGCCCCACGCGGCAATCGACGGCCGGAACCAGGGCACGATCATCAACCTGACCGATGCGCGGGCGGCTGCCTCGCGCGGTGGCCAGGTTCACCTGCTCCAAGAGTTTGGGCCGGACGCGATTGTTCGCGAGCTGACGGCCTTTGAACGCGATCAGACTCCATCGGCTCTGTCGCCTTCGCAGTTGACGTTGCCTCACCTGGTCATGCCCACTCATCACGATGTCAGGCCGAAGGATGTGATCACGCGACGCCTGCATGGCGCGCTCGCTGCCGCAGCTGACAGCGCGCCAGCTGATTTTTCGGAGTTGCTGCTCGTGCCCGGCGTCGGCGCGAGAACCGTTCGTTCTCTCGCAATGGTGGCAGAGGTCGTTCATGGGGCGCCTTGCCGCTTCAGCGACCCGGCGCGTTTCTCACTGGCCCATGGGGGTAAGGACAGGCAGCCTTTCGCTGTGCCGACCAAGGTCTACGATCAGACAATCGCGGTGCTCAAATCCGCGATCACGCGGGCCAAGCTGGGGCAGGACGATCGGCTGGCTGCCATCGCTCGCCTCGATCGCGAAAGCCGGCGGCTGGAGCGCAGCGCCACGGGTCCCACGCTGCATGAGTACGTCGGCGAGGAGCGACGGCGCTCGGGGGAGTATGGCGGGCGCAGCGTTTTCGGCTGGGAGGCGGAAGAGGGCCAGGTCGCGGGAACGGCCAAGCGGAGCTAGCCGCGGTGAGAAGGAGCCAAGGCCTCCGGGGGATTCTGCTCGGGGCGGAATGGCTCGCCCTAGAGGTGGTCGCTCCAGAGCTGGCTGATCGGACCATCCTCCCCGCGGACGGGATCGGTCGGCGGGAATGTCAATCTGGCAATGGCCTCGCGGATCGCGGCGGTCGGCGCATCGCGAACGATGTCGGCCTCCTGGCCGGGGGGATAGGCACCCACGACAAGAAAATCGCTGGAGGCGTGCGTGCGGCAGTGGCCAGTCCCGGCCGGCAGCAACAACACGTCGCCCGCCTGGACGGTCCGTTCCCGGCCGCCCGGACCTCCGAGCACAAGCTCGGCCGAGCCGGAGGCGATGCCCAGCACCTCGTGGCCCTGGGAATGGTAATGATGAAAGTCGTAGATTCCGTTTCGCCACTGCGGAGGCCAGCCGTTCTCGGCGAAGCGCTGCTCCATCGTCGAGGCCAAATCCGACGTACCGGGGGAAAAAGCTGCCTCGTAGATCAGGACCGGCAGCCGCTGATTGTTCGGCACAGGACCGCGTTCTTCAAGATGGAGGACTGTCACCGTCATCTTGTGCTCCCGTTAGCTCGTCGTGGCTCAACCGCCCGCTGCTGATGCGAGGTTCGACGACTTTTCGCGGGCTCGCTGCGCGCGGGCACAAAACTCTTTCCGCATCGCCTCCAGTTTGCCCTGATCGAGCTGTTCGAGATCCAGCAGCTCCTCACGTGGCCCTTCCAGCTTCGCGATCAGCTCGTCGAGCTTGATGTGCATCGCCGCGGTGTCGCGGTTCTGGCTGTTTTGGATGACGAAGACCATCAGGAAAGTGATGATCGTCGTCAACGTATTGACGATGAGCTGCCAAGTCTCGTTGAAGCCGAAGGCCGGCCCTGACAGCCCCCATACGACGATCAAGGCAAGGGCGCAGAAGAACGTCGCGGGCTTTCCTGACCCGCTCGATATGAGTTGCGCCAAGGAGGTGAAGAACGATCTGTCCTTCGCAGCGACTGCCATCGCGGGGTGCCTTCGGTTCGAGACCAGCCGGGCTGCAAACCTCACGACGTGATTAAAGTTCCCACGGAGAGCGCGCAGCCTTTAACGCGGGTTGAGACCGCAAGGGCAGATCAAATTTCCGTCGCGGCAGCGCGATTTCGAGGTGACGACTCGTGAGCCCAGCGAAACCGACGAGGATGCCAGGATGACGAACGAGTTGCTTCCGTTCGCGGCACCGAGCGCTTAAAGGGCCTGCGCTTGTCGAACTGCCCGACGCGCGCTCGTGTCACGGAGGATGGCGCGCTCTGGAGGACTAGGAAATGAGCGGTGACCGCAACCCGTTGAGGAACACCTCTTGCGCGCTCTCGTTGCTCCTGGGCAGCAACGAGGGTCGAATATGCGAGCTTTAATTCACATGGCCCGATTGTGGGTCGCGAACGAGATTGGGGGCGGAAAAATACCCAAGCAGATTGCTCTGTCCCTTGGCTGGTTGGTCGCGCAGCTGCGAACCCCGCCGCGCGCAATCGCCATTCTTGGCTGCGCCCTGGTAGATCGCAATCGTAGGTCGCAAAAGACCCGCCGGCGCGATCGACGGTGAAAATCGCGACGTTCAACGTTAACGGCGTTAACGGCCGGCTGTCGTTGCTTCTGCAATGGCTGGCCGAAGCGGAACCGGACGTCGTCTGCCTGCAAGAGCTTAAAGCGCCGCAGGACAAGTTCCCCGTTGCCGCGATCCGTGCAGCGGGTTATGGCGCAATCTGGCAAGGTCAGAAGAGTTGGAATGGCGTCGCTATTCTCGCGCGCGGGGCAGATCCGATCGAAACGCGCAGAGGACTGCCAGGCGACGAAGGCGACACCCAAAGCCGGTACATCGAAGCCGCCGTTAGTGGCGTGCTGATTGGATGCCTTTATCTGCCCAATGGCAATCCGGCTCCAGGCCCGAAGTTCGACTACAAACTAAGCTGGTTCGAACGTCTGTCGTCCTACGCCGGCGAGCTGCTCGCACATGAGATCCCCGTCGCGCTCGTCGGCGACTTCAATGTGATGCCGACGGAACTTGACGTCTACAAGCCAGAGCGCTGGCTCGATGACGCGCTGTTTCGGCCGGAAGTGCGGCAGGGCTTTCACAAGCTCGTGGCTCAGGGGTGGACTGACGGCTTGCGCGAGTTGCACGCTGGCGAGCGCATCTACACCTTCTGGGATTATTTTCGAAACGCGTGGGGGAGAAACGCCGGTCTACGGATCGACCATTTGCTGCTGAGTCCCAAGCTGGCCAAGCAGCTAGCGGCGTCCGACGTTGATCGTCACGTGCGAGGATGGGAGAAGGCGAGTGACCACGCTCCCGTTTGGATCGAGATCAGCGACAAGGAGCCTGGCGGAGGGCACTAACTCGCGGCGTCGCGCTCTTTGAGGAGCTCGTTGAGACGGTCCTGCTTTGCATTGATTTGATCTTGTAAGTTCTCCTCCTGGGCCGAGCCGGATGCGGCCGCCGCCAATTCGGTCAGCTCGGCAACTTGCCTGCGCAGCAACGCAATCTGGTCATTCAACGCTTCACGGTTGCCGTTGGCCATGTGCTGTTTCTCCATCTCAGTTGAGGGGCCTGCTGGTAAGTCAGCGACCGCATGATGCACGACGCATCGGCGACCTCTCTGGTTCCGGAGTGAACCGAACAACGCGTGAAAATCGTTGAGCGGCGCGGCTGGCACCTTATCGCCCGGCCCAGAGTGGCCCGTTCGGTCGCCCTCGATCCATCGCCCACAGAACAGTCTGAAAATGGCAACGGCCCGGCCCCGCCAAGCAGGGCCGGGCCGACGAAGTCGGCCGAGCCGGGTTGCTCATTCAACGATATGAATCACCCGACGCGTTGATGGTTCGACGAACATCACGTGGTTGTCGGTGTAGATGTACCGATATTTGGAGACGGAAGGGCCCCAATCCGAGGGAGCCGAACGCAGCTCTACGTCGGCGGGCAACGTGGTTCCCACCGTCACCCTTTCCTTCATCATGACGGGCTTCATCTTCTCCTTCACGACATATTCCTTGATCCGTGTTTGCTCGGGCTGGCCAATGGTGATTGTGGCGCTCGTCTGAGCAAAGACCGCAGAGCCAGCGATCAAGGTTACCGCCGCAGCGGTTCCAAGAATAATGCGCCTCATGGCGTGTCCTCCGTTTGCGCGTCGAAGCGACGCGATAGACGGAAAACGAACCCATAATTGTAAGGTTCCAGTCGCTATTCCGTTTGAGAGGTTGTCGCGCCTCGGGCTTTGCTGAGAGCCGCCTCGTGGATGCAAGCGACCGGATTAGCCCCTCAGGGACTTGTCGGCCTCAAGGCTTCGTTTGAGCGTTTCGAAAAGCTTGGCGACGTCTCGGCCGATCCCCGCTGGAGCGGCTTGCCGAAACACGACTCCCCTTGCGCTTCTTCCAAGCGATCAGCTTCAGCAGATGCTCCTGCACCGGATCCTTGACAGTCTCCGGTGACCACTCCTTCGTCTTCACCTTTGAACCTCTGCGCCAGCGCGAGGAGGTCCGGCTCGGGCTTCTCTTTACCGATCTCGGCGAAATAGATCTTCTCGTCGCGGACCTAGCGCAGGGTCCAGAGGATGATGCCCTTGCCGCGCGGTTCAAGCATGGCTGTCCGTTCCCGGCGATAGAGGACGACCAGTGAGATCGGACCATCTTCGACGCTGCCATTGCGTCCCGGATGACGGTGAACGCTTCCTCATCCACCTCGTCGTCAGCACGAGATAATGGGCCCGGGATTGAAACCCGCCTTACGAGGACGTCGATATCGATCGTGCGAACGGTGTCGAGCTGAAGCGGGTCGAGCTCCTGGTCCTCGATCACGACGACCCGGCCGCACTCCGCCTCGTAGTCCTTATCGTGGCGACAACGGGCTTGCCTGTCTCGGCGCCTACGAACGGCTGACGATGCGGTTGCCGGTCTCGCGGTTCAACGTGTAGAAGCGGACCGTTTCGCTCTCCGATGTTGTCGGCGACCGAAGCGGACAGGGCGCATAGACTTCGCCGCGCTCGTGTCATTGCAAGCGGTGAGGTGTTTGCCCGCTATTGCCCGATATGACGATAACCAGACGGATTGCCGACACCACGCTTGCTCGTAAAAGCCGCGCGATTAACGCTTCTTGCCCACGGTCCGCGTGCGATCGGGTAGGGCGTCTACCGCCTGGTCCGCACCCTGATCTTTGTGAAACACTCCCTCCCGCAGCACCTTTGTAGCGGCATCAACTTTCTTCTTCGGATCGGTCGGAATGGCCTTCGTTTCCGGAGTTGCCTCCAGCCCAATATCCTTAGGCTTTTTTCCATCATTGCGGGCAGTAGCTGCAAAGGTCGCGAGGGCTTCTGGTTGCTTGGCCATGGCGCAGTCCTCCAATTGCCTTCGCAACTGGAGGGAGCTCCGGTTGTTCCGCCATCCCGTGGCCGCGGCGAGAATTGCCGTTGGTGCATGGGCCAATGCGCCTACTGGCGCGTTTTGCAGGTGGCGTCCTGGTCGAAAAGCCGACCGAAAATTGCCTACGGCTTGGAATCGCATGCCGCCAAGCGCTCCACGGAGTGATTGATAAGCAGAGGCACCAGCGAGAAGATTGCACGAGGACGATGGCATGATCGCCCAATCCAGCCGCGCGGCCGAGCCCAGCAGTTGCCCAAATCGTAGCCGCGGTTGTTAGCCCCTGTGGGGGCATCGCCCTGTCGCAGGACAACAACGCCTGCACCGAGAAAGTCGATCCCGGTCAAGAGACCCCGCACGACACGACTGGCCGCGTCGGCTTCGTTCGGTTCGCTAAAGATGGTGGCGGCGGTGCCGAGCCCAACATGCCGGCCGCTGTTGTTTGTTCGTCCGCTCCCAGCCAACGACAATGCCTGCGAATAGACGAACTAGTAGATCCAATTCCTTCCAAACAGCGATCTCCAGGTGCCCCCCGAATTCGACCAGACATATGAACGCGCGGAGCGCCAACGCGTTCGTAGGCTGCGCTCGCCCGACAGCTGCATCGCCTCCGGGAACTTTCGGGGAATTGCGCCGTTGTGCGTCTCGCTCACGTGCGAGCGAGGGGGGATCACAATGACACCGCTGCCTGGCTCATAAGTTGAAAATTCCGCGCTCACGCGACAGGCGAAAGTGCCCGATGGGATCGCCGAAGGGGCGTCAAACCGACATCGCCGGCATAGCGCCGACGTGCTGTCGAGTGTCTGGGCTTCGCCCTGCCGTGCATGACCTGAAGGATAACCCCGCAGGCCATCAAGCACATTCAACTCACTGCTTTTGCGACACGCCCATCTGGAGCTACGTCCATGGACCCGATTGCCCGTCCTGCTCCCAAGGAGCGCGCCGCCGGCGAGGCAGCGCCAAGCAGCCTGACCTCAACCACGAACGATGGCCTCGGTTCCATAGCCACCGCAGATGGCTCCATGGTCGACCTCGCCGAGCTGCTGGAGGCCCTCCAGTCGGTCCGCCAAGGCCAATTCTCGGTCAGGCTGCGCAGCAACCAGGGCGGTATCGCCGGCAAGCTGGCCGACACCTTCAACGACATCGTCAGCGCCAATGAGCGGATGGCCGGCCAGCTTGAGCATGTGGGCCAGGTCGTGGGTCGCGACGGCAGGACGCGTACCCGGGTGCGTCTTAGCCTTTTCGGGGGCGCCTGGTCGGAGATGGAGAACTCGGTCAATACCCTGATCGACGACCTGCTCTGGCCGACCGCCACAATGACCCGCACCATAGCGGCTGTGGCCAAGGGCGACCTATTGGAGCCTGTGCCGCTCGATGTGGATGGGCGCGCGCTAAAGGGTGAGTTCCTCCGCTCGGCTACGATCGTCAATTCGATGATCGAGCAGCTCAGCGTCTTCACCTCCGAGGTGACGCGCGTGGCGCGCGAGGTCGGTACGGACGGCAAGCTCGGCGGTCAGGCAAAGGTGCGCGAGGTCACCGGCGTCTGGAAGGATCTGACCGAGAGCGTCAATTCCATGGCTTCGAACCTGACGGCGCAGGTCCGCAACCTGGCAGAGGTCACGATCGCGGTCGCCAATGGCGACCTTTCGAAGAAGATCACAGTCGACGTGCGTGGTGAGATCCTGCAGCTCAAGGAGGCTATCAACACGATGGTCGACCAGCTGCGCTCCTTCGCCTCGGAGGTGACGCGCGTCGCACGCGAGGTCGGGACGGAAGGCAAGCTCGGCGGCCAGGCCATGGTGCCCGGCGTTGCCGGCACCTGGAAGGACCTGACGGATTCGGTCAACGCCATGTGCGGCAACCTTACCGCGCAGGTCCGCAATATCGCGCAGGTCACCACCGCCGTGGCCCGTGGCGACCTCTCTCGCAAGATCACGGTCGACGTTTCGGGCGAGATCCTGGAATTGAAGGAGACCATCAACACGATGGTGGACCAGCTCAACGGTTTCGCGGGCGAGGTGACACGCGTAGCGCGCGAAGTCGGGACAGACGGCAAGCTTGGCGGCCAGGCTCGCGTGCCCGGCGTCGCCGGCACCTGGAAGGACCTGACCGACAACGTCAACTCAATGGCGTCCAATCTAACAGCCCAGGTGCGCAACATCGCCGAAGTCTCGACCGCGATCGCCAGCGGTGACCTCTCCCGCAAGATCACGGTCGATGTGAAAGGCGAGATCCTGCAGCTCAAGGAAACGCTCAACACCATGGTGGACCAACTCAACCGCTTCGCGTCCGAAGTGACGCGCGTGGCGCGCGAGGTTGGCACCGAGGGCAAGCTGGGCGGTCAGGCGCTCGTGCCCGGCGCGGCCGGCACCTGGAAGGATCTCACGCACAACGTGAACTCCATGGCCTCGAACCTGACCGGCCAGGTTCGAAACATCGCGGAGGTCACGACGGCGGTCGCGCGTGGTGACCTCTCCCGCAAGATCACCGTCGACGTGAAGGGCGAGATCCTCGAGCTGAAGAACACCATCAACACGATGGTCGACCAACTCAACGCCTTTGCCGGCGAGGTGACGCGCGTGGCGCGCGAGGTTGGCACCGAAGGCAAGCTTGGCGGGCAGGCGGAGGTGCCCGGCGTCGCCGGCACTTGGAAGGACCTGACGGACAGCGTGAACTCGATGGCGGGCAACCTGACAGCGCAGGTCCGCAACATCGCTGAGGTCGCGACCGCGATCGCCACCGGCGACCTCTCGCGCAAAATCACCGTGGATGTGCGCGGCGAGATCTTGTTGCTCAAGGAGACGCTGAACACGATGGTTGACCAGCTTCGTTCCTTCGCGGGCGAGGTGACGCGCGTCGCGCGCGAGGTTGGTACAGACGGGCGCCTCGGCGGCCAGGCCGTTGTGCCGGGTGTCGCGGGCACCTGGAAGGATCTCACCGACAACGTGAATCTGCTCGCCGCTAACCTGACGACGCAGGTCCGCAACATCGCGGAGGTGACCACGGCCGTCGCCCGCGGCGACCTTTCGCGCAAGATCACCGTGGACGTGAAAGGTGAGATTCTGGAGCTCAAGAACACCATCAACACGATGGTGGATCAGCTCAACGCCTTCGCGGGCGAGGTGACCCGCGTGGCGCGCGAGGTCGGCACGGAAGGCAAGCTTGGCGGTCAGGCGCAGGTTCCAGGCGTCGCCGGCACCTGGAAAGACCTGACCGATACGGTCAACGTCATGGCCGCGAACCTCACCGAGCAGGTGCGCGGTATCGTCAAGGTCGTTACCGCGGTGGCGAATGGCGATCTTAAGCAGAACCTGACGGTTGCGTCCAAGGGCGAGGTGGCGGCCCTGGCCGAGACCATCAACAACATGACGAACACGCTCGCGACTTTCGCCGATCAGGTGACGAGCGTGGCGCGCGAGGTTGGCGTCGAAGGGCGCCTCGGCGGGCAGGCGAACGTGCCCGGCACGGCCGGGACCTGGAAGGACCTGACCGGCAACGTTAATTTGCTGGCAGCCAACCTAACTACGCAGGTGCGAGCCATCGCCGAAGTCGCGACCGCCGTGACCAAGGGTGACCTGACGCGCTCGATCCAGGTGGAGGCACGCGGCGAGGTGGCGGAGCTCAAGGACAACATCAACACGATGATCGGCAATCTGCGCCTCACCACCGAGCGCAACACCGATCAGGACTGGTTGAAGACCAACCTCGCACGCTTCACCAGCATGCTGCAGGGGCATCGCGACATCTCGACCGTGGGGCAGATGTTGCTCTCGGAGCTCGCGCCGCTGGTCGGTGCGCAGCACGGCGTGATCTACCAGGTCGAATCCGAACGAGCCTCACCGGGTCTGCGACTGCTGTCGGCCTATGCCGACGACCCTTTGCACGGGCATGCAGAGCGGCTGAAGATGGGGCAGGGGCTGATTGGCCAATGCGCGAAGGATGCGCGGCGGATCCTGCTCACCGATCTACCAAAGACAACCAGGCCGATCGGATCCGGCGTGTTCAAAGCTCAGCCGCGAAGCGCGATTGTCCTGCCCGTCCTGTCGGAAGGCCAGGTGAAGGCCGTGATCGAGCTCGCCTCCACCGACAGCTTTAGCGAATTGCAGCTCTCCTTCCTCGACCAGCTCACTACTTCGATCGGCATCGTGCTCAACTCGATCGAGGCCACGATGCAGACCGAGAGCCTGCTGAAGCAGTCGCAGCAGCTGGCGGCAGAGTTGCAGGCTCAGCAGGGCGAACTGCAGCAGACGAACGAGCAACTCGGTCAGAAGGCCCAGCAGCTAGCCGAGCGAAATGTCGAGGTTGAGGCGAAGAACCAGGAGATTGAGCAGGCCCGGCGCGCGCTCGAAGAGAAGGCGACTGAGCTCGCGCTCACCTCCAAGTACAAGTCCGAGTTCCTCGCCAACATGTCGCATGAGCTGCGCACGCCACTGAACTCGATCCTGATCCTCGGGCAGCAGCTCGGCGAGAATCCAGACCGCAATCTGTCTGACAAGCAGGTCGAGTTCGCGCGCACTATCCACGCGGCCGGCACCGATCTGCTCAACCTGATCAGCGACATCCTGGACCTGTCGAAGATCGAGTCCGGCACCGTCTCGGTCGAGGCCGAGGAAATCTTCTTCGCCAGCCTGCTCGACGTGATGAGGCGCTCCTTCCGGCATGAGGCGGAGAACCGCAAGCTCTCTTTCGCAGTAGAGCTCGCCCCGGACCTAGACCGCAGCATCGTCACCGACTCCAAGCGGCTCCAGCAGATCCTCAAGAACCTCCTGTCCAACGCCTTCAAGTTCACACAGAAAGGCGGCGTCACGCTTAAGGTCTCGCCCGCGACTGGTGGTTGGAGCCCGGACAATGCCTCGCTGCGGCTTGCTCCCTCCGTCGTCGCCTTCGAGGTCACGGATACCGGCATCGGGATCTCGGCCGACAAGCAGCGGATCGTCTTTGAAGCGTTTCAGCAGGCTGACGCCTCGACCAGCCGCAAATACGGCGGCACCGGCCTCGGCCTCGCCATTAGCCGCGAGCTTGCCAGCTTGCTCGGTGGAGAAATCCAGTTGCGCAGTACGCCCGGCGCAGGCAGCTCCTTCACGCTGTACCTGCCGCTGACCTCCGTCGGTGCGGCGCCGATCGCCATACGCCCAACGGTCGCCGACGCGGCAGCCGTCTCCATTGCGGCGCTGACCAGCGGGCGATTGGGTGACAGTCCTGCGGAGCATCTGCAGGATGACCGCCACCAAATCGTGCCGGGCGATGCGGTGTTGCTGATCGTCGAGGACGATCCGAACTACGCCAGCGTGCTGATCGATCTCGCGCGCGGCCACGGCTTTAAGGTTCTGGTCGCGATGCGCGGTTCGGAGGCGCTAACGCTCGCGCGGCAATATCGCCCGACCGCGGTCAACCTCGACGTTTTCCTGCCGGACATGCTGGGCTGGACGGTGCTGAGCCAACTCAAGCAAGATCCGGCGACACGCCATATCCCGGTGCAGATCGTAACCCTTGACGAGGATCGCCAGCACGGCCTGGCACGCGGCGCCTTCGCCTTCATGAACAAGCCGACCACCACCGAGGGGCTCGGTCGCGCGCTCGCCCGGCTCAAGGACTATGCCGAACCACGCCGCAAGCAGCTTCTGCTGGTCGAAGACGACGAAAATGAACGGCAGGCCGTCACGGGCCTGCTCGACCATGATGATATCGACATCGTCAGCGCTGAGACCGGGGCCCAGGCGCTGGCGATACTGAGCGAGGGCGCAACCGATTGCGTGGTGCTCGACCTGAAGCTGCCAGATATGTCCGGCTTCGAGGTGCTGGAACGCATTCGCGACGACGCGGCGATCGCCGACGTGCCGGTGGTCGTCTTCACTGGTCGCGAGCTTTCGCCGGAGGAGGATGCGCAGCTTCACGCGATCGCGCGCAGTGTGGTGGTCAAGGGCGTCGAGTCGCCTGAACGGCTGCTGGACGAGACGGCGCTGTTCCTGCACCGCGTCGTGTCGGACCTGCCCACCGCCAAGCAAGAGATGTTGGCGCATTTGCACGGCTCCGATGAGGAATTGGTCGGCAAGATAGTCCTGTTGGTTGATGACGACGCGCGGAACATCTTCGCGCTAAGCAGCATTCTTGAGCGACGCGGCATGCGGGTGATCACGGCCACGACCGGCAGCGAGGCTATCGCAGCGATCCAGGCCGAACCGAACATCGCCCTGGTCCTGATGGACATCATGATGCCAGGGATGGACGGATACGAGACGACGCGCGCGATACGCTCCGATCCCGCTCTGAGGCGGCTGCCGATCATCGCCCTGACGGCCAAGGCCATGAGGGGCGACCGCGAGAAATGCCTTGAGGCGGGCGCTTCCGACTACCTCGCCAAGCCGGTCAACACGGAACAGCTGCTATCCGCCCTGCGGATGTGGCTGCACCGCTGAGGGGACGGGGCATGATGGATCCGGTCAATATTCTCCTCGTCGATGACCAGCCGGCCAAACTCCTCAGCTACGAGGTGATCCTCGAGCAGCTGGGCGAGAATCTGATCAAAGCGCGCTCGGGGCGCGAAGCGCTGGAACATCTGCTGCGAGCGGACGTCGCCGTCATCCTCGTCGACGTTTGCATGCCGGATCAGGACGGCTTCGAGCTGGTCGCTATGATCCGGGAGCATCCCCGTTTCCAGAAGACGCCGATCATCTTTGTCTCGGCGATCATGATGGCAGAGCCTGACCAGCTACGTGGCTACGACGCCGGAGCGGTGGATTATGTGTCGGTGCCGGTGGTGCCGGAGGTGTTGCGGGCGAAAGTGAAGGTCTTCACCGAACTCTATCGCAAGAACCGTGAACTGGAACGGCTTAACGCGGAGCTTGAACGGCGCGTGGCGGAGCGCACGGCTCAGCTCGAGGCATCTTCAGCCGAATTGCACCTTTTCAACGAGAAGCTCGAAAGCCGCATCGAGGAGCGCACCCGCGAACGTGAGGAGGCGTTGGCGCAGCTCTTCGAGGCGCAAAAGCTAGACACCATCGGACAGATTACCGGCGGCGTCGCTCATGACTTCAACAATCTCCTGATGGCAGCGCTCGGCAGCCTCCATCTCCTCCGGAAGCGCCTCCACCGGGAGGAGCGCACGGACAGGTTGCTCGACAACGCGGTCCAGGCCCTCGATCGCGGAACGGCCCTCACGCAGCGGCTGCTCGCCTTCGCGCGGCGTCAAGAGTTGAAGCCGCAGGCGGTTGATATTCCGGGGATCGTCGTCGGCATGGACGATTTGCTTCAGCGGGCAATCGGCCCCGGAATCGCGCTGGTCAAGGAGCTGCCCGCGACGCTGCCCCCGGTGTTGGTTGATGCGAACCAACTCGAGCTCGCCCTGCTCAATCTCGTCGTGAACGCGCGTGACGCGATGCCGAACGGAGGCACGGTGACCGCCAAGGCCGAATTGGCCACCGTCTCCTCCGACAATCCGCAGACTCCTCTCATGCCTGGACGCTATGTCTGCATTCAGGTCCGCGACACTGGCTCCGGCATGGACGAGTCGACGCTGGAGAAGGCCGCGAACCCGTTCTTCACCACGAAGGGGCCGGGCAAGGGTACCGGGCTTGGCCTTTCCATGGTTCAGGGTCTAGCCGCGCAGTCCGGCGGCACGCTGGTCCTTACAAGCCGAGTCGGCATTGGAACGAACGCGACCCTGTGGCTGCCCACGGCCGGCGAGGCCGAGATGTCCGCTCCCGCTCCGCGGCTCGAGGACACCCAGCCGTCGGAGGGTGCTCCGGCTTCCCGCGTTATCCTCCTCGTCGATGACGACCCGCTTGTCAGCATGGGCACGGCGGCGATGCTGGAGGACCTGGGGCACAGGGTCGTTGAGGTCAATTCAGGTGCCAAGGCGCTGAACGCGCTGCTGAAGGACGGGCAGATCGACCTGGTCATCACCGACCATGCGATGCCCGGGATGACGGGCGCGGAGCTTGCACGACAGATCCGGGTCTCTCGACCCGAGCTGCCGATCATTCTGGCTTCGGGCTATGCCGAGATCCCGGATGAAGAGGGCGTTGCCGATCTGGTGCGCCTCGGCAAGCCCTTCGCCCAGAGTCAACTCGCTTCGGCGATCGCCCGCTGTCCCCCTGCCGTTAAGTGAGCTTACCGGCCGCATTTGAGAGCGGGGGCGGCGGGGATGCATCTAACGCAGACGTTAGGGCATCCTTCGGGCATCTTCATGGTCATGCAACCATGCTGATCCGCGCGGTTTTCTGCGTCACCGAGACGGTACCGCCGACGCCTCGAGAGCTTCCAACAGATGTATCGTTCGAAGCGTCGCAATTTCGCGCTGAAGGGGCGTAGGCTTCGCATTGTGGCGCGTGAGTGAGCGGAGCGAATTTCTCACGTT
>UCLR01000064.1 GCA_900473415.1 Hyphomicrobiales bacterium
GCGCTCGGAGCATCGCTTACCGGGCGCCGTCCTCAATTGCGGAACTTTTTGTGAAATCGAGGCAACATTATGCCTTCGTTTTCATCATCATCAGCTCAGGCTCTGTCACGGCGTCTTCGGTCGTAATCCCACACGTTTCGCATTTTGAGCAGGCACCGATCCGCGCCAGTGACAAACTGGATGCGCCGCGGTGACAGAATACTCGTATTAGTGACAATCCCCTTGCGTCTTGAGAGCCGATTACTTCCGCAATCAAAGCGCATGCAGTGACGGGGTTCGTAGTCTCGATGACAATTTGGGCGTCACGCCATTCGGCGCTGGATTCGGCTACCGAGGATCAGGTCCGTCAGAAGCTGTCACCTGGCGCGTGACGTGGTGTCAAAGTTTAGCAGTCAGTTAGCGCGGCAAGAAGACAACCAATCGAGTTCACACGCTCAGCGTTGAGGACGTGCCCTACGGTCGCGCCGGCCCCGCTATCCGAACGCCGTTGATCATCCGAATCCGGCTCATGACCGGCGAGCGCTTCGCTGATTGCAGCTCGGCGGCCCCTAATCCGGCCGCCAACATGCAAGCGTACTCTCGAAGGACCTCTAAGTCTCGTCCTTGCACGGCATCCGCAATCTCCTCTTCCTCGGCATGCCTCCGCCACTCTCGTCCTATCCACCGGAACACAAACTCGGGCACTAAAATCGGGCCCGAAACCACAGTTCGCGCGGAAGTCCTATTCGTGCGGACATTGCCTTTTGTGACACTCGCGTCCAGCCCGTGAAGGTCGCACCACCGCTGAAATGCACGCTGCCATCGATCTCGATCGGCTCTATTTCCCTTCACATCAATAAAAAGCTCAAAATTCGAACTTAAGGGATCTTGCCACTGAACCGCGACTTCAAAAGTCAAACCCGGAAAGCTTCTCAGAACGTGCTTCTGCCAATTCACGGTTGTCGCCGCTATCGAGATCGAATCACTTTAGACACTATAATGCCTAGCGAGGAATTGAACACTCCGCTTGTTTCGCGGAATGGATGTTCGGCAGATTCTTGCGAAAAATGTGCGAGAATTTCGCGTGGCAGCTTCGCTATCGCAGGAAGAAGTCGCGGTGCGAATGGGTGTTGAACAGACTTACGTGAGCGGTCTTGAGCGTGGGGTCCGAAACCCGACGGTGACGACGCTAGCCCGCGTCGCGAAGGCGCTGAACACAAAGGTGGCAGAGCTCTTGAAAGAGTAAGCCTGCCATTGCAGTCGGTTCTCAAAGGACTGCGCCGCGCGTGAGTCCCGCAGCCGACCACGGCTGAGCACCTCGCCGTCCAAGGTTTGGAGCCCTAAACTCCCTAGGATTGCGCTCGTAGACTCTGGCTGCGGGCGATCTGAAGGCCCGGCCTCATTGCTGCATGTCGACGGTCAAACCGATCACAGTTCGAGAAGTGTGAGGAGGCCCACGTCGGAGGCATTGGCCGCGCCCGAATGCCGACCTTTACCTTTCGCGACCTCCACGTCCGCGTTGACGTGCGATCGCCATACGCTTCTGCAACTGGGCGATGCGCTCAGCTTCCTTCTTGCGCCGCTCCTCGTCGGTGAGCGGCTTCGGGCGCGCCGGATTGGATGCAACTGGGGTCCCCGGCGGCGGCTCCTTGGCGAGCGGCCTTGGTTCGATGGCCGCAGACATCGGTGCCGGGAGTGACGTTGCGGACTTCGCTGGTTCAGCTGGCGGGGTTGGCTGGGCTGCCGCCCGCTCGGCAGCGATGGCCTTTGCGGTACTGCGAACCTTGTCGAGGAGATCGGAGGAGTGCTTGTTCCGATCGGAACGGGAATGTGTGGTGCTTGCCTCCGGCCCTGATGCGGACGGGGCAGGAGGCTTCGCATTCTGGAGCCCGGCTTGATCAGGAACGATGATGGCAGGCTCATCCAGCAGCCGCCCTGTCATGCGGCGCATGGCCTTGTTCAGTTCGTCGTAATTCTCGGCCCGAATGGCGGCATCGTCGACCTTCTTGGCCTTGACGAGCAGGCGCTCGGCTTTCTGGATCTGCGCGAGCAGCAGCCTGATGCGATTGTCGATATCATCGACCGTCTGCTTCATCTGGCCGGCGACGGCGATCGCAGCCATGTCGGCATCAACGCGGGCTTTCTTCGTCTTCAGGCGAGAGCGGGACTCGAGTTTCGCCGAGACGTGCGAAATGGCATTGCGCTCGCTGACGAGCTCAGCCTTACGCGCAGACAGCCGGACAATCTCCTTGGCGGCTTTGCTCGCGAGGCGTGCTTCTGCGGTCGGGCGATCGCGCTGGGGAGCGAGGGCCTTGGCCAACCAGGCGCTCCGGTATGCTTCGTATGAGGCATCAGCCCTGGCGATGGCGGCGACCGACTGAAGATTGGTCGCCCATTGCCGATCAGCAAGCTTCAGCCCTTGCGCCGTCTCAAGCCCCTTGCGTTCGCGCGCGTAGGAGGCTGGGTCGATCCGCTCGCGGGCCTTTTCAGGGACGCCCATCTCGGCATAGGTGCGCGGGTCGAGGCGCTTCTCGGCGCCAGCCGCGGACAGATGCTCATTGGCGAGCTTCGCGAACCGTGCGCGCTCGGTCCTGATCCAGCTCTTCTCCTGACCGATGGCGAGAAATTTCGGCTGGATGAACGGGCGATTGGACCGGTTCTGCCGGCGGGCCGTCTTGAAATGCTTCACATAGGTGAAGTCCCAGATCATTTCGCCGGAGCCGGGCTTCTCCGGATGCTCGATCTTCTTGGCCGGGCGATCGTAGAGATTGATGTGCACGTGATAGTTGCGGCTATCGTTGTGCATATTCGGAGCGTGGATCGCCGCCCAGTACGGGAGGCCGAGATCCTCGTACGACTTGCAGAACTCCTTCGTCAGGGCGAGGCGCTGGGCTGGCGTCATCTCGTGCGGGAGTTCGATGACCAAGCGCGTCTGGACGCGGCCGCCGCGGCCGACCAGGAAGGCGATCGGAGCATCGGGCAGGTCATCGACGCTCTGCTCGGCCGATATCCTGGTGAAGCCTGCCTTCTGGAAGAGATCAATCAGCTTGAGGCCATCGGCCTCAGTGATGGTCTCCGAGACCGCTTGATTGACCCTCAGCGCAAGTGAAAGCGTCGCCGGGGTGTCGGCTCTATTCGCGGTCGCCTTGCGGATTTTGGACCATACATCCGGCTCTTTCTCCGGATCCAGAACGACCTTGGTCTTGCGGGGTGCGTCCTCGCTATCATCGACGGCGTCCCAAAAGGCATCGCGTTCCTCCTTCGTCGAGCCTATGTTACCGAATGAGGAGACGTCGACGCCGTCGCTCATGACCTGTTCAAGCTTGGCCGGATCATCGATATAGCCCTGCATCCCCTTTGCCTGGACAACCTCGACAGCGTCCTCACGATCGATATAGCGCTGATGCTTGGTGCCACCGCTGAGGGCTGACGAGGCGCTCTTGCGGCCCTTCAGGACGTCGGCAAGCTGCCCTCCTTTGGAGAAGGTCGTGACCGAGAAGTGGAAAGAGACAGCGCCGTTCTGGCCCTGTGGCCTGGCGGTCTGCTTCTGGGCCTTCTGGCTGTGCAAGCCACTGGCGGTCCGTATTCCCGGCTTCGCGAGGATGCGCGCTATATCGGAAAGGCCGGCGCCGCCGCGAGCCGTCGCGTGCATCTGCCGCTGCGCTTGCTGCTCGAGCGCATTGACGCGATGGAGAGCCCGAGCAGCTGCGCGATCGCCTTCCTCGAGCTGGCGCTTCCGATCGGCCTCGAGCTTTCGCCGTGCTCGCTGGCTCTTCTGTTTCACGCGCGCCTGGGCGGCGCGCTCATCGGCTGCAATCCGCTTCTTTGCGGCAATGTCGTCGAGATCAAGCATGGGCGTCGAAGAAAAGACTGAAGGCGAATCCGGATTCCTGAAACGTCTGCAATTAGAGGGCGAACCTGTTCCGCCTGCAAAGTCGGGCGAGAAGAAAATGCCTTTCAAACCTCCGCCGAAGTTAACAAGGTACCATCACGGTTCGCGACAATTCTCATTTTAGCAGCGGTGATTATTCCGGACCGGTTGATGGGCGCCCGCGCGATGCGTGAATGGAACTATCGCATCGCTGACGCAAACCTTGGGATTCGCGGGGAGGCGAGGGTGCCTGGCGCCTTCTCCGTCGTTTTGGGCGCAACGTCTGAAGCTCGTCGACAAGATCGAGCGGGGTCGAGACCTCGCTCGATGACGACGACCTCAACCGCGATCTGATGATCGACCGCCTGAAGCTGATCTGCGATCAGATCGACGAGATCGTGGAGACGGTATCGGGCTCGGAACGTGACCTGGGTTGGGAAGCGATCCGGGATCTGAGCGACGAGACAGCAAAGCTCCTGATATGGCGATCGCCTACCACGAGCTCATGCAGATCAAGACCGACCAGCTGAAGGTGAGGGCAGGTGGCCACACCTTGCACTGATGCAATCCCGCGGGGATTGAGACGAGCAAGGCCCGAGCTTCCCGAGCCTTGTTCTTTGGCCGCTCGGGATCATCGCAAGCGGCCATTCTGGCACCCCGCCACGACGAGGCCTTGCCGAGTTGTGCGCCTCTCGCCAGAGGGCGCGCGGGGTGCCTTAGCGCTGGCTGGGCGAAAGCTCTCGGACGCACCCGAGAGCACCATCAATCCGACCGGCCAGCCGTCTATCGGGATGCCTCCTGATCCTCCGCGCACGGGCTGGCGTTAGCCGCCTGTGCGACCCGGTTTAGGGGCGCGCGGAGATCTCATCCCGAATTTTCCCATGGGCCTGAAATGGCCATCGGAAAGACGTCCGGCGGGTCGCCGTGACGGACCCCAATCGAGCCTGAAATCGCGCTTTTTCCAGGGCCGGAAATTTTTTCCGGACCGGCGAAAAACGAGGGTTCATGAGCAGGCTCGATTGGGGTGGAAAACGGAGCTCGTCTCCGGTTTTTCCATCCTTCCCATTTTGGGAAGGATAAGCCTCGCAGAGCCCAAAGCCGGAGGCGGTAAAGACTGGAGCATTTGCTCCAGCTTTACGGTATTGGGCCATATGCTGTTTCGTCTGCAGTTCAGCCTTTCAGTGGAAACCGGGAAATCGACAACACACGGTAGTGGGGGGACCGTGTGTTGTCGGGGTCGAAAAAGGGGCAGAAAACAGGCCCTGGAAACGCGCGAATCCGAGCTCGGAAATCGGCAACACACGGTAGTAGGGGGACCGTGTGTTGCCGGGTTGAATTAGCGCTGAATCGAAGGGGCCGGTATGCCGCTGAAATTGAGCCGGGAAATCGACAACACACGGTAGTAAGGGGATCGTGTGTTGCCCCGGGCGAAAGCCCCTCGTCTGAAGGCATGAACCGGGTGTGCTGGATCAGCGTTGGATCGCAGCGATCGGGCAGGCGGGTTCACGCATATGAGAGGTCGCCATGGGGCCCTACCGTCAGGGTACATCGTCTGGACCTGGCGCCGTGTCAGCGACCTCGTTGAATAGACTTGTCGAGGTGCCGTCAGGCTGGATAGCCGGCCGCGTCGGTCGGCTGCGGGGCTTGCATGAATGGGGTGGCCCCGGCGGCTTTGCCGCTCAGTCCTCTGATTGCGTGTGCGCAAGGTAATCGGATGAGGATTGGCCGATGAGGCAAAAGGAAACCCCGCCGTTTGGGGCGGGGTTGGCCTGCGATTTTGCCGGAGAGTGGGTCGGCCTATTGCTCGGTCAGGTGCATGAATCGAGCGCCGTCGGACCCGGCTGCAATGAAGGCGTCGGCCGCGGCATTGGCGAGGTTGGTCAGCGCAGCATCACAGGCCGCAGGGTCTTCAGTCAGTTCGCGCGCGCCGAGGGTGGCAATGAATGCGTCGGCGGCGGCGAAGAACAGGTTGTTGACGGCATACATGGTCTCGCCCATTTCGAGGGCGCGGCCAATGAGGTCGGCGCAATGCTCGAGGTGCGCGAAGGCTTCGGTGAGGGAGCGACCCGCACCGTCCTTCAGCAGGGCGTCGAGGCAGCAGTCCGCTGTTTCGCGAAGCGCGGCCACAGCGGCCTTGTTGCCCTCAGCCTTGCAGCGGGCGGTGTCCGACGCGAGAGCGACCCGTAAGGCCTCGCTGGGGGCCTTGGCGCAGAGAAGCGAGGCAGCCGAGGCGATGTCGTTCTTGATGACGTGAGTGAAGAGCGGATCCATCCAGAGCTCGCAGGACAGCTGATCTGCCCCGATCGAGGCGACAGCAAATCGGCGCATGCCCTTGGCGCGTGCTCCCTCGGAAGACCAAGCGGCCGTGCTGAGGAGATTGAGCAGCGCCGGGGCAGCTTCGTCATCGTCGAAGTCGGATTCAATGTCGAAGGGGTAGTCGACGGCGATCTGCATCGCCTGCTCGAAGCAGTTGGCGGCGGTGTCGGAGATGCCTTCATCGATCAGAGACAGGAGCTTCGAGACATCCGTGTCGCAGATGTGGTCGGTCGAAATGGCGATGGTCGGCATGGTCTGGTCCTTTTCGGAATGATCAGCACCCAGGGCGCGCGGTCTGAGGTCGACCCGCCGGGTGAGGGCGGGTCTTCCGCAGATCACGCCTGCGGCAGGCCGGCGGCGAGCGCCTGCTCGAAGGCCTCGCTGGAGAAGGTCTGGCCGAGCGGGGTGGCGTTCCCCGCGAGATCGACGGCGTCCTCGATGGCCAGGTTGAGGGAGAAGCCAGCGAGGCGCTTATCACCGCGGTTGAGATGCTGGCTCGCCTGCACGAGTTCCTCGGCGATCGCGTTGGCGGCACGCAGGTAGCTGGGCGACGGGTGGAAGGGGTCGACCGGGAGCATCGTGCTAGTCAGGACGACGGCCTTCATCGCAGCTTCGGCATCGCCCTTGGCCTCGACCTCCTCGGCCCAGCCGAGGATCTGGGTCTTGGGCTCGTCGCGGACCTGAGCGGAGGCCGCCGTGCGCAGGGCCTGAGCGAGCATCGTCTTGATCAGGTGGTTGATGTTCTGCGCGGTCGGTTCGATCGTCAGCATCGGCCTGTTCCTTGGGAATTTCGATCAATCTGGGTTCGCCCAGATTTCCTTCGTTGATCGACGCGCCGGCGCAGCTGCTCTGCCCTTCCAGATTCATCCGCCTCCGGGGATTGTGCTCCCCACGATTTTTGCCTTCCTCACCCCAACCGGCTTCTCCAACGCTTCATGCAGCGCGCCACGGTTCGTAGGGATTGGCCGATGGGCCAAAAGAAAACCCCGCCTGATGAGGGCGGGGCTTGAGCGGGCGTAACCCGGATGGAGGTGTTCAGATCTCAGCCAATGGCAGCCACTTCATGGCTGAATCTGGCAGCAGGGATTTGACCTGGTCGATGACAAAGGCCGCGAACTCGTTGAGCATGTCGTCTCGGTTCTGGGCGCCATCGAGGCCCCCGGCATGGAAGACGGCATCTGCGGCGACCGCGACAGTCAGGACCGCGTCGACGATCGTGAATTCGATCTCGTCCTCGTCGATCTTGATGGGGATGACGGCGAGCGAACTGTCCTCACCGTCGAGGTTTCTCATGTCGATGATGCCGAGGTTGTCGAAGCTATCCTCGGCATGGTCATCGTTTACGAAGATATCGCAGGCGTCGGCGGCGGCATTGCATGCGCGCCAACCCGGGCCCTCTTCTTCTTTGAACGAGTTGAGGGCTTCCAGGGCGACGCGCAGCGCGATGTTGTTCGCGGCGACGGTCTGATCCAGTTCGCAGAAGGCGGCAGCGTACATGAGGCCGTCGCGATGCACCGGATGGATCGGCTGCGATGCGGCCGCGCGAAGCGCTTTGGGGAGGGCCTTGCCAACTGCGTAGGTTGCGAGGCTCTCACCAAGGGTGAACCGGAGGATGCCGCTGTCATAGGCGGCTGAGTTGAGGCAGGCGAGGACCAGGCGGCGCATGCCGGCAGCGCGCGCTGCGTTGGATGACCAGTGGCCCTTCCCGAGGGTTCCGAGCAAATGCAGCAGCGCGGGGCTTATGCATGCCGGTGCCGGCGGGTCGTGCTGTTGAAAGTCGGCGGTCAGGAATTCGGACTCCGTGTATTCGGATTCCAGGTACTCGGCCATGCCGAGGCCGAAGCGGATGGCTTCGTTGACCGTAAGATGCCGGTCGATCTCGTGTATGGCCGAGCCCGCTATGCCGAAGTCGATGGCAGCGAGGACACTCTTGGCCTGTTCGGGGGTCAGTTGCTTCATGGCGATAGGCGCCTGCTTCGATTCGATGATGACACTGTCGTGGAGCGCGGGGATTTCTGTCCATCAGGCGAAGGAATAGCGCGCCGAGGGATTGGTTGATCAGGTAAATGGGAAGCCCGCCGGTAAGGCGCGGGCTTCTCTGGTGCCGGGAGCGGGAGCCGTCAAGGCTTCAGCCCCTCCGCGAAGCCGATACGCCTGACGATCTCGTCCGACATCTCCCGGCCGCCGGGCTCGATGCTGAGATGCTTCTCCGAGTTACCGGTGTTCCAGAGCAGGGAGACGATGGGAAATCCCTTCTGCTGCAAGATGCGTTGGCCAATCTCTTCGAGCAGGTCTCGCAGATCCCCGTTGGCACTCAGATTGGGCCAGATGGTAGCGGGGCTGTAATTAAAGCCATCGACCGGGCCAAAAAAATGTGGGTGTGGATAGGCCGCGATCGCGATCTTCGGCAGTCCGGTGCGATCGGAGGAATCGAACAGGGCGGAGAACGTGCTGTCTCTGCCGCCGGCCACGAAGCGCTCAGTCTCGCGCAGCAGCTCGTCGATGGTCATCATGGCATGGCTCGTCATGGCGAGGTCCTCTCGGGAATTTGGATCAATCCGGGTTCGCCCGGATTTCCCTTGTCGATCGGACATGACGGCCCGGCGCCGCGCGGCCTGACGGTCTGCTCAGTGGCAGGAGACCGTCGCCTCCGGCCCGAAGCTCTTGACCGCCCAGCTGGCAATCTTGACCAGGTCGTTGCTACGGCGGCCCTCGGCGGCCTTCAGGACGTCGGCCGCGGGCAGCAGGTGCCAGTCCCGGCCGTTCGGCACGCTGAGGCCGTATTCGCGGTAGAGCGCCTGCGCGTTGGACAGGCAAGCATTGCGGGTCGGCTCGTCGAGCGCGTTGCCATCGGTCGACATGGTCGCGGAGAACTGGACCTTGCCGTCCTTCCTCCACGGGTTAGCCGAGAGGCTGACGAGCTGGGCCTGGGCGCCGAGTTCGGTGAGCAGGTCATCGCCGAGCTTGGCGATGGCGGCCTTGACCTCAGCGCTTCCAGAGGCGCGCAGCGTCGCCATGGCGGCATTGAAGAGGTCCGGGTGCACGTCGGAGACGGAGACGCCGTAGAAGAGCCATTCGTCTTCGTCGTGCGGCTTGAAGACGCTGTATTCCGGCAGGAGCGGCTCAAGCGCCTCGACGAGCGTGCGCATGGCCTGGCAGCGGGCGCTTCGAGAAGCTCGATCTTCGCTTTGGTAGGCTGAAGAGCGGGAGCGCGACGAGGCCGAGCTTGCCGGTCAGCGATATGCGGCGCACGGCGCTCATTTGGGATCTGGATCGAGAGGCCATACTTCTCGGCCGTGGCCCTGATTTCCTCAGCTCTCCAACCGGATGAGCGGATGATCTCGTCGAGGCTCCGGCCCAACTTTATCAAGACGATGACGTTTGAGAGCTTGTCGAGTTGCTCGCAGAATTGAGTGGCCGCGGCCTTTCTCTGCTCAAATTTGCTCGGGCCGGGCTTCTCAGCGGGCTTCACCGTCAATCCGTGCCGCTTTGCGGTCGACCCAATAACAAAGCGGCTCGCGCCAGTGGCGCGCTCGATCTTATCAATGGCCAAGCCGGCACCGATCGCGGCGAGGATTCGCTCAACAGCCCTGGATTTCGACCCAATCCGGGGGCGCGGCGGGGCAAGCGATTCCGGCGCTGCTTTCTTGAGCGACGAGACAACCAGAGGCTCGGGCTTCGTCGCAATCGACACGATGGCCAGATTAGGTCTTGGAAAAATCGTCTGGCCAGATCTGGGCTCCGTGCAGGACGCGCAGGATGCGGACAGTATCCGTAGTAACGCGATAGGCGGCGATATAGGACGTGCCTGTGATGACAAGCTCGCGGGTGCCCATGACCCGCCCAGGGCGCCCGCTATGCGGGAACTGGAGCAGGCGGTCGGCCGCCATTTCGATCTGCAAGTCGATGGCAACAGCCGCCTTTGGGCTGTCCTGTTCGATTCTGTCGAAGATGTTGGCGCGGTCGGAGAGCGCGAGGACAGACCAGGCCAGCCTCACGGGTTGCCCTTGCGCAGAGCTGCGGCGCGCCGCTCCGCGAAGTGTTGCCGGACCTGTTCGTCGGGAACATCGGGCCGGTCATCTTCGAGCGCTTGCATCACCTTGGCGCGGAACCAGGCGTCATGTGCCTCGCTGGTGCTGACAAGCTCGAGGGGCAGGATACCCTCGTTGGCGGTGCGCGTGAGGAGGATCCGAACGGCATCGGACACCGTCAGACCCATGCTTTCGAGCACTGCCGAGGCCCTGTCGCGGATCTCGGCGTCGATGCGCGTCTGAACAAGTGCGTTGGCAGCCATGTCGACCTCCGAATGGATCTCCATTTGTAATGCAATTGAATGGCGAAATCGAGGTTCTGGGACCCGATCTTTTTCTTTGGGCGGCTCGGCGCAGATCGATGATCAGGAGCGGGCCAGATCGTCGATGACCTCGATGGATCGGAGATCGAGCAGCACCGACATCTCAATCGCACCATCGCATTCGACGACGTCGATCCGGCCGTAGCCATTGATGAGGAGTTCGGCGCGCATCTTCCTAGACCAGCCGACCGGATCATCGGTTCGCTGGGCCGTCTCGTGGTCACGGCGCATCTGCGGCTGGGTGAACCGGCTGATGTCGAGGCCAGCTTTGCGGAAGGCATCGCCTGTGACAGATGTCTCGGCGCGCTGAGCTACCGCAGCGACCGCGATAGCCGCGTCGCGCGTGGCGTCCCGCTCGCAGAGATCGGCAGTCGCTTCCATGGCAGCGCGCTGGACGGCATTGGGGTGGAGCTTGGCGGCAGCGCGCAGCGCGATCGGCAGAGCGGTCTGGATGACGCGGGCGATGAACCGGTTGGCCGAAGCCCTGTCCTGGCAAACCACCTGGAGATCGTCGTTGACCTGGTCTTCATTGATCTGGTGCATCGGCGCAGTCCTCTTGGGATTTCGATATCTCGGGTCTCGATCTGACCCGTCCCGTGAAGACTGACCGACGAGGGGACCGTCGGCAGGGTGCGGCGAATAAGGGGTCTATTCGCCGCAGATTGTGCGGTGTTTAGTCTTGCGCTTGCGGTGAATAGCGGCCATATTCACCGCAGGAGATGCGGTGAATGACCTACATCCATGAACAGGCCGACTGGCCGAAGTTTGACTGGGACAGCGGGGCGATTGCTGCGCCGTTGGCCAGCGTCCGGCATCAGCAAGGGCTACTGCTTGGGCAAATGCGCGGGCTCGGCTTCCAGCTGCGCAATGAGGCTGTGCTGACGACGCTGACCGAAGACGTCGTGAAGTCGAGCGAGATCGAGGGTGAGATCCTGGATCGCGATCAGGTGCGCTCGTCGATCGCCCGCAGGCTGGGCCTCGATATCGGCGCGTTGACGCCAGCGGACCGACATGTCGAAGGCGTCGTGGAGATGATGCTCGACGCCACCGGCCGGTTCGATCAACCATTGACGGAGGATCGGCTATTCGGTTGGCACGCGGCGCTGTTCCCGACCGGCCGCAGCGGCATGGCCAAGATTACGGTGGCTGGATGGCGCACCGATAGCACCGGTCCGATGCAGGTCGTATCCGGGCCGATTGGTCGCGAGCGCGTGCACTATGAAGCACCGGCAGCTGCGCGCGTGGCGGGCGAGATGGATACCTTCCTGCGCTGGTTCGACAGCGAGCGCGCCATCGATCCGGTCTTGCAGGCCGCCGTGGCACATCTCTGGTTCGTGACGATCCATCCCTTCGACGACGGCAACGGGCGCATCGCGCGCGCGATCGCAGACATGCAGCTCGCGCGGTCGGAGAAGTCGTCGCAGCGCTTCTACAGCCTGTCGGCGCAGATCCGGCACGAGCGCGCGGCCTATTACAGGATGCTGGAATCGACGCAGAAGGACGGCCTCGATATCACGCCGTGGATCGAGTGGTTCCTGGGCTGCTTCGGTCGGGCGCTTGATGGGGCGCAGGACATACTAGCGACCGTCACGCGCAAAGCGCGCTTCTGGGAACGCTTTGCGGGCGCGGCTATTAACGAGCGCCAGCGCGACATCCTCAACCGTCTGCTGGATGGTTTCGAAGGCAAGCTGACGAACAAGAAGTACGCGCTGATCGAGAAGTGCTCGGCTGACACGGCACTTCGCGACATCAACCTGCTGCTCGCGCTGGGGGCTCTGGAGAAAGATGCCGGTGGCGGTCGCAGCACCAGCTATTCGCTGCCGCCAGTAGAGGACGGCAGCGACCATCAGCCCGCCTTGACGGTCAGCTGACGCAGCGGCGCAGCCCCGTCGGGTCCCTATCCGCTTACGCGCTGCACTTCTGCCGGACGAACTCGAGCTCGTAGGGCTCGTTGGCGATGGTCAGGATGCCTGGGCTGACGGTGAGCACCCCTGCGGTCCTGGTCGCGAAAGCGAAGAACGGGCGGTTGCCGACATAGGCGCCGAAGGAGTTCTTCGCGTTGATCAGGCCGCAGACTTCGATAACCGTGCCTCCGGCGTTCTTCTTGGCCGAGACCGATGAGATCACGGCAGAGTAGGGGTCCTTGAGGGTCGACTTGACCGCTTCAAGGATTGCGCTGCGCTCGCTGCTCGTGAGGGCGGCCGCCACAATGGCGGACGGCGCGGGTTTGCCGGTCTCGACGCCCTCGGCCAGCTTGCCGACGCCGACTTGCGCGGTGGTGCCGTCCGACATCTGGGCGGTGCCGCGGGCAGAAACGAGATCGGGCTCAAGTCTGGCGCGAAGCGTCGCAGTGCGGCCGTCGTTGCATTGGGCCGTCGCCGAGATCACGCGATCCTGGCCGGTCGTGTACAGCCGGCGCACCTTCAATCGCATGAACCACCGTGAGCAGGCCGCCTACATGGCCCGCCTGACGGCGCGGCGGCTCTACTTCGTCAACGACATCAACGTCCCGAAGGTCGACGTGGTGTCGAGGGCCATCGGCGCGTTCCTCTTGGGATTTCAACCCAATCCGGGTTTCGCTTTCCTGGTCTCGAAGAGCTTTGAGCGGCTCGGCGGCGCTATTCGTGGCTGCCTCAGCTGGCGCTTGCTTCCGGTCATAATCTCTCGCCAAATCAGGCCGTTGGTCCGACCGCCTGCGTCAACGCCAGAGGAGTTCCGTGAATGCTGTTTGCGCGCCGCCGTGTCGCACCTCTGATCGCGCTACTGGCCATGCTGCATCAGGGGCCTGTGGCGGCGGCGGAAGCGCTGCTTCTCTTTGATGGGGAGACAGGTCGGAAATTCGCGGGCTGTCTGAATTGCCGTTCGACCGATGAGACTTCGGTCTGCAATCCGGTCGGCGATTACGGCTCAGTGGTCGACGACAACAGTATTTGGAACGTGGTTGGACCGTACGGCTCTGTTGTGGAGACAAACAGCCCATGGAACCCGGTAGGCGAGGGGCTGCGGATCCTCGACCAGAATGGGAATTATTATGGCCGGTTCACCGTATCCATCCTGGATCGGTCCCGCTTGCCGCTGATCCAGCAAATCGTCGCCGCGTACGAGCGCCTTCGTTCGACTCATGCCGTGAGGAACCTGCTCTGCTAGGCTGGGACGCCGAGCGCGGCGCAGCGAATGCGCCACTCAGAGCTGGCTATAAAGAGCGCGAACGGCGTCGGCGTTCAGCGCCTTCTTGCCCTTAGCCTCGCGCCAGGTCAGGCCGGTCAAGCCGCCTTCGAAGACCTTCGCAGCCTGATAAATTTCCTCGATCGAGCGGCCGCCGCGCCGGCGGATGTACGCCCTGAAGGCCGAGAGCCGCTTTTCACCCTTGCTCGAGCACTCAAGGAAGGGGGCGGTGCCGTGCTGGATCATCTCAGTCCTCCGTGAATTGCAAAGCCCGTGGGCGCGGTCTCTGCTTCGTCGGTCGGACATGCCTGAGCCTGCCGTCAGCGCGCTGACGGATCAGGCGACAAGGCCTCTTCGGTGATCGGTGGAGAGCAAACAAAAACCCCGCCTGGACGGGCGGGGTTCTCGTCAGCCGGGCGCTGGGGAGGATCAGGCCGCTACAGCCAGTTCCCATTTGTGCGCAGTCTGGTCTCGCTCCAATCGCAGTTCACGAGCGGCGATGTCCGCGTCCAACTGCGTGAGGCGGTCCATGACCGTGGAGAATTCCGGCCGGCCGTCGAGGTAGTTGATGTAGGCAAGCCTCAGCAGCCGCTCAGCCGCCTTGTTGGCGACGGGCTTGTCGCGAGCTTTCTCCCACTTTGCGATGGACTGCTCGGTGGTGCCGAGGAGCAGGCCGAGCGTCTTCTGGGACATATCCAGCTCAACCCGAAGGAAGCGGAACTCGGCGCCGACGAGTGGACGCGGCTGAGCCACCAGCCACCGGCCGATAGCTTGGTGCAATCCTCGCACGTCGGAAATCGAGATGAGCTCGCCGTAGTTCCGGTGATGCTCGATTGTGAACCCGTTCTCGAGCCAGACATTATCGAGGCCGGATTCGATGTATTGGTAGTTCATCGTATCCTCCTTCTCCCCCAATTACTCACGGTACATACGCCGTAATTACGATTACATTCTCGTCCCACTCTATGGCGGCCACGACGGTCAGTTCGTGGCCGGCCATATGGCGAAAGATTTCGCTCTGCCAGTTGCCGAACTGATTGAGGAAAGGGTCGCTTTGGACGGTCCCCTTCCGCAGGCATTGTTCGATCTGCAACAGCGAAATCGCTCGCTCCGGGTGATCGCGCGCCAGATGTCGCACAACCTTTATCGCCCCCTCATCGAGTAGCCGGCAGACCGCTTCCTTGAACCCCTGCCGTGAAAGCCTCTTCGGCTGTCCGCGGGTGAGTTCAACGATAACAGCCATAGGCCCTCAATAGTTCGGCTTTACCTATAAAAAGGATAGGTGAAGCCATCAGAAATATCAAGCGGCCGCGAGGAACAAAATGCGCAACGAAGTTGCGAAAAGGCGAACGAAACGGGCTCAAATATCGGCGTGGGCCGGTCTCAACGGCATCCACCCTAAGCCTCCCGCCGCGATAGCTTCTTCCGGATCCAGGCGAAGATGCCGACGAACGGAATGATGATGAGGGCTGCGCCCTTCTTCGCGAACACGGCGAGGAAGGCCAGGATGCCGAGCTTCGAGGCGGCCTTCACACCCAGGGCCGAGGCGACGAGGCCGGCGACGCCGTATTCGGCGATCTTGTCGCCCTCGACATAGTCTTCGTAGCGTTTGCCGTTGGCGAAGGCGAAGCTATCGAGGCCGACTTTGAGCACGCTGTCAGAAAACTGTTCCTTGGTGCCGATCCAAGTGAGCCTCTCATAGCCGTCCCGACCAAGGACCAAGGCAACGCTATTGACCAACGACGAGCCGTCTTCCTCAACGGCGTCCACCGTCCAGCGCACGGAATGGTTCTTGAGATCAAGCCGGGGCGGCTGCAGCCAATCCTGGACATGGATTGCACTGATGCCGCGTTCTTTGCGGAGGGCGTTGTTGCGCTCGGTGTTCTCCTTGATTTCCTTGAGCATGGCGTCAGCATCGACGGTCGGCCAGTCGTCGATCTTGACGTAGCCGCTGCCGAGCTTGCGGAAATAGACGATGGTCTTGTCCTTTCGGTCGTAGAGCATCGCTTCGGTGCCGCTGGGCGCATCGACGCCATTCGTGACCTCCGAGACAGTCGCGGCATCCTTGCCGAGCAACTGGCCATAGCCGCTCGGTGCGTGCAGCACGCCGCCCGATATCGGCAAGGTGAGGACCTGGTTGTCGCGCCATACAACGGTATCCATGGCAGCACGGCGCTCGGCATCTGTGGTCGGCGGCTTTGCCTGCGCTTGGCTCACGCCGAGTAGAATTGCGCTCGCGACGGCGAGCTGCCGGAATTTCAGCAACATTGGATGTCTCCCCAGACCTTCTCAGGAATCTAGCGTCGGGGCAGCCGACGGACAAGGAATGGGGAGATGCTCTCCATAGGCCATTAGGCCTTGCGCGTCACTTCAGAGCGAGGCCGGAGCACTGTAGTCGACCACGCTGCCCGTGCCGCCCACCAGCGCGGCCGGCGACCCCGCCCGCTCGAAGGAATCGAGGCTGGCCTGAGCGCGTTGCATTCTCAGCTTGGAGGCGAGCACCGCCGCACGTGCAAGATGTGATCCGCCCCCGTCGAGAGGCCCGGGGTGAATGTTAGTGGGCGGTTGGCCCAGTTTGCGCTCATCGCCTGCTGCTGGACATCGATTAACTCAGCTCGAAGAACCTCGCTATTCTGGGGCGGCCGCCTGCGTTGCCCCTACGTCAGTTTGGGAGCCGGAGGACACGATGGTGGGGCGCGTCATTCTGTGGCCTACCGCTTTCCCGGCCGCCGCGTCGCGGGCTGATTGCTCGCGGTGAGCTTTGTCACGCGCGACGGGCAGGCAAGCCGCTACAACTTGGGGTCGAAGGTTGACAGCACCGCCTCACGGCCACGGCGTCTCGCAGAAATTGAACGGTATTCTCTCGTCAAATGTCTTATTATAGAAGGCATGGAGGAAAGAATTGACCGCCACAGGGATGGAAGCATCAAAGCCAAAGGCCACATGATGGACGGTGAGCTTGAAGGGTACTGGGAGTGGTTCAGACTGGATGGCAGCAAATTGCGCTCAGGCCATTTCAAGAACGGAAAACAGGTCGGGGAATGGACCACCTATGACGTCACTGGGAAGGTCGTGAAGGTCACACAGTTTCCCCATTGAACATGCTTCGCCGTCGAGCACGAAGGACGCACCCTTGATGCGCTGGGCAGTGTCGACGTAGGCGCGATCTACCGCGTCCTGGCCGGCGCAAGCAAACTGTTCGAGGCGTCAAATGAGGCAGCAGCTCTTCGGGCTCGACAGATTACCGCGCGCGTGAGCTCCGCAAGGCCGCGACCGCCTCTGACATGACCCCGACCAAACGCATCGCGATGTCGGGATCGAAGGCCAGTGAACTAGCGGCGCGCTCGTCAATGACGATCTTCAGAAGGTGATGCAGCAGGATGAACGGAAAGTCCGTGGCTGTCTGGGGATCGCTGGAACCCATCGCGTCGTAGGCTCTCTTCAGGACGGGAAGTGATATTCGCACGACCTCTTCGATGGCTTCGCGATGAATACGCTCATGCCTGGCGATATCCTCGGCCAAGCGCTCGAGTTGTCGATCCAGAGCACGATTGAACGCGGCGTCATTCCTGTTGGATCGCCAGTTCCACAAGGCATAGGTGAAATAGGCATGGGTGGCGCTCGCGAGGCAGGCCCGGCTGTGGGTCCACTCTTCCTCTTCAGCGTCGTAAAGCGCGTCCTGAAGGATCAAACTGACCGATGTGCAGGTGCGCATGAAGTCGCGCTCAACCAGCGCTACTTCTGGCTTCGCTCGGCCAGTGAACCAAGCGACCAAAGCACTGAACGCGCCCATCGCTCCCCCCTGCGAGCGATCATGAGGGAATGCGATGGGCGGTCAACGGCCTGAGGTATCAAACATGCGCAATGAAGAGGCCGCTTCATTTCCGGCGACGCGGGCCATGCGCACAACGATACGTCGGCTTTGTCTAACGGACCGGGCAGTCCAGCCGTCGCATACGAGCCACCGTCGATATTGAGACGGTAGCGCCGGACTTGCTCATTGATGGAGACAAATGATCGGCTGCGCCATCTGGCGGACACAGTCGCCTGAGGCGTCCTGCCCCGGAGTACGCCAACCCGCGAGACAACCGCGTGGACGGTTGGGCTGGCCGGCGGCCAACTCAAGCGGGAATAGCCTCCAGACGCAAAATGCCCGCCTGATGGCGGGCATTCGCTCTTCGACCGAAGCTCAAGGGGAGGGGAAACATGAGCGTCGGGAAACGACTTGCAGCACACCGCGCCCGGTGGCGCGGTGGTTCGACCCAGTATTTTCAGGCCGCGGCGTGCGAGCGGGCGATGAAGCTGATCTCCGAGCGGGTCAGACCGAGATCGGCGAGCTCACGGTTGGTCAAACGGGAGAGCTCGCGAACGGTCTGGCGATAGAGGAGGAACGCGCGGATCTTAGCGGCGATCATGGTGACGAACATGGTGATCTTCCCTGGCGAATATTCCGGACCGGGGCGGTGCCCACAGCGACGATCTCGTTGTGCGTTGCATATAAACTTGCAAGCCTGCCGCAGTAGAGGCTTCAAATCACCTCTGTTATGCACCTAGAGCATGAATTACCTGCCGATCGGTCAATTTCTGATTTGGTCATGCGTTGAGAGCCGATCTTGCTCAGCGGCGAGACCGCACCGCACCACACCGGATCACGTTATCGCATGAGCCGCCTTACGGCCGTCGCACGGCGGCGCTGGAGCAGCGCACGCCGCCTGCTTGATGACACCCTGCTCGGCAGCCTGTGAGGCCGGGAACTCAATGCCGGGCGGCTTCTTGGCCGAACATCAGGTCGGCGGCTTCGTCAGATGCGCCTTTCAGAGAGGCCGGGCAGGCTGTAATATTGAATATGGCGCGCTCCGATCCGCGCCGATCCTCACTTTGACCGCCGCAGCGGGGCTCTTCTTTTCCGAGGCCTGCGTTCATGTCTGGAGACCGCTGCATGACGCAGAAGCAATGGCTGCTCCGCAACAAGGGACTGGAGCACGAGCAGCGCGCGCATTATTCCGAGGGGCGCGATGCCCAGGGGGATGCCGTCGGCGAGGCCATTCGGTTTCTCATCAACGAAGGGCGTGCCAATGGCTATTCCTTGCCTGACGGGCGGCCTCTGAAGGCGGTGATCTGAGACCGGTAGCTGGCCGCCGGAAGGTGGCGTTTCCGGCCGTTGATCACGGCGTCGGCGCGGGGAACCATCTTTTAAGTTCCATAATGAAAGTTATGCGAACAGCTCGTGTAGGCGCAAAGTTAAAAT
>UCLR01000062.1 GCA_900473415.1 Hyphomicrobiales bacterium
TTTATGGGTATGTGACCTAGTCCATCGCCCCGAACGCTGCGGGCAACCGCAATATCGCCTTCGTTCCTGCGCCTACAGCGCTTTCGATTGTGACATTTCCCCCAAGCTCTTCGGCAAAACGTCGGACCGTAGGTAACCCGGTCCCACCAAGCCCTTCAGCCTTTGTCGTGAAAAACGGTTCAAAGGCACGGGAAATCGTCTGCTCGGACATTCCAATACCGCTGTCGATCACCAGAATTTCGATTGAAGTGCCGGCAGCCTGCTGCTCAATCGCGCTCGCGTATATCGCGAGTGCACCTCCTTCTGGCATCGCGTCGCGCGCATTAAGGGCCAGATTCAAAACCGCCGTTTGTAGGCTGAGATAATCACACAGCAGCGAAGGCAAATCGGGATCGGCTCGAACTTCCACCCGCAGGTTCGATGCCCACGCTGATCTAAGAAAGTCCGCGAGCTCTCCTAGGAAATTTGCGACATCAACCTTCTGGATACCTTGTGCCATGGCCTGCACCCTTTCATCTTGCGTGCAATCCCGTCGGCCCGTTGCCGTCGGCCAGTTGTCGCCGCCTCTAACCTGCAATCTGACGAAGCAAGTCACTTGAATCCCTATCCACGCGGTTGAGACCAAGCTGATTGCTAGCTAGAATGTCAGACAAAGAGATACGATCTGCGGCGCAGCCTAAGACACAATGTTTGAAAAGGCTTCGAAATTTAGGTTCAGGAGCCCATATACCAAAGCTTAGAAATATATTCACGAGATCATCGCCGAGCCAATCAGCCTAGACCTCTGAATAGCTTACCAGCTCAAAGGAGACCGGGATAATCTCTGTCCTCGTTCGGCGGTGCAGTTGCGAGGCAGGTCTGCCGTAGAAGGACCAATGGGATGATCAGTCGCGCCCGCAAGATCACCATTTTAGCCGTCGCTGCGTCGACGGCGTCCCTCGGCGGCTGGTGGAGCTGGCTCTGGTATGCCCAGGGTCGACATGAAGTAACGACTGATAACGCCTATGTGCGCGGGGAGACAACAAGTATTTCTCCAAGAGTGTCAGGTTATGTTACGAATGTGCTAGTGAGCGACAATGCTACCGTGGTCAAAGGCGACGAACTATTTCACATCGACGGTAGAGACTACAGAGCTAAAGTTGATCAGGGAAAAGCTACCGTTGCAATACGAATCTCAGAGATTGCTAATATTTCTGCTACCCGTGATTTGCAGCATGCATTAATCGCTCAGGCTATCGCTCAGAAACAATCTGCAGTCGCAGACCTCGAATTTACGCAAGCAAACCTCGAGCGCTACGCCGCGCTGCGGCAGAGCGGCTCTGCAAGTGAGCAAAAATTCGACGATGCTCAAGCCGCCAACAGCAAAGCGCAGGCCGTTCTCGATGGCGCGACTGCCAATGTTCAGGCCCAGAATTTGAGACTAAGGGTGCTTGACGCGCAGGTGGCCGGTGCCGAGGCGGCCCTTTCACAGGCGAGGGCCGCGCTCGATCTTGCCAAAATCGATCTTGAAAGCACCGTCGTACGGGCCCCTGTGAATGGCGTGATAGGTAACCGCCAAGTTCGAACCGGCCGCTACCTAGCTCCGGGAGCGGCGGTCATGGACATTGTCCCTGTTCATGACGTGTGGATCGTTGCGAACTACAAGGAGACACAGCTCCGGATGGTTGAAATAAACCAGCCGGTGCGCGTGACCGTTGACGAATATCCGGGTGTCGAGCTTCAAGGAATCGTCGACAGCTTTGCGCCTGGCAGCGGAGCAGCGTTCAGCATTTTGCCGCCAGACAACGCCACAGGCAACTTTATCCGCGTGGTCCAACGCGTGCCGGTCAAAATCAGGCTGGCTTCCAATCCGCTGCTTGGTCGCCTGGTTCCTGGATTGTCAGCACACGTCTCGATTCAAGTGGGCCGGGCCAGCTGATCCTTCCCATCGAAGCACAAATCCTAGTCGCAACCCACCTAAGCCGTGGAGTCGGTCCGATGACTCATTCCATTCCAAGGACCCCTCACCTATTAAGCGCGCAAACTCGCGCCATAATGATCGTGACTGGGGTGATCTTAGCCTCAGTCATGGACGCGATCGCGAGCACTGGACTTTCGATTGGCCGGATCGGCCTGCTTGGCGCAACCTCCACGACACCTGATGAATTTGCACTCTTCGACGTCGCCTTTGTAGCGGCGAAGCTCACGAGCTTTCTCGTTACGCCGCTTTTCGTGCGCGCATGGGGCCCCATCGCCTGCCTTCGGGTCGGAACAGTTGCTCTTCTTTTGTCATCTGTCGTGATGACACTGTTTACTGACACGGTCGCAATTATTGTCTGCCGCACAGCTCAAGGCCTCGCCGGCGGTTCCGTGCTGATCGCCGGCCAGGCCCTCCTGTTCTTCCGGTTTTTTCGGCGGCATCAACCGATAGTTCAAGCTCTGTTTGCTTTTGGAGCCGTGATGGCCCCGACGACCCTGACACCGGCATTCCAAGGCTTGCTGATCGATCGGCTCTCCTGGGACTGGATATTCCTCAGCAATCTCCCCCTTGGTGTCGTAGCTCTTGTTCTACTCGGCGCTGACGGAAGCAGGAAGCTCAGCGGGCCGGCTCGGTTTCCGCCGTTTCAAGTGTTGTGCCTCGCGATTGCCATGGGGTCCGTCAGCTACGTCCTACAACAGGGGAGTCGACTCAATTGGCTCGATGACGTGTCTATCATCTGGTTCATGGCGGTCGGAACGATAGGAGTAACTCTTTTCGCAGCCTTGGAGCGCACTGCTTCAAGGCGCGGACTATCAATCGCAGCACCGCTGGGCGATCCCAATCTCCGCTTCGGCCTCCTTGCTAGCCTAGTCGCCGGCTTTGCGCTTTCAGGGAGCGCGTTCCTCGTTCCAGCATTCGCCTTGAATGTCCTGGGCTTTACAGCGGAGGACGCCGGACTGCTCCTGCTTCCCAGCGGCGCGACACTAGCAGCAGCGCTGCTGTTTGCAGGCTGCCTGATATCCAAGATCCGCACAAATCCAATCGCTCTGGTCCCGTTGGGCATCCTGTTCTTTGCAGCTGCGATGTGGCTTTTATCGGGATCGACAAGCGGCAGCGGGCACCCAGATCTGATTATGCCATTGTTGCTGCGCGGCTTCGGATTAGGCTTGCTTTTCGTCGCATTAACGCTTGTCGCGCTTACTGGTCTTTCTGCGGATACACTTCCGTTTGGAATCGGCCTCTTCAATTTCGGGAAGCAGGTCGGCGGCCTAATTGGCATCGCGACGCTACAAACCTATATCGATCACCAAACCGCGCTAAATCGTGCGGTTCTGGCCTCGCACCTGACTGCAGGAAATGCGTCGCTCGAGTTGCGACTGAAGGAGTTGATGAGCTCGCTTGTCGCCAGGGGGCTCGAGCCAGGCGCGGCCACGAAGGCGGCGTTGCCAATATTGCAGCGCTCAGTCGAGCGGGAGGTCGCGACGATTTCATTCAATGAAGCTTTCCTCGCATTTGTGCTGCTGTTCGTTGTCGCTGCGCCTTGCCTCATCATCGCAAAAAAAGCCCTCGGTCGGGGAGTGTCGTGAAGCCCGCGGCCGAGGCTGTAAGGATGTCCTTGCGCGAACGGCCCGGCACGATGAACCCGAAGGTACGACGATGGCGCGACGCAAAGCTCTCCGCATTTTTCCCGTGAGCTGTCCTCGGTTCGCCGGAGGCCGTTTCGCTTGAGCGAGACCGCGATCGCTGGCTCACGCCTCATGGCCTGGTAGACGTTCTGCCGCTTCGTCGGTGGGATGTTACCGCCGGGCTCCCGCAGCTGGCGATTGTCGAACCGGCCTACCCAAATCAGCGCCGCGAAACGCTACAACTTCGAAGGGTCGCCGCCGCCCCCGCCGATCGATCAGCTCGGTGCTGGAGTCCGTGCAACGTCTCGGCGGCAGTGTTTCATAGCTGTCGCCGACGCCGCCGAGGGCTTGATGCCTGCCTCTGCACGGCGCTCGTCATTGCGGATCCTGGCATGTTGAGAGCCGTGACGCGATTGCTGCAACAAGCCACCGCGATGGACCCAGAGTGGCGGTTTCACCGCGCGCACTAATCCGTCAATGCCGCGTAGATGCTTTGTCAGATGCCATGAAGGACGAGCGATCGAAAACGGCTAAGTTCGCTCGCGTGAGGTCCGTACCCACCGGACAATCACACCAGCGGCAATCTGCATCGGAGCACGTGCCCTCGATCCGAACGAGGAGACACCGGTCGTCGACTGGAGCCCGGCAGAAGCGACCAAATCTTGGACAGCTGGTCGCCGTTCCACCGAAACAGACGGCTCATGGAACTTGCCTCTCCCATGAGCCGACCGAGTACGGTCTGTGCGTTTGAGCTTAGATCCTAGCGCGCTAGCCTCAGGATGGCGCAGCCGCTGCCCAACTGGTCAGTAGTCCCACCAGGCCGGCACCCAGCGAAAGAGCTTGCCTTCAGCCGCAACACGACCGACGGAGGGGAATGGCATGTGCGTGGACACTACCAACGAGCCGTTTGCCGCCAATTCCTGCATCAGGCGGAGCCGAACGCGGGTTGCCTCCTCGGGGTCGTGTTCGAAACCATTGTGCCACTCGGGATGGTCGAACGAGGCCGGGAGAAGGGCGTCGCCAGCGAACATTAGGCGCTCGCCGCCGGACGTCACGCGGATCACGCTGTGCCCAGGGGTATGACCACCGGTACGAGTGACAACCACTCCCGGCGCCACCCCCTGCTCCTCCTCGAAGGTACACAGATGGCTGCGATACTCTTCCAGAAATTGCATCGACGCCCGCCGAATCACCTCCGCAAACTCCGGCGGAATCGCGGTGCGGGAGAAGTCGGGGTTCTCCCAGAATTTTGCCTCTGCGGCAGACACGTGGACCCGCAGATCCGGGCGCAGCTGTTCCTTCACCCCGTCAACGAGGAGCCCGCCGACATGGTCAAAGTGCATGTGGGTCAGCACTACGTCGGTCACGGAAGCCAGATCGACACCGGCGGCCGCGAGTCGGTGGACGAATTGCCCAGCCCGCGGATAACCAGAGTACTCTCCACCTAGCCCACTATCGATGAGAATGGTCTGGCTGCCGCTGCGCAGCACGAACGCGTTTAGCGCCCAATCGAGTCTGTCCGGCGGCAGGAACCGGTCACCCAGCCAAGCCGACCGGCTTGCCGGATCAGCGTTCGTGGCCATCGCCACGGCTGGTATCCAGATAATTCCATCGCTGACCACCAGCGCTTCAATCTCGCCGACGCGCACCGCGTAGCGCGACGGAACCAACTCGTCGAGCCCAGGCCTATCGTCAGACGAGGTATCGAAGGTCTTCAATTTCTGATGCTGCCCCATGCGAGCCTCCTGCTGATCGTTTGAACTCAGCCGTATCGGCCGCCCCCACCAGCGGCGGCGGCGTGGGCAAGTAGGCTCGGATTCTGTGTCGAGCGGAATCATCCCGGGGAGCTAGTCGGCCTCAACCAACTCCTAGGCGATGCGCTTCGCGCGTAGAGCGTTGACCCGTCTTACGAAGCGGCCAATCCTAATCGAGGATCAGGGCCCAGTCGGCTAACGCCGGCGACGAAGATGATCCTGCCAAATACGCCGGCCAACACTTCGATCGCGTGCGAGGTCAGCCAGCAACGTTTTCGAACCTTGGGCGAAGCCTTCGGACCTAGACCTTGGTTCAGTGTCGCTCGACATATCGGAAGGCCAACATCCGCCGCGAGTTCAGTAGCTTCGGCGCCGTCCTATTGTCACTCTATGCGGCAACGCAATCGTAGAGAGACTGCGTGACATCAATTGCCGGCTTGCAATTGAAAGGAGTGCTGCCATGGGCGCAATCGTTACCAAGGACGCCGTCAATATCTTTTATTGCGACTCGCGCACCAGTGTCGTGCAGGTCGCACAGGCTGGCGTGGCGCCGCTCAACACGAACGCGGCACTCAGCGAACTCCGCCGGCCCTGTAGACGCACGGAAGCAGCGGAGATCGTTGACAGGTGCGCGCTAGCGTCTCCGAATTGCCGCAGCGTCATCGAGAATTTCAGAAGAGTCGCTGCCACGCGGTGGCAATATACCGTTCGGATCTTCTGAACTACAACAGCGCAATGCGATGATGACAACGAGTATGTAAACCCATCTCAACGAGGACAACTTCGATGAAATTGAAGATTGTTGCAGCCACAACATTCCTTATGCTCGCATCGGGCAGTGCAAATGCTCAGTCATCGACGAACAAGAGCGTTACTTTCGCCGGCGCCAAGAACGCCAAAGTTACGCAGGTCTACCAGCATGCCGTGCCCGGAATTCCAGGAAAAGCCATAAAGGGCGTTCTGGTTGAGTACGGGCCGGGCGGGTACTCGCCAGCCCACACGCACGCCAAATCTGCCATCATCTATGCGACGGTGATCGAGGGCTCGGTGCGTAGTCAAGTCGGGAATGGCAGCGTAACGACCTATCAGACCGGTCAGAATTGGACGGAATTGCCTGGCGACCATCACCGCGTCAGCGCCAACGCCAGCGAGACGCAGCCGGCCAAGATTCTAGCTGTATTCGTTGTCGACGATGTAGATCCTGAGCTTACGATCCCAGACAAAAAGTAGCGTCTGCGAGCGCGATCGGTCGCGGTTCGGCATCGGAAAGTCGAGAGCGATCCGATGGATCGCGCGGGCCAGGCTCGGTCAGCGAACGGCGCGCCCACAAGGCCTGCGGGCAGCTCCTGCCTGGACGCCTGCATGTCCTGCAGCGTCGCTCTGATTGAAGCGCGCAAGGATCTCACATTGAGTGCGAGCTGGCGGCACGACCAAGCGTGCGGCCTCGATCCGCCGCAGCGCGCTCGGTGTGCGTGCGTGGCTTGGTGGTGGGGTTGGACTTCAAAAGGGCTCCACCTATGCACTGGAGCAGGAACGTTCCAACATCCTGAAGCGGCGCCGCGACTGTTTCGGACCCAGACCGATCTCGAGCCGCAGCGTCTCATTTTAATCGCCTAATCCGGCAGTTCGACCAAGATTGCCCGCCTGCACGCGCCCGCTCCTCGTCGCGAGCGACACGGCCTGGCCGGCGTCCAGCACGTAGCATGGTAAGACCACGACCTCCGCCGTCGCGCTGCGCCGCCGGCATGGCCGAGCCCTTCACCGACGGCGGGGTCACAACGGCACGTTTTCCCTGGCTATCTCGATCTGACCCTGGTTCCGACGCACAGGCCGGGGGCGTCCGGCGCCGTCGCGAGCAATCCTGGAGGACAATGTGCCTATGGAGGGAGGCCGCCCGAATGCCCACCCCTTCCGCACAACCAATCCGGCAGGCAGCCCAAGCGACGAACCTCAACGTTGATCGCCGCCTCGCCGGCTGAGTGGCTCCGCCGAATGCGCTCCCAAGAGCTGTGTCCGCGATGCTCGTGCTGAGCGGCCAAGCTGGGGAACGATCCCCTCTCCATCGGGCGTGAAGAGTGTCATTGCACGCCGAAAGTCGGCAAAGCCGATGATGGCGTGCCAGATATTGCTTAGTAACCCGCGTTCCACTGTCCGCACCGAATGCAGACTTTCACCCGACATGGCCGCGAGGCGTCGGATCGTCGATGGCCCACCGCCTCTCCCAGCTAAGTCGCCTTTCCGACGAAGCCCTTCAGGTCGATCGCGTCTGAGATGCGAACCACTGACCAAAATCTACGCGGCCGAGGCGCGGCTCCTGATCTGAAACCAGCGTCGCATCTGCAAGCTTACCCCCGAAGTACGTAACATTCGGAGAGACTTCGATTGCGCGCGTGTCGGCCGTTGCGGTCATGTATTTGGCGATCGCGTCGTGAATGCGTAGGCGCTCGGGCCCCGCAATCTCAAGCGTTCCATTTCGGGGTGCAGCAATCGCCGCTTCCGCCATAACGTCGGCAACATCGTCGGCGGCAATCGGCTGAATCTGCGCGGGCGGTACAACGACCTTATCGCCTACCGTCCATGAGTTTAACATGGCGCCCAGAAACTCAAAAAACTGGGTCGCGTGCACGATCGTAAACGGAAGACCCGAGCTCTTGACAATGTCTTCTTGCGCCAACTTTGCGCGGAAGTAGCCATTTTCCGGCAGGCGCTCCGTCCCAACTATGGAGAGGATCACGTAGTGTTTGATCCCATTCGCCTTTGCGGCCGCAATTAGGTTGCTCGTCGATGTTCTAAAGAATTCGAGCACCGCCTCTGCATCGTAGGACGGCGAATTGGAAAGGTCGACGATGACCTGCGCTCCCATCACTGCCCCGGCCAAGCCCTCACCCGTCACTGAATTGATGCCGTTCTGCGGTGCTGCGGCAACGACTTCATGCCCGCCGTCGCGTAGCCGGGCGGCTGTTTTCGAACCGATGAGGCCGGTTCCACCATTGATGAAGATTTTCATGATTTGTGGCCCCTGCGTAGCCTGACTTCTGGCTTCACGTGCGAGGGTGCCAGCTGCGTAAAGGCTGCGCTATTGCATTTCGGGAGTGTTCCTCTCCGGAAAAGTCAAGGAGTGGCTCGACCAAAGCGTAGGCTACTCGCGCGGCCCGAATAGTGCCATATCACCATAACTTAAAACGACCGGCGAGAGCCGCGGGCCAAGAGCCCTGACCTTGCTGATTGGCTATCAAATCCTTGGCGATCGAGGCTAAATGGCGTGAACTCATGGCCTGGCATTTATATGTGTCTTGGATCCTGACGACGCCATCGTCGCCGCCAACTCGCGCCTCATGGAAATCTACGCTCGGGCAGTTCGGCTGGAGTGATGCCTGAACGAGACCAACAGGCTCCCGCTCCGTACTACCGGTCACTCATGCTTGAGCCGAGTCCCGGCTAACCAGACGAGAGCCGGACCTATCCCTTCGCGCAGTATCGCGGGCGCAATGGCCAAGTAATCATCCATTCACTGGCCGGAGAGCGCCGCGTCCGCGATCGGGAGATCTCGCGTCGGGACCCGGCAGAGCAGGAATCTGCAGGAGTCACGCCCCAGACCCAGGACACGTCCATGACCCACGCCCCCGATTCCTCGTCAGCTGACGCCACGCGCCGCACCGGCCTCCTCGGCGGTGACGCCGCCGCCCTGCCGAGGCCGGCGATCCGCCCCGCCGCCCAGTTCCGGGGCAGGCTATGGCCCGGCCACAGCTCGCGAAAGCGGATCGCGGCCGGACGCCTGGCGTGTCAGACAGATTTTTCCGTTTCAGATGCACCTTATCGGATAGGCGGAGACGCAATGCCCCGACTGTTTGGCCGGGCTATCGTGAATGACCGATCCGTCGCTCACGTCGATGCGCGAGACCATGGCGCCAACGGCATTACACGAACCGTCAGAACGATCGTCCGCAGGATTTGGTCCGAAGCTGGCCGATCCCTGGATTCGCCAAGAATGGACGTAAGCGGGAGAGATCGATGAAAATCGTTGTCCTCGGCGGGACGGGCCTGATTGGCTCGAGACTTGTCGCCCTGCTGCGCGAGCGCGGCCATGACGTGGTCGCCGCATCGCCTTCAACCGGCGTAAACGCAGTTAGCGGCGCTGGGCTCCCCGATGCCCTCACCGGCGCGAGCGTCGTCGCAGATGTCTCGAACTCCCCCTCTCTTGAAAAGGAGGCAGCGCTTGCCTTCTTCGAAGCATCAAGCCGAAACTTGCTACCCGCGGCCGTGGCTGCCGGCGTTCGTCATCATGTCTGCCTTTCAGCGATCGGAACCAACAGGCTGCCGGAAAGCGGGTACTTTCGGGCGAAGATGTTTCAGGAAAACACCGTTAGGACGTCCGATTTGCCCTATACGATCGTTCGATCCGCCCCATTCTACGAATACCTTAACAGCATCATGGAGGGTGGATCGGACGGGGAGGTACTTCGCATCTCCTCCGCACAGGTTCAGCCAGTCGCCGGCGACGATGTCGCCCGAGCGCTTTTAGATATCGTGTTGAGTGATCCTCAAAACACGGAGGTAGAGATCGCTGGGCCTGATCGGTTCCGACTGACGGACTTGGCGCAGCAAATCCTGACTGCGAATTGGGACCCCCGCATGGTCGTTGCAGATCTCCAAGCCTTGTATTTTGGCGCAATCCTACGAGACGACACCCTGATTCCAGGGGGCCATCCTCGCTACGCGCCTACTCGGTTTGACGATTGGCTCCGGCTCTATGTGGCCGGTCCGTTAAGCGATGGCATAATCGCTACGCCAATGAACCGGCAAGCCGCTATAGCGAACATGGAGCCGGTTCCCCCTTTCGACGATTTGCAGTGAGTCAAGCAGGCCTGTCAGGAGCCCTAGCACTCGTTCTTTTGCCCAATGAACTTGGGCGCGTTGTCACGCGATGCAACCGCCTCACCGTCAACTTCCTCGCCGGCGTCGGTTGTGCTGCAACCTTCAACGACTGGCATGGGTCATTGCACCATGGTGGCCAATTCCCGCGGCCCGGCTGCGCGGAGCACCTTGGCCAACTCTGCGTAAACTGACCTGCCATCGGGCTATCAGCCTGTTACGGGCACGTGACGGGCAAGCCGGATATTCTTGGCCGCGATCGAACGCGGCTCGTCGATGCTGCCCGCTCACCCGCATGCCCTGCGTCATCATGGCGGCTCATCGTCCAGGAGACGAGGGGTAACGCAGTTTACGGACGCGCCTGAGGGATTTTGAGGAGCGGAACGAGCTCTCGTTCAGATATCGGCTTGAGCATGACCGCAAGGGCTCCGGCCGCTACGGCTCGCGCCCTACTGTGGGCCGAGATGTGTGATGTCATGATGATAATCGGAATTGGCATGCCTCGGGACGCAAGCGCCCCCAGCAGTTCCGTACTTCCGAGCCGCGGCATACGAAGGCCGGCCAGAATGCATCCGAACGCCGCACAGTCCGGAGTATCGAGAAAGGACGGCCCGTTGGCGAAGGGGCGGCATAGGAAGTCCCACGCAGCTGGCAATTCGCACACGGCCTCGCGAAACACCTCGTCATCGTCAATGACCGCAACCAAAAGCGTCTTGGACACAGCTCTGCCTTTCCCGGCGAAGCTGGCTCGCCGTGAAATGACTCATTCGCCGATCGTGCTCAACTATACCCAAGGTCTAGGAGTCGCGGCCGCGGCCGTCAGGATGACCTTGCCGAGCATCAGGTTGGCGACAACGCGGCGGAGCCGCGCATTCGTGAGCCCTCATCGTCACATGATCCGCGGTCGCTAAAGTGCAGGGCGTCGTCGCGCGTTTGGTATACTAGGGGCCGACAGCTCAGCCCATCAATCTGGCGATGAGATCCCCGCATGAATGTCGCTAAGGGACCTATCCTAATCTCCATCTGGCCAGCACTCGATCGAAGCGGGAGACCGGCCGCCGTGCCCGAATCGGGGCCTGCGTAAAGTGTCCGCCAAGTCTGCGGCTTCTCTCCGAAGTCGGCGCACCGACTGCGTCATGGCCAGATCCGGGAAGCGGTCTGCCAAACAAACCCTGGCTTCCGCAGCCTACAGTCATGCCACTAAGCTTTTCGCATCAAAAAGCTGAGTATCACAGCATCGGACCTATACGATCGTCCTGAGGATCCTCCCCACACGAATGATTGCTGGTGAGAGGCGCCTCACGCCATTATCCCCGAACTCGACGGTCAAAGACGCAAGCGAGGGACCGATGTCTGCATCTACAGGCGCCGCCATCGTCATATCGACCGCTCTGTCGGTTATTGTCCTGGGGCTGGCCATATCCACGATGACTATCCTGCCGTCGCCAGTGCGTGCCAGCGACCTAGTCTCTCCGCGAGGCTCAACGCCATCCGTAGGCGATTATATTCCGAGATCGATGCGCATTATCGGAGTCGACGGGGAAAGCCCTCCTCACCGCTACGGAATATTGATCTACGACGGAAACGTCGTCGCATTGGTAGATGCGACGAGCCGGAAGATCATACAGGTCGTTTCGGACAAGCCCTTCTAAAGGGACATACGGCAGTCCTTTAAGAGCAGACATCCGAACGGATACTGTAATCTTCTTAACAGAAGTGCCGGACAGATTCAGAAAATAAACAAACGCCCCCCCAAAGAACTTGGTCGCGACGGCGGCACCCCGATTTATTCGTTCAATCGTATAACGTCAATATTTCGGGAAGAGCGATGAGCAACGCATGGACCATATCGGCGCGATGACGTTGATGGAGAGGGCTGGGTAGCCCACGATGCTGAGCGGCGAGTTGGTTCAGACAGACCCGACATCTGCCCCAGTGACCTCCGATGGAATCCGAAACGGCGAGGTCGGCAGCCTTTTGGACCTGGTCGGACCCGACGCATCCGAGATGCACAGCGGCATGCGGTAGAAGGCTCGCGCCTGAAGACCCCCTCTTCTTCTCGCTGGATGTCCTTTACGGACGGAGAACGATGTTCCCGAGTCCTTTCAGAGAATCGGCGGCCTTCGACCCGGTGCTTTGGGAGGCGACGGCGCGCGTAGCCGCAGAAGAATCCGCCGTCGAAGGCATCGACCTGACCTTTGCCCCAATGATCGAATCGCGCGGGATCCGCGCTGGGCTCGTCCGCTCGAAGGGCCGCGTGAAGACCCTCTAGAAGACCCTCTAGTCGGCCAACGGGATCGCGCGGGCGAAGGTGCGGGCTATCAGACAGCCAACCTTGCCGCGCCAACGGCGGTGGCCGCTACCGCGAAACATTTTGCGGGTTATGGAGCAGTCCGTGCCGGGCGGGAATATGCACACGTAGACATGTCGGACGACTGCTTCACGAGGTTTGTCACGACATCCGCCAGTTGCGTCTCGGATATCTGACTGCGTCAACAGTCCTGCGCTGCGCTCAGAGTCCCAAGGCGGCGCTGAATGCCTTGGCGGCGGCTGGTGTTTCCTCGCCGCCTCTGAGCGTCTGATCTGCAGTCGCCTGAATAACAGCAATGCGGTCTTCATGCGGTGCTTTGAGCTCTAGCAGTAAGAGACGCTGCCGATCACCGGCTTCTTTGAGCTGAGTAATGTCGCGGGAAACGGACAGGATATTCTCGACCCTTCCTTCTGCTCGGATGATCGAGGAAACATGCCCGCCCTAGAAGCGGGGATTGCCGGCGGCGGTATCCGCCAGGCCCTGGAAGCGTGCGCTAAAGCCGACCTTTCCAGTTTCGAGCGCAGCCATCGCGTCATGCAGGCCCTGGGGCGAGCTGACGGCCTCTCCGGAAGGGGGCACCGGAGAGGCCGCCGCCGTTCAACCGGACGAGGTGGCCGGTCGAATAGACATATCCGTACAGAACCTGATGATGTTGTTGGCTGGCGAGCATGGCCATTCGGACTTCCGTCCAGATGCCCGGTCGGCTTACTGCGCGGAAGCCGCCCCTGAAAACCGGCAACAATGGAGCGAATTCGTCCGGCCAAGCTCCCCCGAGGTTCGCCATCGATCTGGATGACCTGCGCCCTCTCCGAGTTCGAAGCGGGAGCACCGCTCGGCATGTGAAAACAGCATTGCTCGTTGCCGATCGCATCAGCTCGCCCTTCCAACCAGAAGACCAGAAGTTTCGGGGGAAACTTGTCTGGCCCAATCTGCACTGCGAACGAGAAGCAATATTCTTGCATTTTGGCAATTTCGCCACTGTACCGCTCAGGTAGTCCGTCTCGCGAAATGAAGCGCGAAGCTCGACGTCGGTATAGGCAGGGCCCGCAGAGGTCAGAGCGCAAAAGCGGCGGCGCGGGTCAGCGTCGCGTGCGCATGTCTGGCTTTTCCAGCACTGAATTCGCTGAGTTCGTGACGAACAGCCAGCGCAGGATGCTCGACGCGGCGGCCGTTCCGCTGACGCCCAGGAACTCCTACGCTTTCCGCTGCGAAAGGCTGCCTTTCCGCCGCTTGGCGAGATCAGCCATGCTCGCAACCAGCCCAAAATAGACCTTCGCATGGTCCGGCCTAAGCTTCCGTTCGATGGCGGTTTAGACCGTGGCTGCGCAATCGTGCCGTCGTCGCAAATGGCCCTCCATGTAAGCGCGTGTTGATCGGTGGCCAGCGGCGAAAGTGGCCAATACGGCCTTGGCGACGGCATCCAGCGGGAGACAACCATGGAGCAGCACCAGACAAGGATGAAAGTGGACACGACCGGGTTCGCCGGTGGCGTGAAGCGGGACGAACTGGTTCCGTCGCGCTATGTCGTGCGCATCGGCGAGATAGACGTCATGGTCATAAGCGACGGGGTTCTGGAGCCCCCTGCCGAGTCGATGGCCACCAATGCTGACCCAGTCATTCGGACTGCCTGGCTGGACGAAAGGTTCCTTGCACACGACGTGTTCGATTGGGCGCTGAACGCGGTCGTCGTCCGTAGCGGCAGCCAGACGATCCTCGTCGATAGCGGGATCGGTGGAGAGGTCCCGGACTTCCGGCGGGCGGGCCAGCTTGGTCATCGGCTAGCGGCCGCTGGGATCGATCTAGGATCCGTCACGGACGTGGTGCTAACCCACATGCACTTTGACCACGTCGGCGGGCTACTCGTGGACGGCGTTAAGGAGAAGCTGCGCCCCGACCTGCGGATTCACGTGTCGGCCGCCGAAGCAAAATTCTGGGAGGCTCCTGATTTCTCCCGCACCGGCATGCCGCCGGTGCTCGTGGAAACGGCCCGAAGCGCCTCAAGGCGATTTTTGGACGAATACCGGAGCCAGTTGCGGACTTTCGAAAAGGAGCAGGACGTAGCGCCCGGCGTCGTCGTTGCTCGAACTGGTGGCCATACTCCAGGGCACAGCGTGGTCCGTATCGCGTCCGGCGGCAACCGCCTTGTGTTCGGCGGGGATGCCATATTCCCCGTCTCGTTTGACCATCCGGAGTGGCACAACGGCTTCGAACACGACCCAGAAGAAGCGACCCGCGTCAGGATGAAGCTAATGCGGGAGCTGGCGGAGACGGGCGCGTGGTTGGTCTCAACGCACATGCCCTTCCCGTCCGTTGGTCGCGTAGCCGTTGACGGCGACCTCTTTCGTTGGGTGCCGGTTTGGTGGGATTATTGATCCGGCAATCTAGCGCGTCAGTAGCTTAACCAACGCCGCCTGATCCCGATCTCGGTGCAACTGCGGGCTCGCCAATGGGTCCGCAGTTTTCATATCGAGCGCACCGCTGGATGGCTCGCCCAGGTTGCGAATTCCCTTGCAGGACGCGCGGTCATCGCCTGCAAGGGGCGCCATTCGCGGAGCATGTATGTTCGGGAACATCGTAGCCCGCTGATCGACTAGATAGATCCCGCGATTTTTCTCCGTACAAGGCAAAGCCACGCAGGCGGGCCACGTTGGTCGACAAGCCAGCCTCGTCGACAAAGGCTAGGCTATCGGGCTGGGCCTCGAACCAGTCCCGGCGCCGATGCAGGATGTCGGGACGCTACTACTCCAGCGCATGGGCGTTTTTTGAACGTCCAGACCCCCGCGAAGCAAGACTCCGCACGCTGCGGCGGATCGCGACGGTGTGCTCTGCAAGCAGCGGTGCCGCCATCCCGTTCAGCATGAGGTCCTCGCTCACCTCGATTAGCCTGAGGCTGAGCACCTCGTGCGCATCGAGGTTCGAGCCGCGTCGCCGGCCTTCTGGCCGCGCCGTCGGCTCACCTCTCCCGGCGCCAGCAGAATCGGCGTCCGGGTCCCAATGCCAAACCTCGCGGCCACCCGCGCGCCGACACGCCATCCGTCGAAGACTTCAGTACTCGCTCGCGCAGATCGTCACTCGGAGCACGGACCGTCATCAACCTCATCGATCAAGGAGGATGAATCAGCCACAACGGTGCACGCAGTCAACGATCGTCGGAAATACTCTAGATCAGCTAAACCAATTCCGGCTGATTGCCGCTGGTGTCGTGCAGATTCCATGCAATGCGGCAGCACCTCCTGGCCCTAAGGGGTGTCTAATCTATCCATTTGGTTCGAGATTAGATGGCGAAAGCTACAGTTTTCGCGCGACGCTAAGCGCCAAGTATCACTTCCGCTCCACTTCGAGCCAGTCGTCATCCGGTTCTGGCCGCCGCAAGATAGTGACCACTGCGGTGCTGAGCCATTCAGTAGTCGTACCAACGCGAATAGCGGGAGCAAACCATGTCCTATCGCCGCAATCATCGTCATCCTTCCCTGTTTGTGATTGCCATCTGCGCCGCAGCCGAGCTGACGTCACCTTCGGCAGCCCGCGCGCAGACCGCTCAGTATGCGGATCCGACGAATCCCGCCCTGAAGAAGGGCAGCATGGTTCTCGACCCCTCCCGCGCAGCCCTGGTGGTCATCGACCCCCAGATCGATTTCATGGATCCTAAAGGCAAGGCTTGGCCGGTTGTCGGAGAAAGCGTTACAGAGCATCAGCTCATTCCACATCTCGATCGGCTATTCGCCTCGGCGAAGGCCGCGGGCATGGTAGTGGCGATCTCCCCGCACCACTACTACCACTGGGACCATGAATGGCGCGTCCAAGGCCCCCTGGAGGTATTCCAGCATGATGCGGGAATATTCGACCGAAAAGGACCCTACACACTAGAAAGATTCGAAGGTTCCGGTGCGGACTTCCTGCCGGCGTTTAAGAAATATATCTACGATGATAAAACGATCATCGCCTCCCCTCACAAACTCTATGGCCCGCAGGTCAATGACCTGACGTTCCAGCTTCGCAAGCGGCGCGTCGATCAAATCATCGTCGTCGGAATGCTTGCAAATATGTGCGTGGAATCCCACGTCCGCGAGTTTTTGGAGGAAGGTTTCGAAGTGGCTGTAGTCCGCGATGCAATCGCAGCGACCAAGTTGCCGGAGGGCGACGGATATCAGGCAGCGCTAACCAACTTCCGGTACATCGCAAACGGCCTCTGGACAACGGATGAAACCGTAAAAATGCTGGCACGATAGTCGAGCACAATCCTTAGATCGGATTTCGACTATTATAGATCGCGCGCGTTTCGTTCAGTCTTCAGCGAACCGATCCGGTCGCCCGCGCAAGCGATCCCGTCAGTTCCGTCCAACTTCCCCAACGCAATTCAATACCTGCACTGGTCCCTCGATGCAGGTTTTTGCAGCCACCAAACCGGGGCCGAAAGGAAGAGCAATGGCCACCGCCCCCGCTTTTGTCCGTAAGGACGATGCCGTCGTTCTGCTGCTCGATCATCAAACCGGCTTGTTCTCGCTTGTTCGGGATTTCGAGCCCAGCCAATTTCGGAATAGCGTCCTCGCCCTCGCTTCGACCGCGAAGTGCTTTGAGCTCCCCACCATCCTTGCCACTAGCGTCGAAGAAGGCGCGAACGGCCCCCTGCTCCCCGATCTCAAGGCGATGTTCCCCAAGGCGCCCCACATCCGCCGACCGGGAGAGATCAACGCCTGGGACAATGCCGAGTTTCGGAAGGCAGTCCAGGCGACGGGCAAGAAGCAACTGATCGTTGCAGGCATCGTGACCGATGTTTGCGTGCTCATGCCAACGCTTTCGGCGCTGGCCGAAGGGTACGAGGTATTCGTTGTTGTTGATGCTTCTGGGACCTTCAGCCCCGCTGTGCGTGAGGCCACGCATAAGCGTATGCAGAGTGCGGGGGCTCATTTGATCAGTTGGTTTGCGCTGGCTTGTGAGATTCAGCGCGACTGGCGGAATGGTGCTGAGGGTCTTGCCAGCCTCTTCAAGCAGCACATTCCTGACTACGGCAATCTGATCAACAGCCTAACCTCACGCGCTTGAAGTGGGCGGGCGAAGGTGCCGCTTCGTACTACTCAGCAGGTCTGCCCTTGGCTCCCGAGCTGGCGCTGTGAAGAGCCCCCTGTGGGAACTCAAGAAACTCTTGTCGAAGGGAATAGAACATGAAGTTCACACGAAATGGCTCTGTCACCTGGAAGGGCGACATTAAGGAGGGACGCGGCGCAATCTCGACCGAAAGCGGGGCCCTGCGGGAATATCCCTACGGGTTCGCTAGCCGCTTTGAAGGCAAGCTAGGCAGCAACCCGGAGGAGTTGGTCGGAGCCGCTCATGCCAGTTGCTTCACGATGGCGCTCTCGCTCATGCTTGCCGAGGCCAAGCTGTCCCCAGAGTCGATTTCGACACGTGCTGACGTGACTTTGGAATCGGTTCCCGATGGCTACGCAATTACGACGATTCACTTGACCGTCGAAGCGCGTGTTCCCGGCGCAGACGGCGAAACGTTCGACCGCCTCGCGAAAGCGGCCAAGGCAGGCTGCCCCGTTTCCAAGCTGCTGAAGACGAACGTGACGATGGACGCCAAGCTGGTTTTATAGAGGCGACCATGAAGCGCGACGACCACCAACCACGGACCAGGGCAGGCAGCGACGAAGCCGGAAGATCGACGCACCCACTCGTCTCGTCGAATCGGAAGTCCCAGCGAGACCACAGCCTAAAGATCGCATTGTAAGCGATCCCACGACACGAGCCGAGGCGGAAGCGCAGCGTCAGAATTCGCTCTACGAGGCTCAGGTTGAGAGTTTTCCCGCGAGCGATCCGGTTTCCGCGAGTCGGGTGAAGTAGTGTCTGACTACCGGCATACGCGCACAGAATATCACATGCGTTCCGTTCGGCGCCTACCTCCTCCCAGGCGCCCCCTTGGCGGCGGCGGTTTCCACACCGTCGCCGCCCTTCTTGCTTGCCTTCACATGGCTGCGCAAAGGTTCGCTGCCTGCTACGGCCTCGGCGTCCGCAAATGCGCAATTTCACCTGTGCTCGAGGAGGCCGGTTCTGGCCCGTTGCCGACGTCTGGGAGGTCCGCTTACTGGCAGGCTGAGTGGGAGCGCAGCAAAAGGGTGCGCCGGCCCGTTATGACCAGCCCAAACGATCAACAGTTGTATGGAGGCGCAACTAAAGAGCGTGGAGGCTAGTAGCTGCTGGAACAGCCGTCGGCGTGCGATTGCAGCTCGACGGCTCGAATTCCGCGCACGTGGCAGCGCTTGGCAGTCGCACTGTCCCAGGGGTTGTGGAGCAGCTTGTTGAGATAGGGTGATTGCACGTCCGTTCTTGGGGCAGCAAAAGTCTGGCGCCGAGCGGCCGAATGGGCTCGGTACCATCTATGCGTGCAGCCAAGGTCGACCTGCCCTTGCGCCATTGTCGGGCAGACTCAATCCGAGTAGCGTCGGCTCCTAGGGGGACGTGCTATGATTCATAACAATCGGATCGCTGCGTTTGGGTAGCGATGCTGTTCAAGCTCTGGAAAGCTGCGTACGTGGTAGGCTAGAAGCGACAGTCAGCCGGGACCCTGGCGACGAGACCGAACGCAACTTCCGTTACCAGCATCAGTATGGCGTGGTGCTTCTGGCCGCCGCACGGCGCGGCGCGCTGAACTACATCGCTCTCTACTGCGAACACCACGAAGACTTCCTTGCCGAGCGGCCCGACGGCCTATTCGACGGCTACCAGATCAAGACATCGAGGCCTGAGAACGGGGCCTGGACGCTTACGTCCGTCGCCCTCGCCAAGTCGATCGGCCGCTTCGTCGATCTCATGACGGCATTTCCTGGCCAGGTCGGGAAATTCGTGTTCGTGTCAAACTCCGACGTGGATTCGGTCACACCGGCCAGCACGGACGAGAAGCGTCGCGGCCGCTGTCCCAGCCTCATGCTGGACCATATCAGATCCTGCAGCGACGCGGACGTTATACAGCCACCGTTTCGGAACACCTTCGACACCCTGGCGGCGGAACTTGGCGCAGAAAAAACGCACCTCTTCGAAGTGCTGCGGCGGCTAGAAATCGTAAAAGGCCCTTCTCGCGAAGACTTCGATGCAGCCCTTGCTCAGGAACATATCGGCGGGTTGACCGAATGTGCGCAACTCGCGCCGGGACCCCTCCGCGAACTCTGCAACGACCTCGTTGCCCGGTTCCACCGCGCCGCGTCACTGTATGTGGTTGATCCGGATCGTCACCTTGCGAAGATTTCCTTGAGAACGACTGACGATCCAGTGATTAGGGCCAAGCGCATTGTAATTGCTGATGTGGCCCTGGCCCCACTGTTAAAAACCAACGACACGTTTCGTTACCAGGGAGCGCCGACCATCGGCCTCGGCCAACCTCGACCCAAGCGCATCTTGGAGCAGAAGCTGGCGCGCGGCGGTGTCGGCGATCTGGTCGACTACATGAAGTCGCGCGAGCAGGCAGCTGAGTATCAATTTCTGGAGGAGCAGGCCAAGGATCCCGTAGCGGCGGCCCGCCAGCTCCGACAAGTGGAGGAGGCGGTCCACGGAGAGTGCCTGGAATCCTACATGGCCCATCGTACCACTGGAACGCCGTTCGGGCAGGCCATGTTCAATGACGTGTCGACCCGCCTGCGCAGGTTGGAGACCCAGCGGAAGGATCTGCTTGGAGGCGCGCCCTATGAGCTGCTGATGGGGACCGCAGCGCTGCTGACCGACGATTGCCGCGTGTGGTGGAGTGACCGCTTTCAAATCGATGGGGGCGAAGAGTGAGCCTCTCCGTCCTCAGGGCCGCAGCCTGCGCCGAGAACGAAGACGGCCTACACCTCGCTCGTCTGCTGGTACTGCTGCGAAGCGCCGACACGCGCGGCAAGAATGCCCCGAAGCCGATCGAGGGCATAACGAAACTTGCCAAGCTGGACTTCCTGTTGCGCTACCCAGTCTACCTAGAGCGGGCATTGGCGGCACTCGGCAAGTCACCAGTTGATGCAGCCGTGCTGCCGCGAGAGCGTACGACCGTTGAGACCAAGATGATCCGGTTCCGCTACGGCCCGTGGGACGGCCGCTATCGGCGCTGGCTAAGCCTGCTGTCCTCTCGCGGCCTCATCACCCTCTCACTCAGCGGCCGCAAGATCGAAGTTGGCTTGACTGATCGCGGCCGTACCCTGGCCGACGATCTGGCCAATCGTCCGGCCTTCAAGGACTTCGCGGCGCGGGGCGCCGTCGTGATGAAAGCGGTCGGCACCATGTCCGCCACGAAACTCAAGGACTTTGTCTACGAGATAGTCCCGGAAATCACGGGCATGAAATGGGGCGTTGAGATCGGCGCCAGCGACCCGGAGGCGGAGACCTTCGCGACCAGCGGAGAGCGCCAATGAAGTTTAATCTCGCGTCCCTAAAACTGTCGCTGCGGCGTGCCGACGAGCAGATCGAGTTCTCAAAACTCAGCTATTTCTGGGGTCAGATGGGCGCGGGCAAGTCGAGCATCGCCCGGATGGTCGACTACTGTCTTGGCGGCACGATCCAGCTTTCCCCCGCACTGCAGGCAGAGTTCGTCTCAGCGACCCTGATCCTTGAGCTCGAACGTGCGACGCTCAGCATCGAACGGGCCCGGGACGCCTCCGATGTCTTTGCCTCATGGGAGGACGATCAAGGTCGCTATTCGGTCGTCATCCCCGCCCGAGTGGCTGCCGGCGAGGTGATCCCGGAGACGGGCGTCGAAACCTTGTCAGACCTGGTCTTCTGGCTCTCGGAAATCAACCCGCCGCGGGTTCGCAAGAGCAAGTCCAAGGCGGACAGCAAGATCGTGCGCTTATCGCTGCGCGACCTGCTTTGGTACTGCTACCTCGATCAGGACCACATCGATAGCTCGTTCTTCTACCTTGAAGAATCGGCCGAGTTCTACATGAGACTCAAGAGCCGCGACGTGATCCGCTACGTCATTGGCTACCACGACGAGCGGGTCGCCGATCTGGAAGCGGAGCTCGACCAGCTCCGCGCGAACAGAACCGCGCGCGTTGCCTCGATCGACAGCCTGTCAAAGGCATTGGCGGAGGTCGGCATCGAGTCCGAGGCGCAAGTGGCAGAGCGCGAGTCGGCACTTCGCGACTCGATCGTCAAGGTGAACGCGGATTTGGAGGTGCTGCGCAAGGGGCGTCGCGAGGAGCAGACTACCCATGCCATCGACGAACTGGTGAACATGGCTCGGAGCCTCGGATCTGATATCGCCAAGCTCGACCTCAACACCGATGAACTCCGCGTCACGCGCGACCGGCACGTGCGGCATCGTAACGAAATCGACATGCTGGGCCTGAAATTCAGGCGCTCCGCGGAGGCGCGCGAAATCCTCGGGGATGTGGCCTTCAGCACCTGCCCGCGATGCACCCAAGCCCTCCCGAGCCGACCGACGCAATGCTGCGAGGTATGTGGCCAGGAAGATCTCGTCGACCTCGCTGATCCCACCGAGATCGCGGCGCTTGAGGCCGACATCGCTAGCCGACGGGCCGAGCTAAAGGACGCCATCACCGCGATTGACAACAATTTGGCTAGGATGCGGGTGCAGCGGTCCGGCTTGCTGCGGACCAAAGACAAGGCAGAAGCCGACATCAATCGCGTTAGCGCCGAGGAGGACTCCGCCTTCCTGTCGATGAGTCTGCTTAAGGAGCGCGAGCGCGCAGCGCTGGAGGCCGAGCTGGCTAGCATCGCATGGCTGCTGCGCCTGCCTCTTTTACTGCAGCAGCAACGCGAGGCTCTCGCCCAGATTGTCGCGCTGGAACAGGCGAAGCGCGAGGCGCTTAGGGAAGCACGTACCAAAGCGGAGGCGGACCGAACCAGTCTCAATCGTTTTGCCGACTATTTCCTTGACTGTCTGCTCCTGTCCGGCGTGCCGGGCATCCAGCGCAACGACCATGTAGAGTTGGACCCGCCCGATTTTTACCCGGCCATCCTCAGCGCTGACCCGAGCGATCTCACCCGCTCGACCTTCACCTCGCTCAGCAGCGGCGGCAAGAAGACGCTCTTCAAATGCTGCTTCGCTATCGCCTTACATCGGATCGCGGCACAGCTTCACGCGCCGCTGCCGGAGCTCCTAGTCATCGACTCGCCGATGAAGAACATCAGCGAGCGAGAGAACAAGGCGCAGTTCGAAGGGTTTTATCGCATGCTCTACCAGCTGAACGCCGGAGAACTTCGGCGTACCCAGTTTGTCTTGATCGACAAGGAGTTCTTCGCACCACCCGGCGACCTCGCGAGCGGCGTCACGAACCGGCACATGCAGCCGGATAGCGACGAGCACCAGCCGCTGATCCGCTACTACCGAGGCAAATAGCCCGGCTTCGGGCATGGAAAATCAGCTCGAACGTCCGCTTCCGGGCAGCGGCCCAATGTCTGGAAATGGCGCTTCTCAGCTGTTGTCGACTTGGAGGGCAAATCGATTCCTCACCTCCGCCAACACGCCCAGGAAGTCGCGAACGAGCTGAGGCCGCGGGCGCCCTGGCGGAAAGACAAGATGCTTTCGGAAATGCAAGGCTGGCTCGAAGCGCAAGACTTTGAAACCTGAGCGGTCGAGCCCCGGGATCGCAGCGGGATTGACCAAGCCGATCCCTGCCGCTTCCGAGGCCAACGCGCATACGGTTGCGGAATATTCAACGTCTACGACGACGCGGGGCTTCACCTGAGCGGCGGCGAAGGCGGCATGCAGATCGCGGGACAGGCGTTCGTCGAAATCCAGCTGCAAGAACGGCTGATCGTGCAGGTCCTCAGGTCTGATCACCGCTCGCGCGGCGAGAGGATGATCGCGTGGTATGACCGCCACCATCCGATAATCGGCGAAGTGCTGATGCTCGACGCCATTAAGGTCAATTTCTTCCGAGCACAGTCCGAGATCGAACTGCCCGGACGCAACGAGATCCCGGACCTGGCTCGATGACTGAACCTGAAGCGTCACATTGATCCGTGGGAAAGCCTTCTGGAACAATGCCACGGCCTTCGGTACGAGCGTGAGCGCTGTTTTCAGGCC
>UCLR01000061.1 GCA_900473415.1 Hyphomicrobiales bacterium
AGCTTGGCCTCGATCGCCTGTGCGAGCTGCTGGGTCGTGCGCCCCTGCGCCTCGACCGTGTTGATCAACGGCATTGCGATACGCCCGGATCCGTCGACCGCGTAGATGTTCGACAGATTGTCCTGACCGAAGACGATGATGCGCAGGCGATCGCCGCTGGCGAGCCGATAGGGGCCTGTCGGCTCGGCGAGCACGTAGTCGGGGCCCGTGTAGGCAGGCGCGCACGCCCCCGCCAGCATGGCGGTGGCCAAGGCGAGAGATGCCAAGGCGTGAGGGCTGAAGCGTCGACTCATCACGGGTTACCCGGTGCGGAACTCCTCCGAGCTTTAGGCGCGGCATGGTTAACAAAGGCTTCCCCACCGGCTTCTGCCTGGTCGCCGAAAGTCCGCCTTAACCCCGCGCTAACCTTGACCGATGCCTAATGGGGTCTGTGCCCCTGCCTTGGGGCACGCGAGTTTTGCGTTCTGAAGGTGGCCCATGACCGATCGATCTGGGACGGATCCGCGTGGCGCCGGCGATGGCCGGGGTGACATGCTCGATCTCTCGGCGCTCTGGTCCGCGATCCGGCGCCGCAGGCTTTGGATCGTCGCGCCCACGCTGGCGGTGCTCGGCATTTCCTTTCTCGCCGTCAACATCGTCACGCCCCGATACACCGGCGAGGCGCGTCTGCTCCTGGAGAGCCGCGGTAGCTTCTTCGCCCTCCCGGGCCAGGTGCCCGATGCTTCCGGTCAGTTCGATGCCGAGGCTGTCCAGAGCCAGGTCCAGGTCATCATGTCCCGCGATCTCGCCCGCGAGGCGATCAAGCGGATCGGGCTCGTCGGCAATTCCGAGTTCGATTCCGGCGTTGGGGCGCTGAGCGCGCTGCGCAAGCTCGCCGTGATGGTCGGGCTCGCGGCTCACCCGGCGGATCGCTCCCCCGAGGAGCGCGTGCTGGAGAAGTATTTCGAACGGCTTCTGGTCTATCCCGTCGGGCGCTCGCGTATCGTCGCGGTCGAGTTCACCTCGCGCGATCCGGCGCTGGCGGCCAAGGGCGCCAACGCCATCGCCGAGACCTATCTCGAATTCCAGGAGCAGGCGAAGCAGGAGAACGCCCGCAGCGCCTCGAACTGGCTGCTGACCACAATCGAGCCGCTGCGCAAGCGCGTCGCGGAGGCCGAGGCGAAGGTCGAGGATTTCCGTTCGAAGAACGGTCTCCTCGTCGGCACCAACAACACGACCATCACCTCGCAGCAGCTCACCGACCTGTCGGCGCAGCTCTCGACCGCGCGCAGCCAGCAGACCGAAGCCCAGGCCAAGGCCGGGCTTATCCGCGACGCCATCAAGCAGGGCCGCACCTTCGAGATCCCGGACGTCGCCAACAACGACCTCGTCCGCCGGCTGATCGAGCAGCGCGTCACCCTGCGCACCCAGATCGCTGCCGAGTCGCGCAGCCTCCTGCCCGAGCATCCCCGGATCAAGGAGCTGAACGCCCAGCTCAACGATCTCGAAGGCCAGCTCCGCGCTGCCGCCGAGCGCACCGTGAGGACGCTGGAGAACGAGGCCAAGATCGCCGGCCAGCGTGTCGAGAGTTTCCAGGCCGCGCTCGACGGCCAGAAGAAGAGCGTCTCCAGCGCCAACGACAGCGAGGTCCAGCTTCGCGCCCTCGATCGCGAGGCCCGCACCCTGCGCGAGCAGCTCGAGCAATACATGCAGCGCTATCGTGAGGCGGTCGCGCGCGACACCCTGAACGCCACACCGGCCGATGCCCGCATCATCTCGCGCGCTGTCGAACCGACTGAGCCCTCGTTCCCGAAGAAGCTGCCTGTGGTGCTGATCGCGACGCTGGCTACCTTCTTCATCGCCTTGGCGACGATCGTCACGCGCGAACTGCTGAACGGCGAAGGCAAGCCGCTTCCGGCCGCGCCGCGCGGGCCGCGCTGGGTCTCGGCCGGCAGCGAGGACGACGCCGGGGCCGGCGGCCCCAGACCTGACGAGCCACGCCGTGATCGTATCTCGGGGCTGCTGACCCATGCCGGGCGGGTCGGGCAGCTGAGGCTCGATCGCGACCAGCCCGACGAGACCGTCGCGCAGATTGCCGAGCGTACGCAGGAGGCCGCGCAGGGCGCGGCGCCGATGATGCTGGTGCTCGACGCCGGCGACGAAGAGGCCGCAGGCCCCCGTGAACTGGCCGAGCTGCTGGCGCAGCGCTGCCGCTGCATCCTCGTCGACCTCACCGCGGATGACGACGCGGGCGAGGATGGCTTCTCGGAGTTGCTGGCTGGCGAGGCGCTGTTCTCCGACATCATCATGCGTGCTCCCGGCTCGCGGCTGCATCGCATCGGGCCGGGCCGGGCCGGGCGTGAGGCGGTGTTCGCCGCTCCCGATCTGGTCGATGCCGCGCTCGACGCGCTCTGCGAGACCTATGACTGGGTGCTGGTCGCGGCCGCCTCGACCGACGAGGGCCCGGCGCTGAATTCCGTCGCCAGCCGGGCGCAGGGCGTGATGGTGATGGGCGGCCATGTCGGCAATGGCCATGCGCTGGAAGCCGCCTATCGCCTGAGCGAGCTCACCGAGGCGCCGGTCACGCTTGTTCTCGACGCCGATAGCGGCGCGTCGATGGCGAGCGAGCCCCTCGAAGAAGAGCCGGTCGAGGCCTGACCGGCCTCACTCCTCCTCGGAATTTTTGCCTCGGAACCGCCCCGCGACGAGCTGCGCCAGCTTCAGCGCGGCGGGGGAACTCTTGATCCGCCGCTTGAGCGCGCGTTTCGCCTGCGCCATCGCAGTGAAGAGATGGCCCTTGAGAGTCAGCGGCAGGAACGTATCCACCAGATCGTCGCGGTCGTCGCAGAAGCTCGTCTTGTATCGCGCCTCGCCGACGCCGAGGTCGAACACCGTGACGCCTTCGCGCGCTTGCAGGCGGATCAACTCGGAGAGCAGGATTTCGCCAGGGCTCGTGCGGGCCGCGGGGCTCGACAGGTCGAACGAGGTCGCCATACCGGAGAAGCGCCCGCCCTGGACCGCGCCGACATAGGTGGCGACGCAAGTTTCCCCGAGCTCCAGCGAATAGAGCTCGATGATCGGCCGATGCTCGTTCGAAGCCGTCGCCGCCTGCTTCAGGAAGGTGCGCACGGAGCGTTCGGCAAAGGGGTCGGCCACGCCCATGCTGCGGAAGCGCTCCGCCTTCTGCGCCAGGAAGGCGTCGAGGACGCGCTCGATCTCCTCGGGCGTCTTCGCTTGGCCCACGGTCGAGGGGCCGAAATCCTTGAAGCGATTGTGCTTGTTCTTGAGCTTCTTGCGCGCATGGCTGCTCATCGAGCGCTTCAGCGTCGCTTCCCCGTCGCCCGGAATGAGCGCAAGCTTGTAAGCGCGGCTCGGGCTCGGCCCCGCTGCGATCAGGGCGGCTGGATTGGGGATGCCCTGCCAGGAGCCGGGTTGGTTCAGGAAGATCAGTGCGTCGAGCCCGATAGCAGCGCCCACCTCCCGCAGCATCCGCCGCGCCTCCACGGCGTCGAGCTGTGATGCGAAGCCGGGGGCATAGAGCCCCATATGGTAGTTGGAATGCTTGTCGCCGATGAAGGCTGCATGGCTGATGCCACCCGTCCGAGCGATCGCGAGCGGCAGTAGCGCGACGAGACCGCCTGCGTCGTCCCGCAGCAGCGCGTAGCGGAACGCCTCGCCATGGGCCGCGCCCACCGTCTCAACGAAGGGCCTGATCCAGCCATAGGCCTGATAGGGCGTCGCCAGCGCCGTCTCCTCGAACGCGCGCCATTCGGCTTCGAGCGCGAGGATGTCGTGCTCGATCGTGATCGAGCTCCAGAGTGGATGGCCAGCGGCGGGCATGCCTCTCCTTAACCCGTCATTGTGAACGGATCGGCCACATTCGCGGGGCCCGGCATGCCATTGTGGGATAGCGTTAGCGGGCGGTTGCACGGACGGGCGATGAACGGGCGTCACAAGGCCATCGCGGCCGCATTCAAGCTGATGGCGGCGACTGGCGCCGATCGTTGGAGCCGGGGCTTCGCCCAAGGCGCGGGCGTCATCCTGACGTTGCATCATGTCCGCCCACGGCGGGCGAGGGGCTTTGCGCCCAACGCTCTGCTGGAGATCACGCCGGAATTCCTCGATGCAACGCTCGGCCTCGTCAGGGCCGAGGGCTACGACATTGTCTCGCTCGACGAGGCGCTGCTGCGTCTGCAGGGCCCCAAGCGCGGGCGCTTCTTCGTCGCGTTCACCTTCGACGACGGCTATCGCGACAATGTCGAGCATGCCTGGCCGGTGCTGGCGAAGCATGGCGCGCCCTGGACTCTGTTCGTGACGCCGGGCTTCGCCGACCGCACGGCGCGGCTCTGGTGGCTCGAGCTGGAGGAAGCGATCCGCGCCCTGCCGCGGCTCGATCTGGCCTTGCCCGACGGCCGCTTCGCCGCCAACGCCGGGACCGACGCCGAGAAGGCCAGGGCCTTCGACCGGCTCTACTGGCGTCTGCGCAATGGGCCGGAAGCGATTCTGCTCTCAGCGATTTCCGATCTGATGGCCGCGGCCGGCATCGACTCGGCCGCACTGGTCGAGCGCGAATGCCTGCCCTGGGAGACTCTGCGCTCGCTCTCCGGCGCGCCGGGCGTGACCATCGGCGCCCATACCATGACCCACCCGCGGCTGGCGAAGCTCGATGCCGAGGCGGCGCGCCGCGAGATCGTCGAGAGCAAGGCGCGGCTGGAAGCAGAATTCGGGATGCCGATCCGCCATTTCGCCTACCCGGTGGGCGACCCGCCCTCCGCCGGCCCGCGCGATTTCGCGCTGGCGCGGGAAGCCGATTTCGTCTCGGCCGTGACGACCCGGCCGGGCCATCTCGCTCCGGAGCACGTCGCCCATGTGCACGCCCTGCCGCGCGTCTCGCTCAACGGGCTGCACCAGAACGAGCCGGCGCTGCGGGCGCTGCTCGCGGGACTGCCCTTCTGGCTGATGAACCGGGGGCGGGTGGCCGTCACGGACTGAAAGGGCGTCATGGTCGGGCTCAACCCGACCATCTCAGGGCCAGAGGGCGCCTCTTCTCGAAGAGATCCTCGGGTCGAAGCTCTGCTTCGCCCGAGAATGACGAGCCGCTAGACCTCGTCCTTGCGCTCCATCCACTTGATCAGAGGCAGCAGCGGCAGGATCCAGGCGAGGCCGAGCGTGACATAGGCGATGCCCTGCACGAGCCTCGACGCCTCGGTGATCCGGCCCTGTGCCAACGCCATCGCGACGAGCGCATAGACGCAGACGAAGACGAGGATCACGACCGTCCCGATCAGCTTGCGCGTGCGTTGCTTCATCGATCTCTCCGCCGCGGCTGCGGCAATGCGGGCGTTGTCGCGTCCAAGCGTGGGGTCTAGAGCATGTTCCGCCGAAGTGGGAACCACTTTTGCGATGAGAACCTGCTCCACTCGCGCTATGTCACTCGCGACCGCGCTTGTGAAGCATCCTCGATTGCGACCGAAAGCCCCGTACCTGTGACCATCGCCCTGAACCAGCCCGCCGGCGCATCCGTCAAAGCGGCCGACCACACCGGCATCCGTCGCTGGCTCTGGACGGTCGCGGGCCTCGTCTTCCTGATGGTGGTGGTTGGCGGCGCGACGCGCCTGACCGGTTCGGGCCTCTCGATCACCGAGTGGAAGCCGATCACCGGCGCGCTGCCGCCGCTCTCCGGCGCCGCCTGGGCCGAGGAATTCGCAAAGTACAGGGCGAGCCCGCAATACCAGCTCCTCAACGAGGGCATGAGCCTCGGTGAATTCCAGTTCATCTACTGGTGGGAATGGGGCCATCGCCAACTCGGCCGCTTCATCGGCCTCGTCTTCCTCGCCGGCTTCCTCGTCGTGGCACTGCGCCGGCTACTGCCCGCGCGCCAGATCGTCACTCTTTTCGGCATGGGGCTGCTGCTCGGCCTGCAGGGTGCGATCGGCTGGATCATGGTGGCTTCAGGCCTCGAGCCCGGCATGATCGCCGTCGCGCCGGTGAAGCTGACCCTGCACCTGACCTTTGCGGGACTGTTCTTCGCCTCGGTCGTCGCCTTCGCGACCTGGCTGACACCGCTGCGCCGGCCCGAGACGGCCGGGAGCCGGGCCATGGCCTGGCTGCTGCTGGTGCTCACCTTTGTCCAGATCGCGCTCGGCGGGCTGGTTGCGGGCTCCAAGGCGGGCTTCACCTTCAACACCTGGCCGCTGATGGACGGGGCGGTGGTTCCGCCCGGCTCGCTGCTCTTCGCGCAACAGCCTTTCTGGGAGAACTTCGTCGACAATGTCGCGCTGGTGCAGTTCAACCACCGCATAGGCGCGTATCTACTGTTTGCCTTGGCGCTCTGGCAGCTCTGGCGGCTGAAGCGCTCAGCCCCGCAGTCGAGCGCAGCGAAGCGCGCGACCGCCATCGCCGGGCTGGTGACGGCGCAGGCCGCGCTCGGCATCGTGACGCTGCTGCTGGTCGTGCCGCTTTGGGCCGGGCTTGCGCATCAGGCGCTCGCCTTCGCCGTGCTCGCCATGGCGGTCGTCCATGTCACGCGCACGGCGGCGGCGCGGACCTAGGGCGCCACCCTTGTCATTCCGGGCCGCTGTGGAACAGCGGACCCGGAACCCACGACTGGGCCGCAGCGCTTCCCGACCGACGCCCTTTGAAGGGCTCACCCGGTCGTGGCTTCCGGGTTCGTGCCTGCGGCGCGCCCCGGAATGACAGCTACGCCAGCGCCTGATCCAGATCCGCGATCAGATCCTCGACATCCTCGAGCCCGATCGAGAGCCGGACCACCTGCGGCCCGGCGCCGGAGGCGATCTTCTGTTCATCGCTGAGCTGGCGGTGGGTGGTCGAGGCCGGGTGGATCACCAGCGAGCGCGTGTCGCCGATATTGGCCAGATGCGAGAACAGCTTGAGCTCGGAGACGAGCTTCACGCCGGCGTCATAGCCGCCCTTGAGGCCGAAGGTGAAGACCGCGCCGGCGCCCTTTGGCGAGTAGCGCTTGGCAAGCTCATGGTACTTGTCGCCGGGCAGGCCCGGATAGCTCACCCATTCCACCGCCGGGTGCTTCGCCAGATGCGTCGCAACCTTGAGCGTGTTCTCGCAATGCCGCTGCATGCGCAGCGGCAGGGTTTCGATGCCGGTCAGGATCATGAAGGCGTTGAAGGGCGAGAGCGCCGGGCCCATGTCGCGCAGGCCGAGCACGCGCGTCGCGATGGCGAAGGCGAAATTGCCGAAGGTCTCGCCCAGCACCATGCCGTTATACTCCGGCCGCGGCTTGGAGAGCATCGGGTAGCGGTCGTCGCCGACCCAGTTGAACGAGCCGCCATCGACGATCAGGCCGCCGATCGAGTTGCCATGGCCGCCGAGGAACTTGGTCGCCGAATGCACGATGATGTCGGCCCCGTGCTCGAAGGGGCGGATCAGGTAGGGCGTCGCCATGGTGTTGTCGACGATGAGCGGAATGTTGTGCTTCTTCGCGATCTTCGCGATGCCGGCGATGTCGACGATGACGCCGCCCGGATTGGCGACGGATTCGATGAAGATCGCCTTGGTCTTCGGCGTCACCGCGGCCGCAAAGGCCTCAAGATCGTCGGAATCGGCCCAGATCACGTTCCAGCCGAAGTTCTTGTATGAATGGTTGAACTGGTTGATCGAGCCGCCATAGAGCTTGCGCGCCGCGACGAATTCGTCGCCCGGCTGCATCAGGGCGTGGAAGCAGAGGAACTCGGCCGCGTGGCCCGAGGCTACGGCAAGCGCTGCCGTGCCGCCTTCGAGCGCCGCGACGCGCTCCTCAAGCACCGCATTGGTGGGGTTGCCGATACGGGTGTAGATGTTGCCGAAGGCCTGCAGCCCGAACAACGAGGCGGCGTGGTCGACATCGTCGAAGACGAAGGAGGTCGTCTGGTAGATCGGCGTGGCGCGTGCGCCCGTCGCCGCATCGGGGGCGGCGCCTGCATGGATGGCGAGTGTGCTGAAACCCGGTGCGCGATCGGACATGGCGTACTCCCTGATGCTTCTGATCTTAGGTTCGGTCGTTCGATTTAACGAACGGTCGGAAGGGCGTCAATTCACGGGCGAGGTGCGAGGTCGGGTCCGATATGTTCGGGCCTGACGCCCATCCCGACGAGCCGCGCCGGCAGGCGGCGCAGCAGCGGCAGCCAGTCGAACAGCCGCACCAGCAGCGGCAGGCCGAGCGGTGTATCGTTGTCGGAGCGTGCCAGCAGCGGCGAGATGATGTTGTTCTGCGCGATGACCTGCATGCGTTGGGTCGCCTTGGTCGGGAATTCGCGGCGCTCCTGCACAGCTGCGAGATCGTTGTCAGTCAAACGCTTTTCGCGCAGGGGAGCGGCGAGGCGATTGGCCGTCGCGACGGCATCCTGAATGGCGAGATTGACCCCGACGCCGCCGATCGGAGACATCGCATGCGCGGCGTCGCCGATGCAGAGCAGGCCGGGCCGCCACCATTTTTCGAGCCGGTCGACGGCGACCGTCAGGAGCTTGATGTCGTCCCAGTCCCGGATCGCCTCCATGCGGTCGGCCAGCCAGGGCGCCATCCTGACGATGCTGTGACGGAACGCCGGCAGCCCCGCCGCGCGCAGGGCCTCGAACCGTCCCTTGGGAATGACGAAGGCGCTCTGCCAGTAATCGCCACGATCGAGCGTCACAAGGAGCCGTCCGTTCGCGACCTGGCCGCCGGTCTGGCCGGGGTCGCCCTGTTCCTTCGGCAGCCTGAACCAGAGCACGTCCACCGGCGCGCCGATGTCGATGTTCTTCAGCCCCGATGCGGCGCGGATGTCGGAATGGCGTCCATCGGCGGCGACGACGAGGTCCGCACGAATCGAGAAGCGTCCGGCGCCATCATGGCCGGTGACGCCCGTGACCTTGCCGGCCTCTTCGATCAGTCCTTCGGCCTTGGCGCTCATCATCAAGGTGAAGCGCGGCTGCTCGCGCCCGCGATCGGCGAGGAAGTCGAGGAAATCCCATTGCGGCATCATCGCGACGAAGGGGGCGGCGACTGGCAGATGCGAGAAATCGGCGAACTGGATCGTCTCGTTGCCGAAGCGCATCCCGATATTCGAGACGGTAGAGTGTGGCAGTTTCAGAAAATCGACCAGCAGGCCGAGCTCAGCCATGAGCTGCATCGTCGAGGGATGGATGGTGTCGCCGCGAAAGTCGCGCAGGAAGTCGGCGTGCTTTTCCAGGACGACGACATCGACGCCGGCCCGCGCCAACAGGAACCCCAGCATCATCCCTGCGGGGCCGCCGCCGGCGATGCAGCAGGTGGTCGTGATTTCTGACATCGACGCGTCTCCTCGCCCCGCTGCTCGCCCCGGCGCGCGGGTGAGGCTGGCAAAGATCGGCGGGCCTTGCCAGCCCCATTCGGCCATGCGATTCCGGATCCTGACCCATGGTCACCACGCCGGTGGCGATTTCCATTTCAGGGGGAGACGATGCCTCGGCCGATCGCGGATGACAGGAAGGCCTTTGACGAGTTCACCGCGAAGGTGATGCTTGGCGGCGCCCGCGAGATCATGGATGAGTATGCCCGGGAGATTTTCGATCTCTGGTTCAGCGGTAATGCGCCGGACGAGGTGATCTTCGACAATCCGAAATGGGCCGAATACATGAAGGCCGACAAGGGTCTCGAGCGGATCATCGACGATCACCTCTTCAGATACGCAAAGTTCCTCAGAGACGAGGCATTGCGTGGCGGCAAGGTCCTCCCGGATGGCCGGATCGACCTGAAGTTCCAGCCCTACAAGCTTCAGTTCCACGGCGAGGTCGGCACGCGGACCGGCGGATACAATTCCGGCTACGCGGTGCTCCACGGCTCCCATCGGGACGTGGGTGATTTCCAGATGTCCGGCACGATCTCGATCGAGCAGGCTTCACTGAAGGCGCCGAACCTGACGGTGAGGTACACCAACAACGTCCTCGTCTTTAATGACATCGTCGATCCGAACTATCAGTATGGCAGCGATGCCACCTTCGATCGGCTAGCCCGGAACATGACGCGGGCGATGGGGCAGAGACCGCCGAAGGACTACACCCTACGGATCGTCTGGCGTGAGGCTGGGCCTTGGGTCTACGAAATCCCGGTGGAGCCACCGAAGAATGCCGCGGATTGGCTGAAACCCTATCCGCGCGGCTTCAAGTAGGGTCGTGCGCCCCGGACTTATGTGCCCGGTCGGTTGATCGTCAGCTTCTGGAAGCCCTTGCCGGCGAGCGCCGGCTTCTTGGCCGAGAGGATGCGGGAGTTGATGCCCTGCCAGCCGATCTCGCCGGAGAGCCGGCCATACTCGATCTTCGGGCAGCGGTTCATGATGACGGTGACGCCCTTCGCCTCGGCCCGCGCCGCGGCTTCGTCGTTGCGCACCGAAAGCTGCATCCAGATCACCTTCGGCAGCGGGTCGAGCGCCAGCGCCTCGTCGGTGATCGGGCCGGCCGCTTCCGAATTGCGGAAGATCTCGACCATGTCGATCGGGCCCGGAATCTCCTTCAGCGAGCCGTAGACCGTCTTGCCGAGCAGCGTCTGGCCCGCGAGGCCGGGATTGACGGGGATCACGTCATAGTCGCGGTCGAGCAGGTATTTGGTCACGATCCAACTCGGCCGCGCCTCGTTGGCGGAGGCGCCGACCAGGGCGATGCGCTTCGTCTCGCGCAGGATGCTGCGGATCAGCGCGTCGTCATAAGAATCATGTCGCAATTTCGTGAATCCCGAGAAAACACAGCGGAATCAAGGCTCTCGCGCTGCAGGTAAAAGTGGACCCACCACAGCCTCGCCATGCTTTCGTGTTCTTCTGGCCGTTCGGGAATCGGTCCCGAATGCTCCAGCGAAGAAAGGAGTGCCTGCCATGTGCGACTACAGCCTGCATCATGTGATGTCCACTCCCGCCAAGGTCGGCGACGAGTTGGTTTCGACCAGCTTTCCGAACGCGAGCACGCGCGGATTCTGCGCCGCCGGCAATGCCGATGTTGCAGTATGCGTAATGCCCGGCACGGAACTCGCCTTCCATGCCGACATCGAATGCGATCGCGGCATGGGCCTGCTGCCCAGCCGGAAGATCCCGGCGAGGGTCGCGCGCTTCCGCCAGATCGATCTCGACAAGCCCTATGTCCATCACGACGCCCTCGAATTGCCGGATGGGCATCTGGTGATGGTCACGAGCCTTGTCCCTGGCCAGCGCGTCACGGTGCTGCAGCTTCCGGCCGAACCGCATGCGGAAGGCGAAGGGCATGAGCATGCTCATCCGCATCCGGAACCGGCGCGACGCTCCGAGACCGTCTAAACGGCTGACGATCCCCTTGGCGTCGCATCCGGTCCTTGATCGGCGCGGCGCCTTTTTCGGGCAGCGCGGCCCGGCGGCGCCGCAGCCTTGGCTCATGGCTGCTCCCAGACGGGCGGACGCTTCTCCATAAAGGCGCCGATGCCTTCCTCGGCGTCGCGCGCGAGCATGTTCTCGACCATCACCGCGGCGGCATGGTCATACGCGGCCTTCAGGCCCATCTCCCGCTGCTCGTAGAAAGCGCGCTTGCCGATCCTGACCGTCGCCCGCGACTTCGAAGCGATGATGGCGCCGAGCCGCCCGGCCTCGGCCAGCGCCTCGCCGGCCTGAGCGACACGGTTGACCAGCCCCATGCGTGCAGCTTCCGCCGCCGGCACCATCTCGCCGAGCAGCAGCATCTCCAGTGCGTGCTTCGCGGCGAGATTGCGCGAGAGCGCCACCATCGGCGTCGAGCAGAACAACCCGATATGGACGCCCGGCGTGCAGAAGCGGGCGTCAGCGCCCGCCACGGCGAGATCGCAACTCGCCACGAGCTGGCAGCCGGCCGCTGTGGCCGTGCCTTCTACGGCGGCGATGACCGGCTGGGGCAGGGCAGTGATCTGCTGCATGACGGCCGAGCAGCGCCCGAGGACCTCGGCGAAATAGGCCCGGCCCCGGTCGGGATCGGCGCGGTGCGCCGTCATCTCCTTGAGATCATGCCCGGCACTGAACACCGGCCCGGCCGCCGTAAGCACGACCGCCCGCACCGAGCGGTCGGCGGCGATCGCGGTGAAGCTCTCGGCTAGAGCCGCCAGCATCGCCTCGCTCAGCGGATTGCGCGACTGCGGGCGGTTCAGCGTCAGCGTCGCGATGCCGTCGGCATCCTGTCGCAGAAGGGTGGGCGCGGCGTCGGGCTGATGGTGAATGTTCATGGCGCTCCTCCGGCGACGCGCTGCTTTCGCGCGCATCGCATTGGCGTTTGCGCCTATTGTCGGAGCCGGTCCGCCATGCTGCAAGGGGAGAAACCCCATCTCAGCTTCCGGCTTTCCGCATGACGATCCGCATGACTGCTTCCGAGGTCGAGGCCTATCTCGACGAGGTCTTCCCACAGCTTCACCATGGCGGGCGGACCTATTTCATCGAGGAGGTCGGGCCGCTGACGGCCCGCATGCGCTGCGACTATCACGAGAAGCATCTGCGTCCCGGCGGCACCATCTCGGGGCCCACGATGATGGCGCTCGCTGATCTCGCACTCTACGCGGCGATCCTCGCTCAGATCGGGCCGGTGGGCCTCGCTGTCACGACGAGCCTCAACTTCAACTTCCTGCGCAAGCCGGGGCAGGCGGCTCTGATCGGCGAGGCGAGGCTGCTGAAGCTCGGCAAACGGCTCGCGGTCGGCGAGGTCAGCCTCTACTCGCAGGGCGAAACCGAGCTGGTCTGCCATGCGACGGGCACCTATTCGATCCCGGCGGAGCGCTAGTTTTCTTTGCGGTATCATGATACCGAAATTCTCAGGCAATTGAAAAATCGTCGTTTTCTGCGGTCCGGCGCTTTTAAGAACGCTTGACAGTCTGCTCTCATCCCCCTATTGCCACGCCACACCGCCGCCGGTCTTGCCGGCGGCTTGTCCTTTTCTTACGCAACCGAAGGGGTGCCGCGATGAAGACCACCGTCTCGCTCAAGCCCGCCGATGTCGAAAAGAAGTGGGTTGTGATCGACGCCTCCGGGCTCGTCGTCGGCCGTCTCGCCTCCGTGGTGGCGATGCGCCTGCGCGGCAAGCACAAGGCCGCCTACACCCCCCATGTCGACTGCGGCGACAATGTCATCGTGATCAACGCCGAGAAGGTCTCCCTGACCGGCCGCAAGCGCGAGCAGAAGAACTACTACCACCACACCGGCTTCGCGGGTGGTATCAAGGAGCGTTCGGCCAAGTTCATCCTGGAAGGCCGCTTCCCTGAGCGCGTGGTCGAGAAGGCCGTCGAGCGCATGCTGCCGCGTGGCCCGCTCTTCCGCCAGATCCTCGGCAATCTGCGCGTCTACAAGGGCTCGGAGCATCCGCACGCCGCCCAGTCGCCGGAGGCGCTCGACGTCGCCGCGCTCAACAGCAAGAACAAGAGGGTCTGACCATGGCCGAGGTTCTTCAGTCCCTCTCCCAGCTTGGCGAGGTCGCCAAGCCCGATCAGCCGGTTGCTCCGGTCCACGTCAAGAAGGTCGATGCGCAGGGCCGCGCCTATGCCACCGGCAAGCGCAAGAACGCCATCGCCCGCGTCTGGATCAAGCCCGGCTCCGGCAAGGTCACGGTCAATGGCCGCGATCAGGAGGTCTACTTCGCTCGTCCGGTGCTGCGCCTCGTGCTGCAGCAGCCGCTCCAGCTGGTCGATCGCATGACGCAGTATGACGTCATCGTCTCGGTCAAGGGCGGCGGTCTCTCCGGCCAGGCTGGCGCGGTGCGCCACGGCATCTCCAAGGCCCTGACCTTCTACGAGCCGGAGCTGCGCAGCCCGCTCAAGAAGGAAGGCTTCCTGACCCGCGACTCGCGCGTCGTCGAGCGTAAGAAGTTCGGTAAGGCCAAGGCCCGCCGCAGCTTCCAGTTCTCGAAGCGCTGATCGTTTCCGGTCGATCCGATATGGGAAGGGCGGCTCGCGAGAGCCGCCCTTTTCTTATTTAGGTCTGGCATATACTGGCCGGGACGGAAACGCCTCCCGGAAGCCCATGCGCGTCCTTCTCGTCCTGATCGCCTTCGGCATGATCGCGGTGCCGGCCCTGCTGATGCTGTCGCGCGAGGACTTGCCGCGCGCCCGGCGCGTCGGCCAGGCGCTCGTCGTTTTCCTGGCGCCGGCAGTGGCGCTCGGCCTCATCCACGGCGTGCCGGAGCTCGACGGGCGCGCGCTCAACAATCCGAACGCCTGGACGATGCTGCGGCTCGTCCTGACGGCGCTCGCCCTGATCCTGCCCTGGTGCATCTATGTCTGGTTCACCGCGCGCCGCTGATGCCCTGAGACAGCCATGACCGAAGCCACCGACAAGCCACCGATCGACCACGCCTTCGCCGGTGACAGGCGCGGCGGTGCCGCCGACCCGACCTATGCCGGCGCGCTCTCCTTCATGCGCCGCCCGTACTCCAAGGAGGTTGCCGGCGCCGATCTGGTGATCTGGGGCGTGCCCTTCGATCTCGCCGTGACCAACCGGCCGGGCGCGCGCTTCGGCCCGCAGGCGATCCGCCGCGCCAGCGCGATCTTCGACGGCGACCCGCAATATCCTTCCGGCATCGATCCTTTCGCCCGGCTCAGCGCGGTCGACTATGGCGACTGCGCCCTGCCGCGCGGCGACCTCACGGGCTGCGCCAGAGCCATCGAGACGGAAGCGGCCCGGATCCTTGCTTCAGGCGCCCATCTCGTCACGCTCGGCGGCGACCATTTCGTCACCCTGCCGCTGCTGCGCGCCCATGTCGCCCGGCATGGCAAGCTCGCGCTGATCCAGTTCGACGCCCATCAGGACACATGGGACGACGGCGTCGGCGGCATCGGCCATGGCAGCTTCGTGCTGGAGGCCGTGCGCGAGGGGCTGATCGATGTCGCGCGCTCGATCCAGATCGGCATCCGCACCGTCGCCCCGCGCGATTGCGGCATCGCTATCATCGACGCCTACGAGGCCCATGACCTCGGCGTCGTGGGCGTCGCTGAGCGCATCCGCGAGCGGGTCGGGGAGGGGGCCGTCTATCTCACCTTCGACATCGACGCGCTCGACCCTGCCGCGGCGCCCGGAACCGGAACGCCGGTTTCCGGCGGCTTCAGCGCCGAACAGGCGCTGCGCATTCTCTGGGCGCTGCGCGATCTCGATATCCGCGGCATGGATGTCGTCGAAGTCTCCCCGCCCTATGACCATGCCGACATCACGGCGATCGCCGCCTCGACCATCGTCCAGCATTACATTCAGGCGCTGGCGCTGAGAAAGGGCGCTTGAATCGATCCGTGAAACGCGAAAGCGGCGTGTGAGGAAGGCCGGCGAAGTGATTCCGCTGTTTCAAGGTTCCGCCCGGCGCCGGTGCCGTTTCGGGCCTCGCAATGACGCCGGCAGCAAGTGCCGATTGACACCTCGCCCCGGCAAGAACATATACGAGCCATGAAGCTGAACTTCACCCGACGTCGCACGTACGAGGCCGCCCCGGCGCGCCCGCGATGACGCTCGGCTATTGACCGAACGCCCGCGACCGCGCCGAGAAGCGCGGTTTTTTTGTGCCTGAACCATTCCCATCGACGCGCCTGCCCATCCTCGGGGGTCCTGATGAGCCAGAACCTGAAATCCATCTTCATCGACGGCGAAGCCGGCACCACCGGGCTGGGCATCCGTGAGCGCCTTGCGGCCGTGCCGGAAGTGGCGGTGAAGAGCATCGATCCCGACAAGCGCAAGGATCCCGCCGCCCGCAAGGACATGATGGCGAGCGTGGATCTCGTCGTGCTCTGCCTGCCGGATGATGCAGCAAAGGAATCCGTCGCGCTCGCCGACCAGCTCGGCTCGGACGCGCCCAAGATCGTCGATGCCGCCACCGCCCATCGCGTGGCGCCCGGCTGGGTCTACGGCTTCGCCGAGCTCGCGCCCGGCCATGCCGAGAAGATCGCCAAGGCCGACCGCGTCGCCAATCCCGGCTGCTACCCCACCGGCGCCATCGCGCTGCTGCGTCCGCTCGTCGATGCCGGGTTGATGGCGCAGGACCATCCCGTCACGGTCAATGCCGTTTCCGGCTATTCCGGCGGCGGCAAGTCGATGATCGAGGCCTATGAGACCGGCGTCGCGCCGGCGTTCGAGCTCTACGGGCTCGGCCTGCGCCACAAGCATCTGCCCGAGCTGCAGGCTTATTCGCGGCTGACGCGGCGGCCCATCTTCGTGCCCTCGGTCGGCAATTTCCGGCAGGGCATGCTGGTCTCGATACCGCTGCATCTCGATACGCTGCCCGGCCGCCCGAGCGTCGCCGATCTTCACCACGCTCTGGTCGAGCGCTATGCCGGTTCGACCTATGTCAGCGTGCTCCATCAGGAGGACATGGCCGGCAAGATCGAGCCCGAGGCTCTCAACGACACCAACAAGCTGGAGCTGCGCGTCTTCGGGCAGGATGACCTCGGCCAGGCGGTGCTGGTCGCTCGGCTCGACAATCTCGGCAAGGGCGCTTCCGGCGCCGCGGTACAGAATATTCGCCTGATGCTCGGCTTGCCTGAGGGTTGAGCGGCAGGCCTTAAGCTACGCCCAAAGGTTGTAATTGCTTCCCCCGCTAGGGGGAGGCATGATTACTCATTGTGGGCCAGAACGGCTCGCAAGGGGGGCGTTCTTGTCCGTCAGCGAGTTCGAAAGCGCGTTGATCGACGGCATTTATGAAGCCGCGATCGTGCCGGACGGCTGGTCTCGCGTGTTGCGGGACACGGCGCGGCTTGCCTCGTCCCGCGAGGCGTTGCTCGGCACCGTGCTGGACGATGACATCCGCCTGGTCGGGTCCTCGGCCGATTTTGCCGAGGAGTACGAGGAGATTTTGCGGCGCATTCCCTTCGATGTGAATGTGCGGGCGCAGCGCCTGCTGGCGCATGGCCGCTATGGCTTCATCACCGACGATCAGGTCTTCACCAGCGAGGAGATCGCGCAGGAGCCGATTTACCGCGACATTCTCATTCCGGCCGGCCATGGTTGCGGTGTCGCCACGGTGATCCCGGCGCCCTCCGGCGACGTCACCATCGTCCATTGCGAGCGGCCCTTCGCGGAAGGTTACGTCGATGCCGGCGCCATCGCCGTGCTCGACCGGCTGCGCTCGCATTTCGCTCGTGCCGGACTGCTGGGCCGCCGGCTCTCCATGGAGCGGGCGCGGGCCGCCTCGCAGGCGCTGGAACTGATGGGGCTGCCGGCCGCGGTGCTGGGGCTACGTGGCAACGTGATCGATGCCAATGCCTTGTTCCAGGATCTGATGCCTGGTTCCTTCCAGGACTATGCGGCGCGGCTGACGGCGACCCATGGTCCTGCCGACGAGATGCTCGCGGCCGCTCTGGCGACATTGTCGCGGTCGGACTTGCCGCAACCGGTGCGCTCGCTGCCGATCCCGGCCCGGCGGGGCAGCGTGCCGATGGTGTTGCACATCTCGCCCATACGCGGCCGAGCGCGCGACGTCTTTTCCTTCGCCAGTGCGATCGTGGTCGCCACGCCAATCATGGCCGGCAACGGCCCCGAGGCCGGGCTGATCGCCGGCCTCTTCGACCTGACGCCGGCCGAAGCGCGCTTGGCGGCGGCCATCGCCGCCGGCCATGCTCCGCGGGAGGCCGCGGTGAAGCTCGGCGTCACGGAGGCGACGGCGCGCACCACGCTGAAGCGCATCCTCGCCAAGACCGGCACGCGGCGGCAGGCGGATCTCGTCGGCCTGCTCAAGAGCGCGGGCTTGCCGCGCTGAGGCATAAAAAAACGCCGGCATTTGCCGGCGTTCTGTCGTTGTGAAGCGAAGGGAGCGGCGACCCGCGCCCCAACCCGCTCAGCCCTTCCAGGGCAGGAAGTTCTGCTTCTGCTCGCCGAGACCCTCGATGCCGAGCGTCACGACCTCGCCGCCCTTCAGGAAGCGCGGCGGCTTGAAGCCGAGGCCGACGCCCGGAGGCGTGCCGGTAGTGATGACGTCGCCCGCATCGAGCCGCATGAACTGGCTGATGTAGTGGACGAGGTAGGTCACGCCGAAGATCATCGTCTTGGTCGAGCCGTTCTGCACGCGTTCGCCATCGACCTCCAGCCACATGCCGAGGTTCTGTACGTCCTTGATCTCGTCGGCGGTGACGAGCCAGGGTCCGAGCGGACCGAACGTCGGGCAGCCCTTGCCCTTGGCCCACTGGCCGCCGCGCTCCTGCTGGAAGGCGCGCTCGGAGACGTCGTTGCAGACGCAGAAGCCGGCGATCGCGGCCATCGCGTCCTTCTCTTCGATGTAGGAGCCGCCGTCGCCGATGACGATCGCGAGCTCGACCTCCCAGTCCGTCTTCTCGGAGGTCTTCGGGATCTGGACGTCGTCATTCGGGCCGACGATGCAGTTCGGCGCCTTGTTGAAGAGGATCGGCTCCTTCGGGATCGCCGCGCCGGTCTCGGCCGCGTGGTCGGCGAAGTTCAGGCCGACTGCGATGAAGTTGCGCACGTCACCGACGCAGGCGCCGATGCGCGGCGAGCCGGAGACCAGCGGCAGCGACGCGGGATCGAGCGCCTTGAGCTTGGCGATTGAGGCCGAGCTCAGAGCCTTGCCGGCGAGATCGGGAATGACGCCGGACAGGTCTCGCAACCCGCCCTGGGCATCGAGAAGAGCCGGCTTCTCCTGGCCGGCCGCGCCGTAGCGGAGCAGTTTCAAGGTGTTTCCCCCGTTTCAAACGATCTAAATGGGTCCGGGACTCTGAACGGATGCGGGCCGCAAAGACAAGCCCGTCCCCGCGCATGGCGCACCGGCGGCAAGGAGGTGGCCAGATTTGTTGCCCGAATGCAACGGCTTGGCCCAAAGCGCTCTTGCCGTTGCGGAAGGGGTGGAGAGGCGTTCGGAGCGAAAAACGGCGATAGTTCTTATGTAAACTATCATTTTGCGGAAGGAGGCTCACCGGCAAGGTGGAATATCGGTCGTTTTCGGACAATTTCTTCAATTGGGGCGCCAAATCGGGCCTCGCGAGGCGTGGCCATGGCGAAGGAGGCAGGATTGCGGCCGGAAAACGCCCAGTTATGCTCCGAATCAAGCGAGGCGTCCGAGCCTCGGAATAATGGATGGATTCTGGGATGGATTCGATGAAGGGCCTTGTTCGTACTGCCGCTGCCGCCACGGTTTCGCTCGCTGCTCTGCTGGCGGCCGGGTCCGCGTCTGCGAGCTCGTTCGCGATCCGCAGCGGCCAGGGCGCCGAGGGCCTCGGCATGGCCTATGCCGGTGCGGCCGCCGGCGGCACCGGTCTCAGCGGCATGGCCTGGAACCCCGCGGTCATCACCATGTTCCCGGGTCGCAACAGCAACTGGAACTACACCTATCTCAAGGCGACCGCTTCCTACGATCCGACCTCGCCGACGCGGCTGGGCTCGCCGGCCGGCCCGCTGAGCCCGATTCAGAACGGCACCGGCGATATCGGCGGCGACGGGGCCGGCATCCCGGCCAGCGCCAGCGCCTGGCAGCTCACCGACCGCCTCTGGATTGGTATGACGAGCGGCGCGCCCTACGGCCTGCGCTCGAAGCCTGAGAATCAGGTCCATGCCGGCCAAGTCTATGGCCGCTCGGCCAAGGTGACGACGATCAACGTCGCCCCGACGATCGGCTATCAGGTCAATGACTGGCTCTCTGTCGGTGCTGCCGTGCAGATCCAGTATTTTGATGCATCGCTGAAGCAGGCCTCCGGCGTCGCCCCGAGCGCGGCTCCGGTGATCATCGAGGGCGACACGATCGACTTCGGTTATCGCTTCGGCTTCACCCTGACGCCGATGGCTGGCACCAGCATCGGCCTGGCCTATCGCTCGCCGGTCCGCCAGACGCTGGAAGGTACGCTGCGCACGCCGGCGGCGGTGATCCCGGTCAAGGCCAATCTGAACCTGCCGGACTCGGTCGTTCTCGGCGTCTCGCAGGTCATCAACGAGCAGTGGCAGGTCCATGCCGGTCTCGAGTGGACCAACTGGAGCCGCTTCCGCAACATCCCGATCGTCAGCCAGATCGGCGGCGTACCGGCGACCAGCCTCAATTTCCAGTATGACGACGCCTGGTTCATGTCGGCTGGTGTCGAGTACAAGTACAACCGTGACCTGACGCTGCGCGCCGGTGTCGGCTACGAGCTGTCTGCGGTGAACGACCGCAACCGCACCGTCTTCATCGCCGACAACGATCGGCTCTGGCTCTCGGCCGGTGCTAGCTATCAGGTGACGGAGAAGCTCAAGCTCGACCTCGGCTATGCCTATATCGACGTCAAGAAGGCGACCGTGAACTACAACGGCGCCCATCCGCAGCAGGCCGCGGTGTTCTACACCGCCGAGGCCAAGCCTTACATCCACATCGTCTCGGCCGGTCTGACCTATCGCTGGGACGACCCGGCTCAGACGCAGCCGGTCGTCCGCAAGTACTGAGCGGCGCTGCGACGAACTGCGAAAGCCGGCCTTCGGGCCGGCTTTTTTCGTTTCAGAGCCGTCAGTTGCGCAATGCCGGGGGCGTTGCTCGCTTCGGCGAGCCTGCCCGCGCAAGAGCGAGCAGGCCGGCCCATCGTGCATGACGGCGGCGCGCCTTCTTGATGACTTCGACGAGGCGAAGGGGGCTGGCCCGGCGCAACCTGGCCATGGTGGCGCGGAGCTCACGCTCGTTGCGCTGCTCGCTCCCGGCGAGGCCGCCGAGTGCCATCATCGTTTCGCGCGACCATCTCAGCCCGGGCCCATCCATGAGGTCGGCTACAACGCCGTACCGACCTTGCCGGCCCGCACTGCGACGCATGCAGTCCGAAAGCGGCGCAGCCTGCCGAAATCCACGTCGGGAAAGGCGACGATCGATCAGGCTCCTTCTCGGGCAGCCTCCTCCGATCGTCTTAAGCTGTCACCTCGACATCGGTTCCCGCCGCATGGGGAGAGACGAAGTTGCGCGCCCTCGGCTCGCATCAACATGGAGCCGCGCTGTAACAGTTACGGGGTCGTAGAACTTGGCTGGCCTGCCACGAAAATTCGAGCGGCAGCCCGAGGGGGAGTCCCCCGCAACTGCCGACGGCAACGCCAAGCTGGCCGTAACAGTTACAGTGCTGCGTGCCGCGCCGCGGCGATCTACCGTCACGGCGGAAGCGGCGCATTCTGCGCTGATCTGATGGGCATTCAGGAGGTCTCTCGTGGATTCCAAGCCGGCGAACTCTTCGCAAAAGCCCGCCCTCAATCGGCGCAATGTTCTCCTCGGCGGGACGGTGCTGGCAGCAAGCTCGGGCCTTTCAGGCGCGGCCATTCAGACGGCGCAGGCCCAGCAGCCGGCGCCGGCTGCTTCCGCCGGCGGCAAGAAGCCCAACATCCTGGTCATCTGGGGCGACGATATCGGGACCTGGAACATCAGCCACAACAGCCGCGGCATGATGGGCTACACCACGCCGAACATCGACCGCATCGCGCGGGAAGGCGTTTCCTTTACCGATTACTACGGGCAGCAGAGCTGCACCGCCGGCCGCGCCGCCTTCATCGGCGGAAACGTGCCGGTCCGCACCGGCATGACCAAGGTCGGCCTGCCCGGCGCGCCCGAGGGCTGGCAGAAGACCGACGTCACCATGGCGACCGTCCTGAAATCGCAGGGCTACGCGACCGGCCAGTTCGGCAAAAACCACCAGGGCGATCGCGACGAGCACCTGCCGACGCAGCATGGCTTCGACGAGTTCTTCGGCAATCTCTACCATCTCAACGCGGAGGAGGAGCCAGAGAACGCCGACTATCCGAAGGACCCGGAGTTTCGGAAGCGCTTCGGCCCGCGCGGGGTGATCAAGGCTTCCGCCGACGGCAAGATCGAGGACACCGGTCCGCTGACGAAGAAGCGGATGGAGACGGTCGACGAGGAGACGCTCGCGGCTGCGAAGGATTTCATCCAGCGTCAGGTGAAGGCCGACAGGCCCTTCTTCACCTGGTGGAACGCGACCCGGATGCATTTCCGCACGCACGTCAAGCCTGCCAGCCGCGGCAAATCCGGGCAGGACGAATACTCGGACGGCATGGTCGAGCATGACGGCATGGTCGGCGAGATGCTCAAGCTGCTCGATGACCTTGGCATCGCGAACGATACGGTCGTCTTCTACTCGACCGACAACGGGCCGCATTACAATACTTGGCCGGATGCCGGGACGACGCCGTTCCGCAGCGAGAAGAACTCGAATTGGGAGGGCGCCTATCGGGTTCCGGCCTTCGTCCGTTGGCCGGGCAAGTTCCCTGCCGGCACGACGCTGAACGGAATTTTGGCCCATGAGGACTGGCTGCCGACTTTCGCGGCGATCGCCGGCGAGCCCGACATCAAGGACAAGCTCCAGAAAGGTGTCCAGCTCAACGGGCGCAACTACAAGAACTACATCGACGGCTACAACCAGCTAGACTACCTGACGGGGAAGACGAAGGAGTCGCCCCGCAACGAGTTCTGGTACGTCAACGACGACGGGCAGGTCGTCGCCGCCCGCTATCAGGACTGGAAGGTTGTCTTCCTCGAGAACCGGGGTGAGGCCTTCGGCGTCTGGCGCGAGCCCTTCACCGAGCTGCGCACGCCGCTCCTGTTTCATCTGCGGCGCGATCCATTCGAGAAGGCCCAGCACAACGCCAATATCTACAACGACTGGTTCCTCGATCGTGTCTTCGTGATCGTCCCGATCCAGGGGCTGGCGGCAAAGTTCCTGCAGTCGATGAAGGATTTCCCACCGAGCCAGACGCCTGGCTCCTTCAATTTGACGAAGATCGAAGCGCAACTGAGAAGCGCCGCAGCCGGCCGCTGAGACCCGATCCGGTCCTGAAGCGGAGCCATTCTGGGCCCGCTTTAGGTCGGAGGCGGGCAAAACCGAGGGCGCGGCTACCCGTCGTGCTGGAGCGTATAGAATGCATAATTGGCTTGCGTTCGATGGATAGTTATAAATCGGACGCATGAATCTACAGGACGTCGAGGCCTTCGTCGCGGTCGCGGAAACCGGATCGGTCAGCCGAGCGGCGGTTCGCCTCAATCTCACCCAACCTGCAACAACCCGCCGGGTCCAGAATTTTGAGGCGACAGTAGGGGCGGGCCTTCTATTCAACCGCGCTGTGAAACCGGCGATCCTGACAACGCTCGGCAACCATGTGCTTGAGCATTGCCGGCGCGTGCTTGCTGCCGTTGCGGAACTGGAAGCCTGTACGACCAGCGCCGGCGATCCTGCCGGCGAGCTCAAGATCGGGGTTGCTCACGGGCTCGGCGAAATTGCGCTCACGGCGCCCCTCGAGGAGCTGCGGCGGCATTACCCCCGCATTCACCTCAAGATCGGGTCGAATTGGAGCCTGGGCCTGATTGAGGACGTGCGCAGCGGGGCGATTGATTGTGCTGTCAGCCTGTTGACGGAGGCTCACTCGATCCCAGCGGGGCTCCAGCGGATCCCTCTCGCAGACGAACAGGTCGTGGTCGTTTCGGCGTCGCGTTCTCCGACAAAGCGCGACGGCAGTCCGTGGCGATTGCGTGATCTTGCGGACGAAGACTGGTTTCTCAATCCCCCCGGATGCGGTTGCCGCGCCGCGCTCGGCCGCGCCTTCGATCGCCAGCAGCTTTCGATGCGGATCGCTGCGGAGATATTCGGGGAGGATCTTCAGCTATCGCTTCTATCACGCCGCGGCGGCCTGTCGCTCGTGCCCCGTCGGTTGTTTGAGCGCAGCCAGCATCGCGCTGGACGTCAGATACTGAGCGTTGTCGATTTCAACATGCCCGCAGCGGTGACATTGATCCGCAACACCATGCCGAGCCGCCTCGACGCGCCGATAGATCAGTTGGTTGCAACCCTTAGGCGAGAGCTGATCAATAAGCCAGATTGCGCATAATTATTATAGGAACAATGCATTTGAAACATATTAATTGCTGACGCATCCTTCGTCGGAACTGGGGCGGCTCAAGCAAGCTGCTGGCAGCCAGGCCTCCTGCAAAGGTATTTCCGATGATCGTCACTGTGTTTCGCTCCCGCCTCGCTCCGGGCGGTCAGGATGAATATGGCCCGATGGCCAAACAGATGAGCGAACTGGCCCGCAATATTCCGGGCTATGTTTCTCATAAGGGTTTCGTCGCTGAGGACGGCGAACGCGTGACCATCGTGGAATTCGAGTCAGAAGAGGCGCTGGAGGCATGGAAGGTTCACCCTCAGCATCGTGACGCCAAGCGGCTTGGCTTCACGAAGTTCTTCAGCAGCTTCAAGTACCAGATCTGCAAGGTCACATACGCTCGCGCATGGGAATCCAAGGCGAGCACGAAATGAAGGTCGGCCCTTCTGGCGGCAAGTTACGAGTGGCCCGCCCGCGGATCGTTACCTCTGAGCTGATCGCGCATCAGGTCGAGATCGCCAAGAAGCTGCGAAGGGCTGCTATCAGGAGCGCCGTTCGGCGAAGCTACGCATGGTTGCGCCGCGGCATCGTGTCAACGCAGGCGGCAATCGGACAAATCGTCGTGTGAACTCCGGCACGATCCGGTGGCGACGTTTGCGGGCGCATCGCCGGATCCCTCGTAGCGCAACAGAAGGGTCAACTATCGCAGGAACACCTCCGGATAGGCAAAGAGGCCGGGCAGGCCGCCGGTGTGCCAGAAGACCACGGTTTCACCGGGGCCGATTGCACCGGTTCTGACCAGCGACAGAAGCCCGGCCATCGCCTTTCCGGTGTAGACCGGATCGAGGAGAATGCCTTCGGTGCGCGCCACGGTTTCAACGGCCTCGACCATTGCGGCCGTGGGCTGACCGTAACCCGGCCCAACCTGGGAATCATCGACATCGAGACGGGAGGTCGCGTTCCTCTGTTCGCCCTCCAGGCTGAAAATGCCCTGGACCAGATCGGACACGATAGCGCGGGCCTGCTCCGAGGAGCGTGAGACGCTGATGCCGTGCACGCGGCAGGACAGCCCGGCCTCTTCGACTCCGGCGAGAATGCCGGCATGCGTGCCGCCGCTTCCGGTCGGCACGACGATATGGTCGATCCGGCAGCCTTCATTCTTTGCCTGGGTCGCCAATTCCCGCAGGGCATCGCGATAGGCGAGGCTCCCGAGCGCGTTCGAGCCGCCGACCGGGATGAGATAAGGCTTTCGTCCCTCGGCTGCCAGCGCGGCCATCGTCTCTTCGGCGATCGCGGAGCTGTCCGCTCCTGCAGCGAGGAGGCGGATCTCTGCGCCGAAGATCCGGTCGAGCAGTTGATTTCCGTTGGTCCGATAGGTTCCGTCGCGATTTGCAACGGAGTCGGTCAGCAGCAGCAAGCAGCCAAGTCCATGCCGCGCCGCCGCTGCTGCAGTCTGCCGGGCGTGGTTCGATTGGATTGCGCCGATCGTCACCAGCATGTCGGCACCGCGCTTCAAGGCGTCGGCCACCAGATATTCGAGCTTGCGGGCCTTGTTTCCGCCGCCGGCAAAGCCGGTGCAATCGTCGCGCTTGATCCAGATCGACGGGGCCGGACCGTTCCGGCCGAGAGACTGCGCAAGGCGCGGCAGCGGCTCGAACGGCGTCGGCAGGGTCGCCAGACGGATCGTGTCGGGTCGGGTCATATGGCGAGTTCCTCGGGCAAACGTGACGGACGGCATTGATGCCACGATACCGACCCATTGCCGAGGAGTCGGGCCCCCGGCTGCATGTCCGAGATGCGTCTTTCACGCAGCGGTGAAAGGAGCGGTGCGCCCGCCGCGTATGGTGCGGTTAGAACGCGAGACATTTGCGTGCCGAGAGGCCCGCGATGCGGAAATCCGGCAATGGCTCGGCCTTCGATGTCTCAAAGACGAACTGCGTGGAAGGTCCGCCGCGGGTCGGAAGCGGACGGTCTGAACGGCCAAGCCGCTACAGATTGAGCGAGACGCATCCCGGGGTGTCGCACTTCATGCCTCCCACAAGCGGTGCGCGATATTGGTATCTCACAGTCCCGCTGCATATCGGGCACGGCGCCTGAGAAGAGAAGGGTTGGTGGTCGCGTTCGCGCTGAAACTGCTTCATCAATTAATTGACAGGAGCCATCAGCGCGTCGAGGCGCTTCAGAACCTCTGGATCATGTATTGAGCTGGGCGAAGCCTTAAGCTCAGCCCCTAAGCCGTCCCAAAGCGCCTTCAGGTTCTCAGTCATCTCGTTCGTTTAGCACTGAAGCAGCAGTAGGGAAATTCGCTCCCTAGGGCACCATCACGCGTCAGCTTGGGGTCGCGAGCCGATATTTGCGCGCGACGCTGGTCCGACCATGCGGATGGTGTCGGTCCCGAAAAGCTTGTCCCCGCCCTTTCGCCCTGTGCCTATCCTCGGTGCACCTCATCCCCGAGGGGCGGCCGTCCGGAGGTGTGCCAGAGGCGGGGTGAGGTCGGCGCCTGCGGTTGGCCTCACAAGCCAGACTCGGGAGGCTTCGGGGCACCGCCCTGGGGATACTACGGTCCCTGTGCGAGGAGCTCGCTGGAAGGCTCGGCGGTGACGGACAAGTAGGTAACGACGCGACGACCCGCTGAGGGGAACTGGCGTTCGAGCCCGCAGGTCCTTGAACCGCCAAGCCGTATAAGCGCGGCCCGGAGTCCGAAATCGCCGACGAGCGGAGCGCCACGGGGCGTGCGGATGGTGGCTCAATCCATCCGCGCCGTTTCCTGGCTCAATGGACGCGGCTGACTATCCCAACGCGCCTCGCGGCGCTCCGCTGCCCCTCAGTTCGAACGAACGCAGAAATGCGGGCGGGCTTTCGGCATGCGCGGGAACCGCAACGGAGAACCCCTCTTCCGTGTGGGAGAGGGGCAGGGGTGAGGGCAGNNGGAGAGGGGTTCCCCGCGGTTCCGGCGCTGTGCGTCATGACGGTGAGCGGCGACGTTTCGGCCCCTACGCTTTCGCTTTCACATAGGTTCCCGGCGCATCGGCGAGCGGCTCGAGCTTTCCGCCGCCGGGCTCCCGCGCGGCGACCTTCTTCGGCGCCTGGGCTTCGAGCCAGGCGAACCAATGCGGCCACCAGGAGCCTGGATGCTCCTGCGCGTTCTCCAGCCAGGCCTCGTAGGTGCCCTTGGTCGGCCCGCCGGTCCAGTATTGGTATTTCACCTTGCTCGGCGGATTGACGACGCCGGCGATGTGGCCGGAACCGGACACCACATGCTCGACCGGTCCGCCGAAGCATTGCGAGCCGATGAAGACGGAGGGGGCGGGGGCGATATGGTCCTCACGCGTCGCGAGATTATAGACGGGGATCTTCACCTTCTTCAGGTCGAGCGCCTTGCCGCCCATGACCATCTCGCCCTTGGAGAGCTTGTTGTCGAGGTAGCAGTTGCGCAGATAGAAGGAGTGGTTCGCCGCCGGCATGCGCGTCGAATCCGAATTCCAGTAGAGCAGGTCGAAGGCGGTCGGGGTCTTGCCCTTCAGGTAGTTGTTGATCGCGTAGGACCAGATCAGGTCGTTCGGCCTGAGCATGTTGAAGGCGCCCGACATGCGCGAGCCGTCGAGATAGCCCGTCCGCGCCATCTGCTCCTCGACCGAGCGGATCTGCTCCTCGTCGACGAAGACCGAAAGCTCGCCTGCCTGCGAGAAATCGACCTGGGTGGTGAAGAAGGTCGCGCTGTCGATCCGCTTGTCGCCGATCGCCGCCATATAGGCCAGCGTCACGCCAAGCAGCGTGCCACCGACGCAATAGCCGATGGCGGCGACCTTCTTTTCTCCCGTGGCCTGCTCGATGACGTCGAGGGCGGCGAAGATGCCCTCCCGCATATAGCTCTCGAAATCCTTGGCGGCGTGGCGTGCATCCGGATTGACCCAGGAGATGCAGAACACGGTCAGCCCCTGCTCGACGCACCAGCGGATGAAGCTTTTCTCGGCGTTGAGGTCGAGCACGTAGAACTTGTTGATCCAGGGCGGCACGATCAGAAGCGGGCGCTTCAGTACCTGCGGCGTCGCCGGCGCGTACTGGATGAGCTCCATGATCTCGTCGCGGAAGATGACCTTGCCCGGGGTGGTCGCGATATTGACGCCGACCTCGAAGGCGCCGGCATCGGACTGGCGGATCTTGAGCTCGCCGCCGCCGGATTCGACGTCCTCGGCAAACATCTTCATGCCGCGTACCAAGTTCTCACCATTCTGCTGCAGCGTCTCCCGCAGCAGCTCGGGATTGGTGGCGAGGAAATTGGTGGGTGAGAGGGCGCCTGCGATCTGCTTGATGTAGAAGCGTGCCTTGTTGCGGGTATGCGGGTCGAGGTCGTCGGCCTTCTCGACCATGGTCTCGGCCCAGCGCGAGCCGATCAGATAGGCCTGTTTGATGAAGTCGAAGGTCGGGTGGTTCGTCCAGTCCGGGTCCTTGAAGCGGTTGTCGCGCTTGTCCGGCTCGGCGACCGGGGCGACTTCCTCGCCGCCGGCGCGCTTCAGCGAGGCGGTCCACAGGCTCATGAAGTCGCCGACAAGCGACGCCTGCGCTTCGATGATCTTGGCGGGATCATTGACCCAGCGCTCGGCGACGCGGCCGAGCGTCTTGACCATGTCGCTCGCCTCGTCGGCCTGGCCGGTCTTGGCGACGCCGCGCTCGATTGGTTTCAGATAGGCGGCCGTGACCTTGCCGTATTCCTCGACCAGCCGACTCATGTTCTGTGCGAACTGATCGAAATCCGGCGCGGCGGCTTCGGCGGAGCCGAAAGTCTTCTTCGCCTTGTCGTCGGCATGCCGATTCATGAGTCGATCCTTCCCCCTTATATATAGGATAGCGCATCGCTATCGATTTTGATCCCTATTAAGGACGCGGCCACTGTGCTTTACCAAACGAATTCGACAATCTGCTGGAAGACCCCATGCCGTCCGTGAAGCCTGCGAAAAAATTGTTCGGCATCGGTGCGATGCTGGCCGCGGCCAGCCTGGTTCTGGCGGGCTGCGGAGCCAGCGAGGGCGTCAAGGGCGTGGCCGAGGCCGCCGGCATGGCGACGACGCCGCAGGAATCGAAGGCCTTCGTCAGGGAAGCGCGTCAGGCCGAGATCGAATATATCCCTGTCGGCAGCTCAATCACCCGCGACGCGCCGCGCAAGCCCGTCGACGACTTCAAGAAGATCGAGACCAATCTCGAGGCGAAGCGCACGGCCAACGAGGCCGCAGGCAACGAGGCCAAGGCTCTCGGCACGACGCCCCCGCCGAAGCCGGCCGAGATTCCCAAGCAGTAAGCCCGGCCCCAGGCCGGCGACCGGCCGCCGCCATGCGGCCGAATGTCGCCTATACCACGAAGGTCGCAAAATCTTGCGTTTTTTCTGCTGTTGCGACGAAAGATGCGATGCTAAGCAGCCTTGGCGAAAGGATCTGACTTCCGCCCTCAAACGCCGCTAGATCACATGCCGGCCCGCCGGCCCAGGACCTGTTCGAGATGACCGATTTCCACCGCATCAAGCGCCTGCCGCCCTACGTTTTCGAACAGGTCAACAAGATCAAGGCGGCCGAGCGAGCTCGTGGCATCGACATCATCGACCTCGGCATGGGCAATCCTGACCTGCCGGCGCCGAAGCACGTCATCGAGAAGCTGGTCGAGACAGCCGGCAAGCCGCGCACCGACCGCTATTCCGCGTCGAAGGGCATCGTGGGTCTGCGCCGCGCCCAGGCGAACTATTACGAGCGCCGCTTCGGCGTGAAGCTCAATCCCGATACGCAGGTCGTCGCCACGCTGGGCTCGAAGGAGGGCTTCGCCAACATGGCGCAGGCCATCACCGGGCCGGGCGACGTGGTGCTGGTGCCCAATCCGAGCTACCCGATCCACGCCTTCGGCTTCCTGATGGCGGGTGGCGTGATTCGTTCGGTCCCCGCCGAGCCGACGCCGGCGATGTTCCCGGCGCTGGAGCGAGCTGTGATGCATTCGGTGCCGAAGCCGATCGCGCTCGTCACCTGCTATCCGGCGAATCCGACGGCCTACGTTGCCTCGCTCGATTTCTACCGAGACCTTGTCGCCTTCGCGAAGAAGCACGACCTCATCCTGCTCTCCGACCTCGCCTATGCCGAGGTCTATTTCGACGAGAACAACCCGCCGCCCTCGATGCTGCAGGTGGCGGGCGCGATCGATGTCGCGGTCGAGTTCACCTCGATGTCCAAGACCTTCTCGATGGCGGGCTGGCGCATGGGTTTCGCGGTTGGCAACGAGCGGTTGCTGGCGGCACTGGCGCGGGTGAAATCCTATCTCGACTACGGCGCCTATACGCCGATCCAAGTCGCGGCGGCTGCGGCGCTCAATGGGCCGGACGACTGCATCCGTGAGATGCGCGAGACCTATCGCAAGCGCCGCGACGCGCTGGTCGAGAGCTTCGGCAAGGCCGGCTGGGAGTTCCCGGCGCCTGAAGCGTCGATGTTCGCCTGGGTCGCGATCCCCGAGCCGTTCCGCCACCTCGGCTCGCTAGAATTCTCGAAGCTGCTGATCGAGAAGGCCGAGGTCGCGGTTGCGCCCGGCATCGGCTTCGGCGAGCACGGCGACGACTATGTCCGCATCGCCATCGTCGAGAACGAACAGCGCATCCGCCAGGCAGCGCGTAATATCGGCCGCTTCCTGAAGAGCGCCGACCAGACGCTGCACAACGTCATCCAGATGCCGAAGGCGGGGTAGGGCGCCGCGCCCTCTGGACCGCGCCAGGAAAACATGGGAACCGATGCGATGCGGACGGATCGCTCCGCATCGCGCCCGAGGCCCGTTCCCATGCTACGCAGAGGCCGCCTGCTCGGCGTTGCTTTCGCCGTCTTCGCCCTGGTCTGCCTGATCGCGACCTATGATTACTCGAAGGGCCGCATTCCGCAGACGCGCTCGGCCCTGGTCTCGGACGTGCTGGCCGTCTCGAACGGGCGCGAATGCGCCGGCGACGCCACCGAGATCGTCTCCCGCCACATCCCGATCGGCACCGGCAGGGCCGAGGCCGAGCGCATCCTGGCCGAGGTGACGATCGACCCGCCGAGACCCTGGTTCTGGACGCCGGCCGTCGAGAACAGCACGGTTTCGGAAGGCACCTCTCTGGAGGCGCTGCATACCATCAAGACGACGGCCTTCGGCAGCAACCTGCTGCGCATCTATCTCGGCTTCGAGGACGGCAAGGTGAAGCGTGTCGCGGCCGAGGTGGTCTGCCACTTCGGCTGACGGATTCAGCCTCCGCGGAGCAGGCGCTTGAGGCCACTGCCCTCATGCGGATCGACGTAGTGCAGCAGGGCGGTCGAGCGGATCGCGTTGGGATCGCAGGCTTCGGTGGTGTGGATCGAGCGATAGCCGTTGAACAGGTAGAGATTGCCTGGCTTCAGCTTGAGGCGCCGGATGCCGCGATAGCCGCGCTCGTAGAGCTTTCGCAGCAGCCATTGCGAGAACGGATTGTCGAGCAGGATCTTGTCCACGAAATTCAGCGCGTAGTGCGAACGCAAGCGTCGCCAGTTGGGGATGATCAGCAGATCGCCGGTCTTGCCGCGTTCGGGGATGATGATCGGGATCAGCGCTGTCAGCAGGTAGGAATCGTAGTGGAACTTGAGAGAGTGCCTCGCCGCCAGCTCGCCGGAGAGGCAGCGCAGAACCTGATAGAAGGGTGACTGCGGAGCGGATTTGCCTGAGGTTCGCTCATAGATGCCGCGGCAAAGGGCAATGAAGGCGGTGTCTTCCGGCCAATCGTGCAGGAAGGTGCCTTCGAGCCCCTTCGCTCCGTTGATCGCCAGATAGTTTCCGCCGTTGTGCGCGACGGCCGTCCGCACGAAGTCCTGGGCTCGTCTGAGCTGGTCCGGTGCGACGTAGTCCTCGATGACCGCGTAGCCTTCGTCGGCGATGCGCCCGGCGATCGCGGCGGTGTCGATGGCGGCAGGCAGGCTGGCAAGTGCAGGCATCGCAGGTCTCCATCGAGTGGACAGGAAACGGCGAATTCAGCTCGGCAGAAGCGCGAGCAACTTTCGTGCCCGAACAGCCATGTGCAGGTCAGAACAGGCTGACAATGTAGTTTTGCGAGGCCAGTCGCTGCGCTATCTTGGGCGAGGGGCGCTGCGACAGGTGCTGCCATGGAAGCGACGGACAAGGTATTCGCCGGTCCCGTTCCGCAGATCTACGAGCGGCTGCTCGTCCCTCTGCTCTTTCGACCCTATGCCGAGGATCTGGCCGCGCGCGTCATGGCGTTGCGGCCCTCGCGTATTCTCGAGCTCGCGGCCGGGACGGGAGCGCTGACGCGGGCGATGGCGGCGCGCCTCGACGGGGCGAGCATCGTTGCGACCGATCTCAACCAGCCGATGCTGGACATGGCGGAGACGCAGCTTGCGGACAGGGCTGGCGTCACCTTGCAGCAGGCGGATGCGCTCGATCTGCCGTTCGCGGATGAGAGCTTCGATGTCGCCGCCTGCCAGTTCGGGGTGATGTTCTTTCCCGACAAGCCGGCGAGCCATGGCGAGGTAAGGCGCGTGCTGCGGCCGGGCGGACGCTATCTGTTCAATGTCTGGGATTCGACCGCCCGCAATGACTTCGTTCCGGTGTTGCTGGACGCGCTGGCCGAGGCGTTCCCCGCCGATCCGCCCCGCTTCATCGAGCGCACGCCGCACGGCTATCATGATGTCGGGATGATAGAGCTCGATCTCATGGCCGGGGGCTTCGCGAAACCGGCGATCGAGCACGTCGAGAAGCGCGCCCACGCGGCTTCCGCGCTGGATGTCGCCACGGGCTTCTGCCAGGGGACGCCGATCCGCGGCGAGATCGAGGCGCGGGGTGCGCCGGGGCTCATGGCCGTGACCGAGGCGGTGGCGAAGGCGCTGGAGCGTCGGTTCGGCCCTGGTCCGATTGAAGCAGGCCTCGCCGCGTTCGTTGTTTCGGCCGAGCGCGCGTAGCGTTGGACGTCATTTCGCTGGCTTTGGCGCGTCTCTCTCCGTTGACTCGTGTCGCGCCTCATGCGACCCCGCGCCCATGACTGACGCGACCCTCCCGAACGCTTCGCAACCTTTGCGCATTGGACTGGCCGGCCTCGGCACGGTCGGTGCCTCGGTCCTGAAGATCCTGCGTCGGCGCGAGAACGCGCTCGCCGCCCGCTGCGGCCGCGCGATCCGCGTCACCGGCGTCTCGGCCCGCGACCGCAACCGCGACCGCGGCGTCGACCTCGATGGGCTTGCCTGGTTCGATGATCCGGTGGCGCTGGCGACATCGCCAGAGATCGACTGCTTCGTCGAGCTGGTCGGTGGTTCCAACGGCCCGGCCAAGGCCGCGGTTGAGGCCGCGCTCAAGGCCGGCAAGCATGTCGTCACCGCCAACAAGGCCCTGCTCGCGGCCCATGGCGTGGCGCTGGCGGAGATCGCCGAGAGCAAGGGCGTGGCGCTCGCCTTCGAGGCCTCCTCGGCCGGCGGCATCCCGATCGTGAAGACGCTGCGCGAGGCGCTGTCGGGCAATGACGTCAGCCGCATCTCAGGCATCCTCAACGGCACCTGCAACTACATCCTCTCGCGGATGGAGCAGGAAGGGCTGACCTTCGAGGCTTGCCTGAAGGACGCCCAGCGCCTCGGTTATGCCGAAGCCGACCCGACCTTCGACGTCGAGGGCTTCGACACCGCCCACAAGCTGTCCATCCTGACGAGCCTCGCATTCGGCACGAAGATCGACGCCGAAGCGATTCACGTCGAAGGCATTTCCTCGATCACGCCGCTCGATCTCAGGATGGCCGACGAGCTCGGCTACCGCATCAAGCTGCTCGGCGTCGCCGAGCGCACCAAGACCGGCATCGAGCAGCGCGTGCACCCGACCATGGTGCCGAAAGCCTCGCCGATCGCGCAGGTCATGGGCGTGCTCAACGCCGTCTCCGTCGATGCCGACGCGGTGCGAGAGATCACGCTGGTCGGCCCCGGGGCCGGCGGCGATCCGACGGCGTCCGCCGTCGTCGCCGACATCGCCGATGTCGCGAGCGGCACGGCGGGCCTGCCCTTCGGCCTGCCGATCGCGCGTCTGGAGGAGGCCAAGCGCGCCCCGATGCAGCGCCACGAGGGCGGCTACTATGTGCGCCTTGCCGTCGCCGACCGTCCCGGCGCGGCGGCTGCGATCGCGACCCGCATGGCGGAAGCCGACATCTCTCTGGAGAGCATCGTCCAGCGCCGCTCTCCCGAGGCCGTGACCCGCGATCCGGGCGGCCGCTCGGGCGCACCTGTCCCGGTCGTGCTCATCACCTACGCGACGACCGAGGCGGCGATCCGCGCCGCGCTCGAAAAGGTCACGGCCGACGGCCATGTCGCGGAACCGCCGCAAGTCATCCGCATAGAACGGGAATAGGCTTTTCCGCCGAACACCCGCTTTTCCGTTTTAAGGGGAAACAATTTCATGTCCGTCGATCTCCGCATCTCCCCCGATCAGATCATCGAGCGCTTCCTGTCCATGGAGCTCGTGCGCGTCACCGAGCGCGCCGCCGTCGCGGCTGCCCAGCTGCGCGGCCATGGCAACGAGAAGGCGGCCGACCAGGCCGCGGTGGACGCTATGCGCCGTGAGCTGAACCGCCTGCCTATCGACGGCGAGATCGTCATCGGCGAAGGCGAGCGCGACGAGGCGCCGATGCTCTTCATCGGCGAGAAGGTCGGCACCAGGCAGGGGCCGAAGGTGCACATCGCGGTCGATCCGCTCGAGGGCACCACCCTCTGCGCCAAGGACATGCCGGGCTCGATCGCCGTGATGGCGATGGCCGGTGCCGGCAGCCTGCTCTATGCGCCGGACGTCTACATGGACAAGATCGCGATCGGCCCGGGCTATCCGAAGGGCGTGATCGACCTCGACGCCTCGCCGGCCGACAATATCAACGCGCTCGCCAAGGCCAAGGGCGTGAAGCCGAACGAGATCTCGACGCTGATCATGGACCGTCCGCGCCATGCCAAGCTGATCGAGGAAGTCCGCAAGACCGGCTGCTCGATCCGTCTCATCACCGATGGCGACGTCGCCGGCGTGATCTTCTGCACCCAGCCGGAGAAGACCGGGATCGACCTCTATCTCGGCATCGGCGGCGCGCCGGAAGGCGTGCTGGCCGCGGCGGCTCTGCGCTGCGTCGGCGGCCAGATGCAGGGCCGGCTCATTCTCGACACCGAGGAGAAGCGCCAGCGCGCTGCGACCATGGGTGTCAGCGATCCGAACCACAAATACGATATGGCCGAGATGGCCTCGGGCGATGTCATCGTCTGCGCCACCGGCGTCACCGATGGTGGCCTGCTTTCCGGCGTGAAGTTCGGCAAGGAGGTCATCGAGACGGAGACCATCGTCTACCGCTCGATCACCGGCACGGTCCGCCGCATCTATGGCGAGCACCGCGAGTTCTCGAAGTTCAAGCTCGACTGAGCCGGGCGACACAAGGCAATTTCAGAGGAACGGCCGGGCTCGCCCCGGCCGTTTCCGTTTCAACGCCACATGCCGCGCATGCGGGCCTGCAGGTCGATGCGTGGGCCTGAGCCCTGCGGCCGTGGCGCCTGCGTCTGTGCCGCCACGCGCGGCCAGGCCGTCTGCTCGAAATGCGTCAGCAGCGTCGTCGGGATGAAGCGGCTGCGCGCTGCATAGACATGCCGGTCGCCGGTGCTCGACTGGCCATGGGTGAAGAAGCGCTGCGGCACGACGAGGTCGAGATTGTCCTTCGCCCGCGTCATCGCGACATAGAGCAGCCGGCGCTCCTCCTCGATCTCCGCCTCGGTACCGACGCCGAGATCAGAGGGAATGCAGCCGTCGACGACGTTCATCACGAAGACCGACGACCATTCCCGGCCCTTGGCCGAATGGATCGTGGAGAGATTGAGATAGTCCTCGTCGAGGTGAGGGGCTTGAGCCTGATCGCTGGTCGCGTCCGGCGGATCGAGCGTCAGCTCCGTGAGGAAGCGCTCGCGGGAAGGATAGCCGCTCGCGATCTGTTCGAGCTGGATGAGATCGGCTTGCCGGGCGGTCGCGTCCTCGTGTCGGCGTTCGAGATGCGGCGCATACCAGAGCCGGATGCGCTCGATCTCGGCCGGCCAGCCCGGCCCGCCCGATTGCAGCGCCTCGATGGTCGCAACGAAATCCTGCCAGTCCGCGCCGGCCCGCTGCGGCGCCGGCGACGAGAGCAGCGCGGTCCGCGGATCGGCAGCTTGCTCGACACGGTCGAGGACGCGCTGCGCAGAGTTGGGTCCGACGCCCGGCAGCAGCTGCATCGCCCTGAAGCCCGCGACCCGGTCGCGCGGGTTCTCGACGAAGCGCAGCACCGCCAGCACGTCCTTGACGTGGGCGGCGTCGAGGAACTTCAGCCCACCGAACTTGACGAAGGGGATGTTGCGCCGCGTCAGCTCGATCTCCAGCGGCCCGCTATGGTGCGAGGCACGGAAGAGTACCGCCTGCTCCTTCAGCGTCTCGCCAGCCTCGCGATTGGCGAGCACCCGCTCCGCGATGAAGCTCGCCTGGTCGGCCTCGTCGCGGACCGTGACGAGGCGCGGGGCCGAGCCGGCCGCCCGGTCGGTCCAGAGGTTCTTGGTGAAGCGCTCGCTCGCCAGATCGATGACGCCGTTGGCGGCCGACAGGATCGCCTGGCTGGAGCGGTAATTCTGGTCGAGCGTCACCACCTCGGCCGGCGGCGAGAAGGCGGCCGGAAAGTCGAGGATGTTGCGCACCGTCGCGGCGCGGAAGGAGTAGATCGACTGCGCATCGTCGCCGACGACGGCTAGCCCCTTCCCATCCGGCTTCAGCGCCAGCAGCACCGAGGCCTGCAAGCGGTTGGTGTCCTGGTATTCATCGACCATGACATGGTCGAAGCGCCCGCCGATCTCGGCTGCGATCTCCGGATCGCCCATCATCTGCGCCCAGTAGAGCAGCAGGTCGTCGTAATCGAGCACGTTCTGGCGCTGCTTCGCCTCGACATAGGCGGCGAACAGCGCCTTGAGCTCCTCCGCCCAGCTCACGCACCAGGGATAGGCCGTGCCCAGTACCGCCTCGATCGAGGCTTCCGCATTCACGCAGCGCGAATAGATCGCAAGGCAGGTGCCCTTGGCGGGGAAGCGCGTCTCGGTCTTCGAGAAGCCGAGCTCATGGCGAACCAGATTCATCAGGTCGGCGGCGTCTTCCCGGTCGTGGATCGTGAAGGCGGGGTCGAGCCCGATCTCCTCGGCGTTGTTGCGCAGCAGCCTCGCGCCGATGCCGTGGAAGGTGCCGGCCCAGTTCAGCGCATCCGTCAGCACGCTCGCGCCGTCGCCGACGACGTTGCGCGCGATCCTCTCGACGCGGCGGATCATCTCGGCAGCAGCGCGGCGCGAGAAGGTCATCAGCAGGATGCGACGCGGATCGACGCCGGTGACGATCAGATGCGCGACGCGGTGGGCGAGCGTGTTGGTCTTGCCTGAACCGGCCCCCGCAATGACCAGCAGTGGCGCCGGATGCTCCACGCCAACGCCATGCGTTGCAGCCCGCCGCTGGGCCGGGTTGAGCTTGTCGAGATAGGGCGCTGCGAGCGGGGGCGAATCGATGGCGAGCATGGCCATGGATTCGACCATTTTCGTGTTTTGTTCGCAATCCGCCTCCGCCGGAAACCGGTGCGGCGATGTCATCAGGTCACAACCGCCTGCTTTCGCCGAACTTTGGTTGACCTCGCCGCCCGCTTGCGCGACGCCGACAGGGATGGATTCGCATGCTCATCGTCTGTTCCTCGGCGTGTCCCGCTCCGTGCTGGGTCGGCCCTGGCGCGACCGGCTCGACATCGCTGGCCTCGGCCGGGCCGAGGCGCTGTCGCAATTGGAAGGGCTGCCCGACATCCTGGCGCGGCTGCTTGCGGCACGTGGCGTCGAGCCGGTCGAGGCGGCGCGCTTCCTCGAGCCGAAGCTGCGCGACCACCTGCCGGACCCGTCGATCCTCACCGATATGGAGCCCGCTGCCGCTCGTCTGGCCCAGGCGGGCTTGAAGGGAGAGCGCGTGGCCATCTTTGGCGATTACGACGTCGATGGCGCCTGCTCTTCCGCGTTGCTCGCCAGCTTCCTGGCACAAGCGGGCGCCCGTCCGCGCATCCACATCCCCGACCGGCTGATCGAGGGCTATGGCCCCAACAGCGAGGCGATCCGCATGCTGGCGGGCGAGGGTGCGACGCTGCTCGTCACCGTCGATTGCGGAACGACCAGCGAGGAGCCGCTGGCCGAGGCGCGCCGGCTGGGGCTCGATGTCGTCGTGCTCGACCACCATCAGGCGCCCGAGCGGCTGCCCGCGGTCGAGGCGCTGGTCAATCCGAACCGGCAGGACGATCTCTCTGGCCTGGGGCATCTCTGTGCCGCCGGCATCGTCTTCCTCACCCTGGTCGCGACGAGCCGCGCGCTGCGCCGGGCAGGGCATTGGGCTGAGCGCGGCGGCGAGCCGGATCTGCTGCTGGCGCTCGATCTGGTGGCGCTGGCCACGGTGGCCGATGTTGTGCCGCTGAAGGGCCTGAACCGCGCCTTCGTCCGGCAGGGGCTCGCCATGATGCGCCAACGCGCACGGCCGGGACTCGCCGCGCTGATGGACGTCTCCGGCCTCGACGGCCCGATCCAGCCCTGGCATCTCGGCTTCCTGCTCGGGCCGCGCATCAATGCCGGCGGACGAATCGGCGATGCCGCACTCGGCGCCCGCCTGCTCATGACAGATGACGAGGTCGAGGCTCGGACCATCGCGGCCGAGCTCAACCGGCTCAACCAGGAGCGGCAGGAGATCGAGCGCCTCGCCGTGTTCGAAGCCGTCTCGCAGGCCGAGCACGAACTCATGGGCGCTGCCGAGCTGCCGGTGCTGCTCGCCGGCAGCGCCGACTGGCACCCCGGCATCGTCGGGCTGGTGGCGGCGCGGCTGAAGGAGCGCTTCCGCCGCCCAGCCTTCGCGCTGGCGCTGAACGGGGAGGGCGGCGCCACCGGCTCCGGGCGCTCGGTCACCGGCGTCGATCTCGGCCGGGCCGTGCGCGCGGCGGTCGAGGCAGGGCTCGCGGTCAAGGGTGGCGGGCACGCCATGGCGGCGGGCGTGACGCTGGCCGGCGGCCAGGCCCAAGCTTTCCACGCCTTTCTCAACGACTATCTGGCGCGAGAGGTCGGCGCTGCTGGGGAGGCCGAAGCGCTATTGGTTGATGCCGCGCTCAGCGCCGGCGGGGCAAGCCCGCGTCTCGTCGCCGAGATCGAGAAGGCCGGTCCCTTCGGCTCGGGCAGCCCGGAGCCGGTTTTCGTCTTCCCGGCGCATCGCCTGACGGATGCGATCCAGATCGGCAGCGGTGGCCATGTCCGCATCAAGCTGCGCTCGGGCGATGGCGCCAGCATCGGCGGCATCGCCTTTCGCGCCGCGCAGGAGCCCTTGGGCCAGGCCTTGCTGGCGGCCCGTGGCGAGACGGTCCATCTGGCCGCGACGCTGACGCTCAACCGCTGGGGCGGCAACGAGACGGCCGAGCTGCGCATCCTCGATCTCGCGCGGCCGACCTGACGAATGCGGCTGTCCACATTTCTTGGCGACAGGTGCTTGCAGAGCGGCAGGGCTGCCACTATACCTCGCCCCGCTTCGTGACGGGCCGACGCCGGCCCCGAAAGCACGCGGTCTTCGTCTATCGGTTAGGACACCAGCCTTTCACGCTGGGAAGACGGGTTCGATTCCCGTAGACCGCGCCATTTCCGTACAGAACTGCGAACACCGGGCTCTTTGAGAGCCCCCGTGTTTGCCGCGGCGATGACCTGCTCCAGATTGGCCTTGTCGCCGATGATGCGGACGGTGCCGGCGCCTCGGTGATATTCCTCCGCATCAGCGTGCCGAACTCCCGCACGAGTTCGGGGGCGATGATGGCAGGCGGGCGCTCCGCCGCATAGATACGGTCGAGCGCGGCCTTCGCCAGATCGCGATCAGCCTTGAGACAGCTTCGCAGCGAGATGCGCCACCTGCGCCTGGCTCCCTGCCGGAAAGCGGCCCCTCCGCCCAACCACGCTGCTCGCTCGCTTCCGACCCATTTCAAACGTCGACCGTGGCTTGCCCCAGGCGCAGTTATCGGTGCGAGAACATGGTTTTCCCGCTGACCGGCATCAAAGCTCGTAAGATGCTTCCGGTTTCGCCTTCCGTGATGAACAGCTCGCGCCCATTGTCGCCACCAAAGGCGATATTGGTGGTGTGCAGGCCGCTTGGCGACTGGACGCGATAGATCGGCTGACCGGTCCGATCGAAAACCCAGACAGCACCAATGCCGATGTGCGCCACCACAAGTCCGCCGTCAGCGGTAAGCGCGAGGCCATCGGGACCAGCGCCGCCCGAGAGCTGGATCGATATCCCGACTTTCGCGGTCGAGCCGTCCCTGAGGAACGGCAGGCGCCAGATGCTATTGCCACGCGTCGCAGCGACGTAGAGCGCGCTTTCGTCCGCGTTCATGACCAGACCGTTCGGGCTTGGGACGTTGTCGATCACGCACGTCAGCGCCCCTTCCGGAGTGAGCCGGTAGACACGTCCGTTCGGATCCTGGAGACCGCTGAAGCCCTGGTCGGTGAAATAGAGGTCGCCATTGCCGGCGAAAAACAGGTCGTTGACTGCACGGAACCGTTCGATGCCAGCACGGACAAGATAGGGCTCGATGTTTCCGGTCGTTGGATCGAGCACCATGATGCCGTGCTTGTGATCGGCGACAAAAATGCGCCCGTCCCGATGGATCTTCAGCCCGTTCGGCCAGCCGTCATATTCGCAGACCACATGGAACTGACGGTCGCGATCGAGCTTGAGGATGCGGCCGTTCGGGATGTCGACGCACCACAGGTTGCCGTCCTTGTCGAAGGACGGACCCTCCAGGACGCAGCTCATCGAGGAACCCGGCGGCTGGCCCTCGGCGAAGCCCGTCGCGACACGCGAGGGTTGGCGCAGAGCCGCCGGCAAGGTCGCGTAGACCTCGGCCTCGATGACCGGGGGAGCGGCATAGAACGACATCGGCATGATCCTTGGGTTTGCGGCCGCGGCGGCGTACCTACTTCTCGGTCTCGAAGAGCCCCTTTACGAACTGCTTCTGCATGACCGCGACGACGATGACCGGCGGCAGCAGCGCCAGGATCACGGTCGCCATGACGAGATGCCACTGCGGCTGGAAATCGGAGGCGCGCGCCAGCCGCTGGATGCCCATGATCACGGTGTAGTAGGCCGTGTCCTTGGTCATCAGCAGCGGCCAGAGATACTGGTTCCAGCCATAGACGAAGGTGATCACGAAGAGCGCGGCGATGTTCGTCCGCGACATCGGGATCAGCACCCACCAGAGGAAGCGCAGGGGGCCGGCGCCGTCGATGCGCGCTGCCTCGGTGAGCTCGTCCGGGACGGTCATGAACACCTGCCGGAACAGGAAAGTGGCTGTGGCGCTCGCGATCAGCGGCAGCGACAGGCCGGTATAGCTGTCGAGCAGGCCGAAACTCGCCACGACCTCGTAGGTCGGCAGAATGCGCACCTCGACCGGCAGCATCAGCGTCGCGAAGATCACCCAGAAGGCGAGCACCCGGAATGGGAACTGGAAATAGGTGATCGCGAAGGCCGAGAGCAGCGAGATCGCGATCTTGCCGAAGGTAATCGCCAGCGCGACGATGAGGCTGTTGAGCAGCATCGGCCCGATCGGCGGCAGCCCAAAGGAGCGCATGCCCTCGCCGAGCAGCAGCCGGTAGTTGTCGATGATCTGGGGGCCGGGCCAGAGCGGCAGCCCGGTTAGGCTGCGCGACAGGTCGTGGGTCGAGGCGACGAAGGCCATGTACACCGGCAGCACCATCAGAGTGGAGCCGACGATGAGCACGGCGTGACTGGCGACCTTGGCGGGGCGGAAGCGTGTTGCAGCCATCTCAGTAGTGAATGTTGCGTTCGATGTAGCGGAACTGGATCAGGGTCAGGCTGCCGACGACGGCCATCAGCACGACCGACTGCGCCGCCGAGCTGCCGAGATCGAGCGCCTCGAACCCGTCCTGGTAGATCTTGTAGATCAAGGTGGTCGTGGCCGTTCCTGGCCCGCCCGCGGTCGTGGCGTGGATCACGCCGAAGGTGTCGCAGAAGGCGTAGACGAGGTTGGTGACCGCGAGGAAGAAGGTCGTCGGCATCAAGAGCGGCAGAACGATCTTGCGGAAGCGCGTGAAGCCGTCGGCGCCGTCGAGCGAGGCGGCTTCCAGAAGCGATTTCGGGATGGTCTGGAGCCCGGCGAGGAAGAACAGGAAGCTGTAGCTCACCTGTTTCCAGGCCGAGGCGATGATGACGAGCGTCAGCGCCTGGCCGCCGTTGAGATAGTGGTTCCATTCGATGCCGAGCGCATTCAGGCCGCGCGCGAACAGGCCGATGGTCGGATTGAACAGGAACCACCAGAGGACGCCCGCGATGGCGGGGGCAACCGCGTAAGGCCAGGTCAGCAGCGATTTGTAGATCGCGGCACCCTTCACCACACCGTCGGCCAGTGCCGCGAAGAGCAGCGCGAGGGCCATGCACAGCGCGGTCGTGGCGAAGGCGAAGACCAGGGTCAGCCCGAAGGAAGCGGCATAGGCCGGATCGCCGAAGAGCTTCGTGAAGTTGTCGAGCCCGACGAAGTTCTCGCCGAGGCCGAAGGCATCCTGCTGGAACAGCGCGCCGCGCAGCGACTGGAAGGCCGGCCAGACGAAGAAGATGATGGTGATGGCAAGCTGCGGCGCGAGAAGAAGCGCCGGCACGGCGATGCCGGGAAAGGTGACGCGCTTGCCGCGCATGAGCCAGGACCTCGCTTGAGAAGGGCGGCGGACGGACCGCCGCCCCGATACTCTCGATCAGGAATTCGACTTCTGGAACTGCCGCAGCAGCTCGTTGCCGCGGGACACGGCCGAGTCGAGCGCCTGCTGCGGCGTCTTCTTGCCCTGCAGTGCGTTCTCGACCTCTTCCTCGACGATCGCGCGGATCTGCACGAAATTGCCGAGGCGCAGGCCCTTCGAATTGTCGGTCGGCGGGTTGAGGTTGATCTCCTTCACCGCGACATCCGTGCCGGGGTTCTTGTCGTAGAAGCCCTGCTGGCGCGAGAGTTCATAGGCTGCCGTGGTGATCGGCAGGTATCCGGTCTCCTGGTGCCACCAGGCCTGGACCTCGGGCTTCGACAGATAGGCGAAGAACTGCGCGACGCCCTTGTAGTCAGCCGGCTTCTGCCCGCGCATAACCCAGAGGCTGGCGCCGCCGATGATCGAATTCTGCGGCGCGCCCTTGACGTCGGCGTAATAGGGCAGGAGCGCCATGCCGACATCGGCCTTCATATTGGTGACGATGCCGAGGCGGGCCGCAGCCGACGAGACCGTCATCGCGCATTCACCCGAGAAGAACTTGGTTTTCGAGCTGTCGCCGCGGCCGCCATAGTCGAAGATCTTGGTCTTCTGCCAGTCGACGAGGTTCTGCAGGTGCTTGACCTGCGCCGGTCCGTTCAGCTTCAGCTCGGCATCGAGCCCGTCCAGACCGTTGGCCTTCGTCGCGATCGGCTGGTTGTGATAGGCCGAGAAATTCTCGAACTGCATGAAGGACGGCCATTCCGTCGTGAGGCCGCAGGGCACGCCGGCCGCCTGGAGCTTCTTGGCGTAAGTCTCGACGTCGGCAAAGGTCTTCGGCGGGGTGTTGGGGTCGAGCCCGGCCTTCTTGAAGAGATCCCGGTTGTAATAGAGGATCGGCGTCGAGGAGTTGAACGGGAAGGACAGCATGTTGCCCTTCACATCCGAGAAATAGCCCGAGACCGCGGGCAGGTAGCTCTTCGGCTCGAAGGGCACGCCGTGCTCCTTCATCAGCTCGTAGACCGGATAGACGGCGCCCTTGGCGGCCATCATCGTCGCGGTGCCGACCTCGAAGATCTGCAGGATGTGCGGTGGCTGCTTGGCGCGGAAGGCGGCGATGCCGCCGGTCATCACCTCGGGATAGGTCCCTTTGTAGACGGGAACGATCCGAAATTCCTTCTGGGTCGCATTGAAATCGTTCGCGAGCTTCTCCACGCGCTGGCCCATCTCACCGGCCATGGCATGCCAGAACTGGATGTCCGTCTGTGCCCAGGCCGGCGCTCCCATCAGCATGGACGCAACCAGACCCACTCCGCCAAGCGTCTTCCTCATTATCTCTCTCCCACAGCTCGGTTTTGTTTGATGTCGGCTGGACGGGCGCGGCCGAGCTCGCCACGCGTCATCAGCAAAGGTTTGAACTGACGCTCATCGAGGTCGAAGCCGAGCCCCGCACCTTGCGGCACAGCGATCGTTCCATCCCCCTGGACGGCTCCCTCGAAGAGCTCGTCCCGCAACCGGTTGTCGGAGACATCGTATTCAAAGAAGGGGAAGCGCTGAGCCCCCCGTGAGCGATCGGGCAGCACCGCCGCGAAATGCATTGAGGCCACGAAATTCACGGCGCCGCCCCAGACATGGGGAGCGACAGGGACGTTGAACGCCTCGGCGAGCGAGGCGATGCGAAGCCCTTCGGTCAAACCTCCGCAAAGCGCGAGATCGGGCTGCGCGATGGCGAAGACACCCGCAGTGAGGAAATCCCGGAAGCCCGCCATGCTGTAAAGCGACTCGCCGCCAGCAAGAGCCTGGCGCGTTTGAGCGGCGATCCGCGACCAGGATGGAAGGTCGTCATGGAGAACCGGCTCTTCCAGCCAGACCAGGTCGCAATCTTCGACGCGCCGTGCGAAATCGAGGGCCTGGGCAACGTCTCCGGCCTCGTTCATGTCGACCATCAGCCCGGTATCGTCCCCGACTGCATGGCGAACAGCCTGGACGATCGTGGCATCCTCGCGCGCGCCAATGCCGACGCGTATTTTGACGTTGCGGAAGCCTCGGCGGAGATAGCTGCCGACCTCCTCGACGTAATGCCCATAGGGCTTGTCGCCCGGTTTGACGAAGGGGCCGCTGGCATAGCTCGTCACCCGATCCCTGAGGCGGCCGCCGAGAGCCTCCGACAGCGGCACACTCTCCGAACGTGCCTTGGCGTCCCACACGGCCATGTCGAGCGCGGCGATCGCCATGCTCGTGAGGCCTCGCCGATCGTTGACGATGAAGAGAGCGAGCTTGCGCCAGACGCGTTGCGGGAACCGAACGTCCTCGCCGATCAGCGCCGGGCCAAGCACATTTTGGATCAACGCCGCGGCCGGAGCCGGAAGGGACCAGGTTTCACCCCAGCCCACGGCGCCTCCGCGAGTCGTCAGCCGGACGAAGAGGGTCTCGCGACGCTGGAAGAAGCGAGCGGCATTGCCGATACGATCGGGCAGATCGTAGCCCAGATGGAAGAGCTCGATGCGGTCTACAACGGTATCCAACGGGCAATCCTGCAGCGCCAACGTGAAAGACGCCGCGGACGCTAGGCTCTTTTGCAAATCAAAACTAATTTGTTTATTTGAGCGTAAAGCATTTGGAATTCCAAATTATGCGCTTCACGATCGCCCAGCTGGAGGCGTTTTTCTGGACGGTTCGGCTAGGCTCCCTGAGCAAGGCCGCAAGCCATCTGCACATGTCGCAGCCGACGATCTCGCTGCGTCTCCGCGACCTGGAACAGGCCCTCAACGTCACGCTGTTTCGACGCAACGGCAGAAGCCTCCTGCCGTCCGCCGAGGGCCTGGCGCTTCTGCCGCGAGCTTCCGCTCTGCTGGAGGAAGCGGACCGCATCATGCTCCAGACGGATCCGGCAGCCGTCACGGGAAGTATCCGCGTCGGTTTTGCCGAAGGCTTCGCGATGACCTGTCTTCCGAAACTGCTTGAGACGGTTCGCGCCGATTACCCTCTGCTGAAGGCCGAGTTCATCGTTTCAATCAGCTACGAGTTGGAGCGAGAGCTCAGCGATCGTCGGCTTGACCTGGCCGTTCTGGTTAATCCCACCGGGCGGCCGGGAATGCGACTGGTCCCTCTCGGCATCCAGGATACGGCTTGGGTTGCGGGCGTGAACTGGGGCCTGGGCGATCGCGTAACTCCAGCGGATCTGCATCGGCTGCCGATTGTCAGCAACCCCCCGAGGTCGGCCATGTTTCGGCAGATCAAGGACTGGTTCGCGACGGCCGGCATCGAGCCGCTGCGCCACGACATCTGCAGCAGCGTGGCGGTCATTGGCCACCTGGTCAGTTCCGGGGCAGCCCTCGGCGTCCTGCCGGTAAGGATGATGGAAGCGGACCGCGAAGCGGGACGCGTTCGCATTCTTCGGTCTGAACCGGACCTGATCCACGGGCGCGTCTACGCCAGCTACCCAGAAGGCGGGCTGACCTCCCCGGTGAATGGAATGCTCAAATCGATCCAGAAGGTCCTGGACGCCATCGACTACCTGAAGGTCGAGCGGGGAGCGGTGGTTTGAGCGATCAGAACACCATCGAAAATGAGTACAGACCCTAGAGCCGCTCCAGCGCCAGGGCGATCCCTTGCCCTCCACCGATGCACATGGTCACGAGGCCGTAGCGCCCGCCGGTGCGGCGCAGATGCGAGATCGCCTTTACCGTCAGGATTGCCCCCGTCGCGCCAACGGGGTGGCCCAGCGCGATGGCGCCGCCGTCCGGGTTCGTGATCGCGGGGTCCATGTCGAGCTCGCGGGAGACGGCCATCGCCTGCGCGGCGAAGGCCTCGTTCGATTCGATCACGTCGAAATCGCCGATCGCGAGTCCGGTGCGCGCCAGCAGCGCGCGCACCGCCGGAACGGGGCCGATGCCCATCAGGCCAGGCTCGACGCCTGCATGGGCATAGCCGACGATGCGGGCGAGCGGCTCCAGCCCGCTCGCCTTGGCGCGCCTCTCGGAAACCAGGGCGACGGCCGCCGCGCCGTCGTTGATGCCCGAGGCGTTGCCGGCCGTGACGGTGCCGCCCTTCCGGAAGACGGTCGGCAGCCGGGCGAGGCTTTCCGCGGTGGTGTCGGGCTTGGGATATTCGTCGGTGTCGAAGGCTACCTGAGTCCGGCCTCTCGTCACTTCGACGGGCAGGATCTGGTCGGCAAAGCGGCCGGCTGCGATGGCCGCAGTGGCGCGCTTCTGACTCTCGGCGGCGAAGCCGTCCTGATCCTCGCGGCTAATGCCGTATTTCTCCGCCACGTTCTCGGCGGTGATGCCCATGATGCCGTTGCCGAAGGGATCGGTGAGCACACCCGTCAGGCCGTCGAGCGCGGTCGCGTCGCCGATGCGCTGGCCGAAGCGGGCGACCGTGAGGTGGTGGGGCGCCCGGCTCATCACCTCGGCCCCGCCGGCGACGGCCGTCTCGGCATCATCGAGCATGATCGACTGGGCGGCGGAGATGATCGCCTGCGTACCGCTGCCGCAGAGCCTATTCAGCGTCATCGCTGGCACCTCGACCGGAATGCCGGCCTCCACCGCCGCCACGCGGCCGAGATAGGCGTCCTGCGGCCCGGTCGGGATGACGTTGCCGAAGACGACATGTCCGACCTCGCCGGGTTCGAGCTTCGCCCGCTGCAGCGCCTCGGCCGCGACCAGCGCGCCGAGCGCGGCCGGCGCATGGCCAGCGAGCGAGCCGCCGAAGCTGCCGATCGCGGTGCGGGCCGCGCCGACGACGAGGACGGCGTTCGTCATGGCTGGTCTCCTGATGATGGCTTGTGGCCAGGCCGGAGCGCAGCGCGCTCGGCCGCCATGGCGGCGAGCAGCCGGGGATAAGCTGCGAGTATCGCGTCGCGGAAGGCGCCGAAGGGCAGCTCGTCATAGGCGCCGCGGTCGAGCACATATTCCATGTGCTGGCGCCCCGCCGTGTCGAAGGGGTGGAAAACGGAGTCAGAGTGGCCGTCGAATTCGAGCGGCGCCACGTCGAAGCGCGTGCAGAAGCCGCGGTCGAAGGCCGGCGTCGACTTGACCCAGCGGCCATCGAGGAAGAGCAGCGTGTAAGCGTGCCAGCGGAAGACGTCGCTGCCCATCAATTCGAGGATACGCGGCGAGGAGAGATGGTTGCGCACGTCGGCGAAGCCGATCCGGGCCGGGATGCCGGTGGCGCGCGCGGCGGCTGCGAGCGTCACGGCCTTGGGAACGCAGAAGGTGCCCGCCGCGGCCAGGCAGTTCGAGGCGACGAATATCTCCGGCTCCACGCCCAAATAACGCAGATCATAGGGCACGGCGTCGCGGACGGCATAATAGAGGCGGATGGCCCTGTCCCGGTCGGAGCCCAGGCCGGCGTGCGTCGCGGCGAAGGAGCGGATCGCGTCCGAGTCGGAGTCGATGAAGGCCGTCGGCTTCAGCGCGTCGGCGAGATCGGGCGTGCTCATCGCGTCCGGCTCTCCTCCAGCCGCCAGGCGATCTGCGGGAGCCGGTCGGCGCCGAAGAAGCTCTCGCCGTCGATCTGTACGAAGGGCACGCCGACGACCCCGGCCGCGACGGCCTCATCCACCGTGGCGGCGAGGCGCTGGCGCCCCTCGGCGCCCTCGATCATGGCCTGGATCGTGTCCGGTGCCTCATCGGCAAGGCAGGGGAGGGCGGCGAGGTTTTCGGGGCGGGTGATGTCCCTGCCCTCGGCGAAGAAGGTCCGGAAGATCTCCCGGGCCAGGCGCAGAGCCTCCTGCGGCTTTTCCGCCGTCCGGGCATGGAACAGCCTCGCGGCGAGATGGGCGGAAATCTGCAGGGGCTCGGGCAGCCGCAGCGGCATTCCGAGGAATTCAGCCGAGCGCATCACGTCCTGCAGGAAGTAGGCGCGGCGCGCCGGCTTCTCCAGCGGGTTGGCGACGCCCTGCTGCTTGAAAACCGCCCAGAGCAGGATCGGTTTTAGCTGGAGATCGCGTCCATGGTCTTCGGCCAGCCGCGCCAGCGGCTCCAGCGCGAGATAGGAGTAGGGCGAAGCGAAATCGAGATAAAGGTGGATCGGTTCGGACATCGTTCTAGAACCTGAAAACGCCGTAGCCCGGCGGGCCGAGCGGGGCGTTCAGCGAGGCGGAGATCGCCATGCCGAGCGCGTTGCGGGTGTCGAGCGGGTCGATGATGCCGTCGTCCCAGAGCTCCGAGGTCGCGTAATAGGCGGAGAGCTGCTCCTGATAGGCCTTGCGCGTCTCCTCCCAGAGCCGGGCGATCTCGGCTTGGTCAACCGCACTGCCATTGCGCCGCATCTGGTTGGCCTTGACCTCGGCCAGGGTGTTGGCGGCCTGGTCGCCGCCCATGACGCCGATCTGGTGGTTGGGCCAGGAGAACAGGAAACGGCCGTCGAAGGCGCGCCCGCACATGCCGTAATTGCCGGCGCCAAAGGAGCCGTTGCACATCACCGTGAACTTGGGCACCCGCGAGCAGCTCTGTGCCATGATCATCTTGGCGCCATCCTTGGTGATGCCGCGGCGCTCGTATTCTCGGCCGACCATGTAGCCGGTGATGTTCTGCAGGAAGACGAGCGGCGTGTTGTTCTGGTTGCAGAGCTCGATGAAATGCGCGCCCTTCAGCGAGGAATCGTTGAACAGCACGCCGTTGTTCGCGAGGATGCCGACCTTGTAGCCCCAGATGTTGGCGAAGCCGCAGACCAGCGTCGTGCCATAGGCCGGCTGGTATTCGTGGAAGCGGCTGCCGTCGACGACGCGGGCGATGATCTCGCGCATCTCAAAGGATTTCTTGATGTCGTCCGGGACGATTCCGTAGATCTCGGCGGGATCGTAGAAGGGCTCTTCCGGCGCTTCGCGCTGGATGTCCCAGCGCGGCAGCCGATCCCATTGCGAGACGATCTCGCGGCCGATCTCGATCGCGTGCTCCTCGCTGTCGGCGGGATAGTCGCAGGTGCCCGAAACGCTGGTGTGCATGTCGGCGCCGCCGAGCTCCTCCACCGTGACGTCCTCGCCGGTCGCTGCCTTGACCAGCGGCGGGCCGCCGAGGAAGACCGCGCCCGTGCCGCGCACGATGACGCTGTAGTCGGAAAGGCCGGGGATATAAGCGCCGCCCGCGGTGCAGTGCCCGAAGACGAGGGCGAGCTGCTTGACGCCCATCTTCGAAAGGATCGACTGGTTGCGGAAGATGCGCCCGGCCATGTAGCGGTCCGGGAACACCTCCGACTGGAGCTGCAGGAAGCCGCCGGCGGAATCGCAGAGATGGATCACCGGCAGGCGGTTCTCCATGGCGATGTCGAGGGCGCGGACGATCTTCTTGGCGGTCAGCGGATACCAGGCGCCGCCCTTCACGGTCGGATCGTCGGCCCTGACCACGACCTCGCGGCCTGAGACGATGCCGATGCCGACGATCGAGCTGGCGGAAGGGGATTCGCCGCCATAGGCCATGTTGGCCGCCAGCGACGAGAGTTCGAGGAAGGGTGTGCCCGGGTCGAGCAGCAGCTCGATGCGCTGGCGCGGCGTCAGCTTCTTCTGCCGATCCAGCCGCTCGAGGTCGCGCTGCGGGCGCCGGTGGCGGGCCGCCTCCTGCCTCTCGCGGAATTCGGCGACGATGCGCCGGTTATGCGCCTCGTTGCGGCGGAAATCGGCCGAAGCGGTGTTGATCGCGGATTGCAGCCTGCTCATGAGCTTCAGCCTTCCGAAGCCGGCGCGGCCAGGCGGGCGAGCACGGCATCCTTCTCGAAGCCCTCGCCCTCGCGGATGCCGATCTCGGCGATCTCGCCGTCGCGCGGCGCGTCGAGCTTCATCTGCAGCTTCATGCTCTCGATGGTGATCACGGTCTCGCCGCGCCGCACGCTGTCGCCGGCGGTCTTGTGGATGGAGATGACGATGCCCGGCATGGGCGCGCGCACGAGATGGGCGCCGCTGCCCGCGGCGGAGGCCTCGGTCGCCGCATCGAGGCGGCGGACCTCGATGGTTCGGCCGTCGATGCGCAGCAGCGCGCCCTCGACGGTCTCAGCGCGGACGAAGCCCGTCTCCGCGCCGTCGATGGTGAGCGCGCGGCGACCGTCCCCGGCCGCGTCGACGGTCTCGACGACATGGCGGCGGCCATCCACCGCGACGACGAGCTGGGGGCGGCGCGCAAGGATGGTGAGGCTATGCGGTTTGCCGTCGATCGCGAGCTTGAAGGGCATGGCTCAGTTCCTCCAGGGCCCGATCGAGGCATGGGGCTCCGGCACGTCGAAGACGAGACTGTGGAACTCGCGCATGCCGAGCGCTGCCGCGATCAGCGCCCGGTCGGCCGTCTGCCTGTCCAGCTCCGGGGCAGCGAGCGCATTCCGGTGCTCGGCGACGAATCCGGTGTGCAGTTCACCCGCCGCGAAGGCAGGGTGCTCCAGCACTCGTGCGAGATAGTCGACATTGGTCTTGACGCCGAGGAGCGCGAGCTCCCGCAGGGCCTCGATCGAGCGCTGTGTCGCGCTGGCGCGGTCCGGTCCATGGGCGACGAGCTTGGCCAGCATCGGGTCGAAATCGGCGGTGACGCGCTGGCCGCGGTCGAGCGCGTTCTCGAAGCGCAGATGCGGCGCCCGAGGTACGTCCAGATGCAGCACGGTTCCGGTCTCGGGCAGGAAGTCGCGTGCCGGGTCCTCGGCGCAGATGCGGCATTCGATGGCGTGGCCGTGGGCAGTGACCTCGTCCTGGTGCATCGGCAGGCCGTGGCCCGCCGCGATTTCGATCTGCAGGCGCACGAGGTCGAGCCCGGTGATCATCTCGGTGACGGGATGCTCGACCTGCAGGCGCGTGTTCATCTCCAGGAAGAAGAAGCGCCCGTCCGCGCCGAGGATGTATTCGACCGTGCCGGCGTTGCGGTAGCCGGCTGCCGCGGCCAGCCTCGCCGCCGAGGCGCAGATTTCGTCGCGCAGGGCAGGGGACAGGTTGGCGGCCGGCGCCTCCTCGATGATCTTCTGGAAGCGGCGCTGTACCGAGCATTCGCGCTCGAAGAGGTGGATCGCCCCGCCCTTGCCGTCGCCGAGGACCTGCACCTCGATATGGCGCGGGCGCTCGACGAAAAGCTCGGCATAGACGCGCCCGTCCCCGAAATAGCGCTGGGCCTCGCTGGAGGCGAGCCGCGCTGCCCCTTCCAGCTCGGCGGCCGAGCGCACGATGCTCATGCCCTTGCCGCCGCCGCCGGCCGCAGCCTTGATCAGCAGCGGAAAGCCGATCCCGGCCGCGCGCTTCAGGAAGTCCGGCAGATCCTCCGTCGGCATCACCGAGGGCGCGACGGGCACGCCATGTTCCTCAGCGAATTGCCGCGCCGAGATCTTGTCGCCCATCAGGGCGATGGCGTCCGCATCGGGTCCGATGAAGACGAGCCCGGCCTCGGTCACCGCGCGGGCAAAGCGGGCGTTCTCGGACAGGAAGCCATAGCCGGGATGGATCGCGTCCGCGCCGGTCCGGCGGGCGGCCTCGATGATCCGGGCGATGTCGAGATGGGCGGCGACCGGCGTCTCGCCTGCGATCTCCACGGCCTCGTCGGCCTCGCGCACATGCCGCGCCCGCGCTTCGACCGCGTGGTGGATCGAGACGGAGGCGATCCCCATTTCCCGCAGCGTGCGGATGATGCGGCAGGCGATCTCGCCGCGATTGGCGATCAGGATCTTGCGGAAGGGAACGGGCCGCGCGGCCCCGGCTGGGGAAGGGGTCATCGTGTCCCGGTCGTTCTGAAAGCTTCGAGGCGCCCGCCCGGCGCCAGCCAGCCGGCCGGCACCTTCACGGGCAGGCTCATCAGTACCTGTGCCATCGCCTTGCCCTGCGGGTCGTGGCGCAGCGAGGCGATGCCGCCGCCGCCCAGCGCCTTGTGCATGACGAGGTTGAAGCCGCCGAGGCCGGGCCATTCGAAGCGCTCGACCTCGCCCGCGACATGGTGCGCGAAATGGCGACGCACCGCTTCCGGTATCAGCGCGCGGCGCAGAAAGGGCAGATAGTCCCGGTCGCGCGCGATCACGCCGATATTGGCGATGTCGCCCTTGTCGCCGCTGCGGCCGAAGGCGAGCGCCACCAGCGGAACCGCGGCCGTCTCGCCTGCCACGGGATCGTCGGCAACAGGCGGTTGCGCGACGGAGGAAGCCGCGCCGGCCGATGTGAACTCCATCGGCACCGGCAGCGAGCCGCCCTCATGCAGGACGAGGGGCGAAAGCTGCGCCTTGTCGATCAGGAAGGAGAACAGGCGCACGACCGGCTGCGGCTCCGGTCTGCCGCCGGCGAAGCCGGTCAGGCTCTGGGCCATGGCGGTGGCGGCCGGGTAGATCTCGCGCGCGAAGATCTGCAGTGCCTCGCGGGAGGAATGGCGCACGCCGATCTTCAGCACGACCTCGCGCGTGGCCAGCGCCCGGCTGCCGGCGCCATAGCTCGCCTCGGCGCCGAGCAGCTCGACGGACGTCTCCGCGAAACCGGCATGCCCGGCCTCCGCCATGAGACGCCCGGACCGGGCGAGGACGGCATCCGCGACTGCCTGCGCCCGCAGGGTGGCCTGCTCCCCGACGATCATCATCGTCGCGGTGCAGCGATAGCCGTCGGCGAAGGTCGCGCTGACCTTGCAGGTCGGGGAGGGGGAGAGCCCGCGCGCACCTGAAACGCGGACGCGGTCGGGGCCGGTGATCTCCAGCCGGACCTGCGACCAGTCGCAACAGACATCGGGCAGCATGTAGGCCGTGGGGTCGCCGACCTCATAGACGATCTGCTCCGCCACCGTGGCGGGCGTGACCTGCCCGCCCGTGCCGGCGGGCTTGCTGATCTCGAAGCTGCCGTCGGCCCGGCAATCGGCGAAGGGGAAGCCCATATCCGCCCAGCCGGCGGCGACCTCGCGCCAGTCGGTCGTGATGCCGCCCGTCGCCTGCGCGCCGCATTCGAGGATATGGCCGGCGAGGCTGCCGGCGGCGAGCAGGTCGAAATCCTGCGCCGTCCAGCCGAACTCGTGGATCAGCGGCCCAAGGACGACAGCCGAATCGACGCAGCGCCCGGTCACCACCACATCCGCGCCGGTGGCGAGCGCGGCCGCGACCGGGAAGGCGCCGAGATAGGCGTTGATGCTGGCGATCCTCTCGGGGAAGGGCGCGCCGGAGAACATCTCGGTGACACCGGCGGCGCGGAAGCGTTCCGATTGCGCGGAGAGGTCGTCGCCGGTGACGACCGCCACCTTGAGGTCCACGCCTGCTTCCGCGAAGGCAGCGAGCAGCGCGTCGCGGCAGGCCTCGGGGTTGACGCCGCCGGCATTGGTCACGACCCGGATGCGCTTTTCGGCGATCTCGCGCGCCAGCGGCTTCATCACCAGCGAGACGAAATCCGTCGCATAGCCCAGCGCCGGGTCCTTGGCCTTCATCCGGGCCAGGATCGACATGGTGATCTCGGCCAGATAGTCGAGCACGAGATAGTCGATCCCGCCATGGCGGACGAGCTGGCGCGGGCCTTCCGGGCTGTCGCCCCAGAAGCCGGCCCCGCAGCCGATGCGGACGACCTCACGCATAGCCTACCTCACCGTCCCGTCCATTGGGGCGGCCGCTTCCCGGCGAAGGCGGCGAAGCCTTCGCGCGCATCCTCCGTCCGGGCCATGTTGGCCAGCATGAACTGCGCATATTCGAGCGCGGCGTCAGTCGACATCTCGCGGATCTTGGAGAGGCTCTGCTTGCCGAGCCGGATGCCGGTCGGCGACTTGTCGACGAGCCGCGCCAGCAGCCAGTCGGTCCGGGCATCGAGATCGCTGGCCGGGACCGCGTAGTTGACGACCGCCTCGGCGTCCTTGCTGCCGGCCGTGATTGTCTCGCCGGTGAGACAGAGCTCCATCAGCCGCCGATAGGGCAGGACCCGCAGCAGATAAGGCAGGATCATCATCGGGAAGAGGCCGACCTTGACCTCGGTGACGCCCAACAGTGCATCCTCGCGCGCGACCACCAGATCGCAGGCGCAGGCGAGGCCGAAGCCGCCGCCGAGCGCATGGCCGTTCACCCTCGCCACCAGCGGCAGCCGGCAGGCATCCATCCGGCGCAGCAACCGGGCGACGTAATGGCGCGGATCGGCGACCTCGATGGTGAAGGGCGTGCCGTCCGCATTGGGCTTGAGGTCTCCGCCCGCGCAGAAGGCCTTGTCGCCGGCGCCGGTCAGCACAACGGCGCGCACCTCCGGATCGGCCTCGGCCGCGTCGAGGGCCGCGACGATCGCCTCGGCGACCGCCTCGTTGAGGGCGTTGCGCCGGGCTTCGCGATGGATCGTGACGACCAGCGCCGCGTCCCGGCGGGAGATGATGACCTCGTCGCTCACGTTTCCATCCCTGCATAGGCCTGTTCGGGCGGCCCTTTGGCAATAAATGATTTTAATTCATTTGCTCTGTCAATATGGCTCGGTACGTGTTTCCTGCACGAAATCCCGCAAGCGACCGGGGTGCTTTTTCGTTTGGCCTTTCCGATTGACAGCGGTGGGGTGCTTATTGAAATCTATTCAGTAAATGAGAGCCGATGGCTCCAAGATGCCCTGCCGCAGCCGGGCACGGGGAGGATTCAGGACGTGAATGCCGCCAGTGGTCTCAACCGCCTTCAAGCCTTTGGCCTCGACGAGGACCAGACCGCCATTCTCGACCAGGCGGACCGCTACGCGCGGGCCGAGCTCTATTCGCTGTCGCAGCGCATGGACGACGAGGAGTGGTGGCCCGATGAGGCCTTTCGGCAGATCGGCGCCAACGGCTTTCTCGGCGCGACGATCCCAGAGCAATATGGCGGGGCGGGGCTCGACCTGCTGGGGGCCGGGCTCGTCCTGCAGGGCTTCAGCCGCTGGAACCACGCCATGGCGCTGTCGGTCGTGGCGCATGACAATCTCTGCGCCAACAACATCTACCGCAACGGCAATGAGGAGCAGCGCCGCCGTTACCTGCCGGATCTCTGCTCCGGCCGGAAGATCGGCGCGCTCGGGCTGACCGAGCCGGGAGCGGGCTCGGACGCACTCGGCTCGATGCGCACGACGGCCCGACGCGACGGCGACCATTACGTTCTGAACGGCAGCAAGATCTTCATCACCAACGGCCCGGTGGCGGATGTCCTGCTCGTCTACGCCAAGACCGACAGGGAGCGTGGGGCGCATGGCATCTCGGCCTTCATCGTCGAGAAGGAGTTTCCCGGCTTCAAGGTGGCGCAGAAACTGACCAAGATGGGCTATCGCGGCAGCCAGACAGCCGAGCTGCTCTTCGAGGACTGCCGCGTGCCGGCGGCCAATCTGGTCGGGACCGAGAACACGGGCGTCGCGATCGTGATGAGCGGCCTCGACCTCGAGCGCGCGATGATCTCGCCGCTCTGCCTCGGCNNTCTCGGTCGACTATGCGAAGACTCGCCAGCAGTTCGGCAAGCCGATCGGCTCATTCCAGATGGTGCAGTCGATGCTCGCGGAGATCTATGTCCAGGTCGAGACGATGCGGACCTTCTCCTATCGCACCCTGGCCGAAGCGGCGCCGCTGGAGGTCGGCGGCGGCGGGCGCGGTGACATCCACATGCTCACGGCGGCTTCCGTCATGTACGCGGCGGAGGCCTGCCATCAGGTGCTGGACAAGGCCGTGCAGATCCACGGAGGTGCGGGTTACATCTGGGAGTCGGAAATCAACCGGCTCTACCGCAGCATCAAGCTGTTGGAGATCGGCGCCGGCACGACCGAGGTGCGCAAGATGATCATTGCCGGCGAGCTGCTGAAGGGAATGGCGCGCCATGGTTGAGGCGGCGGGAGAGGCGCGCCAGATCGGCCTCGATGATGCGGAGCTCGCCGTGCTGCCGACGGTCTATGCGGCAGACGCCTTCGCCGGCCGCACGATCCTGATCTCGGGCGGGGCGGGCGGGATCGGCCGGGCGACCGCCTGGCTGCTGGGCCGGAC
>UCLR01000073.1 GCA_900473415.1 Hyphomicrobiales bacterium
CTGGCTCAATGGAAGCGGCCCGATACCCCCGCGCCTCGCGGCGCTCCGCTGCCCCTCATCAACACCGAACGCGGCGACGCGGGCGGGCAAAAATGCATGCGACGGACAGCTTGTCTGGCACACCCCCGATAAGCGTAATATGCAGTCGAACATAACGGAGATCTCGCTCGTGCTGCGCTCCCTTCTGATCGTGGTCGCGCTGCTGGCGGCAGCCCCTGCCCTGCGCGCGCAGGAATCCACCATCGAACTCCTCGGGATCGGCACGAGCGCGATCCGCCTCTCGCCGCAAGCCCTCGCTGCCCTGCCCGCCGCCGAACGCGAGGTGACCTTCGAGACCTCGAAGGGGCCTGCGACGCGCCGCTACAGGGGCGTTCTGTTCTGGGATGTGCTGCAGGCAAACAAGGCGCTCAATGGGTTGAAGCCCGGCGAGCAGCTCAGGAAGACCTTTCTCGTGAGCGCGAAGGACGACTACCAGATCGCCTTCTCGATCGGCGAAATCCATCCCGACTTCGGCAACATGCCCCTGATTCTCGTCACCGAGGTCGATGGCAAGAGGCTGGAAGGCGGCTGGCGCCTCGTCGCCCCCGGCGACAAGCGCGGCGCGCGGGCGATCTACGAGGTCACGAAGATCGAGCTGCGATAAAGGCCGGCAGACTTCCGCAATGGCTCGAAAGCGGGCGTTGTGGAATTAGGGCAATAACCCTCGCGGTCAAAACACCGCTTAGTCCAATTTCAAAGGCTCGGATCAATTAGGCGCGATCGAAGACCAGGAAGCGCCTGCGGGCAAAGCCGGAGGAGCACACGGCCGCGTCGTTGATCGTCAGGCTGAGGTCGATAATCGGCGGTGCTAGGCGTGTTGCCATCAGCGCTCCGATCTGGCCCTGCGCCCGTTCCAATTCGAGTGCGTAGTCGATCACCAGAACGTCAGCGCCGGCGGCGAGCGTGAGGAGTTCGGGTGGTGTCGCGCCAAGTGCCCCAAAGGGCTTGAGCGACAGTCCGAGCAGAACGAGCGCGTACGGGGCAGCCGGAGCGATTTCGACCTCCTGCAGCTTGGCGGTGTGATGATGCACGCGACAGGGTGCGCCGTTCAGTGTCGTGGCTGAGAACTCCGGAATCTTCGGATCGATCACGGTGACAGTCTCCGGGCGATTGGTCAGGAACCCGGTGATCGGCAGGCCGGCGCCACCGATCTCGACGATATGGACGCAATGTCGCACAGCATAGGCCGCGAGGACCTGCCGCACGGCGGCCGGCGGACTGACGAGATGGGGCAACATGATACCGGAAGACGGTGTGGCGGGATCGCAGGCCTTGAATGGTGCGCTTGCAGGTAGTCCCGCCATCTTCATACCTCCTCCCGCATCCCCACCTCGACACCGCGCGATACGTCATGAATGTACGGCGGCAGCCTCCTTTGTGACCAGACAATCCGAGCTGTCCTTTCTTCGGCTCCGAAGTATCCGGAAGCGGAGTTTGGCCGTCGGGAAGAAGGCTATCGCGAGATCAGTGAGGCTGAGGCGCAGCGACGGATGAAGAGGTAGCGATGACCGGCCCTGAAGTCTGCAACGGGTCGGAAGCAGACCAACCCGCAGCCGTCCTCATCACATCCGGAACACGCCAAACTTCGTCTCCGGAATCGCGGCATTCAGCGTCGCCGAGAAGGCGAGCGCCAGCACGCGCCGCGTCTCGGAGGGCAGGATGATGCCGTCGTCCCAGAGCCGCGCCGTGGCGTGGTAGGGCGAGCCCTCCTCCTCGTATTTCGAGCGGATCGGGGCCTTGAAGGCTTCCTCGTCCTCGGCCGACCAGCTCTTGCCCTCGGCCTCGATATTGTCGCGGCGGACGGTGGCGAGAACGCTGGCCGCCTGCTCGCCGCCCATCACCGAGATGCGCGAATTCGGCCAGGTGAACAGGAAGCGCGGCGAGTAGGCCCGGCCGCACATGCCGTAATTGCCCGCGCCGAAGGAGCCGCCGACCAGCACGGTGACCTTCGGCACGCGCGCCGAAGCCACGGCGGTGACGAGCTTCGCCCCGTCCTTGGCGATGCCGCGCGTTTCGAAATCGCGGCCGACCATGAAGCCGGTGATGTTCTGCAGGAAGAGCAGCGGGATGCGCCGCTGGCAGCACAATTCGATGAAATGCGCGCCCTTCAGCGCGCTCTCCGAGAACAGGATGCCGTTATTGCCGATGATGCCGACCGGGATGCCATGGATGCGGGCGAAGCCCGTCACCAGCGTGGTGCCGTAGAGCTTCTTGAACTCGTCGAACTCGGAGCCGTCGACGAGCCGGGCGATCACCTCGCGGATGTCGTACTGCTTCTTGAGGTCCGTCGGCACGACGGCTTCAAGCTCCGCCGGATCGTAGAGCGGCGGGGCAGGCTCGGCGATGTCGATATCCGGCCGCTTGACGCTGTTGAGATTGCCGGCGATCCGCCGCGCGATCGCCAGCGCATGGGCATCGTCGCCGGCATAGTGATCCGCGACGCCCGAGAGCCTGGCATGGACATCGGCGCCGCCGAGATCCTCTGCGGAGACGACCTCGCCGGTCGCAGCCTTCACCAGCGGCGGGCCGGCCAGAAAAATAGTGCCCTGCTTCCTGACGATGATCGTCTCGTCCGACATCGCCGGCACATAGGCGCCGCCGGCGGTGCAAGAGCCCATCACCACGGCGATCTGCGGGATGCCCTCGGCGGAGAGCGTCGCCTGGTTGTAGAAGATGCGGCCGAAATGCTCGCGATCGGGGAAGACATCGGTCTGATGCGGCAGGTTCGCGCCGCCCGAGTCGACGAGATAGATGCAGGGCAGCCGGTTCTCGCGCGCGATCTCCTGCGCCCGCAGATGCTTCTTCACCGTCATCGGGTAGTAGGTGCCGCCTTTGATCGTCGCGTCGTTGCAGACGATCATGCATTCGCGGCCCGCCACACGGCCGATGCCCGCGATCATGCCGGCGCCGTGAACATCGCCCTCATACATGCCGAAGGCGGCGAGCGAGCCGATCTCCAGGAAGGGCGAACCCGGATCGGTCAGGCGCAGGACGCGCTCTCGTGGAAGCAGCTTGCCGCGAGCCGTATGGCGCTCGCGGGATTTCGCGTTGCCGCCCAGCGCCGCTGTGGCGCGCCGTTCCTGCAGCTCGTCGCGCAAGGCGGCCCAGGCTTCAGCATTGGCGCGCGTCTCGGCCGAATTCTGGTCGACCTTGCTCTCGATGACCGGCACGACGCGCTCCCTCGCGATCCATCTTGCCGCGTTATCGCGCGCCCTGTCGAAAACGCCAACCGGCACGGAAGCCCGAACGGACCGGGCAAATCCGCGCCGAGCCGGCATCGGCCCCAAAAAGGAGATGCCGGTCTTCGGCGGAGCCGATGCAGCGCCGGCTTATTCCTGCATCTTCTTGATCGAGCCGGTCACCGTGGGCGCCGTGACCGCGCCGATCGCGCCGCCCGCGACTGCGCCGATCGGCCCGCCGACGAGAGCGCCTGCGCCCGCGCCGGCCGCGGCGCCGGCGATGCGCTGATCTGTGGTGTTGCAGGCGGCGAGCAGTGCCGCGAGGCCACCCGCGAGAAGAAATGCGCGCATCCTTGTCCCTTTGCTTTGACCCCGTCCCCGGGGCTCAGCATGGGGAAACATGGCTAACGGAGGGTAAATCAGGCCGCGACAGTCGGTCCGAAGACGCGCTCGAAGGCCTCGCGCAGCACCGAATCGGCCTCCGGCATCGTCACCGGCAGGCCGAGATCGACGAGAGAGGTCACGCCGTGCTGGCTGACCCCGCAGGGCACGATCCCGTCGAAATGCGCCAGATCCGGCTCGACATTGAACGAAATGCCGTGGAACGAGACCCACCGACGCACGCGGATGCCGATCGCGGCGATCTTGTCCTCCGTGCCCACGCCCTTCTCCGGCCGGCGCACCCAGACGCCAACCCGGTCCTCGCGCCGCTCGCCGCGAATGTTGAAATCGTCGAGCGCGCCGATCAGCCAGCTTTCCAGCGCGGCGACGAAACGGCGCAGGTCCGGCTGGCGCCGCTTCAGGTCGAGCATGACATAAGCCACGCGCTGGCCGGGGCCGTGATAGGTGAACTGCCCCCCCCGCCCCGAGCGGAAGACGGGGAATCGCTCGGGCGCGATCAGGTCCTCGTCGCGCGCGGACGTGCCGGCCGTATAGAGCGGCGGATGCTCGACCAGCCAGACGC
>UCLR01000060.1 GCA_900473415.1 Hyphomicrobiales bacterium
CGAAAGGCCGGTCGGACTGAGTGATTGCACAAGCGATCAGGCGGGCGCCTCGATCGAGGGTGCCTGCCTTCTTCATCGGACTTGCGAGCAATGGGACCTCGATCGAAGGAGGACGTCATGAAGATCTGCATCATGACTGCCATTGTAGTATCGATCGGACTTATCGTGTCGGGCTGCCAGAGCTCGCAATCCAGGCAGCAACAACTCGCCACGATCTGTGCCGACCCGAGCAACCGGCAGCCCAAATCCGACTACTGGAGTGAATGCCAGGTGCTCTATCCGTCAAGCAGTCAACAGTTGCAGCGAAACTATCGGCTCGGAGCCCCTACCGGGAATTGAGGCCTTCCATAGGCCTGATCGCAAAATCCGGTTCAAATGCTGTCAAACCAACAATCGTCGACGGCCTGCCGTTCCGGCATTGCCGAATGATGAGCTGTGTCTGAGCCAGGTCGAGAGTAACCATTGAGCTTGCAGTCTGGAATATCCGCTTTCGGGCAGCGATCCAACGTCCGCTTCTGGCGCGCCCTGGCCATCCCGCCTGCCGCCTACGATCTCGCATTCGGCGCTGTCTCCATTCTTCAGCTGGGCTACATTGGATCAGGGGCTGACGTGCCTGATCAAAGGACGAGAGATGAGTGCGTGGCTCTTTGCCGTGACCGCACTACCTCTCACGCTCGTCGTAATCGCCGGCGCCGCCACTTTTGGGAATTTCCGCCAACGCTGAGCATTGGAAATCATGAGGCCGAAGTACTGTCGCCGGCATCCCCGAAAGAGGCCCCTTCCAACACCCGCGACGGGTCACCAACTGCTATTGGCTGAGCAGGCGCCCAACGCCTGCTTCCGGGCGGCGCTCCAATGTCCGGACGTGGCGCGCCCTGGCCGGCCAACGGGTCAGCCCAGTTGCCGGAAGAGCAGCATAGCCGACGCGAAATGAGTAGCGGGCTTAGTCTTGATATCGGAAGGCGGCCGCAGAGGAATACCGAGCCGTGACGCGTTGTTTCGTGGATGAGCGGACGATGCCGGGGCGCTGCCCTCTTATTGCGCCAAGAAGCCCCCGTCGACAGCGAGCGTATGACCGGTGACCATGCCCGCGGCCGGGCTCACCAGGAACAGGATCGCATGGGCGACATCGTCGGTCGTGGCCAGCCTGCCCATCGGGGTCATGCGCCGCGCATCGGCCATCAGGGCCGGATTGGCCTTGAGCGCTGCGATGAAATCGGTGTCCACCCAGGTGGGCGCCACCGCGTTGACGCGCACCCCGTCGCGTGCCCATTCGACAGCGAGCGCGCGCGTGAGGTTCACGACGGCGCCTTTGCTCGACTGGTAGGAGATGTTCGGGTAGAGCCCGCCGCCTGAAAGGCCCATGATCGAGGCCAGGTTCACGATGGCGCCGGAGCCCTGCGCCGTCATCAGCCGTCCGGCTGCACGGCAGCACAGGAAAACGCCGGTCATGTTGACATCGATGACGCGCTGCCAGTCGGCCAGCGAAAGCTCGGTGGTCGGCCGGCGGATGGCGAGGCCGGCGTTGTTGACCAGAATGTCGATCCTGCCCTTCTGCGCTGCGACGGCGGCAAAGGCGGCGTTTACCTGGGTTTCGTCCGCGACGTCCACAATGTGAAACGAAGCGGCCGGGCCGATCGCTTCGGCAGCGACGGCGGCTTCCGCCTCATCGCGATCGAGCAGGACGACTTGGGCGCCGCTCGCGACGAAGAGCTCGGCCGTCCTGCGGCCGATTCCCCGGGCGGCTCCGGTGATCACCGCGACCTGGCCGTCGAGGCGAAAGGGCGAGCTCGCGACGTCCTGTCCACCCATGATTGTCTCCTGCGCCGGGCTGGAATCGGCCGTCCTGCCGGCCTAGTCGAATGATGCAGCAAACCACGGTCGAGTCATGATGCGATGGCGCGCGGCAGACGGGCCGACAGCAGACTGACCGATGGCCCGCCGTTCTTCCGAAACCGCGTTACACGCGCGTGCCGCCATCCGCCATGATGACGGAAGCTGTGACAAACGAAGCCTCCTCGGACGCCAGCCAAAGTATCGGATATGCGATCTCTCGCGGATCTGCCCAACGCCGCTGGATGTTCTGATTAAGCTGCTCGTTGCGCAGATCGTTTTCAGATTTGCCATCGGCCGCAAACCGACGGATATGAAACGGTGTCAGCGTCGCCCCCGGGCAAACCGCGTTCACACGCACGCCCCGTTCCGCTTCCTCGAACGCCAATGTCTTCGTCAGGGAAATGATGCCGGCCTTGGTCACGTCGTATTGCCCCATGCCCGCGCGTGGGTTGAAGGCATGCGTCGACGATATATTGACGATCGAGCCCTTGCCCGACTTGCGAAGGGCAGGCAGCGCCTCGCGCACAAGATAGGCATAGCTCAGGAGGTTGACGGACAGCAGGCGGTCCCAGGTTTCCGCCTTGGCACCGTCGAGCGGCTCATAGGACCGTAGCCCGGCGTTGTTGACGAGAACGTCGATCCGGCCGAAGCGCTCCAGCGCATGCCCCACCACCGCCTTGGCCGATGCTTCGTCGCCAAGGTCAACGGCCAGCCAGGCGACCTGCGCTTCCGGCGCGACCTTCGCGATCCCGCTGGCGACCTCTTTCAGCGCAGTCTCATCGACATCGATGAGAACGACCTTGGCGCCCTGCTCTGCGAAGAGGTGCGCGGTAGCGGTACCGATGCCGCCGGCTCCGCCGGTGATGACGGCGACTTTGTTGTCTAGCCTTCGCATGGAGGTCCGTCTCGCTTCATTACCTCAAGGGGCGAGCCGCCATCGCCGTCGCTTGACGACGATGATGGCGGCTGCCGGTGCTGGAAAGCCGATGTCAGAAGACTGGAAGATTGGCCGGCAGCGGAGAGCCGATCCACTTCTCGTAGATCTGGCCGAGCTTGCCGTTCTTCAGGTTCAGCATGATCCAGGTGTTGAGCCAGAGCCGCAGGTCCGGATCGCCACGTCGCATGCCGATGGCATAGTAGGTCTCGCTGATCGTGAACTTGTTTTCGAAGCCGCGATCTGGATATTCGCGAGCCAGCTTGTTGCCGAGCGCGCCGCCGGTGGCGATGGCGTCGACCTGGCCGGCGAGCAGCGCCGCGATCGAGGTCGCGTCATTGTCGAAGCGCACGAGCTGGGCATCCTTCGGCGCCTCGGCCGTCAGCTGCCCGTCCTGGGTGGTGCCGCGCGGGATGCCGATCTTCTTGCCGGACAGATCCGCCAGCGACTTCATCTGCACGTTCTTCGTGGCGACGAGCACGCCGCTGGTGACGCCGTAGGGGTTGGAGAACGCGATCGACTTGGCGCGCTCGGTGGTGATGCTGAAGCTCGACATGGTGATGTCGGCCTTGTTGGTCAGCAGCACCGGCACACGGTTGGGAGCCGTGACGGCGACGACTTCGAGTTCGACGCCCAGATCCTTGGCAAGCAGCTTCGCGGTCTCGACGTCAGCCCCGTCCGGCTCGCGCTTTTCGTTGGTCGAGCCCCAGGGCGGGAAGCCGAGGTCGACCGCGACGATCAGCTTGCCGCGCTTCTGAATGGCGTCCAGCAGCTGCGCCTTGGCCGAAGCGGCCGGTAGCGCGAGGCCGAGTGCGAGCGCGCAAACCGCGCCCCAACGTTTCAACATGTCGTTCTCTCCCTTTGTCTTGCTAGAAGATTCTTTTGATGAACTGCTTCAACTCCGGGGTTTCCGGTGCGCTGAAGAGTTTCTTGGGCGGCCCTTCCTCATGGATTCGTCCGCCATGCATGAAGACGACGCGGTGGGCGACGTCGCGTGCGAAGGTCATCTCGTGCGTGACCAGGATCATCGTCATCCCGCCGGCCGCCAGACCTTCCATGACACCCAGCACCTCGTCCTTGAGCTCCGGATCGAGCGCCGAGGTGACCTCGTCGAACAGCATCACCTTCGGCGAGAGAGCGAGCGAGCGAGCGATCGAGACGCGCTGCTGCTGCCCGCCGGAGAGCTGATGCGGAAACGAAGCGGCCTTGTCGGCGAGGCCGACCCGCTCCAGCGCTGCGCGAGCGATCTCGACGGCCTCGCGCTTCGGCACCTTCTTCACCACCGTCAGCGCGATGGTGATGTTGCCTTCCGCCGTATAGTGCGGGAACAGATTGTAGCTCTGGAACACGATCCCGACCGTCTGGCGCAGCTTGCGCAGGTCGGCCGAGGGCGAAGTGACCTCAATGCCGTCGACGACGATCTTGCCGCTCTGCACGCGCTCCAGCGCGTTGACGCAGCGCAGCAGAGTGCTCTTGCCCGATCCGCTGCGCCCGATCAGCGCGACGACCTCGCCGGGAGTGAGCGCCAGCGAGACCTCGCGCAGGACAGGAACGGTACCGTAGCTCTTAGATACCGAGTTCAACGTTACGATGGACATTCAGTCTCCTGGCGAGCGACCGCTCCATGTGCCGGCTGAGGATCGAGAGCGGGATGCAGAGCGCGAAGTAGATCAGGGCGACGGTGCCGAAGACCTTGATCGGCTGGAAGGTTGCGTCGTTGACGATCTGGCCTGCGCGGGCGAGCTCGACGAAGCCGATGATCGAGGCGAGCGAGGTGTTCTTCACCATCGAGACGATGAAGCCGACCGTCGGCGGGATCGCGACGCGCACGGCCTGCGGCACGATGATGTAGCGAAGCTGCTCGAAGCGAGACATGCCGATGGCGGCCGAGCCTTCCCATTGTGCACGCGGGATCGATTCCAGGCAGCCCCGCCAAATGTCCGACAGGAACGCGCTCGAATGCAGTGAGAGTGCGAGTCCCGCCGCGAAGAAGCCCGGCACCGAGATGCCGAACAGGCTGAGGCCGAAATAGGTCAGGAAGAGCTGCATCAGCAGCGGTATGCCTTGCAGCACTTGGATGTAGGCTATGGCGGCAACGCGCAGCGGCGCGAGCGCGGAAACCCGCATCACCGCAATGATGCCGCCGAGCAGGCTGCCGCCGACGAAAGCGACGATGGTCAGCAACACGGTCCAGCCGGCGGCTTTCAGCAGAAAGAGCACATCGAACCAGTTGAAGGTCTGGAACATGGCTCAGGCCTTCGCGCTCTGGTGCGGGAACAGCACCTTGGCCAGCGCCCAGAACATCAGCCGGAACAGCACGACCAGGACGAGGTACATCACCGCGACGACGGCATAGGTCTCGAAGCTGCGGAAGGTGAAGGACTGGATGCTGTTGGCCGTCGAGGTCAGCTCTTCGGCCCCGATGGCGGAGAGGATGCTGGTCGCCAGCATCAGCAGGATGAACTGGCTGGTCAGCGCCGGGTAGACGCGCTCCAGCGCCGGCAGAAAGACGAAATAGCGGAACACCTGCCGCGGCGTGAAGCCGAGCGCGATGCCGGCCTCGATATTGGACCGCGGCACGGCGGTGATGCCCGCCCGCAAGATCTCGGTCGTGTAGGAGGTGGTGTTGGCCACCAGCGCGACCGCGGCTGCGACGCCCGGCGACAGCGACAGCCCGAGCGCCGGCAAGCCGAGATAGACGAAGAATAGCTGCACCAGCAGCGGTGTGTTGCGGATGACGTCGACATAGCCGGTCACCAGCGCACGCACGATCATGAAGCGCGAACCGGCGAGGCGCGCCAATGCCGTGCCGAAAACCACTCCGGTCACGATGCCAAGAAAGCAATACAGCACCGTATGGACGACGCCGATCGCCAGCTGCGGCCAGTAGGCAAGGACCGGCCCGAATTGGAAGACGTAGGCGTCCATGCGTCAGATGCCCCGCCCGGGCCGGCGTTTCCGTGCGCCCCGGGTCATGGACGCGCTCCCGGCCCGAAGAAGAGCTCGTCCTGATGGCGACGCAGCGTCGCCAGAACCGAATTCTCGGCGATCTCGACGTCGCCGCAGGTGATGAGCTCGCCCTTGGCGACCGCGCGGACGAGACGGCGATTGGCCGCAAGATAGAACGGTACCGGTACGTCAGCCCCCAGCGCAGAGGCGGGAACCGCATAGCCGGATACATTCTCGATGCTGTGATGGTGGCCGCTCGCGGTCAGCAGCGTCCCTGCAGGCAGATCAGCGTCGGCTCGAGCGGCAAGGTCGAAGCGCGGCTTCGGAATTTCGGCGCCACTGGAGACGCCGTGGAGGCCGGCTTCGAGAACGCTGGTCGCGGCCTCGAGCCCGAGGATGTGCCTCGGCAGATAGAGCATCGCTGTCGTGTCGTTTCGCGACAGCACATGGCCCTTCTCGCGCAGAATTCGCCAAGAAACCGGGTCCTGACAACGCACCACGACGAAGACGCCGCCGGCGAAGCTGATCTCGTCCGGCCGCCGCAGGCAATTGAACACGTCTATCCGGCGGGACCCACCAAGCAGGCCGCCATCCGACATCTCCGAAAAGACGGTTGGCACCTCCGCGATGCGCAGGATCGGTGCATGCAAGTCCGGCCGGTCCGGTTCGAGGCCGACAGCATTGGCCGCGATCAGCAATTCGCAGAGATCAGGCACGGTGCGCTGGGGCAGCGCCGAGAGGATTCGGGCGCGTTCGGCCACGAGCTTGTCGGACGGGGCCTCGCCCATCGTCCAGCATTCCGACAGGCCGGTGACCGGCACGGTGCGGCCGTTGCTGACGACGGTGCCCGCGGCTTCATCGAAGACGAAGTCGTACTCGCTGGACTTGCCTGCTGCGACGATGGTCAGCCCCAGCGCCTCTGCCCAGGTCACTTGACCCATCAGCAGGCTGGGCTGGTCGCCGTCGATGGGGGTGACGACGCGGCCCTTGTCGCGAGCCATAGCCGCAAGGCCGGGACCGACCACGATGTCGACCTCCTTGGAGACGAGCGCCAGATGGCGTCCGGCTTCGACGGCGAGTTTGGAATGCCGCGCTCCTGCCTCGGGATGGCCCGTGGCCTCGATCACCACATCGATCGGCAGTTCGACAACGCAGGCGAGATCGCTGGCCGCGATGGTGCGGCCCGCGTCCCAAGCCGCCCGAGCTTCCGCGGCGGTGTTGCAGAGAGTGATCTCGCGTGCGTCGACACCGGCGGCTCGCCAAGCCTCCCCGGCACGTTCCGCCGTCAGGTCTACGGCAATGCGAGCGCCGATCAGCGGGACACGGCGTGCCTGGCCAAGGAAACTGCGCCCGAAATCGCCGGCGCCAACGATGCAGGTCTCGACCGTCCGGGCCGCCGAGCCGAAATACCGATGATAGTTCATGTCGTCCTGAAGCGCTTCCACGATTGTGTCGCGAGACGGTCGATCGCCGTCCTTGGCACCGCCCATGGCCGCGCGAACGCAAAAGGCCACAGTTCAATCTTGTATGCAACAATTATCTGGACGCGCCGGGAGCGCGCGGCCGCACCGTCGTCGGGCCTGAGAGTCAGTCAGCGGGTCTGGGGGTCCGGAAGGCGGTAGAAATCGACCGCATTGCGCCAGAAGAAGCGCTCTTGGTCGGCGGCCGAATAGTCCTCGATCATGCGCGCGACCGACTGGACCAGCGTGTCGTAATCGACGCGAAGACCGGCGACCGGGAAATTGGTGGCGAAGACGCAACGCCCCATACCGAAGATCGCGATCGCCTCTCGCACGATCCGGCGGTTCGATTCGTAGTCCCAAGGCTCACTCTTGAGTCCGAACTCCGAGACCTTGAGATGCACGTTCGGCTCGCGAGCGATCACCTCCATGTGGCGGCGCCATTCGCGCAACCCTTCCTCGGACCGATCCCACGGGAAGCCCGTGTGATTGACGATGATCTTCACGGATGGAAACGCGCGCGCGACTTCGGCAGCCTCTGTGAGATGCCAATAGGGCACCCGCAGATCCCAAGAGAGTCCATGCTTCTCAAGGCCTGAAAAACCGCGCAACCAAGCCTCATCCTGCATAGTCCCAGGCGCTCCCGGCTTCATTTCGCGCGGCGAAAGCGACGTTATGGGCTTTGACCGGATGCCGCGCACGAGTGGAAACGCCGTTTGCCCCGCCAAGACTTCCGCGGAATTCGGGGTATGGAACCAAGCGTGCGCAACGATCGCGTTGGGGAAGCCGCACCGCTCGGAAAGCGCACTGATCCATCGGGTTTCGCCAACCTGATCGTCACGCGACCATTCGGCCTCGCAGTGAACGGTCATCAGGACGTTATGCGCTGCCGAATCCCGAAGATAATCGGCAGCGAGATAGTTGCGCTTGATCGCGTCGTAGTTGCCCAGAAAGAAATGCTCCTCCGGGCGATCGGACAACCAAGGGTAATAATTCTGGCCGAGGTCCCACAGATGATGGTGGGCATCGATCAACGTGACCGCACCGTTATCCGAATTCCAGCGGCCGCTGATGGTCTTCATGTTCCGGCACCTCGACATGGCTCTGACCGAACCGACTCGTTGCGGAACGCGGTCAGCGATATAGGCAACCTTGCATACAATGCGTTGGCGGCCGTGTTGAGCGATTTCTAGTTCGAGAGCGATGGACCGCAGGAGCCCATCGAGGGTGGGTGCTTCCGGGCCTGCCTGGGCGCTGAACGGCAGCGTGCGTCGCCGGGGCACGGCTAAGCTTGCTGCACGACCAAAATGCATGCAACTAAGCCGAAGCAGCGCTTCAGGGACGTGTCACAATCCAATGCCCGTTTCGGACGATATCACGCCATTGTCAGCACTCTTGGCGCAGGCTGCCGGCCTTGACGGCCCCCGGCGAAAAGGCGCCTTGCATGCGGGCGTGGTCGGTCAGCTGCGCAATCTCATTGTCACGGGCGTACTGGCTCCGGGCGCAAAGCTGAATGAGCGCGAACTCTGCGAGCAGTTCGCGGTATCCAGGACCCCTGTCCGCGAAGCCATCAAGACTTTGATTCAGGATGGGCTGCTGCGTGCCTTGCCCAATCACTCGGCCGTCGTAACCGAACTCGACCTGCATCAGGTCAACGCGCTCATCGATGTCGTTACACTCATTGAAGGGTTCGCCGGAGAACTGGCAGCCAAAAATGTGACGGACGAGAGCATCGCAGAGATTGGAATATTGCACTACCAAATGATACTTTACCATAGCCGCGATGATCTTCCGAGTTATTTTAAAGCAAACAAGGAATTTCACCGAAAGATTATTATTCTTGCTGCTAATCCGATCGTGTTGACGATCTGGGATCAACTTGCCATGCAAGTCGACAGAGCCCGCTATTCGTCGAATTTGTGGCCGACGCGCTGGAAGGCTGCGATCCAGGAGCATCAACTTGTCTTGGACGCATTGGCCGCTCGCGATCCCGAACGCACAGGCAACGCTCTTCGCCACCATGTGCGCGGAGGCCTGTCCGGGTTAGTCGCCCTGTCGGAGGGCAAGGGGCGATTTCAACCCGCGGAAATCTCGGATGGGAGCACGCCCGGCAGCGTCGACGAGCTCAATGGGTAATTCTCGAATTCCGGAAGAAGAAACGCTTCGCGCTGGATCGCCGCTTCGGAGCAAGCCTTTAGCCGTGGAGCTCCGTTTTCAGGCGGCCCAACGCCTTCCGGTAGGGTCGGAACCTCGCCGCCTAGATCGGCCTCGTCCCCCGGCAGAACTCCAGCGGTGGGAAGGAGCACCTGGGCGGCATCACGAAGCAAGGGGATCGTTGCCTGCGTCAGTTACTTGTCGTGGGCATGCTGGCCGTCATGAAGTACGCGCAGCGGAACGGAGCACGGCGACCGTGGCGGGTGCAGTTGCTTGCTCGACGAAGCACGAGGATTGCGACCGTCGCGCTGGCCAATAAGACCGCCCGGATGGCCTGGGCCATCATGACCACCGGTGAGGCCTATCGCGAACCGGTTCGGCAGGCCGCGTACAGATCAGGCGCCCCCCGAAGATGAGCTTGGGAAGGGCAACACGAACGTAACGCAACCAGCCGGTCGAACCAAAGAACGGGGAAACCTATTCGCGCTACAGCGCCTTTAAGCGCGTGCTTTTGATCGGCCCCGTCCTCGCGGAAGGCATTATGGCCAGCGGTCATGCGCACCGCACCAACAGGTCGAACACATGACCACACCGACCAGCCTTGCAGAGCGCTCGATAGTCCTTGCCAACGGAGAGCCGTCCACACATGGCGCAACGTGAGCCTGTATCTCCTCCGCGGGAAGGTCAGGCTTGGTCGGAAACTGACATCAAAATTGCGCGTGCTGGGCGTAACACGCTTGAAATCGTTCCCCGTCGAAGACGTGGATATCAGCGCCTTCTACGACGGGAGGCGACCAGCCCAGCTTTATCCCGGCACCGCCGCCGAGATCGCCTGGACGATTGACACCAAGAACGTACCCACATAACCAGCCATCAATCCGTATCGCCGCGGCTGCTGAACCCCGGCATCGGAGCAATCTCGTGAAACACACCATCCCCGAGCTCATCGAGCTCGCTGGGTGCGGCGGCCATGTGGTCCGCTCAGTCGTTGCTGCAGGCGAACCCTCGCAGCACCGTCAGCGCGCCCTCGCCGACCTGAACGCAGCCATCCCCTCCACCGACGCTCTAAAGGTCTCCACGGCCTCGCTGAGCGCCTTGGTGACCACGCCTGACTTCCATCCTGGCAAGCCCGTCCCCGTCGGCGTCGTTGCTGATGTCGGAAACGCGATACTGCCTCATATGATCGGCAACGACATCGGGTGCGGCATGCGAATGATCGTGCTCGAAAATGCGACCGTCGATGATCTCAAGCCGAACCTCGACGGTGTTCTTCGGCACAAGTTTTTTCAGGGCGGACGCAATATCGCGCTCACCGGCTCGGATCGTCATGCCTTGCTCCGAGAGGGGCTGCCCGGGCTCTTCGAATCCATGAAATCTCGTCGTTTCGGTCTCCTCGCGGCCGTCGATCTCCAAGCCGCCTGGAACGATCTCGACCGGACGTCGGATGCAGGCGTCTTTTCGTCATCCGCAATTGATCCGGGCTTTGCCCACTATGCAGCGATCGACAACGATCATCGTCATGACGCGATCCTGGGAACGATCGGTGGCGGCAACCACTTTGTCGAATTCGGCGTGGTTGATCGCGTCGAGGATCCTCACTTTGCCTATAACCACAATGTGCGTCAGGGCTCGATCGTCATCGTGGTCCATTCCGGCTCCCTCGATTTCGGCCAGCAGGTTGGATCCACAACCACCGAACGACTACGACGCGTAAACAGGACCGCCTCTGACTGGCGCATTCTTTCCGAACATCAGCAGCCGGACCTCTATCATCGTTACGTGAATGGCCAGGCCAACGCAGTGAACGCGGCCTTTGCCAATCGCTTTCTGATCGGCCTCACTGCGATCGCAGCCATCAGCGAATGTCTCGGACGCCCAATCGCGCATAAGCTGGTTTATGACGCTCCGCACAATGCCATCTGGCGCTCTGGCTCCATAGCCAGACATCGGAAGGGTGCTTGCCCAGCCGGTCCGGGCGAGCCTGTGATCCTGCCAGGCTCTATGGGTGACGGCACATGGCTCCTGCGTGGACTGGGCTCGACAGATGCACTCCAATCATCGGCCCACGGCGCCGGCAGGCGCCTTTCACGACAGGAGGCTCGAGCCAAGGCGGTCGTCTCGCCTCAGCTTCGGGTGATCGGTTCGATTGATATGTCCGATACCAAAGTCCGCCTCCGAACCGACCTGCTCCGGGAGGTCATCGGGCGTCTAAAGGAAGAAGCACCCGCGGCCTACCGACCGATCGAGAACGTCGTTGATCCTATGGTTGCGGCCGGCATCGTGACACGCGTCGCAAAGATTCGCCCGCTACTCACGATCAAGGGCTGAAGTCTTTGCCAGCCTGCCTCCGTCTCCGGAGAGGGAGGCAGACTGGCACTCCAGATATTACTGGTTTTCGAAGCTCTGAAGCAGCATCGCGGAATCGCTTGGCGGCAAGCTCAGGATCTCCCCATGCACTGCGAAGCGAGCGATATTCAGCATGCCACATGGAAATGACACTCATCGAACCAATCAAGTCGAGCTGCTTATTTGAGAACCGTTTGGGCATCGCAGTCGCACATTGTCTCACGTCAGCCGAGCTGGTTCCGAACGTCCAAGTCCGGGCGGTGACCGGATGACCGCGATGGGTGCATGGCGGACGATAGCCAGAGCGGGACCGCAAAGGTGGCTTGGGTGGGAAGCCTGTCCCTAAGGACAATACGCCAGCGCCCTCTCATTGTGTTGAGCTTGCTCGCGGGTGCATCTGCAACATCGCTCTCGCGCAAGCGGCAAGGGAAACCGGCGAGCAGCGGGCTGCGGTGATGTCGACTTGCCGTTCTGACATCAGTGCTGCCCCGGCGTCATCACGCGGGAGAGCATCGGCGCTTACGGTCGGCAGCCGAGCGCCGCGGCCCCACCAACATGAAACAGGGCGTCCTCCGCCGCCATCCCGCCCGCGGCAACAGGTTTTGGAGAACCGACGACCCTGCTACGCAACGAGGGAAGTCATGGCGATAATCGGGAAGATCAGTCACGTCACGACCTATCGATATGCGAAGCCCGTCACCTTCGGCACGCATAGAGCTATGTTCTTGCCACGGCGAGGCGCAAGCGCACGTCTCCTCGACTGGTCGGCAAAGACCAGCATTCCTTCGAAAATACACTGGATCAGCGACGCTCGCTCTAACTGCGTCACGGTAATGGATTTCAATGAGCCGGGCAGCGAACTGACGTTTATCTTCGAGGTCAGCGGGGTCTATTTCGGGATAAGCGGAGTCGAGGCCTTTCCACTTGATCCTCGGGCTGAGGAAGTTCCAGTCCAGTACACTCCTGACGAGTGGACCGACCTCGCGGGCTACCTGCGTCCTCATGCGGAGGATGCCGATGGCAGCCTTGCCGCCTGGGCGAAGAGTTTTGTTGCCGGCGATCAGGACCGAGCAGTCGATGTGCTCCGGCGTATGCTGCGCATCTTCCGTGACGACTTCCTCTATCAGGCCAGGGATGAGGAAGGGACCCAATCACCTGGCGAGACGCTGCGTTCGAGATCCGGGACATGTCGAGACTACGCTTGGCTGATGATCGAGGCCTTGCGGCGGCTCGGCTTCGCATCGCGTTTCGTCTCTGGCTACCTGTATGATGGCGCTGTCGATGGGGGGGCTGTTGGCCTTTGCGGGGCGGGTGCCACCCACGCGTGGCTTCAGGTCTTCCTGCCCGGCGCCGGGTGGCTGGACTACGATCCGACCAACCAGATCAGCGCCGGTTTTGATCTGATCCCGGTCGCCGTTGCCCGACATCCCGGACAGGCCATTCCACTAGCAGGCTCGTGGTTTGGCGAGGCGAACGACTATCTGGGCATGACCGTGAATGTTGCCGTCGAGAAGATCGGCGAGGTTCCCGACTTGCGAATGTGATCGGGGTACGGCCGGCGAACCCCGAGACGTCCGCTGTCCGGCATCGTGTCTGTGTTCGCCGTAGCGCTCGATCGTACCGCTCAATGTGAGCTTGTCAGGCGACAAACAATGACGATGAAGCCATCAAGGGCGAAGTGGGCCTGATCGTGCAGCACCACCACGTCAAAGTCGGACGCCGGGCCGTTGGGCTGGGGGTTAGGACAGCCCGGCGTCCTACGCAGCATTGCCACGCACGCTCTGTCTAAAATCAAACTGCAGCGCGAGAACCTGCCCAAGAGGACAATAGGCGACGCTCCCGGGGGCAGGCCGCGTCCCGTTACGTCTGAGATTCGCGGCGAACTGTGGAGCGCAGCCCCCAAATAGGGGCAGATGCACTCAGTGCGCCGGAATCTCGGCCCTGGAGCAAATGTTCCGAAGGCCGCAGAAGGGTAGGAAGCTGACGCTCGCCGGACTCTCCTGGATCGGCTGCCTGCGCCAATACCGGGCATTGGTACCGCGACCAGAGGCAGACATTCAGCGGGACAGGCTGTTCAGAAAAACCAAAGCGAGCGGTCAATCCTCAGCAAAGCCAACCCACGCCTTCATCATCAGCTTTGGGGGGCGATCGTGGGTGAGATTGGCGCGGCGAGAGGCGGAGTGTGGGCGGTTGGAGCGGGTTCGATCCGATTGCCGACTGTCATTGCAACGCTTTTCAGTTCAATTCAGAATAATCGAATGAAATCGTGGCATTCGATCATGGCTTGTGTTTTCGCGCTCTTTGGACAATTGTTTCATCGTGAATTTGATTGCTTTGGGCGGGAGACAAGATGTCCTGGCTGTCCTCGATCTTTCATCAATCTCCTGAAATCGCACTCTTCCTCTCTCTGGCTGCCGGTTATTGGATCGGCAAGTTCCAGTTCGGAAAGTTCCAGCTCGGCGGCGTCGCCGGGTCCCTGCTGGCGGCGGTTGTCGTCAGCCAGGTGGGCGTCACCATCGACAACGGCATCAAGTCTTTGCTGTTCGCCCTCTTCATCTATGCGGTGGGCTTCGAGAGCGGACCGCAGTTCTTCCGATCGCTCGGGCGGCAGTCCATTCGCGAGATCGTCATGGCGGTGGTGCTCGCCCTCAGCGGCCTCGCGACCGTGGTGGTGCTGGCGCGGATGTTCGGGCTCGACAAGGGGCTGGCGGCCGGCATTGCGGCCGGCGGGCTGACGCAGTCGGCGATCATCGGCACGGCGAGCGCGGCGATCGGCAAGCTCGGGCTCGCCGCCGACGAGGTGCAGCGCCTGCAGGGCAATGTCGCCGTCGGCTATGCCGTGACCTACATCTTCGGCTCCTTCGGCGCGATCATCGTCTGCGTCAACATCCTGCCCTGGCTGATGGGCCGCAGCATCCGCGACGACGCCATCAAGGCCGAGGCTGCGATGCTGGCGGGCATCCGGGTCTACGCGCCCGGCGAGCAGCCGGCGGCTCCCGATCTCGTCGGCCGGTTGTTCAAAGTCGAGAAGGTCGCCGGCCGAACGATCGCGCAGGTGGAGGCGCTGGCGCCGGGCGCGACGATCAGCATCGAACAGATCAAGCGTGCCGGGGCGCTGGTCGGGGTCGAGCCTTCGCTTCAACTCAAGGGCGGCGACATCATCCTCGTCGTCGGGCGGCGCGCCGGCGTCGTCGGCGTTGCCGAGCAGATCGGGCCGGAGCTGCAATCCTCGGAGGGCATGGATCTCGTCGTGCAGGTCCGGGACGTCGCCGTCGCCAATCGCGATTTCATCGGCAAGACGGTGAAGCAGATCAGCGACGCCACGGCCGGCGAGCTGCGTCACGGCGTCTATGTCACCGGCCTGCAGCGCGCCGGCAAGCCGTTGCCGCTGAAGCCGGACACGGTGATCGAGGCCGGTGACGTCGCTTCGCTCTATGGCACCGCGCAGGAGGTCCAGCGCGTGGCCAAGGTTGTCGGCACCGTGATCGTGCCCAGCGACAAGACCGATTTCGTCTTCCACGGGCTCGGGCTGGTGCTCGGTCTGCTGGTCGGGCTCATCGTCGTCCGTATCGGCTCGATCCCGCTGACGCTCGGCAGCGGCGGCGGCGCGCTGCTCTCCGGCCTGCTTTTCGGCTGGTACCGTAGCCGCAACCTCGCCATCGGTAACATGCCGACCGCAGCCTCGACGCTGTTGCGCGATCTCGGCCTGGCCGGCTTCGTCGCCGTGGTCGGCCTACAGTCCGGTCAGCAGGCCGTCAGCACGATCATCGACCGGGGCCTCGCGATCTTCCTGATCGGCGTGGTCGTCACCATCCTGCCGATGATCATCACCATGCTCGTGGGCCGCTATATCCTGCGCTACGACAACACGGCGATCTTCGCCGGTGCGCTCTCGGGCTCGCGCAGCGCGAACCCCGCCTTCGGCGAGGTGCTGGACAAGGCCGGCAACTCGATCCCGACCACCCCCTTCGCGATCACCTATGCGCTCGCGAATGTCTTCCTGACACTGCTCGGCCCGCTTGTCGTGGCCTTCGCCTGATCGAAACGAGGAGACGCAAGGTGGCCGCCGATTACAGCCAATATGCCAAGCTCAGCCCGTTCGAGCTCAAGGACGAATTGATCAAGCTCGCCTCCAGCAAGGAAAACCGGCTGATGCTCAATGCCGGCCGGGGCAATCCCAATTTCATGGCGACCCTGCCGCGTCGGGCCTTCTTCCGGCTCGGCCTGTTTGCCGCCACCGAGGCGGAGCTGTCCTTCTCCTATATGCCGAACAATATCGGCGGCCTGCCGCAGATCGACGGCATCGAGGGGCGCTTCGAGCGCTTTATCGCCGACAACAGCGAACATCCCGGTGTCGTCTTCCTCGGCAAGGCGCTGAGCTATGTGCGCGACCAGCTCGGCCTCTCGGCCTCGGCCTTCCTGCACGAGATGGTCGAAGGCATCCTGGGCTGCAACTACCCGGTGCCGCCGCGCATGCTGAAGGTCAGCGAGGAGATCGTCCGGCAGTACATCGTGAGGGAGATGGTTGGCGGCTTCATCCCGCCTGGCAGCGTCGATCTCTTCGCGGTCGAGGGCGGCACCGCCGCCATGACCTATATCTTCAACACGCTGAAGCAGAACGGCCTCGTCAAGAAGGGCGACAAGGTCGCCATCGGCATGCCGGTCTTCACACCCTATATCGAGATCCCCGAGCTCGACGAGTACGGGCTTGTCGAGGTTTCGATCAATGCCGATCCGAAGAAGGAGTGGCAATATCCCGATTCCGAGCTGGAGAAGCTCAAGGACCCTGCGATCAAGATCTTCTTCTGCATCAATCCGAGCAATCCGCCCTCGGTGAAGATGGATGACCGCAGCCTGGAGAAGGTCGCCGCCATCGTGCGCGAGCACCGGCCGGACCTGTTCATCCTGACGGACGACGTTTACGGCACCTTCGCGGACGACTTCCGCTCGCTGTTCGCGCTCTGCCCGAAGAACACCATGCTGGTCTACTCGTTCTCGAAATACTTCGGGGCGACAGGCTGGCGCCTCGGCGTGGTGGCCACCCATCGGGATTCGATCTTCGATAAGGCGCTGGCGGCGCTGCCGGAGTCTGCGAAGGTTGCGCTCGACCGGCGCTACGGCTCGTTGCTGCCGGACGTGCGCTCGCTGCGCTTCATCGACAGGCTCGTCGCGGATAGCCGCACGGTGGCGCTGAACCACACGGCCGGCCTTTCGACGCCGCAGCAGGTGCAGATGGTGCTGTTCTCGCTCTTCGCCCTGATGGACGAGGCGGATGGCTACAAGGCCGAGCTGAAGAAGCTGATCCGCCGGCGCGAGGCAGCGCTCTATCGCGAGCTCGGCATCGCGCAGGAGACCGACCCCAATGCGGTCGACTACTACACCCTGCTCGATCTCGAAGTGATCGCGAGGGATCTCTACGGACCGGACTTCGCCGCCTGGGTGAAGGCCAACATCAACCCCGACGAGCTCCTGTTCCGGATTGCGGACGAGACCGGCATCGTCCTGCTGCCTGGCCGCGGCTTCGGCACGCGGCAGCCGGCCGGCCGCGCCTCGCTCGCCAATCTCAACGAGTTTGAATACGCCAATATCGGTCGCTCACTGCGCGGCATGGCGGAGGAATTCCACGCACTCTACGAGAAGAGCGGTGGCAAGCGGCCCGGCAAGGGAAAGACGAAGCCAGATGCGAGCTCTGACAAGCTCTCATCGAAGGGCAAGAAGAGAGGCCGGAAATGACGCCGGAATTCGCTACCAAATCACCTTGAAGCCGAAGCGACCGTCAAAGGCGTGAAAGTCACTGGGGCGGCCCGAAGGATTTTGGGCCGCGATCAGCCGAGCGTTCTCACCATGCCAACGACGACGGGCCCCATCAGTGGCAGCAGCACGTTTGAGATCGCATAGGTCACCGTGTAGCCGATCACCGGCGTCGAATTGCCTGCGATCGAGACCAAGGCGCTGATCGAGGGCGTGCTGCAATGCTGGCCAGCGATTGCTCCCAGCAATATGGGAGCTTCAATCTTGAGGAGGCGGTGGCCGATATATAGCGACACCAAACCTGGCACCGCAGACACAAGGATCGAAAGCAGCGGAAGCAGCAGCCCGTACTGCTTGAGCAGAACAATGGCGTCCGGTCCGACCGAAAGACCGATCGCAGCGATGAAGGTCGCCAGGCCGAAGTCCTTCATGAACTCGGCGGCTGCGGACGGAATGGCACCGATTTGCGGGCGATGCATATGAAGCCAGCCGAAGATCAGGCCGGAAATCAGCGCTCCGCCTCCTGTACCGAGCGTCAAGTTGAGCGGGCCGACCTGGATCGCCAGTTCGCCGAGCAGAAGCCCCAGGACGACGCCAAGCCCGAGCATGACAAAATCGGTTGTGGAGGTCTTCGGCAGCACATGTCCGAGTTCAGACGCGGCGCGGGCCGTCGCCTCCTCCGAGCCATAGAGCGTGAGGATGTCCCCCTGCTCAAGCACTGTTCCGGGCAAGGCCGGGATGCCCTGTCCAAGGCGGCGCACATAGGAAATGAAAACGCCGCGCCGCTGCTCGTCGCTGGCCAGCCTTCGCAGGTCCCGGATCCGTAACCCTGCGACCTTGCGATGCACCAACACCACTTGCCGCTCGACCAGGGGCACGTTGTCCCCTGCGGGCATCGGTACCTCGACCCCGAGCCGTTCGCTGATGGCGATGACCGAACGACGCCGGCCAACGACCAGAACAATATCGTCCAATTCGATCTGAGCGTCGGGGACGGCTTTGACGAAACCGGAGGTACGGCCGAGCTGCTCGATGGTCACGACGCCGTTGACACTGCTCTCGAATGCACCAACGGTGCTGCCCGCGATCGGCCCAGCCCGAAAAGCGCGCGAGACAATTTCCGGAACACCGCTTTCGTTGCCGTTCTCGCCTTCGGCGCCAAGCTGCCGCGCAAGGGCAGCGGCTTCCTTTCGCAGATCGATCCGCAGCAGCAGTGGGCCGATCTGCGTGGTAAAGACCACGATTGCGACGAGCCCGAAAAGGTAGGTTACGCTGTAGGTCGTCGCCATGTTCGATTGGAGCCGCGAGATCTCCGCTGCCGGCAATGCCAACCTCGAGATCGCGTCCGAGGCCGTGCCGAGCAGTGCAGATTCGGTAGCTGCACCAGCGAATAGGCCGGAAGCGGTGCCGGCGTCGAGATTGAACAGCAGCGTGGCCATGGCGACGAGGGCCAACACAGTGCCAACCTCGACAAACGACAGCACGCCATAGCGCAAGCCGCTGCGAACATTGTTGAAAAATTGCGGTCCGGCGGTGAAGCCAAGCGCATAGATGAACAGCGCGAAGGCCACGTTCTTCAGATCCGGACTTATCGTGACTCCGAGCTGGCCGAGGGCCAACGCGACGAACAAGGTGCCGCAGACTCCGCCAATGCGGACAGGGCCCACTCTGATCTTGCCGATCAGATAACCGAGGGTCACGCAAATGAAGAGGGCAACAACAGGCTGTGCAATGAACGACACGGCAACACCTGGAATCTACACAGAGGTGAGCGAGCGTAATGTTGTATCGCGCAAACCGGCAAGTGGGTGACCAGGTACCGTCGCCAAACTCGCCCCCTCGTGCAAAGCACGCGGCCGGTGACGTTGCAAAGCCAGCGGATTGGTTCGCCTGTAGTCAGCGGGCCAGGGTGCTGGTTCGCGGCGAACGCCTGCTCGTTATAATGCGAGATGTCGCCGTTCAGGCCGCACATCATGTGGTCGTCATCGAGTTTGATACTGTGGAACACGCCAAAGCCGCCCACGACAGTGCTGCCTACCAAGCAGCGCTGAAGGTACTGGAGGATGGTGCCGAGCGCGACATTAGGCTCATTGAAGGCGTCTGATCGCGGAAGGCGAATTGCCCTCCGTTATCCATATTGCGCGGTCGAGGCGCTCGGCTCCCTGCGCGCGAGATAGGGCGATATTGGATGCGCCGCCCCAGATGTGACGTCGTGATGCTAGGCGTGGCCCTTGGAGCCTGGCGCGCCTCGAAGCGCTGGTTCTTGGCTCAGAACCGGGGAGCTCTCTTCTGAAAAAAAGCGGCTATGCCTTCCCGGAAGTCGGAGGAACCGGCGTTCGTCACGAAGCTCTGCTTCTCCAGATCGAGCTGGGCGTCGAATGAGCCTTCGCTCGCCGCCCGAATGAGGGCCTTGGTCGCTTTGCCGGCGCCCATGCTGCCCTGGCTCAGACGCTCGGCCATGGTTCGCGCCGTTTGCATGAGCTCGCTCTCGGATACGACCCTGTTGACGAGCCCGAGGCGCAGCGCCGTCTCGGCGTCGATCGCCTCGTTCAGCAGAATGAATTCAAGCGCGCGGCGCGGGCCGAGCAATCGTGTGAGCGCCCAGGTCGTGCCGTCGTCAGGACTTGTTCCGAGCCTCGCATAGGCCGACCGGAAGCTCGCTCCCTCGGCCGCGATCAGCAGATCGCAGGCAAGCGCAAGGCCCACCCCGCCGCCCGCGATCGGCCCTTGCACCGCCGCAATCACCGGCTGCGAAACCTGCTTGATCAAGCGAACGAGTGCATGGAAACGCTCGATCAGCATGCCCGCCATTGCAGGGGCTTGCGTCAGGTCGGCATGGAAGCTGGCGAGGTCTCCCCCCGCCATGAAGGATCGGCCGGTGCCAGCCAGCACGACCGCCCGAATGCTTTGATCCTCCGCGACCTCCGCGAAGGCCGCCAGCAATGCATCCCCCAACGAATCGTTGAATGCGTTGAGAACGCCCGGCCGATTCATCGTTATCGTCAGCACGGACCCATGTCGCTCCACGATGACCGGGGCCTCCGAGGACGCCTGAGTAATCCTGCCGCTCGCCATGATCTACCGTGCCTTTCCAGCGCTCCGCCTCACGCGGGAGCTCGTGTGTCGTCGATGACCTTGCCGTCGTTCGGCAACGTTCCCGGTCCTACGAACTCGACGGTCCCGCGCAATTTCGTCACATCGCGAAGCGTTGCCGCCACTGCATCGGCCAGCCCGGGCGATGGCGCGGCGACTTCGGCCTTCAGGCTCATCGCATCCACCTCGTCCGCACGCATCACGACCAGGCGGCAGCGGCCGAGCTCGGCATGGCGCCCCGCGATTGCAGCCACCTGCTCAGGACGCACGAACATGCCCTTCACCTTGGCCGATTGATCCGCGCGGCCGAGCCATCCCCGGATACGCCGGTTTGTCCGCCCGCAGGGCGATGGGCCGGGCAGCATGGCCGTGAGATCGCCGGTGGCGAAGCGTATGAGCGGCTTGGCCGGGTCGAGGACCGTCACCGCAATCTCCCCGACCTCGCCCTCCGCCACCGCCTCGCCCGTGCCGGGACGCAGGATCTCGACAATGATGTCCTCGTTCAGCACCAGCCCCTCGCGTGCCGGCGTCTCGTAGGCGATCACACCGCATTCGGCGGTCGCGTAGCACTGATAGGCGTCGATGCCGCGTTGGTGAAATTCGGCCTGCAGCGAAGGTGGAAAGGCTGCGCCCGACACCGCAGCCCGCCGCAGCGACGAGACGTCCCTGCCCTTCTCGCGCGCCTGGTCGAGCAGGATCTTCAGGAAATCCGGGACGCCGGCATAGACCGTCGGCCGATAGGCCTCGATCAGGTCGAGTTGGGCGTCGACATTGCCCGGCCCGGCCGGGATCACGGCGCAGCCCAGCGTCGCCGCGCCCGCATCGAAACACCAGGCACCGGGTGTCAGGTGATAGGAGAAGGTGTTGAGCAGGATGTCGCGCCTGCTCACGCCCGCCGCCGTGAGCGCGCGCGCCACGCGCCAGGGATCGCTTTCGCGGCTCTCGGGCTCGAAGATGGGCCCCGGCGACATCATCAGCCGTCTGTAATCGGCGGGCCGTCCCGGAACGAGGCCGCCGAAGGGCCGCGCCCTGCCCTGCAGCGCCGGCAGATCGGATTTCCGCAGCACCGGCAGCCGCGCCAACGCCGCGCGGGTACGGACAGCCTCCGGATCGACGCCGCGCAGCTGCCGGCGCCAGGCCGGAAGCGCCCGCGCCGCGGCGATCACCGCCGGCAGGCGGGCGAGGAGATCGACCTCGCGGCGCCGGGGCGCGCGGGTTTCGAGACGGTCATGGTGGTGGGCCATGGCGATCTCACGCCAGCCAGCGCTTACGGCGCCGGTAATGCTTCACCGCGTGATAGTCGACCTTCTGGTGGCCGCCGAGATAGGCGTCAGCCACGTCGGGATTGGCGCTGAGCACGGCAGCCTCCCCGCCCATCAGGATGCGGCCGTTCTCGATCAGGTAGCCGTATTGGGCGATCTCGAGCGCAGCCGTCGCATTCTGCTCGACGAGCAGGACCGCGACCCCGTCTCGCTGGTTGACCTGGCGGACGATGTCGAAGATCTCGTCGACGAGGAAGGGAGCCAAGCCCAGGCTCGGCTCGTCGAGCATCAGCAGCCTGGGCTCCGTCATCAGGGCGCGCGCGATCGCCAGCATCTGCTGCTCGCCACCGGAGAGATAGCCCGACTCTGCCTTGGCGCGCTGGGCGAGGCGCGGGAAGGTCTCGAACATCCGGTCGATCAGCGCCGAGACATGGCCTCGGTCGCGATGCATGGTAGCGGCCGCGATCAGGTTCTCCTTCGGCGTCAGGTGGCCGAAGACCCGGCGGCCTTCCAGCACATGGACGATGCCGAGCCGGACGCGCTCGGGCGGATCGACGTTCAGGATCGAGCGCCCGGCAAAGCTGATCTCCCCGCGCGTGACTGCGCCGCGCTCCGGCTTGAGCAGGCCGGAGATTGACTTCAGCACGGTGCTCTTGCCGGCCCCGTTCGCGCCCAGCAGGGCGACGAGCCCATGCTCCGGCACTTCGATCGAGACGCCGCGCACGGCGAGAAAGACCTGGTCGTAGACGATCTCGATATTGTTCAGCGCCAGCAGCGTCATCGCTTCCGCCCCGCGAAAAGGGGGCGGCGCCGGCGGGCGCCGCCCGGTTTCATCTCACTTGCCGCTCTTCTTGAACTCTTCCGAGTTCTTGCGGATCTCCTCCCAGACGACATCCTGGTTGGCGCTGAACCAGTCGGAGATCGGCACGAACTTGGCGCCGTCCCAGCGCGCGATGCGGCCCATGCCGCCGCCCTGGTGATCGTCCTTGGTGATCGTCGTGGAAGGAAGCAGACCCTCGGCGGTGAAGTTGCTGATCGAACGCAGGCCCTCGTTCAGCCAGGGGCCGGTGACCGGGCCGTTCGGCGCCTTCTCGGCCGCCTTGCGCACGCCCTCGACCATCAGCGTCGCCATCTGGACGCCGTAATTGTAATAGGCGGTGCCGACCTTGTTCTCGGGGCCGGCGCCCTTCCCCTTGCCGACCACCTCGGCCACGATGTCCTTGATGACCTTGGGCTCGCGGCCGCCGACGCAGGGCTCCACCTTCATCACGCCCTTGGCCTGCTCGCGGCCGACCACGTCCATGTCCGATTCCGAGAGCCAGACGCTGGAGGAGACGCGGTCCATCGGCAGGCCGTTGCGCAGCGCCTCGGTCAGCGCCACCGTCTGACCGACGCCGGCGCCCCAGAAGATCACGAAATCGGGCCGGGCGCGGCGCACCTGCGGCCAGATCGCCGACTGGTCGTTGCCGGGCGGTGTGTAGGGGAAGACGGCGAGCTCATAGCCTTCCTTTTTCGCCAGCACGTTGAGGATCGGCAGCGGCTCCTTGCCGAAGGGCGTGTCGATATGGACGAAGACGATCTTCTTGCCCTTGAGGCTGCCCTTCTCGACCTTCTTGAAGTGCTCGATGATCAGCCCGGCCTGCGTCCAGTAGTTGATCGAGAGCGGCAGCACATAGGGGAAAGTCGAGCCGTCGGCGGCGTCGCTGCGGCCCGAATAGGCCGTGATCATGTTGACCTTGTCCTCGAGCGCCCGCGGCACCAGCGCGCGCGCCACCGGGGTCGAGAGCGGGTCGACCAGCACCGCGCCCTCGCGCTTGCCGCGCTCATAAGCCTCGATCGCGCGCGGCAGGTCGTTGGCGTGGTCGGTGACGTCGGCGACGATCTTGTAGCCGCCGACCCCGCCGCGGTCGTTGATCAGGGTGAAGTAGTCGCGCTGGCCCTGGCTGTATTCCGAGGTCACGAAGGTGTAGATGCGGGTGAAGTCCTGCGCCAGCGTGAAGCGGACGATCTTCTCCTGTGCGAAGACCTGCGCAGGGCCGGCGAAAGGCGCGACGAGCCCCGCCGAGCCGGCTGCGATAAACGAACGGCGATCCATCGACATGCTGTTTCCCTCCGGCCCTGTTTCTATGTTCGGACGCCGTCACCGCTGGGCATGGCGGAACGGCCAGACGAGCAGGTAGTTGCGGAAATTCGCGTAGATCTTGGCGAGCCCCAGCGGCTCGTAGAGCAGGAAGCCGATCACCAGCGCGCCATAGGCGACGAGCGGCAGATGCGCACGCAGGTCGATCGGCATTTCGACGCCGAACGCATTGGCTCCGAAGCCGAGCAGGTTGTTGAGCAGGATCGGCGCGAACAGGATCAGCGCCGTGCCAAAGAAGGGCCCAAGCACGCTGCCGAGCCCGCCGACGATGATCATCGCCAGGATCTGGATCGAGAGCTCGATATGGAACTGGTCGGGCGAGATCGCGCGCAGATAGGTCACGGCCAGCACAGCGCCGACCGCCCCGCCGATGAAGGACGAGACCCAGAAGGCGAGCAGCTTGTAGCGGAATGTCGAGATGCCGAGGATCTGCGCGGCATAGTCCTTCTCCCGCAGCGCCGCGAGCGCCCGGCCGAAGCTGGTGCGCCGCACGTTCAGCATGAACAGCGTCACGACGAAACAGACGGCGAGCGCGAGATAGTAGGTCGGCACCTCTCCGGCGAGCGGGATGCCGAGGAAGCGGACGGGCGGCACCTGCAGCGTCGCCAGAGTGCCGCCGCTGATCGCCGAGCTGTGCGAGATGACGAAGTCCACGACATACTGCATGGCGAGCGTCGCCATCGCCAGATAGATGCCCTTCATGCGCAGGGCCGCCGCGCCGAAGACGGTGCCGATCCCCGCGCTCAGCAGCCCGCCGACAATCATCGCGATCTCGAGCGGCACGCCGAAGCGAACCAGGTGGACCGAGCCATAGGCGCCGATCCCCATCACGGCGCCGTAGCCGAGATGGATCTGCCCGGCCCAGCCCATCAGGAGGTTGAGCCCCAGCGCGGCCGAGGTCCAGATCAGCCAGGGCAGCAGGTAGCCGGAGACGTAGAGCCGGTCGAACAGGAACGGCGCGGCCAGCAACAGAGCGAGCACCACGAGGATGAGGCCGCGGTCGAAGCGCAGCGGAAAGAGCTGCCGCTCGTCCTGGTAGCGCGTGTGGCGGATGCCGGCGCGGCGGTAGAACACGGCGTCAGACCCTCTCGATATGGTGGCGACCGAACAGGCCGTGCGGCTTCAGCAGCAGCGTGACGAGAATGATCACGGCCGCGACGACGTCGCGCGAGCCGCCGCCGACCAGCGGATCGAGCACGCCGGTGGCCAGGCTCTCGGCCACCCCGACGATGACGCCGGCGACGAGCACGCCGGGAATGGAGTCGAGGCCGCCGAGGATGGCGATGGCGAGCGCCTTGATCAGCAGGAGCGAGAGCGACCAGTCGACGCCCTGGTTGCTGCCCCAGAGCACGCCGGCGGCTGTCGCGGCGACGGCCGAAAGCCCCCAGGCTACGCCGACCGCCCGCTCGACCCTGATGCCGACAGACCAGGAGGCCGTCTGGTCATCGGCGACGGCGCGCATGACCACGCCAAAGCGCGAGTTGAAGAAGAGGAGCGAAAGCACGATCAGCGCGAGCGAAATAGAGCCGCCGATCAGCGTCGCGCGGTTGATCAGCAGGTCGCCGAGGAAGAGCGGGTCCTGTGGGATGCCGATGTCGAGGCGCTTGACCGAGGCCCCGAAGATTCCGGGCAGCAGGCCGCGCAGCATGATCTCGACGCCGAGCGTCAGCATGATGGTCATGATGATCGGCTGGCCGATCATGCGCCTGAGCGCCAGCCGCTCCATCAGCAGGCCGAAGACGAACATCCCGGCGAGCGCAGCCGGCACCGCCAGCCAGATCGGCAGGCCGGCGCGGGCTCCGAGCGCCCAGGCGACATAGCCGCCCGTCATCGCGACCGCGCCCTGGGCGAGGTTCGCGATACCGGAGGTCTTGTAGATCAGCACGATACCGAGCGAGACCAGCGCGTACATCAACCCGACGAAGACGCCGTTCGCCGAAAGCTCCGCGAGCAGGATCCAGTCCATCAGGCAACGACCTCGCTGATCCTCAGCGTGCGGCGGATCACCCCGCGCTCGCCGTTCTCATAGGTGATGGCGGCGTCGAAGACGGTCTCCCCGGCGCCGCCGTAGAGCGCGTCGATCAGCGAGGCATAGGTCGTCTCGATCATGTTGCGGCGGAGCTTGCGCGTGCGCGTGATCTCACCATCGTCGGCGTCGAAATCCTTGTGCAGGTTGACGAAGCGGCGCAGGCGCAGGCCTTCCGGCTGCGTGCCGTTGACGTGCCGCACCACCTCTCCGACCAGCGCCTGGACCTGCGGCTTCTGCGAGAGATCGGCATAGGAGGTGTAGGAGATGCCCCGCTCCTCGGCCCAATGGCCGACGGCGTCGAAATCGACGCAGACGATGGCAGTCAGCATGTCGAGCCCGGCGCCGATCACGGCGACGTTGCGGATATAGGGGCTGAACTTCAGCCGGTTCTCGATGAAGTTCGGGATGTACCGCTCGCCGGCCGCGGTGCGCACGACCTCGCTGACGCGGCCGAGCACGACGAGTTCGCCGTCCTCGTCGATCCGCCCGGCATCGCCGGTATGCAGCCAGCCGTCGACAAGCGCCTTGGCGCTGCTCTCCGCATCGTCGTAGTAGCTGGCGACGACGGACGCGGAGCGCACCAGGATCTCGCCGCTCTCGTCGATGCGGATCTCGCTGCCGGCGATCGGCCGGCCGACCGTGTGCAGCTTCACCTGCCCTTCCGTCTGGGCCGCAGTCAGCGCGCAGGTCTCGGTCTGGCCGTAGAACTGCTTCAGCCGGATGCGGAGCGCGCGGAAGAACAGGAAGGTGTCCTCGCCCAGCGCCTCGCCGCCGGTGAAGGCCCGTTCCGCCCGGTTCAGGCCAAGATGGTCGCGCAGCGGCGCGTAGACCAGCAGATTGCCGAGGGCGTCGAGAAGCCTCTCCTTCAGGGTCGGCGTGCCGCCAGATAGGCGCTTGCGCTCCAGCGCGACGGCCCGCTCCATCGTCCGCTCGAACAGCCAGCGCTTGAAGCGCGTCGAGTTCTTCATGCCGACCTGGATGCGGGTCAGCATCTGGTCCCAGGCGCGCGGCGCGGCAAGATAGAAGGTCGGCGAGACCTCGCGCAGGTCGCGCAGGACCGTCTCCTGGCGCTCGGGCACGTTGATCGTCGCCGCCATCATCATGCCGGCCCCGAGCGTGAAGACGAAGTCGCCGACCCAGGCCGTCGGCAGATAGGCGTAAAGCTCCTCGTGCTTGTGGAAATAGCCGCTTTCGCCTGCGTTCAGAACGCCCCGCGTGACGTTGCGGTGCGATAGCGGGATGCCCTTGGGCAGCCCGGTCGTGCCGGAGGAATGGAGCAGCACGGTGATGTCGTCGGGACCGGAAGCGGCGACGAAGCGGCCAACGAGATCGGGCTCGCGAGCGAGCCGCGCGCGCCCGCGCTCCACCAGCGCATCGAGCGAAACCAGCCCCGGCTGCTCGTAGCCGTCGAGGCCACGTTCGTCGTCGTAGAGGATCGTCGCGACGCGGCCCGTCGCGGCGCGCAGCTCAAGCAGCTTGTCGACCTGCTCCTGGTCCTCGGCGACGCCGACGGCCGGGGCGCCGTGGCGCGTCGCGGCGATCAACTCCTCCAGCGGCACGTCGGGAAAGACCGGCGAGGGAAAGGCCCGCAGCATGTTGGCGGCGAGCATCGCGTAGTAGAGGCGCGGGCGATTGTCGCCGATCACCGTCATCGCCGTGCCGACGGCCAGGCCGAGCTCGTCGAGCCCCGCCGCCATGGCCGATACCTCTTCGAAGACCGCGCGCCAGTCCTGCTCCTGCCAGATGCCGTACCGGCGCTCGCGAAAGGCGATCCGGCTGCCGAATTCGGCCGCGTTCCGGGCCAGCGCGGCGACCAGCGTCGCCGGTGCCCCATCCTCGGCGACGGGCCAGCGGGCGAGCTTCTGCAAGGGATGCTGCACCGCCATCATGCCGCGCTTCCGGCCTGGTGGCGGCGCGCGGCGCGCTCGCCGAGATAGGCGCTGACGACGGCCGGATGGCCGATCGCCTCCTGCGGCGCGCCCTGCGAGATGACCTCGCCATAGCTCAGCACGACCACCCTGTCGCAGATCGAGGTCACGACATCCATGTGGTGCTCGATGATCAGGATGGAGACGCCGCGCGCCTCGCGCGCATCGAGGACGAAGCGGGCGATGTATTCCTTCTCCTCCTGGTTCATGCCGGCCATGGGCTCGTCCAGGATCAGCAGGCGCGGCTCGGCGACGAGGGCGCGGGCGAGCTCGACCCGCTTCTGCAGGCCGAGCGGAATGACCTCGACGGGCTCGTCCCGAATGTCCTGCAGCTGCATGAACTCGATGACGTCCTCGACGACGCGCCGATGTGCGAGTTCCTCGCGCTCCGCCCACCACCAGTAGAAGAGCGCCCCAAGGGCGCTCGGGCGCATATGGGTGTGTCGGCCGATCAGGATGTTGTCGAGCACGCTCATGCCCTTGAAGAGCGCCAGGTTCTGGAAGGTGCGCGCAACGCCGCGCGCCGCGATCCGATGCGGCTTGAGCGAGGTGATGTCCTCCCCGAACAGGCAGACGCGGCCGGCGCTCGGCGGATAGAAGCCGGTCACGACATTGACCATCGTCGTCTTGCCGGAGCCGTTGGGGCCGACGAGGCCGAGAATCTCGCCCTCACGCAGATCCAGCGAGACACCCTTCAGCGCGCGCAGGCCGCCGAAAGACCGCTCGATCGCCTCGCAGGACAGGGCGACCGGCGCGTCCGCCGCCACGGCACGAAGCTGCGCGCTCATCCGGAAACCTCGGGCGCGAACCCGAGGCCGGCGCTGGCTCCGGCGCCGGCAAGGTGCCGCGTCCCGATGCGGAAAGTCGTTCCGGGCAGCCGCCATGGCGCCCGGTGAACCCGGTTCCTTCGCACGTCGTCCTCCCGAGCCGCGCCGTCTTCTTGTCTGGGGCGTCAGCTTGCGACTGTTAATGAATATAGTTCATCTACGACTGTCAATCGCCGCCTCCGGAAAAATCGTGGGCGCAGACGCATTTCTGGCGATGAAGTTATGAACAGACCCGCGGTCGCAGCGAGAGCGCCGGCGCCCGCGCAAGCGCGGCCTCATACTCCTCTGCAAGACGCCGGCAAAGCTCGGCCGCCGACGGAATGTCACCGATCGCGCCCACCCCATGACCGGCTGCCCAAATGTCGCGCCAGGCCTTGGCCTCCGCCGTACCGAAATCATAGCTCGCCGGCCGGCTCAGATCCTCTGGATCGCGCCCGGCAGCGACGATGCTGGGCCGCAGGAAATTGCCCGGCACGCCGCTGATCGCAGGCGTGTAGACGATGTCGGCGGCGCCGGCGTCAACGAGCATGTTCCGCAGGGCCGGCGGCGCTAGGCTCTCGCGTGTCGCCATGAAGCGCGTCCCGAGATAGGCCATGTCGGCCCCGGCTAGGATCGCGGCCGCGACCTGTCGGCCGTCGCTCATCGCCCCACCGAGAAGAAGCGTGCCGTCGAAGATGCCCCGGATGTCGGCAATCGCCGCCAGCGGATTGAGCGGGCCGGCATGGCCGCCTGCCCCGGCAGAAACCGCGATCAGCCCGTCTACACCCGCCTCCGCCGCCTTGGCCGCGAAGGCGAGCGTGGTGACGTCATGGAAGACGAGGCCGCCATAGCCCTGCACGGCCTTGATCAGTTCCCGATTGAGGCCGAGCGAGGTGATCACCAGCGGCACCTTCGGTCCACGACCACCGCAAGATCCGCGTCGAGCCGGGGATTGCTCCGATGCACCACGAGATTGACGCCATAAGGCGCCGGCGGCCGCGGACCCGCTTCGGCCAGCCGAGTCTCAATCTCTTCCAGCCAGCCGGCGAAGCCCGCCGTCGTGCGCTGGTTGAGCGCCGGGAAAGTACCAACCACGCCGTTCTCGCAGCAGGAAACGACGAGATCGGGCCCCGAGATCAGGAACATCGGAGCGGCGACGACGGGAACGGACAGGCGCCCCTGGACGGAGATAGGGAGAGCCATGGAAAGCCTCACCCTCGCCCGAAGCAGGATCGGGCATACCGTGCTCGAAGCGCGCGACGATCGTGAGCAGGCTTCACCGGAAGCAATATAGCCCGCCGGAACGCGATGTCCCTGCCTAGACAGACACCTCTGCCCCCGCGCATCGGCAGACCAATTCCATACCGCATCACGGCGTCTCCTCCCGCCTCGTCGACACGCGCGTTTATTTTAGGCGCTTGCGCGCCTCGACACGTTGGTGAATGATATTTATTAGCGGCGACGGCCGCGGGCCTGTCAACGGGCGGAGCGCTGCGGCGGGATATTGCGCCGCCCGGCGAAAAGACCTTACAGGGTGCATCCCGCCCGCCGGACGGGGCAAGGAACACCGATGGCACGCAGCCCACTGAAACGACAGGTCAACCGCCTCCCGCCCGAGCGCCGCATCTCCGACATCATGGCCGCCGCGAAGGACGTCTTCACCGAGAACGGTTACAGCGACGCCCTGATCAGCGACATCGCGGTGCGGGCCGGCGTCGTCGAAGGCAGCATCTACCGCTTCTTCGCCAACAAGCGAGAACTGCTGGTCAAGGTCGTCGAGCACTGGTTCGAGGAATTGCTGCGGGAAGATGCCGAGCAGTTCGGCGCCGTTCGCGGCGTCTGGAACCAGATTCGCTTCCTCATCTACCACCACCTGATGTCCATCCGCAGCGACCCGGCGCTTTCGCGGCTGATGTTCCAGGAGATCCGCCCGTCCCCCGACTACCGGACCTCGCGCCTGTTCGAGCTCAATCGCGCCTATACGCATCGCCTCGTCGACGTGGTGAAGGCCGGCATCGCCTCCGGCGAGTTGAGGCCGGACGCCTCGCCCAGCCTGGTACGCGACATGGTCTTCGGCTGCATCGAGCACCGCACCTGGGCTTTCCTGCGCCAGGAAGGCGAGTTCGACCCGGTGGAGACGGCCGACGCGATCACGAACCTCATCTATAGTGGCCTGGCGGCGGAGCAGGCCGCCTCGCCGGCCGGCGCCGTGATCGCCCGGCTGGAAGCGGCGACCGCCCGACTTGAGACGATCGCAGGGCTGCCAGCCGCCATCGAGGCTCCTACTCCGGCCGCGCCCCGGCTCCGCCGACCATGACGCCGGGGCCGTCGAAGGCCGCCGGCCGGGGGATTGTCCAGGTCTCGCCCCAGAGCTGGCCGCCGCCGGCGACATGCAGCACCTCGCCGGTGACATAGGCAGCCGCGGGGCCGCCGAGATAGGCGCAGGCTTCCGCCACCTCCCATGCCGTCGCCGTCCGCATCATCGGGTTCGAGCGCGGATAGGCCTCGACGGCCTTCGTGTCATAGACGCGCCAGCCGGGCGTCTCGATGGCACCAGGCGCGATGCAGTTGACGCGGATGCCGAGCGGCGCCCACTCCACCGCGAGCGCCTGCGTCAGTCCGATGACGCCCGCACGCGCCGCCACCGTATGCGCGACGCCGTGCAGCCCCTGCCGGGTGACGACCACGATGGAGACGATGCTGCCCGGCCGGCCGGCATCGCGCCAGCGCCGCGCCGCCTCCTGCATCATGTACCAGGTGCCGTTGAGATTGGTGTCGACGACGGCGTTCCAGCCCTTCACGGAGAAGTCGATCGCGGCCTGCGGGAACTGGCCGCCGGCGCTGTTGACGAGGATGTCGATGCCGCCGATCTCGGCCGCGATCCAGTCGTGCAGCGCAACGATCGAAGCCGGGTCGCGCACGTTCGCCGCCTTTCCCGAGACGTCGAGCCCGGCCTGACGCATCGCGGCGACGGCGCCGTCGAGCCGGTCCTGGTCGCGCCCGGCGATGACGACGCGCGCGCCCGTCCGGCCCAGCAGCCAGGCGGTCGCCCGGCCGATCCCGCCCGCCCCGCCCGAGATCAGGATCGTGCGGCCGGCGA
>UCLR01000058.1 GCA_900473415.1 Hyphomicrobiales bacterium
CGAACGCAACGCCGAGACGCGAGATGCCTTCATCCTGGCACAGCAGGCCGCGAGGGACTCCTAGCCCCGCGCGTAAGTGCGACTGGGGCACGCGGATCGGCGTTGCGAGCCTGAAGCAAACATGTGGCCGGAAAGGTGTTGAACGAAGCGCCGATCCGCCGATTGGAAATGACCGAGTGGAGAGTGACAGGCTTGACTCTGTCGGCTCGGAAATGGAATGCCTATTCCTGTTGGGCGAGTGAATAAAAAAAATATGCCGCCAAATTTGGGGAGCTGATGTCGTCGCGATGAAATGCTTCTTTCGCCTGCCTGCACGGCACGCCGCGCCCAAGAACAGGGTTTTCGCGGGCAGGGGAATGCAAAGGCATCGCTGAACGGCGCAGGCCGAGGCTCGTCACAAGAACGATCGGGAATAACAGGGAGGTTGGAATGCATTCGACATCATGGCTCAAGGCAGGCTTGTTCGCAGCCTTTGCGACTGCTGCTTTCTCGGCCGCGCCGGCACGGGCGCAGGGCGCTCTCGTCATGTATTGCGGCGTGCAGGAGGAATGGTGCCGCGCGATGTCTACGGCCTTCGAGAAGGAGACCGGCATCAAGGTCGCGATGACCCGCAAGTCGGCTGGCGAGATTTATGCGCAGCTCAAGGCCGAGGCGTCCAACCCGCGCGGCGACATCTGGTGGGGCGGCACCGGTGACCCTCATCTGCAGGCCGCGGAGGAGGGACTGACCCTCGAATACGCGTCGCCGAAGAATGCGGAGCTGCATAGCTGGGCGCTCGACCAATGGAAGGCGGCCAAGCAGCGTTCTGTCGGCATCTATGCCGGCGCGCTGGGCTTCGGCTTCAACACGGAGCAAGTCAAGGCGAAGGGCATCCCGGAGCCGAAATGCTGGGCGGATTTGCTCAACGCCAAGCTGAAGGACGACGTCCAGGTCGCCGACCCGAACTCGTCCGGAACCGCCTACAATCTGCTCGCCACCGTCGTGCAGCTGATGGGCGAGGAGAAGGGCTTCGATTATCTGAAGCAGCTCCACAAGAACGTCAGCCAGTACACCAAGTCGGGTGCTGCGCCCGCCAAGGCGGCAAGCCTCGGTGAGACGGCCGTCGGCATCGTCTTCATTCATGACGCGGTGGTCTTCGCCGTGCAGGGTGACCCGATCAAGCCGGTCGCGCCCTGCGAGGGTACGGGGTACGAGATCGGCTCGATGTCGATCGTGAAGGGCGCGCGCAATCTTGAAAATGCGAAGAAGTTCTACGACTGGGCCCTGACCCCCGCGGCGCAGGCGCTCGCCGCCCCGGCGAAGTCCTATCAGGTCCCGTCCAACAAGGCCTCGCCGGTGCCGGCGCAGTCGCCGAAGATGGATCAGATGAAGCTGATCAACTACGACTTCGTGAAATACGGGTCCTCCGCCGAGCGCACCCGCCTGCTCGCCAAGTGGGACAAGGAGATCAAGGCACTCCCGAAATAGGGTTGCTTTCCAAAGTCTGGGCCGTCGCCACGCTGCTGCGGGGAGACGGCAGCTGCATTCAAAGCCAAGAGCCGGACCAACCGGCGGCATCAATCGAGGGAACAGGGTGAGGATGGCACCAGCGACGAGGCTTGCGCTGCTGATCGGTTGGATCGGCTATGCGCTCATGCCCTGGTATCTCGTCGAGGGCATGAGCCTGACGAGCCTCGGCTGGCTTTCCGAATATCCGTTCGGCAAGGCCGGCAGCGCGCTCGCGCTGTCGTTCTCCGGCCAGACGCCCTGGCTCCTGCCGGTCGGCGTCGCGCTCGGCCTCGCCACGGCCTTCATCGCCAGCCAGGACCGCCCTCTCGTAGCCCGCGCGCTGATCTGGGCCGGCCTGGTCGGCATCGTTCTGTTCTTCGCGCAGGGTTTCGCGATCACCCTGAAGGACCAGGGCATCCCCTGGCTCGCCGCTCTCGTCGGCGCGGCCGGCGCTGCCCAGCCGGGTGTCGGCGGCGGCGCCTTCCTGACTCTGCTCGGGCTGCTGCTCCTGCTTTGTCATGGCCTCGCCTATCGCGGCATCTGCCGAGGCGACCTCTTCACCACCTCGGCGATCGGCGTCGTCATCCTGCTGATCGGCCTCTTCATCTTCTTTCCGGTCTCGATCATCCTGAAAAGCGCGCTCGTCGACCAGAACGGCGCGCTCGCGCCTTCGGCCTTCATCGCGCGCTTCCTCGATTCCTCGATCTGGGGGCTGGGTTGCGTCACGAGCAACACCAATTGCGGCGTCGCCTGGAACACCCTGATCCTTGCAGTGCTCTGCGGCGTGATCACCACAGTGCTCGGTCTCGCCTGCGCGCTGCTGATCCTGCGCACCGGCATGCCCGGCAAGCGCATCATGCGCGCGCTGACGGTGTTGCCGATCATCACACCCCCCTTCGTCATCGGCCTCGCGCTCATCCTGCTCTTCGGCCGGGCCGGCGCTGTCTCGACGCTGCTCTATGAGTGGTTCGCCATCCCGCGCTCGCGCTGGCTCTACGGGCTGCCAGGCGTGCTGCTGGCGCAGGTTCTTGCCTTCGCTCCGATCGCCTTCCTGGTGCTGATCGGCGTGGTGCAGGGCATCAGCCCAAGCCTCGAGGAAGCCTCGCAGACACTCGGCGCCCGGCGTTGGCAGACCTTCCGCACCGTGACCTGGCCGCTGCTCAAGCCCGGTATCGCCAACGCCTTCCTGCTCGGCTTCGTTGAGAGCATGGCCGATTTCGGTAATCCGCTCGTGCTCGGCGGCAACTACGAGGTGCTCGCCACCAAGATCTTCTTCGCGGTGGTCGGTGCGTCCTACAACCAGGGGCAGGCGGCGGTGCTCGCCGTCATCCTGCTCGCCTTCACGCTCGGCGCCTTCTGGGTGCAGCAACGCTGGCTCGGTGACAAATCCTACACGACGGTCACAGGCAAAGGTGACGCCGGTCTCCCCACACCCTTGCCGCGCCGCATCACCTGGCTTTCGGCGACGCTGATCCTGCCTTGGGTAGCGCTGACCGTCGTCATCTACGCCGTCATCGTCGTCGGCGGCTTCGTCCGCAACATGGGGCGCGACTTCACGCCGACGCTGGAGCATTACCGCACCGGTTTCGCCATCGATTTCAGCAACGGCATCTTCTTCGAGGGCTCGGCCTGGTCCTCCTTCTTCACCACCGTGAAGGTCGCCGCGATCTCGGCGCCGCTGACGGCGGGAATAGGCCTTCTGACTGCCTATCTGCTGACGCGCCAGCGCTTCCGCGGGCGCGGGATGCTGGAATTCGCGACGATGCTTTCCTTCGCCATTCCCGGCACGGTGCTCGGCGTCGCCTACATCCTCGCCTTCAACGTGCCGCCGGTCGAGATCACCGGTACCGGGTTGATCCTCGTCATCGCCTTCGTCTTCCGCAACATGCCGGTCGGCGTGCGCTCCGGCATCGCGGGCCTGTCGCAGATCGACAAGAGCCTGGACGAAGCGTCGACGACGCTGCGGGCGCGCAGCTTCACAACGCTTTGGCGAGTGGTGCTGCCGTTGCTCAAGCCCGCCCTGGTCTCGGCGCTGGTCTATAGCTTCGTGCGCTCGATGACCGCGGTCAGCGCGGTCATCTTCCTGGTCTCGGCCGAATACAACCTCGCCACCGCCTATATCGTTGGGCGCGTCGAGGCCGGCGAATTCGGCCTCGCCATCGCCTATTCCTCGGTGCTGATCGTCTTCATGACGTTCGGCATCGGGGTCATCCAGCTCACCGTCGGCGAGCGCAAGCTCGGCCGCCGGACCCGCATCGCCACGATCGCCGCTCCCGCGCCCGCCCCCGCGGTCGGATAAGGATTCCCGCCCATATGGCCAAGGCCGGTCCCGCCTCCGTCGAATTCCGCAACGTCTCCATGCGCTATGGCGCGGTGACAGCCGTCGACAATGTCAACTTCACCATCAAAGCGGGGGAGCTCGTCACGCTGCTCGGTCCCTCCGGCTGCGGCAAGACCACGACGCTGCGCATGATCGCGGGGCTGGAGATCGCCAGCGAGGGCCAGATCCTGATCGGTGGCAAGGACGTGACGAAGCTCTCCGCAGCCGATCGCGACGTCTCGATGGTCTTCCAGTCCTACGCGCTCTTCCCGCACATGACCGTGCTGGAAAACGCGGCCTATGGTCCGACGGTGAAGGGGCTGTCCAAGGCTGACGCCGCCCGGATGGCGCTGGAGAAGCTCGAACTCGTCGGGCTGAAGGGCTTCGAGGGGCGCTATCCATCCGAGCTCTCCGGCGGCCAGCAGCAACGCGTCGCGGTTGCCCGTGCGCTGGTCCTGGAGCCGCAGGTGCTGCTCTTCGACGAGCCGCTCTCCAATCTCGACGCGAAGCTGCGCCGGCGCGTGCGCGAGGAGATCCGCGAACTGCAGCAGGACCTCAACCTGACTGTCGCGTATGTCACGCACGACCAGGAAGAGGCTCTCGCCGTCTCCGATCGCATCATCGTGATGTCGAACGCGAGGATCGCCCAACAGGGCGCGCCCCGTTCGCTCTATGAAGAACCCGCCGACGCTTTCGTCGCCGACTTCATCGGCGATGCCAATCTGGTCGATGTCACCGTACGGAAGGTCGCCGGCGGCCATGCCGATGTCAGCATCGGCTCCGTGACGGTCTCGCTTCCGGCCCGCGGGCTCGCGCCCGGCCCCGCCCGGGTCGCCATTCGGCCCGAGGCTCTGCTCATTGGAGAGGCCGGGAAGCCTGGCGCCCTGCCGGGCAAGATCCGCAAATGCGCTTATCTCGGCAACCACCTCGACATTATGGTTGAGACCGAGGTCGGAGAGCTTTTCGTCGTGCAATACGGTGCGCGCGAGATGCTCGAGCCAGGCCTGCCCGTGACGATTTCCTTCGCGAGCTCTGGATTGACCCTCATTCCATCGGCTTGAGTCCGAAAGAGGCCGGCTTCGGACGCCGGTTGGCCATCTGCGCGCTGGCGGTTTGAGCGGGGAGGGGGCGAAATGGCCCCAAATTGATCGTCGCAAGGGGCAGAAGCGCCAGAAGCGGGCTCCAGCTCTTTGCCAGAAAGCGGACCTACGGAACGCGGTGTGCCGCGGCCGAAATCGACCCAACCGAGACATTCGAAGAGTTGAGCCTGACGACCAGAACCGAGGCCCGACGCGGCGGTCAGGAGCATCTGCCATCGGGCGACATGATCATAATCGGCGAGTTATTCTATGAGAGGCCGGCGCGCCAATCGGCTTTCTGTGCGTGAGGCGGAACGATGCTGCCACCGTCCCAGCCACTCGTTGACGACCAGTGCTCCCACGACCAGCGTACCGCCGGCGAGCACGCTCGGCGCGGGCTGCTCGCCGGCACCAATCCACGCGAACGCGATTCCAAAGATCACCTCCAGCAGCGCCAGCAAGGCAACTTCGGGCGCCTTGAGCACCTTGGCGCAAAGCATCGCGAGGACGCAGGGAATCGCAAGCTGGAACAGGCCCAGAAATGCCAGCAGGCCAAGATCGTGCGCATTGGCCCGCAGGGGCCAGGCCAGCGGCAGCGTCACCAGCACAGCCAGCACCGCGCCAATCAGCACGGCCGGCGCCAGGTCGACATCGTGTCCTCGTGCGTGCGCCTGTTGCAACACCGTCCAGTTGCAGGCTTGCGACAGTGGCACGCACAAAGCGACGAAAGTGCCGGTCATCTGTCCTCGCTCGAACTGATGGGCATACATCCACGCGATGCCGGCGCCAGCCACTGCGATCGCGCCCCAGGTGTGGGCCGCCACCCGGTGTCCGATGAAAATGCGTGCCGCCAGCGCCGTGAACAGCGGCCCGGCCGCCATCGTCACGAGCACATTGCCGGTCGAGGTCATCGTGAGCGCCACCATGAAGGCGATGAACATTACGCACCAGCACACGCCCGATACCCACAGCGCGGCGTCGCCACGACGTATGCCGGCAAATACCGTGCGCCCTTGCCAGGCCGGCAGGATGACCAGCAAGGCCAGTACGGTGAACAGGCTGCGCCAGAAGGTGATCTCGAAGCTGCGCGTAGTTTCCAAGTGCCGCGTGACCACGCCGGCCATGGCCCACATCACGGTCACCAGCACCATCAGCCAGACCGCTTGGCGGTGCGACAGCTTCATGAAGCACCTGCGCCGTTTCACGGGGAAGTCGGACAGTAGGCATATCGCAACTTCTTGGATAGCCACCCGAGTGTCCGTTCTTCGGCGCCGGTGCAATGTCCGGAACGGGAGCGGCCCAGGCCAATGAGCCGGCCTCGGAGACGTGCGGGAACAGCCTTAGCGGACGTTCGTGAGTGTCTCCTTCCGACGCCATCACGGACCTTCAGGCGTTCCCTTTCCGGTTACAGGGAACTGGCGGTCAGAACTTGACGCCCAGCACGCCCTCGAAGGAGTGATCCTGGGTTTCCTCGGCGGGGAGCGCTGGAGGCGATCCTCTAGCTCTCCAGATAGATCGCCAGTCGCTTGGCAGCGTTCTTTAGATGGGTTTCTGCGGCCATGCGCGCAGCCTGCGGGTCGCGTGCGGCGATGGCCTCGAAGATCGCTTCGTGCTCGCCCTGAACGGTCTGGGCCATGCCGGTAAGACGGGCCGAATTGGCGCGGGCGGTGCGGATGAAGTTGCGGACGCGGCGGTCGAGAAAGTCCGACAGGTCGCGGAAGAAGGGGTTCCCGGTCGCGTCGATGATGGCGCGATGAAAGGCGACGTCCTCGTCAACGCCGGGCTCGCCGCGATGGATCGCAGCCTGCATCGCGTCGAGCCGGGTGCGGATCGTCGCCAGATCGGCCTCGCTGCGGCGCGCGGCGGTGCGCTCGGTCGCCGAGGCCTCGACCGCCATCAGCAGCTCGACGATGTGGCGCAGCTCTTCCTTGTCCGAGAAGTTCGCAATATCGAGCCTGAAGACCGTGCTGGCACCGGGCTCCGCGACGAAGGCACCGGCGCCCTGCCGGGACGATACCAACCCGTCATGCTTCAGCCTGCCGACCGCCTCGCGCACGATCGGCCGGCTGACGCCGTAGGTCTGGGCGAGTTGCTGCTCGGTGGGCAGTCGCTCGCCGGCCTTGAAACGACCCGACGAGATTTCGTCGCGCAGTCGCAGCGCCAGCGTATCGGCGAGCGACGGGGCCCGTCCAATGACGTTGGGAGACGGTTCGGATCTGCGCTTGTCTGCGACCATCTGATCTATCGGCTTCGTTAGCTGGCGATGTGAAGACCGCCGTTGACGTGGATCGTCTCGCCGGTGACGAAGCGTGCCAGATCGGAGCAGAGGAAAGCAACGACTCCGGCGACTTCATCAGCCGTTCCCAAACGCCGCATCGGCGTGTTCGGGATCAGCTCGGGTTTCCGGGCGATCAGCGGCTGCACCATGGGGCCCTCGATCAGCCCCGGCGAAACAGCATTGACGCGAATGCGCGGAGCCAACTCCAGTGCCAGGGAGCGCGTCAGGCTGAGCGTGCCACCCTTCGCTGCGGCATAATGCGCGTGCGCATAGCTACCGCGATGGCCCGCCATCGAGGCGATGTTCACGATCGCGCCGTCCTCCGAGAGATATGGGATGGCGGCCCGGCAGCTATGGAAGACGCCGTCGAGGTTGATCGCGATCGACTGGCGCCACTCCGCCTCGCTCATCTCGCTGACCAGCCGCTCGCGATAGAGCCCGGCCGCCGTCACCAGCGCATCGACTCGCCCGAAGCGCGTGACCGTGGCCTCGATGACGCGCTCGGCATCGCCCGCCTGCGCCGCGTCCTGCCGCAGCGCCAGCGCGCGCACACCGCCGGGATCGAGCTCGCGGGCGAAGCTCTCCATGCCCTCCTCGTCGAGGTCGGAGAGGACGCAAGCGGCACCGTAGCGGTGGAAGAGCCGGGCGATCGCCCGGCCGATCGCGCCATTCGCGCCGGTAAGCAGCAGCACCTTGCCGGAGAAGTCGATCATGGCGCCTCTCAGGTCATCAGCCAGCCGCCGGCCACGTCGCAGACCTGTCCGGTCACGAAGGCGGCCTGGTCGGAGGTCAGGAAGAGACAGGTCTGCGCGACCTCTTTCGGCGTGCCGAGCCGGCGCAGCGGTGTTGCCAGCCGCACCGCCTCGTTGGCCTCGGCAGCCGTGCCGCGCATCAGCGGCGTGTCGATCCGGCCGGGCGCCACGGCGTTGACGGTGATGCCGTCCGGCCCGAGTTCGCCGGCGAGGTGCTTGGTGAAGCCGATCAGCGCCGCCTTGGTCGCGGCGTAGTGGACGCCGACGATGTCGCAATAGGTCTTGCCGGCGACGGAGGAGACGCTGACGATCGAGCCGCGCCCGGCCGCGCGCATGAAGGGCACGACCGCGCTGGCGCAGAGGAAGGCGCCGGTCAGATTGACGTCGAGGACGCGGCGCCATTCGGCCGCGCTCATCTCGCCCAGCCTGGCGCGCTTGCCGTCGGAGCCCGATTTCGGCGAGATCCCCGCGTTGTTGATCAGGATGCCGATCGGCCCGAGCGCCTTGACGGCGCGCGCCACGGCCGCGTTGACGGAGGCCTCGTCGCCGACATCGGCGGCAACGGCGACACTCTTCACCCCACGGGCGGCAGCCGCGGAGGCAGCCTCCTCGGCGATGCCGGCATCATGATCGAGATAGGCGACGGAGGCCCCGGCCTGCGCATGAGCATCGGCGATCGCGCGGCCGATGCCTCGTCCCGCTCCTGTGACGAGAACGACCTTGCCGGCATGGCCCGTCATCGCCGCACCTCGAGCATGATCTTGCCGAGGTGGGCGCTCGATTCCATAAGCTCATGCGCCGTGCGTGCCTCTTCGAGCAGGAAGGTCTTGTGGATGATCGGCCGGACCGTTTCGGCTTCGAGCAGCGGCCAGACCTCCTTGAGCAGCTTCTCTGCGATCTTGGCCTTGAGCGCGACCGATCGCGCCCGCAGCGTCGAGCCGGTGACGGTGAGCCGCCGCAGCATCACATTCATCAGGTCGAGCTCGACCTTGCTCGTTTGCAGGAAGGCGATCTGCACGAGCCGGCCCTCGAGCGCCAGCGCATTGATGTTGCGCTGGATATAGGGGCCGCCGACCATGTCGAGGATGACGTCGACGCCCTTGCCGCCGGTCAGGCGCTTAATCTCGGCCGTGAAGTCCTGGGCGCGATAGTCGATCGCCTCATCGGCACCGATCGAGCGGCAGAACTCGCATTTCTCGGCCGAGCCCGCCGTCGCATAGACGATCGCCCCGGCCTGCTTGGCGAGTTGGATCGCGGTCGAGCCGATGCCGCTCGACCCGCCATGGATCAGGATCGTCTCACCCTTCTTGAGACGCCCACGGGTGAAGACGTTGTCGTAGACTGTATAGTAGGTCTCGGGCAGACCGCCGGCCTCCAGCAGCGAGAGCGGTTTTGGCACCGGCAGGCAGAGAGCCGCGTCGGCGACCGCATATTCGGCATAACCACCGCTGATGACGAGCGCGCAGGTTTTCTCGCCGATGCGGCTTGCGGGAACGCCTTCGCCGATCGCAACGATGGTGCCTGAAACCTCGAGGCCCGGAATCTCGGTAGCTCCGGGAGGCGGCGGGTAGCCGCCGGCACGCTGCAGGCAGTCCGGCCGGTTGATGCCCGCCGCGGCGACCTCGATCAGCACCTGGCCGGAGCCGGGTTGCGGCACCGGGGCGGTCTCGATCTCGATCACATCCGGGCTGCCATAGCCGTTGAATCGGACCTGCGTCATCGTCTGCGGCAATGCCATGCTCGGCTCTCCTCCGGTCGGCGCGGTTCTCGCGCGGGCTCGAACGGCGTGGTGCCAGTTCGCCCTGCCTTGCTTCAAGCGTTACCAAACAGCTACTTGTCAGGCAACTTGGTTATCTGCATTATTCGCGGCGCCGGGAAAGGCCGGCCGGGACGCATCGCGCGATGGGACCCGCAAGAAACGATCGTGACAGCGGTCCCAGGGAGGACATGATGAGCGTACTGACGCGCGCGGCGCTGGCCGCGGTATTGTCTTTGTCGGCGTCGCAGGCCTTCGCCCAGGTCAAGATCGGGGCGCTCTATCCATTCTCGGGTGCGCTTGCGCTGCTGGGCGACGAGAGCTTCCGCGGCCTCGAGATCGCCATCGAGGAGCGCAATGCGGCCGGCGGCCTCAAGGGGCAGAAGCTGGAGATCGTCAAGGGCGATGCGGTTGAGCCCAACCAGGCGGTCGGCGAGGCGCGCCGCCTGACCTCGGTCGACAAGGTGCCGGTGATCTTCGGGACCTATTCGTCCTCGCTGTCGATCGCGGCGACGCAGGTCGCGGAGCTGGCCGGCGTGCCCTATTTCGAGCTGGGCGCGATCTCGGACCCGATCACCGAGCGTGGCTTCAAGAACGTCTACCGCACCAATCCGACGGCGCGCGACTTCGCCAGCCGCATGGTCGACGCCATTGGCGAAGCGATCGCGCCGGCACTCGGCGTCGACGCCAAGTCGCTCAAGGTCGCGATCATCCATGAGGATTCGCTCTACGGGCAGACCGTCGCCGGCTACCAGGCCGCCCGCGCCAAGGAGAAGGGTGTCAACCTCGTCGAGACGCTGCCCTATTCGGCCAAGTCGGTCGATCTGACGCCGGTGATCCTGCGTCTCAAGACGGCTGGTGCCGATGTGGTGCTGCAGACCTCCTACCAGAACGACACCGTGTTGTTCTTCCGTCAGATGAAGGAGCAGGGCTTCAAGCCCAAGGCGATGATCGGTGCCGGCGGCGGCTACTCGCTGCGCGACACCATGCTGGCCATCGGCGCGGAGAACATGGAAGGCGCGCTCAACGTCGACTTCACCCAGTTCCGCACCAACCCCAAGGCGGCGCCCGGCGTCGACAGCTTCGTCAAGAAGTACCAGGCGAAGTACGGCACGACGCCGCGCTCGGGCCACTCGCTCGCCAACTACATGGGCGCACTGGTCTTCCTCGACGCGATGGCCGCGGCGCCCGACCTCAAGGCTGCCACGATCCGCACGGCGGTGATGAAGGTCGACGTTCCCGAGGGCGGCACCGCTACCGGCTGGGGCGCGAAGTTCGCCGAGAGCGGCCAGAACAGCCGCGCCGTGCCCTTCCTGATGCAGTGGCAGGGCGGTGAACTGGTTACCGTGTTCCCGGCCGACGCTGCTGTCGCCAAAATGAAGACCGGCATCGGCAGCAACTGAACCAGGCGTGTGACGGCTCTGACCCGATCCGCCACGTCATCCCGGACAAGCCGCCAAGCGGCGCCGATCCGGGATCCATCGTAGAGCTCTGAAGCCCTCCGATGGATCCCGGGTCAAGCCCGGGATGACGGCGTGGTTCGCGTTCTCAATATCCGAAGAGGGGCCCTCAGGCCGCGTTCTTGATCGCGACAGTCGGGGCGAGGCCGGCGGCATCGACGCCGCGCGCCTCGCGCACCAGCCGGGTCCCGGCCTTGGTCGCCAGGAAATCGGCGAGCACGGCATCCTCCTGCCGCACGAAGCCCCTGGCGGGCAGCTTGCCGGCGAGGAAGAGCTCGATCATCGCGACGCAGCCGGCAGCGGTGGTGAGCTGGATCGCGCCGAGCTCGTCATTGCCGTCATAGCGCAGCACGACGCTTTCCTCTTCCAGCCGGCCGTGGCGTTCGCCCACGCCGGTGACGAAGATCACCACGACGTCCTTGCGGGTGAAGGGCGCGGAATGGCTGAGGATGCGCCGCATGGTCTCGCGATCGTCGGCGAGCTCGAGGTCGCGCAGCAGCAGCTTCATGATTTCGGCATGGCCGGGATAGCGCAGCGTCTTGTAGCTCATGTTGCGCACCTTGCCGGCCAGCGTCTCGGTCAGCGTGCCGAGCCCGCCCGAGGTGTTGAAGGCCTCGTAGGCGACGCCGTCGATCATCACGCTCTCGATGCCTTCGAGCGCCGGAACCAGCGTCGGCTGGCCGTCGAAGACGATCTCGCAGGGGTTGCAGTATTCGTTGATCAGCCCGTCGACCGACCAGGTCACATTGTAGCGCAGCGCATTGGTCGGATAGAGCGGCAGGGCGCCTACGCGCATCTTGATGGTGCGGACGCTCTCGAAGCGCGCGGCCATATCGGCGCCGAGGATGCAGATGAAGCCGGGCGCGAGGCCGCATTGCGGCACCAGCGCGACGTCAGAGGTGGCGCCGAGCTCCTTGATGTAGGAGGTGGTCGCGACGTCCTCGGTCAGGTCGAAGTAATGGGTCTTGGTCTCGGCCGCGACCTTGGCGATGCCCTTGTTCAGGAAGTAGGGGCAGGCGCTGACGACGATGTCGCGGTCCTTGAGGAAGCTGCGCAGGGCATCGAGGTCGGAGGCGTCGACGGTCGCGGTTGCGAAGCGGCCCCCGGCGACCTGCTTCAGCCGCGCTGCGGCGGCATCGGCCAGCGTCACCTCATGCCCCTGTTCGGCCAGCATGCCGGCGATGATGACGCCGATCTGGCCGGCGCCGAGCACGGCGATGCGTTGCTTGTGGGTGGTCATGTCGCGATCTCCTGGCGGGGGGGCGGGCAGGCATGGCACCTCCCTCTCACGCCGAGCATCGCGTCGCGCACCGCCCGGTTTAACGAGCGGATCGCCGACGGGCACCAAGAGTTGCTCGCATAACGATGGGATATGCGACAAATCGATGGGAAATCGAGCGCGACGCTGAGCGTAGCTACGGCGCCGGCCTCAGCGCTCGAACTTCCGCGCCAGAATCACCGAGGAGGTGGTGCGTCGCACACCCTCCGTCTCGGCGATCCAGTCGATGATGGTGTCGAGGTCGCTCGCCGTCTCGCACTCGATCTTGACGGAGAGGTCGAAATGGCCGCTCAGCGTGTGGCATTGCACGATTTCGGGCCGTTTCTTCAGGGCGGCGACCACGCTGCCCTGCTGCTTCACCTCGAGTTCGATCAGGATGAGCGCGGAAATCGTCGTGGCCGGCCGGCTCGCCTTGCCGAGGATCGTGGTGTAGCCGGCGATCACGCCGTCGCGCTCCAACCGGGCGAGCCGGCCCTGCACCGTCGCCCGCGAGACGCCGAGCTGCTTGGCGATGTCGGAGAGGGGGAGCCGCGCGTTCTCTGTCAGGATGCGGATGAGTTCGCGATCCTTCGCGGCGTCGGAGGGGCGTGCCATATCGTCTCTGGATGGTTCGATGAACCGTCATATAGCAGGGAAATGGTGCGAGCCGGCAAGAAGGGCTTCGGACGGGCGCGGGATTTCCTAACGGCAGTCGGCCAAGGCTTTGCCCACAAAGGAACATCTTGCTGGCGAATGGGTTGTTCGGCTCGCCGAAAGGGCTTGCCTCGGGGCGCAAATCAGAGTGGCATGCCCGACGGCGGCAGCACGCTTTGCCATGGAGAAGGTCATGTTCAGGACATTCATTCTCGCATCCGCATCGGCCCTTGCTCTTGCGTCCTTCACGGTGGCGCCGGCCTCGGCGCTGACGATGAAGGAGTGCAGCGTCAAGTATCAAGACGCCAAGAAGGCCAACACGCTGAAGGGCCAGAAGTGGAACGATTTCCGCAAGGCCGAGTGCGGCGACGACGACGCCAACGAGGCTGATGCGGCGGCCGCCGTGCCCGAGACCGCTGCGCCTGCAGCGACGACGGCTGCCGCTCCGGCCGCCAAGCCCGCCGGCAAGGCCAAGGCCGCGGTCTTCCCGCGCACCGTCGCGCAGAAATACTCGAACGAGACGGCCGGCAGGGCCCGCCTGAAGACCTGCGCCGACCAGTACAACGCCAACAAGGCCGCCAATGCCAATGGCGAGCTGAAGTGGATCGAGAAAGGCGGCGGCTACTGGAGCCAGTGCAACGCCAAGCTGAAGAGCTGATCCTTCAGTATCGGATTTTCGCGAATGCCGCGCCGAAAGGCGCGGCGTTTTTTGTTTTGGGGCCGCATTGGTGTGTGCTTTCGCCCTTCTTCCCTCGGGGAGAAGGGAAAGGCGTCGTGGTTCCACCAACTTGTCCCCGGCGCTCTGCCCTGCGCCTATCGTCTCCCCGTCCCGCCCGACCAAGGGGGCTTCGCGAGGCATCGTGCGGCCGGGCGGGATGCGGTGTTCCGGATTCTCGTCGCTGGTGGCGGGGCCGGAAGGGTTCACTCGCCGCCGGGCCGAACAGGCAGGCCCGGTGAAGCCTTCAGGCGAGGGGAACCGAAGAGAACCGCGTGCGGGGTTCGGGCGGAGCCGGCGAGGCGCCGCATCGACTTCGACACTCGACATCGACATTCGGCACGCGGCTCCAGGCCGCGCGCCGCCCGGACCCCGCGCATCCCCTTGGATGTGAAGCGCGAAAACCCCGCAGGCGAGGCCTGGACGGGGCGTTCGATGCGCCGCCTACTCCACCACCCGCACGGCGCCCTTGGCTGCGCTGGTCGCCATGGCGGCATAGGCCTTGAGCGCGGTCGAGACCTTGCGCTTGCGCGGGGCGGCGGGCTTCCAGGCATCCTTGCCCTTGGCCTCCATCGCCGCGCGGCGCCGGGCCAGCTCTTCGTCCGAGACCCGGAGCGTGATCGAGCGGTTGGGGATGTCGATGTCGATGATGTCGCCACTCTCGACGAGGCCGATCGCGCCGCCCTCGGCCGCTTCCGGCGAGACGTGGCCAATGGAAAGGCCGGAGGAGCCGCCGGAGAAGCGTCCGTCGGTGATCAGCGCGCAGGCTTTCCCGAGGCCTTTCGACTTCAGATAGCTCGTCGGGTAGAGCATCTCCTGCATGCCCGGCCCGCCGCGCGGTCCCTCATAGCGGATCAGCACGATGTCGCCGGGATTGACTTTCCGGTTGAGGATGCCCTCGACCGCCGCGTCCTGGCTCTCGAAGATGACGGCCGAGCCGGAGAATTTCAGGATCGAGGCATCGACGCCTGCCGTCTTCACGATGCAGCCGTCGAGCGCGATGTTGCCGAAGAGCACGGCAAGCCCGCCATCCTTGGAATAGGCGTGTTCTGCATCGCGGATCACACCCTTCGCGCGGTCGAGGTCGAGCTCCTCGAAGCGCCGGTCCTGGCTGAAGGCCGTCTGTGTCGGAACGCCCCCCGGCGCTGCGCTATAGAAGCTGCGCACCGTCTCGCTGTGGGTCTGCGTGATGTCCCAGCGCGAAAGCGCCTCGGCCATCGTGCTGCTGTGGACGGTCGGCAGCGAGGTGTCGATCAGGCCGGCCCGATCGAGCTCGCCAAGGATCGCCATGATGCCGCCGGCGCGATGCACGTCCTCCATATGGACGTCGGCGACGGCGGGCGCGACCTTGCACAGCACCGGCACGCGCCGCGACAGCCGGTCGATATCGGCCATGGTGAAGTCGATCTCTGCCTCATGCGCCGCCGCCAGCAGGTGCAGCACGGTGTTGGTCGAGCCGCCCATGGCGATGTCGAGTGTCATCGCGTTCTCGAAGGCCTTGAACGAGCCGACATTGCGCGGCAGCACGCTCTCGTCGTTCTGGTCGTAATAGCGGCGGGCGATATCGACGATCAGATGGCCGGCCTCGACGAAGAGGCGCTTGCGGTCGGCATGGGTGGCGAGCGTCGAGCCGTTGCCGGGCAGCGCGAGGCCGAGCGCCTCGGTCAGGCAGTTCATCGAGTTCGCCGTGAACATGCCGGAGCAGGAGCCGCAGGTCGGGCATGCGGAGCGCTCGATCACGTCGACTTCGGCGTCGGTATATTTGTCGTCGGCCGCCGCGATCATCGCGTCGACGAGGTCGACCTTCTTCAGCACGCCCTCGGCGATGAACTTGCCGGCCTCCATCGGCCCGCCCGAGACGAAGACGGTCGGGATGTTGAGGCGCATCGCGGCCATCAGCATGCCGGGGGTGATCTTGTCGCAGTTCGAGATGCAGACCATCGCGTCGGCGCAATGGGCGTTGACCATGTACTCGACGCTGTCGGCGATCAGCTCGCGCGAGGGCAGGCTGTAGAGCATGCCGTCATGGCCCATGGCGATGCCGTCATCGACCGCAATGGTGTTGAACTCCTTGGCGACGCCGCCGGCCTTCTCGATCTCGCGCGCGACGAGCTGGCCGAGATCCTTGAGATGGACATGGCCCGGTACGAACTGGGTGAAGGAGTTGACCACGGCGATGATCGGCTTGCCGAAATCTCCGTCCTTCATGCCGGTGGCGCGCCACAGGCCGCGGGCGCCCGCCATGTTGCGGCCATGGGTGGAGGTGGCGGATCTCAGCCTGGGCATCTCGTTTCGTCTCCGGTGCCGGGCTCCTCATGGCCCGTTCGGCCGGCAACCTATCGTCGCGGCGCCCAGCCTCAAAATTGAATTCCTCGATTTTGAAGATCGGCGCGGCGCATGGCGGCGGCGTTCCTAAAGCGACGCGGCTGCTCTAAGGAACAAGGGACGACAGGCTCCCGATGACACGGCCCATGCTGCGCAACATCGACATCGACCTGCTGCGCTGCTTCGTCACGATCGCGGAGTTGCGCAGCTTCACCCGCGCGGCCGCCGCGCTCTTTCGCAGCCAGTCGACGGTGAGCAGTCAGATCCGCCGGCTGGAGGAACTCGCGGGGCAGACCCTGCTGCAGCGCTCCCCCCATGAAGTGCTGCTCACGCGCGCGGGCGAGCAGTTCCTCGGTTACGCCCGACGCATCGTTGCGCTGCATGACGAGGCGCTGGACGTCGTCAATGCCCAGAGCGTCAGCGGCCGGGTCCGGCTCGCGGTGATGGACGATTACGCGACGATCGTCTTGCCGGAGACGCTGGCGCGCTTCGCCCGCTCGCATCCCGATGTCGAGCTCGAGGTGACGACCGGCTTCACCCGCGACCTGCTGAATAGCCTTGGCGAGGAATTCGACCTCGTGCTCGCCACGCAGAAGGCCGGCGACGGGCGCGGCGAAGTGCTACGCCGCGAGCACACCGCCTGGGCCTGCTCGGACCGCGCGACCTTTATATTAGAGGAGCCGTTGCAACTCGCCTTGCTGAAGGCGCCCAACATGTTCCGCGAATGGGCGCTCGCTGCGCTGAACGAGGCCGGACTGCGCTGGCGCATCCTGTTCTCGAGCTCGAGCATCGGCGCCGTCGAGGCGATGGCGGCCTCGGGCGCGGCTCTCACCGTGGTCAAGGCCGGCACGGCCCGTCCCGGTCTGCAACTGCTCGGAGCCGATAGCGGCTTGCCGGCACTGCCGGCCTCGGAAATCGCGCTGCATCTGGCGCCGGGCCGGCCGAGTGCGGCGGTCGCCGCCCTGAGCGGCTTTCTGGCCGAGGCGCTGAGCGAGGAAACGCTGCCCGACTGAGGGCAGGGGAAGGGGGCTTTGAGCGCCTATAAGAAGGATTGCCTTTCCGGCCCTGGAGCGCCGATGCCGGCGTTCCGCCCGGCAAGGCGGAAAATCGGGCTTCCGGGGCCTGTGGATAAGTCAAATTCCTGAGTAACGCATTGGAAAATAACGAAAACGACTTTTAGCCGAAAAACTTTCAAAAAGGTCGTTGACAGTCTGAAGGGGCCTCGCCTATAAACCGCCCATC
>UCLR01000057.1 GCA_900473415.1 Hyphomicrobiales bacterium
TCAACGGTATCGGTCGGAAGTGGACATTGCGCCGTTGCCTTGAGCCCAGTAAGTTGAACGCCTTCTGGCCGGACCCATCGCATTCGTCCTCTTGATAGGAGGTCCGATGCAAGCCGTCAGCAAACGCTCCCTGCTTGTCGCTAGCGCCGTCCTTCTGGCACTCGCCTCGGGCGGGGCCCCGGCGACGCGCAAACGACCGATCCTCGCATCGGAGAGCTAAAATACGAGAACGGCTATCCCACCAGGGAAACATCTCAGAAGCTCTACGACGAAATGGATCTTCAGCGCGCCAGCCAAGCCTACATGTGGTCCGTTCCCGCCGTGAATTTCGCCTCGATCAAGGCCGGTTGGTTCCGTGATCTGGGAGCGACCTACAACGACATCATTCTGTATCCTGAGTTCCTCGACACCAAGGGTATCTACCTCACCGGAAACAACTCGACGATCTACGCCGCCAGCCAGATTGATCTGGCCAGGGATGGGCCGGTCGTGGTTGAGGTTCCCGCCGGGCCCACGGCGGGCATGTTCGCTGATCTCTGGTTTGAAACATACGGGGTGGGACGCCTTGGGCCGGACAGGGGCAAGGGCGGCAAGTACCTGCTTGTGCCGCCGGGCTACAAGGGTGAGCTGCCGAAGAAAGGGTATTTCATTACGCCCTTCAAGACGATGGACGCCAACTACTTCATCCGTGGCGTCGTGATCAAAGGGGACGTGGCAGGAGCCGCCGACATGATCGCGAAGTCGAAGGTCTATCCCTACAGTGAACGCGCCAATCCCAAGCCCAACAAAGTCCTGCGCATCGTGGGCAAACACGTCAGCACCGACTTCCCCAAAGGGATCGATTACTGGAAGACGCTGTCCGAGGTGATCAACAACAACCCGGTCGTGGAGCGCGACCGCTTCTTCATGGCAATGATCAAGCCACTGGGCATCGAGAAGGGCAAGCCGTTTGCGCCCGATGCGCGGCAGACGCGCATCCTTGAAGAGGGCATGCGCCTCGGCCACGCCATGGCGCAGAACATCAGCTTCGCTTCGCGCTTGTCCCAATCTCCGGCCTACAAGCGCTGGGTGAACGTGATCATCCTCACCACGAAACCGGGAAGCGAACAGGAAGCCGCGAACTACTCCGAACTCGATGAGCGCCTGAATTACCTCTATCTCGGCACCTGGCCCGCCTATGCCATGACCCTGCCGTTCCCCTCCAAGGGCCAGCGGTATCTGGAAGCGTTTCAGGACAAAGATGGCAACTGGCTCGACGGCTCGAAGGCCTACAAGCTGCGGGTCCCGGCCAACGTGCCGGTCGAAGAGTTCTGGTCCATCACCGTCTATGACAACGCCACCCGTTCGATGACCCAGAACAAGGAAAACCGGGCTGCGGTCAGTTCATACGACAAGATCACCAAGAACGCCGATGGCTCAGTAGATCTCTACTTCGGCCCGCAAGCACCGGCGGGATTGAAGGCCAACTGGGTGGATACCAGTGCCTCAAAGGGATGGTTCGTCTGGTTCCGCTTCTATGCCCCGACGGAGCCCTTCTTCAACCAGACATGGCAGTTGTCTGACTTTGAGCGCGTCAACTAGCCGCCGAAAGCAACGCTCGGGCGTCGCCCCTTCCGAATCTCTTAAGGGCCCATCGGTAGCGGCCCAAAGCGGACATGCTGAGAGTCCGCAATGGTCGAAAGCAGAAGCACCGCGATCAGGACAGGGTTTTGATGCCGAGGCCGCGAACGAAGCCGACGGAGGTGCCGAACATCAGGTCAATGAGGAGCTTGCTGTCCAAGCAATGCAGCAGATGTTTCCCACTTTTCCGCGCAAGCGCATAGTGGGATGGGCGAAAAATACAACTAAATCAATGTGTTATTAGGAATGGTGCCCAGGGGCGGCGTGCATCAATTCGGTGATTTCAAGCGCTTAGCGTGCAGTGGGAAGCGGGGCTTTCCAGTACGTTTTCGAGCTTTTCGGGGCGTCCGTTCCCACCAATTGCTGGGCGGCCCTATTCTGCGGCTGGGAATAACCACCGACATTCGTTTGCACGCTGCCCGTGTTATGAGAGTGCGATACCAGCCGAAGCGGTTCAGGGTTTTATTCCAAGCCAAATTGAGACTTGAGAGAAAGCCTAAAGCCTTGGAAGATCACGCTGACGCTGCCGCCGAACAATCCGGCTGACCACACATAATTCGTAGTCCGAATCCCGGCTATTTGGTTTTGGCTTGTCTCTTCCCCCTCACATCCCATGATCGCCTGAACTTGCCGGTAATTCATTCCAGTTTGGAGCTTGAGGTACTTCTCTTTGGTCGGCTTGCATGATCCCACCGGACCGGGCTCTTCCGCCTGGGCGGATGGCTGCTCTCGTGGAGCTATCGGACTATTGTAAGGCGTCGGGGCTGGCAAAGCTGCAATCTGGTTCGCCTGCGCTGTCGCCTGATGGGCGGAGGCGCCTGCTTCGGCCACACGACGCTCTTCGGCCTCTCTGCGCTGCTTTGCTTCGGACAAGCGTTGCTCGGCCCGCATGCGCTGGCGTTTGGCTTCATCAGCAAGATTTTTGGCTTCGGCAAACCGCCTCTCTTCAAGTTCCGCCTGCTTAGCGATCTCAGTAGCCAGCGCGGAATCACGCTTGGCCCGCTCAACCGCCTCATTTGCCTGCCGCTCCGCGTCAACATGCTGAGCATGCCTTTGTGTCTGCTTACGGTTGACGCTTTGGCGAGCGAAAGTGACGATCTGATTGAGCTTCGTGGAAGTCTGTGCCGAGAGATTTGCGTATCGCTCTTGGCTACGGATGGAATTTGAACTTGTGTTCGCCAGACGTGCTTCGCACTCGACATAAGCGTTCATGGCATATGAAAGGTCGCCATCTGTCCATTCTGCAGCAAGCCGCCCAAAAAGCGGCGGGTTGACCCTGGATCCCGTTTCCTGACCGCTGCGAAGGCTAGGCAAATTCGTTACGAATAGCTGGCGATGCGGACCGCAGCCACCATTCGCCATGATCGCCACATCTATCCAGTGTTGGCTCTGGGCTTGAGCCTGAGACATGCCCATTGCAAGGGCGAGGGGGACGAAGAGGCAGGCGAAGGCAAAGCGCATGCGAAAACCACGATATTCGAATTGCATAGGTTTAGTCGGCGTCTAACGTAACTATCAAGGCCGCTGAGCGGCTTGCCAAGCTAAAAGACTGCGGTAGCTGAAAAATTGGCAACTGGTTGGAGTGCCGGCGATGTTGCTGCCGATGGATTTCGAGGCATGGCTAGAGGGGGCGGGCGGGAAGGAACTGCTGAAGCAGCCGCCCCGCAAACTGCGCGAGGGGATCGTCTTGGCTCGCATGAACAAGACCGGGGTGGGCGAAGACGATCCCACCACGGCCGAGCCGTTCGAGGGGTCACTTTTCTAAAGTCTAGGCCGATCAGAATCGGGCGAACAACAGCAAGCCATATTGTGCCGCGAAGAACGCCAGCCCCATGCCGATGAAAGCGGCCCAACTATAAGCGTGAATGCTGCCGTCGATCCGTCCCGTGATGACACGGGTAATTCCGCCTGCGATCAGTGCGAGCCCGGCACCGATGACGATCGACACAACGAACATGCCGGCGAAGACTAGAACGGGATGTGCCCACAGAGGGACGTGAATCGGGGAGCTTGAGAACCAATTGTAGTACGCGAGGCCGCAGAACCAGCCGAATATGACCATCTTTGAGGCTTTGTCGTTTATCGTATCAATGGTCATCGCCGGCTCCGAATCATTCAAACGCGGCGAAAAATACCTGTTCTGCGTGAACGAGAAAGCCCACCCGGCTGCACTGGCGGGCTTCATGTCGGAGATCGGGCTAGCCCGGTCGGGCGGTAGGCCGCGAACGAAGCCGACGGGGTGCCGAACATCAGGTCAATGAGGAGCTTGCTGTCCAAGCAATGCAGCAGATGTTTCCCACTTTTTCCGCGCAAACGCGTAGTGGGAAAGGAAAAAAATATAACTAAATCAATGTGTTATTAGGAGTGGTGCCCAGGGGTGGCCTGCGTCAATTAGGCGATTTCAAGCACTTGGCGCGCGGTAGGAAACGAAGATCGCCAGCGTGTTTGTTAGGCTTTCGGCCTGCCCGTTCCCACTCTGGATGCGCTCGCCAATTCGGTTCCGCGTTCCGGCATCGAACCGCCGACAAGGCCAGTGGCACAAATTGGGGGTGTGTAGCGGGAGAGGGACTCATATCGCCGCCCGATCAGAACAAATCAGGTTCAGCTACCGCATGATCGCACGCAGAGCCGCAGTTTGATTCAGGGGCGGCGCGCGCAAATCGGGCCACTGATGACCTGAAGCGACATTCGTCGACTCGGCTTGAAGTCCTTGGCGGAGTAAAGAAGCTCGCCGGGCGAGCGGGTGACGTGAAAAAATCCGGCTGCGCACTTGCTTGCGTTGCAGATCCTCCATCTGCCATTACGGTGGCAGCGACAGCGGGGGGAACCATGACGGCGTTTAGATCGATCAGTCTTCGCAATTGGCGACAATTCGCTGCCGTATCAATCGATTTTCATCCGCGCCTCACGGTTATAACCGGCTCAAACGGCGCAGGGAAAAGCACAATCCTGAATATTTGCTCCCAGCATTTCGGGTATTCTCGGCCCTATCTATCTACCCCAAGGCGCCGCAAAGGCGGTGGCGTAACTTACGACCCAGGCCATTATTCAAAAACAGTGGATATGATACTTGATCTAGATGACGACGAAGATTTTGATGGAGACGACGATTACGGATTGTATTATCCGAAAGTTCAGGATGATGATCAAGTTGAAGAGAGTTTCGCAAATAGCGGAGACTTCACTCAGGTAGGATACATCACTTATGATAACGATGTAATGGGAGAAATCGGGTTCAACGGACGCGAAATTCAATCATACGGCCTGCAAATCAACAATCAGCAGTCAGTTGTTGGCGTGCCGATCGGATCACATCGCTCAATATCTAATTATCAGCCGGTGCAAGGTTTATCGCTGCAGTTGGTTACAATAGCGCACGCTTATAATGCGTTTTGGAGCGAGCAGGTCAACCGCTTAAATGGCGGCCACTCTCCGTATTCACCGCTCTATCGAATGAAAGAAACCCTCATCGCAATGGCAGCGTTTGGGGAAGGAAACAGTCATTTGGAGAAAAATGCGGAGCTCGTTTCAGTTTTTAATGGATTTACGGAGATTTTGAGAAAAGTTCTTCCAAGGGATATAGGATTTCAGAAAATAGTTGTGCGGATCCCAGATATTATACTGAAAACTAGGTCCGGTGAATTTATCGTAGACGCTAGTTCTGGGGGGATCACTGCCATAATAGAAATTGCGTGGCAGCTCTATCTATTTTCTCTGAGCAATGATACATTTGCAGTGACGATGGATGAGCCAGAAAACCATCTTCATCCATCAATGCAGCGCTCCATTCTAGCTAGTTTGCTCGATGCGTTCCCTCAAGCGCAATTCATTGTTGCAACTCATAGCCCCTTCATCGTGTCTGCGGTGGAAGATTCTGCCGTTTATGCTCTCCGATATGCAGGGAGTGTAGGTAAGAGCGGGTTCCCCAGGCGCGGACCGAGGAAAGTGCGCTCGCTTGTTTTGGACCAGACGAAAAAGGCGGGCAACGCGAGCGAAATCCTCAGGGAGGTTTTGGGGGTTGCGGTCACAATGCCTGATTGGGCGACGAAAAGACTGGAGACCATCGTCGCAGACTTCGAGGGCGCCGCTATAAACGCAAAGACGCTCAAGAGCCTTCGAGCGCGGCTGTCCGCTGCCGGCTTCGCGGAATATTATCCCGAAGCGCTAGCCAAGGTGGTTGGCGAGAAATGATCAAGCTGACGAAACACGAAGAGCCCGCAGTTCTCAGAAAGAACGGCGCCAAGTGGCTTGCGAAACTTGAAGATCGCGTGGCTAAAGGCGAAGTCGCTACCGAGCATGAGAAGACTCGATATCGCCACGCCGACATAAAGGCCGCGCTGGTTAAGGAAACTTTCGGCAAGTGTGCATACTGCGAAAGCTATTTGCTTCACATCACTTACGGAGATGTGGAGCACATTTCGCCAAAATCTCTCGATATCAAGGATACATTTCGTTGGCAGAATCTGACTCTGGCGTGTGACGTATGTAATACCAACAAGGCTGATGAAGATGGTATTGTTGATCCATATATAGATGACCCAGAGAGTTGCTTCCGATTTATTGGACCTATTGTTTATGCCTCCAAAGATTCTGACAAAGCTGAGTTGACGCATTTGCAGCTTGATTTAAATCGACTTGAGCTGGTTAAGAGTAGATTAAGAAGAATTGACTATATTGATAATTACTTGAAAATAATCAATTCAAAGCCAGATGGCAAAGTAAAGAAAGCTTTGATAGATGATCTGGTGCAAGTCGAGCTGGCCGACGATACTGAATACGCGGCGTTCGCGCGTAGTTTCGTTGCGGCGGAGGGACAAGACATTCTTCCCCAGCCCGCCCGTCGCTGAGCGGATGAGACTCATTCTCGCGCCAATCGAGCGCTCGCGAACTTTCAACATTGCCGCGCAGAGCAGCAGAATATGTTGCTCCGCCGGAAGTGAGCTACGTCGTAAGGGGCGCTGGTGGTCCCGACGACAGGGGGAAAGTCTGCTTACCTGCGCACTTGCCCAAATCGCGGGCCAACTGAATTATGCAGGCCTAGCCGAATGATTTGGCGGACAGGGCGGGATTGGGAGGAGGTCGACAGCGCCGAATTTTACGGGCTTTTCAGGCGGTAGGTTGCACAAAGTGTTGCACGTTCTGTTGTACGAATCCGGGGAGATCAACATAGCCGGCCTCCTCTGCTGCGACGTAAATGCATTTCGCGCTGAAACGCAAAAAGGCCCGGCCCCGCAGAAGCGAGACCGGGCCGAGTTCAACAGGGCGGCATCAAACAGAGCGGCTCAGGAGCCACTCGACTATCCGCCGGGGCTGCCAGCGGATGGGTGAAGGGCGAGAGCCCTATTTCGGGGGCATCGGCATCGAAGGCGGCCCATCCCGCCAGCGCCGCGCCCAGCGGATCAGCGCGTCGCAGATCGTCATTCCGACGAGACCGAGCGCGAAGCCGGTTGATCCCTCAATATCGCCCGGGGCAACGCCCCAGAGTTCGAACCATTTTCGGATTACTGGCATGACTGCTGGCGTGCCATAGCCGGCGACGAGCGCGCCGACGACGGCAGAGCCCAGGCGCTGCGGCCAGGAGAATCCCTTCGTCACGAGACCGCGCACAAGGCGTAAGCGATGCTCCGAGCGC
>UCLR01000056.1 GCA_900473415.1 Hyphomicrobiales bacterium
ATCCAAAGCTTCACCGCCACAACAATGGGCCACGCTCCGAAAGGAGCGTGGCTTTACCCACATTAAAGCCGCGCGAGCGGCTTGCTTCCCTTCACTGCGAAAGCCTGACACCCCTCATCGGCGATGAGATCTGTCCAGATGACCGGCTGCGGAAATGCCCCGGAAGGCGAAGCCGGAGGGGTGCCACAACTGCACGCCTGTTCAGCAGGTGGATCCCAGCTTCATCAGCTGCAGCCTCGCCCTTAGCGGGCTCGGCCTTCATCTCGTGCTCGTAGAATTCGTGGTTGCCGAGAACGTAGACAATCGGCCGACCTTTCAGGGCGCCCGCGTCGCGTTCGTGTGCGAGCCATTCGACCGCAGCGGTGACCGGCTGATGGATATTACCAGCGAAGACTGCGGTGTCGAATTCCGGCATGTCGGCCGGGAACTCGAAGAGCCCGAACTCCAGGTGAATGTCAGAAATCACGAGCAAGCGCATGAAGGAAGGCGATTCCACTTTGATCAGCCGGTAGAGTTTATATCCAGCGCCAATCTCGATCGCCCTGCTGGCAGGAGATATGCGAGGGCGCGGTCTGAAGACCAAGAGCGCGTCTACAAAATGGTCGAGAAGACTGAAGAAGCGGGCGATCTGCGGCGTGGGCCCCATCGCGCTTTTCGCTCGATCGAACTTCTCTGACCTCGCGGCATAGCGCGAGACGCCTATCCTACTCCGTCACAGCAGCTTGGATTGACGCTCCTTGTAACGGCGAGACAAGTCCCCAAGTTCAGAAGGCCTGTTTTTTCGCCGCTCATAGATCTTGTCTAGCTGCCTGATCACGCGAGCCTGACCGATCTCGAGCGATCGATCGATTTTGCTGGCTTGTTCGGTTGACCGACTCCCCTGCGGCCTTTTCTCCTTCGACATCTAAACACCCTGCGCCATGACCACTGCTGATCGGCAGACTACACCAAACTTCGCCACGTCGCTGCAGGTGGACGTCGCACGAACGAATTTTGCGACCATCTGGCATTCTCTGGTTGGGATGGCGGCCTTCCTCGGTGTGAGGGAAGGATTCTGGCCGCCCGTCGCTGTTCAAGGTGCGTGCCCCACCCAAGTCGGTCCTCGAGGCGAGCTAGACACCCATGACCGCGAGGCGCCATTTGCGCACATTGGCTCGCTACCGAAGGCAGACATACGAATCTGTGCGGCGGGTGCGGAGAGCTTCCAGCTAACTCCGGCAAAGGATGTCAGCCGATAACCCTGATGCCAACCTTGGCCCTTATACGAGCCTGTTTCTCTCCCTCAGCGCAGGGAAGAGCCGCGCCCACGCGGCTGCAATGCAGATTGTGGCCAACCCCCCAAAGACCACCGCTGGCATGGCGCCGACAAGCCCTGCCAGCATCCCCGACTCGAACTCCCCGAGCTCATTCGAAGCCCCAATAAAAACGCTGTTCACGGCAGAAACTCGACCGCGCAGTCCATCCGGTGTTTCGCCTTGGACGAGGCTTTGACGGACGTAGACGCTGACCATATCGGCCGATCCAGCGACGAAGAGGCAGGCCATCGACAATGGGAGCGATGTCGACAATCCGAAGGCGATCGTTGCCAGGCCGAACACAGCGACGGCTATCAGCATGCGCCGGCCCACGCGATGTTGAAGCGGCCAGGTGGCGAGCATGATGGCCATCACGACGGACCCGGCCGCGGGCATGCTTCTCAACGCGCCAAGTCCCAAAGGTCCGACTTGCAGAACCTCCGCGGCGAAGATCGGCAGCAGCGCCACGGCTCCGCCAAACAGAACCGCGAGCAGATCCAGGCTGATCGCGCCCAGCATGACCGGCTGCGACCAGATGAACGACAATCCCGCGGTGAAGACGACCCACGTCATGGGCGGACGCACGGCATGTGGCTCTGATCGCGAATGGGTCGCCGCGATCAAAAAGCTGGCAAGCGCGTAGCCAAATCCTGCAATGGCAAAGACCGTTGCCGGGCCCAAGGCATATAGGAGACCTCCGAATGCGGGACCCATCACCGCAGCGCCCTGCGCGAGGGAGGCGTTGCCGGCAATGGCGGCGCTGAAGAGTTCGCGAGGAACCAACGTCGGCAGCAGAGCTTGAATCGCCGGAGTAGCGAAGGCTCGGGCGGTCCCGATCATGATGACCAGAAGATAGACCGGCCAGATTGCGCCAGTGCCCCATGTCGCGAGAACGAGGAGAAGCGCGCTTGCCGCGGTCTGAACGCCATAGGCGATTGCTGCGACGATCCGGCGGTCGAACGTATCGGCGACGTAGCCGGTAATGGGTGCGCACAAGATCACCGGCAAGAAGCTGGCAAGACCTGCCAACCCCAAGGCGAATGGTGAGCGGGTCACATCATAGATGAACCAGCCGATCGCAACGGCCTGCATCTGAAACGCGATACCGGAGAGCACGCGGCTTGCCGCGAAGAGCCGGAAATCCCTATGCCGAAAGACGATCCAGCCCGAAGGTCCGCCAGGGAAGACTCGCTTTAGTATCGCGCGCATGGAAGCCAAGTGGGGTATCGGATTCGAACGAACAGGCGGAACACTGCAGACCTAAGGATTTTTGATCATCCATTTCCCCATAACGGTTCTTGGAGCAACTTCGAAGCCATGATGCCCATAAACTGGAAGGGAGCAGCCCCACCGACCGTTTCGACCTGAGTCGACCATTCTCCGGGACATGGTATCTAGAGGCGGTGGAGCGCCACAACCAGACATTGGACCATTGCCCGGAAGCGGGCATGCCGGGGCCAAGGGTTGAGTGGCGAATGGCCGATTGTCTCAACGGCGTGTCGCATGCCGCGCGGTGTCGGACCGGATCGTCACCATGTAACCTTGATGCCCAGACGGCCGTCGTAGGCGTGGGAACGGCCATCCAACGCTATGGAGTAACCTGCGGAGGCGTAGAGCGCAGTGTTGCGCGCGACCTGGGTATCGACACCCGCCCTGACCTCAGCCCAGGCTCCGCCGAGATCCGAATGGAATGGGATCATGCCGGTCGCTGAGGAGAATGACGTCTTGGGATTGCCCAGGAACTCGTTCCACAGGCTCGCTTTCAACCAGGCGGTCATCATTCGGGGGTGAGTGCCGTCTTCCAGGGCCCAGCCCTTGGCAAGACGGGCGCCGAGCCGCCCCGCAAGCGATTCGACATCGGAGAAGCGCACCAGCGCCGCCCGGTCATCGGCAGAACCGTTGACCAGCGTCTGGTAGACCAGTTGCGCCTGCGGCTCGATCGTCCAGCCGTTCCCGAGCACGATCGGATAGCCCCCCTCAAGGGAAGCAGCGAAACCGAAGCTTTCGCGCTTCAGCTTCGGCAGAAGCCGTTTCGAGTCGGCTTCCGCGTCGAACCAGGTACCCTGTGCGACACCGTCGAGATACCAGCCCGAGGCGCCGAAATGCGTCCAGTAGGCACCGAGCGAATAGCCGTCGATGGTGTTGGTCCCGGCATTGATGCCGTTGAAATGCCTGACATCGCCCTGGATGCGGCCGACCGCGGCATAGACGCCGGCCCGATCGCGGCTGCCGTCGGCATTGTCGCCGCGGTAGAGGTCGAGGCCAGCCTGCAAGCCGTAGATATCGTAATCGAAGTTCGGGCCGTTTCGGTAAATTCCCCAAGGCCCGCCGTCATGGTTGCCATGCGTGCCGATGATCCGCGCCCATCCGGCCGAGGCATAGGAGCGGTTGGCGGCCACCACGTCGTCAGGCAGCCGCACAACGGTGGTGCAGCGGAAATTCTTCTCCGGGTTCTTGCACCAGATGGTGCGCTCCTCGGTGACTGGAGCGGCTTCTAGTGGCCGCTGTTCGCCCATCCGTTCATGCAGGCTATCATTGAGGGTGCGACCGTAGATCAGCCCCATCGATGGAAGCGCCGAGTACAGGGAGACCTCCCGACGGTAATTCGGGATCTGCGGTCTGGGTGGTGATGGGCTGGGCGTAGGGCCTGGCGTGGGCCCAGGGTCGGGCGTCGGATTGGGAGGCGTGGGCCCGGGATCCGGCGTCGGATCGGGTGGGGTTGGATCCGGTGGTATCGGGCCTAGGCCCGAGCGGAGATACCAGTTTTGAGGGCCTGTCGTGTCGGTGCTGCCGCGGAAGAGTTCATACTCATAGGGACCGGCGACGACGGCCCGACCGAGCGAGAAGGCCCCAGCCGTCGTCGTGCCTCCATTGAGCGCATCGACCACGAGAATGCCGTTGCCCTGAGTCAGGTCGCCGGGGCCGATCGTGTTCGAGATCAGAAGCGAAGATGTCCCGCTCGCTTGTCCGCCTGTGATGACCAGGCGGTCCGACGGCGATCCGTCGGTTCCTAGATAGGTATTGAGTGCGATGGAGCCCCCGCGACCGACATAGTTCGTAACCGTCAGGGTCTTGTAGCTCGCCAACTGCGATGGGTCCGCGGATGGTGCCGTGTAGATGATCTGGCTCGCGTCGTTTGTGACCGATGTGGCCGTCGAATTGCCGGTCATCGTCCAGACGGTCCCCTGCGAGAGCGACACTGCGCTGGTATTGCCCGCTGGCGTAGTGATCACCCCTTGCAGAGTCGAGTTGCGGGCGCTGAACGTCGTGTTTCCGCCGTTGCTGGTTTCGAGCAACGTGTTGTTGTTGGCGACGGCTGTTGTGGTCGCCAGATCGATATTGGCGATGGCGCCCTGGACGGAGAACGACGCCTCGCTCGCCTGGATCGTGCCCCCTTGGTAGCTGAGAATGTTGCTGCCGCCAGCGTTGAATTGGAAGCCAATGCCGCCGGTGCCGGATGCGGTCACGTTGGTCCCGTTGAGAATGGCCGTGCCGCCGCTCTGCAACAGGCCGCCTGCGCCGTTCGTCACGGACACCGAACCGCCGGAGGTCTCGATCCGGCCGGCATTGAGCGCGTTCAATCCTGCGTTTCCGCCTGATCCCGTGACGACGATAGAAGTCCCAGCCGCCGAGATGACACTGCCTGGGCCTGTCGCCCGAAGACCCCGCTCGCCTCCGCCCCCTCCAGCGATATTGATGCTGCCGCCAGTGAGAACGGCGCTGCCTCCGTTCTCGGCATTGACGCCGACATCAGCGCCGCCGCCGTTCGTCGCCGTGATGACCAGGCCATTCGCGGAGATAACGCTTTCTGCCCCTGAGGCCGACACGCCTGTGCTGCCACCGCCGCCGGTGAACGAGATCTGGCTCGCGCCGGAGAATGTGATGCTGCCGCCGTTCTGAGCCTGGGCGCCGGTGCCGCCGCCACCGCTGCCCATGGACACAACCAGCCCATCCGCGACGATGCTGCTTCTCACGCCAGCGGCTCGCATCGCAACGAAGCCGCCCTGACCGTCGCCGCTCAACGTGATGCCGCTGGCCTTGATCGTCGCACCGGAGTTGGCACTCAATCCCAAGCTGGCGGCGGTAATCGGTCCGAACACGCCTACAGCCGTCGTCGCGACGGCAGAGTTCAAGATAGTTACCAGCGAGTCAGTGGAGGCCTCGACGCCAATCCCACCGCCGTGGGCCGTGACCGCACCAGTGATGGTTACATTGGCCACATTCGAGGCTGTGACGGCGGTGCCATATTGGACCGTCACATTATTTCCAACAACGCAGGCAGGTGGCCCATCCTGCACCACACCACCGTTACCACCAAACGACCCGCAAGCCGTTTGAGCGAACGCTTGCGGCGCCATCGCAAGAGTGGCTCCAAAAGCGGCATAGGCGAAAGACGATGCGAGGCCTAGCTTTGGCAAACCTGCCTCCAGCAGCGAAAAGCATCAAGCCATCAATGAATCGAAGTCGCAGAGCTTACGTAAGAAAGCGCACCACATCGTTAACCATTTCCTAAGGACCGCGATCGGAGCCGACTGGAAAAAGCGCGTCGGGCAGTAGAACTTGTTCACCCGGAACCGAGAGATGGCCGGATAGCTCGACGGCTGAATTGTGGGGGAGTGATCCGCTCCCATCGACTGGTCCAGGGAGATTGCTGGTGGACGGCGGGTCTGCACGCCAACTCGGACGGCGTAACTGGTCCGGGTTGCGCAGCGGCCGGCGCGGCCGGCTCATCTCAGATAGAGCTAGGCGGTGATCAGAAACGTGGCGAACGGGATGTGACCGCATTCGCGACGTGCGCGTCTCGCTCTGCGTCCGCCTCGGTTGCGAACTTTCCGCCCGCACCAGGGCGCTGGCGGAACCAAAGACTTGCCCCCAGCTTCTGACGGCCGGCCCTGAACAAGTCAGAATGCCGGAAAGCGGACCTGCTGAACGTCTGCAACTGATGCTGTGGACGGCTCTCCTCACCCGCGGGAGCATAGCTCCTGCTGAAGAGGAGGAGAGCTATGGGTCAGGTGGTTACGATTGGACGGGATCTCGCCAAGTCGGTGTTTCAGGTTCGCGGAATCGACTTTAAGGGTGAGGTTGTTTTGCGGCCAGATCAGGCGCGGGCAGCTCATACTCTTGAGCGCTTGATAGGCCTGTCGGCTCGCCTCGCCATCATCATGCATGCCATGCTTCGGCCGGCCGACCACCCTCTCTCCTCGCAACGCGCCGAAATTCAAGCCGCTCTCGAGGACGGCCAGAAGGTGGCGCCGCTGGCGAAGCGCTACGACGTCAGCCGGCGGACGATCATGCGGATTCGTGAAGCCCTTTTGTTGGCGAGACCCTGCTAAGGCGATTGGCGCCGCCGCGTCGGTAGGCGATCCCAGAAAGCCCCAGCAGCCCAGGCCACTTCAATTCGAGGGGCGTCGGGTATATGGTGGACAAAACGAGATTTTGTCGAACAAGTGAAGACCATGCGCAAGACACAGAAAGAGTCCGTGCGTGTTCGGGCGACGCCGGTGAAGCGCCGCAAGACCCCGCGAGGCTTCAAGGCTCGCGCCTTCCACGGCGTTGAGACCGAGATTATGAGCAGAGCCGAGGCTTCGGGTCTCCTGAAGAACAAGGGCAGCCGGATCACGGGCCGGATCAGCAAGGAACTGGTCGATCAGGCTAAGCGTCGCACGGGCATCATGAAAGATACCCAGCTGATTGAATTCGCGCTCGCCAACTTGGCGTTGGAGGATAACTTTGCCGAGACTTTCCAGAGCGTGAAGGGTGCAATCGACCCCAGCATCAAGCTCGGCTTCTGAGCGTGCCGGACTTCGACTTCGAGGCCGCGGCACGTCTCGCGCGGCCAACCTTGACGCTGTCGCGTCGGGACGACGCCCATCTGCCATTCCTGAGCCCCGATAACCTGATCGGACCAGGCCTCCTCCTCGATACAAACGTATATGTCGACCAACTGCAGGGTCGATCGAATGCATTGGTCGAAGAGATCATTAAGAAGCGGCATAGCCACCATTCATCGGTGGTGATCCAGGAGTTGATGCATACAGTCGGCGTCTTGGACCCTGGCCACCCGCAAACAGCCGGCGTCGTGAAGGCGATCGGGATGCTCGTCGAGAGTATGCCAGGGCATCGAATCAAGGTTCCTGATGTCAACACACTCGGTCGTGCCGCTGTCTTGTCTGGTGTCCTTTGTCGTGTCCAAAACTATCAGAAGGATGAGCGCCGAAAGGCGCTCCAAGATTGCGTGTTGTTTGCCCAGTCGCTCAAGGATGGGCTGACCTTGCTTACGAAGAACGTCAAGGATTTCGACTATCTTCTACAGATCGAGCCTCAAGGCCGCGATCTGATGTATCGCTAGACTGGCGCGTCCTTCACGCTGTCCGCACGCGGTTGGCCTTCTAGTTGCTTCCCTGACGATTTCATCCAGCGCCCTACCCGCTTCAATGCGGCTGACTTCGCGCGTTATTTGAGAACGAAGGCCAAGTTTAATAAGCAGCGGCCTGCTGCTGCGCCTCCCAGAACGCCAAAAATGGCGAACGTGATCCTATTGGCGAGGATTACTCGCCGGTACGCGATTTACTGCGCCGCCGGCCCACGGATCGTGTTCCCCGAGATGATCAGGGTGGGCTTGTAGACGTGAAGCCCTGGCCGCGACCGATGCACTCGAGGCACATGTGGCGTCGCTGAAGTCCGAGGTGCGCCGGCTGACTCTGGAAAGACGCCCCGATCAACAGGACGCGGCCCCTCCCCTCTAGAGCCGATCAGTTCTGTTCCCGACGAGCTGCGCTTTCGAGCTCAGATGGGCCGACCAGGACGCCCCCACGAAATACGGCGCAGGACTTCAGGCCGGACTTTGCCTGCATCTCACGATAGAGACGCAGAGCTTCTGAAGCGGTAACGGCGCGGCTCGTAACCTTCTCGGTCCGAACCATGGCTTTGATTTGATACACGACTGCCCTCGAATGCGGCTGAAGTTGGCGGGATAGCGGTGCCCGCCTCGTTTTGGAAGCATAAGCCTGAAAACCGAACTCGCTTTCCCCCGGAAGCTTCATGTGGGCCGGAGAATGCCAGCCGGCTGCAATCGGCCTCAGGACAATATCGCTGTGGTGCAATGCGGCTAACCAGCTCTGGCTGCCGATGGCCTCGCATCGCGCAGAGCAGTTGGCGCAGGACGCCGACCTGCTCTCTTCCTCCACCCAGCAGCGCGGCTCGGCGTCCCCCTCGATCTTGGACGGTCGTTGCTCGAACGGCTGAGCCGAGGCTCACTAAGACCGGTCGCATGCCCGGTGCAATGGCAAGTGTTTATTGGTGACAATACCCCCGCGCGATCAACGGGCTAGCGTTTGCGAGCCTGCCTCGACGCATTCGACCAGCGCTATCATTGATCGGAGCGCTCTAGCGGGCTTTCCAGCGACGAAAAGTAGTGGCTCTTCCGGTTTGAACGCAATAAACTCTTGATCAGCCGACCTTGTTCACTATTCAGTTGACGCAGTTACCTAACTTCATGGGGGAATTGAATTGTCCGAGAATGGTGAGGCCCTAGCCGGTCTTGTTGCCGATATCGTTTCGGCTTTCGTATCACACAACAGCGTTCCGACATCGGAGCTCCCGGCGCTGATCGAGAGCACCCATGAGGCGCTTTCAGGCCTCGGCAAGGAACCGACCCCGGTCGCTGACGAGAAGCCGGTTCCGGCTGTTTCGGTCAAGAAATCCATTACGGCAGATTACCTCATCTGCCTGGAGGATGGCCGCAAGTTCAAGTCCCTGAAGCGCCACCTCAGGACGGCATACAATCTGTCACCCGAACAATATCGGGCTAAGTGGAACTTGCCGTCCGACTATCCGATGGTCGCACCCTCTTATGCGGAAGCGCGCTCGGCGTTGGCGAAGAAGATGGGGCTGGGAAACCAGCGGAAGAAGGCCGCTCCGGCACGCGGACGAGCGAAAGGCTGAAGCCGCCGCGGAGCATTACGTGATCGGATCAAGGACCGTATTCTCCGCGTCCTGCCCGATGATGGCAGTCGCACTGCGGCTTCGCTCGCGCAGCCGCAGTGCGGGAAATCAGGATGGGTCACGGTAGCGAGGCACGACCGGGGTAGTCGCCTCCGCCTGATCAGGACGCGGTCTAAGGTCAACGCCCATACCCTCCGCATCGAGGGCCGTCATCGTGCCGAGAAATTGATCCGGCGCCATGATCGACCTTGGCATAGTGGCCGGAAGCGGTTCTTGTTGAAGCAGGCCTCACGCTATTCGACGCAATGAATTTGGCGCGTCCAATCTGTGCAGTCGCACCGTCGGGCAGACGCGCCGGACGATGTCGCAGAGATGCTGGTGGTGCGTCAGGTAGATGACCTGCCCGCTCTGTGCCATGTCGGCGAACAGGCGAAATGCCTCCTCCGCACGGAAATCGTCGAAGGTCTCCATGATGTCGTCGGCCACGAAGGGCACGGCGCGGCGCGTCTGCGCGAACTCGTGGTATCCAGCGACACGGAGCGCGAGATAGAGCTGGAAGCGCGTGCCTTTCGAGAGCTCGTCCGCGACCTTCGAGCCGCCGCGGGCAGCAAGGGCGATCAGCGTCTCGCCATCCTTGCCGGGCTGCGCCGCGAGGCCGGAATAGGCACCCCGGCTGATCGTCCTGAACGCGGCCGAGGCCCGCTCCATCATCGAGCTGCGATGACGCTCCCGATAGATTGTCAGGGCCTGCTCCGCGGCGGCGATGCCGGCGCGCAATTGCAGATAGCGCAGCGCTCCGTCCTCGATCTCCAGCAAGGTCGTGCGGCGACGTTCCTCGATTTCGGCGACCCTGGCATCGCCGCCGATGGCCTCGACTTGATCGATCGCGGTCGCGCGGGCGGCGAAGAGCTCGTGGCAGCGCCGATCCTGATCCTCGAACCGCACCTTCAGCTCGTTCCACTCGGCCTCCAGCGCCGGCCGGGCCGCGCGGTCGAGCGCCGCCTCGGCGCCGGCGAGGTCGTCGCTGCGCATCGCCTCGCAGATGTCGCGCTCGGCTTCTCCCGCCCGCTCCTGCAGCGCCCGGCGCTGCGCGATCCGCTCCAGCGCCTCGGCGACATCGGCCAGCGAGCTCGCCTCGAAGAAGGCGATCATCCGTTCCGTTTGGCCGGCGTGGATCCTGTGCCTCTCAGCCAACCCGCGGTGCCGCTCCTCCGCGGTCTCCAGCTGGGCGGATAACTGCGTGCGACGGTCCTCGCTGGCGCCCGCCTGCTGGACCCTGTCGACGATCTCCCGGACGCTGTTGAGCACCGGCATCTCGCGCGGGATGCCCAGGGCCTGCGCGAAAACCGCGACCTCATCGCGAAACGCCGCCTGGTCCTTCTCCATTTTGTCGATGCGATCGACGAGGGCCGCGCGCTTCTCGAGCGTCGGGGCGAGATCGGCCATCGCGATCAGGGTCTCGCGCACGACGCCGAGCGCGGGGACTGAACCCGCTTCCGCCAGCCAGCAGCTGCGGCAGGTCGCGGACCAGGCCTCGATCCAATCCCGTTCCTTCACCGCGGCCAGTTCCACCTTGCGCTCGCGCATCGCCAGGTCGCGCTGCCGGTCCGCCAGCTCGGCGTAGAGCCGCCTTATCTGCGCTTCGCTCTCCAGGCCGGCCTGAGCTTCCGCGAGCAGGGCGCCGACATCGGCCTCCTCCGCAGCGGCGAGCCCGGCTCGCGCCAGCGCGGCCGAAAGTTGAGCCCGCGCCTCGCTGATGTCCGCCTGCGCCGCGTCCAGGTCCCGTTCGGCGGCCCGCACGGCCTCCCGCGCGTCCAAAGTCCGGTCCCGACGCGACAGCCAATCCTCCAGTTCCGGCAAGGACGGCACCGGCGTCCAGGGCGTCGCCATGACGCGCACGGCCTGCGCGACCTCGGCGTCGATGCCGTCGAGAACGGCCGCGGCGTTCGCGGCCAGCTCGGTCGCGCGGGCAAGATCGGCCTGCGCGACGACCAGGGCCTGCCCGCTCTGATGCAGCCTCGCCAACTCGGATATATGCGAGAGACGCCCGGCGCCGGCGAGGTCGTCCTGGCGCAAGGCGGCCTCGAAGGCGTCCGCCGAGGCCACGTCGAGATCGCGCCGATGCGCCGCCCAGGCCTGTTCGCGGCGCGCGCGGATCTCGGCCGCCTCCCGGTCGCTCAGGATGCCGGTCGTCGCAGCCAGGCCTGCCCGCTCCGCCTCGACATGGCGCGTCTGGGTCGTGAGCCGCTCTATTTCCCGTTGATGCTGGGTCAGGACGGCTTCGCTCTCGCGCCGCGACGCCTTCCAGCGCTGCAACATGTCCGGCCGCGGAACCGTCATGCCGGCGAGCTGCTCCAGCGTGCCGTGCCAGGGCCGCAACGCCAGCAGACGCTCGTCGAGGTTTTCCTGCGCCGATGCGCGCGCCCGGCCGGCGAGGCGAGCGCGCGGCTGATGATCGGCTGATCGCAGGGCCTCGACCGTTGCCGCCAACGCCGCGACGGCGTGGGCGCGCTCCTGGGACTCCGGCTCGGCCCCCTCCACTCGCGGCAGCCTGCCCGCGATCTCGGCGAGCCGGCGCTGTGCCTCGTCCCGTTCATCGCCGGCACTGTGCAGGGCAGCGTCGATGCCCGATCTCGCCTCGATCAGCGCACGCAGCCGGCCCATCGTCGCCGCGGTCAAGACGAGGCGTTGCGGCTCGGCCTCCCCGTCGCGCTCGATCCGCTGCAGGATGCCGGAGACCTGCAGGTCGAGCTGGCGCAATTGCAGCCTGCGTTCGGGGATGTCCTTTTCTGCGGTGATGTAGCGCGCCCGCAGCTCGGTCAGCCGCTCCAGCCCCTGCGCCTGTCGAAGAGCGGTTTCGTCGATGACGGTCGCGTCGATCTCGGCACGTAGCCGCTCGATCTCCTCGCGGCTGGCCTGGCTCTGGACACCGAGCGCGATCTCGTCCTTCCGCAGCGCCGGCAATTCAGCCGCCCAGCCGGCCGGGGCTTCCGGCAGCCCGGCCAGTGGGGCCAGACGCTCGCGGTCGGTCCGCAGCGCGGCGAGCCGGGGCAGCGCCGCAAGATGACGCTGGATCTCGTCCAGGCGCGCCTGGAGGCGCGCACGCTCCCCGACCGCTTCGTCATATTGGCCGGTGGCACGGTCCCGCGTCTCGATGAAGCGCGCATAGTCCGACGCCAGCGTATCGAACTGCTCGCGCTCGGCCTTCAGCTCCGCGAGCCGCGCCTTGAGCTCGGCGAGCAAGCCGCTGCGGGCCCGGAACTTGTAGAACGCCTCCGCCTCGGCCCGGAGATCGACGAGCTTGTGGCTGAGATGGGCCAAGCCCGCGCTGGCCGAGAACAGCAATTGCCCGAGATCGCCCTTGCTCGCCAGGATGCTCTCGCCGCCCTTCTCCAGGGTCTCGTCATCAAGCGAGAACATGGTGCGATAGGCTTCGCGCTCGATCCCGCCGATCTCCGCGCGGATGGCGGTTTCGGGCAGCGGACGATCCTCGGCATCGAGCAGGCTGTTCTGAGGCCGCTTGATGCGCGCGAATTCGCGTGTCTCGCCATCGAACTCCAGCGCCGCACCGATCCTCATCGTGGCATAGGGATGCAGGAAACCGAACGCGCTCTGCGCCCCCATCCCGAACAGTAAATCGAGCAAGGCCGAGAAGGTCGTCGACTTGCCCGCCTCGTTCGGCCCGTAGATCACATGCAGATCGGGCTCGCCTTCACGTCGCGCGCCGAAATCGATGCTGTGATCGGTGAATTTGCCGTAGCGCGTCAGGTCGAGGCGGCGAAGGCGCATGCTCAGCCCCCCTCGCTCGCCGCCTGCAGACGCGCAACCACCGTCTCCGCACCATCGCGGGCGAGGCGTGCGAGATGCGCGCGGAAGGCATCCTCGTCGCCGCCGAGGACGTCGCGGCATTCCTGCGGAAGCTGCGCCCGGATTTCCTCCGCCATGCCGGTCAGCGTGGCGGTGAAGGCGTCGGAGCCGAGGATCTGTTCCTCGATCAGGTGGTGAAGATCGGTCAACGGGTCGCCGCTCGTCTCCCCCGGCAGCGCCGGCGGCTGGCAGGCGATCTCCAGCTTCTCTACCCAGCACGAGCCGATGACGGCGGCGCGGTCGTCGGCCTCGGCCTTCAACAGATCCATGTCTCGGCGGATGCGCCAGGCCAGCGATGTCGCTCCCACCACCTGCAGCCGCGCGACCAGATGCGCGGAGCCGACCGCGCTGCGTGTCGCCTCCAGGGCCCGCGCCACGCCCGAAACCAGCTCCCGCCAATCCTCCATCCCGGTCGCGTCGACCGTGAGCCGCTCGAACTGCGCGACGCTGGTCACGCGCTCCTCGATCGTGATCGAACGGTCGTCGCCGACCGTGACCAGCGAGACGGACTTCGGACCGGCCTCGTTGATGTCGCGGCCCTGCGGCATGCCCGGCATCGCGATCAGGCAGGTATCGTCGACGACGGCGCGCTTGTGGATATGGCCGAGCGCCCAGTAGCGAAAGCCGGTCGCCCGCAGCTCGGCCAGACTGCAGGGCGCGTAGAGATCGTGGCCCGGGGTGCCGGCCAGGCTAGTGTGCAGCATACCGATATTGACCGCACCCTCCACCGGCGGCCGATACTTGCCGAGCAGGCTCTCGGGGGCGTGGGGCTGCGCAAAGCTCAGCCCATGGATCACGATCGGAACCCGCCCGGCCGGGCCGGGAAGCTCCAGCGCCTCGGCGCGACCACCGAAGACCTTGACCGAGTCAGGAAGGACAAGCTCCTTCGTGATCCGCGACATAGCGTCATGGTTGCCGCGGATGACGAAGGTGCGGATGCCGGACTGATCGAGCCGCCGCAACTGCTCGGCCAGAAAGCGCGCCGTCTTCATCGAGCTCTGATCGCCGTCGTAGAGATCGCCGGCGATCAGCAACGCGCCGACCTGCTCCGCGAGACAGAGATCGATGATCCTCACCAACGCTTGCCGCGTGGCATTGCCGATCAGCTCCGCCAGATCTGGATTGCGTAGCGCGAGCGATCGAAGGGGCGAGTCGAGATGGATGTCGGCTGTATGGACGAAACGAAAAGTCACCGAGTCTCCATCTGGTGGCCGCTCAAGCTAACACTGAATATCTCGACCGGTGCCCGCTATAAAATGTGCAGAAGCCGGTGCGGTCTACACCGCCGAGCACGGGGCTCCACCGTACCCACAAGATGCGCCACTCGCTGACCTTAGCCCACCGCCTGAAGGGGTCGCAATTGCCCGAGCACAAACCTGAGCTGGCGGCCACTCAGACCTTTTGAGTGACCGCATCCAATCATGACGCCGTCGCTTCTGCGATGCAGTGTCAAAACCTCTGTCCGAAAACGTCATCGCGGGCGCAGGATAACAAGCGGGCTACATCAAAGTTCCTGTGACAGTGCCGCTCCGCGGCTTCGTTCGAGCGTGGCGATTGGGGTTCACGCCATAGCCGTGCCCGCCGGGCTACGCGGTGCGTAGCCGGCTGCTGATACACTGCCCGGCCGGCCTGCGATATCGAGCACGCTCTCGCGCGGCCTGGCCTTCGCGATCACCCGCCCCGCCTTGATGACCGCAAGCCGCGGCGGGCGCAGGCGAATGGCCTCGATCGGATCGCGCGCATCGAGCATCACAAGGTCTGCCGGCTTGCCGATGGCGATGCCGTAGTCCGAAAGCCCCATCGCGGCGGCGGCATTGACCGTAACCGCGTCGAAGCACTGCTTCATCGCCGCGAGCGACGTCATTTGCCCAACATGAACTGCCATATGTGCGGCATCGAGCGGGTCGGCGGTGCCGAGCGAGTACCAGGGGTCCATCACGCAATCCATGCCGAAGGCGACATTGATCCCAGCTGCCATCAGCTCCGGCACACGGGTCTGCCCCCGGCGCTTGGGATAGGTGTCGTGACGGCCCTGGATGCAGATGTTGATGAGCGGGTTGGCGATGGCGTGAAGCCTCGCCTCCGCCATCAGCGGGATCAGCTTCGAGACGTAGTAGTTGTCCATCGAGTGCATCGAGGTCAGGTGCGAGCCGGCGACGCGGCCCTGTAAGCCATGTCGCACTGTCTCCTGCGCAAGGGTCTCTACATGGCGCGACATCGGATCGTCCGTCTCGTCGCAATGCATGTCGATGGGCAGGCCGCGCTCCGCAGCGATACGGCAGAGCTGACGCACCGATTCCGCGCCATCCGCCATGCTGCGCTCGAAATGCGGGATGCCGCCGACGATGTCGACGCCGAGATCGAGCGCCCGCTTGAAGTTGTCGACGGCGCCGGGGCTGCGCAGATAGCCATCCTGCGGAAAGGCGACGAGCTGCAGAGTGATGTAGGGCGCGACGCGCTTCTTCACCTCCAGGAGCGCTTCGACGGCTAGCAGCCGGTCGTCGCAGATGTCGACATGGCTACGGATCGCGAGCAGCCCCTGCGCAGCGGCGAGGTCGCAATAGCGCAGCGCCCTCTCGATCACCGCCTCATGGGTGAGCAGCGGCTTGAGTTCGCCCCAGAGCGCGATGCCTTCCAGCAGCGTGCCCGATCGGTTGAGACGGGGCAGGCCGAGCGAAAGCGTGGCATCCATGTGGAAGTGCGGATCGACGAAGGGCGGGGTGACGAGCCGGCTGGCTGCGTCGATGGTCTCGCGAGCCTCAGAAGCGATGCGCGGTGCGATCTCGACGAATTTCCCCCCGGCGATGGCAATGTCGACGGGCGCGCCGCCTTCCGGGAGATTGGCCTGGCGCAGGATGAGATCGGCTTGCATGGCAGGGATTCCGGCGGGTCAGCGCTCGCCCTTGATATAGGGCTTCATCAGGGCGCGCGGATAATCGGCCTTGCGCGCCACCAGGATCAAGGCCGCGATCGAGAGCAGATAGGGCAGCATCAGGAACAGCTGGCTCGGCACCGCGCCTCCCGCGAGAGTCTGGAGGCGGAGCTGATAGGCGTCGAAGGCGCCGAAGAGCAGCGCGCCCAGTAGCGCCTTGCCCGGCCGCCAGGAGGCGAAGACGGTGAGCGCGATGCAGACCCAGCCGCGCCCGTTGATCATGCCGAAGAAGAAGGCGTTGAACGCGGACATGGTCAGGAAGGCGCCGCCCAGCGCCATCAGCGCCGAGCCTGCCGCGAGCGCGCCCATGCGCAACCCGGCAACGGAAAGCCCCTGCGCATCGACCGAGGCCGGGTTGTCGCCGACGGCGCGGATCGCCAACCCGAGCGGCGTCTTCGCCAGCACGAAAGCGGTGGCGCCGGTCGCGGCGAAGGCGAGCCATGTCAGCGCCGTCTGCTGCGACAGCGCGGGCCCGATCACCGGCACGGCCTCCAGGAAGCTCAGGCCGAGCGGCTGGAAGGGCTCAATACGCGGCGGCGTCGTCACGGTCGGGAAAGCGACGCGATAGCCGAAATAGGCGGCGCTCGTGGCAAAGAGCGTGATGCCTATGCCGGCCACATGCTGCGACAAGCCGAGGATCACCGTCAGGCAGCCATGCAGCAGCCCCAGGCACGCCCCCGTCACGGCCGCGACCGAGACGCCGAGCCATAACGGCGCACCGAGATACACCGAGAGCCAACCCGCCATCGCGCCGGCGACGAAGATGCCCTCGATGCCGAGATTGAGCACGCCCGCCCGCTCGCAGATCAGCGCGCCGAGCACGCCGAAGATCAGGGGCGTCGCTATGCGGATCGCCGCCGCCCAGAAATTCGCCTGCAGCAGGATCTCCAGCGCGTCGATCATGCCGGCCCCACGCGGCGCAACCGGTAGCGCAGGAAGAGGGAGCCGACGAGCACGCAGAGCAGGGACAGCGCCACCACCAGATCGGCGAAGTAGTTCGAGACACCGAGGCTGCGGCTCATCGTGTCGGCGCCGACGAAGATGCCGGCGATGAAGATCGCGGCCGGCACCACCGCCAGCGGTTCCAGCGCAGCCAGCATGGCAACGACGATGCCGGCATAGCCGAAGCCGGGCGAGAGGTCGCTGGTGAGATAGCCCTTCAGCCCCACCACCTCGCCGGCCCCGGCCAGTCCGGCCAGCGCGCCGGAGATGAAGCCGGTCTTCACCAGCGTCGCCGCGACCGGGATGCCGGCGAAGCCCGCCGCGCTGGCATTGCCGCCGACGGCACGCATCTCGAAACCGAGCACCGTGGCCCGCTGCAGGGAGGCGACCAGCAGAGCCGCGACGAGCGCGATGACGAGCCCGGCATGGAGCCGCATCTGCGCGACGAGTTTCGGCAGCGCGGCCTCGTCGAGTATCGGTGCCGATTGCGGCCAGCCCATGCCCATCGGGTCCTTGAGCGGCCCTTCCAGCATCATCTGCACGAAGAGCAGCACGACGAAATTCAAGAGCAGCGTCGTCACGACCTCGTCGACCGAGAGCTTCGCTTTGAGCAGTGCCGGACCGAGCATCAAGAGCCCGCCTGCCAGCGCTCCGGCGAGGCAGACCAGCGGCATCATGAGCCAGGGGGGGCCCTCGATGGCGCCCGAGCCGATGGCGACCGCCGCGAGCGCTCCGGCATAGAGTTGCCCTTCCGCACCGATGTTCCAGAGCCGCGAGCGGAAGGCAATGGCCGCGGCGAGCCCGGTGAGAATGAGAGGCGTCGCCCGCGTCAGCGTCTCGGTCAGCGCGAAGACGGAGCCGGCGGCCCCAGCAAACAACAGGCCGATCGCGCGGCCGGTCGGTGCGCCGGTCAGCGCCAGGATGATGAGCGACAGCAGCAGCGCGGCCAGCGCAGCAACCATGGGGATCGCGATCCTGAGCAGGAGCGAAGGCTGTGCGCGCGGCTCGAAGCGGATCATGCCGCCGCTCCGAAGCCGGATGAAGCTTCACCCGCCATGGCGAGCCCGATCTCGGCTGCACTCAACTTGGCCGCATCGACCACCGGCGTCAGCCGGCCGGCGTGGATCACCGCAATACGATGGCTCAGGGCGAAAAGCTCGTCGAGGTCTTCCGAAATCAGCAGCACGGCCGCACCCGCCTCCGCCGCCTCGCGCAGCCGGCGATGGACGCCGACCGTCGCGCCAACATCCAGCCCGCGCGTCGGCTGGTTGGCGAGGATGAGACGGGGGCCGCCCGCCAGCGCCCGTGCCAGCAGTAGTTTCTGGATATTGCCACCGGACAGAAGCCTCAACGGCGCATCGGGGCCGGGACAACGAATGTCGTAGGAGGCGATGGCTTCTTGCGCTGCGGCGCGGATAGCCTTCGACCGCAACAGGCCGAGGCGGCTGAACGGCATCTCGCCGCGCCGCTCAATGACGAGATTTTCCTCCACCGTCATGTCACCGACCATGCCATCGCGATGGCGGTCTTCAGCGAGCCGCCCGACGCCGTCGCGCCGCCGCTCGGCCGGGCTCGCCGCACCCTGCCGCCCCAACACCGTAATTGCGCCGCTCTCGGGCCTGAGCAGACCTGCGACCAGCCCGGCGAGGCTCGACTGGCCGTTGCCGGACACACCTGCGATGCCGACGATCTCACCTTGCTGCAGCGCGAGCGTCGCTTCGATCAGCCGCGTGCGGCCGGAGCCGGCCGAGACGTGTGCAAGGTCGAGCGCAACGGGGCCGGGGTGGACGGGCGCAGGTCGCTCGACCTCGACCTCCTCGCCGACCATCAGCCGGGCGATCAGCGCGCGGTCGGCGCCGGCGGTGGGCCGGTCCGCGACCTTGCGGCCCGCTCGCAGCACGACGAGCCGCTGCGACAGCGCCAGCACCTCGTCGAGCTTGTGGCTGATGAAGACGATGCTCAGCCCTTCCGCGGCCAGTGTCCGCAGCGCCATGAAGAGACCCTCGGCCTCCTGCGGCGTCAGCACAGCCGTCGGCTCGTCGAGCACGAGGATGCGGGTGCGCCGCGAGAGCGCCTTCAGGATCTCAATGCGCTGGCGTTCGCCGACGCCGAGCTCCGCGACGCGAACGTCGAGCCGTGCGGAAAGCCCCGTGCGCGCTATCAGCGCCTCGACTGAGCGGCGCATGGCGCGGCGTCCGCGCGCCAGACCGAACAGAGGCTCCAGCCCCAGCAAGACGTTCTCGAACCCGGTCAGGTTCTCCGCCAGGGTGAAATGCTGGTGCACCATACCGATGCCGGCATCGAGCGCCGCCTGCGGCGAGCCCTGCGGCAGCGGTCGGAGCTCCCCTTCGGACGAGGCGACCAACACCTCACCCTCATCGGCAAGATAGTGGCCGAAGAGGATGTTCATTAGCGTCGTCTTGCCGGCGCCGTTCTCGCCGAGCAGCGCGACGATCTCGCCCTTGTGCAGGGTGAGGTCGACCGCGCTGTTGGCCGTCAGCGCGCCGAAGCGCTTGGTGATGCCGCGCAGCGCCAGGACGGACGCGGCGACGGGAGGCGGCGCGCTCAAGCGGTCGACTTCGGCTCGGCGTCGTTGACGTTCACACGGAAGGCGCCGTCGAGGATGTCCTTCTCCTTCGCCTTCACCACGTCGATGACGTCCTGCGGTACGAGCTTAGGATCGAGCGGGGAGAGGCTCGCTCCGCCATGGGCCATGTAGCTGTAGACTCCGTAATCAGCCGGTTCATAAGTGCCCGTCGCAACGTTCTTGATGACGCGGTCGATGGTCGGTTCCATGTGCCAGAGCGCCGAGGCCAGGATCACGCTCGGATACTGCGCGGCGGTGTCGATGACGTTGCCGATCGCCTTGACGCCGCGCTCCTTGGCCGCGTCGGTGACACCGAAGCGCTCGGCGTAGAGAACGTCCGCTTTCTTGTCGATCATGGCGAAGGCGGCTTCCTTGGCCTTCGGCGGATCGTACCAGGAGTTGATGAAGGTCACGAGGAATTTGGCCTGCGGATTGACCGAAAGCGCGCCCTCCATAAAGGCGTTCATCAGCCTGTTGACCTCGGGGATGGCATAGCCGCCGACGAGCCCGATGACGTTCGACTTCGTCGCCTTGCCGGCCACCATGCCGGTTAGGAACGAGGGCTCGTGGATGAAATTGTCGAAGACCGAGAAGTTCGGCTTCGAGGGCTGGAAGGAGGAGCCCATCAGGTAGGCGGCCTTCGGAAAGTCGGTCGCGACCTTGCGGGCGGCGCGTTCCACACCGAAGACCTCGCCAACGACGAGATCGGCGCCCTCGGTCGAATACTGGCGCATGACGCGCTCATAATCGGTGTTGGCGACGTTCTCAGAGAATCTATAGGTGATGTCGCCGCGATCCTTGGCGGAGTTGAGCGCCTTGTGGATGCGCGAGACCCATTGCTGCTCGACCGGGACCGTATAGATCGCGGCCACGCTCAGCGGCTTCTTGCCCTGAGCGAAGCTACCGGATGTCATCGCCGTCGAGGCGAGGCCCACTCCCAGTCCAAGCGCACCCCGCCGGTTCATCATCAGCACCATCGGTCACCTCCGCAAAACATGGTCATCATGAGATTAGGCTTGCGCCTAAGGCTGAGCAAAGGGTGTGCCAGCGCGCCCGGCAACCTGACCAGCGGCCTCGTCACGGGATGGGCGACGGGTGATCCATCGCTGTTGAACCTGACAGGAGCCAACCATCGTTGACCTGAATGCCAAGACCCGATCGAGCCTCCCGCGTTCAAGGCTGGGCGCGGCTTAGTCATATGAGCTTCGGTCGCATGCCCGCATCCCACTCAGATGCGACATCCACTCCGACGATAGCACAGAGCAGGGGCACTCGGCGCCCTTAGCAGACATCGGAGCCCTCCGGAAACCGACCTACTGAGCTTCGCGCGCCATGGCCGAAATCGCACCGGGGGCGGAGTCTTGGGGAGCCTTCTACCCGCACGCGGCTACAGAAATTGCTTCCGCCGGCCGGACCATCGCCATCCCATCCAGGCGGCGAGGATCGCTGCCACCGGCCCGCCAGCAGGGCCAACGTAGAAAATCGCGGCCATCGCATAGGCGCCCTCAAAGTTCGAAACATCGGAGAGCTCGCCCAGGATCAGAGCCGACCTCGATGCGACAACCCATCCGAGCACAAACCCGAGAAGACCCGTGGCGAGCCACGCCCGCCCCTTATCGCTTAATCGCTGCCCGGATCGATACGAAGAGTCCGTCGATCCCATCGGGCTGTCAATTGACTGGCACCGAACGCCGAAAGGCATTTGAAGCCATCGGCTGAGGTTCGCACAGGAAGCGCCGCGGCATGGTGCGCAAACCAGGCCGGGCAACCGGCCACTTGCGCCGCTTTTTAGACTGATGCCTCGAGAAGGCTGGGCAGTGCCAGAAGCGGTCGCTCGTTCGTGGCCCGAAAACGGACTCACGAAGCGCCTTGCGAGATTGCCGAAATCAACTCTCGCGGGCCGTGGCGTGATAATTTCGGATGGGTCAAACATGAGCGCGCCTAACATGACAGGACGCGCACTTTGGTCACGGCCGACCAGGATCGGCTTCCTTGCGGCGGGCTACACGTTCCCATCGAATAGTGGATTAGGCTTCCACCAGCTTGTTGCGTATCGCGTAGCGGATCAGCGCCGCGGTCGTGTCGAGGTTGAGCTTCCTCATCGCCGAGGCCCGATGGGTTTCGACTGTTTTCAGGCTGATGCTAAGAGTGTCAGCGATTTTCTTGTTGGTCTTCCCCTCGGCGATGAGCTGAACGACGGACCTCTCCCGCGACGTCAGCACGGATTCCGTCGGCGTGCCTTTCGCGAGATAGGTTTCGAGGAGCGCCTCGGACACCTTGCCCGTGAAGAAGGGCTTGTGGGTGGAAAGTGTCTCCACGGCGGCAATCAGGAATCGGCGCGCGTCCGATTTGAGCAAGAAGCCTTTCGCGCCGGCCTCGAGGACCTCCCGCACCAGGGTTGCCGTGTCGTGCATCGTGAAGATCAAGACTTCTGCACCGGGGACGCGGGCGCGGATCTGGCGGGTCGCCTCGATCCCATTCAGCACCGGCAGCGCGTAGTCGAGCACGACGACGTCCGGACGGGTGGCCAAAGCCCGGTCGACCGCGTCCTTACCGTTCTCGGCCTCGCCAACAATCTCCCAGCCCGCCTGCCCCTCCAAAATCGACCGCACCCCGGATCGGACTACGTCGTGGTCGTCGGCGATCAAAATCCGCGTCATCACGGGGCGCTTTCGGATCCGGATGGGTGACTGGAGCGAGCCGCAGGAACAGCCATGCTGCTATATATATCGCAGATACCTTCCGGCAGAGCCGGTGCAGAACCCTGAAATCGACGGAGGTAAACCCTGAAATTGCGTATTGCGCCCAGAGTCGTTCGATATGGATGACACCGCGAGCAGACTTCCAGAAGGCTGTTTCAGATCCGCCCTGATTGCCGCGGCAAAGGCACATAGGCCAACAGCGATGTCCCCTTGGATCTAGTCCTGATCTTCAGGTCGCCGCCGAACTGCCGCAAGCGCGCATGCATGCCGGGAATGCCAACGCCCATTCGCAGACGGCCTCCGGCGCCGGCGCTCGCCGGCATGCCCCGACCATCGTCGCGGACTCGAACGACCAGGCACCCCCCGACGACCTTTGCGCCGACATGGACATGCGATGCGTCAGCGTGCCGATGGACATTGGTGAGGGCCTCCTGCACCACCCGCAGGATGGACCGTTGGATATCCGACGGAGCTTCGTTCACCGCGTTGGCCACGCGCACCCACGCCTGCAATCCTGTCCGCGCCGCGAAACCGTCGATGAATTCCCGAAGCGTCGCATGCAGGCCCTCTTTGGCAAGATTGGGCGGGTGAAGCAGGTACGTGAAGACGCGCAACTCCAGAAGCGCCGTGTCTAGCAGGTCACCGATCTCCTCGCAGATCTTCGCGGCGGCCGGGCTGTGTCGAATTTCCCCAACCAACCGCATCAACCGCAGGTTGGTCGCGACAAGATGTTGAGCCGTCGAATCGTGCAGTTCGCGGGCGATGCGCTGACGCTCTTCCTCCTGCAGCGCGAGAAGTTGCTCGGAAAGCTGGATGACCTCGCTCTTCGCCTGTGTGACCTGCTGGGAAAGTGTCCTCATCGGGCGCTCGACCTGCCGCGCCGTGAACAGAGCGGCCAAACCACCTACGATGAGCAGAAATGCGGTCGGACCGGCCATCTGCGTGAGGCCACCTCGGATCGGTGCGTTGACGACGGCGAGAGGTGCGACGACGACACTGGTCCAATCTGTCGCCGCCGACCGCCGGTACGCGGCGAGGACGGCGACCCCACGATCATCAACGCCTTCGATAAAGCCTTCTGCCGGCGGGTCGTCCTGGCTGCCGGAGGCGAGAAGCGCTGCGAGAGCCTTGGGCATAGGAATGAGCGAGGCGGTCGCACCGTCCCTCTCGGTGACGATGGGCTGAAACTTTCGATCGTATAGACCCCTCATCCACTTGGCCGGTAACTTCTGATCGCGGAGGACGGCGCCAAGGCGATCCTGCGACAGGACGGTCGTGATGAAGCCTTTCATAGTACCGTCGGGGTGGTCGAGCCGCAGGCTGAGCGCGATGACGGTCGAACCGGCCTTCACGATGCTCCCCATCCGGCCGGACACTGTCCATCCCCGCTCCCGTATCCGGTTCAGCGCCTCCGGATAGGTCGGGAAGTCCCGGTGCCTGGGAAGGGAAGCGCCGAACGGCAGGAGGGTGTTTACGACCTGTCCATCGAGATCCTGGAGGATCAGCCAGGATCCCTCCGGAATTGGCGTCGCCTTGAGCTGCTCGTAGAACGCCCTGGCGTCTCCCGCTTTCAACGCCGGCGACGAAGACAGCCCCTTCAGAAGTGCGCTGCCGGCGGCCACCTCCTGATCGAAGCCGAAGGAGAGCGCGACCGCCGAGTTCGATACCTGGTCCCGGATCGCCTGTCTGTTGTTCAGGGCATGAGAAAACACCAGGGCCGCGACAACGATGAACGCTGCGAAAACCAGGGCTGAAAAGGTCAGGACGACGCGCGGCCTGAAGCGGGTCGGGAAGTTCCGACGCGGATCCGCAATTCCCTGCGTGACAGCCTCGGTCATGCGGTCCCCCCGCAATCGCCATGGCTACGTTAAACCCTGAACCGCGATGCTGTCGAGCAATCGGTGACCTGCGCCCACCTGAGGCGCTTTGAGCGCTCATCGGGTTCACAGTCAAACGCCCTGATCCACTGCAGAATCAGGGTCTACCGCCGCCAGTTTCCGGGCAAACCCTAGTAGCGGACGGCCGGGAAGCCATCCGAGACTGAACCGCTGCCATAGCTCTCGAATGCCACCGGCGCCTCGGTCCGGCGGCTCGTGGTGCTGAGCCCGTCGACGGCCCGACAAACCCTGTCCAAATCCAATGCGTCGAGCAGTCCCCCAGAGGCAGCCGCGCAGTTCCAGAACTGAAAGAGGAGGAGAAAACATGCAACGTGGAACTCCTGCGGAACAACCAAATGTCGCTTCGGATAGCCCGTCGTGGTTGAGCTGCATCCTTACCGAGGCCCGCATCGCGTCACGAACGGCGCTTTTGGGCGCGACCGCGCTCATCTGTGCCGCGACGGTGACGCCGGCCGCCGCGCAGGCGCCGGCACCCGCCCAGGCGCCGGCCCGCCCGAACATCCTCTTCATCATGGGCGATGACATCGGTTTGATGCAGCCGAGCATCTACCATCGCGGTCTGATGGTCGGAGAGACGCCCAATATCGACCGGATCGGGCAGGAAGGGGCGCTTTTCACCCACTACTACGCAGAACAGAGCTGCACGGCCGGCCGCAACGCCTTCTTCACCGGCATGCATCCACTGCGGACGGGGATGATACCGCCACAATTACCGGGCAGTCCGTC
>UCLR01000055.1 GCA_900473415.1 Hyphomicrobiales bacterium
AAAGCCAGATCGACGAACTGATGCCCTGGGCCTACGCCCCGCCGCCCTTCAAGGCCGTGGCCTGAGAACAGCGCATACGGCGCCCGGCTCATTGCCTGGCGCCTTTCTTATTGGGACGCATGCACGATTGGGACGCATGCACGATCCCGGTTCGGTCTTTATGGGCGTTTCAGAGAGCCCGATCGCAATGGCTGCTAAACTCGCATCCTGCGTGAATAGCCTTCGGGCCGCCGGCACACAGGCACGGTCAACCGCGGCCAAATGATGGGCCGCTTTGGTCTTGCTGATCGGCGACACGGCGCCGAAGACCTTCGAACAACTGACCGCTCTCGTCCCCCACGCCGCCCTGCCGACCATCAAGAGCAAGAACCTGCCCCTCGACTTGCTAAGATTCGTTATCGAGCATGCCAGCAAGGTCGTGAAACACGCCACTTTCTTCAAGCGCCTGATCCTCGACGTCGCTTCGACTGGTTCCGCGCCGCTTATCCGCTCCCCGTCTGGGACGAGGCTTATCAGCGGGCCTGGGGCCGAAGACCTGACCAGATGCCGATCGCACTCTTCTAGTCCGGATCACTTCTCACGTCTGATAAGCCATCGATGGACCATCGATGGACACCCAAATAACCTCGGCATCATGCTCACTGACCGACAAGACGGCGTGCCCCATGTCCCCGTCGAAATAGATCGAATCTCCTGCTTCCAGCGTGACCGGCGCATACACTTCCGTATGCACTTCCACGGTTCCGGAGATCACAACCAGGAACTCCTCGCCCCTGTGGCGGGACCAATCGGTGAATTGATCTAAGGAACGCGCCGTCACGACCGTCTTGAATGTCAGCATGGATTTGCGGGTCAAATCCTCCGCCAGCAACTCGTGGCGATAGGTGCCTGTGATGGATAGAGATCCCTGGCCCTTGCGCGTGATGCTGCGTGCCGTACCGCGTGGCGGCTGCGGGCTGTTGAACAGCGTCGCCAAATCGATCTTCATCCCGGTCGCCAGCTTGGCGAGCAGATCATAGGTCGGCGACATTTGGCCGTTTTCGATCTTGGACAATGTCGAGCGGCCAATGCCGGTGATCTTGGCGACATCGTCGAGCGTCAGGCCGCGCTCCTTGCGCATGCGATTAAGGCGCTCGCCAAGTTCGGAAAGCTCCGGGAATGACGCTGTCTCGGCAGGCGATAACCTAGTGGGCTCCGCAGGCCGACCAGCCAGATGGGAGACCACCGCCTGCGCAGCGCCGTCCTTGGTCGATCTTTTCATCCCTAAACATCCGCAAAATCGGTTCGGCGCAGGCTTACAGCCTTTGGCTTTTGGAAGGAACTCCGGCGCAAAACGATCGCCTACAAATTCCCTATAAGGGAAAAATATCGATTATCGAAACTTATTTACAAACGGGAACGAGGGCGTAGGGTAGCCGGGTTCGCTCTTATTTGACGGCTGCCTCATGAGAACTCCGCTCGCTGAGCTTCAGAATGCGTCGTTCGACGTGATCGTCGTGGGGGGCGGCATCAGCGGCGCGAGTTCTGCGCAGCATCTCGCGGCTGCCGGCTATCGGGTGCTGCTGGTCGAGAAGGACGATTTTGCCTCCGCTGCGACGAGCCGGTCCGGGCGAGTGCTGCATTGCGGCCTGCGATATCTCGCACCCGCCTATTCGCCATGGGAGTTCCTGCGCCATCCAGGGAAGCTCTTCACCGCGATCCGCGTCGCGCGGAAATCGAGCCTTGCCAGCGACGAGTTCGTGGCCACGACGCCCGAGCGCGCGCGCCGCATGACTTTGTCCATCCCGGTCTATCGGGACTCCCCCTTTCCCGGCTGGCAGGTCGGGCTGGGCGCCGCCTTATTAAAACTTGTGGCCGGCCGGCGACTTCCGCTGGCGTTTCGGCGCAGGTCGGCTGCCGTTGCGCAAACCATGCCGCTGGCCAAATGGCTTCGAGCGCCCGAGAAACTCGAAAGCGTTGTGTCCTTCGACGATTACCAATTCGATTGGCCGGAGCGCATTTGCCTCGATTGCGTTCTCGATGCCGAGCGCATGGGTGCGATCGTGCGCAACTACACCTCGGCAGTCACGATCGAGCGTGTCAACGATCGCTGGACGGTGACATTGCGCGACGAACTCGTTCGCGAGAAAGCAACCGTCACCGTCTCCGCCCCCGTTCTGCTCAATATGGCGGGAGCCTGGATCGATAAGGTCAATGGCGGCATGCGGGGTGCCGGCCGGGCGCCCCGAAAGGTCGTCGGCGTCAAGGGCGTACATTTCCTCGTCCGGCTACCGCCCGAATGCGCCGGCCAGGGGTTGGCGGGGATCAACCGCGAGAACGAGGGCATCGCCTGCCTACCCTGGGGCGATCTGCACTTCGTCGGCCCGACCGAGACGGTCTATGAGGGCGATATCGACGATGTCCGCCCGCTGGAGGAGGACATCTCCTTCCTGCTCGACGAGATCAATTATCTACTGCCGGGCATTCGTCTGGAGCGAAAGGACGTCCTGCAGTCCTGGGCGGGTATTCGGCCTATCACTTACGATCCTGCGCTGCCCAAGGGACGCCGGATGCCGTTCAGCGTCCTCCAGGATCTCGAGCCGGAGGGCCTGCCAAACGTCCTGACGATCACCTGGGCCGCCATCATGTTTCATCGCGACGCGGCACGAGAGGTGGTCGCGGCCGTAGTCGGGAAGCTCAAGCCTTCGGGAAGCGAGAAGAGGCCGGATTATTCGGCGAGGTCCTTCCCGGAGAATCAAAATTCCCCGCCCCTCGTCATTTCCCATCCAGAGGTCAAGGTTGCCGACATCGCCTACGCCGCGCGCCATGAAAAGGCGCAGACGCTGGTCGACCTGCTGTTCCGCCGAACCGGCCTGGGTTGGCGCGCTTCCATTCCGCGCGAAGCCGTGCGGACCGCGGCCGAAACGGCGGGCCGTGAACTCGGCTGGGATGCCGCCACGACCGAAATCGAGATCGCGAAGTTCCACGCCTATGTCGCCAACTACCATGGCGAGCCTGTCACCGAATGGAATGCCTGACGTCCCAAGGGGAGATGGACAATGCCAGGATTTGAGAATGACCATTCCGTCTACAACGCGCCGGGAAAGATCAATCGCCGGCGCTTCCTGACCGGTGCCGCCGGAATCACGCTCGTTCCCGCGCTCGGCGGTACGCTCGCTTACGCGGCGGACCAGCCGAAGCGCGGCGGCACGCTGCGCGTGGGCTTTGGAACCGGCTCCACGGTCGACGATCTCGACCCATCCCGGGTCGGCGAAGCGTTCAAGGTGACGCTCGCGCGCGGCACGCTGCGCAACAACCTGACGGAAATCAGCCCTGCCGGCGAACTGGTGCCTGAACTGGCGGAGCGGTGGGATGTTTCGCCCGATGCCAGGACATGGACATTCACCATCCGAAAAGGTGTCGAGTTCCACAACGGCAAGTCGCTGACTCCGGCAGATGTCGTTGCCTCGATCAACTATCATCGCGGCGAGACCAACAAATCAGGAGCGCGCTCGCTGCTGGCGGATATCGAGGAGATCAAGACCGACGGCCCCGACAAGGTCGTCGTCGTCCTCAAGCGCGGCAACGCCGATTTTTCCTACTACACATCGATCTTCCAGCTTCAGATCTGCCCCGAGATCGATGGCAAGCTCGACGTTCTCTCCGGAATCGGGACAGGTCCGTACAAGCTGACCGAATTCGCGGCGGGCGTGCGCGCAACGGGGACGCGGAACCCGAATTATTTTCGGTCGGATCGTGCCTTCTTCGATGCTTTCGAGTTTCGGGCCCTGCTCGATGCAACCGCCCGCACGAATGCGCTGCTGACCAATGCGGTCGACGTCATCGTTCCCGCCGACATGCAGACGATCGATCTCCTCAAGCGACGGGCGGGGCTCGAGGTGTTTTCGGTGCCGACGCGGCATCACCACGTCTTCCCGATGCAGGTAACCAACGCACCGTTTGCCAACAGCGAAGTTCGCATGGCGCTGAAATACGCGTTCAACCGCGAAGCCCATGTGCAAAAGATCCTCAAGGGCTTCGGCACGATCGGCAACGACCATCCGATCGCGCCGTCCGATCCCTTCTACGCCAAGGACTTGCCGCAACGCGGCTACGACATCGACAAGGCGAAATTCCATCTCAAGCAAGCCGGCCTGAGCAAGCTCGAGGTCTCGCTCAGCGGCTCCGATTCCCCATATGCGGGATGCGTCGACGCCTGTGCTCTGTTCAAGGAATATGCGGCTCCGGCCGGAATTGACATCAATGTGGTCCGCGAACCGCGGGACGGGTACTATGCCAATGTCTGGATGAAGCGCCCATTCCTCGCCAGCTATTGGGTCGGGCGTCCGACGGCCGATATGATCCTGACGACGGTTTACTCCTCGGGCTCGTCCTTCAACGAGACGTCCTGGAAGAACCCGCGTTTCGACCAGTTGCTGACCGAGGCGCGGGCCATGCTCGATCAGAATGCGAGGCGGGAACGCTATGTCGAGCTTCAGACGATGCTCTACCAGGATGGTCCCACCGTCATCCCCGCATTTGCCAACTATACCGGCGCCCATTCCTCCAAATTGCGGCACGGCCAGATCGGCGGTAACGCCGAAGCGGACGACTTCAAGATCGCCGAGCGCTGGTGGTTCGCTTAAGCGATGCAGGAGTTCCAGCGCAGGAATTTCCACGTGAGCCGCCATCCAGTCGCCAGCCTGATCCTTCGCAGGATCGGGTTGGCTCTGGTGACATTGCTGGCTGTGTCCGTCGTCGTCTTCGCCCTGGTGCAGGCTCTGCCCAGCGATGCCGCCGAAGCCCTGCTCGGCCAGAACGCTACCCCGCAGGCCGTCGCCCATCTGCGGCAAGAGCTCGGACTGAACGAGCCGGTCGTCGCGCGCTACTTCGCTTGGCTGGCACGGCTGCTGAGCGGAGATCTAGGGCGCTCGCTGGCCAATGGGCTTCCGGTCTCCGATCTCCTTCGTGACAGGTTGGCCAATACACTCTTTCTGTTCCTGGTTTCGGCCACGGCATCGCTGCCGCTGGCATTGCTGCTCGGTCTGGCTTGCGCGACGTGGCGCGGATCGCTTTTCGACCGCGTCTGCAACATCGTCGCGGCAAGTCTGATCTCGTCGCCCCAATTCCTGGTCGCCTATCTCCTGATCTATCTCCTGTCCGTGAGCTGGGGGTTGTTTCCGAGCTCGGCGGACATCCGGCCTGGCATGGCGACCCAGGACAAGTTCTACGTGGCATTCCTGCCGGCCGTCACTCTTTGCGTGATCGTCGTCGCCTACATGCTGCGCATGACCCGCGCTGCTATCCTCGACGTTCTTGGAAACGACTATATCCGGATGGCGATCCTCAAGGGCGTAAAGCAGCGCCGGGTCGTCGTGCACCACGCCTTGCCGAATGCGATCGCGCCGATCGCGATCGTGGTAGCGCTTCTTCTCGCCTATCTTATCGTCGGCGTCGTGATCGTCGAGACGGTCTTCGTCTATCCGGGCCTGGGGCAACTGCTCGTCGATGCCGTCGGGAAGCGAGATATCGTCGTGGTGCAGGCGGTCAGCATGATCTTCGCGACCGCGTTCATCACGTTCAACACGCTTGCAGATATCGTTTCGATCATCTGCAATCCGCGACTGCTTTATCCCAGGGCGTGACGGTGGGCATGGCGTCTCTTCTTGGCAGCGCTCCTTTTACGGCCAGGCTGGGCTTGGCCGTCGTCGCGCTGATCTGCCTGGTTTCGCTCTTCGCTCCGCTTTTGGCGCCTTATGCCGAAGCACAAGTCGTCGGTGGCAGTTTCGAACCGTGGAGCGCGACATTCTGGCTGGGAACAGATTCGATCGGCCGCGATATGCTGTCGCGCATGCTTTACGGAGGGCGCAACACGCTGGCCGTGACACTTTCGGCGACCGTACTGGCCTGCATTCTTGGCTGCACTCTCGGACTGGTGACGGCCTTGGCGGGCGGCCTGACTGATCTGCTCACGGCGCGGCTCGTCGATGTGATCATGGCCTTGCCGCAGCTGATCTTGGCTCTGCTGGCCTTGACCGTATTCGGCACCTCGACCGCTTCGCTGATCGCAATCATCGCGGTGCTCGACGCCACCCGCTATTATCGCATCGTGCGCGCTTCTGCCGGCAACATCGTGGCGCTGGATTTCATCGAGGCAGCGCGTCTGCGCGGCGAGGGATATGTCTGGATCGCCTCGAGCGAGGTCCTGCCCAACATTGCAGGGCCACTGCTGGCCGAGGTCGGCGCCCGCTTTTCCTTCATCTTCCTTTTCGTGTCGTCGTTGAGTTTTCTGGGTCTCGGCATCCAGCCGCCGCTGGCCGATTGGGGGGGCATGGCCCGCGACAGCGCGGCCCTGCTCGCATTTGGAGACATCACGCCGTTGGTTCCGGCCGGGGCGATCGCGCTGCTTTCCATATCGATGAACTTCATCGTCGATTGGCTGATCGACGCACAGACCGGGGCCTCTTCGTGATGGTGAGTGCCTTGCCGGTCCTGCTTGCGGTTACGGATTTGTCGATCGCGGCCAACGCTGATGGCCGGATGGACCCGATACTCCAGGGTATCGATCTGTCTCTCAACACGGGTGAAGTCCTCGGGATCATTGGAGAATCCGGCGCAGGAAAATCGACGCTCGGTCTCGCCCTGATGGGTTATCTCGCCCGGAATTGCGTGGTCACGGCTGGCTCTGTCGCCTTCGAAGGGACCGATCTGTTCAAGCTCGCTGAGAGCCGGCGCCGCGACCTGCGCGGCGTTCGCATCGCCTATGTCGCGCAATCGGCAGCGGCGAGCTTCAACCCGTGCCGGCGCTTGATCGATCAGCATATCGAGGCGGCCGTCCAGCATGGGCTGCTTGAGCCGCAGAAAGCCAGAGATGAGGCCGCGGCAATCTATGGAGAGTTGGGCCTGCCGGCGGAGCTCGCTCTGCGCTTCCCGCACCAGGTCTCGGGCGGCCAGCTTCAGCGCGCCATGATCGCCATGGCGATGTCCTGCCGGCCGGATGTGATCATCTTCGACGAGCCGACGACGGCACTCGACGTGACGACGCAGATCGGCGTGCTGAGCGCCTTGCGACAGGTGATCCGGAACCACCGCCTGAGTGGGGTCTATATCTCTCACGATCTGGCGCTGGTCGCTCAGATGTCGGACCGGATCGTCGTCCTACGACATGGCCGGGTCGTCGAGACGGCGGATACCGCCACCATGTTGCAAGCGCCGAAGGACGATTACACTAAATCGCTCTGGGCAGTGCGTGCGCTCGCGAAACCGCAGAGAACGGACACAGGCCTCGCACCGGAACTGCTAAGTATCGAAGCTCTCGACGCCCATTACGGCGCCTTTCAGGTGCTTCACAACATCAACTTTTCGCTGACGAAGGGGCAGGCAATGGCCATCGTCGGCGAGTCCGGCTCCGGAAAGTCATCGTTGGCGCGAGCCTTGATAGGCATCCTATCTCCTACGAACGGCCGAGTTCGCTTCGAGGGGACGGTGCTTCCCAGTTCATATAAGGGTCGTTCCGCGGATCAGCTCCGACGAATCCAGTTCATCTATCAGATGGCCGACACGGCCCTGAATCCGCGTCACTCGGTAAAAACAACGATCGAGCGCCCCTTAAAGCTCTTTTTCAAATTACCCAGCGCCATGCGGGAGGAAAGGATCCGGTCGCTTATGGCTGCGGTCGAACTCGACGAGCGCCTGCTCCATCGGAAGACGAAATCCCTTTCCGGCGGGCAGAAGCAGCGCGTCGCCATCGCGCGTGCGCTGGCCGCCGAGCCAAGTCTGCTGATTTGCGACGAGGTCACCTCGGCTCTCGACCAGATCGTCGCGGAGGAGGTCTTGAAGCTGCTGCTGCGTCTGCAGTCGGAAATGCTCCTCTCAATTTTGTTCATCACGCATGATCTCTCCGCGGCAAAAGCGGTTTCCGATCGGATCATGGTCATGCAAAAGGGGAAAATCGTAGAGGTGGGCGAAGCTCAGCAGGTCCTCACATCGCCTACCGAGACCTACACGAGAGAGTTGATCGCTTCGATCCCACAGCTACGAGTGGGTTGGCTGGACGAGAAAATTTCTGCGGCTCGGGCAAAACGACAGGCAATCTGATTGAAGCCTGGCCTGTCGCCGCCTGTTCCATCAGGATCGGCGCGTATGGCAGAAGCCCCAAGAAGGGCGGCCGACGAGACGCCAACGTACCGATGCAGACTAGGCGGCACTCTCACCGGTTCGAACAGCCAACGCAGGCTACCCGCAGCTCAACCGGTAATATCGCATAGATATCCCCCTCGCGGCGGAGGCTCCCGATGCGCGATTTGCCGGCTTTGGCTAGCACCCCGGCGCCTTTTTTGGATGGATGCAAAGCCGCCCTGTAAGCGTCTGATCAGGCACGCTCTTTCACTGGGATTCTCGGACAACTATTGGGGCTCGATCCCGAACTCTTTGATCAGCGCGCCCATCGTCGCGATCTCCTTGCCGAGAAAGGCCGAGGCGCCGGCGGGGGTCCCCAGCGGGCCAACATCGACGTCGAAGCCGAGCGAGGGCGCGCGCTCCCGCACATCGGGTTGCTGGAGGGCCTCGCTAATCTTCTGGCTGAGCGTCTGAACAATCTCCGGTGGCGTGCCAGTCGGCGCCATCACCATGAACCAGCCACCGATATCCGCGCTTGCGAGGGATTCAGCGATGGCAGGCACGTTCGGGATCGACGCGAGGCGCTTCGTCCCGGCTACCGCGATCGGCCGCAGCGTGCCCTCCTTGATGAAGGGCTCCGCGACAGAAGCGGATTGGATGGTCGCTTGGACACGGCCCGCAATCACATCCTGGATCGAGTTCGCCGCCGAGGCATAGGGAACCAGCACCATTCCGATGCCAGCACGCCGGTTGATGGTCTGGCCGATCAGCCCAGAGATGTTGCGCTCGCTGTCAACCGCCAGGCTAGTAGAGCCCGGTTTCGCCTTCTCCTGTGCGATCAGGTCGGCGAGCGAATGGATCGGCAGCTTCGGGTCGACAAGCAGGACATGGTGGCTGCGTGCCGCCAGCCCGATCGGCGCGAAGTCCTTGACCGGGTCGTAGGAGAGCTTCTTGAAGGTATGCGGGTTGGTCGAGAGCGATGCCGAGGTGGCGAAGAGCAGGGTGTAGCCGTCCGGTGTGGCGCGCGCGACCGCCTGTGTGCCGACGATGTTGGCCGCACCCGTCCGGTTCTCGACATAGACCTGCTGGCCGAGGCTACGCGAGAGCTTGTCGGCGAGCACGCGCGCCAAGATGTCCGGACTGTTGCCCGCCGCCTGCGGTACGATTAGAGCGACGGGGCGTTGCGGCCAAGTCTGAGCTTGGGCCTGGGATGCCGCCGCCAGAGCGATAGCGGCCGAGAGCAACCATGAGAGCTTGGGCATCGTTTCCTCCGGGATCGTTTTTGCTTGTGATGGGGGTTCCGGTCGTCAGCCCTCCTGGCAGACTCCGTTGCGCAGCGTACCGAGGCGATCGATCTCGACCTCCACGGTGTCACCGGGCTTCAGCCAGAGTGGGGGGGTGCGCTTGGCGCCGACGCCGCCCGGCGTTCCGGTTGCGATGACGTCGCCGGGCTCCAGTCGCGTGAAGGCCGAGCAATACTCGATGATCCGCGGGATATCGAAGATCATCTGGCCCAACGTCGCATCCTGCACGATCTGGCCGTTGACCCGCGTCTGCAGCCTGAGCCCGTTCAGGTCACCCAGCTCGTCGGGTGTCATCATCCAGGGTCCGAAGGCGCCGGTGCCGGGAAAGTTCTTGCCCGGGGTGAACTGGTGAGTGTGGTACTGGAAATCGCGGACGCTGCCTTCGTTGTAGCAAGCATAGCCCGCGACATGGTCGAACGCTTCGGCCCGGGAGATGTAGCGCCCGGCTTTGCCGATAATGATCGCGAGCTCGCCCTCGAAGTCGAGATCCTGCGAGACGCGCGGCCTGACCATGTCCGCTCCATGGCCGATCTGGGAATTGGCGAAGCGAGCGAAGATGGTCGGGTTCTGGACCTCGGCCCGGCCGGTCTCCTTGCGGTGCATCTCGTAGTTCAACCCGACGCAGAGGATTTTGTCCGGGTTTGGCAGCACCGGCAGCCAAGTGATGGCCGAGAGTGGGTGACGCGGCGCGCCCGGCGCGGCCGCCGCAGCCGCGGCGATAGCATCAGCTGCGATGACCGATTTCAGGTCGGGAAAGCGGCCGCGCAGCGTCGCGCCAAGATCGACCGCCTCCTCGCCGTCGATCAGGCCCCAGCTTGGGGAGCCGTCGATCTGGAATGTCGCGAAGCGCATGGAATGGAATCCTTTAGTGGAAGCTGCGGGTGGGTTGCGGCTGGGTAAGAGCTGCGCCCGGCGCCAGGCGGTCCCGCAACTCGTTGAGCAGGCTGCCTAACCCCACTTGGTCGGCGGCCGCGCCGAAGACGTAGTGGTCGGGCCGCACGATCGCAGCGCGGCAGCCATGTGCGGCGAACCAGTCGGCGAGGACACCGTCCCTCTCCGTGACGGTGATGCCGGTATGCGAAGCGGCGGCAGCGTGGTTCGCTTCGGGAGACACGACGATGAGGTTCAGGCCTAGCGCGGAGGAGCATCGCGCGAGCTCCGGCTGCAGCTCAGCGGCAAGTCCCGGCTCGACAATCAGGCGCAGACCCGCCCCCGCGACCTCGTCGAGCCGGCCGCACCTTTGCGCCACCCTCACCCAGGGCTGCGGAAAGAGCTTGCCTTTCGCGGGGTCGTCTCTCGTGGTGAGCAGGCCCGCCGCCAGCGGAGGGACGATTTCCTGGCGCGTGATGGTGCGCGGCTGGCCGCCGCCTTCCGCGAGGATGCGGGCGTCGCGCGCCCGGGCGGCCACCGGATCGCGCTCGCAGATTACCTGCCCGATCGCCTTAATCCGCGTCGTCAACTCGCGGACATGGCGGCTGCGCTCTTCCTCGTAGCTGTCGAGCAGACTTTCGCCGGAGCGGGCTTCGAGCACACGCGCTAGCTTCCAGATCAGATTGGCGACGTCGCGCACACCCTGGCACATGCCCTGGCCAATGAACGGCGGCTGCTGATGGGCCGCGTCGCCGGCGATAAAGACGCGGCCGTCGCGCCAGCGTTCTGCGACCAGCGCGTGGAAGCGATAGCTGGCCGAGCGCCAGAGGGTGCCGTCTGCCGGCGTCAGCCACCGGGCGAGCAAACTCCAGACCTGCTCGGGCCTCTGCGCTTCCCGCGCGTCCTCGCCTGGTAGCAGCATGATCTCCCAGCGGCGATGATTGCCCGGCCCGATGATGAAAGTCGTGGGACGACGCGGATCGCAATACTGCGCCGCAGTCTGTGGCAGCTTGCCTGCCGCGTCCTCATTCACCAGCACGTCGACGACCAGCCAGGGCTCGTCGAAGACGAGGTCCGCGAGCCCGATACCGAGCCGCTCGCGTACGCCGCTGGAGGCGCCGTCGCAGGCGATCAGGTAGTCGGCGCGGACCGTCTTTTGCGAACCGTCATCGCCGACAAGCGTCAGTGTGACTCCGCTCGGGGTCTGCTCGAAACTGACGAGTTCCGTTCCGAGCGAGACCTCGACGGATTCGTAGTGCGCGGCGTGCTCGCGCAAGGCGGCCTCCACCGGCGGCTGGGTGAAGACCATGGTCGGCGTATAGCCGAGCGGATAGGGCTCCGGAACCATGTCGATGCGGCGGATGAGCTGGCCGTCGGCGCCGAAATGCTCGGAAGGCGGAAACGGCGCCACATGCGGAAGCACCTGGTCCGCGACGCCGAGATTGTCGAGCAGCCGCATGATCTCGTGATCGATCGCGATCGCCCGTGGCTTGTCGTAGACCGCGCACTGCCGGTCGATGACGAGGCTGCGGATGCCGTGATGCCCGAGCAGGCTTGCGGCGACCGCGCCGCTCGGGCCGAACCCGACTACGACGACTTGGTAATCATTCGTGAATTCGCGTTCCGGTTGGCTCAAGGGAGCGATCCTGCAGTTAGCTGGCGCCCGGCGGCAAGGCCGCAGGGCGATAGACGATGGCTGTCTGCGCGGCCTTGACGTGATCAGCCTTCGGCGGCGCGATGCCCCAATGGTCGGTTCGCCCCGGCGGCCAGATCCATTCCTCCGGCCCGCGCACACGATAGCTGTCGTCGACTTGGAGGACTTCCGCCGTGAACTCGACGACGAAGCCGACGGGGTCGACGAAATAGGCGAAGACATTGTCGCCTGGCCCGTGCCGCCCGACGCCCCAGGCGATCGGATAGCCGGCGTCGACGAGGCGCCCGGAGGCGCGCATCACCGATTCCCAGTCGGGCAGGAGAAAGGCGATATGGTTCAGCCCGTTCGCCTTGGCCTCGGCGAGGACGACGGCATGGTGGTCGCTGTTGCAGCGCAGGAAAGCCATGATTTTGGAGCGGTCGGTCAGGACGAAGCCTAGCGCCTGTTGGTAGAACGCCGTCTCCGCAGCGACATCCGCGCTGTTGAGGTTCACATGCGCCAGCCGCAGCGGGCGGTCGCGCTCTTCCCGCGCATCGGCGTGCTGCCAGTCGCCTTGGACGAAGCGGAAAACGCCACCCTGAGGCTCGCGGATCACCATCACCATGCCACCATCGGGCTCGGGATTGTCCGCCGGCGGCGCCAACAGTGTGGCGCCGTGGACAACGGCTTTCGCAGCGAGTGCCTCGAGGTTTTCGCCCGCGTCGACGCGAAAGGTCACCGACAGGATTTCCGGGCTCTCGCTGGGATGCAGAGCGAGCACGTGATGGTCGCTGCCGCTGGCGCGCATATAGACGACATCACCTTGCCGCGCCGCGACGGCAAGGCCCCAGATCTGCGTGTAGAAATGCTCCGAGCGCGCGAGATCGGGAGTGCCGATGCTGACGCTGCGCAGACCGGTGATGGGGAACTGCATCATGTCATGCCTCGCCCTTACGCCCGAGGAAGGTCGCCGCATTCTCGCTGACCAGCCGCTGACGCAGCCGCTCGTCGGCAAAGGCCGCCTCGATGCGATCGACCGGGTGTCGTTCGTGAAAATTGAACGGGTAATCCGTTCCAATCATGATCTGCGTTTCCCCGAAGATGCCGGTCAGGTGGTGCAGGGTCGGCTCGTCAAAGACCAGGGCATCGTAAAACAGGCGCCGCGCCTGTTCGGTCGGTGACAGCGCGATGCTCTCCTGCAACGCAGGAAAAACGCGGCGGCCTTCCTCGAGCCGCGGCAACAGCAGTCCGAGCGTACCGCCGCCATGACTGAACGCGATCCGCAATTTCGGACGGCGCAGCATCAGGTTCGAGCAGATCACCGACGCCGCCGCGAGGCCGACCTCGCCGGGATAGGCCAGCACCTGCTGCAATTGCCCCGGGCCGACCAGCCGGTCCTGGCCACAAGGACGCACGGCATGGACGAAAATCGCCGCTCCGAGATCCTCTGCCGCCTCGAAGAACGGATCGAAGTCGGGGGAGCCAATCGGCTTGCCGTTGACGTTGCTACCGATTTCGACCCCGGCGAAGCCCGGATCCCGCATCAGCCGGGCGAGCTCCGCGAGCGAGCGGTCCATATCCTGAAGCGGTAGGGCTCCGAACCCGACGAGCCGACCCCCGGCCTGCGCGACCATGCCCGCGATCTGGTCGTTGACATAGCGCAGTAATTCGGCGGCCGGCGCGGCCTCCATCCAGTAAGACAGCAGCTCCGGCATCGGCGAGATCGCCTGAAGCGAAAGGCCCATAGCGTCGAGATCGGCGAGGCGCTTGGGAACGTCCCAGCAACGATCCGAGACCGTGCGATAAGTCCGGCCGTCGATCACGATGTGCCTATGGCATTCCTGAGCGGGAGCCGTCGACGGCCAGCCGGCCGGCGGTGCGCCCCTGAGATAGGCGGGGAAGGTCGCCGGCACGACATGGGCATGAATGTCGATGCCGCAGGAGCAGCGCGCCTTGAACCGGCTTTCCTCGACCGCTGGTGCAGTCACCGCTCGCCCTCTAACCGCATAGGATTTTTCCAACTTCTTTATATTGCGAAATTTCAGGACGGGAAGCAAAAATTTATAAATTTATTGCCCGTCCGCCGACGTGTATAAATCGTCTGGCAACCGCGGCTGCGTCAGGCGCGGTCCGATCCAGCCGGGACCCCATCGCCGCGCATGACCGCACCCGTTCCTTCGACTCGCACCACGGATCTCTATGACAAGCTGCGTGAGGATCTGCTGTCCGGACGGCTGAAGCCGGGACAGAAGCTGCAAATGCGGTTCCTGGTCGATGCCTATCAGGCCGGCCAAACGCCCTTGCGCGAGGCCCTCAACCGGCTAACGGCCGAGGGGCTGGTGGAGGCGCGCGAGCAGCGCGGCTTCCGGGTCGCCGCGGTCAGCCAGTCGGAGCTGCGCGAGCTGACGATGACGCGCTGCTGGCTTGAGGCGCTGGCCCTGCGCAAGACGATGGAGGCGGCGACACCCAGCTGGGAGGAGGCGTTGGTAGTCACGCATCACCGGCTCAGCCGCACGCCGCGTTCCCTCAATCCCGATCAGTTCGAGGACAATCCCGAATGGGAGCGCCTGCACCGGATCTTCCACCGCACTCTGATCAGCGAGTGCGGTTCGGCCCCGCTGATCGGCTTCTGCGAGCAATTGACCGACCGGCTCTATCGCTATCGGCGTCTCTCGATCCGTCGTGCCTTCTCGACCCGCAAGGTCGCCGACGAGCATCAGGCAATCTTGACGGCCGTGCTGGACCGGGATGCCGAACTCGCAGTCGAGCTCCTCATGCGGCACTATCAGCAAACAGCTGACGTGATTCTCGAAGATCCGACGCTCTGAGATGAGACGAAACTTTCCGCGCAGGCCTTTCCGCGATTTATGCGAGTACGGCGATGACTGTGCCGGGCCTCCAATGCGCGGGTTTGAGCGAGCTGCTTCGACACTGCCTTGTCATCGGCGGGCCACCTCGTGTCCACGGTTTCGGCTGCACCCAGACGGTCAACAGGCGGCGACGGGCAGAACCACCGCCGTGGTAGCTCGACGGCCTAGCCTTCAAACTTGCGTTGCGGCGCTGACAAGCTGATTGTCATACGTATTCGAAACAGCTCCCTCCAGCATGACCCAAGCGGCGTCTTCGTATGAGGTGAACGGACCGGCATCGCGATTGATCCGGATTGACGACCTGACGTCGGGACTGCGACGCCCTGCGTCGGAGCGTGAACGACGCTCGGTTAGATTGCATCAAAGCGCTGGGTGACGATACAGAACAATCGCGCCCGGACATCGCTTCCTCAGAGGAGCTAGACTGCAGTCTCGGCGCTACCCGGGAGATCCACCGCAATCTCCCGTCCTTTGGGACGATCAATCGTCGCAGCGGCTTATCATCTTCCCGCTGGGCAGAGCGAAGCTGCATTCGTCTTCGTAGTGGACTCGCGTGCCGTCATCGAGCCTGTACCACGCGGTCGGGCCAAGCCAGACGCGCCAGACGATGACTGTGTAGCGGTTGCCGCCGGCGTCGTGACATGGCTCGCGATAGAGCTCCTGGCGGGCCCGACTGTGACGACGTCGCGCAGGTTCAACGGACTTCCTCAGAGCGACCATGGCACACCTCACGCAACGCCGTGACGGCTGAATCAACGGCCCGTTCTGGCGGAAGGTTCCCCCTTGCAAGCCGGCGACGACGAACTAAATCGCTCTCCGTCAAAGCCACCTTTCAGGAGAGGAGACATGCCATTCTCGTCGTTGAGTGACCCCTCTGATCTCGCGCGGGCTTATGCGGCTTTAGAGGCCGTCTGGACCGAGGTGAAAGGTTCCATTCCCGACGCGGAGCATGAAAAGGAGCGGACCAGGATCGCTTACCTTGTCGCCGGCTTTGCCCAAATAGCGCTGGATGAGGACAACCTGAAGCAAAGCGTCCTGCTCCAATACAGACAATCAGACGAGGCTTGATCGAAACCCGCCAGTCAACCACTTGCGGGCCTTCGCTTTGCAGGAACGAATCGGCCCACCGCCCGTTGGCGGCTCGTTCGTTGCGGAGTTGCGTGAATGCGCGCGCGTCCGGTGCTCAGGGCCAGGCTGGGCGGCGATACCCTGAGGGGCTCGCGGGGACGCCGATGAGGCGAGCGTGTTCAATCTGGACTGACGGTGCTGCCCCAGGTGTAGAATTCGTGCGTGTCGCCTCGGCTCATCAGGTTCTTCGACCCGCACTGAGAGCAAACGTATCGCAGACAGACATCGGGGATTGCCGTCTCTGGCGGCAGATCGCTCACTTCGATCCCGCGGTAGTGGTTGCAGTCGTTGCAGAAGATCTCGACGCAATGCAGACCTAGCGCCGCTTGGCTCCCGACGGTGGCGGGCTGAACTTCGCGCCCATTCTTGTCATAGGCACGCCGGGGATTGCGCTTCATAGAGCCCGGATCTGCTCTTCGAA
>UCLR01000054.1 GCA_900473415.1 Hyphomicrobiales bacterium
GGGCAGGGCGGGGCGGTCGCGGCCGCCCTTGTCACCGGCAAGCGCGGGCTCATCACGGAAGCCACGAACAACGACCTGCGTGCCGCCGGAATCTACCACATCGTCTCGATTTCCGGCCTCCATATGGTGCTCGCCGCCGGCACGATCTTCTGGTTGGTTCGCGCGTTGCTGGCGCTCTCGCAGACCATCGCGCTCGGCTGGCCGGTCAAGAAGATCGCGGCGGTCGCAGCCATGATCGGCGCGACCGCCTATTGCATCTTCTCGGGCGGAGAGGTCGCGACCGAGCGCTCGCTGATCATGACGCTGGTGATGCTGGGCGCGATCCTCGCCGACCGCGCGGCGCTGAGCATGCGCAATCTCGCGCTGGCCGCCGTGATCGTGCTGCTGCGCGAGCCCGAAGCGTTGCTGGGCCCAAGCTTCCAGATGTCCTTCGGGGCGGTGGCGGCGCTGATAGCCTTCGCCGAGCGCTGGCAGAGCAGCAGCCACGCCGAGCCGCCGCCGCGCCTGCCCTGGCCGCTTGGCGCGCTCTGGACCGCCGGGCTTGGGATCGTCGTCACGACCCTGCTCGCCACCGCAGCGACGGCACCCTTCGGCGCCTATCACTTCCAGACCTTCAATCGATTCTGCGGCTTAACTGGTTGAATTTGCTACAAATCAAAACAATTTGATCTCAAAAGCACAAATTGACCCCAAACCGAAAACGGGGTGTTTGCGCACCTCGTGCGCCTGATGACGCATTTCCAAAGCTAGCCTCAGGACGCATTGCTCAAAGATAGAAGATTGGTCCGAACGCTAGGACCTCTTAACCGAGTCCAGAGCAGCAGCAGTCTCAACCATGATCGTGCCTAGCATCGTCCCCGAATGTAGCGAAACCGCTTTGTCGACGAGAGACTGATCTGTCAGGGCGATCCTCAACAAGATCGCGTGCAACGCCATCGCGAAGCTGCCGGCCGTATGGGGGCGGCCCGGATCAAGCTTGAGGACTGCGTCACGAATCTGAGGGTAGGTGGATCTTACCACGTCGATGACGGCCTCTCTGTCGCCACCGATTCTTCCAACTATTTCGTCGGCGGTCGCGAAGATTTGGGCGTTTGCCGCGCGCAGAAACGTGGGATCGTCCCAGTTCTTCATGTGGCTCCACCATTCATAGACGAAATAGGTGAAGGCTGTGCTGGCGATCCAAACGCGATCGAATGTCCATTTTTTCTCGGCGGTGGGGATATTTTCGGTGAGAGAGTCCCGCAGGATCATGCTGATGTCCAAGCATGTCCGGTTGAAGTTTAACTCAACGCATTGAACGGGATTACGACCTTGCCAGTGCATCGTCGATGGAAATTGACCTCGAAAGGCAGGCGGGGCTTCTGCTCCAAGACGAGCGATCCAATCCTTGATGCCCACGTTGCCCCCCCCCCAATCACGCTCGGGGTATCTTATTGCGCCCGCGACGTTTGGCTACCAATAGCGATTGACGTGACGTGCCCACACGCCTCGCCAATTCCAGATCACGCTGGTTCCGGATAGAATCAGCGAATCAAGAGAAGACCATGGAGTCGCTGGGGAATGGCCGGGGGGAACGCACTAGGAGTCGACCTGTTAAAGGGCGATATTCGATGGACGGTGGTTGGCGGAACATTCGCCGCGCCGGAGTATGTCGGACACGGACGGGTGAGGTACAATTCAGACGCGCCCCGCGAACGATTGGCCAATAGCTTCTTTTCGAATTTTCAAGAACTCATCGCCGAGCACAAGCCAGCGTTCATCGGATATAGGGTAAATCACCGCATTAATAGAGTTGATCAAGCGGCTTACCTGATAATGCCGTTCGGAATATTGGCTAATATGTGCTTCACGGACCGAATTAAGCTCGTCGAATACAACAATTCATCGTTCACTGCTAGGCGGTTTTCTCTTACAAGGGGGGACGACCCGGCTGTTAGAGTTTCGGAGTTCATGGGTTCACCGGCACCTCATTGGGACAATAATCAGATCAACAGCGCGATGAGTGCTTGGGGCTGTCTAAATGTATAGTGTCGGAGATCGCGTTCTCGGAAAGTATGAAATTCTAGAGGTCATGAAGCCTGGCAGCTTCGGTGCTGTATTTCGCGTTTATAATTATGGTGTTGGACGAGCTTCTGTCGTCAAGATTGTTCGGGCAGACGACCCTGGGTACTTGAAAGAGCTAATCGAGTCGTATGCTCAGCACTCCTGCAAGCACGACAAAATTGTCTCAATTCACGCCTGCGAAATCATGGACTTCCATCCCCCAGGGGGATCAAGCCCAGTCCCAGCCGTGGCGATGGAATTGGAGTGGATTGACGGCGGTACGTGGGGAGACGCAATTGCACGCGGCTACCTGCCGATGTCGGTTTCCTGCGGATATGCTTCTGACATCTTGTTTGGCCTTCAGTTCGCCCACACGAATGATGTCATTCATGGAGACGTGAAACCAGACAATATTTTTCTCACCGCACAAGGTGCAAAACTCGCGGACTTTGGGCTCTCGAAACTCGCAAAGCTTCCTGGTCGAAATAGAGCGCAAGAATTATTCTATCAGACACATGGAGCTCCTGAGCAGCACCATTCAAGCGATATTGATCGCGGAACAGATGTATTTGCGGCGGGAATGACACTATTTCGATCGGTCAATAACATCACCGACTGGCAGACGCGTGTAGCTGCCGTGCGCGATAGCGAAGAGGCGATGAAGAAGGGCCTACTCAAGGACAAAATCGGCTACGCCGGCGAAGTGCCGCGGAAGATTCGCGGGATCATCAACCGGGCTTGCAACCCAAATGCCGATCTGCGTTACGCGACGTGCGCTGAATTCCGTCAGGCACTCGACCAGTTGCGGTTCACCGCGCACTGGGTCAGAGAAGGCGACAGCTTCACGTCATCAATCAAAGGGCGCGAAGAACAAATTTCAGTCATCACCCGTAGGACGGACTACGAGGTGGAGTACAAATTGAACGGAAGGCGCGTGAACGCGAAGTGCGCTAGCTTCGCAGATCTTAAAGAAGCCCAGTCTTACCAGCTGCGATATCTTTACGACAACACTGTCGCATAAATTTAAAGCAGATGATCTGCCGCCAAGTCGCGATAAGAAATTGGGCCGAACGCGGCAATAAACTTCCTGATTGGTGAAGAGTGCCGCTGAGTTATTTGGCGCACAACGACGGATGATTTCTCTTCGTCTACCGACGATTGAGCGCTCCGCATCGCCTTCCTGCGCGAACTGACCGTTCTGACGCAGGTTAGGGTTGGCTGCGCGGTGCCGACGAATTGAAGTACCTGAAATTTCGCGGACATTTCGCTCCCCCTGTTCGACAATAGGAACATACCAAGAACTAACGATTCGTAAAGTGTTTCGCGGATGGGATCGCCGCCGCCCTACGGTGAATCGCCGCGGGCGTCCCGAACCGTGTTCGGGGAACTCAAGCTCGATCTCGTAGATCGGCTGCGCCGATGCCGGGGCAAGTTCATGGGGCGTCGTTGGCTGCATGGCGCAGGTCAACGAGAGGCCGAGGCGCACGATAGCAATGCACGTCGATGTGGTCGTCGCCAGCCGGCCCGACCTTCTTGGCGCATTGTCCGCTTTCGAAAAACAGCGGCCGGTGCGCGGAGCGCCTATCTGTCCTGTAGCCCGCGAGGATGCCACCAACCGATCGCTTCAGTTCTGCGCGGTGGTCCGGCGTCAGATTTTTCCTGAACGCATTGACCGCTGCGGCGACGAGCGAGACCCCGTTGGTGAAGTCGCTCTTAGAGAATAGCGCTCTGAGCAACGCATGTTCGGGGGTATTCTCGGTGCCGGCGAGAGGCTGGGCAGGCGCCTTTGTTCCGTCAGGCAGCAGCGAGAACGAGCGGTAAAGCGCTCTTCGGCCGTCTTCGACAAAGAGCAGGCGCGAATATGCTGCATTGGCTCCGATCAGGTCGAGGAAGCGTGGAACAGGTTCGTCGTCAACCGAATGGCATCGGAAGTGTCGGGTCGGGTCCGTCTTGTCCGCCCACTGGACGATCCATAGCCGACTGGCCCATCGCCGATACTCGGCATCAGTCGGCCAGTTGCGAAGGGTGAAGATGTCCATCTCTCCATTCCCATTGCCACAGGGGTTGGTCACGCGGCCTTGCGCGCGAGCGAAAGCAGGCGTTCGAGTTCGGGCACGGGCAACCGGCCGAGATCACGAAGCAACTGGCTACGGCGAACGATGACGGCCGGTAGCGATGAGCTTGTCGCATGACCGCGCTCGATCGTGGGCTTCGCCGGGATCATGCCACGAGTGAACGCCAAGACGGCTTCGTGCTGCTCGTCCGAAAGCGTTTCGACCTCGCCCGACATGAAGCCCTGCAAGATGGTGGCATCGATCCCCGTCGCCTCGACCATCGCGTGGAACTGATGCACGGACCGATGGTCGTTCAGGCGAACGCGGAGCGAATAGGTGTCGTGCCAGCGATTGAGCTTCGCCAGCGCCTCCCCGGGAAGCGAAATCTCGACGTCAGCGAAGTCCGAAAGGTCGTCCCGACTGATCCCGGCATCCGTCGCGAGCTTCCGAAGATCGGCGCGGGAGAGCCCCGAGATTGCGCGGCGCATTCGGCTGATCTGGTTGGTCATGTTGCATCTCCGTAGAGAAAGGTGGGTGTCAGCGTGCGACGCGGGGTGCGCGCGATGGCCTCGTCCAGCTCGTCGTAAGTCCGTTGCAGATCGTCGGGCCAAAGCCTCTTGGGGGGCTCGGCAAACACCAGCCGGCAAGCGTCGTTGCGCGGGTGAGGGGTCAAGGTGATCTCGTAAAGATCGGCGTGGGTGATCAGCAGGTGCTCGTCACGCCGCGACCAACGCTGCTTTCTCGCGCCGACGCTGAAGCCGTGAGATTTCTGGCGCAGGATCAGTCTCGCGCGTTCGGCGACGCCCGGCAGGGCCAGGTCAAGCCGGGCCTCAATCCACAGCTTGCTGTCCCGTGTTTCCAGCTTCGTGATGACACCAGCGGGCAGTGCCGGGTCGTGATCGAGAAGCATCCGAATGCCAGACAGGCCTCGCGCTGCAATCGATGCGTCAAATGCGCCTGTGGCAATGATCGTCTTTGCGCTGTCGAGATCGGGCGTCGAAGCCCAGCCCTGCACCATCATGAGAGCGGCCTCGCGAGCGCTTTGCGCGCGTTCTCAACGTGGAGCTTGCATAAGCAAAAGTAGAACTCGGCTCGGCACTTTCGATTGTGGAAAAGGTCGTAAAGCTCGACGATCTTCCGGGCGGACGCGATGTCGTCCACCAGCCCCTTTTCCACTAGGGCCTGTGCGATCTTGTCCATATCACTCTCCCGACCAGTCCATGGCGATCACGACGATGGACTTCGCGGAAGACGTGCTCGGAGCGAGACCGTTCTTCATCAGCAGTGGTACGAGCGCGGCAAAAGCCTCAGCGCTGGTGCCTTGCAAATTGCTCTTGATGAAGCTGGCGACGAGGTACGCGCGGTTTCGCGTCCCGACGAGGCCCGACAAGACAAGCTTCTTCTCGAATTCTGATCTGGAAAGCGCCATTGCCGTGATCCGTTGTGGTGTCCACTCGGATCGACTCGCGCGGCTGCGGCAGAGCACCCAAAGGGACATTCTCTCGCACAGCCAACAAGGGCAGGCATGTTTAAGACCTTACAGAATCTTCAACGCGCTTGCAATGTTTTCATAGATGAACTCAGCCGTGCCTCTGTGAATGCAAAGTTTATTTACATAACCAAGTCAGATTTCGGTGTATTTTGCGAACTAAATCAGCAGCGCATCAGGCCTCCGCGACTTGAGGAGCCCGCTTGTAAACGTCGAGTCCGTACTCATCTAGCAGCGCCTCAAGGTCGACATTGCTGATAGGATTCTTGTCGTAAAGCAAACTGATGAACGCTCGGAAGCCGTGGCTGCCACGGAGGCCAGCGCCATTGCGCGAGGCATTAAACACCGTGGCGATGTCGCCCGGCGAAAACCGATCGGCGAGCGGGTTAGCCACACTGGCAGCTAGAGCGTTGGCCTCATCCCAGCTGGCAGCAGTCGAATAAATTTCGGCGGCGCGCGTTATCATCTCGGCAGGAGGATCGATCACCCCGGCCAGTTGTTCGGCGGTCAAGGTTGCAAGGGCTTGCAGCGCATTCTCACGCCACCACCCCATCTTCAGTGCGTGCTGTATCGCTTGCCCCCTGTAATTCTCGGTCTCCTTTAGAAGCCACGTCCTGAGCACCACCTTCGTGGCCTCATCGATCAGCTCTCCCGCCTCGCGGACGCGCAAGACCGTCGCGCCAGCAAAACGCACAGCGTCGTCGACCCCACTTTTCGCTAGCTTGTCGATCGCTATCACCAATCGGGGCACCGCGATTGGGCGGTGCAATTCGACAGTCGCTTCGATTGCCTCCAGCACGCTGTTATTGGCGTGGTAGGGGTGAGTTGCGTCCGGCCAACCGAAAGCTAAGTCATCGATGAAGGCGCGAACCAGCGTATCGCGCGCTTTCCCGATTTCGGACGCGCGTAGGCGAGTTACCGCATCCTTTAATGCCGTCGGGAAGTAAGGTGAGTTGACTGTCGCTCGAAGGCTGGCCAGCGCGGCTTTGCCCTGACGCGCCTGCTGCGACAGGACGTAGCTCAAGGCAGATCGAATGTGGAGCCGAGCAAGTTCTGCTGGCGGTGCATAGGGTAAGGCATCGTGCGAAAATGTCGGATGTGCGCACCGGTTCCGATCGGCGCGCAGACGGCTGAGTTCCTCGAACTCTTGATGCCCAAAGAAATCAAACTTGTCCCGAAAATCCTCAAGTAGATTTCGCTCGATCTCCAACAAGCCTCCAATTGCTTGAGGGTTCCCATTGCGTTGCTGCTCCTGCAACTGATCGAGCTTATTCACAAGGTTAGCGGCGTCCCCATCACCGCCGGAGGCCAAACCGCGCAACTTAGCGATCAAATCGAAACAAACCGCGACGTAGGACGCGACGATTGCAGCACGATAAGCGCCTGCCTCGTAACAACGCACCGCTTCTCGAATATGGACCTTGGCATCATCGTCGATACACTGGACGATCATCTCTTCGAAACCACGTATCATGGCAGCAGCATCTCGTTAGACGAATCAGGCGACCCTTGCCGCACAGCAATGCCAGACTCCGAGATGGGGCGTAAGCGGTGGGACCCGTTCGCCGCCTGGCCCTACCAAACTAGGGGATCGCGAGAGGTGGAGGCGCGCCGAGACGAACTGGCTTGGCCGCTTGGAAAGCCGGGGGACGCAGCGTCGCGGTTCGCCTACCGATAGTGAAACGAAACACGCCGCCGTCCTCGTCGGCAAACTGGCGTTGGGCGATGGCGAGTACGAGAGCGCCAGCTGCCGCGTTGGCAAGGTCGTCGTGTGCCCCCGGTGTGTGGTCGACAGTATCGCGCCCTGTCCGCGACGTGCGGCGCTCGAGGCCGACGAGCTGGGTGAGCAGCCGGGGATTGTCGAGCAACTGGACGGAGCCGCTGTTCAGCGCCGGCAGGAGTTCAAGGTAGATCTCGGAGCGCGACCGCTCGGAATGCTCGTAGACGATCCCGTGCTCAGCGAACGCCGACACAACCCATTCACCCGCGTATCGATCGCCCGTCACCGCCGAGATGCCGTAGGCCCGCAGCGTGCCACAGAACTCAGCGACGACATCGGTTGGTTTGAACGGCGGCCTGATCTCGCGGAGGCAATCGAGAACTGCGGTGTCGCTGCCTGCTTCAAGATGCGCAATACCGAGCGTCATCGCGTCTTTCGAGCCGCCCGACGGATCACAGAAGCCAAAGTAGGTTGTTGACCCTCGTGGTTCGAGCTCGCGCGTGCCGTGAAGCGTGACCGCATCGATCACGTCATACTCGATGAAGCCCGAGACATCGGAACGGAACTCCGCGCCGAACTCGGCCGCCGCAGCGTGCGGATCGTCCTGATAGGCCTTCGCGATGAACCCCTCGGTGCGGCTCAGCGTCGGATTCATGATCCATGTTGGTGCTTTGACGACCAATGTCGATCCGTCCTGGCCGTAGTGCGCCCGGTACTTTTTCCACAGAAGGCCCTTCCGGGCATATGGGCTGGAGATCGCGATCAGCATCGCGCCGGGGATCGTCGCCATGGCTGGCTTGAGTGCGTCGTAGACCGCCGTGTCCGGGGAGGACGTGTTGCCTTCGTCCGAGAGCCAGAAGGCGATCTCGTCCAGAACCGATGCGACGACGGTGCGGCCACGTACCCGGCGCTTGTCGTTGGTCGTGATCTCAATGGCGAGCCGATTGGTCAGTTCGAGCCCATCCGGCAACTCGCGGTCGACAAGGCTCGCGAACAGACGCTGCTGGAACATCGCCTTGAGGTAGCCAAGGCAGATCGTCGCCTGATTCCGGTCAACGGCGAGAAGCTGGACGACGCCCCGTTCCCCCGGTGCGAGATATCGTTGAAACTGGAAGGCCTCGGCCGCGATGGTCGCGAGGTAGACGGCGATGGAAGCCGCCTTAACGTCCTTGCCCGAGCGTCTGCCCGCAATGATCCATGCTTCCTCCGCTGGCTCGGTCGGCGCGCTGTCGCGTCCGGTCAGCTCCTTGAACATCGCGCGTTCGAGGTCGTCCAGAGGCTCGCCGAACAGTGCCTTGTCGAGGACGCGCCATGTCGCCCACGAATCTGCCGAGAACCATGGTCCGAAAAGCTGAGGATCGAGGCACGCGTCGGCATAGCTGATCGCAGGCTTTGACACTGGAGTCATCGCGTCTGGCCCATGACCGGGGGTACGGGCGGGATGACCCTATCGTTGCTGACCCTGCGGGCCAGATAGGACGTGAGGTCGACTGTCTTTGCAGGCTTGTCCTTGAGCGTCTTCGCTAGCTCCGCGAGCAGGCGCTGCAAAGCCGCGCTGTTCTTCGCGTACTCGCCGGCGTCGATTGCGCCGTGATCGCGGAGCATATGGTCCTGCACCTCGCACCACGTTTGCAACGACACGATCCGGTCGAGCAGCGAGTTCTGCGTCTGGGTCAGGTCAGGGCCAATCTCGCTGAGATAGCGATGCCGCAGAACGTCCATGCGCAGCTTCTCCCACGTCGGGAACGTTTTCCGCTGTTCTTCGGTGAGAGGGATGCGCCTGCGGTTCCACTCAACCGGCCCGACAATCGGCTCGTAGAGATACGGCACGGGCGGGAAGTCATTGGGGACCGATGACACGGCGAAGAATCCTTCGGGTCTAGGTAAAACTGTGGTCGATTTGTAGGTTGCGAAGCGCTGCCACAGAAAACAGTAATAAAATCAGTGATTGCATATTGATGATGTTGCAATCTGACCCTGGATGTCAATGATATTTATAGCAGACGAATCGATACATATGCCTTATCAATGCGGGAGTGCTTCCCAGCTATCGCGGTACGGAAGGGCCAGCTTAAAGGGAATTCCGGTCATCTTGTAGGTGTCTAGACGCTTCAACCGCTTCAGATCTTCGCTGATAATATTATTGGCTTCAGACTGTTTGAGGATGAAATATTGGTTTGCTTGACCTGTCGGCACGTATGCCAGAACGTAAAATAGGTTTTCCCTTGGAGCCTTTCGCTTGAGTTGGAATGAGTTCTTTTTGTAGAGCCCCTTCACGTCGATCAAAAACATCGCTTTCGTTTCGGGGCTGACGACCATCAGGTCCGCGAGCGGGGTCGTATGACCGGACGTGAATGCGACTTCGTAGCCGCGCTTGCAAAGCTCGCTCGCCACCGCGAATTGTGCGGCCCACTGAGTTTGATGCCCTCTACCATTCGCCATCGCTTGCCTTCCTAATCTCGTCGTTCCCGGACCGCACGATATCGCCTATCAGACGCATGCCATGGCAGCATCCCCGATGGCGCGAGAGACAGCCTCAAGCAGCCCCGCCAGCGGGCGTTGAGGGTTGCCGGGCATCCGAAAGGGCGGCCACGACGCGAACCGCGCCCTATGCCCCTCACAAACGTCGCTGACGCCCCTCCCTGCGATGTCGGGACCGAGGCGATCACGTCGAGCGGGCGGACTTTCGCGCCAACGCATGTTCTATGAATTGGCCGAGGCGGCCGCGACGCCTATCACATCGGAAGTGCTCAAGCGGGTAGACGAGCAGTGACACAAGAGTGGTCGGTCGCGTTCACAACTCCGCAGCTTGCGCCCGCTTCGGTGTCGCCGCAGCGCTCGATCTTGCAGCTTTGCAGCGGCTTTACATCGAGCTTATGCAAAGCGAAAACGCAGTGAATATTGGGGTTTTCGAATGATTTTGCATATTTAATAACTACCCCTGTATCCACAATAGACGATCTTCAATTGCGTGTGTGGGGGTGGCCTAAAACAAATGCAAACAATGCAAAGCAACCGCCCAATCACACCTCAACGCGCCTATACGAAAGCACCTCACCAGCCTTGTTTTCGACCAATTGTCCGGCCTGAACCATTGATCGAAGCGATCGATACAGAAGTTCGTCGGAGCCTTTATTTCGATCCGACGTGAAAGCCTTATTTTTCTGCGCCCTCGCTTTCAGATACCAGAAGGGGCAGTTCTCGGCCTTCTTTCCATTGAGAAAGAGGCGCTGATCTTGGCTGACCTTGAATGCATCGAACCATCGCAGGATGGCTGCCTCCCGCGCGGCGTCCGTGGCGTCGCCGCTTTCGCCTCGATCAAACGATGCTGCGAGCGACACGAGGCAATCGAGGACGAATGAAAAGCCCCAAGCCACGTCCGCCTCGACGATCTGAGGAGTGCCCCGATCGCGCAACAAGGCGCTGATGAGCGCTAACCGCTTTGCAAGCATCGCGGCCCGGCCGAAAATCGCATAGTGCTCGGGCAGCTTCTTGTTATTGACGCCACGCATCACGTCATCAACGGCTTGCTCGATCCGCTTAACGGCTGCTTCGGCCGTCGCATCGTAATTCACTCTGATTATCAGGGACTCCGCGACCTTGAGCAGCCTATCGGCCTCCTCAAAATTCGGCGTCGCACCGTTCTCGGCCTCACTGGCTTTTTGATAGATATCGTCAAGCGCGCCAACGTCGGCGAGAACCGACCTCAGCCACCCCTCGACTTGCGGCGGGAGGGCGCGCAGGACCTCGTCGTCATCGATAGGCGACCCTGCGTGCTCATCATGAAAAGAGACGAGCAGCCTCTGCCCAAGACCTGTTGCAAGCGAGTCATTGGTGTATGTCGCCGCGAACGCCTTGGGGGTGACGGACCAGATGAAGGAGGCGCACGCTCCTTTGATCGCCACGTCGCCGCGATTTCCGGCCGCAATCGATGCGGCCGGCATGAGATCGGGCGCGCCAAACTCGGAGGCGTCATAGGTTTCATAAATGCGGTCGCGCATATCGAATTGCGCTTGGTTTACTGCCCGCGCGACTGAGTTCAGCTCGCCCTGCGCGTCAGGCTTATAGAAGATCGTGGTCCCGGTGCGTTGAACAATGCCATGCATGGCCTGGACAGATGATATTGTTGCGCTGTGGACATTAGGCCTGCGGCGAAGGTTCTTGTCCCTATGAATGCTGAACTGTTTGGGCCAAAAGCCAAGAGCCACGCCCTTTCCACATCCCGTTGGTGCTGCGAGCAGAAAAAACAGAGACGAGGAGAGGCCGTCCCACGTCTTGTATTTCCGGCCAAGCAGGCCGCCCATGAAAGTGATTGTCGACAGAAGCGCGAACTTTCTGAACGGTAGTTTCATCGCGGCGAAATTCACATCGATCAGCCGACTCATCCACGGCGATGACTCCGACGCCACCTCGCCGAAGCCCGCCATGAGGCAGGACTTGATCTCTTGAAGGGTAGAACTGCCGGGAAGCTGCGCCGGCCCGTGCTCGACGTCACTGGCAAACGCGCTTGGGGGCGGCGGCCCGACCAACGCATCCTTGTGAGCATCCATGGCCTGAACCATTTGACGCCCAAGCTCCGTGAAATACGCAGTCTCTTCGTCCGTCCGATTCAAGATCCCGTGGGTGTTCGACCGGCGGGCGTCCGGGAGCCAGTATTTGTGGAATTTCCGATAAAGGTCGCTAAGTCGCGATTGCCCAAGGGGAGAGCGCTCGATGATGCGGAGGATCTGATCCGGATCGGCAAGGATCTTGTCGAGATCGCCAACAACCCGCAAAAGCCGGTCAGAGCCTTGGCCTTGCGGCGCAGCCTCATTGAGCCAAGCGAAGGACTGCGGCTTGCGTTCCCAAAGAATGATCAGGGCACGCTCATCCGACATATGGCTCCGGCCAAGATCGTGAGAAACGCCCGAAAGCGCTATCCCATCGACACCCCGCGCCAACTTTCTGTTCGCGCGATACCTCGCGCAGACTTGGTCGACGATCCCGGCTCCATCTGTCAGATCGGGCGTGCAATCGCCAATGGTGTTCCCGGTCAGCGCTATGAACCGATCGCAACCGTAAATCTCGATGTTACAATGCCCATCGAGGATCGAATTGATGCCCTCAGGAAGCGAACCGAGATAGAAAAAGTGAGCGCCATTCCGGGAAACCGAAATCTCGCACCATGTGTGGAGCGTTGGGTCTGATCGGAATGCGGCAATTGCCGCCTCGAAGGCCTCTGGATTGTCCTTTTGGTCAAAGTCGAAGCAGGTAACGTTGGCTTCTTTTGTGAGGACAAACCCCATGCCAAATGTGCCGGGCGAGTAGCGCAGCATCTCGTCGCGAGCTTGCTCGAACGTTGACCAGTTGGCCGGATCAAGGGCATTGGCGGCCTTATAGGGATCGAGGGCATTGCGCGGGATTTTTGCGAGTTTCGCTCCGCGCTGTTCTTTCTCCCAGAGCACCCACTGCTTGATCTTCTGAAGGGTCGGCGGGATGTTTTCGAAGATCGTCAGCTCACCCGGGCGCGATTGAGGCAGGGGCCCATTTGCCGAGGGCGTGGGCGCTGTTTCGACCCCATGAGTTGCCACAGGCAGGGGAGGGCGCGAAACAGTGTCAGCGGGCGCGCTTTCACGTGATTGCAGCTCTTTTATTAGTTCTTCCGGAGAGAGTGATGGAACAGTCATAATTGGTCCTTGATGATGAAGGTTTAGTGTTGCAGTTCATCAAGGGTTATCCTACAGACGCACTCTCATGATGCGCAGTGCAGACTGTCATGATCCCCCGCGCGACTTAGTTCGCGCGGGTTTTTGTTTACCATTGACGGCCAGTCATCGGACTACCTGTGTCAAAGCTCGTCCGAGCGTCCAGGATCCAGGGAAATCGCCGCGCCGCGCGATGCGAGCCATTGTTCGGTTGCGAGGCAGAGAATTGCGCTGACAGGAACTCTATGCTCCCTCGCTACCGCTTTGATTTTCTCGTGCATCTCCTTCGGCATACGAAAGTTTTGCGAGAGTTTAGGGTTCTCCAATCTTGGGCGAGCCATATTGATCTCTCTTGGGTTGTTGAGGTTTACAAACGCAATAATGTAGGTGTGTTCAATAACCGCAAGGATGATCTTCGTTCGCGCTGTTTTGTTACGGACGAACGCCTCCGCGCGACCATGGGCCGATAAACCCGCGCCGGGGTAGGGCGCGGGACTTATTTGTCGATCTGGAGTGACGTCGCAGCTAGGCCGCTTTGAATGCGCCGCCAGCGCGTTCACGATTCTGCATCCAAGCAGAGATTTCGTCTGACTTCCACGCAACGGAGCCGGGGCCGGTCCTGATCGGGCGAGGAAACGTTTCAGCTTTTATTTGGCGGTAGATGCCAGATGTCGAAAGCCCCGTCAGTTCTTCGACCCTGCTGCGGCGTAGAAACCTCACTTGTTCCATGTCCTTCACCCACGAGTTCTCAACGACTACGATTGCGTTCAATCGTTGTCATCGATGTCACCCATTGCCGAGGCGAGTTGCAACATTCACGCAGACGCAAATCTGCGCAGCAAGCATTGCAGGGCTCGCACCTCAGGATGATGGGAAATCAGGTGGAGGTAGAATTATCGTAGCTGATTTGTGGAGACGCTGGCAAGCCCCTAAGTGCTCGCCTCAGTCCCTAAGCAACCCGCGTCAACGTCGTGACGTTGTCGCCGTTAGCCACATGGGGGCGCGAACAGTACCCCGCCCAGGCAACCATCAGCTTGCGGCGCTTCTCCAAGGCGTCTGAGCGGCGATAGGCGGCCTCGACCTTGTCCTTAAGCTGGTGGGCTAGCGCCTGCTCGATCACCTCGCGCGGGAAGCTCGTCGTGTCGCCCGCCCAATCTCGGAACGTCGAGCGGAAGCCATGCACGTCAAGGAGACCGTGGCCGCCGATGCTCCGAAGGCATTTGATCATTGCCATCTCCGACAGGCCCTTACCGCGACGTGCCCCAGCAAACAGGTGTTCGTTGCCGTCCTCCTTCGGAACCGACTTGAGGATTTCGATTGCGCGCTGCGGGAGTGGGACACGGTGCTCAATGCCGCCTTTCATGTGCTCGGCAGGTATTGTCCACACGCCCGTGGTCAGATCGACCTCGTCTAGCCTCGCCTTGAACACCTCGCCGGAACGCGACGCCGTGAGGATCAAGAATTCCAGCGCGCGCGCCGAAATGCCGCCAAGCGCACGGAGCTTCTGCATAAACTCCGGAACGTCTGCATAGGGGAGGGCCTTGCGGTGCTCGGCCTTCGAGACCTTGTTCGGCGCGGCGAGCAGAGAGTCGATGTTGCCTTTCCATCGCGCCGGATTCTCGCCCGTCCTGAGTTTCCGAGCCTTGGCCCAGTCAAGAACTGTCTCGATCCGTCCGCGCAGCCTCGTGGCCGTCGCGGTCTTGGTTTTCCAGATCGGCTCGATGATCTCGGTGATATGGGCCGTCTCGATCAACGCGACGGGCAACGTGCCGATAACAGGGAAGGCGTATGTCGTCAGCGACGCTAGCCAGTCATTTTCGCTCTTGCCGCCCTTCCATCCTGCCTGCTTTGCGGCGATCAGGCGCTTGGTCGCTTCCTCGAACGTCACCAGCTTCGCCTCGTCAGCCCGCTTGGCATCTCGAGCCGCTCGGCGCTCTTCGATCGGGTCGATCCCGGCATGAATTTTCTGACGAAGCTGGATGGCGCGATCACGTGCCTCTTTGAGGCTGAAAGTGTGGACGTCGCCTAGGCCCATTTGACGGGCCTTGCCTGCGATCATGTACCGGAAGCACCACGACTTCGAGCCGGTGGGACCAACTTGGAGAGCAAGCCCCAGCCCGTCGCTATAGATTCCCGCTTTCTCTACCTTCGCGACCTGCGCCGCAGATAGCCTATTAATCGTCCGCGCCATGTTTACGGCCCCAATCTGACCCACAAGTGATGCCGCGAATATATGGGAATGCGTGAAATCGATCAATAATCACTTTCCAGAAATCTTATAGAAACTTAGAGAGCATTTGAGAAGTATTGGGAACGCATGAGAATGGTCGAGTATTGACAGACCTTCAATCCCTTCGGCTTGCTCGGCAACGCGATGGCGCTGCCCTTCGTCTCGCTCTTCGTCATGCCGGCGGCGGTCTTCGGCGTGCTGGCCTATCCCTTCGGACTGGACTGGCCGGCTTGGGCGCTGATGGGGCTGGCTTCCGATGCCGTGCTCAAGGTCGCGCATTGGGTCGCGACCATCGACCATTCGACGGTGATGGTCGCGGCCTTCGGCCCGGCCGTGCTCTCCTGCTTCGCGCTGTCGCTGCTCTGGCTGACGCTCTGGACGACGGCCTGGCGCTGGCTCGCGGTCCTGCCGCTGACGCTCGGCGTCGCGACGGCCGGCAAACCCGAGAAACCGGAAATCCTGATCGAGCGCGACGGCTCGGGGCTTGCCGTCCGTGGCGCCGATGGCCGCCTTGCCGTCGCAGGCAAGCCGAGCCGCTTCGTCCTGCAACAATGGCTCGCCGCCGATGGCGACAGCCGGTCGCCGGACGATCCTGGCTTGCGGGCCGGCGTCGCCTGCGACACGCTCGCCTGCATCACTCGCACGGCCGATGGCCGGAGCGTCTCGTATACGCGCGACAGGCTCGCCATCATCGAGGATTGCCAGCGCGCCGACCTCGTCGTTACCGCCATGCCCTGGAGTGGTGCCTGCAAGGCCAAGCTGATCGACCGCGTCGCGCTCAGCCGCGATGGCGCGACCTCGCTCTACCGGACGGGCGGTGGCTGGAGCAGCCATGTTTCGGAGCAGCAGGGCAGCGAGCGCCCCTGGGATCGCCGCAGGGCGCCTCGCCCGTCGGCAGCGGCGACAGCACCGACAGGATCATCGGCGCCCGCTGGCGGCCAGCCTTCTGCCCAGCCTGACATCGAGGCCGAAACGGAACGCCTTCAGTAGCGCCGCATCAGGTTGACGAGGCGGCCCTGGATCTTGACGCGGTCGGGGCCGAGCACGCGGGTCTCATAGGCCGGGTTTGCGGCCTCCAGCGCGATCGAGGAGCCACGCCGGCGCAGCCGCTTCAGCGTCGCCTCCTCGTCGTCGATCAGCGCCACGATGATGTCGCCGGTATTGGCCGTGTCCTGTCGGCGGATCACGACCGTGTCGCCGTCGAGAATACCGGCCTCGACCATCGAGTCGCCGCGGACCTCCAGCGCGAAATGCTCGCCCGAGCCCAGCATGTCCGCCGGCAGGGAGACGCTGTGGCTGCGGCTCTGGATCGCAGAGATCGGCGTGCCTGCCGCGATGCGCCCCATCACCGGGATCGCGACCGAGTGGCGGCTGTCGTCTTCGTCGGGGCTGGTCGCCGGCCGGGGCTTCGCGAGGCTGGATTGCGTGCCGAGCCCGCCCTGCACGACGGCCGGGTTGAACCGGCCGCGCGGCGTCGGCGCGCCGAGCCCGTCCGGCATCTTGATGACCTCGAGGGCGCGCGCCCGGTTCGGCAGGCGCCGAATGAAGCCGCGCTCCTCCAGCGCCATGATCAGCCGGTGGATGCCGGATTTGGAGCGCAAATCCAGCGCGTCCTTCATCTCGTCGAAGGAGGGCGGCACGCCGCTCTCGCGCAAGCGTTCCTGGATGAAGCGCAGGAGTTCGTGTTGCTTGCGTGTCAGCATGGTCCCCGCCGCCGGCTCAACGCTTGGATTCGAAACAAAGCACGAACACCATAACTGTTCGCCTTGTGTTCCGCAAGCCGGTTGCCGCCATGTCGCTTTTGGTCGGGTCGCCTAGCGCAAGAGCAGGATGCGGCAAGGATCGCCCTGCTTTGCCGGCTCGGCGAAGGCGGGGCGGATCGTCAGGGCCTGCGCGCGCGACAGCGTGCCGAGCATCGACGAGTCCTGTCGGCCGAACGGCGTCGCCACCCAGCCCTTGGGCGTGAGCGCGAGCTCCGAGCGCAGATAGTCCTCGCGCTCGTCATTGGCGGGCATGTCCCGGCCGAGGATGGCGGGGATGCTGCGGTCGCGGTCGGCATCCGCCACGCCGAGCAGCGCCTCGATCAGTGGCAACACGAAAAGGTGGCCGCAAACGATTGATGAAACGGGATTTCCCGGCAAACCAACGGCCACCATGCGGCCGAGCCGCCCGGTCATCATCGGCTTGCCGGGCCGCATGGCGATCTTCCAGAACCCAAGCGTCATGCCCGCCCGCGTCAGCGCTTCCTGCACGAGGTCATGCGCGCCGACCGAGGCGCCGCCGAGCGTGATCAGCACATCGGTATCAAGGGCCTGCGCCCGCGCGATCTTGGCGGCGAGGTCGTCGTGGTCGTCGCGGGCAATGCCGAGATCGACTGGTGCGCCGCCGGCCTTCTCGACCAGCGCGGCGAGCGCGAAGGAGTTCGAGGCGACAATCTGATCCCGCCCGACAGGCTGGCCCGGCGGCACGAGCTCGTCGCCGGTCGCGAGAATCGCGACACGCGGCTTCCGGCGCACCGGCAAGGTCGGGTGCCCCATCGCGGCAGCCAGTCCGAGCGCAGCGCTATCGAGCACGCGTCCGGATGGCAGCAGCACGTCGCCTTCGTGGAAATCGAGTCCGGCCGCGCGCAGGAACTTGCCCTTTGCCGGCGGCACCCGCACGCGGATCGTCGGGCTGCCAACGCCGTCGGTATCTTCCTGGATCAGGATTGTGTCCGCACCTTCAGGCATCGGCGCGCCGGTGAAGATGCGCACCGCCTGGCCCTGCGCCACCGAGCCCTCGAAGGCACGGCCGGCGGCAGATTCGCCGATCACCGCGAGCGTGGCGCCCTCCGCCATATCGTCTCCGCGCACGGCATAGCCGTCCATGGCGGAGTTGGCGAAGGGCGGCTGGGTCCTCAGCGCCTGCACATCGGTGGCGAGCACGCGCCAGGCGCATTGGCTTAGCAACAGGGTCTCGGGCGCGGTCGGCCCCGGGATGCTGTCGAGCAGCGCCTTGCGCGCGACTGGAACCGGGGTGAGCGCCATCAGAGCATGATGCCGAACCGCAGGTCCGCGGTAGCGAATAGTGGGAACCGGTTTTCGGGCGACATCATGCTCACTCCTCTTACCGAGCCTGGGCCTCGTATTCGCCGGATCGCCCGCCGGACTTGTGCAGGAGGCGGATATTTTCGATCCGCATGGCCCGGTCGACGGCCTTCACCATGTCGTAGACGGTGAGGCAGGCGACGGAGACGGCGGTCAGTGCCTCCATCTCGACGCCGGTCTGGCCTTTGAGCTTGACCTCGGCGCGCACACGGACGCCGGGCAGCGCCTCGTCCAGCTCCAGATCGACGGCGATCTTGCTGAGCAGTAGCGGGTGGCAGAGCGGGATCAGCTCATGCGTGCGCTTGGCCGCCATGATGCCGGCGAGCCGCGCCGTGCCGAGCACGTCGCCCTTCTTGGCGTTACCGTCGCGCACGATCGCGATCGTCTCCGGCGCCATCACGATGCTGCCTTCGGCGACGGCGATGCGGGTCGTTTCGGCCTTGTCGCCGACATCGACCATATGCGCCTGGCCCTGGGCGTCGAGATGGCTGAGCCGGCTCACGCCGCGCTCTCTTTCGCCTTGCCGGTCAGCAGCGCCTGCGTCGCGGCGGTGACGTCGTCCTGCCGCATCAGGCTTTCGCCGACCAGGAAGGCGTTGACACCCACCGTGTTCAGCCGGGCGATGTCGGCATGGGTGAAGATGCCGCTCTCGCTGATGACGATGCGCCCGGCCGGCACGCGCGGCGCCAACCGCTCCGTCACCGCAAGATCGACGTTGAAGCTGCGCAGGTCGCGGTTGTTGATACCGACGAGCCGGCTGTCGAGCTTGAGCGCCCGGTCGAGCTCGGCATCGTCATGCACCTCGACGAGCACGTCCATGCCGAGCTCGCCCGCCGTGTCGCTCAGCGCCTTGGCCGTGGCGTCGTCGACGCCGGCCATGATGATCAGGATGCAGTCGGCGCCCCAGGCCCTCGCCTCGAACACCTGATAGGGCTCGTAGAGGAAATCCTTGCGCAGCGCCGGCAGTCCGGCGGCCTCGCGTGCGGCGGTCAGGAATTCCGGCTGGCCCTGGAAGGAGGGCGCGTCGGTGAGGACGGAGAGACAAGCCGCGCCGCCGGCCGCATAAGCGCGCGCGAGCGAAGGCGGGTCGAAGTCGGCCCGGATCAGCCCCTTGGATGGGCTCGCCTTCTTGATCTCGGCGATCAGCGCCGGAAAGCCATGCGTGAGCTTGGCCGAGAGCGCATCGGCGAAGCCGCGCGGCTTGGCGGCAGCGCGGGCGCGGCGCTCGATCTCGGCCGGCGGCACGGCTTCCTTTGCCGCCGCGATCTCCTGCCGCTTATAGGCTTCGATCTTCGCGAGGATGTCGGTCATGGCCCGCTTCCTTACGCGTTCGAGGCTTTGATCAGCGCTGCCAGTGTAGCCTTCGCCTTGCCGGAATCGAGTGCGGCGTTCGCCTGGGCGAAACCGTCCTTCAGATCCTTGGCCTTGCCGGCGACGAGGAGCGCCGCCGCCGCGTTGAAGGCGGCGATGTCGCGGAAGGCGGTCTTCTCGCCGGCGAGCACGGCGTTGAGCGCCGCCGCGTTTTGCTCAGGCTCGCCGCCGCGCAGATCCTCGGGCTTCGCCGGCATGAGGCCAACATCGGCTGGGTTGATCGTGAAGCTCTCGACCTTGCCGTTCTCCAGCGAGACGACGCGCGTGGAGCCGGTGGTGGTGATCTCGTCGAGCCCGTCGGAGCCGTGCACGGCCCAGACGCGGGTCGAGCCGAGCGAGGCCAGCACCTTGACCATCGGCTCCAGCCAGGTCTCGGAGAAGGCGCCGATCAGCTGGCGCTTCACGCCGGCCGGGTTCGCCAGCGGGCCGAGCAGGTTGAAGATCGTGCGCGTGCCGAGCTCGGTGCGAACCGGCGCGACATGACGCATCGAGGCATGGTGCGTCGGCGCGAACATGAAGCCGACGCCGGCTTCGCGGATGCAGCGCTCGGTGCCCGTCGCGTCGAGCCCGACCTTGACGCCGAGCGCGGTGAGCACATCGGCCGCGCCCGAGCGCGAGGAGGCGGCACGGTTGCCGTGCTTGGCGACCGGTACGCCGCAGGCGGCGGTGATGATCGAGGCCAGCGTCGAGACGTTGTAGGAGCCGGAGGAATCGCCCCCGGTTCCGACGATGTCGATGGCTTCAGTCGGGGCCTTCACGGGCAGCATCTTGCCGCGCATGGCGCCGACGGCTCCCGCAATTTCCTCGATCGTCTCGCCGCGCACGCGCAGCGCCATCAGGAAGGCGGCAGCCTGCGCGTTGGTGACCTCGCCGGAGAGGATGGTGTCGAAGGCATCGCGGGCCTCCTCGCGGGAGAGCGTCGCTCCGGTCGCGACCTTGGCGATGAAGGGTTTGAAGTCGTCCATGGAAACTCTGCGGAATCAGGCTGATGGGGTCAGGGCGGCGGCTTCGTGCTCGGCCCGCCATCGCTGAGCGAGATCGAGGAAATTCCGCAGGATCGTCGCGCCATGTTCGGAGGCGATGCTCTCCGGATGGAACTGGACGCCATGGACCGGCAGCTCGCGATGCGAGAGCGCCATGATCAGGCCGTCATCGGTTTCGGCCTCGATGTCGAAGGCGGGCGGGCAAGAAGCGCGATCGACCACGAGAGAGTGGTAGCGCGTCGCCTGCAGCGGCCCGTTGATGCCGCGGAAAAGCCCGCGCGCCTTGTGCCGGATCGACGAGATCTTGCCGTGCATCGGCAAGGGCGCGCGGACGACCTGTCCGCCGAAGGCCTGCCCCATCGCCTGCAGGCCGAGGCAGACGCCGAACATCGGCGTCCGCTCCGCGCCCTGCTTGATCAGGTCGAGGCAGATTCCAGCCTCGTTCGGCGTGCAGGGACCGGGCGACAACACGATCGCGTCATGCCCGCCACTGAGCGCGTCTTCGACCGAGATCGCGTCGTTACGCCAGACATCGACCTCTGCTCCCAGCCCGCCGATGAGGTGGACGAGGTTCCAGGTGAAGCTGTCGTAGTTGTCGATCAACAGAACGCGCATGGCCGGACCCGTGAATGCGGGTTGAGGTCATGCACGTTCAGGGGCGGGGTGGTCAAGTTTCGCGCAGGGTCCGCGGGCTCAGACCGCGGGCGGGCTGAGCCGCGCGAAACCCGCCTGCCGGTGATAGGGAAAATAGGGATAGGCCGCGGTGCGTTCGCTCGCCTTGTCGAGCCGCGCGACCTGCTCCGCCGTCAGGTTCCAGCCGACCGCGCCGAGATTGTCGCGCAATTGCTGTTCGTTGCGCGCGCCGATGATGACCGAGGACACGGTCGGCCGCTGCAGCAGCCAGTTGATCGCGACCTGCGGCACGCTCTTTCCGGTCTCCTGCGCGATCGCATCGAGCACGTCGACGATGGCGTAGAGCTTCTCCTCCTCGACCGGCGGGCCGAATTCGGCGGTTTCGTGCAGCCGGCTCGAAGCGGGCATGGGCTGCCCGCGCCGGATCTTGCCGGTGAGGCGGCCCCAGCCCAGCGGGCTCCAGACCAGCGCGCCGATGCCCTGGTCGATCCCGAGCGGCATCAGTTCCCACTCATAGTCGCGCCCGACGAGCGAGTAATAGACCTAATGCGCGACATAGCGCGGCCAGCCATGCTTCTCGGCGGTGGCGAGCGACTTCATCAGCTGCCAGCCCGAGAAGTTCGAGACGCCGACATGGCGCAGCTTGCCCGCCCGCACGAGCTGGTCGAGCGTCGCCAGAACCTCCTCGACCGGCGTGCCGGCATCGAAGGCGTGGAGCTGCAGCAGGTCGATATAGTCGGTGCCGAGCCGGCGCAGCGCGTCCTCGGTCGCCTTGATCAGCCGGCTGCGCGAGGAGCCGGCATCGTTCGGGCCGTCGCCCATCGGCAGGCTGGTCTTGGTCGAGATCAGCACCTGGTCGCGCCGGCCCTTGATCGCCTCGCCCAGCACCGCCTCGGAAGCTCCGTTCGAATAGACATCGGCCGTGTCGAAGAGGTTGAGCCCCGCTTCCAGGCAGATATCGACGAGGCGGCGCGCTTCCTTGGCCTCGGTATTGCCCCAGGCGCCGAAGAGCGGTCCTTGCCCGCCGAAGGTGCCCGCGCCGAAACTCAGGGCCGGGACCTTCAGCCCCGACGCGCCCAATCGCCTGTATTCCATTGTCCAATCTCCATTTTGGAGGCTGGAAGATGGAGGTGGCCCGCGGTCGCGATTAGCTGGTGGGATGGAACAGCATTCGTGACTTCAAGTCACAGAGCCAGTGTGGAACGCAGCGGTCGGAGGCACACGGGCTTGGGAAGAAGACGCGGTTATCCCGGACGCAGCGAAGCGGAGATCCGGGATCTATGCCTGAACCTTCGCCGGAAGCGCTCTGGCATGGATCCCGGGTCAAGCCCGGGATGACGGCGTGTTTCCGGGGAAAAATCAGGGGGCAGAGAAGCCGAAGACTTCAGCCCCGCGCGCCGCGCGGCATCCCGGCCGTGCGCGGCTGCGCCATGCCCGGCGCGGTCTCGACGCCCAGCGTCGGCAGCGCCAGCGTGCGCTGCCCGCGGAAATCGGTATGGACGACGAGCAACCCGCGCTCCTCGATATAGCTGAGGAAGCGCCGCGCCCGGCTGGGCGAATGGCTGCCATAGACCTGGGCGAGCTCCGCATCGCTGGGGCAGGGCGCTCCTTCGATGGCGGTGCGGGCGATGTAGAGGAAGAGCCCCTGCAGATCCTCGGGCAGCGTGCCGGAGGCCTCGACCGCCGTCTGCCAGCCATCGCTGGTGGCGATGCTGTCGCTGACCCCGGCGCGCGCCACGGCCAGCCTGCGGCGGAATTCTTCCAGGCTCAGATGGGTGCGGCCGAGTCGGCGCATCCGGCAGCGCACGGTGAAATCCTGATAGAGCACGGCTACCTGCCGCGAGCGCGCCTCGGGATCGGCCATCAGCTCGCGCAGGATCTCGACCATGATCGCCTCGCGCTCCGCCGGTTCGAGCTCGATCTCCGGCTCGGGCTCCGGCTGCGCGGCGGGGCGATAGTTCTCGATCCGGCGCAGCACCTCGCTCGGGTCGGGGCGCGGGCGCGGCGCGGGGCGGACAGGGCGCGCCATCGGCGGCGGCTCGTCCTCGCCCGGCGTGAAGATCAGCTTGCCGGCATCCTCCGGCGCCTGCTCGGGCAACGGCATCAGACCCGGCGCGCCGCCGCGATCGACCGACGAGACGGTGCCGATCTTGAGCGGCAGCGGCCTTTTGGACAATGCGGGACCAAGCGCCACGAACTGCCCGCGTTCGAGATCGCGGAACATCTCGGCTTGGCGCCGGTCCATGCCGAGCAGATCGGCGGCGCGGGCCATGTCGATATCGAGGAAGGTGCGGCCCATCAGGAAGTTGGAGGCTTCCGCCGCGACGTTCTTGGCGAGCTTGGCGAGGCGCTGCGTCGCGATGACGCCCGCGAGCCCGCGCTTGCGGCCGCGGCACATCAGATTGGTCATGGCGCCGAGCGACAGGCGGCGGGCCTCGTCGGAGGCTTCGCCGGCCATCACGGGCGCGAAGAGCTGCGCCTCGTCCACCACGATCAGCATCGGGAACCAGAGCGAGCGGTCGACATCGAAGAGCCCGCCAAGAAAGGCGGCGGCAGCGCGCAGCTGATCGTCGGCTTCGAGGCTCTCCAAGTTGAGCACCACCGAGACGCGGTGCTGGCGCACCCGCAGCGCCACGCGCTGCAATTCGGCCTCGCCGCAATCGGCGTCGACCACGACATGGCCGAACTGGTCGGCGAGCGAGACGAAGTCGCCCTCCGGATCGATGATGGCCTGCTGGACGAGCGGCGCGCTCTGCTCCAGCAGCCGGCGCAGGAGATGCGACTTGCCCGAGCCGGAATTGCCCTGCACGAGCAGGCGCGTCGCCAGCAGCTCGGCGAGATCGATGAGACCGGGCTCGCCGGTCCGTGTCGTTCCCATCTCGATCGCTGTCGTCATGCCGGAATTGAATCGCCTTCGCTGGCCGCGCGCCGGAGCGCGGCCGGCGCTTCTAGCACGGGCTTAGCCCCGCTGGACGCAGGGCTGACCTGCATTCCACAGGCAATCGTGATCAGCGCGGACAGCGCAACGCGCGTTCCTGCCGGACGATGTCGGCGATCGCGCGGCGGTCATTGGCCGAGAGCGGGACGTCCTCGATATTGTCGTACTGGCAGCCGGCATTGCCGAAGGCGGCGATGGCGCGCTGGGTGCGGAAGCAATAGCCCTGCGCCTTGTAGATCTCGTTGCGCGCCGTCCAGAGCCCCTCACAGGCTTCCGGGCTGGCCAAAGCGGGGCTCGTTGCCGTCGCAGCGAGCAGGGCAGCCGCGGAAAGCGAGGTCCGAAGGCTTGGCATGGTGGTCCTTCCTGGCGGGTGTGGCGAGCTTCGCGGAGCGCGGTGGTCGAGACAAGTCCCGACTTGAAGCTGTCGCAACCGGCGGCTTCGTTGGGAAGATCGAGGGAGCGGGCTAAAGCGATGCGGTTCGGCTATTGCGAGAGACTGGACCCGGGCTTCTGGGCCGAGCCCTTCAATGCGGTGACGAACGCCGCGTTCATCGTCGCGGCGCTGGCCGCCCTGCTGCTCTGGCAGAGGGCAGGGGCGCGCGACAACATCGTGCTGATGCTGACCCTGCTCGTCTTCACCATCGGGATCGGCTCCTTCCTGTTCCACACCATGCCGAATGGCTGGACGGTGCTGGCCGATGTCCTGCCGATCCAGCTTTTCGCCTTCGGCTATTTCGCCTTCGCGTTGCGACGGTTCTTCGGCGTGTCCGCGTTTGTCACGGCCGCCGGCACGCTCGCCTTCTTCGGCCTGGCGCTGGCGTTGTCATGGGCCGGTCGCGCCGTCCTGTCGATGCCGGCGGCCGGCTCCGCCGGCTATGCGGCCTTTCTCCTCGGCCTCGTCGGCATGGCGGTGGCCTTGCCGCGCGTTTCGACTCTGAGCCGTCAGAAAAGGCTGCTTGCGCTAGCGGGTCTGGCCTTCGCCGTCTCGCTGACGATGCGCAGCGTCGACTTTGCGGTCTGCGCAGGGTTGCCGCTCGGCACACATTGGCTCTGGCACCTGCTCAATGCGCTGGTGCTCTACTGGCTGTTGCGCGCGGCCGTCCTCAGCGAGCCGGCCGTCAGGTCGATGCGAGTTGACGCCTGACGACCGCGATCTCCGCCGCGGAACGGGCCTCGATATCGACAATGGCGAGATCGGGACGGTCGATGGCCGGACAGGGGTGGGCCTCCGGCTCGCGCTGGATGAAGACGACGCTGGCGAGCGCCGGATGGCCGGCGAGCCGCGAATGCGCCAGCGCCGGCTCCATCGTGCCCGGCAGCACGAGATGGACGCTGCGCCCGCCCTCCATGCAGGCCTGGAGATCGCCGAGGTTGAACAGGCCGAGCGACAGAAGCTCGACGCCGGTCAGCATCGCCATGCCCGGCCCGCTGGCGAGCGCCGCAAGATCGCCGCCTATGAGCGTCGTCACGATGCGCGAGGAGGTCATCGGCTTCAGCGCCCGCGAGATCTCGAGCGCCTTGCCGAGCAGCACCCGCTCCGAAATCCGCATCGGCGTGTCGAGGGAGCGCGCATCCGCGACCTGCAGATCCGGGCGCTCGGGCATCTCCGGCAGCGGATGCAGTTCCGCGCTCGCCATCAGCGAATCGAGCGGGGCCACCCCGTCCGGCACATCCGGCCCGAAGCCGCCGACGAAGCGCGTGCTGAAGGCGCGCATGGCGAGGTTGCGCAGCGTCAGCAGGGGCCGCTCCGGGCCGACCCGGCTGACCCCGAGCGCCATCACCGCGCCCGAAGCCTCGATCAGCTTGAGCAGTTCCAGCTCGTTCGCGTTGAGCGGCAGCATCAGCGGCGACAAGCCCGCACGCAGGCTCGCCAGCATCGAGACGATCGCCTCTGGTCCGAGCGGCGCCAGGATCGCGACGCTCGCCCCTGGTTGTCCCTTGTTGATCGACAGCAGCCGCGCCAACCGGTCGATGCGCTGCTCGAGCTGCAGGAAATTGATCGAGGCCGGCTGAACGTCGCTCCAGCCGCGCCGGCCCGGTGGGTCGCGTAACGCGGCTTCATATCCGCGCCCGCGCGTCAGCGCGCCGAGCAGCGTGTCGAGATTGAGCCCATCGAGCAGGGTGGACGCCTCGTCCTGTTCTGCCTGCATCGCAGACCCTAATTGGCCGGCGCCGGCCCGGCCGGAAGCCGCGCCAGCGTTTCGTTGGACAGGAAATAGGCCGGCTGGCGCCCTGCCATCACCACGCCCCGCGACAGCGCGAGCCAGGTGTCCGGCAGGTAGTAGAGCGGCACCACGTAGAAGCCGGAGATCAGGAGCCGGTCGAGCGCGCGCACGGAAGCGACGAAGTCTTCCCGCTCCCTCGCCGCCAGCAGGGACTGCAGCACAGTGTCGACCGCCGGTGATTTGACGCCGGCATAGTTGAGCGAGCCCTTGCGCTCGGCATTGGCCGCGCCCCAGCGCCCGATCTGCTCGTTGCCCGGCGAGGCCGAGGCCGGCCAGGTCCACTGGATCATGTCGAAATCGAAGGCTGAGAGCCGCCGCCAGTACTGCACGTCGTCGATCAGCCGGACATTGGCGGTGATGCCGAGCCGGGCGAGCGATTGCGCATAATTCAGCGCCAGCCGCTCCTGCGGCCGGCTGGTCACGGTGATCTCGAAGCTGAAGGGCTCAGCCCGGGCGTTGCGCAGCACACCGTCCTGCAGCGCGTAGCCGGCCGCCTGAAGCAGGTCGAGCGCCTTGCGCGCCTGCTCGCGGTCGCGGCCGGAGCCGTCGCTTTCCGCCGGCCGCCAGGCCCCCGTGAAGATGTCCTCGCGCACCGCGCCGGGAAAGGCAGCGAGCAGCTTCTTTTCGCGCTCATCGGCGGGGATACCGAGCGCGGAGAGCTCCGAACCGGAGAAGAAGCTGCCGGCCCGGTGATAGACCCCATGGAACAGGTTGCGGTTGACCCACTCGAAGTCGAACAGCAGCCCGAGAGCCTCGCGCACGCGGATATCCGCGAAGACCGGCCGGCGCGTGTTGAAGACGAGGCCGGTCATGCCCTTGGGCGTGTTGAAATGCAGGGTGTGCCGAACGATGCGCCCGTCATGGACCGCCGGGATGTCATAGCCCGTCATCCAGCGCGTCGGATCGCCCTCCAGCCGGACGTCGTACAGTCCCGCTTTGAACGCCTCAAATAACGCATTGGAATCCCGGTAGAAATCATAGCGGATCTCATCAGAATTGAAGAGGCCGCGCATGACCGGGAGGTCTTCCGCCCAGAAATCCTTGCGGCGCTTCAGCGTCAGGGATTCACCGGGCCTGATCTCACTGACGACATAGGGCCCGGAGCCGAGCGCCGGCTTGAAGCTGGTCTCGCTGAAGCGCTCGGCGTCGGTTGCGTGCTTCGCGAAGATCGGCAGGGAGCCGATCACCAGCGGCAGCTCGCGGTTCGATCCATCGCCCAGCTCGAACTCGACGCGCCGCGGCGAGGGGGCTGACGCCTTCGTGATCCGGGCCAGGCTCGAACGATGGAAGGGCTTGCCCTTGGTCTTCAGCATCTCGACGGTGAAGAGCACGTCCTCGGCCGTCACCGACTTGCCGTCCGAGAAGGTCGCGCGCGGGTCGATCTCGAAGGCGAGCTTCGTCCGGTCGGCATCGAGCTCGACCTTGGAGGCGAGCAGCCCATAGGCGGTAAAGGGCTCGTCGGCCGAGCGGTAGAGCAGGCTCTGCTGCACGTATTTCGGTACGGCATCGGGAGCGACGCCGAGCACGACCAGCGGGTTCAGGCTGTCGAAGGTGCCCTGGATGCCGAAGGTGATGCGCCCGCCCTTGGGCGCGGCTGGGTCGGCATAGGGCAGATGGTCGAAGCCGGGGGCCAGCGCCGGCTGACCATGCATCGCGATGGCATGCTGCGTCCGCGCCGAATCGGCCAGCACTGAGCGGCCCGCCAGGAAGGCGAGCGTAGCCATGACGAACATGAGACCGGCCCTGCGACGCGTCGTCGCCAGGGCCATACGAAGCAAATCCATCGCGCGACCTGATTCTTTGGTCCAGAATAGCATGGGCGCAGCATCGTCACTCAGCTATTAGGGCAGGAAATCCGGGTGCGGATTCAGTCGGCGGAGACGTCTGCCTGCTCCGAAAACCGGGTTCCACTTTTCCGGCCGATGCTCTAAAGGCGGAGGAAGGGTGTCATTCAAACGCCTCAATCGCATCTGATGTGGCTCGCTTGCCGCGGCCGGCAGCAGCACGCGATTGGGCAGCCGGCGGTGACACGCGCGGCTTGAGCAGTCGTGTCCCACCGAGATTCGCCTGATAAGGAAAGACCAAGGAATGTCCGCTTCGTTTCGCCTGTCATCCTGCGCTCTGGGGCTTGCCCTCAGCGCGACGGTCGCCTTTGCGCCCCTCGCCGCGTTCGCCCAGGCCCCGCGCCCGGCGGCCCCGGCGCGCCCGGCCGCTCCGCCCCAGCAGCCCGCAGCTCCGGCCCAGGGCCAGCCCGCCGCCGGCGCCGGCCCGACCGTCGTCCAGGTGAAGCCCGAGCCTTCGCAGACGAACTGGACCAAGGTCTGCGGCAAGGATCAGGCCGCCAACAAGGAAATCTGCTACACCACCCGCGACTTCGTCTCGGATCAGGGGCAGCCGGTCCTGGCCGCCGCGGTCTATGACGTGAAGGGCGATCCGAACAAGATCGTGCGCTTCCTGATGCCGCTCGGCCTGCTGCTGCAGCCCGGCATCCGCTTCGGCGTCGACAGCGCTCAGCCGACCGGCGGCCGCTATGCGATCTGCTTCCCGAACGGCTGCTTCGCCGAGGCGCAGGTCAAGGACGACTTCATCAACGCGATGAAGAAGGGCACCAACCTGAACGTCAGCGTCCAGAACCAGGCCGGCCGCGAGGTCACCTTCACGATCCCGCTGACCGACTTCGCCAAGGGCTTCGACGGCGCGCCGATCGACCCGAAGGTGCTCGAGGAGCAGCAGAAGCAGCTCCAGGACGAGCTCGCCAAGCGTCAGGAAGAGCTGCGCCAGCGCCTCGGCGCCGGCGGCGCCAACGCCGCTCCGGGCGGCGCGGCCCCGGCTCCGGGCGCGCCTGCCGCTCCGACTGCGCCGAAGCCCTGATATCGGCCAGGCCGAACCAGACGTGAGGAAAGGGCCGGTCCGCGAGGACCGGCCCTTTTCGTTGGGCCTTGGGCGATGACAGTCCGGCTGCCGTGGCCGGCAGCCGGCCTCAGTTCAACTCGCCGCGGTCGATCTGGTAGTGGCCCTTGCGGTCGCGCCGGAAGAACTCCCTGGCGCGCGGATGCCGGATCGGCTGGCCGGACTCGTCGCTCTCGAGGTTCTGCTCGGAGACATAGGCGACGTATTCCGTCTCCTCGTTCTCGGCGAAGAGGTGATAGAAGGGCTGATCTTTCGAGGGGCGCATGTTCTCGGGGATCGCGAGCCACCACTCCTCCGTATTGGAGAAGACCGGGTCCACGTCAAAGATCACGCCCCGGAACGGATAGAATCGGTGCTTGACGACCTGGCCGATCCTGAACTTCGCGGAACGCGATTGCATCTTGCGTTGATACCCCACTCGATATGACGTCGACCAGCGCCGGCGTTTGCATTATCCACCCGCGATTGCGTGAGGATTGCGTCGCAAATACGTCAAGATCAACCGGGGCCCCTTGTAATCCCATCACAATTCGTAGCGTCGGGCCAAATCCGGGTCGCGTGCGGCCACCTGGGTCGCAAGGTCGAGGATGACCTTGGCCTGCTTCCAGGTGGCGTCGTCCTGCATCTTTCCGTCGATCATTACGGCGCCCGATCCGTCCGGCATCGCCTCGATGATGCGCTTGGCAAAAGCGACCTCGGCCGGGTCCGGGCTGAACACCCGCTTGGCGATGTCGATCTGGGAGGGATGCAGCGTCCAGGCGCCGGCGCAGCCAAGCAGGAAGGCGTTGCGGAACTGCGCCTCGCAGGCCGCGCCATCGGCGAAATCGCCGAAGGGGCCGTAGAACGGCTTGATCCCGGCGGCCGCGCAGGCGTCGACCATCTTGGCGAGCGTATAGTGCCAGAGATCCTGCTGGGCGATGGCGCGCGGCCCGCCATCGGGGGAGGGGTCGGCGATCACCTTGTATTCCGGATGCCCGCCGCCGACGCGGGTGGTCTTCATCGCACGCGAGGCGGCGAGGTCAGCGGGGCCGAGGCTCATTCCGTGCATGCGGGGGGAAGTGGTCGCGATCGCCTCGACATTCTTCACGCCCTCGGCCGTCTCCAGGATGGCATGGATCAGGATCGGCTTGGGCAGGGCGTGGCGCGCCTCGAACTGGGCCAGCAGCTGGTCGACATAGTGGATGTCCCATGGGCCCTCGACCTTCGGCACCATCACCACGTCGAGCTTGCCGCCGATCTCGGCCATGATCGCGGTGATGTCGTCGAGGAACCAGGGCGAGTTCAGCGCATTGACGCGGGTCCAAAGCCCTGTCTTGCCGAAATCGAACGCCTTGCCCATGGCGATGAAGCCGTCCCGCGCTGCTTCCTTCGCCTCGACCGGAATGGCGTCTTCGAGGTTGCCGAGCACGATGTCGACTTGGCCCGCGAGCTCGCCGACCTTGACCCGGACCTTCTCCAGATGCGGAGGTACGAAATGGATCATCCGTTCGAGCCTGAGCGGCAGCTCGCGGAAGGGCTCCGGCGCGCCGATCGCAAGCGGGCGGAAGAACTGGCGCGGCGTCTTGGTCGTCATCGGGCGCATCCTGTTGCGGTGCAGCGAGTGTGAAACACCCGCTTATGCCCGTCTATGGTTCTTTTGCTGCGAAGGATCCAATGCCTAGGTTTAAATTCCCTGACGGCAGTATAGGCTTATATGCCTAAGACCTCTGTCCGTGCCCTGCATGCTGCGGCGGGGCGCATGGCGGCAATGGCCTTGCCCGGACGGCGCGAGGCGCTAGATGCTGCAGCCCTGAGACCGTCCGGCCCGGTGCGGTCGCCAATGCCGTAGCCCAAGCGCCTGGATCGATTGCTGCCCGATGGCCGACCTTGTCAACATCTTCAATCTGGTCGCGCCGTTCTTCGGGCTGATCCTGCTCGGCTTCGCCATCGGCCGCTACAAGAAGCTGCCCGAAGTCGGGCTCGTCTGGCTGCAGTTCTTCCTGATCTATGTCGCGCTGCCGCCGCTGTTCTTCCGGCTGATCGCCGACAAGCCGCTCAGCGAGCTCGCCAACTGGCGCTTCATCGCAGGCACCACCATCGCCACCTTCTGCGCCTTCGGCCTCTCCTTCGCGCTGGGCTACCGGCACACGCGGGGCGACCTGCCCCAGGCCGTGATGCAGGGCATGGCCGGCTCCTACTCGAATATCGGCTATATGGGCCCGCCGCTGATCCTGGCCGCGCTCGGGCCGGAGGCCAGCGCAGCCGTGGTGCTGGTCTTCGTCTTCGACAGCATCCTGCTGTTCTCGCTGGTGCCCTTCCTGATGGCGCTGGGTGGCGTCGGCAAGAAGAGCGCGCTCGCCACTGCCCGCGAGGTGGCCTGGCGCGTGCTGACCCACCCCTTCAACGTCGCGACGCTGCTCGGCGTGCTGGCGAGCTTCCTGAAGCTCCAGCTACCGGAAGTCCTCGACAAGATGACGCTTTGGCTCCAGCAGGCGGCCGCGCCCTGCGCGCTCTTCCTGCTCGGCGTCACCGTCGCGCTGCGCCCGATCAAGACGATCCCCGGCGAGGTGCCGGCGCTGGTCGCGATCAAGCTCCTGCTGCATCCGCTGCTGGTCTGGGTGCTGCTCTCGGCCATCGGCGGTGTTCCGGCGCCCTGGGTCTACACCGCGATCATCATGGCGGCGCTGCCGCCGGCGCTGAACATCTTCGTGGTCTCGACACAGTACCGCGTCGGCATCGAGCGCGCCTCGGCCTGCCTGCTCATCGGAACGATCGTCTCGATGATCACGCTGCCGGGCTTCCTGTGGCTGGTGAAGACGGGCAGGATAACGGCCGACCTGTTTCACTGAGACCTGCCGATGCTGCCGCTGGACGACCTGCTGGTCCTCGATTTCTCGACCCTGCTGCCCGGCCCGCTGGCGAGCCTCTTCCTGGCCGAGGCCGGCGCCCGCATCGTCAAGATCGAGCGGCCCGGCGGCGAGGACATGCGCGGCTTCCCACCGCGCTTCGGCGAGACGTCGGCGCCGTTCGCCGTGCTCAACCGTGGCAAGGAGAGTGTCGAGCTTGATCTCAAGGCGCCCGATGCGCTGGCGCGGCTGACCCCGCTGATCGAGAAGGCCGACATCCTGATCGAGCAGTTCCGGCCCGGCGTGATGGAGCGGCTCGGCTTCGGCTACGAGGCGCTGAAGGCACTCAATCCCCGGCTGATCTACTGTTCGATCAGCGGTTTCGGCCAGCACGGCCCCCGTGCGCAGGAGGCCGGGCACGACATCAACTACCAGGCGCTGGGTGGGCTGCTCGGGCAAGCGCTCAAGCGCGGCGAGGCCCCGCCGCTGCCGCCGCCGCTGGTGGCGGATATTGCCGGCGGCACCATGCCTGCCGTGCTCAACATCCTGCTGGCGCTGCGCCAGCGCGAACGCAGCGGTGAGGGCTGCCACCTCGACATCGCCATGGCGGACGCCATGCCGACATTCGCCTGGTACGGGCTGGCCCAGGGACAGGCAACCGGTTCCTTCCCGGACGGTGGCGAGGGCATCCTGACCGGCGCTAGCCCCCGCTATGGGCTCTATGCCACAGCAGACGGCTGGTTCCTGGCCGTCGGCGCGCTGGAGCCGAAGTTCTGGCAGGGCTTCTGTGACGGCATCGGCCTCAATGAGGCGCTGCGCGACGACCGACGCGATCCGGAGGCGACGCGCGCGGCCATCGCCCGGATCATCGCCGGCGAAAGCGCGGCGCATTGGCGCGCGGTAATCGAGCCGCTCGATTGCTGCTGCACGGTTGTACGCACGCTGGAGGAGGCCGTCGACGATCCGCATGTCACGGCCCGCGGGCTGCTCGACGCGCAGGTCGAGGAGCCGGGTGGAAGGCGGCTGGTCTCGACGCCGCTGCCGCTGGCTCCAGTATTTCGCGAGCAGGCGGCGGGGTTGCGCCGGGTCGCCGCGAGCGGGGCTGATACCCGAAAGGTGCTGGACGAAGCCTAGCGCTCAGTACCGCTCGCCAGCCCCTGCCGCATCACGAAGCGGCGCAGCGGCCCGATCGACGACAGCGCCAGCAAGCCGGCCCCGCGCAGCAGGTCGGCTGGCAGCAGGTCGGTCAGGAGGGTGCGGTTGAGCACATCGACCGCACCGGTCCGCAGCCGGACATCGGTCCGCCGCGCCTGGTCGTAATCGGCGATCACGCCCTCGCCGCCGGCATCGGACGCACCCGCGAGCGCATCATGCAGTGCTGCGACATCGCGCAGGCCGAGATTGAGTCCCTGTGCGCCGATCGGCGGGAAGACATGGGCCGCCTCGCCGACGAGTGCCATGCGGCCGGCCGCGAAGCGCTCCACCGAAAGCCCGCCCATCGGGATCTTCCCACGGGGGCCCTGGACCGTCATCGAACCGAGCAGGGATTGCAGCTGCCGCTCGACGCGCAGCGCGAAGGCGGCATCGTCGAGAGCGGCGACAGCCTCCGCCTCCTCGGGTTCGAGCAGCCAGACCAGCGAGGAGCGCCGCCCGGGCAACGGCACGATCGTGCAGGGGCCTTGGCGGGTGTGGAATTCGGTCGAGGTCTCGCGATGCGCGCGGCGGTGCTCGAAGATTGCGGTCAGCGCCACCTGCGGATAGCGCCAGTCCTTGGCATGGATGCCGGCGGCGGCGCGCACCTGCGAGTTGCGTCCATCGGCACCGACGACGAGCCGGGCCAGAAGCGGCGCGAAGCCGTCACCGGAGAGGCGCACGGCTCCGGTTTCCGGCTCGATGGCACGGACGAGGCCAGGGATCAGCCGCAGGCCCGGGATTGCTCCCGCCTTCTCGGCCAGGATCGCGGTCAGGTCGGCATTCTCGACATTCCAGCCGAAGGCCTCAAGCTCGATCTCCGAGGCCCGGAACTCGACAGGCGGCTGACGAAACAGGCTGCCGCTATCGTCGACGAGGCGCATCGTGGCGAGTGGCGCGGACTTCTCCAGCAGCGCATCCTGCAGGCCGAGCTCGGTGAGGAACCGCCAGGAGCCGTCGAGCAGCGCGACGGTGCGCCCATCGCGCGGCGTCGCGACCGGGCCGAGCAGGGCAACACTGCGGCCCTCGCGGCTGAGCGCGAGCGCGGCCGCGAGGCCCACGGCCCCCGCGCCGACGATGGCGATGTCGATCGGTTCGGCGATTGTCGCGCTCATGCTCTCTGGCTATCCGATGCCGGGCGCTCTAGCCAAGAGGGCAGGCGCTGGGGCGCAAAGTCGCAAGCGCGAGTTGCATGGCGCGCGGCTGCTGTTGCCTGATGCGATGAACTAAGGTCGCGTATCCATTTCAAGGGAGAAACCGTTCATGGTCAAAGCCATTCGCGCTCACAAGACGGGCGGGCCGGAAGTCCTGCAGCTCGAGGATATCACCCTGCCGCAGCCCGGGCCCGACGAGATCCTGATGCGCAACCGCGCCATCGGCCTCAATTTCATCGACACCTATTTCCGCTCGGGCCTCTATCCGGCGCCGCGGTTCCCCTTCGTCCTCGGCAACGAGAGCGCGGGCGACGTGCTCGCCGTCGGCCCGAACGTGACCGAGTTCAAGCCGGGCGACCGGGTCGCGGTCGTCTCGCCGCTGGGCGCCTATGCCGAGGAGCGCATCGTGCCGGCCGTCAACGCCGTGGCGCTGCCGGACGCGATTTCCTACGAGGCCGCCGCCAGCATGATGCTGAAGGGGCTGACGGCCGAATACCTTCTGCACCGGACCTACAAGGTGAAGCCGGGCGACACCATCCTCGTCCATGCCGCCGCCGGCGCGACCGGACTCATCCTCTGTCAGTGGGGCAAGGCGCTGGGCGCGACCGTGATCGGCACCGCTGGCTCGAAGGACAAGGTGGAACTCGCCAGTGCGAACGGCGCCGACCACGTCATCAACTACCGCGAGGAGGATTTCGCCGCGCGTGTGAAGGAGATCACCGGCGGCAAGCTCTGCGACGTGGTCTATGACGGCGTCGGCAAGGACACCTTCATGAAGTCGCTCGACACGCTGAAGCCCTTCGGCCTGATGGCGAGCTTCGGCAACGCCTCTGGCGCGGTCGAGGCCTTCAATCTCGGCATCCTGGCCAGCAAGGGCTCGCTCTACGTCACGCGCCCCACGCTCAACACCCACACCGCCAAGCGAGAGACCATGGTCGCGATGGCGAAGAACCTGTTCGACACGGTGGCGAGCGGCAAGGTCAAGATCGCTGTCAACGCGACCTTCCCGCTGAAGGACGCGGCCGAGGCGCATCGCGCACTGGAGTCGCGCGGCACCACTGGCTCGACGGTGCTGATCCCCTGAGGCGCAGGCCGGGAGGCCGAGATGCTCGGGCTCGGCCCGAGCATCTCGGAAACCAGAGCTCTCCCGTCACTTCTCGGGTCTGCGCTTCCCAAGAATGACGGCAGGCGATAAGCCACGCACATGCGCCCGGATTTTCCGGGCGCATTTTTATGCGGAATCATGAACCCGCGAGGCCGATGTCGCGACGAATCGCCGTCAGCAACTGCTGACGACCTTTCGAGGACCGGCATCATGGCCACCAAGTTTCGGATCGCAGGGCTTCTCGCCGTGACGCTGACCCTCACCGGCGTCGCGCTGGCTCAGCAGGGCCACGGGCTCGATGCCACCGGTGCGGACGCCAGGGCCGCCGCCAAGTCGGAGAAGCAGGAGCGCCTGCGGGTGCCGCGCCCGGTCCGGACCCAGTTCGCCTCGGCCGAGTCCGATTGCCGCGCCGATGTCTGCAACGCCCCGCCGAAGCAGCCCGAAGCGGCCGCTGCCGCGCCGGCCGCCGATGCCTGCAGCAGCCTCGGCACCGCGCGGGACCGCAACGGCCGCACGATCCGCCGCCTCTGCGCCTTCAACTGAGGGAAGTGGGGGAAGATTCTCGTTTGGCACGGAACCACGGCGTCATCCCGGGCTTGACCCGGGATCCATCTTAAGACTCAGCGCTCTATGATGGATCCCGGATCTGCGCGACGAAGTCGCTTGTCCGGGATGACGGCGTGCATCTGTGCGAAATCAGCGTGCCTCAGACCGCGATGCCGTGCAGGTCGTAGGCGTCGGCGCGCTCGATCTTGACCGTGACGATGTCGCCGGGACGCAAGGGACGCCGGCTCGCGACATAGACATTGCCGTCAATCTCGGGCGCATCCCATTTCGAGCGGCCCTTGGCGACGGTCGGCCCGGCCTCGTCGATGATCACCGGGATGCGCTTGCCGACCCGGCCCTTGACGATGCGGGCGGAAATCTCGGCCTGCGCCTTCATAAAGCGGTGCCAGCGGGCCTCCTTCTCCTCCTCGGGGACGAGGGCGAGGCCGAGGTCGTTGGCGGGTGCGCCCTTCACCGGCTCGTACTTGAAGCAGCCGACGCGTTCCAGCTCCGCTTCCTTCAGCCAGTCGAGCAGGATCTCCATGTCCTCCTCGGTCTCGCCGGGGAAGCCGACGATGAAGGTCGAGCGGATGGCGAGGTCCGGGCAGATCTCGCGCCACTTGCGGATGCGGTCGAGCGTGCGGTCCTGATGGGCCGGCCGCCGCATCGCCTTGAGGACGTTCGGAGAGGCGTGCTGGAAGGGGATGTCGAGATAGGGCAGCACCAGCCCTTCCTGCATCAGCGGAATGACCTCGTCGACATGCGGATAGGGGTAGACATAGTGCAGGCGCACCCACATCCCCATCTGGCCGAGTTCGCGGGCGAGCTCGAAAAAGCGCGTGCGGACCTCGCGGTCCTTCCACATCGAGGGCGCATATTTGATGTCGAGGCCATAGGCGCTGGTGTCCTGCGAGATCACCAGCAGTTCCTTGACACCGGCCTTGGCCAGCTTCTCGGCCTCGCGCAGCACGTCGCCGATCGGCCGCGAGACGAGGTCGCCGCGCAGCTTCGGGATGATGCAGAAGGTGCAGCGGTTGTTGCAGCCCTCGGAAATCTTCAGATAGGCGTAGTGTCGCGGCGTCAGCTTCACGCCCTGGTCCGGCACCAGGTCGACGAAGGGGTCGTGCTTAGGCGGCACGGCCTCATGCACCGCCGAGACGACGCTCTCATAGGCCTGCGGCCCGGTGATCGCGAGCACGTTCGGGAAGGCGTCGCGGATCTGCTCGGGCTCGGCGCCCATGCAGCCGGTGACGATGACCTTGCCGTTCTCGGCCATGGCCGAGCCGATCGCCGAAAGCGACTCCGCCTTGGCGGAATCGAGGAAGCCGCAGGTGTTGACGATGACGAGATCGGCGCCCGCATGGCTCTTGGAGAGCTCGTAGCCTTCCGAGCGGAGCGAGGTGATGATCCGTTCGGAATCGACGAGCGCCTTGGGGCAGCCCAGCGAAACGAAGGAGATTTTCGGCGCGACGGCGTTCATCGGCTGATGGCTCGGGTCAGGATGTCTGGAGGCGCCAGCGCATCAACATGCGCAGGCGGCGCCTCCTTTGAACCTTTTCAAGCTGTTTGGCAATCCGATGCACCCGCTCAGCCGGTCGGCCCCGTCGCGACGGGCCGCGCCGGATCCTGCGTCCAGTCGGTCATCGAGCCGTCGTAGAGGGCGATCTCGTCGCGGCCGAGGATCTCCGATAGCACGAACCAGTTGGCTGCGGCCGAATGGCCGGTGTTGCAGTAAGAGACGACGGGGCCTTGCGGCACGGAGGCGAAAAGCTTCTCCAGCTCCGGCGTGGGCCTCAACTTGCCGCTGCCGGGCTCGAAGGCGCCGGCATAGTCGCGCGAGATCGCCCCGGGGATATGGCCGCCGCGCGTCGCCTCGGCGGCCTTCTCACGGCCCTCGAAATAGCTTGCGCTGCGCGCATCGACGAGGCTCGCCTGCTTGCTGCGCAGAGCGACGAGGGTGGCATCCGCCACGCTGCGCAGATGCTGCTTGGCGACGACGGGGTAGGGCGCCGTGGTTTTCGGAGCCGAAGGGCCACTCTCGACCTTTCGCGCTGGGTCCGCCGCCCAGGCCTTGAACCCGCCATCGAGGATCACCTGCTGGCCATGGCCGATGAACTTCAGCGTCCAGTAGACCCTCGCAGCCGCGGCGAAATCGGTCGCGGCGCTGCCAGCCGGGACGATGACGACATCGCTCTCCGGCTTGATGCCGAGCCGGCCGGCCAGCGAGGCGAGATGATCGAGCGGCGGCAGCATGCCCGGCGCGTTGCCGATCTTCGCCCGCCAGCCATCGGCGGCATAGTCGGAATGGACGGCGCCGGGAACGTGGCCGGCCTCGAAGGCGCCCTTGCCGCCATCGGCGACTGTGCGGATGTCGATCACGACGAGCTTGGGGTCACCCAGCCGGGCGGCCAGCGCCTCCGGTGTGATCAGGCCTGCGAATCCGCTCTGACTCATGCAGCGACCTCCTTCTGCAGTTCGTCGATCACTTCGAGGCTGTAGCTCATCTCGGCGGTCGCCCCGAGCATGATCGAAGCCGAACAGTATTTTTCCTTCGACAATGTGACGGCACGCTCGGCCTTGGCCTGCGACAGTCCCTTGCCGGTGATGCGATAGGCGAGGTGGATCTTGGTGAAGACCTTGGGGTCGCTTGCCGCACGCTCGGCTTCGACCTCGACCTCGCAGCCCGTTACGGCCTCGCGGCCCTTCTTGAGGATGCTGACGACATCGAAGCCGGTGCAGCCGGCGAGCCCGATCAGCAGCATCTCCATCGGCCGGATGCCGATATTGCGGCCGCCATATTCCGGCGCACCGTCCATCATCACGGCATGGCCGCTGCCGGCCTCGCCCATGAAGGCCATGCCTTCGACCCATTTCGCGCGTGCTTTCATCGCGATCTCCCAATGGAAACGCCTCCGGCGGAAGGGGTTCCCGCCGGGATTCGGGACGACGCTACAAGGATCAGGCGGCGGCGAACAGGTTGCCGTGGGTAATGCGCAGCCGCACCCGCTCGCCGATCGCCGGCGCGACCTGGCTGGCGAGATCGACGTCGAGTCGCTTCTTCAGGCCCTCGACGGCGACTTCCGCACGCCGCAACGGCCCATTGCGGCGCAAGTGCTCCACCGTGCCGGGCAGCGCCAGCGGCGTCTCGTCGACGATGCGCAGATGCTGCGGGCGGACATAGAGCGAGGCTAGCCCGCCCTGGTTCTGCGTGATGCCGCCCAGAACCGGCCGGTCGCCGAAGAAGGCCAGGCTCCCGACGACCTTGACCGGCAGCTTGTTGGCCTCGCCCAGGAACTCGCAGACGAAGGGCGTCGCCGGATGGTCGTAGACGTCGTCGGCCGAACCGACCTGCTCGATCTTTCCATCGTTGAGGATGGCGACGCGGTCGGCGAGCTCCAGCGCCTCCTCCTGGTCGTGGGTGACGAAGACGGTGGTATGGCCGGTGCGCCCGTGCAATTCGCGCAGCCAGCCGCGCAGGTCCTTGCGCACCCGGGCATCGAGCGCGCCAAAGGGCTCGTCCAGCAGCAGCACGCGCGGCTCGATGGCGAGCGCCCGCGCCAGAGCCACGCGCTGGCGCTGGCCGCCGGAAAGCTGGCTCGGATAGCGTTTTTCCAGACCTTGCAGCTGAACAAGCTCCAGCAGGTCACTGACGCGTTTGCGGATCTCCGATTCGCCCGGCCGCGCTCGATGCGGGCGCGAGCGCAGTCCGAAGGCGATGTTCTCGGCGACGTTCATCGTCTTGAACAGCGCATAATGCTGGAAGACGAAGCCGATGCGGCGCTCGCGTAAGGAGAGGTCATGCGTATCGGTCTCGCCGAACAGCACCCGGCCTCGATCGGCTTGCTCCAGACCCGCGATGAGCCGCAGCAGCGTCGTCTTGCCCGAACCCGAGGGGCCGAGCAGCGCCACGAGCTCGCCCGGCTGGATGTCGAGCGAGACGCCGCGCAGCGCCGGGAAGTTCTCGAAGCGCTTCTCGATGGTTTCGATCGTGACGGCGACCGACATGGCGCAATCCTTCGGTTTCGCGGGTCAATGCCGGCGGCTTGCGGCGATCTCGTCGCCGAAGCGCCATTCGAGAAAGGTCTTGAGTGCCAGCGTCACGAGCGCCAACCCGGCCAGCAGTGAGGCGACGGCAAACGCCGCCGCGCCCATATACTCATTGTAGAGGATTTCGATGTGGAGCGGCATGGTGTTCGTCAGGCCGCGGATCTTTCCCGAGACCACCGCCACCGCGCCGAATTCGCCCATGGCGCGGGCGTTGCAGAGCAGCACCCCGTAGAACAGGCTCCATTTCACGTTCGGCAGCGTCACGCGGAAGAAGACGCGCCAGGGCGAGGCGCCGAGCGTCAGCGCCGCTTCCTCGTCGGCCGTGCCGAGTGACTGCATATGCGGGATCAGTTCGCGCGCCACGAAGGGGAAGGTGACGAAGATCGTGGCGAGGATCAGCCCCGGCACGGCGAAGACGATCTTGATGTCATGCGCCTGCAGCCAGGGGCCGAAATAGCCTTGCGCGCCGAAGAGCAGCACGAAGACGAGACCGGCGATCACCGGCGAGACCGAGAAGGGCAGGTCGATCAGGCTGATCAGCAGGTTCTTGCCGCGGAACTCGAACTTGGCGATGGCCCAGGCCGCGGCGACGCCGACGACGATGTTGAAGGGCACGGCGATCGCCGCGACGAGCAGCGTCAGCCGGATCGCTGCCTGGGCGTCGGGCTCGGTGATCGCGGCGCGATAGGCCTCCCAGCCCTTGGCGCTGGCCTCGACGAAGACGGAGGCGAGCGGCAGCGCCAGGAAGAGCAGCAGGAAGGCGAGCGAGACCGCAATCAGCGCGATCCGCACGCCAAGGCTCTCGCCGTGGGCGCTCTTGCGGCGCACTGGCGCCGCGACGAAGGGCGGCGCGGTGTCAGACATCGCCGAGCCTCCGGCGCGCATGGGCCTGGATCAGGTTGACGGAGAGGATCAGCGCGAAAGAGATGATGAGCATCATCGTCGCGACGACCGCCGCCCCGGCATAGTCGAACTGCTCCAGTCGGATCACGATCAGGAGCGGGGCGATTTCCGAGACCATCGGCACATTGCCCGCGATGAAGATCACGGAACCGTATTCGCCGACCGCTCGGGCGAAGGCGAGGACGAAGCCGGTCAAAAGCGCCGGCGCGACCTGTGGCAGCACGACCCGGAAGATCGTCCGGGCACGGCTCGCGCCGAGCAACGCGGCGGCTTCCTCGACATCGCTCTGCAGCTCCTCCAACACCGGCTGGACCGTCCGCACCACGAAGGGCAGGCCGATGAAGATCAATGCGACCATCACGCCGAGTGGCGTATAGGCGATCTTGATGCCGAAAGGCGCGAAGAGCGAGCCGACGATGCCGTTGGGCGCATAGATGGCCGCCAGCGAAATGCCCGCCACCGCCGTCGGCAGCGCGAAGGGCAGGTCGACGGCTGCATCGATCAGTCGCCGGCCGGGGAATTCATAGCGCACCAGCACCCAGGCCAGGATCAGGCCGAAGACGGCGTTGACCAGCGCCGCGATCAGCGCGCCCATGAAGGAGAGCCTCAGCGCCGCAATCGTGCGCGGCGAGGTGGCGACGGCCCATATGTCGGCTGGGCCGGCGCTGGCGGCCTTTATGAACAGGGCCGCCAGCGGGATCAGCACGATCAGGGACAGGGCCGTCAGCGTCGTGCCGAGCGCAAGGCCGAAGCCGGGCAGGATGCTGGGCTCGCGCCAGCGGAAGGGTGTCGCCGCTGTCGTCACGGGAGCTTACCGCGCCGGCTTGTAGAGCTGGTCGAAGGTGCCGCCATCACCGAAATGCGCGGGCTGCGCCTTCTTCCAGCCGCCGAAGACATCGTCGATCGTGATCAGCTCGACCTTGGGGAAATTGGCGAGGTCCTTGGGGTCGGCCGCCTCCGGATTGCGCGGACGATAGAAATTCTTGGCGATGATCGCCTGCGCCTTGGGCGTGTAGAGGAATTCGAGATAGGCCTGGGCCTGCTCGCGGGTCTTCTTGGCATCGACATTGCCGTCGACGAGCGCCACCGGCGGCTCGGCCAGGATCGACAGGCTCGGCACCACGATCTCGAACTTGTCGGCGCCGAACTCCTTCAATGCCAGGAAGGCCTCATTCTCCCAGGACAGGAAGACGTCGCCGATGCCGCGCTGGGTGAAGGTGGTGGTCGCGCCGCGCGCGCCGGTGTCGAGCACCGGCACATTGGCCAGGAGCTTGGCGATATAGTCGCGCACCTTCGCCTCGTCCTTGTTGAAGGCCTTCTCGGCATAGGCCCAGGCGGCGAGATAGTTCCAGCGCGCGCCTCCAGAGGTCTTCGGGTTCGGCGTGATGATCTGCACGCCCGGCTTCGCGAGGTCGCCCCAGTCCTTGATCGCCTTGGGGTTGCCCTTGCGGACCAGGAACACGATCGTCGAGGTGTAAGGCGAGGAATTGTGCGGCAGCCGCGTCTGCCAGTCGAGCGGCAGCTTCTTCGAGCGCTCGGCGACGGCGTCGATGTCGCCGGCCAGCGCGAGCGTCACCACATCGGCGTTGAGCCCGTCGATGACGGTCCGTGCCTGCGCGCCCGAGCCGCCATGCGACTGGCGGATCGTGCTGATCGTCTTGGTCGGATTCTTCGCGTTCCAATCCGCGAGGAAGGCGGCGTTCAGATCGCGATAGAGCTCGCGGGTGGGATCGTAAGAGACGTTCAGAAGCTCGGTCTGGGCGCGCGCTCCGGCGGTGACACCGAACGAAAGACTCAGGACTCCCAGCAGCAGTCCGGCCCAGCGGAGGAATGCGGGTCGTGTCATGTCAGGGCTCCGTTGTTCGGGGCGAAGGCTCGCCGAGCCCTCATCCGCTCTCAATAACAAGCGAAACGTACTGAACTTCCGGCCTGCTCGCGATGATTTAGGGCAAACTACCCTTCCAAACTTGGCCACCGGGAGAGAAAACGCATCTCCCGTGCGGACGTTCCACGCCTCGGCGCAGGCTCAGGCCCGGCGACGATCAGCGGCCGGAACGGCTTCCGACAAGGCCGCGCCGAAAGCATGTCCCAGCAGCACCAGGACAGGCCCGTTCGCCGGCAGTTCGGCGAGCCGCTCGGGCAATTCGGCGATGGTCGCGGCGATGCGCATCTCATCGGGCCGGGTCGCGGCGAGCACGGCCACGGCCGGCGTCTGCGGGTCGAGCCCGGCGGCAAGCGCGCGCTCGCGGAAGCCGGGTAGGGTGGCTCGCGCCATGTAGATCACGGTCGAGGCGGCCGGATCGGCCATGGCGCGCCAGTCGAGATCATCCGGCAGAGTGCCGCTGCGGCTATGGCCGGTGACGAATTGCAGGCGCCTGGCATGGTCGCGATGGGTCAGAGAGAGTCCGAGCGACGCGGCCGCGCCCTGCGCTGCCGAGATGCCCGGCACGAGTGCGACCGGAATGCCGGCCGCGCGGCAGGCCTCGATCTCCTCGCCGGCCCGGCCGAAGATACCGGGGTCGCCGCCTTTCAGCCGCACCACATGCTTGCCTTGCGCGGCGAGCGAGACGATCAGCGCGTTGATCTCGCCTTGCTTCACCGAGGGGCCATAGCCGGTCTTGCCCACCAGCATGCGTTTTGCCTCGCGCCGTGCCAGTTCAAGCACGCCCGGCGAGACGAGGTCGTCATAGAGGATGATATCGGCGCTCTGCAGGGCGCGGATCGCCTTCACGGTCAGCAACTCGGGATCGCCGGGACCGGCGCCGACCAGCGTAACGCGGCCCTTGCCGTCATGGCTCGCCTCGATTTGCGCGAGCTTTGCGAACAGCTCGGCTTCGTCCTGGGCGGTCGGCACCCGCTCCGGCTCGGCCAGCGCTCGGCCGGCGAAGAGCTCCCAGAACGCGCGTCGCAGCGCGAAGGGCAGCTTGCGGGCCTGTACCGCCGGCCGCCAGTCGGCCGCTGCCTGCGCCCAACTCTTCAATCCGGCCGGCAGCACCGCTTCGATCTTGCTGCGGATCGCCTGCCCGAAGACGGGAGCGGCGCCATCTGTCGAGATCGCCACGACCAGCGGCGAGCGATTGACCAGCGCGCCGAAGGCGAAATCGCAATGCTCCGGCTTGTCGACGATGTTGACCGGCGCGCCGGCTTGCCGCGCCGCGGCAACGAAAGCCCGGATCTCGCCCTCGTCATCGAGATCGCCGACCGCAAGCGCAGCGCCTTCCAGGTCGGCTGCCTGCCAGGCTCGTTCATGAATCCGAACTCGTTCATGGCTTGCGAGGCCGGCGAAGGCCGCCGCGTTCGCACCAACGAAGACATGGAGCTTGGCCCCGGCCGCCACGAGAAGCTCGGCCTTCCAGAGCGCGCCTTCGGTGGCGCCGGCGAGCACAGCCTTCCGGTCTTCCAGTTTGTGGAAGAGGGGCAGCGTCGCCAGCGGTTCGATCCGTCGCGCCGTGATCTCGGGCCGTCTCTCCGTCATCGCCTCTTCGCTGAAATCGGTCTGGTCCAACCCGGCCGTCGGCGGGATGATAGGGTGAAAGCAGGAAGCGGGCCAGCGCAGTCGGGCTCGCGCTGGCCCGCTGCGTCAATGCGCCTTCAGGATGGTTTCGACGATCTCCTGCACCTCCAGCGCCTCGGTGAGCGTCGCGAGATGGTGCGGCTCGCCGCGGGTCAGCTTGGCGACGCCTTCGAGCTGGCGCTTGAGCGCGATCGGGCGCGCGTCCTCCTGCGGCAGGGCGTCCGGATCGCGTTCCCAGGAGCCGTCGGCACGGCGCCGCTCGGCGTGCGACCAGTCGCAGAGCCTGACGGCGCCCTTATCGCCTTCGAGCGTCCAGATGTTGTGGTCGTCCTTCGTCGTGGTGCCGACGCTGCCGGTGAGCACGACAGGCACACCGCCGGCCGTCAGCGTCGCGTCGATCTGGCGCTCGCTCTTGCTGGCCTCCGGGTAGGCTGCCTTCGCCGAGAGATCGGCGAGCGGGCCGACGAGACGCCGCGTCAGGAAGAGGAAATGCGAGACAACCTCGCGGGTGAAGCCACCCTGCGCCGTGCGGTCGAGCCAGCCTGCGGCATCGGCCTGCCAGGAGCGCGGCCAGGTCGCGAAGGCGACCTCGATTGAGACGCGCGAGACCGTACCGACATGCCCGGCCGCGATCCATTCGTCGAGCTTCGCCACGGCGAGCGATGAGGCGAAGGGGAAGTTCACCGCTCCTCGCTCTTTCGCTTCAGTCACGAAGGCACGGGCGTCGTCGAGATCGACCGCGAGCGGCTTCTCGCAGAACACGGCCTTGCCGGCGGCCAGCGCCGCGCGAGCATGGCCCAGATGTGAGGAGGGCGGCGAGGCGATGTAGACACAATCGCTGGCCGCGATCAGGGCGGCCGCATCCGTCTGGCGCCGGGCGTCCGGCAAGGCAGTCGCGATCCGGCTCATGGCCTCTTCCGAAGGATCCCAAATGCCGGCGACGCGCAGGGCCTCGGCCGGCTGCGCGAGCGCCGCCCGCAGCATCCGCTCGCCCATGATCCCGGCCCCGATCAGGCCGAAGGAGATGGAGGTGTTGGTCATGGGAATCCTTTCGCGAAGCAGCAGGCGCGGCTGCCCGACATCGCAAGGCGGCGAAGCCGAGGCAAGAGGGCTCGATCGCGAAGCTGCGAAAGCGGGCGGCGGCGAAGCGCGACCGCCTCAATCCGTCTTCACCCGCACCCGCCCGGCAAGATGGAGCCCGGCCACCGCCAGCGCGAAGAGCACCCAGAGCGGATCCGCGCGATTGAGGATGAAGGATTCCAGCATCCCGACATAGGTCATGACGATCAGGATCATGGCGAAAAGATCGGCCAGCTTCCCATTGGTCTGGAGCCGCCAGCTCGCCACATAGCTCATCAGCGGCCGGACCATCAGCAGATAGACCATAATCACCGCGCCCGGGATCCCGAACATCAGCGCCGCGTCGAGATAGCTCTGGTGGCCGGAGCCGAGGCCGCGGACGTCCCAGCTCGCCTCGAGGTTCTGTTCGTTGCCGCTCGCGGCCGGTGTGCTCCAGAAGCCGACGAAGCCATATCCACCCCAGGGGCGCTCGGCGATGTGTTCGAGGGAAAACTTCCAGATCTCGTCGCGGCCGGTGAAGGTCGGGTCCGAGATCAGCGCCGCGCTAGCCGCATGCAGGCCCGGCGAGATGACCGCGCCCACCGTCAGCGCCGCCACCACCGCGACCAGTCCGATATGCAGCAGCACGCAGAGGCCCGGTCGCCCGGTCCAGCGCGCCAGCGCCACGATGCCGACGGCCAGCGGCAGGAAGCCCATCGTCGTCTTCGAGCCGCTGTTGACGAGGAAGACGAGGCAGAGCGCGACGACGATCGCCCCGCGCCACTTCAGCCCGCAGCGCCAGCCATAGATGCCGAACATCGCCACGATCGAGAAAACGGGCGCCGCGACATTCTTGTGCGAGAGATGGCCGAGCCAGTCGCCGGCATGGACGCCTTCGGTGCCTTCAGCGCTGTGGACCGCCAGATGAGGCGCGAAGATCAGCGCGCCATAGACCAGCGCCAGCACGCCCAGGCTGGCATTGACCGCGCCGGTCGCGAAGCCCTGCTCGTCGCGCGGCAGGACGAGCACGCCGAAGACGATGATCATCGCGACCGCCGTCAACATCAGCCCGCGCATCGAGCCGGCCATGTTGAGCGCCTGGAAGGTCGAGATCGCCGCGACGCCGAACACCACCGCCCAACTGCCGAGGCAGAGCTCGGCGAGCACCGGGCGCGCCACCATCCGCAGCATGGCCGTCCCGAAGACCAGCCCGAGCACGAGATAGCCGATCTGGTTGACGATGTTGCTGGTCGATCCGTCCGGGCCGACCGCATCGGGCACGCCGGCGAAGGGCTGCAGCGACAGGATCAGGACGAAGAGCCCGACGCCCGCGAGCTGCGCCCCGGTTATCCCGCCGGCAGCATTGACGGCTTCGCCCCTGGCGACCGGATGATGCGCTGTCTGGCTCATGCGGCCGGTTCGGAACGGTCTCGTCTCATGGCCTCGGCCAATTTCGCGGAGGAGGGGCGCTCCAGATAAGCCTGCGCGGCGCGCTTGGACAGCCGGATGAACGGCCGTTCGACCGAAAGATGAAGGGCAAAGGCCGTGGCGACGACTGCGGCGACCATCGCCAGCATATAAAGCGATCCCGACACCGGACCCTGCAGCCCGAAGCCGTAGAAGGCCTCGCCGTTCAGGGTGAAATCGCCGACGAGGGGGTGGTTCGCGAGCTTCCCGGCGACGGTCCCGACATTGATCATGCGGCTCTGCACGAAGATGTGGACCATGTAGATCGCGTAGGAGAGCATCCCAAGCCAGATGAAGGGCCGCCAGCGCAGGATACGGCTGACCGTGCCGCCCTCGAAGGAAAACACGACGACCGCCACCGCGAAGACCCACGGCGCGATGATGCCGATGGCCTGCTTCCCCGCCAGCGCGACGAAGACGAGGATGAGGCCAAGGACCGCCAGTTCGAGCGCCGTCCAGAAGAAGCGGCTCAAAGCCCCCGGCCTGCCCGACGGAAACGCGGCGACCGTGCCCACATAGACCAGCGCGCCGAGCGCGAAACCATAGAGACAGCGCACGAAGCCGTATTGCACGGTCGTGTCCATGTAGTCTGGCGACCAGCCATAGAGCACCAGCGGACCCAGCACGACGACCGGAACGAGCGCGAGCCAGTAACGCGACAGGAAGGCGACCACGACGGAGCCGAACAGCAGATAGGTCCAGAACTCCGAGGAGATGCTCCAGCTCGGGCCGTTCCAGCGCAAGGTGGACTCGAAGCCGAGGCCGTTCAGCAGCAGGAGAGTCGAGGCCAGCCCGTCCAGGCTCGTGCCGCCGGTGAAGGGCGCCGGACCCGATCCGCGCATGGCCGGCACCAGCAGGCGCACCAGCTCCCAGGCGACGAAGAGCGCCAGCACCGCCGCATGCAGCGGGTAGATGCGGCCGAGCCGGGTGATGACGAAGCCGCCGAAGGCGCGCTCATTGGTGAGCCGGTGCCGATAGCCATGGCTGATCACGAAGCCCGACAGCACGAAGAAGTAATCGACGAACAGGAAGGCGTGCCGCACCAGCGGGCTCTCGGCGATCGGGCCCGACGCCGGGAAATGCATCAGCGCCACCATCAGCGCGCAGATGCCCCGCCAGGAATCCAGCGCCTCGAAGCGAACGGGCGCGCGCGCCGTCGCCGCCTTCGCGGCTGGATCAAGCTGAGCCATCTCTGTTCCCGCCTTTCCCGCTTTGGAACGCGTAGCGGGCCTTGTCGCACATCCGGCCTAACCGTTCGCAAACGGCGTGCCGCACGCGCGGGCTGTGGCGGGGAGGGCGAGAGCCGGGAGATGGGCTGGTTTTTCGGTTATCCGATCTTGCGGGGAGGTCTTCGGACTCTATGCCGAGGGTGTTTTGGCCGAGGATGTCTTGGGCGATTGCTCGAGCCTTGCGCCCTTGGTTTCGTCAGGCGCGGGAGAGGGGTTCTCGGTTGCGGTTCCCGCGCCCTCCCGTAGATGCGCCGCCGCCGGCCCTCATTCCCCGAAACCGCCGATCTCGGCCTCCACCCGCGCCTCCGCCCGAGCGACCGCCTCGTCGACATCGAGGCCGCGGATCCGGTTTTCGATCGAATAGCGGAGCATCCGGCGGAAATCGTCCGGCAGTGCCTGCATGAAGGCGATGACGCAGGACGCATTGGGGCCCTGGCAGCGGCGCGCCCGGGCGCAGGCCGCGTTCCCGCAAGCGCTCCACACGCCGAGCACATCGCCGAAGCGCCGCACGATCAGCGGCCGCGCCCTCTGGATGCTTTCGAAATCGGTGAGCGGCGGGATGTCGGCAAGGGGATTGCGATGTTTCGGCATGGCTGGCTCCGGTCGGGACAGGCGCGTGGCGCGCGCGGAATCGTCCGCCCGCGCTGGTGCGCGGCGGGCTGCGGAAGAACGGGGCTGGCGGAGCGCCGCGAGGCGCGAGAGAGATCCGCAACCGTTGAGAGCCAGGCTGCGGCGCGGCGGGGTTGAGCCACCCGTCGCACGCCCCGTGGCGCTCCGCCTCCGACGATTTCGGACTCCGGGCCGCGCTTATACGGCTGGGCGGTTCAGGATGGGCGGGCTCGGGCGCCAGTTCCCCTCATCGGGTCGTCGCGTCCTCGCAACACCGATCCGTCGCCACCGAGCCTTCCAGCGAGCTCCTCGCACAGGGACCGTAGTGTCCCCAGGGCGGTGCCCCGAAGCCTCCCGGGAGTGGATCGTAACTCCACCCGCAGGCGCCG
>UCLR01000051.1 GCA_900473415.1 Hyphomicrobiales bacterium
CTTCCGCGGCTGATCCAAAGCTTCACCGCCACGACAATGGGCCACGCTCCCAAAGGAGCGTGGCCCATTGTCGTTTCCGGACCAGCGCAAGGCTAGCGCAAGGCTGATGTCGGATGCTCCACGACGTTACGCCTCAAGCGACGCCAGGGAATAACGATGCCAGGACGGCAATACGCGGAAGAGATTTGGCTCAACCTCCAGCAGCTCGGGCATAAGCGCCTCGCAGCACTGGCAGCGATCGGGCTCTTCGTCTTCGCAGCGATCGGTTTGAGCGCCTACTACCTCAGCCGCCCCGAGATGACGGTCCTTTACAGCGGCCTCCAGCGCGAGGACGTCAACCGCATCGGCGCAGCCCTGCAGGAATCCGGCGTCGTCTTTGACGTCAACGCCGAAGGCACGCAGGTGATGGTCCGGCCGGCGCAGGCGCCCCAGGCGCGCATGCTGCTCGCCGAGAAGGGCCTGCCGCGCAGCACGAGCGGCGGCTACGAACTCTTCGACAAGCTCGGCTCGCTCGGCCTCACCTCCTTCATGCAGGAGGTGACGCGGGTGCGCGCCATGGAGGGCGAGCTCTCTCGCACGATCCAGCTCATGCGCGGCGTCAAGGCGGCGAGCGTCCATCTCGTCCTCGCCGACAAGGGCTCGTTCCGCCGCGACCAGCAGCCGGCCTCGGCCAGCGTCGTCGTCCGCACGGAAAGCTCGGGCTCGACCGGCATCGCGCAGGCGATCCGCCATCTCGTCGCTTCGGCCGTTCCCGGCCTGTCGACCGAGAAGGTCACGGTGCTCAACACCGACGGCACTGTGCTCGCCACCGGCGGCGACGCCAGCCAGCTGGCCTCGACCAAGCTCGCCGGGCTGCAGCAGACCGTCAACCGCGAGATCCAGGACAACATCAGCAAGGCGCTGACCCCCTATCTCGGGCTCGAGAACTTCGAGATCAGCGTCGCCACCGACCTGAACACCGACCGCAAGGAAACCAGCGAGACGGTCTTCAACCCCGACTCCAAGGTCGAACGCTCGGTGCGCGTGGTGCGCGAGAACGACAATTCGCAGAATTCGCAGACGCAGGAACCGACCACGGTCGAGCAGAACGTGCCCGAGCGGTCCGTGCGCTCCGACAACGGCCAGCGCTCCAGCGAGGAGAAGCAGCGCCGCGAGGAGCTAACCAACTACGAGATCTCCTCGAAGAAGACGCAGACGATCAGCGATGGCTATTCGGTCGCCAAGATGTCGGTGGCGGTGCTGCTCAACCGGCCGCGCCTGGTGGAATCGCTCGGCCCCTCGCCCTCGCAGGAGCAGATCGACAAGCGCATCGACGAGATCAAGCAGATCGTCGGCTCGGCCGCCGGCATCAACGACGGGCGCGGCGACAACGTCAAGGTTCTCGCGGTCGACTTCCTGCAGGGCAGCCGCAATCTCGAGCCGACGGCGCCGCTCGGCATCGCGGAGGCTCTGATGCGCCAGTCCGGCACCGTCATCAACGCGGTGACCATCCTCGCGCTCGCCGCTCTCATCATCTGGTTCGGCCTGCGCCCGGCAATCAGCGCGATCCTGAAGCATCCGGAGCAGCCGGCCGCCATGGCGACGCTCGCCTCGGAAGCCGTGCCCGACGCCGCCGCCACCTCGGCCGCCGCCCAGGCCCAGATCGCGGCCGCCGCCAGCGCCCGGATGAACCTGATCGAGGACCTGACCGAAGGCTCGACCCGCTCGCCGATCAAAAAGCTGGAGCAGCTCGTCGAGTTCGACGAAATCCAGGCGGCGGCGATCCTGCGGCAGTGGATCCATGAAGGAGTGCGCGCGTGAAGCATCGGCCCGCCTCCGACTTCATCCCGAGCTTCGACAGCTCCGACAGCTTTGACAGCTTCGACGCGGCTGAATTCGAGTTCGAGCTCGGAGCAGAGGCTGCCGCCCCGCTAGCGCCGGTCGTGCCGGAGATTCCGCCCGCGATCGACGCGATCGAGCTGCCGGCCTTTCTGCCCAAGGCGCCTCGCCAGCAGAAGGGGCCGGACCTCGACGCGGTCTTCGAGAGCGGCCGGCAGGCCGGGCTCGCCGAGCAGCAGGGCCTTACTCAGCAGGAGCTCGACCGGCAGCGCGGCGAATCCGCGCGCGTCCTCGACGAGGCCCGCCAGCGCTGGGCCGAGGAGGTCGCCGCGCCGCTGGCGACGCAGATCTCCCAGGCGCTGGAGACGCTGAGCGAGAGCCTCGCCGACCGCGTGGGCCGGCTGCTGCAGCCCTTCCTCGGGACGGAGCTGAGGGATGCCGCCTGCCGCTCGTTGATTGCGCAGATCGGCCCTCTGCTCGCCGGCGCCGACGGCGCCGCCATCCGCGTGAGCGGGCCAGCTCTGCTGCTGGCGACGCTACGCGACGTCTTCCCGCCGGGTGGGGCGGTCGAGTTCGTCGAAAACGACCAGACCGAGGTCACCGTTGTGACCACCGAGACCATCATCGAGACGCGGATCGCCGACTGGGTCGGGCGGCTCGAGGGCCGCGGCCCCGACCGGCGCCGCCGCCACCATCCTGCGACCTGACAGCTCGAGCCCGGCAGCGAAGCGGACAAGACGACCATGGAAAAAGACGAGCAGCCGCTGATCATCATCCGGCGCGGCAACTATTCGCCCGAGCCGCTCAAGGGCGGTGTCTGGAAGATCGCGCATGCCGACTTCATGACGGCGATGATGGCGCTGTTCCTCGTGCTCTGGCTGGTCAACTCGACCAACAAGGAGACACGCCGGACCGTTGCGCAGTATTTCAACCCGATCCAGCTCTCCGACACGACCTCGGACCGCAAGGGCGTGCGCAACCGGCAGGATGGCGAGCCCGGCCAGACGGACGAGGCCTCGCTCCTCGACGGCGATCATCCTCCGGCGCGGCCGAAGACCGGCGCGGAGCGCAAGCCGAGCGCCAACCTCAAGGATCCGAAATACGAGAAGTCCGCCTTCGAGGATCCCTATGCCGTGCTGGCCGATGCCGGCGCCGCCCGGGCCGAGCCCGGACCGGACAAGGCCGCGGGCCTGGCGGTCGGCGTGGCCGGCAAACCCGGCATGGATGGCGGCGACGCGATGCGCGACCCGTTCGACCCGAATTTCTGGCGCCAGACGCCGCAGACCGAGAAGCCGGCCAAGCAGGAGGCCTGGGCCGGCGACGCGGGCCCGGCACAGCCCCCAGCGAGGGCGCCCGTCGCGACCGGCACGCCGCCTGCGTCGCGCGTCGAGACGGCCAAGGCTCAGGCCCCGGCGGCCGAGTCCCCGGCGACCCCGTCGAAGGACGCCGGCAAGGAAGGACCGGCACCGGCACTCGCGCAGGTGGCTTCGGCCCAGCCCGCGACCACGCTGGCGATGTCGCCGCGGAACGTTCCCGGCCCGGATGCGGTGGCGACGCTCAAGGCCGGCCAGACAGCCATGCCTGCCAGCGACCCCATCGCCAAGGCGATCGCGTCGGCCATCGCCGACGGCAAGGCCAGCAAGCCGGGCAGCGCCGCTCCGGAGATCGAGGTCCGCCAGACCGACGAAGGCATGCTGATCAGCCTGACCGACAATGTGAATTTCGGCATGTTCTCCATCGGCTCGGCCGATCCGCAACCGGAGACGGTCGAGACGATGAAGCGTGTCGCCGCCGTGCTGAGCAAGCGCGAGGGGGCGATCATCGTCCGCGGCCACACCGACGCCCGCCCCTTCCGTGACTCCAAGCAGAACAACTGGCGGCTCTCGACGGCGCGCGCGCATGTCGCCCAGGACCTGCTGATCCAGGGCGGCATTCCCGAGCAGCGCATCGAGCATGTCGAGGGCTATGCCAGCCGCAAGCCGCGCTCCAGCGACCCGAATGCCGCCGAAAACCGGCGCATCGAGATCCTGGTCCGGGAGAAGAAGGCATGAGGCAGATCGCCCAAGGCCTCGCAGCCGTCCTGCTGCTCGCCCTGTCAGCGCTGGCGCCGGCGCGGGCCCAGGAGGACACGCCCGCTCCGGCAGCGGCACCCGCCTCGAAGCCCCTGCCCTTCCAGCTCGTGCGGACTCTGCAGTCGCTCCAGAACCAGGCGGCGGCCGGCAACCGCGCGGCGCATGAGGCGCAGGGTCGTCTGCTTCGCGAGCTCGAAGAGCCGTTGACGCATCAGGATCCTGAAGTCTGGGCCGATCCGCGCAACACGCGGGCGGCGGTGCAATACGTGTTGAGCGGTGGCCAGCCGGCCGTGCTGCAGGACTTGTTCAAGGGCGGCGAGCCCGCCGGCCTGCCAGCCGGCCTGGCACAGGGCGCGCTCGCCTATGTCACGGGCGACCTCGACAAGGCGCGCACATTGCTGATGCCGCTCGATCCCGCGAGCCTGCACGAGTCGCTCGCCGGCCAGCTCGCGCTCATCCAGGCGACGCTGATCATGCGCAGCGACCAGAAGCAGGCCCTGAAGCTGCTCGACCAGGCGCGGCTGCTCGCGCCCGGCTCGCTCGTGGAGGAAGGCGCGCTGCGTCGCAGCGTCTTCATCGCGGCCGAGATCAACGAGCTGGATCGGCTGGAGAAGGCGACCGCGCAATATGTCCGCCGCTTCGACCATTCGGTCTATGCCGATCATTTCCGCCAGGCCTTCGCGACCAGCCTCTCGCGCTTCGACATCGGGCGTGACCCGGCCAAGTTTCCGCAGCTCGTGGCGACGCTGCACGCCTTCGGCCGCGAGCAACAGCGGGCCGTGCTGCTGATCCTGGCGCGGGATGCGCTGGTCAACGGCCGCTTCGAACAGGCGCGCAAGGCTTCCGAGGAGGTCGCCAAACTGCCGGGCTCCGACCAGGCGACGGTGGCCCGCGCCTCGCTCTACACCGCGGCGGCCCGCATCGCCACCGACCGGGGCGGCGGCGCGCTCGAGACGCTGAAGCGCATCGATCCGAACCGCCTGCAGCCCGTCGAGCAGGAGATCCACCGGACGGCGCTGCGCGTCGCCAGCCAGATCGTCGATGCTCCGGCCGCCGGGACGACCGCGACGCCGAAGGCAGCCACCGAGCCCGCGGATCTGGACCCCCGCCTCAAGCAACTCCTGTCCTCGGCCGAGCGCAGCCTCGACCAGGCACAGGCGATGCTCGCCCCCACCGTCAAAGAGAAGACCAGGCCATGAACCAGCTCGACAACCCGATGCCGGCGCTGCGCCAGAGCGGGAAGGGCCTTGCCGGAATCGCCGATGGCGGAAAAGGTGGCAAGGGCCGCGCTGGAACGAGCGGCCACGGCGACCTCGGATCGGCCTTCGGCGCCCTGCTCCAGAGCGTCGGCGGCAAGTCGGCGGAAGGCGGTCGCAAGGCCCATGGTGCCGAGAAGGCGCATGCGGCCGAGGGCAAGGACGGCCAGGACGCAGGCACCGCCTCCGACAAGGGGGCCGAGGCCGCGCTCGCCCTGCTGGACGGTCTCGGTAAGACCGTCGACCCGATCGCCAACGCGACGTCGGCCGCTACGGCGCCGGCGAGCCCGGACGCTGCAACCTCGCTGCTGCTCGGCGCATTGCAGGCTCCGCCGGCGCTGCGCGAAGCGGCCGAGCCGCGCGGCAAGGGCGAACATGGCGCGAAGCGTGAGGGCGCGATGGCGGCTCTCGGCAACGCGCTGGCGGATGCCGGGCGCAAGACCGCGCAACGTCCCGGGGCAGAGATGCCGGGCGCCGTGGACCCCGCAGCCGTCGATATGCCGAGCGACGACACCGCACTGGCCAAGCTGCCGGACGGCGACGCGCTGGCTGCACTGAGCGCGCTCGTCGACGACGGCGCCGCCTCGTCCAAGTCGGTCGCGCCCGCTGACGGCGAACCGGCGAAGCCGATCGCGGTGACGATCGTCAAGCAGGAGACCTATCTGCCGCCGGTCATGCGGGTCTCGCCCTTCGAACAGGTGGTGGAGCCGATCAAGCAGGCCGCGAGCGACCTTCTGGCGACGCGCAGCGAGGCCTCCTCAGAGCTCGACGCCGGCAAGCCCACGGAGATCTCGGCGCCGACCAAGATCCTGCATCTGGAGCTGCGTCCACTCGAGCTCGGCAGCGTCACCGTCAAGATGCGGCTGGCCCAGGGCGGCATGGAAATCCGCATCGAGGCCGACAAGGCCGAGACCGCCCGCCTGCTCGCCAACGACAAGGACGCGCTGCGCGAGGTGGTCAAGCAGAGCGGCTTCTCCGTCGACGCTGTTTCGATCGAGACCGTCCATGTCGATGGGCCCGGCGCCGACCGCCACGGGCCGGGCCACGATACCTCCCGCGACGACACGTCGGGGCAGCGTCAGGGCCGCGGCTTCGAGCAGTCGCGCCAGGGCGAACAGCAGCAACAGCACGAGCCGCAGCGCCGCGGCTGGACGCCCGAAGCAACCCGCAAGGACGAAGGCAATGACCTGGATGCTCAGGACCATCGGGGCCGCGACGTTCTTCGCTACGTCTAGCCTCGCGCTGCCCGCCGCGGCGCAGACGGTCTGCGAAGAGCATATGATCCGCGCCTCGCATACCTATGGCATTCCGCTCGGCGTGCTCTATGCCGTCGGCCTCACCGAGACCGGCCGGCGCAACTCACTGCAGCCGTATGCGCTCAATATCGAGGGCCGCGTCTACTTCGGCGACAGCAAGGACCAGGCGCTCGCCGAATTCAACGCGGCCCGCGCCAGCGGCAAGAAGCTGATCGACATCGGCTGCATGCAGATCAACCACCATTATCACCGCGACCAGTTCCCGAGCCTCGATGCGATGTTCGAGCCGGGCCAGAACGTCGAGTATTCGGCGCGGTTCCTGAAGCAGCTCAAGGATCGCCATACGAGCTGGACCATGGCGGTGGCGCGCTATCACGCCGGCCCGCACAACGACCCGGCCCAGAAGCGCTATGTCTGCGCCGTCATCAAGAACATGGTCGCGAGCGGCTTCGGGCAGTGGACGCCCAACGCACGCTCCTTCTGTGGCGAGAAGCCGGCGACCTCGTAGCGCCGAGGCGCCCGCCTGACGGCGAGGCGCAATATCCCCCTCGCCACATCATGGTCGGGCTTGTCCCGACCATCCACGCGTTCCCTTCGTCAAATGTCCTGTTCAAGAAGGAGATGCTCGCCGCAAGGGCGAGCATGACGATGAGGCCACGCGCCCCTCATCCGTCTCGGCTCCTCTCGCAAGGGGAGAACGAAACGCGGCCCGTCCTGCCTCGGACGATCACGCAGCCTTGACGTGCAGCTCGGCCTTGCTGCGCTCCGGCGGCAGCACCGGAACCGGCCTCGGCCGGCCGATCGCGTACCCTTGAGCCCAGCCGACACCAAGCTCCTGCAGAAGCGCGAGTGTCTCCATGTCCTCGACCTGCTCTGCGACCGTCTGCTTGCCGAGCGCCGCCGCCATGCGGACGATAGCCGCGACGATGGCCCTGTCGGTCGGGTCGTTGCGCATGTCGCGCACGAAGTGCCCGTCGATCTTGAGGAAATCGACCGGCAGCCTCTTGAGGTAGCCGAAGGAGGACATGCCCGCGCCGAAATCGTCGAGCAGGAAGCGGAAGCCGTGGCGCCGCAGGGTCTGGATCACGGCATGGGCGAGGGCGAAGTCGTTGATCGCGGCCGTCTCGGTGATCTCGAAATAGACGCGGCTCGGATCGACCCGTGTCCTCGCCGCCTGCGCCAGCACATGATCGATGAAGTCGCCTTCACGGAAGGTCGCGCCGGAGAGGTTGATCGTGAAGAAGGACGCCGCGCCGGCAGATCCGCCGGGCCATCGCGCGACGATCTCGAAGGCATGCTCCACCACCCAACGGTCGATCAGCGGCATCAGGCCGTAGCGCTCTGCTGCGGGAATGAAGCGGTTGGGCGACACCATCTCGCCGTTCTCACCCTCCAGACGCAGCAGCAACTCGACGCCGAAGCCGGAGCCTTCGCCCGCCGGCAGGCAACGGATTTCCTGCGCATGAAAGCGGAACCTGTCCTCCTGCAGAGCCCGCTGGATGCACTGCACCGATGCCATCTCGCTGAGATGCGCCTGAAGCTGGAAGCTTTCGGGGTGATAGAGCTCGACGCAGTTGCGGCCATGCTCCTTGGCCATGTAGCAGGCGATGTCGGCGGCCTTGAACGCCTCCTCGACGCCCATGCCGGCGACGCCGAGATGCACCAGGCCAACGCTGGCGCTGATGCGGAAGCTGTTGCCCTCCCAGGCGAACTGCAGTTCCTCTACCGCCTGGCGCAGCCGCTCGCCGATCTCTATCGCTCCTTCCGGCGTCTTCACCGCGACGAGGGCGGCGAATTCGTCGCCGCCGAAGCGAGCGAGGCAATCGTTCGATCTGAGGCTGTCCTTGAGGCGCATCGTGACCTGGCGCAGCAGTTGGTCTCCGGCCGGATGCCCGCAGGTGTCGTTGACGATCTTGAACCGGTCGAGGTCGAGGAAGATGAGCGCGTGATGTCCGCCGCCCCTCTGACCGGAAAGCACGACGGCCAGAGCCTCTTCCAGCGCCCGCCGGTTCGGCAGGCCGGTGAGCTCGTCATGCATGGCCTGCCAGGCGAGCTGGGTGATGTAGGCGTCCTCGCCGCTGCGGTCATGCAGCACGACCACCGAGCCCGACCGCACGTCCGAAACCATGATCGGAGCCGTGACAATCGAGACGATGGCAGGGGACGCGGCCGGCCGCATCAGCTTCTGCACTGACGTCGCGAACCCGCCATCGCCCTGGAGCGATCGGACGACGAGGTCCGTCTCCTCGCCCGTCTTCGGATCAGCCAGCCGCATGATGGTATCGAGCCGCACGCCGACGGCATGGGTCGACCTCCAGCCGAGCAGCCGTTCCGCCTGGGCGTTCATGTATTCGATCCGCCCGGTGGCGTCGGTGCGGACCACCGCCTCTCCGAGCGAGGCGAGCGTGGTCTGCGCTGCTTCCTTCTCTGTGCGCAGCGCCTGCTCGAACTGCTGGCGCTGCAGCAACGGGCGCCGTATCCGCAAGATCGCGAGCACGATCAGCAGCAGGGCGACGACGATGTTCGTGGCGATCAACGCGCGGGTGATAGCCCTGCCCGCCATGCCCAGACTGCTCGAAAAGCCCATTGCGAGTGGCGTCAGGCGGGCGTTGAGCCGGAAGAGCTCGTCGCGATAGCGCGCGATCTGCTCCGTGGAGGCCTGCCCGGCTTCGACGGACGTCCTGATCTGCTCGCCGAGGATCGCGATCCCGTCGAGGAGAGCGTCGGTCGCGCGCCAGTGCCCGACCGCATCGGCGACGTGGCCATACCAGCGGAAGTAGCGGAAGAGGAGCATCATCCCCTCCAGATCGGCGGGGTGGTTGCCGCCTGCCAGCAAGCCCGTACGCGCGGTCTGCAGGTCGACCGGATCGGCCTCGAGCGCGAAGCGTGCCGCCCGGTCGGCGAGCGGGATAGCGAGCGCGTGCTTGAAGCGCCTGAAGTGACTGGGATCGCCCGTGCCCGCGTAGAGGTCGAGGAAATAGACGGCGTCCTTCTGGCCCTTGGTCCACAGGCCCTCGCCGGTCGTATAGGCGCGCGTGACCGAGAGGATGCCCAGGCTGAAGCCGGAAACCGCCGCCATCGTCATCGTGATGATGACAAGAGGGGTGGTGAACCTGACGAGATCTCGAATGACGGGCGTCAGCCTCATTCCGTCTCTCTTTCCCGACAACAGGAAGGCGTAGAGGCGGAATCTAGCCGCGAAAAAGTTAATGTGCCGGACCCAGAACATAGATGACGAAACCCTACCGAAACACATGCATAGAATTGCTGGCATGAGCGGGGCTGACGCCACGAATAGACCGACGGCACGGCGCGGCGGCATCTGCCGACCCCTAGGGAAATGTGATATCCATCACTTTTCGCCGGCGGCTTGACGCAAGGGGGCATCATGGTTCGCGCTTCGACAATGCTTGCCATCCCGCTCACGCTGGCCCTCGCCACGCCCGCGGCCGCGGCCGAGAGCATCGTCGGCACCTGGGCGACACCGGGAAAATGCGGCCGGCCACTCTCGACGGTGGTGGTGGAGCCGATGGGCTTTTCCGGCGAGGACTTCCACTGCAACTTCGCCAGCGTCTCGCGCAAAGGCGATACCGTGCACTGGCACGGCAGCTGCACCTTCGACAATGACGAGGAGAAGACCGGCCTGACCGCACGGCTCTCCAAGGGCATGCTCAGGTACCGTTTCGAGGGGCGCGGCTGGAGCGGCCAGCTGCAGCGCTGCCCGCGGCAGGGCTGAGGCAGAGAGGCGACAGCGGAGCTGCTCCCCTTGTGCGTCGCTGGTTTTTCGCGTCATGGTCCCCACGGGCTTGCCGACGCAATGAATCCATGCGCCGGCTATTTTTTCGCCTTGAGGCTGGTCGGGTCACGCATGGTTTCCGTAGAGCTCAGGACGGTTACGAAGAACTGGGGCGGCACCGCGGCCGTCGACGGAATCAGCTTCTCGGTGGAAGGTGGCCGGCTCGTTGCGCTGCTCGGTCCTTCCGGCTGCGGCAAGTCGACGACGCTGAGGCTGATCGCGGGGCTGGAGGACACCAGCGGCGGCACGATCGCCATCGGTGGCCATGACGTCACCCATGCTCCGCCGTCGAAGCGCGGTATCGCGATGGTCTTCCAGAACTACGCACTGTTCCCGCATCTGAGCGTGGCGGAGAACATCCTCTTTGGCCTCAAGGTGCGCAAGGTCTCGCGGGCCGACCGCGATACGCGACTCGCCCGCGCGGCCTCGATCCTCGGCCTCTCCGGCCTGCTGGAGCGCAAGCCGTCGCAGCTCTCCGGCGGCCAGCAGCAGCGCGTCGCGCTCGGCCGCGCCATCGTCGCGGAGGCTCCGGTCTGCCTGATGGACGAGCCGCTTTCCAACCTCGATGCCCAGCTTCGCGTCGAGATGCGGCGCGAGATCCGCGAACTGCAACAGCGCCTCGGCATGACCATGGTCTATGTCACGCATGATCAGGTCGAGGCGATGACCATGGCCGACCAGGTGGTTCTGATGCGCAATGGCCGCATCGAGCAGGATGCCCCACCCGACGTGCTCTATGAGACCCCCGAGACGATCTTCGCAGCGCGCTTCGTCGGCACGCCGCCGATGAACGTGCTGCCGCTCACGGCGGTGCTGGCGAAAGGCGGCACGGTGTCTCCGCCGCCTGGGCTCGACCCGGCCGGCCTCGCCCTCGGCATCCGGCCGGAGCATGTCGGGCTCGGCGAGAGCGGCGTCGCCGCCGATGTCGTCGCGGTCGAATATCTCGGCGCCGACACGCTGATCGAGGCGCGCATCGACGGGCATTTCTTCATCGTAAAACGCGCCGGCAAGATGCGGCTCACAGCCGGCGAAACGATCTACATCACCTTGTCACAATCGGCATTGCACTGGTTCGACCTGGCGTCGGAACGAAGGGTGGTTCGGGACTAACCCGGTCACGCGTATCGGGCGCGATCCACCTCCAACAGGGGAGAAGAGAGTATGGACAGGCGTGAATTTCTCGGCGGCACTGCCGCGATTGCAGGCGCGGCGGCGCTGCCCGGCCTCGCCCGGGCACAGACCCCGGAGCTTTCCTTCTTCTACCCGGTCGCGGTGGGTGGCCCGATCACCAAGCTGATCGATAATTTTGCCGCGGGCTTCGAGAAGGACAACCCGTCGATCAAGGTCAAGCCGATCTATGCCGGCACCTATCAGGAGACCATCGTCAAGGCGCTGACCGCGCATAAGAGCGGCACGCCGCCGGTCCTGTCGGTTCTGCTCTCGACCGACATGTTCACGCTGATCGACGAAGAAGCGATCGTGCCCTTCGACGACTTCATCAAGACCGAGGATGACAAGAAGTGGCTCGCCAGCTTCTATCCCGGCTTCATGGAGAACAGCCAGACGGGCGGCAAGACCTGGGGCATCCCGTTCCAGCGTTCCACGGTGGTCCTCTATTGGAACAAGGACCTGTTCAAGGAAGCCGGGCTCGACCCCGAGAAGCCGCCGCGGACCTGGGACGAGCAGCGCGAATTCGCGCAGAAGCTGACCAAGCGCGACGCTTCGGGCAACGTCACGCAATGGGGCATCCAGATCCCCTCCTCCGGCTTCCCCTACTGGCTGTTCCAGGGCCTGACGACGCAGGCCGGCGCGATCCTCGCCAACAGCGCGGGCGACAAGACCGACTATGCCAATCCCGGCGTGGTCGAGGCGCTGCAGTACTGGGTCGACCTCGCGCAGAAGCACAAGGTCCACCCGCCGGGCATCGTCGAATGGGGCACCACGCCGCGCGACTTCTTCGAGAAGAAGGTCGCGATGATGTGGACCACCACCGGCAACCTCACCAATGTCCGCGCCAACGCCAAGTTCCCCTTCGGCGTCGGGGTCCTGCCCGCCGGCAAGAAGCCGGGGAGCCCGACCGGCGGCGGCAATTTCTACCTGTCGAAGAAGGCTTCCAAGGCCGAGCAGGAAGCCGCCTTCAAGTTCGTGCGCTGGATCACCACGCCCGAGCGCGCCGCCCAGTGGAGCGCGGATACCGGCTATGTCGGCGTGACGCCGGCCGCCTATGAGACCGAAGCGATGAAGAAATACGTCGCCGACTTCCCGCAGGCGATCGTCGCGCGCGACCAGCTGTCGAGCGCGGTGGCCGAGCTCTCGACCCATGAGAACCAGCGCGTCACCAAGGCGCTGAACGACGGGCTGCAGGCCGTGCTCACCGGCACCAAGGCGCCGCAGAAGGCGATGGAGGAAGCGCAGGCCGAGGCCGAGCGTATCCTCAAGGCCTATCGCTGAGCCAACGTCCCAAGGTCCTGATGACGAACCGCGCGACCGCGACCATCCATGGCTGGCTGCTTCTGCTGCCAGCCATGGCGTGCCTGGCCCTGTTCACGCACTGGCCCGCGGTCGCGAGCTTCGTCGAAAGCTTCCACTCGACCCCGAAGGCGCGCCGCCCGGCGCGCTTCGTCGGGCTCGATAATTACCAGCAGATGCTCGCCGACCCGATCTTCTGGAAGGCGCTCACCAATAATCTCTGGTACGCGCTCGGCACGATCCCGACCTCGATCGCGCTGGCGCTGCTGATGGCGGTCTGGGTCAACGACCGGATCACCGCACGATCGATCGTCCGCATGGCCTATTTCACGCCGACCATCCTGCCGATGATCGCGGTGGCCAATATCTGGCTGTTCTTCTTCACGCCGCAATATGGGCTCTTCGAGCAGTTGACCGGCCTGTTCGGCTTGAGCTCGACCAACTGGCTCGGCTCGCAGGACACCGCGCTCTACGCCATCATCATCGTGGCGATCTGGAAGGAAGCCGGTTTCTTCATGATCTTCTACCTGGCGGCGCTACAGGCGATCCCGCCGAGCCTGGGCGAAGCGGCGGCGATCGAAGGCGCCTCGCGCTGGACCTTCTTCCGGCGCGTCCAGTTCCCGCTTCTGATGCCGACGACGCTCTTCGTGCTGATTAACGCGGTGATCAACGCCTTCCGCCTGATCGACCACATCGTCGTGATGACGCGCGGCGGACCGGACAACGCGACGACGCTGCTGCTCTTCTACATCTACCAGGTCGGCTTCAGCTTCTGGGACACGGCCTATGCCGCGACGCTGACCTGCGTCCTGCTGGCGCTGCTCGCGCTGGTGGCGTTTGTCCAATACGGCTGGCTCGAACGCAGGACGCATTATCGATGAGCGCGCCGATGCAGCCCCGTGCTCCGGCCACGACGCGCACGGACCCCTATGCTCCCAAGGGTCTGCCGCTGACGCTCGAATCGGCCGGCGCGATCCTGCTCGCGCTGATCTGGGTGCTGCCGCTGGCCTATGCGGTATGGGCCGCTTTCCACCCGTCGGAATATACGACGCGCTTCGCATTGAACGCGCCGCTGACGCTCGACAACTTCGCGCGGGCCTGGGCGGCAGCGCCCTTCGCCCGCTATTTCCTCAACACCTTCGTCCTCGTCACGATGATCCTGGTCTTCCAGCTCGTGCTGGGGACGCTCGCGGCCTATGCGCTGGCGCGGCAGGATTTCTGGGGCCGCGACCTCGCCTTCGCGCTGATCCTGGCGCAGCTCATGATCATGCCGGACGCGCTGATCGTCGAGAACTACCGGACGCTCGCCCGGCTCAATCTGGTCGATACGATCCCGGCCATCGCCCTGCCCTATGTCGCCTCTGCCTTCGGCATCTTCCTGCTGCGGCAGACTTTCAAGACCGTGCCGAAGGAACTGGACGACGCCGCCCGTGTCGAGGGCGCGAGCCCGCTACAGGTGCTGATGAAGGTCTATGTGCCGCTGGCGAAGCCGACCTATGTCGCCTACGGCCTCGTCTCGGTCAGCTACCACTGGAACAACTTCCTCTGGCCGCTGATCGTCACCAATTCGGTCGAGGCCCGGCCGCTGACGGTCGGCCTGCAGGTCTTCTCCTCCTCCGATCAGGGCATCGACTGGGCGGTGATCTGCGCCGCGACGCTGATGACCTCGGCGCCGCTGCTCGTTGGCTTCCTGCTCTTCCAGCGCCAGTTCGTGCAGAGCTTCATGCGCGCCGGCATCAAGTAAAGGAATCAGGCTTGGTCGTCGTCCTGCAGGACGCGCCAGGCTGCGCCTTCCAGATCGGTGTACTGGCCGCTGCGCATGCACCAGAAGAAGCCGCCGAGGCCGATGAGCCCCAGCCCCAGCGCCAGCGGGAACAGGATCACGATGATGTTCATGGGCGTGACTCCGTCTCGGGCACACCAGAGCGGGCTCGCAACGCATTCAGCGTCACCACCAGCGACGAGCCCGACATGGCGGCGGCTGCGATGAGGGGCGTCGCGAGGCCGGCCATCGCGACCGGGACCGCCACCGCGTTGTAGAGCACGGCGAACCAGAGGTTCTCCAGCATAAGCCCCCGCGCCTTGCGCGCAATGACGAGGGCATCGGCGACGGGCTTCAGACCCTCACCCAGGAAGACGATGTCGGCGGCGGCCTGGGCGAGATGCGTCGCGCTGACCGGCGAGACCGAGACATGCGCGCCGGCGAGCGCTGGCGCATCGTTGAGGCCGTCGCCAACCATCAGCACCTTGCGGCCGTGGGCTGCCATGCTGTCGAGCAGGTTGAGCTTGTCGCCGGGCAGCAGGCCGGCCTGCACGTGGTCGATGCCGAGCTCGGCGGCGATCGGCGCCACCGCTTCCGGCCGGTCTCCGGAGAGGATGGCGATCTCTAGCCCCGCCGCCCGCAGCGCGTCGATCGTCTCGCGCGCCTCGGGACGCAGCTTCTGGCCGAGCGCGAGAACGGTCCGATAAGCGCCGCGGCGGTAGGCGATGAAGGAGGCGCTCGGATGGGCCGCCATCACCGGCGCAGCCTCGACCTCCGCGCCGCAGAAGGCGACGCTGCCGAGGCGGAGTTCCTCGCTATCCAGCATGACCGAGAGGCCCTGGCCACGCTCCTCGCGAACATCAGCATGGGCCGGCAGGCTGCCGAGCGCGCGAGAGAGCGCCTGGGCGAGCGGGTGATGGCTCGCGGCGGCAAGCGCGCCGATCTCCGCCCGCCGCTCAATCGGCAACGCCTCTTCATTGAGGATGTCGGGCTCGGGCAGCGTCAGCGTACCGGTCTTGTCGAAGACGGCGATGTCGGCCTCGGCGAGGCGCTCCAGCGCGTCGCCCTCCTTGAGCATGATCCTGCGACGGAACAGCGCCGAGGCCGCGACGACCTGCACGGCCGGAATCGCTAAACCCAGCGCGCAGGGGCAGGTGATGATCAGCACGGTCACGGCGATCATCAGCGCTTCCGGCCAGGAAATGCCGCCTATCAGGAGCCAACCGAGGAAGGTCGCCGCCGAGAGCGTGTGGACGACAGGTGCGTAGAGCCGCGCGGCACGGTCCGAAAGGCGGACATAACGCGAGCGGCTGCCGACGGCCTGCGACATCAGCCGGTCGATCTCGTCGAGCAGCGTGCCCTGCCCCGCCGCCTCGACCCGCACGGTCAGCGCGCCGGTGAGGTTCAGCGTGCCGGCATGGACGCGCTCGCCCAGCCCGATCGCGAAGGGCGCGGTCTCGCCGGTGACGAGGCTCTGGTCGAGCTCCGAGCTGCCGTTCTCAACGATGCCGTCGACCGAGACACGCTCACCGGGACGAATGACGACTCGGTCATCGGGCCGGATCGCGGCGATCGGCACGGTGGTCCAGCTGCCGTCGGCGCCGACCCGCGTCGCTGTCTCGGCCTTGAGCGCGGCGAGGTTACCGGCGAGGTCGCGCGTGCGACGGCGCATGAGCTGATCGAGATAGCGGCCGATCAACAGGAAGAAGAGCAGCATGACCACGCCGTCGAAATAGGCGTGATGACCATGGTTCCAGGTCTCGGCCACCGACATGGCGAGCGCGAGCACGACGCCGATGGTGATCGGCACGTCCATGTTGACGGCGCGCGCCTTGAGCGCCCGTAGCGCGCTCTCGAAGAAGGGCCGGCCGGCATAGGCCGCGGTCGGCAGGGCGATGAGCGCCGAGAGCCAGTGGAAGAAGTCGCGTGTCGTTGGGTCGATATCGCCGCTATTGCCGGACCAGACCGAGACCGAGAGCAGCATGACGTTCATCGAGGCGAAGCCGGCGACGCCGAGCCCGCGCAGCAGGCGCTTCTCTTCGCTGGCCGCGCCCTCCTCCTGCCGTTCCGGCGCGAAGGGATAGGCCTTGAAGCCGAGTGCGCCGAGCTTCTCGACCACCGCCTCGGGCTTGAGCAGCGCCTCGCGCCATTCGACCGAGACCCGCTTCAGCGCGAGGTTGACGCGGGCGCCGAGGATGGCGGGCTCCCGGCCGAGCCCCTTCTCGATCGCCTGCATGCAGCCGGCGCAGCGGATCCCATCGACCGCCAGCTCCATGCTGGCGATGCCGCCGTCACGGTGGCTGACGAAGACCGAGAGATCCTGCGCCGCCATCTCACTTCTCTCCGAGCGTGACGCGGCTGCGGGAAAGGAAGACAACTTCGTCGCCGCGGCGCGCCTGCAATTCCAGGGTCCAGGCACCGCTCTCGATGTGGTCGAAGCGGGCCACGTAGCGCCCCGGCGCCGGCTCCGTCAGTGCGACCTCATGGTCACGGGCGGACGTGGCGGGGTGGCGCAGCCGCGCAGTGGTCGTGAAGCCCGCGAGCGGCTGGCCCTGGCGATCGGCAAGCGTAACGGCGAGCGCAGCGCCCTCGCCCTGTCGGGAGAGATTGGCCGCCGCGCTCCAGCCGCGCGCGTCGCGCTCGTGCTGGCGGGCGATCTCGGCGTTGAAGCCTTGGCTGTCCTCATAAGCGCTACGGGTCTCGACACCCGGCATGGTGCGCAAAGCCACCGTCATGATCGTCGCATTGACCGAGACGATGACGCCGAAGAACAGGACCAGCATGGCGGCGACCATGCGCCCGGTCAGGACGAAGGGGCGGCGCGGGCGCGGGGCGGCAGGGGTGTCGCAGGACATCAGGAAAACTCCGCAGCAGCTCATGGGTGCGCTCCCGGCGCCATGAAGTGGTCGGTCGCGCGCACGGTCTCGCCGGCGTAGAGATCCGAGGCGGTGATGGTGACCGGTTGCGAGGGGGCGAGCGTAATGCCCGCCGGCACCGTGACGAGCACGCGGACCTCGCGCGAGGAATCGGGATCGACCGTCACTATGGGGCGGATGTCGGCGGTCGGCGTCGTCCCCACCGTCTCGATCCGGATGCCGGGCAGCCCGTCCACGGTCAGCGCGAAGGGGCGCGGCTCCGGCCGCTTGTTGAGCAGCCTGACCGTATAGGCATTGCGGATCGAGCCGTCGCTGAGCGTCACGAAGAGCGGGGCACGCTCGTGCAGCACCGAGATGTCGGCGGTGCGGCGCGTCGCGAGCTGCCAGAGCATCGCCCCGCCGACGACGAAGATCAGCGAGGCATAGGCCAGCGTGCGCGGGCGCAAGGGGCGGTAGATCGCCTTCAGGCCGGCGAGGCGGCGCTTGACGTTGCCGTCCGTGTCATAGGCGATCAGCCGGTCCGGGCGGCCGATCTTGGTCATGACGTTGTCGCAGGCGTCGATGCAGAGCCCGCACTGGATGCAATCGAGCTGGGCGCCCTCGCGGATGTCGATGCCGACCGGGCAGACGGCCACGCATTGGTGGCAGTCGACGCAATCGCCCGCCGGCGCACCCTGCGCGCGCAGGCGCTGCGCCTGCTTGAAGGAAACGCGCGGTTCGCCGCGGTCGTAGCGATAGGTGACGTTCAGCGCCTCGTCATCGGTCAGCGCCGCCTGGATGCGCGGCCAGGGACACATGAACTTGCAGACCTGCTCGCGCATGATGCCGGCGAGCGTATAGGTCGTGAAGGTGAGGATGCCGATCCAGGCATAAGCCGAGATGGGCGCGGTAAAGGTCGCGAGTTCCCGAACCAGCGTCGGCGCGTCGGCGAAATAGAGTACCCAGGCGCCGCCGGTCCACCAGGCGATGACGAGCCAGACCGTGTGCTTGGCCGTCTTGCGCCAGAGCTTGTCGAAGCTCCAGGACGCCTCGTCCAACCGCATCCGCTCGCGCCGGTCACCCTCGAAAAGGCGCTCCACGGCGAGGAAGAGGTCGGTCCAGACCGTCTGCGGGCAGAGATAGCCGCACCAGACCCGGCCCGCGACGGCGTTCATCAGGAAGAGGACGAACGCCGCCATGATGAGCAGGCCGGTGAAGTAATAGACCTCCTGCGGCCAGATCTCGATGAAGAAGAAGTAGAAGCGGTTGTTGGCGAGATCGGCCAGCACCGCCTGGTTCGGCAAATGCGGGCCGCGATCCCAACGCAGGAAGGGCAGCAGGTAATAGATACCGAGGCACAGGAGGAGGATGATCCACTTCGCGCGCCGGAACGGGCCCGACACGCTCTGCGGGTAGACCTTCCGCGACGCCGCGAAGAGCGGAAGGTCGTCGGGATCGGCCTCGGCGGTACTCACGCTACTGCCCTCCTCCGAGCGAATGCACATAGACGGTCAGCGCCTTGACGGTCGTCTCGTCGAGACGTCCGCCCCACGCCGGCATCACGCCGCCCCGGCTGTTGGTGATGGTCTCGGTCAGCGAGGCCATATCCATGCCGTAGAGCGTGATGGCGTCGGTCAGGTTAGGCGCGCCCATCTCCTTGTTGCCCTTGCCGTCCTCGCCGTGGCAGGCGGCGCAGTTGTCGGCGAAGAGCTTGCGGCCGAGCGCCAGGTTCGCCTTCGGCTCGGTCGAGAGGCCGGCGAGTTCGCGGACATGGTTGGCCACAGCGTTGATCTCCTCGCGCTTGAGCGTGCCGTCGCGGCCGAAGGCCGGCATCTGGCTCACCCTCGTCTCGTCATTGCCGGCGACCCGGATGCCGTGGAGGATGGTCTGGCGAATGGCGTCGAGCGAGCCGCCCCAGAGCCAGTCGTCGTCATTGAGGTTCGGATAGCCTTTGGCGCCAGCGCCGCCGACGCCGTGGCAGGCGGCGCAATTGTCGCCGAAGGCGGCCTTGCCCTGCGCCATAGCGATCTGGAACAGCGCCGGGTCGGCCTTGATCTGCTCCGGCGTGGCCTCGGCCATGCCGGCGGCGAGCACGGCGCGCTGGGCCTTGAGCTCGTTCATCTGCACAGTGATGTCGGAGCGGGTCGCATAGCCGAACACGCCCTTGGTCGCATCCGTCAGCAGAGGCCAGGCCGGATAGACGATCCAGTAGCCGAAGGACCAGATGATGGTGGCGTAGAAGATGCCGAGCCACCAGCGCGGCAGCGGCGTGTTGAGCTCCCGGATGCCGTCCCATTCATGGCCGGTCGTGGTCTGGCCGGTGACGGGGTCGACGTGCAGAGTGTGGACCTTGGGGTCGTCGTGATGCTGGTCCATCATTCAGTCCTCGCGCAGGGGAGAGAGCGCGGCTTCCTCGAAGCGAGCGCGGTTCTTCGGCCAGAAGGCGTAGGCGCAGACGCCGAGGAAGACGCCGACGAAGTAGAGCAGGCCTGCGGACTGGGCGAAGCCGGCGAGCCAGTGATAGGTCGTTTGCATCGCTGCCTCGCTCACCGGATGTTGGCTTTGTCGTCGTAGAGCTTGAAGTCGACCATCGTGCCGAGCACCTGGAGGTAGGCGATCAGGGCGTCGGCCTCGGTGATGCGCTGCGGGTCTCCGTCGAAGTCGCGCGACTGCACCTTGGGATAGCGCTTCTCGAGGTCGCCCTGGCCGGGATGGTCGGGCGTCGCCTGGGCCTTCAGGTCGCTTTCGGCCTGCGCGATCATCTCGTCGGTGTAGGGCACGCCGCCGAGACGGTTGGCCTTGAGCTCGTTGGCAATCTCGCCGAAGGCCAGCTCGGTCTTCGCCAGGAAGGGATAGCCGGGCATGATCGACTGCGGCACCACGGCGCGCGGCTCGGCGAGATGGGCGCGCTGCCACTCGTCCGAATACTTGCCGCCGACGCGGGCGAGATCCGGCCCGGTGCGCTTGGAGCCCCACTGGAAGGGCTTGTCGTACACGCTCTCCGCCGCGAGCGAGTAGTGCCCGTAGCGCTCGACCTCGTCGCGCAGCGGCCGGATCATCTGACTGTGGCAGTTGTAGCAGCCCTCGCGGACAAAGATGTCGCGTCCGGCGAGTTCCAGCGGCGTGTAGGGCCGGATACCCTGCACGGTCTCGATGGTGTTCTTCAGATAGAAGAGCGGTGCGATCTCGACCAGACCGCCGATAGAGACCACCAGCAGCACGCCGATGACCAGGACGATCGAGTTGGTCTCGAAGATCTTGTGCTTCGCCCAGAGCGACCGGCGCGGAGCCTTGTGTTCGATGCTCGTCATGATGATTCAGCTCCTCAGACGGCGGCAGCCAGCGGTGCCTGCGTCTCGTCGGAGCGCGGCATCGCGGCCACGCTTTCCGAGCGCACGGTCATCCAGAGGTTGAAGGCCATGATCAGCGCGCCGATCAGGAACAGGGCGCCGCCCATCGCGCGGATCACATAGAAGGGGTGCATCGCCGCGACCGTCTCGATGAACGAGTATTCGAGGAAGCCGAGCGAGGTGTAGGCGCGCCACATCAGGCCCTGCAGGATGCCCGAAACCCACATCGCCGAGATGTAGAGGACGATGCCGAGCGTCGAGACCCAGAAGTGCCAGCTCACCAGCTTCAGCGAGTAGAGCTGCTTGCGGTTCCACAGCCAGGGCACGAGGCAGTAGATCGCGCCGAAGGAGATGTAGGCGACCCAGCCGAGCGCACCGGAATGGACGTGGCCGATGGTCCAGTCGGTGTAGTGCGAGAGGCCGTTGACCGCCTTGATCGACATGAGCGGCCCCTCGAAGGTCGACATGCCGTAGAAGGCGAGCGAGACCACCATCATGCGCAGCACGGGGTCGGTGCGCAGCCGGTCCCAGGCGCCGGACAGCGTCATGATGCCATTGATCATGCCGCCCCAGGAGGGCATCCACAGCATGATCGAGAAGGTCATGCCGAGCGTCTGCGCCCAGTCGGGCAGCGCGGTGTAGTGCAGGTGGTGGGGGCCGGCCCAGATATAGATGAAGATCAGCGCCCAGAAGTGAATGATCGAGAGCCGATAGCTGTAGATCGGCCGCTCCGCGCGCTTGGGCACGAAGTAGTACACGATCGCGAGGAAGCCGGCGGTGAGGAAGAAGCCGACCGCGTTATGGCCGTACCACCACTGGAACATTGCGTCCTGCACGCCCGACCACAGGCCGAACGACTTCGGCGAGAGGATCGAGACCGGGATCGCGACGTTGTTGCCGATGTGCAGGACGGCGATGGTCAGGATGAAGCCGAGATAGAACCAGTTCGCCACATAGATATGCGGCTCCTTGCGCTTCATCACCGTGCCGAGAAACACCAGCAGGTACACAACCCAGACGATGGTGAGCCAGAGGTCGGCATACCATTCCGGCTCGGCGTATTCCTTGCTCTGGGTGATGCCGAGCAGGTAGCCGGTGCCAGCGATGACGATGAACAGGTTGTAGCCGAGCACGACGAACCAGGGCGAGAGCACGCCGGCGAGGCGCGCCCGGCAGGTGCGCTGCACGACGTAGAAGGAGGTGCTGATCAGCACGTTGCCGCCGAAGGCGAAGACCACCGCCGAGGTGTGCAGCGGCCGCATCCGGCCGAAATTCGTCCAGGGCAGGTCAAAGTTCAGATCGGGGAAGGCGAGCTGCAACGCGATGATCAGGCCGACGGTGAAGCCGGCGATGCCCCAGAACATCGCCGCCACCGTCGCGAACTTGACCGGGCCGAAATTGTAGTTCGGCTTGCCGCCGATCTCCTGCGGCTCGACCGCAACCGAGCCGTCGAAGCAGCGGTTCGCGATCAGGACCACGCCGACCAGCGCCGCCACGACGCCGAGCATCGCATGGAAGGCGTAGCCGGAATTCTCCGTCAGCGCGGCGATGACGATCAGCGGCAGCACGCAGGCCGCCGCGATCAGCATGCCGATCAATTCTCCGACAGTCGCCTGTCTGACTGGACTTGCCTTCGCGGTCACGTCCGTCCCCCGCTTCCTCGCCGGCGCAGAAGCACGCCATCAATGGGAGGCTTAGCGAGCCGGCGAATGCGGGGCGTTGATTCAGGTCAACGGGAGGGCGAAAACGGTGCGGCGAGAGGGCGCAGGATCACGCCGCGAGTTGGTTCATCCGCTCGGGATTCATCAGCCGCACGCCACCGGGAACGATCAGGATCGTCTTGTCCTTCGCCAGGCGGGTGAAGGTGCGGCTCACCGTCTCGATGGTCAGCCCTAGGAAGTCGGCAATGTCCTGCCGCGTCATCGGCAGCGGCACGGTGACGGAAGGCTTGCCGAGCCGCGCCCAGCGCTGCTGCATGCCGAGCAGGAAGCAGACCAGCTTCTCCTCGGCGCTGCGTCGGCCGAGCAGCATCATCTGTTCGTGGGCGAGGGTGAGTTCATGGGTCGCGGCCTCATGCAGCCGCTTCAGCAGATGCGGCTTGGCGTCGACCAGCGCGGTATAAGCGCTCCGCGAGAAGGAGCAGGCCGTGACCTCGCCGATCGCATCGGCCGAAAAGCCGAAGGCGTCGCGCATGGCGAGTCCGAGGAAATCCCCCGGCAGGGCGAAGCCGACGACCTGCCGGCGGCCGTCCGAGAGCAGCTTGTAGAGGCGAACGACGCCTTCGGTGATGTTGTAGACCGAGTGAGCCTCGCGACCCTGCGTGAACAGCGTCGCGCCCGAGGCGAAATGGGTGTGATGCGCCAAGGATTCCAGCAGAGCCAGCTCTTCATCCGACAGGGACGCACAGACACTGACCAGTCGCACCATGCAATTTTGGCAGCTGCCGTCGCCGCGTGATGCCGCGGCGCAGCCTGTGGGATGACAATTCACGATCGCACCTTCTCGCTCGTCATGGCGACCATAGCCGATGCTTGCGCTGCAACAAAGCGGGCGTCCGGTCGCAGGGGTATGCGTTGACGCAGATCAATGCGTCCCCGCGGCGCATAACACCACCGTGCACCCTGAATTCCGGGAGAGATGTTCAGTGGCCGGCGATGACCTTTTCGAAGTCGCGCGCATCGCGCCCTCCGGCGCCGACTCCGTCTACGCCCTCGTCTCCATGCTGCATGCGGACGTCACGCCCGACGGCTGGGCGGCTTTCGTGCGCGAGCATTCGCAGGACGGCGCGAAGCCCTGCGGCGTCTTTGCCCTGCGCGACGGACGCGGCATGCCGCACGGCCTTTTTGCGTTCGCCGTCACGCAGGGAATCGACAGCTGCGCCACGCTGGAGATTTCGGAGCTCGCCATGCTGCGCCTGCCGGGTACGCATCTCGTCGACGCGCTATTGCGCTTCGCCAACCGGCTCGCGGAGGAACTCGCCCTCCCCCGCATCGCGATCTCGCTCGAGCGCTCGGCCGCCTGGGTACAGGATCACGATGCCTTGCAGCGCTCCGGTTTCGAGGTCGACCGGGTGATGGTCCTGCGGCGGGCGAGGTTCGATTCGGCGGCATGAGAGCCGCCGAGTTGACCTGCCTCAATGCTGCAGCGCAGCGTGAGAGGCCGATCGGCGAGACATGATCAGACCGCTTCCAACGCGATGGCGATGCCCTGGCCGACGCCAATGCACATGGTCGCGAGCGCGCGCTTCTTGCCGGTCAGCGAGAGTTCGAGCGCAGCGGTGCCGCTGATGCGGGCACCCGACATGCCGAGCGGATGGCCGAGCGCGATCGCCCCGCCATTCGGGTTCACATGGGCGCCATCTTCCGCGATACCAAGTTCGCGCAGCACGGCGATGCCCTGGCTGGCGAAGGCCTCGTTCAGCTCGACGATGTCGAAATCCGTCGGCTTGAGCCCAAGCCGCGCGCAGAGCTTCAGCGTGGCGGGGATCGGCCCCAGCCCCATCACCCGTGGCGCGACGCCGCCTGCGGCGCCGCCGACCACCCGCGCCAACGGGGTCAGCCCGTATTTGGCGGCAGCCTTCTCCGAGGCGATGATCAGAGCGGCAGCGCCGTCGTTGACGCCCGAGGCGTTGCCGGCGGTCACCGTGCCACCCTCCTTGCGGAAGGGCGTCGGCAACTTGGCGAGCTTCTCCAGCGTGGTGTCGCCGCGCGGATGCTCATCCTTCTCCACCAGGACGGGATCGCCCTTCCGCTGCGGGATCGTGACCGGCACGATCTCCTTCGCCAGACGCCCGTTCTCCTGCGCCGCGACGGCCTTGAGCTGCGAGCGCAGCGCGAAGGCGTCCTGATCGGCGCGACCGACCTTGCAATCGGCGGCAACGTTCTCGCCGGTCTCCGGCATGGAATCGACGCCGTATTGCGCCTTCATCAGCGGGTTGACGAAGCGCCAGCCGATGGTGGTGTCGTGGATCTCGGCATGGCGCGAAAAGGCGCTGTCGGCCTTCGGCAACACGAAGGGCGCGCGCGACATGCTCTCGACGCCGCCGGCGATCATCAGCTCGGCCTCGCCGGCGCGGATGGCGCGTGCGGCGGTGATGACCGCATCCATACCCGAGCCGCAGAGCCGGTTGATCGTCGTGCCAGGGACCTCCTTCGGGAGTCCTGCGAGCAGCAGCGACATGCGCGCGACGTTGCGGTTGTCCTCGCCGGCCTGATTGGCGCAGCCGAAGATCACGTCGTCTACGGCGCCGAAATCGACCTTGGCATGGCGCTCCATCAGTGCCTTCAGCGGTACGGCACCGAGATCATCCGCCCGCACGGCGGAGAGAGAGCCGCCGAAGCGGCCGATCGGCGTGCGGACATAGGCACAGATGAAAGCGTCGCTCATGGTCAGAACCTTCTGCTCCCGCCAATCGGGCGGCGTGTTCTCGCCGCCCGCTTCCGCCTTGTAAAGACAGGAGGCTAGTGATCGACGGCCACCGACGGCGTTCCGTGGGTGTGGAAGCTCTCGATCGTCTTCAGGCCCCAGGCCTGCCCCTTCTTCCGCTCGGTCTCCGTCCAGGTCACCGTCTGCCAGTCCGGATCGAGGATCAGCCGCGCGCCGGCATTGGCGATCTCGACGCGGTTTCCGGCCGGCTCATAGACATAGAGAAAGAAGGTCTGCTGGACCGCGTGCTTGTGCGGGCCCGTCTCGATGAAGACGCCGTTCTCCAGGAAGAGATCGGCGGCCTCGAGGATGTGCTCGCGCTGATCCACGGCGTAGGTCACGTGGTGGAAGCGCCCGCGCGCCTGCGTATGGTCGCGGGTATAGGCGATATCGTAGCTCTTGTTGTTGACGGTAAACCAGCAGCCGCCGACCTCGCCGGAATCCAGCACGATCTGCTCTGTGATGCGGCTGCCCAGCGCCTTCGGCATGAAGTCCCGGATCTTCGCGACGTCCTGCGCCAGCAGGTTGAGGTGGTCGAGCCGGCGCACGGCGCAACCACGCCCATGGTTGCGTTGCGCCTGGTTCTTCAGGGCCGGCCGCTCCGCTTCCGGAGCGACGTATTTCTTCGTGTCGAAATAGATCTCGAAGATGTGGTCGTCCGGGTCGCGGAAGCGATAGGCCCGGCCGTGGCCGAGATCACCCTCGACCCAGCCGATGCCGGCACCCAGCGCCTCGATCGCCGCCACGCGCCGCAGAAGCGCCGCCTCGCTGGTCGCGCGGTAGCCGATATGGCCGACGCCCGTGCGGTTCGAGGCGGTGAGCTTCAGCGTGTGGAACTCGTAGTCGTCCCAGGCGCGCAGATAGACGGAGTCGCCCTCGCGGCCGCTCTCCGTCAGTCCGTAGATGTTGACGAAGAAGTCGAGGCTCGCCTCGGGCTTGTCCGTATAGAGCTCGACATGGCCGAGATGGGCGATGTCGAAGCAGGGCTCCGCACTCATCCTCAGACTTCCTTTCAGCCCCAGACTTCCTTGGCGACCTCGACGATGCGGGCGAGCTTCGCCCATTGCTCGTCCTCGGCCAGCACATTGCCCTCCTCGGTCGAGGCGAAGCCGCATTGCGGCGAAAGGCAGAGCTGGTCGAGCGGGGCGAACTTCGCCGCCTCCTCGATGCGGCGCTTCAGGTTGTCCTTGCTCTCGACCGTGCCGAACTTCGAGGTGACGAGGCCGAGCACGACCTGCTTGTCGCCCTTGGGCAGGAAGCGCAGCGGCTCGAAGCCGCCGGAGCGGTCGTCATCCCATTCCATGAAGTAGCCGTCGACGTCGATCTGGTTGAAAACCATGTCGGCGACGGGCTCATAGCCGCCCGAGGCGATGAAGGTCGACTTGAAGTTGCCGCGGCAGGTGTGAGTGGTGATGGCCATGTCGGCCGGCTTGGCCTTCAGCGCGGCGTTGAGCACGTCGCGATAGACGAAGATCAGCTTGTCCGGATCGTCGCCGCGCTCGGCCAACATCTTGCGCTGCTCGGGATCGCAGAAATAGGAGAGGCTGGTGTCGTCGAGCTGCAGATAGCGGCAGCCGGCGTCGTAGAAGGCCCTGATCGCCTTGGCATAGGCCTTGCCGAGGTCCTCGTAGTAATCCTCCATCTTGTAATAGGCGCTGGCGTCGATCGCCTTTCGCCCGCCGCGGTAATGCAGCATGGACGGGCTCGGGATCGTCATCTTCGGCACGCGGCTCGTCACCGAGGCGAGGAACTTGAAATGCGCCAGATGCGGATGGTCATCGGGGAAGTCGAGCTTGCCGGTGACGCGGATGCCGTGCCCCTTCGTGGCGACGCCCTTGAACTGGATGCCTGCGTCGGTCTCGTAGGTCGTGACGCCGGTCAAGCCGTCGAGGAAGTCGAAATGCCAGAAGGCGCGGCGGTATTCGCCGTCGGTCACCGCCTGGAGCCCGACATCCTCCTGCTTCTTGACGAGCTTCCTGATCTCCTCGTCCTCGATCTTCGTCAGTTCCGCCTGGCTCATCTCGCCGGCTGCGACCTTGGCGCGCGCATCCTTGACCGGCGCGCTGCGCAGCAGGCTTCCGACCATATCGCCGCGGAACGGCGGCTTCTGTCTCAAGGTCATGATTGTCCTCCCATACTTGATTTGTCAGGCTGCGGCGGCGAGGCCGAGATGGTGTTCGAGCCGCTCGGGCTCGGCGAGCAGCGCAGCACTCGTCTCCGCAAGCACCACGCGGCCGCGTTCGAGCACGATCGCATCGTCCGTCAGCTCCAGGATCTTGCGGGCATGCTGCTCGATGACGATGGCGGCCAGTCCCTCCTCGCGGAACAGCGTCTTCAGCGCCCTTAGCAACTCCTCGACGATGATCGGCGCAAGCCCTTCCGTCGGCTCGTCGAGCAGAAGCAGCTTCGGGTTGAGCATCAGCGCCCGGCCGATCGCCAGCATCTGCTGCTCGCCGCCGGAAAGCTGGTTGCCGAGGTTGGCCTTGCGCTCGGCCAGCCGCGGGAACATGCGGAAGACGCGCTCCGCATCCCAGGGCCCCGGCAGGGCGACGGCCGTCAGGTTCTCGAGCACGGTCAGCGACTTGAAGATGTTGCGCTCCTGCGGCACCCAGCCGATGCCGGCATGGGCCCGCTGCTCGGGCGACGCCGTGCTGATGTCGCGGCCGGCGAGCGTGATCCGTCCGCCGCGGCGGCGGGTGACGCCGATGATGCTGTTGACGAGCGTCGTCTTGCCGACTCCGTTGCGACCGAGCAGAGCCAGCGAACGTCCCTCGGCGAGCGCAAGGTCAATGTCGAACAGCACCAGCGCCTCGCCATAGCCGGCGCTCAGCTTCTCGATGCGCAGCAATTCAGACTTCGACGCATCAGACATGGGCGGCCTCGCCGAGATAGGCCTCGCGGACGGCCGGATTGCGCGCGACCTCGTCCGGCGTACCTTCCGCCAGCACGCGGCCGTTGACCAGCACGGTGATGCGGGTGGCGAAGCGGAAGACGAGGTCCATGTCGTGCTCGATCAGCAGCACAGAGACATCCGCCGGCAGCGCCGCGACAGTGCTCATCAATTCGCGCCGCTCGGCCTCCGGCACGCCCGCCGCCGGCTCGTCGAGCAGGAGCACACTAGGCTTGGCCGCGAAGGCGGCGGCGATCTCGACCTGGCGCTGCTTGCCGTAGGGCAGCGTCGCGATGCGCTGGTCCATGATGTCGTCGAGCCGGAAGCGCGAGAGGATCTCGGCCGTCTCGGCAATCAGCTCCGGGTCGCGGTCGAGGGCGTGGAAGGGGCGCGCGCCCCGGCCCAGCCGTTCGGAGGTGACGAGCGCGATCATCTCCAGCGGCGTCATCGTCGCGAACAGCTGGTTGATCTGGAAGGTGCGGGCGAGCCCGCGCCTCACCCGCGTCTCGCGCGGCAGCTTCGTGATGTCCTCCCCCATCAGGGCGATGCGGCCTCCCGTGGGCCGCAACACGCCCGTGAGTTGGTTGACGAAGGTGGTCTTGCCGGCGCCGTTCGGGCCAATCAGGGCATGACAGGCGCCGCGCTGAAGCGTGAAGTCGACATGGTCGGTCGCGGTGATGCCGCCGAAGCTTTTGTAGAGGTCGAAGGTCTGGAGCACGGCACTCATCGCGCGGCTCCCTTGCCGAGCCGGGCGAAGCGGCCGGCGACCGTCTTGATCGCGCCGTGGATGATCTCACGGCCGCCGAGCACGAAGAGCACCAGGAAGAGCCCGATCCAGAACATCCAGTATTGCGGGGTGAAGGTCGCGATCGCGTCCTGCAGCAACTTGAAGGCCACCGCCCCGATCAACCCGCCATAGAGATAGCCGGCACCGCCGATGATCAGCACAAGCGTCAGGTCGGCCGAGCGGTGGAAGTCGAGCACGTCGAGCGAGACGAACTGCGTGGTCTGCGCCAAGAGCGCACCGGCGGCCCCGGCATAGGCGGCGGCCAAGGCATAGGCCGCCGCGAGGCGCTTGCCATTGGGCACGCCCGAGGCGGAGGCGCGTAGCGGATTGTCGCGGATGGCGCGCAGGCTCAGGCCGAAGGGCGAGTTCGTCACTCGTCTGGCGACGAGGAAGAGCACGAACAGGACGGAGAGCGAATAGAGATAGGCGGTGCGGCCGAAGATATCGAAATCGAACAGGCCGAGCACCGGGCCCATCATGATGCCCTGCAGGCCGTCGGCGCCACCGGTCAGCCCGCCGAAAGAGTTCGCCAGCTCGTAAAGGATGAGTGCCACGCCGAGCGTGATCATCAGGCGGGTGAGATCCGTGCCGCGCAGCACCAGCGGGCTGGTGACGAGGCCGAGCAGCCCCGCCGCCGCCATGCCGACGCCCAGACCGGCCAGCGGATCGGCCGTAACGTGCTTGGCGAGCAGGCCGGCCGCATAGGCACCGGTGCCGAGGAAGGCGGCGTGCCCCAGCGAGACGATGCCGGCGAAGCCCAGAATGAGATCGAGCGAGAGGGCGAAGAGCGCCAGGATCGCGATCTCGTTGAGCAGCAGCGATTGCCGCGGGAAGAGCAGGCAGGCGGCCCCGGCGAGGAGCCAGAAGGCGATCTCGGCCGGATGCCAGCGCCGGCCGGCATAGAGCGACTGCCGGACGCGAGTCTCGAAGGCGGGTGCGCTCATGCCCGTGCCCTCGCGAAGAGCCCGTGCGGGCGGGTGATCAGCAGCACGACCATCAGCGCATAGATGATGAAGGCGCCGACCTGCGGCACGAGATACTTGCCGACGACATCGGCGACGCCGAGCAGCATCGCTGCGAAGAAGGGACCGGTGATGCTGGAGGTGCCGCCGACGGTCACGACGATCAGGAAGTAGATCATGAACTTCAACGGAAAGGAGGGATCGAGCCCCATCAGCTCGACACCCAGCGCCCCACCCAGGCCGGCAAGGCCGGAGCCCAGCGCGAAGGTCAGCGCGAAGAGGCGGCTGACCGGGATGCCGAGGCCACGCGCCACCCGCGCATCATCGACGGCCGCGCGCAGGCGGCTGCCGAAGCGGGTGCGGGTGAAGCCCCATTGCAGCGAGACGGCAAGCAGGCCGCAGATCGCGATGACGAAGAGTCGGTAGCGGCCGATACCGATGCCGGCGACTTCGAAACGCCCCTGCAGCCAGACCGGCAGCCGGATGAACTGCTGGGTCGAGCCCATCAGCCAGTCCGTGCCGGCGACCGCCATGAAGACCAGCCCGATCGAGAACATCACCTGGTCGAGATGGCTCTTGGCATACATCGGCCGATAGATCAGCCGCTCCAGCACGATCCCGACCAGCGCCGCCGCAAGGAAGGCCAGCGGCAGGCTCGCCAGGAAAGGCAGGCCAAGCCGCTGCATCGCGAGCACGGCGACATAGCCGCCGAGCATCGCGAAGGCGCCGTGGGCGAGGTTGACGAAATTCATCAACCCCATCGTCACGGAGAGCCCGCAGCCGAGGACGAAGAGCACCATGCCATAGGCGATGCCGTCGAACAGGATGGTCAGCATGTGCTGGAACCCGCGCCAGCGCGGCGGCTCGCTACAAACTCGAACGTCACTTGCGGGCCTTCACCGGGTCCTTGACGTCCTTGATCGTCGCGAATTCCACGTTGTGGAGCTCCGAGCCGACCTTCTCGGTCTTGCGGACATAGATGTTCTGGATGATGTCGCGCGTGTCGGGATCGATCTTGATCGGGCCGCGCGGGCTCTCCCAGGACGCTCCCTTCATCGCCGCGATCAGCTTCTCGCCGCTGGCATCGCCTTTGGTCGCTTCCAGCGCCTTGGCGATCAGCTTCATGCCGTCGTAGCCGCCAACGGCCATGAAGTTCGGCCGCATGCCGGGATTGGCCTTCTGGAAGGCTTCGACGAAGGCCTTGTTCTCGGCGCTGTCGTGCTTGGCGGAATAGTGGTGCGTGGTGATCGCGCCGATGGCGACGTCGCCGATGCCTTCGAGGATGTCGTCATCGACCACGTCGCCGGGGCCGATCAGCTTGACGCCGGCCTTGTCGAGGCCGCGCTCGACGAACTGCTTCATGAACTGGGCGCCGATGCCGGACGGCACGAAGACGAAGAGCGCGTCGGGCTTGGCTTCCGAGACACGCTGCAGGAAGGGCGCGAAATCGGGATTACGCAGGGGTACGCGCACGCTCTCGACCGTGCCGCCCGCCGCCTTGAACTTGGCCGCGAAGGAGGTCTCGGCGTCGATGCCCGGGCCGTAGTCGGTAACGACGGTAAAGACCTTCTTGATGCCGTTGGCCGCAGCCCAATCGGCCATCGGCTCGGAGGCCTGCGGCAGGGTGAAGGAGGTGCGGACGATGAAGGGCGAGGCCTCGGTGATCGTGGCAGTCGCCGCCGCCATGACGATCTCCGGCACCTTGGCCTGCGTCGCGACCTGGGCCGTCGCCATGGCGAGCGGCGTCAGGCCGAAGCCGGCAAGCACCGAGACCTTGTCGTTGACGACCAGTTCCTGCGCGAGACGGCGCGTGGTGTCGGCGTTGCCGGCATCGTCCTTGAGGATGACCTCGAGCTTGCGCCCGCCATGGGTGGCACCTTCCCTGGCCAGGAAGAGCTTCACGGCCGCGTCGATCTGCTTGCCGGTCGAGGCGAAGGGCCCCGTCATCGGCAGGATCAGGCCGATCTTCACAGCCTCCTGCGCCAGCGCCGCGCCACTCACCGATCCGGCGAGCGCGAGGCCGAGAAATCCACCCAGAATCGTCCTGCGGTGCGTCATGTCGTGTTCCCTCCCGTTGTCCTGCCCTAACCCTTTGGCGGGGTTTGCTTCTGATTATTCTTCGTCGCGATAGACGAGGCCTGCTTTGGCGAGGCCTTCGCGCATAGCGTACATGTCCAGTCCGAGTTCGCCAGAGGCGAGGCGTCTACGCTTTTCGTCTTCATTGGCCTCGCGCTTACGGCCGGCGGCCGCGACGGTCTCGGCATCCAGCCGCGGCACCACGACGACGCCGTCATCGTCGGCGACGATCACGTCGCCGGGATTGACTAGCGCGCCGGCGCAGACCACCGGCACGTTGACCGAACCCAGCGTCGCCTTGACCGTTCCCTTGGCCGAAATCGCGCGGGACCACACGGGGAAACCCATCTCGGTCAGCACCTTCACATCGCGCGCTCCGGCATCGATGATGAGGCCGACGCCGCCGCGCGCCTTGAGCGAGGTCGCGAGCAGGTCTCCGAACATGCCGTCGGTGTTGTCGGCGGTGCAGGCGACGACGAGCACGTCACCAGGCTGCACCTGCTCGATCGCGACATGGATCATCCAGTTGTCACCAGGCTGGGCAAGCACCGTGACGGCGCTGCCCGCGATCTGCGCGCCGGCATAGATCGGCCGCATATAGGGCTTCATCAACCCGCTCCGGCCCATCGCCTCATGGGTAGTCGAGACGCCGAGCTCCGCGAGGTCAGCGACCGCCGCAGCCGGAGCGCGCTTCTTGGTGCGAACGACGACGGGGTTCATGCCAGTGTCTCCAGGGCTTCCGGGAAGAGCCGCTGATAGGCCTCGCCATAGGTCATGGCCTTGCCCGAGTTGCGGCCACCCTGCATGCCGCGGTTCAGCGCGACGCGGGTGTAGTACTCCCAGAGATGCTTCTGGGCGGCGAGGATCTCGAAGACCTTGCGCTTCTGCTCCCAGACCTCGTCGATGTTGAGGATGACGTTCGGCTTGAAGCCGCACTGCTCGGGCTGGTGCGGCTCGAACAGGAAGACCGGCGGGGCGGCATAGGCGCGGTCGGGATCGGGCTTGTGGCCCGCGGCCTGCGCGATGATGCGCGCCTCCTGAGCGAAGCGCGTCGCCTCGGGGTGGTCGACATTATAGGGGTCTTCGAGCGCATGGGTCAGCACGAAGCTCGGACCCAGCTCGTGGAAGATGTCGATGGCGCGGTCGAGCATTTCGGGCGTGGTGCGGAGCGGATAGTCGCCTGCGTCCATGAACTCGATCTCGGCGCCGAGCAGCTCGGCGGCGGCCTCGGCCTCCTCCCGACGCTGGGCCTTGACGTCCTCCATCCGGACGCCGGCCTTCTTCCAGGCGAACTGGCTCTCGCCGCGCTCGCCATAGGAGAGGCAGAGGATCTTCACGCGCATCCCGCGCTTCGCATGCAGCGCGATGGCCCCACCCGCGCGCCAGACGAAATCGCCCGGATGCGCCGTGATCACCAAACCTGTCTTCTGCTGGCCCGACATTGCCGCTCAGTCCTCCATCAATCTCATTCGGCAGCCTGACGAGCGCCGCCATGGGCGGCGAGCACATGGGCCGGCACCAAGGCCCTGCCCTCCATCAGGATGCGCGCGGTGCGCAGGAGCCCTGCCCGCTCGACCACCGGCTGCTCCGCGGTGCCGCCGACCGTCAGCGTCACCGTGAACTCGCCCGTCGGATGTTCGACCGAGAGCGAGCGCTCGCGCCCCTGCGGCATCTGCGCGACCGAAGCCGCGGGCGAGCCGGGCAGCACTGCAGCCGTGCCCACCGTCACCGCGGCGAAGACGCCGATCGAGGCGTGGCATTCATGCGGGATGAAGCTGCGCGTGCAGATGGCCCCACCGGCCCGGGGCGGCGCGACCAGAGCGATCTTCGGCACAACCTTCTTCGTAACATCGCCGAGATTCATCAGCGGCCCGGCGGCCAGACGGATGCGCTCGATGCGAGCCTTCAGTTCGGTGTCCTTGTCGAGCTCGTCGCGCGGCTCGTAGCCAGTGCGCCCGACATCGGCGGCGCGCATGACGATGACCGGCATGCCGTTGTCGATCAGGGTGCAGGGCACGCCGTCCACGACGTCGACGACGTTCCCCGTCGGCAGCAGCGCGCCGCAGACGGAGCCCTCGGCATCGAGGAAGCCAACATCGATCGGGGCGGAGGTGCCGGGCACGCCGTCGATGCGGGCTGAGCCCTCGGCGCTTGCCTCGCCATCCGGCGTCTCCATGGTGAGGTCCGCGATCGTGCCGGTATTGATCGTACGGACGCGAACCGTGGTGCGTGCGCCGCTCGCCTTGACGAGCCCCCGCGCCAGGGCAAAGGGGCCGATGCCGGCGAGGATGTTGCCGCAGTTCGGCGTCGTATCGACTTGCGCTGTCTCGACACCGACCTGCGCGAACAGGAAATCGATGTCGCAGCCGAGCTCGCTCGAAGCCGAGACGATCGCGACCTTGCTGGTCAGCGGGTGGGCGCCGCCCAGCCCGTCGACCTGCCGCTTGTCGGGCGAGCCCATGACGGCGAGCAGGAAGGCATCGCGCGCGGCAATGTCGGCCGGCAGGTCGTCGCGCAGGAAATAGGCGCCCTTGGAGGTGCCGCCGCGGATCAGCATGCAGGGAACTGCGATCTGGCCCATTACCCTACTCCGTCGCCTTGATGCCGGCGCGCGTGATGACATCGCGCCAGAGCGCGAGCTCGGAGGCGATCAGCTTGCCGAAACCGTCGGGCGTCTCGGGCCGCGCGATGGCGCCGTCGCGGGCCAGCGCCGCCGCGAACTCAGGCTGGGCGAGCAGCGCGTTGATCTCGCGGTTCAGCCGATCGACGATCTCACGCGGCGTCCGGGCCGGCGCGACCACGCCATACCATTGCACGGCCTCGAAATCCGGCAGGCCACCTTCCGAGAGCGTCGGCAGGTCCGGCGCGAAGCCGACACGCTCACGGCTGGCGACGCCGAGCACTCGGAGCTGCCCGGCCTCGGCCAGCGGCAGCACGGCCGGCCCACCGGTCAACGTGAACTGGACATTGCCGGCGACGAGATCGTTCACCGAAGGCGCCGTGCCACGGTAGGGCACATGCGCCGCCTCGATGCCGGCGCGATAGGTCAGATAGGCGGTGGCGATATGGGCGGCGCTGCCCTGGCCGCCAGAGCTGTAGTTCAGCTTGCCAGGATTGGCCTTGGCATAAGCGATGAACTCGCCCAGCGTCTTCGCCGGCAGCTTCGGGTTAATCGCCAGGATGTTCGGCACCATCGCGACGAGCGCGACCGGCTGGAAATCCTTGATCGGGTCATAAGGCACGTTCGGGTAGAGCGAGGGCGCGAAGGCCAGCGTGCCGATATGGCCCATCATCAGCGTGTGGCCGTCCGGTTCGGATTTCGCGACCTGTCCGGCTGCCGTCATGCCGCCGGCGCCCGGCCGGTTCTCGGTGACGAAGCCCTTGCCCGGAATGGCCTGTTCGAGCTTGGCCGCGATCAGCCGGGCCAGCACGTCGGTGCTGCCGCCCGGCGTGAAAGGCACGACGATGCGGATGATCTGGCTCGGCCATTCGGCCCGGGCCTGCGTCGGCGAGAGGCCGGAGAGCCCGGCCATGCCGAGTCCGGCGAGCACGGAGCGGCGATCGAACTGCATCAGGCGCCTCCCTTGCGACGGGCTCCGCGCTGCTGCGCATCGGCGACGGCGCTGGCGAGGCCGGGCTCCAACCCGGCAGCAGCCAGCATCTCCGCCGCCTCGCGCATCTCGGCCGAGCGGCGGATGCCGTGGGTCGCGACACGCTCGCGCATGTCGGCTGCGAGGGCGTGGAAATCGATCGAAGGGAAGGTCGCATGCAGGCTCGCGAAGACCGGATCCTTGACGTCCCAGGCCTCGCAAGCGGCGGCGCAGTCCAGCATCAGGGCCTCGAGCCCCTTGATGACGATGCTGCGGCAGAGCTTCATGGCCGAGGCGCGGCCGAACTGCTCGGAGACTGGCGTCAGGTTCATGCCGAGCCCGTTCAGCGTCGCGGAAACCACCTCGGCTTTCGGGCCGCCGGCGAGGATCGCGACCTTGAGGCCGGGCTTCAGCACCGGCGCCATCACCGCCGCCTCGACGTAATCGGCGCCACTCGCCTCGACCGCCTTCGCCGCGCGCTGCTTGGTCGAAGGCGCGGCTGAATTCACGTCGACGAAGATCTGGCCGGGCCTGAGCCAGGTCGCCGCCTCGGCCGCGACGGCCTCGGCGCGGTCGGCGGTCACCGCCGAAAAGACGAGGGAGGCTTCCGAGCAGGCATCGGCCGACGAGTGGCCGCAGCTCACGCCAATCTGCTGCGCCGCATCCTCCAGCCGCCGTCCCGCGTCGCCGCCGAACAGCAGGTCATAGGCACGGATCCCGGCCGCGCCATTGGCCATAAGGCCACGCGAGAAGGTCTGCCCGACCTCGCCGAATCCGATGAATGCGATCGCTGGCGGTGCCGAACCAGCCATCATCGCCGCTCCTTGTGCGATTCTTCCCGCATCAAGGGTGGAGCAGCCTCATTGCTTCATCAAATGATAAGAATGCAGCGATTGATTAATTTCATTCATCACGCCGCGGCGCGACGCTTCGCTTCAGCGCCTGGGTCAGTAGGGACAGGAGATCGCGCGCGACCGGGCGCAACGGCACGGTCTTGCGCGTGATGATGCCGAGCGTGCGCGTCACCGCCGGCGCGCGCAGCGGCACCGCGACCAGCTCGCCATCATCGACGACATCGAGCGCAAGCTGCGGCACCACGGCATAACCGATGCGAGACCGCACCAGACTGACGGCCGTGACGACGCGCTGCACCTCGTAGCGCCAGGCCAGGCTCTCGCGGCGCGCACCGAGGGCATCGTCGAGCAGGATGCGGTTGCCGGTCTCGGCGCTGATGCGCACGAGCGGCTCGTCCTGCAACTGCGCCCATGTCAGCGACGAGGCCTGGGCGAGCGGCATGCTACGATGGCTCACCAGCACGAAGGGCTCCTTCACCACCGGCTTCAGTTCCAGGTCCCAGCGATTGGCCGCCACGATGGTGACGCCGAACTCCGCCTCACCGGACTGGACCTTGTCGGCGATTTCCGAGGCTGAGTTGTCATGGACCCTGACCCCGACACCGGGGTGGCGCTTCGCGAAGGCGGCGATCACCGCCGGCATGCAATGCACTGCGACCGTGGGCAGGCAGCCGACCGAGACCTGCTCGTCGCCCTCGCGGGTATCGACTCTGACCTCGTCGAGCGCCGAGCCGAGATCCTCGAAGATCCGCCGCGCCCGCGGCAGCAACGCCGTGCCCGCCGCCGTCAGCGAGACCTGCCGCGTCGTCCGCAGAAAGAGCGGCGTGCCGAGCGATTCCTCGAGCTTGCGGATGCGGTGGCTGAGCGCCGTCTGCGAGAGGTTGAGATGCGACGCGGCGGCACGAAAGCTGCCGCGCTCGGCGATGCTGACGAATGCCTGAAGCCCAAGAACATCGACGCGCATCGGACGGCACGGCCTCCGGGTCAAGTCCGCGATGACGCAGCGATCCCTAGGGAAGGCCGCGCCGGCTCGGATGGATCAGGCTCTCAGCCTGGGACATCGCAGGCGGGCTCGCCGGCATGGCAAGCATCTCGACAAATGCATGTTGTCGTTTGCATTGGAAGCGACCAAAACGAAAACTGATACGAAAGGCCGCGCCTGCAGGCGTTGTGGCAGTGCGCAGGAGCGCGCTAAGCCACGGCCGAAACCGATCATGCAGCTCGCCCCAAGACCAGGATGCCCGTGATGCCGGAGGATCTGCAGATTCAGGTCACCGATGAAGAGGCCGCTGTCGCGGCGCTCCCGCTGCAGCGGAACTGAAGCACGATGACCCTTGTCCTCGGCATCGACCTCGGCACCTCGGGCGCGAAATCCGTGCTGGTCGATGCGCATGACCGGATCATCGCCGAAGCGAGCGCGCCGATCCCGCTGCTGCAGCCGCAGCCGCTCTGGTTCGAGCAGGAGCCGCAGGACTGGTGGCGGGCCGTGGTGACGACGCTGGATGCGCTGGCCGCCGCGGCCCCGCAGGAGATGGCGGGCGTGGGCGCCATCGGGCTGTCCGGCCAGATGCTCGGCGTCGCCTGTATCGACGCCCTCGGCCATGCGCTGCGGCCGGCGATCCTGTGGAACGACGCCCGCGCCGGGGCCGAATGCGCCGCGGTCGAAGCCGCCGTGCCGGATTTCGCCGGACTCGTCGGCTGCCGGGCGATGCGTGGCTTCCCGGCGCCGAAACTGCTCTGGCTGGCACGTAACGAGCCGCAGCTTCTGGGCAAGGCCGAGCATATCCTGCTGCCCAAGGACTATATCCGCCTGCGCCTGACCGGCATCGCCGCCAGCGATCGCGCGGACGCCAGCGCCACGCTGCTGATGGACACGCGCGCAGGCAGATGGTCGCCCGAGCTGCTCGCGGCCTGCGGCATCACGGCCGAGCAGATGCCGGCGCTGATCGCCTCGCACGAGATCAGCGGCGGCCTGCTGCCCAAGCTCGCCTCGCGCTGGGGCCTGGCGGCGGAAACGCCGATCGTCGGTGGGGCCGGCGACAATATGTGCGGCGGGATCGGCGCCGGTGTCGTCGAGCCGGGCATGGCCTCGATCAGCCTCGGCAGCTCGGGGGTCTATTTCCTCGCCAACGACGCCTTCCTGCCGGCGCGCGGGCAAGGCCTGCATACGCATCGCCACGCCATCGAAGGGCTCTTCGCGCAGAATGGCTGCATCCTCAGCGCCGGCGCGGCGCTGGGTTGGGCCGCACGTCTCATTGGCGCGGAAGATATGCCGGCATTGATGGGGGAGGTCGAGGCGGCCGCCCTGCCGACCGGCGAAACGCCCGTCTTCACGCCCTATCTCTCGGGCGAGCGCACACCTCATGACGATGCCGGCCTCACCGGCACCTTCTCCGGCCTGACCGCCGGGACGACGCGCCTCCATCTGGTACAGGCTGTGCTGGAAGGCGTGGCGATGGCCTTCGCCGACAGCCATCAGGCGCTGATTTCGACCGGCGCCGCGATCGAGCAGGTCGCGCTACTCGACGATGGGACGAACAGCAGGCTCTGGGGCCGTCTCGTCGCAAGCGCGATCGGCATGCCGCTGAAGCACGCGCGAGCAGCCGCCATCGGCCCTGCGCTCGGGGCGGCGCGGCTGGCGCGGCTCGGCATCGGCGGGCCGCTGATCGCGGACGGCGCGGAGCGGGAGGACGATCGCATCCTGCCTGAACCCGCGATAGCGGAAGCGCTGGCGGCGAAAAGAGCCCGTTTCACCCGACATCTGGCGCTGCGCTGAAGCGCAGCGCGTCAGGCGACGTGCGGCGGATAGACCTCATGGATCACGTCGTCGATCCAGAGCGTCTTCAGTGCCGTGATCTCCTGGATCTTGGCGGTGTAGTCGCGTCCCTCGAAGCCGTAAGTCACGGCGCCGAGCGTCGCGGAACCGGCCATGCCGGCCTGCATCTCGGGTCCGACGACGAAGCCTGCGGACGGCCCCCAGATATAGCGGGTGCCGTCGACCGCGAAGTCATGGGCGCGATGCAGATGGCCGCTCGCGACGAAGGCGACCTGATGTTTGCGGACGAGATCGAGCAGATGGGCGCGCGGCCGCGGCGGCACGCTCCAATAGCCCTTGTCGCCCTCGGTGGGGCTCTCGATGAAGAGCGGCCGGTGCAGGAACCAGCCAAGGCAGCGCCCGTCCGATTCGGCTATCTGCCGGTCGAGCCAGGCGAGCTGGCGCTTCTCCTCCGCCTCGTCACTGCCGAACAACATGGAATTCAGGCCGATCAGCCGCCAGCCTTCGAGGTCGCGGACCCAGAAATCCTCGCCGAGATGCTCACGCCAACGCGACAGCCGCTCCTCATTCACCGGCTGATGCGGGTGATAGGCCTCGCCGACGTCGTGGTTGCCGGGAATACTCAACACCGGCACGTCGAGCGACCGCAGCAGCGCGTTGCAATGGGCGAAGTCGTCGTCGAGGTCCGCGCCGTCGACCGTGACGTCGCCGGTATGGATCACGAGATCAGGCTGCTGGGCCGCAAGCCAGCCCGTCAGCGGCTCCCAGTTGCAGGCGAAATGCTGCTTGGTCGGACTAAGATGAGTGTCCGAGATCTGCACAACCCGGTGCATGGCTTTCCTCCGAGCACGCCCCCGAGATCGGGACGCAGACCGTTGCCGTCAAGTCCGGGAGCAGCAGCCGGCCATCAGGTATACCGGTGAGTATTTGATGACACAGGGCTTCTCAAGGCAGGCATGGGATTAATTGAGCCGGCTACTCAGCGCCCCATCAACTGATAGCCAGTTTGCCTCAAAAAAGCGCAACACCCAACCGAGAGCGCGGCGATCGGCATCGCCGGACAATTCCCGTCGGCGGCTCCAAACTTCCGGCACAATCGGGCGCAAGAAAGGACGACCTGTCGCAGGGATCGGCGGGACATGCTTGATCTGGGTCAAGGTCGGACGCCTTCGGCGCGACCATCCTGCGACACGGCAACAATGCCAATCGTGGAGGAGGCCAAGATGTCGACGTTGAAGAACGTACAGCCTGACGATTCCTCGAAGGCCGAAAGCCTTGCACCCCCCGAATTGCTAGAAGGGAGCGTGAAGCTCGCGCAGGCCCAGTTCGCTTCGGCCGCCGCAGTGCCGCAGGCGATCTGGGAGGCCAATCTCGCTATCCTGTCCGAAATGCTTGGTTTCATGAGCCATCGGCTCAGGGCGCAGGCCGAGTTCTGCGGCCATCTCGGCCACTGCAAGGAAATCTCCGACGCGGTCGACGCGCAGCGCAGCTATGCGCAGGGCATGACCGGCGACTACTCGCAGGAAGTCGACAAGCTGTCCGACATCGCCCGCAAGAACATCGCGACGCTGTCCGCCATCGGGACGCAATACGCCTCCGCCGTGAGCGGCGAGAATAGCCTGGCGGCCTGACCGCAGTCACGACAATCGATGCACAATCTGATACCAGCGGCATAGCGCGCGAGCGTCGCATGCCGCTGGATCCCGGAGGTTCCCATGCTTGTTGAAGCCGTAATGAAGGCCCCCGTCATCAGCGTCGATCCCTCGACCTCCATCGCCGAGGCGGCGAAGCTGATGCTCTCGCTGCGGATCAGCGGGTTGCCGGTGGTGCAGAGCGACGGCACCCTGGTCGGCATGGTGAGCGAGGGCGACCTGCTGCGCCGGAGCGAGCTCGGGACGCAGCGCAAACGATCCTGGTGGCTCGAGTTTTTCGCGAGCCCCGGCAAGGTCGCCGATGAATATGTGCAGGCGAATGCCCGCAGGATCGGCGAGATCATGGCGACGAACGTCGTCACCACGCAGCGCAATGCGCCACTCGAGGACGTCGTCGAGCTGATGGGCCGACATCGCATCAAGCGCCTGCCCGTGGTGGAGGATGGCAAGGTCGTGGGCATCGTCGCTCGCTCCGACCTGCTGCGCGCCCTGGCCAAGGCCTTGCCAACCGGAAGCGAGCCCGTGAGCGACGATGCGCGGATCGAGGCGGCGATCGCTGCAGAGTTGGCTGGGCAGAGCTGGGGCCGCAACGGGCTGATCCGTGTCTATGTCCAGGACGGGGTGGTGGAGCTCACCGGCACGATCCTCGACGAGCGCGCCCGCCTCGCCGCCCGCGTCGCGGCCGAGAATGTCCCGGGCGTGAAATCGGTGACCGACCAGATCGTCTCGATCGAGCCGATGTCGGGAACCGTGCTGCTGTCGCCGACAGGAACCTAAGGCCTGCTGGTCTTGCAAGGAACCACGCCGTCATCCCGAGCTTGACCCGCGATCCATGCCAGACCGCGTCCGGCCGAGGTTCAGACATGGATTCCGGCTCTCCGCTTCGCTCCGGCCGGGATGACCCGCACACCGATCAAAAGCAAACGGTCACGCCGGCACCTTGAGCGGCGCCGGGCGTGTGGCGGCAAGCTTGGCGAGCGCCGCCGAGGCGATGCGCGTCTTCAGGGAATCGGCGCGGCTCGTCAGGATGATCGGCACCCGTGCGCCGAGCACGAGGCCCGCCGCATCGGCATTGGCGAAATAGATCAGCTGCTTGGCCAGCATGTTGCCGGCCTCGAGATCCGGGACCAGCAGGATGTCGGCCTGACCCGCGACGGGCGAGACGATGCCCTTGGTGCGGGCGGCATCGGGACTCACCGCATTGTCGAAGGCGAGCGGGCCGTCGACGCGCGCGCCGGTGATCTGGCCGCGCGCCGCCATGACGGTGAGCGCGGCGGCATCGAGCGTGGATGGCATCTGGTCGTTGACGGTCTCGACCGCGGCGAGCACCGCGACCAGCGGCTCGGAGACGCCGAGCGTCCGCAGGAGGTCGATCGCGTTCTGGCAGATGTCGCGCTTGTGGGCGAGCGTCGGCTGGATGTTGACCGCCGCGTCGGTGACGATCAGCGGCTTGGGATAGGCCGGCAGACTCATCGCATAGACATGGCTGATGCGGCGCTCGGTCCTGAGCTCCGAGCCCGGCGCGACCACCGCGCCGAGCAGCTCGTCGGTGTGGAGACTGCCCTTCATCAGGGTGGCGACCTTGCCGGCGACCGCGAGATCCACGGCCCGCGCCGCCGCCGCGTGGCTGTGCGGTACCGCCTCGATCGCGATGCCGCTGAGCGAGACTTGCGCCTGCTCGGCGGCCGCACGGATCTTCGCCTCGGGGCCGATCAGGATCGGCTCGAACAGGCCCTCCTCGCGGATCTCGACCGCCGCCAGCATCGCCTCCGGCGAGCAGGGATGGACGATCGCGGCCCTGAGCGACGGCAGCTCCCGCGCCTGCCTGACGAACTCCCCGTAGCGATCACTGCGCTTCAGCGAGACCTCGGGCAGCCGGGTGCTGAGCCACTCGATCGGATCGGCCGGCGCGATCACGGTCGCCATTCCGTCCAGCACGGTCTCGCCGCGCTGATTGGTGCAGCAGGTCTCGAGCAGCACGATATGCTTCTCGTCCCGCTTCTCGCGCACGATCACGGTGACGGTGACGGTATCGCCCGGTGCGACCGGCTTGAGGAATTTCAGCTCCTGCCCGAGATAGGCCGTGCCGGGGCCGGGCAGCTTGGTTCCGAGCACGGCGGAGACTAGCGCCGCGGTCCACATGCCATGGGCGACGATATGGCCGAACATGTTGGTCGCGGCGAAGGCAGCGTCGAGATGCGCCGGGTTGATGTCGCCGGATACGGCGGCAAAGAGATCGATGTCGTCGCGCCCGACGATGCGCACGAGCGAGGCGCTCTCGCCGATCGCAAGCTCGTCGAAGGTGCGGTTCCGGAGCAGTTGCGGATTCATCGGTCGCTCACCGTTGCAGGACGTACTGGCCGGGCGCGTCGCATAGCGGAACATGGCCGGACTCGGTCCGGCCCGGCGCAGCGGGCGCGGGGACGCGCTCAGGCGTGGAATGGGCCGCCAGCCACTCAGCCCAGGCGAGCCACCAGGAGCCCTCGCGAATCTCCGCGGCAACGACCCATTCGTCCGGGCTCAGGCAGATATCGTCGTGCCGCCTGCGAGCGATCCGAAAGCTGCGACGCGGCCGGCCCGGCTCACTGACGATGCCGGCATTGTGTCCGCCACCGGTGAGCACGAAGGTCAGGTCGGTGTCCGCCAGCAGGTGCAGCTTGTAGACCGAGCGCCAGGGCGCGACATGGTCGCGCTCGGTGCCGACCGCGAAGAACGGCACGCGGATGTTCTGGAGCACGGCGGGCCGGCCATCGACCATGAAGCGGCCGCCGGCCAGCTCGTTGTCGAGATAGAGCTTGTGCAGGTATTCCGCGTGCATGCGGTAGGGCATGCGCGTGGAATCGGCGTTCCATGCCATGATATCGAACATCGGCGAGCGCTCGCCCATCAGGTAGTCGTGCACGAGCCGGGACCAGATCAGGTCGTTGGAGCGCAGCAGTTGGAAGGCGCTCGCCATCTGGTCGGCGGAGAGATAGCCGCGATTCCACATCATGCTCTCCAGCATGCGCAGCTGGCTGGCGTCGATGAAGAGGGCGAGCTCGCCGGGCTCGGTGAAGTCGGTCTGGGCGGCGAGCAGCGTCAGGGAGGCAAGCCGCGCATCGCCGCTGCGCGCCATCGCGGCGGCTGCGATCGAGAGCAGCGTGCCGCCGAGACAGTAGCCGGCGGCGTGGACCTTGCGGTTCGGCAGGATCGCGGTCACGGCGTCGAGCGCCGCCATCACGCCCTTCTGCCGGTAGTCCTCCATGGCGAGGTCGCGGTCCTCCGCACCGGGATTGCGCCAGGAGATGCAGAAAACGGTGTGCCCCTGGCCGACGAGATAACGGATCAGCGAATTCTGCGGCGAGAGATCGAGGATGTAATATTTCATGATCCAGGCGGGCACGATCAGGATCGGCTCGGCAAAGACCGTCTCGGTGGTCGGCGTATACTGGATCAGCTCGATCAGATGGTTGCGGAAGACGACCTTGCCCGGCGTCACCGCCACGTCGCGGCCGACGACGAAACCCTCCGCGCCCACCGGGGGCCGGGTGGTCAGCAGACGGCTGCAATCCTCCAGCCAGTTATAGGCGCCCTGGATGAAATTGGCGCCGCCCGTCGCGCGAGCCTTCTCGATCACCTCCGGGTTGGCGAAGGGGAAATTCGATGGCGAGACCATGTCGAGGAGTTGGCGCGTCGCGAAGGAGACGACCTCCTCATGATGCCGGCTGACGCCCGGCACCTCATGGGTGACATTGTGCCACCATTGCTGGCCGAGCAGGAAGGACTGAGCCCAGAAGCTGAAAGGCTGCTTGCGCCAGCCATCGGCGCTGAAGCGATGGTCGCCGGGCAGCGGCTCGATACAGGGCGGCGCGTCGGGCTCGACCAGGGCGGCTGCGAGATGGCTCGCTAGCCGGCTGGCCTTCCGGCCGGCCTTGTAGCCGAGCTCGAGCTGCTTGCCCGGCGCCGTCGCGAGATGAAGCCACCAATCGAGCGAGGCGAGCGCGAGAGCGGTCGGCGAGAGGCCGCCGCTGAGTTGTGCGCTCAGCGCCTCGCGCATCCTGTCGATGGCACCGAAGGCTTCGAGCCCCAGTGCCTCGTCGCTCTGGAGCGCGGCGGCGTGCGATGTGTCGAGCGAAGCGGACGGGACGGAAGGCGTCATGGCATTCCTTCTGTTTTCGGCATGCGGCACCCGTGCGACAAGCGATGGCCAAGCTTCCCGCAATGCAGCATCATGCTTAGCGCAGGCGATGTTAAGCTACGTTGACGTCGGTCAATGCGATGCGCCAGCCTTGGCGCCAGCTTGCTCCGCCAGTGTATGGCCTCCACCGGGAAGGGAAAGACAGCTCCATGAACGGCACAAAGCGGCGCTGGCTGATCGCGGGTCTCGCGGCAATCGTCATCGGCGGTGGATATGCCGCCTGGCGGCAATCGGGTTCCAGCGACCTTCCGGAAGGGATCGCCGGTGGCAATGGGCGGATCGAGGCGACCGAGATCGACGTCGCCGCCCGCAGCGCCGGCCGCATCCGCGAGATACTGGTCAATGAGGGCGATTTCGTCACCGCCGGCCAGGTGATCGCGCGGATGGACACCGACCAGCTCGATGCGCAGCGGCGCGAGGCCGAGGCACAGCTCCAGAGGGCCGTGATCGGAGTCGACACCGCCAAGAGCCAGGTCACCCAACGCCAAGCCGAGCAGGAGGCTGCGACCGCCGTGGTCGCCCAGCGTGAAGCCGAGCTCGACGCCGCGCAGAGGCGTCTCGTCCGCACAGAGCAGCTCGCCGATCGCGGCAACGCTCCCGAGCAGGCCCGCGACGACGATCGCGCCCGCGCCGAGGGGGCGAAGGCTGCCGTTGGCGCAGCCAAGGCCCAGCTTGCCGCCAGCCAGGCCGCGATCGGAGCGGCGAAGTCCCAGGTCGTGGCGGCGGAGGCGAGCGTCGTTGCCGCCAAGGCCACGATCGAGCGTATCGATGCCGATCTCGCCGACAGCATCCTGAAGGCGCCGCGCGACGGGCGCGTGCAGTATCGCGTCGCCCAGCCGGGCGAGGTGCTCGCTGCCGGCGGGCGGGTGCTGAACCTCGTCGATCTCGGCGATGTCTACATGACCTTCTTCCTGCCGACCGAGCAGGCCGGACGCGTCGCCTTCGGCGCGGAGGCCCGGATCGTGCTCGACGCCGCGCCGCGCTACGTCGTCCCCGCCGCGATCTCGATGGTGGCGGATGTGGCGCAGTTCACGCCGAAGACCGTCGAAACGGCGCAGGAACGGCAGAAGCTGATGTTCCGGATCAAGGCGCGGATTCCGCCGGAGCTGCTGAAGCGATACGTCCGGCAGGTGAAGACGGGCCTGCCCGGCATGGCCTATGTGAAGCTCTCCGAGGACGCGCAGTGGCCGGCGCGGCTGCAGGAGGGGCTGGTGCGATGAGCCAGCCGGGCGGCGCACCGGCGCAGTGGGCCGCGCGCATCTCGCAGGTCGGCCTGTCCTACGGGCGAACCCGCGCGCTCGACGGCATCACGGTCGATATTCCCGCCGGCTGCATGGTCGGGCTGATCGGGCCCGACGGCGTCGGCAAGTCGAGCCTGCTGTCGCTGATCGCCGGCGCGCGCGCCATCCCCGAGGGCAAGATCGAGGCGCTGGGCGGCGACATGGCCGATGCCCGCCATCGCCGCGAGGCCTGTCCGCTCATCGCCTATATGCCACAGGGTCTTGGCAAGAACCTCTACCCCACCCTCTCGGTCTTCGAGAACGTCGACTTCTTCGGCCGGCTCTTCGGCCATGACAGGGCCGAGCGCGAGCGGCGCATCGCCGCCCTGCTCGACGGCACGGGGCTCACAGCTTTCGCCGGCCGCCCCGCCGGCAAGCTGTCCGGCGGCATGAAGCAGAAGCTCGGCCTCTGCTGCGCGCTGATCCACGACCCCGACCTCCTGATCCTCGACGAGCCGACGACGGGCGTCGACCCGCTGTCGCGGCGCCAGTTCTGGGAGCTGATCGACAGCATCCGGGTGGAGCGGCCCAGCATGAGCGTGCTGGTGGCGACGGCCTATATGGAGGAGGCCGCCCGCTTCGACTGGCTGATGGCGATGCATGCCGGCCATATCCTCGCGACCGGCACGCCGGCCGAGCTGCTGGCGCAGACCAGCATGCAGACCCTGGACGACGCCTTCATCGCGCTGTTGCCCGAAGAACAGCGCGGCCGGCACCGCGCGGTGGTGATCCCGCCGCGGGACACCAGCCATGACGATGTCGTGGCGATCGAGGCCAAGGACCTCACCATGCGCTTCGGCGACTTCGTCGCGGTCGACAAGGTCAATCTCCGCGTGCCGCGCGGCGAGATCTTCGGCTTCCTCGGCTCGAATGGCTGCGGCAAGACCACGACGATGAAGATGCTGACCGGCCTGCTCGAGGCCAGCGAAGGCACGGCGAGCCTGTTCGGCCGCCCTGTCGATCCGCGCGACATCGAGACCCGCCGGCGTGTCGGCTATATGTCGCAGGCCTTCTCGCTCTACTCCGAGCTCACCGTCCGGCAGAACCTCGAACTGCATGCGCGGCTGTTCCAGCTCCCGCCGGAGACGATCCCCGAGCGTGTTGCCGAGATGGCGCGCCGCTTCGACCTCACCGGCGTGATGGACGATCTGCCCGACGACCTGCCGCTCGGCATCCGGCAGCGCCTGTCGCTCGCGGTTGCGATGGTGCATGGGCCGGAGATGCTGATCCTCGACGAGCCGACCTCCGGCGTCGACCCGATCGCACGCGACATCCTCTGGCAGAGCCTCGTCGACCTCTCGCGGCAGGACGGGGTGACGATCTTCATCTCGACCCACTTCATGAACGAGGCCGAGCGCTGCGACCGCATCTCTCTGATGCATGCGGGCAAGGTGCTGGTCAGCGACACGCCGGCCGGCATCGTCGCGCGGCGCGGCGCCGCCGATCTGGAAGAGGCCTTCGTCGCCTATCTCGAAGATGCGATCGGCGCCTCGCAGGATCAGCCGGCCCCAGCCGCGAAGCTGGGCGCAGCCATCGTATCGCCGGGCCAGGCCCCGGCAAAGCCTTCCGGCCCGAGCCTTCTCAATCTGCGCCGGATGCTGAGCTTCACCCGCCGCGAGGCACTGGAACTCAGCCGCGACCCGATCCGCGCGACGCTCGCCCTCGTCGGTAGCCTCATCCTGATGTTCGTCATGGGCTACGGCATCAATTTCGACGTCGAGGACCTCTCCTTCGCGGTGCTCGACAATGACCAGAGCACGCTGAGCCAGAACTATGTGCTCAACATCTCCGGCTCGCGCTATTTCACCGAGAAGCCGCCGATCCGGGACTATGCGGATCTCGACCGGCGAATGCGCGCGGGCGAGATCAGCCTCGCCATCGAGATTCCGCCGGGCTTCGGCCGGGACGCCGCGCGCGGCCGCAATGTCGAGATCGGAGCCTGGATCGACGGGGCGATGCCGACGCGCGCCGAGACCGTCCGCGGCTATGTGCTGGGGCTGCATGCGCAGTGGCTGTCCCAGAAGGCCCGCGAACTCCTCGGTGAGCGGGCCGCGGCGGCGAGCTTCAACCTGGAAACCCGGTTCCGCTACAACCCCGACATGGCGAGCCTCGTCGCCATGGTGCCGGCCGTGATCCCCCTGCTCCTGATGCTGATCCCGGCCATGCTCGCGGCGCTCAGCGTTGTGCGCGAGAAGGAGCTCGGTTCCATCGTCAATCTCTATGTCACACCGGTCACGCGCAGCGAGTTCCTGCTCGGCAAGCAACTGCCCTATATCGGGCTCGCCATGCTGAACTTCCTGCTGCTGACGCTGGCGGCGGTGCTGATCTTCCGCGTTCCCTTTACCGGCAGCTTCCTGGCGCTGACCTGCGCCGCGCTGCTCTACGTCACAGCCTCGACGGGCATAGGCCTGCTGATCTCGACCTTCATGAGCAGCCAGATCGCCGCCATCTTCGGCACCGCGATCCTGACGATCCTGCCGGCTGTATCGTATTCGGGGATGATCGACCCCGTCTCGTCGCTGCAGGGCACCGGCGCCCTTGTCGGCCAGATCTATCCGACGACGCATTTCATCACGATTTCCCGGGCGACCTTCTCCAAGGCGCTCGGCTTCGGCGATCTCGGTGGCTCCTTCCTGCCGCTCGCGCTCGCGTTGCCGGTGCTGCTGGGCGCCAGCGTCCTTCTTCTCAAGAAGCAGGCCAGCTGATGCGCGCCTCCAATGTCCTTAACCTCGGCGTGAAGGAGCTGCGCGGCCTCTGGCGCGACCGGGGACTGCTGATCCTGATCGTCTACGCCTTCACGCTCGCGATCTACGCCGGGTCGCGCGCCCTGCCGGAAACCCTGAACAACGCGCCGATGGCGATCGTCGACGAGGACCGCTCGCCGCTCTCGGAACGGATCATCGCAGCCTTCCAGCCTCCCTATTTCTCGCAGCCGCAGTTGATTACTGCCGCGGCAATGGACAGACGCATGGACGCTGGGCTCGACACCTTCGCCATCAACATCCCGCCCAATTTCCAGCGCGACCTGCTCGCGGGCCGCCAGCCGACGATCCAGCTCAATGTCGACGCCACGCGAATGACGCAGGCCTTCAGCGGCAGTGGCTATATCCAGAGCATCGTCACTGCTGAGATCGACGCGTTCAGCCAGCGCTACCGGGCCAGGACGACAGCGCCGATCGAGCTCGTCCTGCGCTCCCGCTTCAATCCCGAGCTGAACAAGACCTGGTTCGGCTCAGTGATGAACCTGATCAACAACGTCACCATGCTCTCGATCGTCCTGACCGGCGCGGCGCTGATCCGCGAGCGCGAGCACGGCACGATCGAGCACCTGCTGGTGATGCCGGTCACGCCGACCGAGATCATGATTGGCAAGGTCTGGTCCATGGCGCTCGTCGTGCTGGTGGCTACGGCGCTGTCGCTGATCTTCGTCGTGCAGGGCCTGCTCGCCGTGCCGATCGACGGCTCGGTGCCGCTGTTCCTGGCAGGCGCCGCGCTCCATCTCTTCGCCACCACCTCGATGGGCATCTTCCTCGCCACCATCGCTGGCTCGATGCCGCAGTTCGGGCTCCTGCTGATTCTTGTGCTGCTGCCGCTGCAGATGCTGTCGGGCGGCACGACACCGCGCGAGAGCATGCCGGAGTTCGTCCAGGTCGTGATGTCGGCGGCGCCGAACACACATTTCGTCTCCCTGGCGCAGGCGATCCTCTACCGCGGCGCCGGGCTCGACGTGGTCTGGCCGCAGTTCCTCGCCCTGTTCGGCATCGGCTGCGTCCTGTTCGTGCTGGCGCTGCGCCGCTTCCGGGCGATGCTGAAGTAGCGCCTCAGCGGCCCGAATGCGCCGTCGGGATCAGGACGGTCGGCGTCTCGGCGTTGCGTTCG
>UCLR01000050.1 GCA_900473415.1 Hyphomicrobiales bacterium
CGATTTTGTTGAAGAAGTCGGCGTTGCTACGAGGCTGAAGTCCTGATTCAGTTGTCCTTGGGAGGGGCGGCCGATGATGGGCGAACGAAGGGTGGCGCAGGAGGCGCTGTTCTACGAGTTCAGCCTGGAGCGGCATGTCCCGTCTCAGCACCTGCTGCGCGCGATCGACCACTTCGTCGATTTGTCCGGCATCCGCGCGCATCTGCGCCCGTTCTACAGCGACACCGGCCGGCCCTCGGTCGATCCGGAGCTGATGATCCGGATGCTGATCGTCGGCTACTGCTTCGGCATCCGCTCCGAGCGCAGGCTCTGCGACGAGGTCCATCTGAACCTCGCCTATCGCTGGTTTTGCCGGCTCGGGCTCGATGGTGATGTGCCCGATCACTCAACCTTCTCGAAGAACCGGCACGGCCGCTTCCGCGACAGCGATCTTCTGCGCGAAGTGTTCGAGACGACGGTTCGGCGCTGCATGGCGGAAGGGCTGGTCGGCGGCGAGGGCTTCGCGGTCGACGCCAGCCTGATCAAGGCCGATGCCAATCGCCAGAACGGCGTGCCCGGCCAGAACGGGCTGGTGCCTGAGGCGGCGAGCCACGCAGTGCGCGAGTATCTGGCCGTGCTGGACGATGCCGCCTTCGGCGCAGCAACGCCGGTCGTGCCGAAGTTCATCTCGCCGGCCGATCCGGCCGCACGCTGGACCGCGGCCCATGGCGGGCAGGCCTTCTTCGCCTATGCGACGAACTACCTGATCGACCTGAAGCATGCCGTCATCATGGACGTGGAGGCGACGACCGCCGTCCGGCAGGCGGAGGTCGGCGCCGCTCAGACGATGATCGAGCGGACACAGGACCGCTTCGGCATCTGGCCCGAGAAGCTGGTGGCGGATGCCGGCTACGGCTCGGCCGAAAACCTCGCCTGGCTGGTGCATGAGCGCGGGATCGAGCCGCATATCCCGGTCTTCGACAAATCGCAGCGCCGCGACGGCACCTTCAGCCGATCCGACTTCGCCTACGATCACAAGCGAGACCTCTACACCTGTCCGAGCGGCAAGGAACTGCGGCAGTTCCGCCGCCAGTTCGAAGAGCCGCGCGACGGCGTCGATCGCGAAGGCCTCATGCGCTACCGTGCCAGCAAGCTCGACTGCGATACCTGTTCGCTGAAGCCGCAATGCTGTCCGAAGGCACCAGCCCGCAAGCTCCTGCGCTCCATCCATGAAGGCGCCCGCGACATGGCGCGCGACATCGCCGCCACCGATGCCTACGTCACCTCACGACGCGAGCGGAAGAAGGTCGAGATGCTCTTCGCCCATCTGAAGCGCATCCTCAAACTCGATCGTTTGCGGCTGCGAGGACCTTGCGGCGCACGCGACGAGTTCCTCCTCGCAGCCACCGCCCAGAACCTCAGGAAAATGGCAAAGCTGATGCCGATGGGAGCGCCGCCCCAGGCGGCATGAGGGCGAGCGCCCTCTCACCGATCACCAAGCCTTCGTCGATAGCCGACCCGGCGCCGACTTCTTCAACGGTATCG
>UCLR01000049.1 GCA_900473415.1 Hyphomicrobiales bacterium
AATGCGGGCGTAGATGCACGGCCACCCCTTGGGCCGTCGCTAGGGTCGGCCAAGGGCCCACAGCCGCAGTTGCGCCAGAAGCGGACTCTGGCGCTTTGCCGGAAAGCGGGCCCCTTGAGCTCGCCCAGCGGCGAAGAGCCAGAGTTGGGGCGTTGTTCAGGAGATGCTCGATACCGCCGGGCGGCTCATCCAATCGGCACCGGAGCACGTCCCTCGGCGTGCCCGCTCACCTTGCCTCTCCGGACATCGAGAAGATCTTCAGCGCCTGCTGGTGGCAGTTCAGCCATAGGCCTTCGCCCGGCTTGGCATCCTGCCCGCCGCGCTGCTCGATGGTGACAAGGTCTCCGTTAGCGAGCTTGCAATGCACGTATCGCGTACTGCCGAGATATTCGGCGAACTCGACCTGAGCTGGCAGCGAATTGTCCTGCCTGCCCGTGATCGACCAATGCTCGGGCCGGATTCCGAGCTTGATCACTTCTTGAGGCGTGGCGGGCATGGGGCGGTTGAGCTCGATCTCCGTTCCCGCGATGCTGACCCGGTTCGCCGTCAGGCAGGTTCCGTCGATGATGTTCATGCGCGGCGAGCCGATGAAGCCGGCGACGAAGAGGTTGGCGGGGTTCTCGTAGACCTCCCGGGGCGAGCCGACCTGCTCGATCCTGCCGTCGCGCAGCACCACGATGCGGTCGGCCAGCGTCATCGCCTCGGTCTGATCGTGGGTGACATAGATCATCGTATTGCCGAGCTCGCGATGGAGCCGCGCGATCTCGACGCGCATGCTGACGCGCAGCTCGGCATCGAGATTGCTCAGTGGCTCGTCGAACAGGAAGACCAGCGGCTTGCGTACGATTGCGCGCCCGATCGCGACGCGCTGCCTCTGACCGCCCGAGAGCTGGCCGGGCCGGCGGTCCAGCAATGGTCCGATCTTGAGGATCTCGGCCGCCGCCTCGACCTGCCGCCGGATCTCCGCCGCCGGCGTCCGGGCGATCTCCAGGCCGAAAGCGAGGTTCTCGCGCACGCTCATATGCGGGTAGAGCGCATAGGATTGGAAGACCATCGCGATGCCGCGCTTGGCCGGGTCGAGATCGGTGACGTCCCGGCCGGCGATCAGGATGTCGCCGTCCGTTACCTCCTCCAGCCCGGCAATCATGCGCAGTAGGGTCGACTTGCCGCAGCCGGACGGGCCGACGAAGACGACGAACTCGCCGCCTTCGACCTTGAGGTCGAGGTCATGGATGACGTCGACCGAACCGAAGCTCTTGCGCACGCCCTTGAGCTCGATGGTGGCCTTTTCCTGTGCCGGGTTGTGCTGCGCGCTCATCGGCCGCCCCTGATCCAGACCAGCATCTCGCCGGGTTCGCGATTATCCCAGAGGTGATAGGGTACGAGGCGCGCCGTCGTCGCGGCATATTCCGGCGGATGGGCATCGTAGAGCCGGCCCTCCCGATGCGGCCACTGCTCTCGCCGCACCGGGAGATCGATCGCCATCGCCCCGCCGAGATCCGGCATCGGAACCGTCCTGGCGCCGGAGAGATCCGCCGGCGCGATCAGGGCGTTGAGGTCGGCGGCATTGTCGACCTCTTCGGCGCAATAGATCAGCGGCCCGCGCGCGATCGCGACACGGCCGAGATCGGCCTTCACCGCCGGGTGGGCATGGAGCGCGCGCACAGGCATCGGCAGGTCGAGCGCGAGGCTGTCGCCATCCTTCCATTCGCGGGCGAGATGCACGTAGCCGTCGCCGTTCTCCACCATCGGCAGCGCCTCGCCGTTCAGCGTGATGGCCGCCTGGCCGCACCAGCCCGGCATTCGCAGCGACAGGGTGAAGCGCGCCGGCCGATCCAGCCCGATGGTGATCGCGACCCGCCCGTCAACCGGATAGTTCGTTTCCTGCGTCAGCGTTACGGCCGTCGCGCCGACGCTGAGCCGGGCCGTGCTGGCGCCGTAGAGATGCACGGCGATGCCGTTCGCCGAGACGCCGTACATATAGCTGCCGATCGCCGTCACGGTGCGGGCGATGTTCGGCGGGCAGCACGGGCAGCGATGCCAGGTCCAGCGGTGATGGCCGCCGCGGCTCTCCAGCGGATTGTCGTAGAAGAAGCGCGAGCCGTCGATCGAGAGGCCGGAGAGGGCGCCGTTGTAGAGGGCCTGCTCCATGATGTCGGCATAGCGCCGGTCCGGCCCGCGCCCGAGCATGCGGCTCGCCCACATCATCAGTGCCACCGCCGCGCAGGTCTCGGCATAGGCGCTCTCATTGGGCAGGTCGTAATAGTCGGTGAAGCCCTCATTGCTGGCCGCCGGCCCGATGCCGCCGGTGACATACATCTGCTTGGAGGTCAGATCCGCCCAGAGCCCGCTCAGCGCGTCCGTCAGGCTGTCGTCGCCGAACTCGGTCGCGACATCGGCCATGCCGGAATAGAGGTACATCGCCCGCACTGCATGGCCGACGACCTTGTCCTGCTCGCGCACGGGCAAATGCGACTGGTTGTAGAGATAGGTCTTGTGGCGCCACTGCGCCGGATCGACGCCACGCTCGGCAGCCTCGATGTCGAAATAATGCGGCTGCTGCCCGCGCTGCTCGACGAAGTAGCGCGCGAGGTCGAGATAGCGCTGTTCGCCGGTGGCGCGGCCGAGCCGGATCAGAGCCAGTTCGATCTCCTCATGGCCGCAATAGCCCGGCTTCTGGCCGGGCTTGGGGCCGAAGGTTGCGTCGATATGGTCGGCATAGCGGCACATCACGTCGAGCAGCTTGCGCTTGCCGGTGGCGTGGAAATAGGCCACCGCCGCTTCCATTAGATGCCCGGCGCAATAGAGCTCGTGGCAGTCGCGCAGATTGGTCCAGCGCTGGCCCGGCTGCATCCGGACGAACCAGGAATTCATGTAGCCGTCCGGCTGCTGGAGCCCCGCGAACATCTCGATGATCGCGTCCATCTTCGCTTCGAGATCGGCATTGGGCTTGCGATAGAGTGCATAGGCCGCGGTCTCTATTACCTTGGCGACGTCCGAATCCCAGAACATCTGGACATTCACTGTGTCGGGGGTGCCGTCCGCACGCATGTGCCAGGGCATATTCACCGGCGGCACCGGCCGGGCCGGGTCGATCTGGTCGAACATGCCGGCCGCGACGCAGCGCTCGTAGAGGATCATCGCCGTCCTGTCGGCGACGGCGTCGATACGCTCGCCCCAGAAGCCGCGCATCTCGACATCGGGCACGGCGGGGGGCCGGAAGCCGCTGGCCCTGGGCTGATCATGGGAAGTCATGGCGTCACCGCTTCTGTTGATGTCGTCGGAGAGGTTCACTTGACGGCGCCCGCGGTGAGCCCGCGGATGTAGTAGCGCTGCAGCAGCAGGAAGAGGGCGAGGCACGGCGCCATCATCAGCATCACGCCGGACTGCACCGCGCCCCAGTCGATGGTGCCGAACTGGCCGGAGCGGACCGCGGCCATCATCACCGGCAGGGTGTATTTCTTCTGGTCGGTCAGCAGGATCAGCGCCGCCAGGAACTCGTTCCACGAGGCCAGGAAGGCGAAGATCGCGACCGTCGCGACCCCTGGCAGAACCAGCGGCAGCATCACCCGGCGCAGCATCAGGAAGACCGAGGCGCCGTCGACACGCGCCGCGTCCTCGATGTCCTTCGGCACGGCGTCGAAGGCGTTGCGCATCATGAAGATCGAGAAGGGCAGATGCAGCGTCACATAGATCAAAACGATGCCGGGCAGCGTGTTCTGCAAGCCGAGCTTGGTCAGGATCAGGAAGAGCGGCGTCAGGATCGACTGGAACGGGATCATCACCGTCGAGATGATCAGCACAAACATCACGTTCTTCAGCGGGAACTTGAAGCGCGAGAAGCCGTAGCCCGCCAGCAGGCTGATGATCACGGTGACGACCACGGTCGCGGCCGCGACGGTCAGGCTGTTGCCGGCATAGGTCCAGATGCCGACGCCGTATTTCGCCAGGTTCTCGTAGCTCTGGATGCTGAAGCCCTCGACCGGCCAGGGTGGCAATGGCGGCCGCGCGGCCTCGGCCGAGGGCTTGAACGAGACCAGCGCGCTCCACGCGATCGGCGCGACGAACAGCAGTGAGACGAAGAGGCCGATCGCGTGGTAGCGCGTAGCGGCGAACAGCCTACGGCGGGCCGTGGCGGCCTTGCGTTCGGACATCACGCGCCCTCCGGCGTGCGCAACAGGCGCAGTTGCACGACACTGATCGTCACCAGGATCGCCAGCAGCACCATCGACATCGCCGCACCATAGCCGAGGCGGAAGGAGACGAAGGACTGACTGAAGATCCAGTAGACGGCGGTGACAGTGCTGTTCTGCGGTCCGCCATCGGCGATGATGTAGAACTGGTCGAAGGCCAGCACCGAGCCGGCTACCGAGAGGATCAGTGCCAGGGCGATGGTTCGCCTCATCAGGGGAAGGGTAATGCGCCGGAAGCGCTGCCAGGACGAGGCGCCGTCGATCCGAGCCGCTTCCTGCACCTCCGTGGAGATGCCCTGCAGGCCGGTGAGCAGGATGATCATGTTGAAGCCGGCCGTCTTCCAGACGACCATGACGATGATCGACCAGAACGTGGTGTCGAACGACGCGAGCAGGTTGACCGGCTTCTCCGTCAGCCCAAGCCGGTAGGCCAGCGGCGAGAACAGGCCGACATCGACATTCATCAGCCAGGCCCAGAGCAGGCTGGCCGAGCCGAAGCCGACGACCACGGGCAGGAAGATCGCCGTGCGATAGACCTTGATCATCGGCCGCGCCTTCTCGGCGAAAAGCGCCAGCGGGAAGGCAACCGCGAAGATCACGATGGTGACGATCACCGTGTAGTAGCCGGTGAAGCGCATCGCATTCCAGAAGCGCTGGTCGTTCATCAGGTTGAGGTAGTTGGTGAGGCCGATGAAGCGCGGCCGGCCGAGCAGCGGCCAGTTGTGCAGCGACATCCAGAACGCCATTCCGAGCGGGACGAGGAAGAACACGATCACCAGCAGCACCGCCGGCGCCACGAACAGCAGCCCGGCCAGCTGCTGGCGGCGCAGGCGCGTCCCGCGTCGCCCACTGGATCTTTGCTTGGCGGGATTTGACTGGGTCATGTCACATAAGCCGGCGAGGTTTGGGGGCTGGTTGCAGTCACCGCGCAGTCATCTCGGACAAAGCGGAGCGGAAATCCGGGATCCATGCCTGAACCCGTTTCGCGTGCGTTCCGGCATGGATCCCGGGTCAAGACACGGGATGACGGCGTGTTTCCGAGTGAAATCAGCGTGGTCGGAACGACCGCGGTGAACGATCGGCGAGGATCACTTCCCCGACTGGTCGATGATCGACTGCATTGTCTTCTCGGCCTTGACGAGCGAGCCCTCGACATCCTTTCCGAAGAAGACCTCGTTGAGCATCTGCTTCCACGGGCCGGTGCTGCTGTTGATGATGTCGTTGTAGACCGGCGAGGACGGCGTCCGGCCGATCTTCATCGCCTCGGTCGCGGTCAGATAGCGCTGGTCGAGCGACTTCACCGCCTCCGCCGCAACATCCGCACGCGTCGGCAGGCTGCCGAGCTTGGCCAGCAGGGTCTGGCCTTCCAGCGAATAGACAAAGCTCAGGAACTCCTTCACCGCCGGCATGTTCTTGCGTCCTGCGGTGACGACGAAATTGTCGCCGCCCGCGAAGGAGGCCTTGCCGCCGGTCTTGCCGGGCAGGAAGGTCACGCCGAACTCGACATTCGGATAGTTCTTGACCAGGTTGCCGATCGCGAAGGCGCCGATCGGCGACATGCCGATGCGATCCGTGGCGAAGCCGCCGAAGAAGTTGGGGCCGGCATCGGTGCGCGCGCTCTCAGGCACATAGCCCTTGGCGACGAGGCCTCGATAGAGCGCCACCGCATCGCGCATCTGCGGCGTATTCAGCGTCGCCTTCCTGGCGCCGTCCGCGAGGATCTCGCCGCCCGAAGCCCAGACCAGCGGCATGAAGGTGAAGGCGTTGCAGCCGCCGCAGGCGCCGGAGAAGTAGAAGCCACGGATGTCGCCGCCGATGGCGTTGACCTTGCCGGCATATTCCTCGATCTCGGCCCAGTTGGTTGGGCCCTTCTCGGGGTCGAGCCCAGCCTGCTTGAACAGCTTCTTGTTCCAGAGCATCACGGAGGCATCGGCCGACATCGGCGTGCCGAAGATGCGGCCCTCATAGCTGCCAGCTCCAAGGTGAGCCTTCGAGAGTTGGTCGAAGAAGGGGAAGCCCTTGACCAGATCGGTCAGGTCCTCGAGTTGGCCCGAGGCGGCGAAGGCCGGCGTATAGACCAGATCCAGGGAGAGCAGGTCCGGCGCCGAGCCGCCGGCAGCCGAGATCGCGTATTTCTGCACCATCTCGGTGTTGGGCACGATCTGCAGCTCGATCTGCGTCTTGTGCGCCGCGTTGAACGCCTTCACCAACGAGGGCATGAAGGCCTCGCTGCTGGAGCGCGACCACATCGTCAGTTTCTGCTGCGCCAGGGCTGCGCCGGCCGATGCCTGCACGGCAACGAGGGCGAGCAAGGCTGCCTTGAATCCCTTCATCTGCGTTTCCTCCGGTTGTGGCCTTGGTTTTTGTGGCCGTTCTTGTTGCGTATGATTTCGCTAAGACGAGCGTACGATCAGGCTGCAGGGCAGCTTCCAGACTCCCGTTTCGACCGCTTCGCCATTGACCAGGCGCATCAGCGCCAGCCCGGCCTGTCGGCCGAGTTCCTTCAGGTTCATGTCGACCGTCGTCAGCGGCGGGCGCGTTTCCTTGGCGACGATCTCCCAATTGTCGAAGCCGACCACGGAGACGTCGCCGGGCACGCTCACCCCGCGCTCGCGCAGCGCGTCCACCACGCCCCGTGCGATCTGGTCATTGCCGCAGAAAATGCCGTCCGGCTTGTCGGCGCCGGACCACAGAGCCTCGACTGCCTGATGACCCCAGTGCTCGGACCAGGAGCCGAACAGGACCTTCGCCTCGGTCGCTGCCTCGGCCTCGGCGAGCGCCTGCGTGCAGGCGAGAGCCCGTTCATGCACGACATCGAATTCGCACGGGCCGGTGACATGGACGATGCGCCGCCGTCCTTGCGCCAGAAGATGGCGCACTGCCGCGCCCGCACCCTGGCGGTCATCCGGGACCAGCGTGACGCCATTGCTCGGGCCGGCGGTCAGCGCATAGACGACGGGCACGGACAGATGGGTGAGATCCACCGGCAGCGGCCTGTCGATGCGCTTGCCGGTCGCGATGATGCCGTCGACCTGTTTGTCGAGCATGGCATCGACATGGATTCTGGCGAGGTCGGGATTGTCCCCGATGGCGCACAGAAAAACCGACACACCGTGGTCGATCAGCCCCTCCGAGATCCCGGCCATCAGCGGTAATGTGAAGCGGCCATAGGTATCGTTCGTCAGCAAGCCGACGCTGAAGCTGCGCTTGCGTGTCAGGCTTCGCGCGAGGGAGTTCGGCCGAAAGCCGAGTTCCCTCGCGACCCGCTTGATGCGGTCACGCGTCTCGAGCGAGACGCGCCCCGTGTCGTTGAGCGCCTTCGAGGCCGTGGCGGTGCTGACGCGCGCGGCCTGCGCCACGTCGTAGATCGTCACCCGCTCGCCCGACACCGCGCTTGACACGCCTTACCTCGATTTGAGAAACCGGTTTCTCAAATGGATTATCAAAGATTCGCGCAATGAGAAACCGCTTTCTCAACCTCGTCTGCAGATTTTCTGATTCCTGCGGGTGCCCCGGGCTCTTGCGCCTTGCGTCCGGCGCCGCAACTCGCTCCCGAAATGGACCGCGCGCATGAAACCGATCCGTCTCGCCTTGGTCGGGCTCGGCAAGATCGCGCGGGACCAGCACTTGCCGGCGATCGCGGCCACGCCGGGGATCGCGCTCGTCGCAGTGGCAAGTCGCAATGCGCGTTTGGACGGCGTCGAATGCTTCGCGTCGGTCGAGGAATTGCTGGCCGGGGTCGCCGATGTCGACGCGGTTGCGCTGTGCACGCCGCCCACACCCCGCCGCGATCAGGCGCTGGCAGCACTCGCTGCCGGAAAGCATCTGCTACTGGAGAAGCCGCCCGGCGCTGCCGTGAGTGAGCTCGCCCCCTTGAAGACACTGGCTGAGAACCGGGGCCGGACGCTCTTTGCCGCCTGGCATTCGCGCTTTGCTCCGGCTGTCGAGCCGGCACGCGCCTTTCTGGCGCGGCATCGAGCCCGGCGCGTTACCATCATCTGGAAGGAAGATGTGCGCGTCTGGCACCCGGGGCAGGACTGGATCTTCGAACCTGGCGGACTCGGCGTGTTCGACCCCGGCATCAACGCGCTATCGATCCTGACGACGATCCTGCCGGAGCCGGTCTTTGTGGTCGGCGCGCAACTGGCTTTCCCGGCCAACCGGGAAGCCCCCATCGCGGCCGAACTCGAACTCGCGACCGGATCAGGGTTGCCGATCCATGCGGCGTTCGATTTTCGCCAGAGCGGCGAGCAGATCTGGTCGATCGCGATCGAGACCGATGCGGGGAGCCTCGTGCTGAGCGCGGGTGGAGCCCGGCTGAGCCATGATGGCCAGGCTCTCGTCGACGAGCCGGAGCGGGAATATCGCGGTGTCTATGGCCGCTTCGTCGAACTGATCCAGACCGAGAGCTGCGACGTCGACATCGTGCCGCTGGGGCTGGTGGCAGACGCATTCATGCTCGGCCGGCGATCCATCGTCGAAGATTTTGCGTGGTGAGAATGAGGTCGTCCGAGATGTCAGAGTCGGTTTCGCGCGATATCTTCGGGGTCCTGCCCGACGGGCGCGCGGTCGAGCGCATCACGCTTCGCGGCGAGGCCGGCTTCGCGGTCTCAATCATCACCTGGGGCGCGGCCGTGCAGGCTCTCTGGGCGCCGGACCGCAACGGTCAATGTGACGACGTGGTCCTCGGTCACGATACGCTGGAGCCCTATCTCGCGCGGCGGGATTTCTTCGGAGCGACGGTCGGGCGCTATGCCAACCGCATCGCCGGCGCGGCGTTCACGCTCGACGGCGTCCGGCATGGGCTGGACGCCAATGACGGCAGCAACACCCTGCATGGCGGCGCGGATGGTTTCGACCGCGTGCTCTGGAGCGTCGAGAGCATCGGTTGCGACCCGGTGCCGTCGCTCACGCTCGGCCATGCAAGCCCGGATGGGGCGGGAGGCCTTCCTGGAGTGCTGGCGGTTCAGGCGCATTTTCGGCTTACCGGTCCGCACGAACTGGCGATCGCGTTCGAGGCGACGACCGATCGCTCGACCATCGTTAGCCTGACGCATCACGGCTACTTCAACCTCGGCGGCGCGGTCGCCGGCGGCGACATCTTGGATCACGAACTGACACTGTTCGCCGATCGCTATTTGCCGGTCGATGCCGGCCTTATCCCGCTCGGAGCACCGGCGGCCGTCGTCGGCACGCCGTTCGACTTCCGCGTACCGCGGAAGATCGGCGCCGCAATCCGCGTCGACGACGAACAGTTGCGCCGCGCGCGCGGATACGACCACTGCTTCGTCCTTGGCGACGAGGTCGCTGCCTCGCCGAGGCTCGCCGCCCGCGTCGTCCACTTGGCCTCCGGCCGTGCCCTCGACCTCATCACCAACCAGCCCGGCCTGCAGTTCTACTCCGGCAACTTTCTTGATGGCGGTTCGGGCGGGAAAGGCGGACGCCTCTATCGCCAGTCCGACGCATTCTGCCTTGAACCACAGGCTTGGCCAAACGCACCCAACCGGCCGGACTATCCGTCTACGAGACTGGATCCAGATAGAAGCTATCTCCACGACACGATATTCCGCTTCCATACCGTCTAGGTTTGGCGCCAACTGCGTCATTGCCGAACTGCGCCATGAGCGGACGTTGGAATGCTGCCCGAAACCGGACCTTCGGCTCTCGCGTGGTGGATGGCGGCTCTCGACCCTAAGCGGACCTCAAATATGTCCGCTTAGGGAGCGTCGCCCGCTCAAAAGCTGACGGCGAGCCTTGCGGTTCCGCCGAGGCTCCGGGTGCTCGCGGAGAGTTCGCTGTCGAGGCGGACGCCGAGCGAGACACGTTCGCTGAGCCGGGCGTCGAGGCCGGCGGCGATCAGCGCGCTGTCCTGATCCGGCCCGGCGCCACTGGCGGAGAAGCTCGCGCCCGGCAGCGCGATCAGGCTGGCCGTGAGGCTGGCGTCGCGCTGGAAATAATGCGCCCAGGCCGCCCGCACGAAGCCGGTCACCGGCACGGCGCTGAGGCTCGCCTGCCCGTCGAGCTGGAGGCCGAGTTCGGAGCGGCTGGTGAGGTCGTTGCGGCTGGCGACGCTGAGCGCGCCGCCATTGCCGCCGAGCCCGGCACGTTCCACGACCGCGGGGTTGCTCACATGGACCGCCTGCAACGCCGCCAGCGGCGAGAGCGTGAGGCCGTTCCAGCTCGCCAGCTGGGCGCTCGCCTGCAGCCGCCCGCTCCAGGCGGAGCTGGCATAGGAGGAGGTCAGAGCATTGCCGAGCACCGGCACGGCGCGGTGGACGTCGTTGTCGAGCCGGGCGAAGCCGCCGGCAGCTGCAAGGTTGACGGGGCCGAGCTTCGTCTGGCCGTAGAGGCCGGCCTGGAAGACGTCGCTCTCGACCTTGCCGAGCCCGCCGGAGAGCGAGGCGCGGGCCTGACCGCCGGCCACCGCGACGCCGGCGACCGTGCCCGGCGCCAGCAGCACATCGGCGCCGACCGCCAGATGCGCGTCGTCGAGTGTACGGTTGGCTGAACCGACGGTGTGCTCGCCGTCGGTGCGTCCGCGCGAGCCGAAGGTCGCGCCCCAGAGCGAGAAGCGCACCGGATCGAGCGAGGACGGCCCGGAGGCGCTCTGCTTCGAGGGTAGATCGGCGGTGAAGCCGGCCATGCCGCTTGGGGCTCCGGACGCACCAGCCAGACGGCCGCGGCCATTGGGATCGAGCATCGCGCCGAGGAACTGGTTCGCCGCCTGGAAGCCGAGCGCCGGCGCGGCGGTATGGACTTCGCCCGAGAGCTGGTTCACCGCAGCCGGGATCACGTTGGCCGGCTGGTTGTAGAGGGCGAACAGCGGCGAGGCATCGGCCCCGCCCGCAACCGCGCCGTCGATCGCCGAGGCGACCGCATAGGCGTTGCGTGGCGCGGTGACGCCGAGGCGCGAAGACGAAGCGCCATCCGGTGTGACGATCGGAACCAGCGATTTCGGAGTCAGCCTCAGATGCACTTCGTTGGCGGTGTAGTCGATGGCGGTGGTGACGCCTGCGCCAAAGGAGCCCGTGGTGTCGACGGTGTTGAAACGCGTGCCGCCGAGGCCGCCCGCCGCCTTGAGCAGCGTATACGGGCTGTTGAAGGTATAGGCGCCGCCCAGCGGCACGATCCGCAGCATGCCGGCGAGGGAGGCGGTCCCGGTCACTTCGATCTGGTCGGCTGAAGGTGCCGTTTGCATCTGTCCAGTTGGCATTCGTCACCGACCAGGTGCCTGTGCCACCATTCACCGTACCCGTCCCGGGACCGGCGAGCGCGGGGCCGTTCCAGAAGGACACTGCCAAACCGCCGGAATTCACGAGATTGACCTGCCCCGCGATGCCCGTCTGCACGGTCAGGTCGGCGAGGGACATGCCCGAAGGGATCACCCCGATGTCCAGCCCGTTGTTGGTGAGCAGACCGCCATAGTCGATCAGGCGAGAGATGCCAGCGCTGAGCGGCGCCGGATTCGCGATGTTCAGCGTACCATCGAGCGTCAGGTTGCCGCTGACACCGAATCGCGCGCCCGCGGACGGCGAGGATCCCATGTCAACATTCAGGTTGGACGCCGCATCGAGCTGCAGCAACGCCGTGGACAAAGAACTGCCGCCGGCCGCGGACAGGGTCCCGCCAACGAGGCGGACGCTGTTGATCGTCTGTGCGAAACCGCCAAGGTCGAGCGTGCCGCCGGCATTGACCGTCGTAGCGCTGCCGGCGCTGTAGGCATTCGCAGCTCCGGCCGACAGCGTGCCGCCGGAGACGATCGTGGCGCCGGTATAGGAGTTCGCCCCGGTGAGTGTGGTCGTGCCGGCACTCGTCGTCAGCGATGCGTTGCCGGACAGTCCCGAAATGGAGCCGCCGGTCGAGCTGATCGCCCCGGTCAGCGATCCGTTGGTCAGTGTGCCGCCTGCGAGGGCAATGCTGTTGATCGTCTGCGCGAAGCCGCCGAGATCGAGCGTGCCGCCGGCATTGACCGCCGTAGCAGTTCCGGCGCTGAAGGCGTTGACATTGCTGGCCGTCAGCGTTCCGCCGGAGACGGTCGTGGACCCGGTGTAGGAATTGGCGCCGCCGAGCGTGGTCGTGCCGGAACTCGTCGTCAGCGACGCGGTCCCGGATAAATTCGCGATGGTGCCGCCGGTCGAGATGATTGCTCCCGCAAGCGCACCGTTTCGCAGCGTGCCGCCAGCGAGGCTGACACTGTCGATCGCCTGGACGAAGCCGCCGAGATCGAGCGTGCCGCCCGTGTTCACGGTGGTTGCGCTGGCCTGGCTGAAGGTATTTGCCGTCCCGGCCTGCAGCACGCCGCCGTCGATAACCGTGGCGCCCGCATAGCTGTTGGCGCCCGCAAGGATCAGAGTGCCGAGGTCGGTCTTTCTTAGGCCACCTGTCCCGATGAGAGGCGACAGTATGGTGGCCGTCATCGCGGCACCCGCCGGCGTGCCGTCACCGACGCGCAGCGTGCTCTGCGGCAGGGTTAACGTGATGCCACCGCCGGTCACCAGATAGCCCGATGACAGAAACTGCATGCCGGTGACGCCGATCGCGCCAAAACTGTTGTCGACCGTCACCACGCCCGGGGTTGCCGAGAAAACGGCAGAAGCTGCACCCGGCCATAGCCCGTTCAGCGTGCCGGCAGCGTTGGACCAGTTGCCGTTTACAGTGTTCCAGGTGCCCGTCCCGCCGGTCACCGGTCCTGGAGCGGGACCGAGCACGGCGGGGCCGTTCCAGTAGGTATCCTGCGCGACCGCCGGTACGGCGCTGGTCGCCAGCGCGAGGAGCGATCCAACGAGCGCTGTGGAGGCGGCAAGGCGGGTGCGGCGGTGTCGAAGTGAAGTCGAGGCGCAGGCGTCGGACGACAGGCGAAATAGAACGGTAGGCACAGCTGACTCTCCGGAAGTGGGAAGACGGTAGGATAGCCGGGTTACCGTGTCGACGACGGGAGCAAGCAATCTCGGGTGCGCGGAAACGATGAGCGCACGCTGTTGCTCAGAGGCCGCTCTCGCCCGCCCCTTCGCGGGGAATTCCGCTGGGGATGTCGCTGGCAAGCAGCCTGTCCTTGCTGAGTAGCGCGGCATCCTCGAGCTGCTCTAAATCCGGCAGCTTGCGCGGCGTCTCGAAGCCGAACTGCGACAGGAAGGCTATCGTCGTCACATAGGTGCAGGGCGAGCCGGGCTCGGGGGCGCGGCCCAACCGCGATGAAGTCGAGCTTGCGCGAGCCAGCCCCTGGCTGACCTGATCGACGTCAACTTTCGGGCAGATGTCCAATTTCCTCTTCCCACCCAAGCAGGTCATCTGGGCGCCATCTGCTTCGGGCCGTGAAGCGCCAACTGCGGACATTGGGATATTGCCCGGAAGCGGACGTTCCCGACTCTCCGGATGGCGGTTCTTGACCCGTGGCGGACGGAAGCTGGAATCTCAGTGATTGCTGATTCACTCTGCTGGTAACAGCGCTGGCCCAGGCAAGTGTCTCGCGAGCCGGGCCAGCGCTAATGCCGACGCAACCCATCGGGCAGCTGCAATGTGTCACGCAGATGGTTGCCAATCGCCTGCGGCGCTCGGTCGTGGTCAATTGACAGAGCGATTGCATACGCGGACTGTTTGGCCCGGTCCTGGCGGCATTTTGGCGATGAGGGGCAGGCGAATGAGGGCGCTGACGTGTCTCGCCACGGGTCTGCTCGGATTTGTACTGGGATGGATCGTCGCATCGGCCACGGCCCTGATCACGGGCGAGCTCTCAGGTGTTTCGAATTTTGAAGGCGCCTATGCGATGGGCGCGATATTCTACGTTGGCCCCGCGGGCGGTCTGTTCGGTGCAATCCTCGTAGGCTTGATGGGCTGGCGGTGGGCCAACCGGAGGAAGCGGGCCCTTTAGCCGAAGCCCGGAGGGGACTTGAGTAGGGCGCGCCGGGCTCCGAACTACGCGGTGATTTACTCGAACGACGTAGCCGGCCGATCGTCGTCCCCAGCCAGGAGGGCGACATCCATTCTTCGCTCCCCTTTCAGAAGCTGACGGCGAGTCGCGCGGTGCCGCCGAGGCTTCGGGTGTTGCGGAGAGTTCGCTGTCGAGGCGGACGCCGAGCGAGACGCGGTCGGAGAGCTTGGCGTCGAGGCCGGCGGCGATCAGCGCGGCGTTCCGATCAGGTCTGGCCCCCGCGGCACTGAAGCTCGCGCCCGGCAGCGCGATCAGGCTGGCGTCGCGCTCGAAATAATGCGCCCAGCTCGCCCGCACGAAGCCGGTCACCGGCACCGCGCTGATGCTCGCCTGCCCGTCGAGCTGGAGGCCGGGTTCGGAGCGGCTGGTGACATCGTTGTGGCCGCGGGTGAACCAGAGGCCTCCTTTCGACGATGAAGCGCCGTCGCCCGCCGGATCTCCAGCGTGACATGCATGTGTGCCCCTGGTCTTAGTTGTGCCAAGAGCCGATGCCAGAAGCGCCCGATTGCACCGGTGCACGGAATTGGGGCTGACCACAGGTGGCGAACGAAGGTGACCGGCGCGAGCCGGCTGTCAACGCGCTGGCGACCGCAGAGCAGGAGCTGGTTTCTCGCCCCGCCTCCGAGGATCGCGAGCCCGGGGTTGCGGCTCACGGGCCGGCCCCTGAAGCCAGCGATGACGCGTCTCGCCAGCCCGGGACGGCCCGGCCTTTGGGTGGCGGCTCGTTCCTGAGAAAGCTGGCTTACGCCGGGCTCGCGCTCTGCTTAGCTGGCCTCATCGGCCTTTGCGGCGTCGTCGCCTACTACGCCTCGCAGCTGCCTCCGCTCAGTCAGCTCACGGTGCCGAAGCGGCCCCCGAACATCGCCATCCTGGCGCATGATGGCTCGCTTCTGGCCAATCGCGGCGCGACGGGCGGCCGCGAGGTTTCCCTCGGGGAGCTGCCGCCCTTTCTGCCCCGAGCTCTCGTCGCCATCGAGGACCGGCGCTTCTACGACCATTGGGGCATCGACCTGATGGGCCTCGTCCGCGCGGCCCACCGCAACCTGACCCATGACGGCGGCCTCCAGGGCGGCTCGACGCTGACCCAGCAACTCGCGAAGAACCTTTTCCTGACACAGGAGCGCACGATCTCGCGCAAGATCCAGGAAGCTATTCTGTCGCTCTGGTTGGAGCGGAGCTACAGCAAGGACCAGATTCTCGAACTCTATCTCAACCGGGTCTATTTCGGCGCCGGTGCCTATGGTGTCGAGGCCGCGGCACAGCGCTATTACGGCAAGTCGGCCCGCAACGTCTCGCTGCCGGAAGCCGCCATGCTCGCTGGCCTCGTCCAGTCGCCGTCGCGCTTGGCCCCTAGCCGCAACCGCGAGGCCGCTCAGGCCCGCGCTGAGCGTGTGATCGCGGCGATGAAGGAGCTCGGCTTCATCACGCCCGACATGGCCCGGACGGCTCTTGATGCACCGGCCGAGCTCATGCCTCCAAAAGGAGCCGGTTCCGCCAATTATGCCGCTGACTACGTGATGGACGTGCTCGACGATGTCGTCGGCACCATCGGCTCCGACGTCGTGGTCTCGACCACCCTCGAGCCATTGCTGCAGGCGGCGGCCGAGCGGGTGCTGCTGGACGAGCTCAACGCGAAGGGCCAGAAATTCAATGTGAGCCAGGGCGCCTTCGTGGCGATGCGGCCGGACGGGGCGGTGACAGCGCTCGTGGGTGGCCGCGACTATGAGGCGAGCCAGTTTAACCGGGCGACCTCCGCCCGCCGCCAGCCGGGCTCGTCCTTCAAGCCATTTGTCTATCTGACGGCCCTTGAACGAGGGCTTCGCCCCGACACCGTGCGCACGGATTCACCGGTCAACATCAACGGCTGGAAACCCGAGAATTATGACCGGGGCTATCGCGGGCCGATCACCCTGCGCAGGGCTTTGGCGCTCTCCCTGAACACGGTGGCGGTGAAGCTCAATATGGAGGTCGGTCCCAACGCCGTCGTGCAAACGGCGCTGCGCCTCGGCATCACCTCAACGCTCCAAGCCGCCCCCTCGATCGCGCTCGGCACCTCGGAAGTCACGCCGCTTGAGCTGGTGGGCGCCTATGCGACCTTCGCCAACGGGGGCTTCGCGGCTGTGCCCTACGTGATCACCGAGGTGAAGACTGCGGATGGCAAGCCCGTCTTCAGCCGCCCGGCTTCGGGCGATCTGGAGCAAGTCATCGATCCAAGCACTGATGCCATGATGAACGAGATGATGCACAACATCTTCGTCATCGGCACGGCCCAAAGGGCGCGGATGCCCGGCTGGCCGATGGCTGGCAAGACCGGCACCACCAACGACTACAAGGACGCCTGGTTCGTGGGTTACACCGGCAATCTGGTTGCCGGCGTCTGGCTGGGCAACGACGACAGCACGCCCACAAAGGGCGTATCCGGCGGCAACCTGCCGACCGACATCTGGCACAACTTCATGAAGATCGCCCTCAAGGACCAGAAGCCGGTTGCCCTGGCCGGCGTAGCCGGCGCCGGACAGGATCCGCGCTACGCCAATGCAGGCGAAAGCGGCCGGGGCCAACCGCGGCAGCGCGCCAAGCGCCAGAAGAACTTCTTCGAGAGGCTGTTCGGGCTCTGAGGCTCCGTCATTCAACCCAGAGCCAAGCTCTTTGTTCTAATGAGCCGTGTAGGCTGCGCTAATAGCGGTCGTCGGGCAATCGCCCGAAAGCAGACGCACGTGAACCGCGCAGGACCACTTTCCACCGCGCTGCCTACCGAACAGCCCTTTCGTCTTAGCGAGAGCTGGTCGAAACCCGGCCCTGATGCCCACTGGAAAGGAACTGCATGAAAGCAGGCGGGATCTCAATGAAGCCGAGAGCTTCCTGGCGGATATCGAAGTCCGCGATAGCCTCGGTTAGCGTCTCGAATTCCCGCTCGCTGTCAGAGCCGCTCGATGATGAGATTAGCTGTGCAGCCCGCAGCACAGCAGCCTTTCGCTGTTCATAAGACGAGATCATCACGGCGTCGGCGTTCGGCATGACACCACCTCATCGCTACGCAACCCCACACCTGCCACGCTAACGACCTAGCCGCCGAAATACGAGTCGCTTCGCCGCCAACCCAAAATCGAAGGTCGAAGCAGCGCGAAACGCATGTTTTCGACGGAACAACCGGTCTGGGCCGCACCACGAGCGGAAGTTGCCAGGTGATGTTGCGCATCTCGCGGCGCGCCGAACGTCGAAGCTGCGCATTACTGCCATGGTCCGCGTCGAGTTGCGTTGCTGCCGTCTGGACCTATCTACGATCCATGGTCTCGATCGCCTTCGACAACTCCTATGCGCGCTTGCCACAGCGCTTCTTCGCAGCGGTCGCGCCGACGCCTGTCGCAGCGCCTAAGCTGATCCGGTTGAACACTCCCCTCGCATCGGAGCTTGGCCTGGACGTTGACTGGTTGCAGGGACCGGAGGGCGTGGCGATGCTTTCCGGAAACGGCATGCCGGCCGGCGCCGCCTCGATCGCGACCGCCTATGCCGGACATCAGTTCGGCGGCTTCAGTCCCCAGCTTGGCGATGGACGTGCGATCCTGCTCGGCGAGGTCATCGACAAGAGTGGCAAGCGTTATGATCTTCAGCTCAAGGGCGCGGGTCCGACCCCATTCTCGCGTCGGGGCGACGGCCGAGCGGCTCTTGGGCCAGTCCTGCGGGAATATCTCGTCAGCGAGGCAATGGCCGCTCTCGGGGTTCCGACGACTCGTGCGCTCGCCGCAGTCCTGACGGGCGAGATCGTCAGGCGCGAGACGCTGCTGCCGGGCGCCGTTTTGACCCGCGTGGCCTCCAGCCACATCCGGATCGGCACCTTCCAGTACTTCGCAGCGCGTGGTGACATCGAGGCGCTACGTCTCCTCGCAGACCACGTCATCGCGCGTCACTATCCGGCTTGCGCCGGCGAGGACCGCCACCTCGCCCTGCTTGAGGCTGTCATCACGGCCCAGGCCGCGCTTGTCGCGCAATGGATGACGATCGGCTTCATCCACGGCGTAATGAACACCGACAATATGTCGATCGCCGGCGAAACCATCGACTACGGTCCTTGCGCTTTCATGGACACCTATCATCCGACGACCGTGTTCAGTTCGATCGACGAGCACGGCCGTTATGCCTTCGGCAATCAGCCACCGATCGCCCGCTGGAATCTCACCCGCCTTGCCGAGGCGCTGCTGCCGCTACTGGCTGACGATCAGAGCAAAGCGGTGTCGATCGCGGAGAACGCCCTCGACCAGTTCGACCCGCAGTTTCAGGCCCGGCTGATCACAGGGTTTCGCAGGAAGCTTGGCCTTGCCACGAACGAAGCGGAGGATGTAGAGCTCATCAAGGCGCTGCTCGACACGATGCAGCAAGGCGACGCTGATTTCACGCTGGTCTTCCGACGCCTGAGCGAAGAGGTGGGGCAGGAAAGCGCTGCTGCCTGCCGCAGCCTCTTCGGCAACCCTGCCGCTTTCGACGCCTGGGAAGCCCGTTGGCGCCAGCGCCTCCTACGGGAGTCAGGATTGGCCGAGGCGCGTCACGATACAATGATGGGCGTGAACCCAATGTACATCCCGCGGAACCATCAGATCGAAGCGGTGATCGAAGCCGCCGTCGAGCGCGATGATCTCGCGCCGTTCGAGGTTCTTCTCGGCGTCCTCGGGCAACCATTCGATGCGCAGCCGGGCCATGAAGAATATGCGCGCCCGCCGGCCGCGCACGAGCGTGTGTTGGCGACGTTTTGCGGGACCTAGCTCCGCTGGCCGGGTCCGAACGATGCAGCCGAGCCGCCCAGCTTGAGTGGCTAGCAGAAGTTTGGCGTGCCTCTCCGGCTGGTCCGATCCGCGCCAATAGCCGACTCTGCCTCGTCGCCTGGAACAGTGGGATCGACCAGCTCCGGGGTCGGAGCCGATCCGGTCTTGAAACGTCCAACTGGTCTGGTTGATCAAGGGGCGAGGCCGGAAGCGGAAGTCGTCCGCGTGCTGGCCGTTTATCGCCCTCGCGCCGAGAGTAACCAATCTCGCTAGTCGACCAAAGGACAGTCGCTCGACCAATATCGAGGGCCTGCGCAACGACCTCAAGCTGCAATCGAACTACTTGTAGGCGACCGCGGCGCTCGACGGACCTGTCAGCGAGATGATCTTGAAATCCCGGAACCCGACCTCACGACACCAGCCCGCGAAGTCGGATCCCGAGTAATCGAAGGCGTCGCCAAATTCGATCAGCATGTTGAGAGACATCATCAGACCGAATGCATTCTCGCGTCTTGCATCGTCGATGAGCGCCTCGATAACCACAAATGCTCCGCCCGGAGGCAAGGCGTCATACGCCTTCCGGATGAGCACCTTCTTCTTCTCAAGATTCCAGTCGTGCAGGATCATTCCCATCGTGATGACGTCCGCCTTGGGCAATGGGTCGGCGAAGAAGTCGCCACCGACAGCCGTTACCCGGTCGGTCAGGTCCGCCTGCTGTATTCTGCGTGTGGCTATCGGCACGACTTCGGGGAGATCGAAGTTGGTGCAACGCATGTGAGGATGCGCTGCAGCGACCATGCAGGAAAGCTGCCCGGTTGCGCCACCGACATCGCAAAGGGTCTTGAACAGGGAGAAGTCGAATTTTCGGGCAAACTCCTTGAAATTCCCGGCCGAGATACCCGACATGGCGTTCATGAACTGCTCGAGGCGCGCTGGATCTGCGTAGAGCTTCGCAAACGTTGGCTCGCCGGAGTGCTTGGTTTCGTTTTGCGGCATCCCGGTCTTGAGAGCCTCGGTGAGGTCCGCCCAAAATCGGTACAGGCGTGCGTTCGCCATCTCGAGGATGCCTCCGATATAGCCGGGGCTCTCGCGGTCCAGAAAATGGGCGCTCTCGGGTGTATTCGAGTAGCGCGCATCCGGGCCGTCGCCTTCACGTTGTAGAAAACGAAGAGCCACCAACGCGTCCGGGAAGTCCGGCACGGCGCGTGGATTGAGCTGCAAAGCCGCGGTAATCTCCTTGCCTGTCATCGGCTGCCTGGCGAGCTTGGTGAAGAGTTCCAGCTCGACGGCTGAAAGCAGTGTCTTCGACGCGAAGAACCCCATCCCGACTTGCATGATATGTGACGGATCCAGCCCGGACATGATTGCCTCCGTCAGGAGTGCCGCACCCTCGGCGCCGGTCTTCTACCACAATTGAACGCTACCCGAACCCTGCCATCGTTCGCAGGGCGTGACCTGAGACCATCCGCCTCCTCAAGATTTGAGCAGAGTCCGTCACTCAAGGAGGCGAACGATGCACCTTCACGGTTCACGGAAGCACCTGACTGGAAGGCCCCGCGGCGGACGGTCCACGAGCCCGAAAATGGGCCAGCCGCAGCCATTGCGGCGGAACCCAACCTGCCGCAAAGCGGACTTTGCCGGCCTCAGGAACGGGCCAGATTGGCTCGTTTGGACATTGGCACGGTCAGGGAGCCCGGAAGCGGACGTCCACCGTGTCTGCAAAGGGCCAGCTCCAGCCCACTCCAAAAGCGGCCAATTGGACTGCCCGAAAGCAGATCTTCCGGATATCAGGAAAGGGCCAATGTCCGTCGGAATGCCGGCTGGCTACTAATGTCCGAATAGGATCGATTGTGTTGAAGGAGTCGGCGTTGCTGCGGGGTTGAAGTCCTGATTTAGTCGTCCTCGGGATTGGAAGGGCGGCGCGATGATGGGCGAGCGGGCTGTGCTGGGTGGTTGTCAATAAAATAGCGTGCCATTGCTGAGAGGCACCTTCTTCATTGCTCCACTCCGTCCAGATTGCGCGATCGGGGCAATCTGTCAGGCGCTGGGCTGGAGGGTAAACCCCACGATTCGGCCGCCTTTTACCCTCGCGAGATGGCGGCTGCAGACCATCCGGCAGGGGTATTCCCTCAAGTTATTGGGTGGAATTCGGGGTGGAATAGCTTTCTCAGCGTTCCCATTTCACTAGCAAATTCAATTACTTATGAGAAAGAGTGGCGGAGACGGAGGGATTCGAACCCTCGATACCCTTGTGGGGTATGCTCATTTAGCAAACGAGTGCCTTCAGCCTCTCGGCCACGTCTCCGGCGAGAGGCTCTATGCCCGATTGCGCCGCCCTTTGACAAGCCTCGCCGGCAACTTCCTTCGTGCGGCCTGTGCATGCAGGCGCTGTTCCGGACCACTCCCTTGGTCAGAGAGTGGTCGACCGGCCAGCTTTCGCCGCAACGGCGTCTTGCGGCGGCTCGCCTTGCCCCACCTTGCCTCGCCGATTAAATTACGCCTGTCCGTTGGGGTGCCTCAGGGCTGAGAGGTGCGTTTCGCGCCAACCCATCGAACCTGATCCGGGTAATGCCGGCGAAGGGAACGGTCTTTGGCACGCAGACAAGCTGCTCATGCCTTCGGCCGCTGCCTTCCCGGCCAGCAAGGGAACGGCATGGCGGCGGCATCCACGCCCTACGAGAAGATGAACGTCGCGGTGATCGGTGCCGGCGTCGTCGGGCTCACCTGCGCCGCGGAGCTGCTGGGGCGCGGCGCTCATGTCGTCGTCCATGAGCGTGGCCCCGGCATCGGAGCGCAATCCTGCTCCTGGTATGCCGGCGGCATGCTCGCGCCGTGGTGCGAGGGCGAGAGCGCCGAGGAACCGGTGGTTAGACTCGGACAGGAGGCCGCGTGCTGGTGGGAGCGCCATGCCGGCGGCGTCGTCCGGCAGGGGACGTTGGTCCTCGCGCCGAGCCGCGACCGCGTGGAACTCGGCAGCTTCGGACGGCGCACCAGCCATTTCGACGAGATCGACCGCGAGGCCATCACCGCGCTGGAGCCCGATCTGGCCGGGCGCTTCTCGCGCGGGTTGTTCTTTCGCGAGGAGGCGCATCTCGATCCGCGCAAGGCCATCGCTGCCTTGGCAGAGCGGTTGGTCGCCAAGGGCGGGGTCATCCATTTCGGCAGTGGCGTCGAAGCCGCCGATCTTGATGCCGACATCGTTCTCGATTGCCGCGGGCTTGTCGCGCGCGACGTCCTGCCCGATCTGCGCGGCGTCAAGGGCGAGATGCTGCTGCTCCGGAGCCATGAGATCGGCCTGTCGCGCCCGATCCGGCTGCTGCATCCGCGTATCCCGCTCTACATCGTGCCGCGTGACGACGGGCTCTTCATGGTCGGCGCCACCATGATTGAGAGCGGCGATCGCCGCCGCATCTCTGCCCGGTCCATGCTGGAGCTGCTCGGCGCAGCCTATGCGCTGCATCCGGCCTTCGGCGAGGCGGAGATCATCGAGATCGGCACCGACGCCCGCCCGGCCTTTCCCGACAATCTGCCGCGGCTCATCCGTCGCGGCCGGGTGATTCACGTCAACGGGCTTTACCGCCACGGCTTCCTGCTCAGCCCCGCCATGGCGCGGATGGCGGCCGATGCCGCGCTAAACCCGCAAGCCAGACCGGAGATGCTGCATGACCTTGCTGCTTAACGGCGCGCCGCGCGAGATCGCGGGGAAGACGCTGGCCGAGGTGTTGTCCGAGCTCGGCTATGCCGGGCGCATCGTCGCGACGGCGGTGAACGGCGATTTCGTTCCGGCGCGCAAGCGTGCCGAGGTGGCGTTGAACGAGGGCGACCGCATCGAGGTGGTCGCGCCGATGCAGGGAGGCTGAGATGGCTTCATTCTACGGGTTCGAGCCGAATAACCCGCTCTTCCTCGGCACGGCGCGATATCCCTCGCCAGCGATCCTTGCTGACGCGGTGAAGCGTTCGGGCACGGAGGTTGTCACAGTCTCGCTGCGCCGGGAATCGGGCGGGGAGGGCGCGGGGCAGGCTTTCTGGGAGCTGATCCGCGAACTCGGCGTCAAGGTGCTGCCGAACACTGCCGGTTGCTACACGGTGAAGGAGGCCGTCACCACGGCCCAGATGGCGCGCGAGGTCTTCGGAACGCCCTGGATCAAGCTCGAGGTCATCGGCGAGGAGGACACGCTGCAGCCGGACGTGGTCGGGCTGATCGAGGCGGCGCGCATACTCAGCGACGACGGCTTCCAGGTCTTTCCCTATACGACGGAGGATATCGTCGTGGCCGGTCGGCTCGTCGATGCCGGCTGCGAGGTGCTGATGCCCTGGGGCGCGCCAATCGGCTCCGGCCGGGGGCTCAACAACCTTTACGGCCTGCGCACGCTGCGCCGGCATTTCCCCGATATTCCGCTGGTTGTCGATGCCGGTATCGGCTTGCCCTCGCACGCCGCACAGGCGATGGAGCTGGGCTATGACGGCATCCTGCTCAACACGGCTGTCGCCAAGGCTGGCGACCCTCCCGCGATGGCGGAAGCCTTCGCGCTCGCCATTCGCGCCGGGAGGCTCGCCTTCGAGGCGCAGCCGATCGAGGCGCGCGACATGGCGGCTCCTTCCACCCCCGTCATGGGCAAGGCCTTCCTGGCATGAGTGACCTTTCTCGCATGAAGCTCGACCCGCTCTACCCCATCTTCGACAGCGCCGACTGGATTGCGCGAATGCTGCCGCTCGGCATGAAGCTGGTGCAACTGCGCGTGAAGGACCGATCCGAGACGGAAGTCGCCCGCGAGATCGCGACGGCGCAGAAGCTCTGCGCCGAGGCCGGGTGCGTGCTGGTCGTCAATGACTACTGGAAGCTCGCCATCGCGGAGGGCTGCGACTGGCTGCATCTCGGGCAGGAAGATCTGGACGCGGCCGATCTAGGCGCCATCCGCAAGGCGGGGCTGAAGCTCGGCGTCAGCAGCCATGACGAGGCGGAGCTGGAGCGGGCGCTGGCGACCGAGCCGGATTATGTCGCGCTCGGCCCGGTCTATCCGACCATCCTGAAGCAGATGCGCTTCGGTCCGCAGGGGCTGGAGCGGCTGACGCAGTGGAAGCGCCGCATCGGTGATCTGCCGCTGGTCGGCATCGGCGGCATCTCTCTGGAGCGGGCGCCGGGTGTCTTCGAGGCGGGGGCCGACATCGTCGCCGCGGTGACGGATATCACGCTGAACGCCGATCCCGAGGGGCGGCTGACGCAGTGGCTCGCGGCGACGCGGCAGCACCTCGCGCCGGCTACCTGAACGCTATCATCCCGGGCGACCGCAGGGAGACCCGGGATCCATGCCGGAGCGCTCCGGCGGAAGGTTCAGGCACGGATCCCGGATCGGCGCGGCTTCGCCGTTTGTCCGGGATGACTGCGAGGTTCAGGAGACTAGCTCTCCGCCTCCGCCGACATCGTGTGCCCGTCGACATGGCCGAGGCTGCGCTCGGGGTCGAGCCGGTCGCGCACGCGCTGCTTCAGCACCTTCGAATCCGGGAAGCCGCCATCGGTCTTGCGATCCCAGATCAGCTCGCCGTCATAGGCTATCTGGAAGATGCCGCCGGTGCGCGGGATCAGCGCGACCTCGCCGAGATCCTGCCCGAAGGTCGAGAGCAACTCCTGGCCGAGCCAGGCGGAGCGCAGCATCCAGTTGCACATCGAGCAATAGGTGATGGCGATGCGCGGGGCGGGCTTGGGTGCGGTCATGATGGGCCACCGTCAAAGAGAATGTCGCCCCGACATCCTCCTTTGCTCATGACAATGCAAGCGAGAAAACACGTAGTCGAATTCGACTAAGTCTCTGTTTTCAATAATTAAAAACGCCGCGTCAGGCTTCGTCGACGTAGCGTCGGCGCAAGTGCGCCTTGAAGACGGAAGCGTCGAGCGGCCGGCCCGTCCCTTCGGTCAGCAGCGCGTCGGTGGAAAGCAGCGAGCCCTTGCCGTGGATATTGGCGCGTAGCCAGGTCACGAGCGGGCTGAAATCGCCCTTGCTGATGCCGGGCAGGACGCCGGGCTCGGCCTTGCAGGCGGCGTCGAAGATCTGCGCCGCAGTCATTGCGCCGAGCGTATAGGTCGGGAAATAGCCCCAGCCGCCGGAGGGCCAGTGGATGTCCTGCAGGCAGCCGACGCGGTCGTCCGGCACCGTGAGGCCGAGCAGCGCCTTCATGCCCTCGTTCCAGGCGGCCGGCAGCTCGGCGAGCGGCATCGCGTCAGCGATCAGCGCCTTCTCCAGCCGGTAGCGCAGGATGACATGGGCCGGATAGGTCACCTCATCGGCATCGACGCGGATGAAACCCGGTGCCACGCGGGTATAGCGCTGCCACATCGCCTCGCTGTCCCATGCAGGTCCAACACCGCCAAAACTCTCTCGCATCAGTGGCGCGGCGAAGGTGAGGAACGGCCGGGAGCGGCAGGCCTGCATCTCCATCAGCAGGGACTGGCTCTCATGCAGGCTCATGCCGCGCGCAGCGCCGACGGGCTGGCTGAGATAGCCCTGCGGCCGGCCTTGCTCGTAGAGCGCGTGGCCGGTCTCGTGCAGTACGCCCATCAGGGCCTTGGTGAAGTCCGCCTCGTCATAGCGCGTGGTGATGCGGACATCATTGTCGCTGCCGCCGCAGAACGGATGGGTCGAGACGTCGAGCCGCCCGCGCTCGAAATCATAGCCCAGCGCGCCCATGAGCCTCAGGCCCAGCGCCCGCTGCGTCTCGACCGCGAAGGGGCCATCCAGCGTCGCCAGCGCCGGCCGGCGCGCCTGCACCGCCATCGCCTCCTGCGTGAAGCCGGGCAGGAAGGCGGCCAGATCGTCGAAGAGCGCGTCGATCTTCGCGGAGCTGCCATCCGGCTCGTAGTCGTTCAGCAGCGCGTCATAGGGCGAAAGCCCGAGCTTCTCGCCCTTGGCCCGGCCGATCTGGCGCTGCAGGTTCAGCACCTCGGCGAGATAGGGCAGGAGACCTGCGAAATCGGCCTCGGCGCGCGCCTGTCGCCAGCGCATCTCGCAGGCCGAGATCGCCTTGCTCGACGCCTCGACGAGATCGGCGGGCAGGGCGGTGTCGACCGTCCAGACGCGCCTGATCTCGCGCAGATTGGCCTTCTCCCAGGCGCCGAGCGTCTCGTCGTCCTCGGCCTCTAAGAGCCAGTCGCCGATGCGGGCATCGGTCGCCATGCCGTGCCGGAGCACGCGCAGCAGCGCCATGCTCTCGGCCCGCGTCTCGGCGGCGCCGTTCGGCATCATCGTGTCGCTGTCCCATTGCAGGATGCCCACCGCGTTGGAGAGCGCGGCGATGCGGCCGAAATGCGCGGCGAGGTCGGAATAGGCGGTCATGGCTGCCTTTTGGATGTCGATTGCTGCTGTCGTGCTACCACGCCGTCATTCCGGACAAGCAGCGAAGCTGCGCCGGTCCGGAACCCATCGAAGGCGTGACAGTCTATGATGGATTCCGGGCCTGCGCTGCGCTTGCCCGGAATGACGACGGGTTGCGAGGCCTCTCAGGCGAACAGCTTGGAATACTGTCGCGGCTGGGAACGCAGGTACTGGTTCGGCGCCTTGACGCTCGCTCCGAGATGAGCGGCGGCATGCCAGGGCCAGCGCGGGTTGTAGAGGATGGCGCGCGCCAACCCGACGAAATCGGCCTCGCCGGTGCCGACGATCGCCTCGGCCTGCTCCGGCTCGGTGATGAGCCCGACCGCGATGGTGGTGATCCCGGTCTCCTCCTTCACGGCGCGCGCCAGCGGCACCTGATAGTTCGGACCGAGCGGGATCTGCTGCTTGGCCGAGAGGCCGCCGCCGGAGACATGCATGAAATCGGCGCCGCGCGCCATGGCTGCATGCGCGAAGGCGACACTCTGCTCGATGTCCCAGCCACCCTCGACCCAGTCAGTGCCGGAGATACGGAAGCCGACCGGATAGCCGGAAGGCACCGATGCACGCACCGCGTCCAGCACGGCCAGCGGGAAGCGCATGCGGTTCTCCAGAGAGCCGCCGTATTCGTCCTCGCGCCTGTTCGAGACGGGCGAGAGGAACTGGTGCATCAGATAGCCATGCGCGCCATGAAGCTCGATGGCCGCGAAACCGGCCCGGACGGCTCGCTTGGCTGATGCGGCGAAGGCCGCCACGAGCCGGGCGATATCGTCCTTGGTCAGGGGGCGCGGCGGGTTCGGATAGCTCTCGAAGCCGACCGGAGAGGGGGCATGGACCTGCCAGCCGCCCGCGTCGGGGCCGAGCTGGCCGCCGCCCTTCCAGGGCTGGTCGACCGACGCCTTGCGCCCGGCATGGGCGAGCTGGACGCCGATCGGCATGTCTGACCAGCGATGCGTGGAAGCCAGCACTCTGGCGAGCGCGGCCTCCGTTTCGTCCGACCAGAGGCCCAGATCATAGGGGCTGATGCGCCCGTCCGGCTCGACGGCGGTGGCTTCGATGATGAGCAGGCCGGCGCCGGAGAGCGCCAGATGCCCGAGATGGATGGTGTGCCAGTCGGAAGCGAGCCCGTCCGTCGCCGAATACTGGCACATCGGGGCGATGATGATGCGGTTGGCGAGCGTCAGGCTGCCGAGCTGGTGGGGGCTGAAAAGCTTGCTCATGTGGGGAGGACTCGAGGTGGAAGGTGTTTTTCGGCGCGCATCCTAGAGGGCGTCGCGCCAGCCGCGCCAGTGGGGCCGGCGCAACTGCGATGCCCCATGCGTGCGATGCACCTCACGATTTTGTGCGCATGCGAACATCAGACTTCAAAATGCCGTAATCCCGCATATGATAAGGAAGCTTATGAATTGGGAGGCCTGCGGATGAAGCGACCCCTGCGGCGGGAGTTCATGTTCCAGCTCGTGGAAACCTCACGGCTGCTGCGCACCTATGTCGACCAGCGTGCGCGCCAGCATGGCACGACGCGCGCGCAATGGGGTGTCCTCGCCCGGTTGCGCCGACAGGAGGGGCTGAACCAGGCTGCGCTGGCGGAGTTGATGGATTTGCAGCCGATCTCGCTCGCTCGCCTGCTCGACCGACTGCAGGACCAGAAGCTGATCGAACGCCGGGCGGACCCGGCCGATCGGCGCGTCTACCGCCTGCACCTGACCCCGCAGGGGAGGGGGCTGGTCGATGAGCTCGATGCGGTGCGGACCGACATCGCGCAGGAGGTGCTTGGCGGCGTCGCCGATGAATCCATTCTCGCGGCGCTCGATGCGCTGGCCGCCATCCGCGAGCAGACCCGCGCCCAGCGCGACGACAGGACCCAGGCGCCGGCCGAGGCCGGCCAGACTGCCTGAAGATGGAGACGGTATGAAACGTTCGGGAGTTGTCGTCGGGCTGGTTGTCGTCGCGGTGGCGGCGGCCGGGGTCTGGTATATGCGTTCGCGTGCGCCGGAAGGCGGCGAAACTGCCCGCCGGGGCAATGGCGCGGCGGTCGCGGTCGTCGCGGCCGCAGCTGTTCAGGCGGATTTCCCCGTGCGCAAGCACGCCATCGGCTTCGTCGAGACGCCGGCGAGCGTCGTGGTGCGCTCGCGCATCGACAGCCAGATCATCGGCCAGCACGTCCAGGACGGCCAGTTCGTCAAGGCCGGCGACCTGCTCTTCACGCTCGATGATCGCGACATCAAGGCCCAGATCGACCGCGATGAAGCCATGCTCGCGCGCGACGAGGCGACCCATGCGCGCAACGTCGCCGATCTGGAGCGCTACAAGCTGCTCTTCCAGCGCAATGCCGGCACACAGCAGCAGGTCGACCAGGCCACCGCCGACGAGCGCAGCTCCGCCGCCAGCATCAAGGGCGATCAGGCCACGATCGAGGCCGACCGCCTGAAGCTCGGTTACACCAGGATCACGGCACCGATCGACGGGCGCATCGGCGCGGTGCAGGTGACGCCGGGCAATCTCGTCAGCGCGAATGCGAGCGGCACGGCCCTTCTGACCATCACCCAGATGAAGCCGCTGCGCGTTTCCTTTGCCATGCCGGAGCATGAATTGCCGACCCTGCAGGGAGCCCTGGCGGCGGCTCGGCCCGTGCAGGTCACGGCCCGTGTTCCGAACTCCCCGAACCCGCCGGCGGAGGGCAGGCTCAATTTCGTCGATTCGACCGTCGACATGGCGTCCGGCACGATCACCGCGAAGGCCGCCTTCGCCAATGACGATCTTGGCCTCTGGCCCGGCCAGTACGTCGATGTCGAGATCATTCCCGATACGCTGAAGGGCGTCACCGTGATCCCGACGGTCGCGGTGCAGACCGGGCAGAAGGGTCCCTATGCCTTCGTGCTGAAGCCGGATTCGACGGTGGATCTGCGCCAGATCAAGGTCGCGCTCAGCGATGGCGGCAAGACCGCCGTGACCGAGGGCATCGCGCCCGGCGAGCGCGTGGTCACCGACGGCCAGATGCGATTGACCCAGGGCACGCGCGTGCGTGAGCGCGCTGCGACCAGCGAGAAGCCGGAGCAGAACACTCCGGTCGCCGAAGGCGCACGCTCATGAACATTTCCTCCTTCTGCATCCGCCACCCCGTCGCGACCATCCTGATGTCGGTCTCGCTGGTGCTGGCGGGACTGTTCGCCTACCGCTTCCTGCCGGTTGCGGCGCTGCCGCGCGCCGAGTTCCCGGTCGTGAACGTCTCTGCCCAGCTTCCCGGCGCCTCGCCCGACACCATGGCGACCTCGGTGGCGACGCCACTGATCAAGCAGTTCGGCACCATCGCCGGCATCGACTCGATCTCGACGACCAATTCGCAGGGCTCGACCTCGATCGCGATCCAGTTCGTACTGAACCGCAACATCGACGCGGCCGCCGCCGACGTGCAGGCCGCCATCGCCCGCACCCAGCGGCAATTGCCGATCGAGATGACGACGCAGCCGAGCTACCGGAAGGTGAACCCGGCCGACGCGCCGATCATCCTGATGGCGCTGAAGAGCGACGTGGTGCCGCTCTCGCAGCTCGATGCCTTCGCCCAGCAGGTCATCTCGCCGGCGCTCTCGACGGTCGACGGCGTGGCGCAGGTCTTGATCTGGGGCAGCCAGAAATACGCGGTCCGCATCCAGATCGACCCGACGGCGCTCGCCGCGCGCGGCATCGGCCTCGACGAGTTGCAGCTCGCGATCACCGCCGCCAATGCGAACACGCCGGTCGGCACCATCCAGAACACCGCGCAGCAGCTCACCATCGAGGCCCGCACCCAGCTCGCCAACGCGGCGCAGTTCGCCAACGTCATCATCACCACGCGCTCGGGCAAGCCGGTCCGCCTCGGCGACGTGGCGAAGGTGATCGACTCGGTCGAGAACACGCAGACCCGCAGCACCTATGATGGCACGCCCGCCATCGTGCTCGCTGTCCAACGCCAGCCGGACGCCAACACCGTCCAGGTGGTGGACCGGGTCAAGGCGATGATCCCCGGCTTTCAGGAGCAGCTGCCGGCCGCAGCCTCCCTTACCCCGTTCAACGACCGCTCCGTTTCGATCCGGCAGGCTGTCGAGGATGTGCAGTTCACGCTGCTGCTCACCATCGCGCTCGTCGTGATGGTCATCTTCGTCTTCCTGCGCCGGCTGGCGGCGACATTCATTCCGGCGGTCGCGGTGCCGATCTCGATCATCGCGACGCTGGCGGCGATGTACGCCTTCGGCTTCTCGATCGACAACATCTCGCTGTTGGGCCTCACGCTCTCGGTCGGCCTCGTTGTCGACGACGCCATCGTCATGCTGGAGAACATCGTCCGCCACATGGAGGAGGATGGGCTCAGCGCCTTCGAGGCCTCACTGAAGGGCTCACGCGAGATCGGCTTCACCATCGTCTCGATTTCCTTCTCGCTGGTGGCGGTCTTCATTCCCGTCCTGCTGATGGGCGGCGTCATCGGCCGCATCTTCAACGAGTTCGCGATCGTGGTGACGGTCTCGATCCTTGCCTCCGCCTTCGTCTCGTTGACGCTGACCCCGATGCTGTGCTCGCGCCTGCTCTCCGGCTATTCCGAGCATCATCAGGAGAACGCTCTTGGCCGCTGGCTGGAGAAGGGCTTCGACGCGCTGCTCGGCGGCTATGACCGCGGCCTGAAATTCTGCCTGCGTTTCCAGCCGCTGATGCTGCTCGCTTTCTTCCTGACGCTCGGCGGCACGGTCTGGTTGATGCAGGCGACGCCCAAGGGCTTCTTCCCGCAAGAGGATATCGGTCAGCTCAGTGTTTCGACCGAGGCGCGGCAGGACATTTCCTTCGACGCGATGCAGAAGCTGCAGGTCGAGGTCGCGAACGTCTTCCGCAATTCGCCCTATGTCGCGCACGTCGCTTCGACCGTCGGCGGCAGCGGCCCAGGCAGCGCCGCGCTCAACTCAGGTCGCCTCTTCGTCGAGCTGAAGCCGCTCGACGAGCGGCCGCGGATGCCGGCGGTGCTCGCCTCGCTCCGGCGCGACCTCGCCCAGGTGCCAGGCATCAACACCTACATGACCCCGGTGCAGAACCTGCAGATCGGCGCCCGCTCCTCGAAGAGCCAGTATCAGCTCGTCGTGCAAGGTCTCGACCAGGGCCTGATGAACCAGTGGGCCATCCGCCTGGCGGATGCGATGAGCCGGGAGCGCGGGACTTTCCTCGACGTCACCACTGACCTGCAGAACAACGCCCTGCAGGCGACCGTGATGGTCGACCGCGACAAGGCCAACGCGCTCGGCATCGGCTCGGACATCCTGCGCTCGACGCTCTATTCCGGCTTCGGCGTGCGTCAGGTCTCGACGATCTACACGACCGGCGACAGCTATAACGTCGTCGTCGAGTTCAACCCCAACGACCAGTGGACGCCCGAGCGGCTGAACGCCATCCGCGTGCGCACCAAGAACGGCACGCTGGTACCGCTTGGCGCCTTCGCCCGGATCGAGCGCACGGCCGGCCAGCTCACCGTCAACCAGCTCGGCCAGCTCCCGGCGGTGACGATCTCCTACAACCTGCCGACGGGCGTAGCGCTGGGTGACAGCGTCAACCGTATCAATGCGCTGAAGGAGAAGATCAACCTGCCGAAGTCGCTCTCGACGACGCTCGCGGGCACCGCCAAGACCTTCCAGGATTCGCTGGCGAACCAGGGGCTGCTGATCGCGGGCGCGATCCTGACGATCTATATCGTGCTGGGCATCCTCTATGAGAGCTTCATCCACCCGCTGACGATCCTGACCGGCCTGCCGTCGGCCGCCATCGGCGCGTTGGGAGCCCTCTGGCTCTTCGGGCTCGACCTCTCGGTCATCGCGATCATCGGCCTCTTGATGCTGATCGGCATCGTCAAGAAGAACGCGATCATGATGATCGACGTCGCGCTGGTGCTGAGGCGCGAGGGCAAGAGCGCGCAGGAATCGATCCACCAGGCCTGTCTGATGCGATTCCGCCCGATCCTGATGACGACGCTGGCGGCGCTGATGGGCACGCTGCCGATCGCGCTCGGCGCCGGTGCCAGCGCGGAGCTGCGCCAGCCGCTCGGCATCGCCGTGGTCGGCGGCCTGATGATCTCGCAGGTGCTGACCCTGTTCATCACGCCGGTCCTGTTCCTCTACATGGACAGGCTGTCGGAAGGGCTGAACCGGCTGTTCGCAGGCAAGGGCGAGCAGGAGCACGTCACGCATCCGGCGGAGTGAGCTTCGGCTCACCGCTTGGGCACCAGCCAACCGGCATACCGTACGAGCAGGCCGAAGACCGGCAGTGTCAGTTTCACATCGAAGCCGAAGCGCCCGTCGGAATCGACCTCCTCGGTGGCCTCGGAGCGCGGTAGCAGAAAGCCGGGCAAGGGAATGCCGAGAAAGCGCGCTGAGACGACTGGTAGATTGAGGCGCCCCTGACGCATCTCGGCGCCGAGCCGAAAGGTCACGGGGCCGAAGCGCTCGTGCAGCCGGCTCTGCCCGTCGAGGTAAAGCCGCGACGAGAAGCGCGAGCCGCCGAAGTTCCTGGTCCAAACCTCGGCCACGTCACCGTCGGGCTTCAGGCGGTCGACGCTGACGGTGATCGGGATGTCGTCCCCCGCTTTCGGCAGGCCGATGATCCACTGCAGCAGCCGCGCAACCGGGCTTGTGCCGTTCTCGACGCGCGCACGGCCGTGCCAGACAGGGTGCCCGCCGGGTCCATGGAAAGCTCGCAACGGTTCGGGCAGAGCGCTGAACACTGCCTCGCCCAAAGCATTCCCCATAATCGTGGAGCCATATTCGACGCTCTCAATCCCAGTCGAGAGGGCGTAGGGCCTCATCTCGGCCTCTATCCGCGATAGCCGCAGCGCGCCTCCCGCCGAGCGGGCGCCAGGGACCAGCGAGCCGTCACGGATGGCGCGGACTGCGGCTGCAGCCGCCAGCGTCGGCACCTGGGGACCGTCGCCCTTCTCCGCGAGCAGTGACCAGCGCGCCTGTCTCAGCTTGCCGGCTCCGTCGAGTCCGGTTGCCGACACGAGCATGCCGCCACGATCCGAGGTGGTGATCCGCGTCAGCTTGCGCGCGGCGACCAAGGCGGGAACCAGGCCGTCGAGGCCGCCGATATGTCCGGCGCGGCGCAACCGCGCCAGAGCCATCAGCCCCCATTGCTCGATCCAGGATTCCAGCCCCGCATGGAAGGTAACACGCGACGCGACCTTCAGGGCTGGGCCCAGCGCCTGCGCATCGACCGTCTCTACCGCGGCGACGCGTTGCGTTCTCAGGCGCGGCATCGCCACTTTGCGGCTGTCGAGCCAGCCCGTCGTTTCCTGCAACTCGCCTTCGCGCCAGACGGGAATAGGACGACCGGCATAGGTCAGGATCGCGGCGATCACGGCCTCGCCGACTTCGCTGCGGCCGCCGGGGGTGATCGCGATCTCGATGCGGTCGATGCGTTGCCAGCCCTGGGTCAGCTGGGCAACCGCCGCGGCGGACAAGGCCGGCGTCGAACTCGCTCCCGCCAATGCGACGAGGCCGCGAGAGCGAGCGAGATCGTCGAGCGCCGCGCTGTATCCGAGAATGTAGTCTCGCGCATCGGCGAGGTCGACGACATGAGCGCCAGCCTCGATCGCTGCCCGGGGCACGGCGTAGCTCGCGCCTTGGAAGGGGCCGGAAGCGTCGATGACGAGCCATGGTGCTATCTCGGACAGTCGGTCTCCGAGACGATCCCGATGATCCAGCCCGATGCCGGAGAGATGAGTGCTCGGCGCCGGTCGAAGTGTCTGCGCGAAGGCCTGCGCCTTCCCGGCGTTGCGGGAGGCCAGGATCAGGTCGAGCCCTTCGAAAATGGCGAGATGGCGCGCCAGCCGCCTCCCGAAGACGCCGGTGCCACCGATCAGCAGCACGCGTGGGTGGGCCATCAGGTCTCCGGCAGGACGAAGCGGTGACGCTGCGCAGGGTCGGGAAGCCCGCAAACGTCCTTTCGGCCGAAGAGGCGGTAGCGGTTGCGCGCGATGCGGTCGTAGAGCCAGTCGCGCACAGCCCTCGGTAGTACCCGGCCGAGCTTCAGCAGTCGTGCCGGACCGCTGAGATGCTCGACGAGCGCGAGCACGCCATCGGATTTTGGCCAGGCCCTGCCGCCATCGACGAACAGGAAGGTCTCTGGATCATCGGGGTCGATGCCGTATCGCTTTGCCAGCGCGCGCCCTTCGGGAGACTGGATCGCCACGAAGCGGATCGCATGGTCGCGCTCGTGCTTCAGCGCATATTGAACGCTGCCGGAACAGAGCGCGCAGGCGCCGTCATAGAGCCAGATGGACGCGTCTGCCATGCCATTCTCCGTCGGCCGATCAGCACCATCATCCGCACCGTGCGGAAAACATCAATGCGGTCCGGCGCGGCCGGTCAACGCTACAGAGGTCGGATCAGGCAGCCTTCAGCTTGGCCAGGAACTTGGTGACGAGATCGCCGATCATCCCCGCCGACGTCTCGACCTGGACGGCGGCGCCGTCGAGTTCGGCCGACCGGCGTGCCACTTCGACGATCGCGGCGCGTGCGGCCTGGGCGGACTGTACGCCCTCATGGGTTCGCGTAGCCGCCCGCTGGGCGTTGATGGCCATCTCGCTCGTCGCATTGGATTGTTCGCTCACCGTCTGCGCGATGGAGCGGGCAGCGTCCTCCAGCCGGCTGATCGTGCCACCGATCGAGCCGACATGGGCGACGCAGGACTGCGTCGCGGCCTGCACCTGCGCGATCTGCGTCGAGATTTCGGCCGTGGCGCTCGCCGTTTGGTTCGCGAGGCTCTTGACCTCACCGGCCACGACGGCGAAGCCCAGCCCCGCCTCACCGGCGCGGGCGGCTTCGATTGTCGCATTCAGCGCGAGCAGGTTGGTCTTGTTGGCGATCTCCTGAATGAGCGTGACGATGGAGCCGATCCGCCCCGCTGCTTCGGCCAGGACGCCGATCGCATCAGTGACCGCAGCGCGGTCTTCGACCGCTTGTCCAGTTACCGACAAAGCTTGCTGCGACTCGTTGCTGACATGCCGTAAGGCGTCGGCCAAGTCTTCGGTTGATACGACCGTGCGTTCGATCCGGGTCACGCAATCGCGCGCTGCGCTTTCTGCGGCGATCGCCTGGTGATCGGCTTGCTCGCTGCATTCGACGCTCGCCGTCGAATAGGAGCGCAATGCCGAGGCGGCGGCTTCAAGCCGTTCCGCCAGTGAAGCGACATCGTTTTGAAAGGCTGCCGAGTTCGCCTGAAGCGCCTGCTCGCGCTGCTGCAGTTCAATGCGCGTCGCACGCTGAAAGCAGGAGGTTGCGGCGAGCGCGTCGCTCAGCAAGAGCTTGGTGAGGGCGGCGCAATCCGCGACTGCTTGCTTGGTGCGGAGGCGCCGGCTCTTGAGTATGGCGGCGAAGAGTGGCTCGATCATGCGCAACGAGGTTCCGAGACGCGTGCGCACACCCATGGTGTGTCCCGTTTCGGTCGCAGCGGCGGTCATCAGAGCATCCGCGTAATCCTGGTCGAAGGCCGCGGCGAAGAGAATCTCGAAATGCCGGGCCTCGGCGTCGACGATCGCATCGCGCTTGTGCGCGACATGGGCTTGGAGTTCGGTGACCGAACGCTCGAGATGGTCGCAATACGCATGTGTGGCATTGCGAACCTGGGCCATTGCCAGGGGTAGCAAGGCACGAGCGACTTCGTTTGACCGCTCGGTCACGCCGCCGGCCACCATGAGCTTCTGGATGCCGGCCACGGTGATTGTCACGGGGGCCGGCGCGCTGACGTCAGGATCGGTAGCCACGAAGTCTCGAGCCTGCTGGATGCAGTGCTCGAAAATCTAGCACGAAGACCTTAAGATTTTTTGTCGCTCAAGAAATAGGCAGGGCGCCGGCCCAAATGCTCCGGGTCAATAGACGCCTCGCTTCCCGACGCGGCTAATCAGGCCGCGTCGAGGCCGTAGAGCGAGTGCAGCGTGCGGACCGCGAGCTCGGTGTAGGCGGCGTCGATCAGCACCGAGAACTTGATCTCGGAAGTGGTGATGGCGCGGATGTTGATGCCCTTCTCGGCCAGCGCCCGGAACGCGCGGGCCGCGACGCCGGCATGCGAGCGCATGCCGATGCCGATCGCCGAGATCTTCACCACGTCGGTCGCGCCCTGAATCTCCTGATAGGCGATCACGTCGTGCTTGCTCTCGAGCAGCGTCTTGGCGCGCTCGTAGTCGGCCGTGGGTACGGTAAAGGTGATGTCGGTCGTCGCCTGGTCGTCCGAGACGACCTGGATGATCATGTCGACATTGATGTTGGCATCGGCGAGCGGGCCGAAGATCGCCGCCGCGACGCCGGGCTTGTCGGCCACGCGCCGGAGGGTGATCTGGGCTTCGTCCCGGGAGAAGGCGATGCCGGTGACGATCTGCTGTTCCACGATGTCGTCCTCGTCGCAGATGAGGGTGCCAAGTTTCGGATTGTCGGGGTCGTCGAAGGAAGAACGCACATAGGTCGGCACGCGCTGGGTCATGGCGATCTCGACCGAGCGCACCTGCAGCACCTTGGAGCCGAGCGAAGCCATCTCCAGCATCTCCTCGAAGGAGACCTTGTCCATGCGCTTCGCCTTGGGCACCACGCGTGGGTCGGTGGTGTAGACGCCGTCGACATCAGTGTAGATGTCGCAGCGATCGGCCTTCAGGCCGGCCGCAAGCGCGACTGCGCTGGTGTCCGAGCCGCCGCGGCCGAGCGTGACGATACGGTGGCTCTGGGCGTGCAGGCCCTGGAAGCCGGAGCAGACCGCGATCTCGCGATTGCGGTCGAAGCCGGCGAGGATGCCGGCGCCATCCACGCTTTCGATGCGCGAGGAGCCATGCGCATCCGAGCCGTAGAGCGGGATCTGCCAGCCCTGCCAGGAGCGCGCCGGCAGCCCCATCGACTGCAGCGCGATCGCCATCAGCCCGGAGGTGACCTGCTCGCCCGAGGCAACGACCGTGTCGTACTCCGCCTGGTCGAACAGGGGCGAAGCCTCCTTGCACCAGGCGACGAGCTCGTTGGTCTTGCCGGACATGGCGGAAACCACGACCGCGACCTCGTTGCCGGCGTCGAACTCGCGTTTGACGTGCCGCGCCGCGTTCTTGATGCGCTCGACATTGGCGACTGAGGTGCCGCCGAATTTCATCACCAGACGGGCCATGACGGGTCTTTGAGGCTCTCTATAGCTCTCCCCGGTCGCGAAGCCGGGTCGAAAGGTCGCCCTCGCACTGGCGGCGGGGCGGGTGTAGATGACGGGCAGCAGGCGCGGTGTCAATGCGGCGTCGCATAAACGAAGGACCCCACTATGGCGGCTGCGACCGAACGCACAGGCTCGACGATCGACCCGGCCGAGGTCGCGCGCTTCGACGCCATCGCGCGCGACTGGTGGGATCCGAAGGGGCCGATGGCCGTCCTGCACAAGTTCAATCCGGTCCGTCTCGCCTTTGTCCGTGACGAGGCCTGCGCGCATTTCGGTCGCGATCCGAAGCAGATGAAAGCGCTGGCGGGCCTGAGCCTCGTCGATATCGGTTGCGGCGGCGGCGTGCTGTCGGAGCCGCTGGCGCGGCTGGGCGCCGAGGTCACCGGGCTCGATCCGGCGCCGACCAACATCGCCGTCGCTAGCGCCCATGCCGAAAAGGGCGGAGTCGCCATCGACTATCGCGAGGAGACGATCGAGGCAGTCGTCGCCTCCGGCAAGCGCTTCGACATCGTACTGGCGATGGAGGTCGTCGAGCATGTCGCCGATGTCGAGGCCTTCGTTGCGGCCTGCTGCGCGGCCGTGAAGCCCGATGGCCTGCTCGTGATGGCGACGCTCAACCGGACGCTGAAATCCTATGCACTCGCCATCGTCGGGGCAGAATACGTGCTGCGCTGGTTGCCGCGGGGCACCCATGATTGGGAGAAGTTCGTGACGCCGGCCGAGCTCGGCAACGCGATCGAGGCCAACGGCTTTACGGTGGGAACGCAAACCGGCGTGGTCTATAATCCCCTGACCGCGCGCTGGAGCGCTGCGCGCGACATGGATGTGAACTATATGCTCGCCGCCAGCCGGCGCGCCTGAAGCCGCACGGCTACGGCCGGAAGATCGCTGCAAGGACGAGAAGCCCCAGGCCACTGGCGAGGGCGATCGCGGCGCGCAGCGCGTTTGGGTCTATCCGCGTCGGGATACCGAAGCGGTGCCAGGCCCAGGCGCCGGCGAAGCCGCCGATCACGATCCACGCGGCATTGAACATGATGCCGAAGCCGCCATCGCCCAGCAGCATGTCGGCAACCCAGCCGAACAGCAGCGCGGCGAGCACGATCATCGTCGTGACGAGGATGATGGACAGGAACGGCAGGTCCGGCAGGCCGACCATCGTCAGCAGGCTGCGCATCGCGTTTCCTCCGGGGGCGGGACGGCAGGATCGCGTGAAAGCGTGAAGAAAGCGCAAGCGGAACCGGGAGGTTATCGGTCGCGTTTTGCAACGCAATGTGATTCTTTCGGGGAATGGCGCGGTGCAGCATATGGTGCATGATCGTCATCCGGATCCGCCAGCGAGCGTGCAGACGTCGGAAGGGCGGACCAGCGCAGGGGAGACGACCATGTTGAAGTCGCAGGCTGCCGCAACACCGCTCAAGGACCTCTACGAACTCGACGAACTGCCGCCGCTCGGCCATGTCCCGGCTACGATGTATGCCTGGGCAATCCGGCGCGAGCGCCACGGCCCGCCGCAGGAAAGCTTCCAGGTCGAGGTCGTGCCGACCTGGCCGGTCGGCGAGGAGGAGGTTCTGCTCCTCGTGATGGCCGGCGGCGTCAACTACAACGGCATCTGGGCTGGGCTCGGCCAGCCGATCTCTCCCTTCGATGTCCACAAAGCGCCGTTCCATGTCGCGGGCTCGGACTGCGCTGGCATCGTCTGGGCGGTCGGCTCCAAGGTGAAGCGCTGGAAGGTCGGCGACGAGGTCATCGTCCACTGCAACCAGGACGATGGCGACGACGAGGAATGCAATGGCGGTGACCCGATGTTTTCGGCGAGCCAGCGCATCTGGGGGTACGAGACGCCGGACGGCTCCTTCGCGCAGTTCTGCCGGGTGCAGTCCCGCCAGCTCATGCTGAAGCCGAAGCACCTCTCCTGGGAGGAATCGGCCTGCTACACGCTGACGCTGGCGACCGCCTACCGCATGCTTTTCGGCCACCCGCCGCACACCATCAAACCGGGCGACAATGTGCTGGTATGGGGCGCCTCCGGCGGGCTCGGCGTCTTCGGCGTGCAGCTCTGCGCGGCCTCCGGCGCCAACCCGATCGGCGTGATCTCGGACGAGACCAAGCGTGACTATGTGCTCGGCCTCGGCGCCAAGGGCGTCATCAACCGCAAGGAGTTCAACTGCTGGGGCCAGATGCCCAAGGTCAATTCGCCGGAATATGTCGAATGGACCAAGGAAGCCCGCCGCTTCGGCAAGGCGATCTGGGACATCACCGGCAAGAAGGATGTCGATATCGTGTTCGAGCATCCCGGCGAGGTGACCTTCCCGGTCTCCTGCCTGGTCGCCAAGCGCGGGGGCATGGTGGTTTTCTGCGCCGGCACCTCGGGCTTTAACCTGACCTTTGACGCCCGCTATGTCTGGATGCGACAGAAGCGCGTCCAGGGCTCGCATTTCGCCCATCTGAAGCAGGCGAGCGCCGCCAACCAGTTCGTGCTCGACCGGCGCATCGACCCCTGCATGTCGGAGGTCTTCTCGTGGGAGCAGATCCCGCTGGCGCACCACAAGATGTGGAGGAACGAGCACCAGCCCGGCAACATGGCGGTGCTCGTGTATGCGCCGCGAACGGGGCTGCGCACCTTCGACGACGTCGCCGAGGCGCTGGGCGGATAGCGGGTCGAATCCGATTGGAAAACGGGATCGGTTTTCTGATAGACTGATTGCAAAATAAGATCAGTCAGGAGGAAAGCCATGCCGCTGACGCTTTTTGCGCACCCGTTCTCGTCCTACTGCCAGAAGGTGCTGACGGCACTCTACGAGAACGCCACACCTTTCACCTTTCGCATGCTCGGCCCGGAGGACCCCGAGGCTGGTGCGGAGTGGGCCGCGCTGTGGCCGATGAAGCGGATGCCGGTGCTCGTCGACGAGGGGCGGCCGGTCTTCGAGTCGAGCGTCATCATCGAGCATCTCGGGCTATTCCATCCAGGGCCGGTGCGGCTGGTGCCGGCCGATCCGAAGGTGGCGCTCGAGACCCGAATTATGGACCGCTTCTTCGACAACTATGTCATGACGCCGATGCAGAAGATCGTGCTCGATCACCTGCGGCCGGCCGGCGAGCGCGATCCCTATGGCGTGGCGCAGGCACGGGAGCAGCTCGACAACGCCTATCGTTTGCTCGACCGGACGCTTGCCGAGCGTGAGTGGGCCAGCGGCGACATGTTCACGCTGGCCGATTGCGCTGCTGGGCCTTCGTTGTTCTACGCGGACTGGGTCCATGAGATCGAGACGGCCTTCGGGCATGTCCGCGCCTATCGCGCCCGCCTTCTGGCCCGGCCTGCGTTCGCGCGTGCAGTCGATGAGGCGCGGCCTTATCGCAAGCTCTTCCCGCCGGGGGCTCCCGATCGCGACTAGGGTCTGTACTCATCGTGA
>UCLR01000048.1 GCA_900473415.1 Hyphomicrobiales bacterium
AACGTGAGAAATTCGCTCCGATCACTCACGCGCCACAATGCGAAGCCTACCCCCCTTCAGCGCGAAATTGCGACGCTTCGAACGATACATCTGTTGGAAGCTCTCGAGGCGTCGGCGGTACCGTCTCGCGCTAAACCGGGGCCGTCGCAACCAGCCCTTCATGATCGCGACTAAGCCCGTCAGCGCAGTCGCGTCGAAAACTCTTCAACAAGCCCAAGAACAGGCGCCGCCATTCGCTATGACAAAGTCAGAGACTGCGATCTCGGCTCCGTCAGCCTCGCATCAGCATTGCTCTGGCTACGCTTCGTCCACGAAGCCTAGTCCATCGCCCCGAACGCTGCGGGCAACCGCAATATCGCCTTCGTTCCTGCGCCTACAGCGCTCTCGATTGTGACATTTCCCCCAAGCTCTTTGGCAAAACGTCGGACCGTGGGTAGCCCGGTCCAACCAAGCCCTTCAGCCTTTGTGGTAAAGAACGGTTCAAAGGGTGGCCGCGATGGAGAGCCTGCGTCGGTGGTGACATCCTGCCAGCCATAAGCCACCGCGACAGAGAGATAGCTCGGGCCGAAATGCTGGCGGAGGAAGAGGCCGGCCTGGAACAGTCGGATTTGCCGGAGCCGAGGATGTGTTGAAGCTGGTGGCCAACCCGCGAGCGCGAAGCCGCCGATGGTCGAGGGCGTCAGCCTGTATTCAGCGCCCGCCGCGCCGCCAACGATTCGGCAACCGTCAAGCTCTCGGCAAGGCCTTCACCCGGCCTTCAGATTCTCAGCTGACGACTTTCCTGAGCGCCGATCAGCCACGACCTCGTACGAGACCTTTTGACCATCGCGCAGCTCGCGCAGGCCGGCCGTGTTCCACGGCGCTGATATGCACGAATACGTCCGGACCGCCATCGTCAGGCTGAATGAAGCCGAAGCCCTTCGTCGCGTTGCACCATTTCACAGTGCCGCTGGCCATGGGGCCTCCTGAAGAAATTCACGGGGGGTTCCGCCTCGCAACGACGACAATATCGGCGGGCTCCGGACGGCGCCAGTTTCAGCCATGAGGCGAGAGAGCGTTTATCACTGCCGTAGAGCCGCCAAACCACGCACCCGGTGACGGATCGGGAGAAGTTAGCGCCCGCGGTGCGCCACAACCAGACATTGGGCCACTGCCCGGAAGCGGACCTCGCTTGCGTGCCAAAAGATATCGCAAGAGGCCGATTCAAGATCGGCGTCAGTGGCATCCAAAGGGTGTCGCCCGTGACGCGAGACGCGCTCACCGAGCAGGCGAGCCATCGCCGAAATGGCCATCAAGGCCTGCGATCGGAGTATCCGCCTGATCACATCGCCTCATGGAAAGAGTCGCAGACCTCCATCGCCTGCAGCAGCGCTGCGGTCCTGATCGTGGCAAATTGGCAGAAGGTATCGGAGACCGCGTATGGCAAGATGATCATGTCGCCCTGACGCATCCCGCCACAGGTGTAGACGACATTCGGAACATACCCTTCGCGCTCCGAGGGCTCGGGCCGGACGAACGGCTCGCGCGAGCGGGCGAGCACTTGCGTTGGATCAGCCTTGTCGAGCAGAACCGCGCCGATCGTGTATCTGCGGACCGGCCCGACGCCGTGAATCAAGAGTAGCCAGCCTTCGTCGAGCTCGATGGGCGAGCCGCACGTGCCGATCTGGACGAACTCCCAGGGAAATCGCGGCTTCAGGATCTCGACCCCGCCGTCCCAGATCAGAAGGTCGTCCGAATAGATCAGGTAGAGGTTCTCATTGTCCTGCCGGGAGATCATCGCATAGCGGCCGCCGAGCTTGCGCGGAAACAGCGCCATACCCTTGTTCACGGCGGCCGAGCCCCGCAGTGGCGACATGCGGAACGACAGGAAGTCGCGGGTCTCGATCAGCTCGGAACGAATCGCCTTGCCGTCATAGGCGGTATAAGTGGCGCGGAAAATGGTCCCATCATCCTCTGCAAAGGCGACGAAGCGCGCATCCTCGATGCCGTTCGACTGGGACGCCGTCACGGGAAAGATCACACGCTCGCTGATGTCGCCATCGGCCGAGAAGGCGACCTCGACATCCTCGCCGTCGAGTTGCGCCATCCGGTTGTGCAGGGTGGCGATCGTCGCCAGGCGCGATGTCGGATCGACGCTGACGCTGCCATCGGCCGCGATTGATCCGGAGCGGAACGTCAGGGATGAGATATGCCCCTCTCCGACGGCGCGAACGCTCAGCACGAAGCGCTGCCCGCCCGCAGGAGCTCCGGATTGGTCGGGATGCGCAACGATGCTCGGATTGAAGAGCGCCGCTGCCTCGAACGAGTATTCATGCAGGAAGTAGGAGCCTACCAGCCGGCGCTGCACCGTGTTGAAGGGGCTGTGGGAGGTGAAGGCGTCTTCCATCTCGTCGGCGCGCGCCTCGAACCTCTCTAGCAGGTTGCGATGCCGCCCCTTGAAATTCTCCAGCACCTCGGCGAGCAGGCTCTCAGCCTCTTCCGGGGCGAGCGACAGCACCCGCTCGACGATATGATTGGACTTGGCCTTGTCGGCGGGGCGGAAATCCCGGGGCGGGCCCACGGGTCCAAACCGGCGCACGACGACCCTGGCGGGGTCGGGATGCAGATAGAGGGCCTGCCTGTTCAGGAAAGTGGGGCGAGACAAGGCGATCCCAATCTGTCTGTGCAGTTGTGTCAAAAACTCAGGCGCGCAAGGCTTGCAGCTGTGCCAGTTTCGGGCGGTCCCCGCTGATGCGGGCGAGCTGGCGTATCTCGGTGAGGCTGAGAAGATAGGATACCGCGGATTCGCCCCCGCGGTTCTCATTCGGCCGGTCGCGATGCAATCCATCGCGGCAGGCGCCGGTATCCAGATCGACCAGCGGCGACGAGAGATCGTTGTGGCCGAGGAACCAGGCGAAAGCGCGATCGGCTTCGGTCCGCCATTGCGTATCGCCATCCGCGCGCCAGGCTGCGAGGCAGGCGGAAATCGTCGCGGTCGCTTCCAGCGGCTGCTGGTCGAAGGCCTTCGGCGCGCCGCGCCTCTCGCCGAAACTGTCCGTGCCGACCGGCCGGAACAGACCGGCCGGCGTGGTCTGAAGCGTTGCAAGCCAGCGTAGCGAGCGCAGACCGGCTTCGATATAGGCCGGAACCTTCATCGATACGCCCGTCGCGATCAGGGCCTGGGGCAGGCGCGCATTGTCATAGGACAGGCCCTCCTCGAACCAGACCCAGTCCGGCGTCTCGACCGTCGAGATCAGGCCGTGCAGGCGGCCGGCGAGCAGGGTGCGCAACGAGTTGGCAATGGCGGGTGCGCCAGCGAGGCTGCAGTAGGCATCCAGGCCGAGCAGCGCAAAAGCCCAGGCGCGCGGGGAGCTGAAGTGCTCGATGGCTGGCAGAGCTTCGGCGAATAGTGCGGTGGCCCATCGGCGCCGCGAAGCGCTCGCGTCGTCGCGTGCGCAAACACCGAGCGCCCAGAGCGTCCGCCCATGGCTGTCTTCCGAGCCGGCATCCTCGAGCCAGCGCCGGTCGAAGCTCATGAAATTGCGGAAACGCCGCCGATTCGGATTCCAGGCGTGCTGGACGAAGGCGGCGAAGCGCCCCGTCAGTGTCTCCGTCAACGGCAGCTCTCCGGCGTCGTTCAACGCGCAGGCGAGGAGCAGCGCGCGGGCATTGTCGTCGATGCAATAGCCATGCGCGCGATCGGGCACGCTATGGATCGCATGCTGGAACAGTCCGGTATCGTCGCACATGCTCAGGAGGTGCTCGGTCTGCATTTCGGCAGGCGCCACTATCCGGGGCGCTGGCCTTGGCTGGATGGGACCCGCGATCACGTTCAGCATGCGGCTCCGGCAAACCGTCTCGAAGGTGGCGAGATAGCGCTTCGCAGTGCGCTCCCACGTCATGGAGCGGCTGCTTGCATAGGCGCGCAACCTCATGGCTTGGCGCCGGCCGCCATCGGTGAGCAGACCGGCGATCTCGTTGCCGGTGGCGACGGTATCGCCGAACGGGACGAGGACGCCGCGCCCGTCGGCGAGCAGCTCCCGGGCATGCCAATAGGGCGTCGAGACCACCGCCTTGCCGAGCCCGAAGCTGTAGGCCAGCGTGCCCGAGGTCATCTGGGACTCGTTGAGATAGGGGGTGACGTAGACATCGCACATCGAGATGAAGCCGAGCAGGGTCGCCTGATCGACGAACTGGTCGAGGAAGACGACGTGGTCCTCGATCCCGAGTTCCCGCACGCGGGCCATCAGGCTCTCGCGATAGGTCTCGCCATGGTCCCTGACCAGATTCGGATGCGTCGCGCCCAGGATCACATAGACGGCGTCGGGCCGGCGCCTCAGGATCGACGGCATCGCATCGATCATCACTTCGATGCCCTTGTTGGGCGAGAGCAGCCCGAAGGTCAGGATGACCGAGCGGCCGCCAAAGCCCAGTCGCTCCTTGGCTTCGTCGGGCTCGACAAAGGCGAAGTCGGGAATGCCATGCGCGATCACTTCGATCTTGTCGGCAGGCAACCGATACACGGTGCGCAGCAGATCGCGCCCCTTCTCGGCCATGACGATGACACGCGCCGAGGCATCGACGATGCGCTCCATCACGATGCGCTGCATCGGCGTCGGCTCCGCCAGAACGGTATGGAGCGTGGTGACGACGGGCATCGTCAGGCGCGACAGCAGCGCCATCACGTGCCCTCCGGCCTCACCGCCGAAGATACCGAATTCGTGCTGGAGGGAGACGACGTCGAACCCGCCCTGGTTCAGGAAGTCGGCAGCGCGGACATAGTCTTCGAGCCGTTCGTCGCCGATCTGGCACTGAACGGAGTGCGGATAGTCGTAGCCATGGCCATGATCGTTCATCGCGACGATGGCGGTCTCCAGGCCCGTCCCGGACGACGCGATAGCTTCCTGCAGATCCGTGGTGAAGGTTGCGATCCCGCAACGGCGGGGCAACGAGTTGCCGATGAAGGCGACCTGGCTGAGCGGACTCATGATCGCACCTGCGCAAAAGGAACCGGCGATCTCACGAATGCTGGAGGCGCAGCGGCATCATCCGCGTCGACGCGATGCAGGAGGTCACGATCAGGTGTCGCCGCATCGTAGGCGAGCAGACAGGAGAAGCCATCGCGGCCCGCCGCGATGCGGGCGGTCTCGCCCTCAATGAAGCAGCCTTGGCCAATGCCTAGCTCCAGCGAGCCAATGGCGGCATCTCCGACGATGGCAACCAGCCAGGTTTCATGGGGCGCCTCCAGCTCCCAGGTCGATCTGGCTGGCAGATCGAGCCGTTCGAGAGTGAAATGCGGATTCACCGCAAGCACGATCCGGGAATCGCTCAGGCGCCGTGCTGGCGCCGTGCGTTCGGCCGGCCCGGCCTGTGCGACCGCGACGCCCTGCTCGATGTGAAGTTCGCGAGCACGGCCATGGTCGAAGAGGCGAAAGGTCGTATCGCTGCGCTGCTGGATCTCGGCGAGCACGAGGCCGGGGCCGATCGCGTGGATCGTTCCAGCCGGGACGGCGATGACGTCCCCTTCGAATACTCTACGCCATGCGACGAGTTCGGCGATCGAGCCATTTGCGATGGCGGCGCGCAACTGAGTCGGAGAAAGCGCGGATTTGAGACCGACGCCGACCATGGCGTCAGCGACGCCAGACAGCACGTACCAGGCTTCGGTTTTCCCGTGCGGAAGCCCCATCGCCTGCGCATCGTCGTCGTCGGGATGGACCTGGATCGACAACGCCTCCTGCGTGAACAGCAATTTGAGCAGTAGGGCGGGCTCTGGCCCATCCGGATCGCGGCGCTGGAACCAGAGCTCTCCAATCGGTACGCCGGAATCGTTTGCCGGGCTCCAGGGCAGGAGCTCGGTCGAGCCCCAAGGTTTCGGCATGATCTCTATGCAGGCCTGTTCGAGCGCCATGTCGGGCTCCTTGTTCTCATGGCCGGCGATCGGGCGACGGTTTGTCGGCCTGATGCGTCATGGTCGGCTACGGCTTGTTGTGGCGCCGGTGCGAGCGTCGCCTTTGGCGAGCGGTGTCTGACGGCTCGCGCGTCCGCACGGCCGGGTTCCGCCCAGGGCAGCCCTTCGACGCATCGCTGAGATCGAGCCGCTCGTCGGCAGCGGCTCCTGGCCGAAGCCTGCTTAGCCTGAGCGATCAGCCTCAAGGGCAGAGGCCAGCTCTGCGGGGCTCACCGTGAAGACCTGGGAGCTGCCAGGTGTCGAAAGCGCCGGGATATGCAGCATGGTCGCAATCTGTCGATAGGCGATGAAGGAAGCGGCCGAAATCTCTTCCTCGTCAATTACCACGCGATAGGTCCCAGCCGGCTGCGCATGATCGAGCGCGCTCAGCTCGAACGGGTTTCTGAAAATGACCGTGGTCTCCCGGCTCCGGATGGTCATATCAGGTCTTTTTCTTCTTCTTGCTCGCAAGTTCGAACGCTGCCGGCATGATCCGCGCCGATATTACAGGAACCGCAGCGGCTTCTCTCTTCTTCTTCGGTTTCTTGGCTTCCCGGTTACCGCGCATCTGACCCTTCGCCATGACGATCTCCTCTGTGTTGTATCGGTGGCATCTGCATGGCGGCGAGTTCCGCCATCCCCGCGCGGATCATGCGCGGAGCGGCTCATTAGCCAGCGCGACGGTCGTTTCGATCGGGCTCAGGTCTTCGGCATGCCGAGCGCTTCGGCACACGCCTTGGCGACGGCGGTGTCCGGCGAAGTGCTGCCGACCATCGTGGCCCAGCCACCCTTGGCAATAAAATCGCCCTGGCTCCACGAACTGATCTTCTTCAGCTCGACGAGCGCGGTATCGGCGTTGGGCTGCTGCTGGAAATTGCTCACGCAGATCGGCGACAGGGCCGCAACGACGGCGTTCTGGGATCTCTCCTTCGCCAGCCGTTCGCTCGAAGAGGCTGTCGACCAGCCGCCCCAGGTGAATCCGACGATTGCGAGGGCAATCGCACCCCCCACCGCGCCCCAAATGGCAGGCTTGGTTTCTGCTGGGATTTTCATGACACCATCTTTCATTCTGTGGAAGAAAAATCCTCCGCAAAATATAATAGCACACTTTGATGACGAATAATTATAATTATCGGCTCATGAAAATTATCAAAAAGGATCTACCCGATTCGCCGATTCGAAATTTGTCTGAATGTTACAGGTAAATTCTCACTGATTACATCCGACAATCGAATCCATAACTGAAATCTCCGCAAGAGGAGGTAGCCCCTCGGCGGCGAAGGCCGAGGTTCAGGATCCTCAAGCGCGCCGGTTCAGCGGACTGAAAAATCCCGTATCTACAGTTCGCTGGATCTCGTGGTGCTCGACAGCCCGTTCGCGGCCATCACTGCCAATGACCCGATACTGACACTCGCCATTGTCGCGTATTGGCATGACGCGGTGAACCTTGAATTCGCCGCGCCTCGGCGTGTTGAAAAAGCCATTCTTCAGTTCGACTAGGTCGCCGATTTTATAGGGAGCGGAGTTCATGGGGTTCACCTTCTGGGCGTCAGAGGGATGGGAGACTAGACGCAGCGGATTGCCCCGGCGGATTCGAGTGACGTTCAGCGGAAACTGTCCGGGGTCAGCCTGTGAAAGGCCAGAGGGTGCCTCCGGTAAGCGGCTCGAGCCGCATTGCGAATGGCCTCGCGGTTATGATCGAAAGCGTTCAGGGCAGACGATTCCCTGCCATCGAAGGCAGCGAGATCGAGCTTCCGCAGAGCGTCCAGATTGACCTGGAACGCGACCTCCAGCGATCCGTCGGCCCCCCAGAAGCTTATGCATTGTCGCCCGGCCTCGTAGCGCCGGATGGAGTTGGGGAAGTCGAGTGCCATCTTACTGCTCCTGGCGGGAAAGCCGAGCTTCATGACCGAGTTTGCCTCGATCTGTGCGTTATGAAATGCCTCAGCCCGCTCCATTTTCCCGGCTGCCCTGCGCCGGCTTTCGTTGGGCGAACTCTGCTCGATAAGCGTCGTCGTGACGGCTTCTGCGCTTTCTTCTCAGCCAAAATCCGATGGCGAAGGAACCAAGGGCGCAGATCCCGAGCGCGGCCGCGTGAGGCAAGAGGGGCAGGCTATAGAATTCCGCCACGCCCCATGCTGTCATGGCAAAGAGCGCCATGCCGATAAGACCGTAGGTGATCGCCGAGCCTTCAGGAGCCGGAGCGTAAGCGGAGGCGGCTTTCAATGCACCCCTCCTGGCCCGCTCTAGCTCCATGAAAGCAGCACGATGGCGAAGGCCAACGTGAAGGCCGCGATCAGGCCCAAGTGAGCGCTCCAACCGCGAAATTCCCCCGCGAGCTGAAGTCGGTAGAAAGGCCAATCTATCGAAAGGGCTGTCATGCCGGGCTCCTGATATTGAGCCCAGGGGCGACAACGCGATACCGGACGTCGCCCCAGGATTCTCAAAGCGAAAATAATGGCTAGATTTCTTTAAATATCATTATCCGTTAACCATGTCAAACATCTATTTCATAGATCGTAGAAACCGAAATTATTCCCGCTTTTTTAGATAATCGTGGCGATCTGTCCGATTTCATTTTCTGGTGATTACTTCATTTTCCGCCCTGCGCGTACGTTCCTGAGCCGGGCGTGGCTTTGGAAAACGCCGGGACCGCCCTGACAGCGAGACGAAACAGCGCCTCGACTGGGCGCGATGCCCTCTCATTCCTCACGCTCCGTCAGGCAGCGACTGTCGAAATCGAGGCCGAGAAAGCCGCGAGGGCCTTATTTGCTTCATGTGAATGGGGAATGCTGCCGGGCGATGAATTTCCCATCCCGGCATGGCCACGGAAGGATACGGCTTGCACCAACCCGCGCACGGACGCTTCGCATTCAGCCGTGCCGAGCTTTGGGCGGACGGCGTTGTCCATGTGCTCGGGATCGTGCTGGGGATCGCTGCGGTCGGGGCGCTGATTGTCCGGGTCGCCGCAGCAGCTCCGCTGCCTGATCTGATCCCCGTCGTGATCTACAGTTCCGCGCTGATGGCCGTCCTCATCGTTTCCGCCGTCTACAACATGTGGCCGGTTTCGCCGATGAAGTGGCTGATCCGGCGCTTCGACCACTCGGCGATCTACGTGCTGATCGCGGGAACCTACACTCCCTTCCTGATGAAACTCGGAGGGAGCATGGTGGCTCAAACGCTCCTGATCTTCGTCTGGGCCACATCGGCTGCGGGCGTCGTGCTCAAGGTGGCGCTGCCCGGCCGGTTCGACCGCCTCTCGATCGGGCTCTATCTCCTGATCGGCTGGAGCGGCATCGCGATGTGGCAAGGCATCGCGCAATTGCCGACCACCAGCTTATGGCTGATGGTCGCAGGTGGCATTCTCTACACGATGGGCGTGGCTTTCCACGTCTGGCAGAGCCTGCCGTTCCAGAACGCCATCTGGCATGCCTTCGTCCTCGTAGCGTCCGGTTGCTTCTATGGGGCCGTGTTTCAGTCCTATGCGGCTTATCCATCGGCTTGAGGCACCCCGTCCTCGACCACGCCGAGCGAAGCTTCTCATCGGACGGAACAAAGAACTCCGAAGGGCCGGTTTACGCTCGCCCATCGCCTTCCGAGCGCCCGGCAGCCATCGGCCACGGGCGACAGACTTTCATCTGATCCGCCCCCGTCGAGTGGCCCGGGGTGAATGTTAGTGATGAGGTGGAACGGCCCGCTCCGACAGCATCAAAGTGCTAAACGTGGTCGTTGTTGAAGCGCCACAAGGAGGAACCGTTCCATTAACCAGATTAGCACCATCGGGTTGGATTCGGCTAAGAACGTTTTTCAGGTCCACGGCGCGGACGCCGAGGGTTTTTGTGACGCTTCTTCGGCATGGCGGTCCTCCTGTCTGCCAAAAGACATACTTCAGGGGGGACCAATTCAACGGGGGTGGATCAGTCAAGCTCGGGCAGGACCGAGAAGAGCTCGCCGACGAGGAACGAGGCCGGCAGCGATGGCCACTTGAGATGCCGATGATACTTCGCACGCATAGCATCGTCGGATATTGCATTTAATGTCGCTATTATGCATCTATGGCGTATGGACCGATTGGTTACATCGCCTCACCGCGCTGTGCGCCTCGCCGGTGATGTCTATGTCGTGGCGGATCTCAAGGCCGCGTTCGGCGACGACTTCGGTCAGCTGCCGCATGTTCTGCGGATCATCGCCGAGAACTTGCTGCGCGAGTCGGCGGGGGACCGGGAGCGCGACCAGTCTCTGCTTGCCCTCCGAGGCTGGCTAGAATCCGGGACGTCCGAGGCGGAGATCGCCTTTCAGCCCGGCCGCGTGCTCATGCACGACACGACCTGCACGCCGGCGCTGGTCGACGTCGCGGCGATGCGCGATGCCATCGCCGCGGCCGGCGGAGATCCCATGCGCCTCAGCCCGGTCCTGCCGGTCGACGTATCGGTCGACCACTCGTTGGGAGTCGACCTTTCGGCCTCGCCGGAAGCCATGCGGGTCAACCTGGAGCGCGAATATCGCCGGAATGGCGAGCGCTATCGCTTCCTGAAGTGGGCGACGCAGGCGCTTGACGGAGTCCGGGTCCATCCGCCGGGCACGGGCATCATGCACACGATCAATCTGGAGCAGCTCGCGACCGTCGTCACCACGCGCCTGATCGACAGCAGGCTCTGGGCGATGCCTGACACGCTGATCGGCACCGATAGCCACACGCCGATGATCAATGGCATCGGCGCGCTCGGATGGGGCGTCGGCGGGCTCGAGGCCGAGAGCGTCATGTTCGGCATGCCGGTGATGATGCGGATTCCGGACGTCATCGGCGTGCGCCTGACGAACCGGCTGCGCGAGGGCGTCAGTGCGACCGATCTCGCATTGACAGTGACGCAGCGCCTCCGGGCCAGGAATGTCACCGGCGCGTTCGTCGAGTTCTTTGGGCCAGGCGTATCCAGCCTGTCGTCAGGCGAGCGCTCGGTGGTCGCAAACATGACCCCGGAATTCGGCGCATCGACTGGCTATTTCCCGATCGATAACGCGACGCTGGACTACCTGGCGCAAACGGGCCGGTCGTCGGAGCAGATCGCTCTGGTCGAGGCTTATGCGAAGGAACAGCAGCTCTGGTTCGATCCGCAGGCTCAACCACGTTACACCGATATCGTCGAGATCGATCTCGCCGCGATCGCCATCTGCCTCGCTGGGCCACGCCGACCGCAGGATTTGCTTGCTCCTGAAGCGGTGCTGCCGGCACTGGTCGCTATGCCGCAACCGAGGATTCCATCGTCTTCGTTGCCGCGCTTTCCTGTCGCCCTCGCCGCGATCACGAGCTGCACCAACACCTCTGATCCCCGGCTCGTCGTAGCGGCTGGCCTGTTCGCCCGCAAAGCACGCCGTCTTGGGCTGAAGCCACCGGACTGGGTCAAGACTTCGCTGGCGCCAGGGTCGCCTGCCGCGGAGCGCTATCTCCGCCGGGCAGGGTTGCTGGCCGATCTCGAGGCCCTGGGGTTCGGTATCGTCGGCTATGGCTGCACCACCTGCATCGGCAATTCGGGACCGCTGCTCCCGGTGATGGATGCTGCTGTCCGCGCCGGCGAAGTGCTTCCGGTCGCCGTTCTGTCTGGCAACCGCAACTTCCCCGGCCGGGTGCATGGTCAGGTCGAGGCCGGATTCCTGGCTTCGCCTGCGCTGGTGATCGCCTACGCGCTGGCCGGTGATGCGGATCGCGATATTCTCCATGATCCATTGACGTCTACTGCCGATGGTAGCCCGGTGATGCTGGCCGACCTGTGGCCGACCGGCGCCGAGATCGACACGGCATTGGCGCTCGCCCTCGACCCCTCGGATTTCAATCGGGCTTTCGCCGAGGCGACGACGAGCCGTCATTGGGCGGAACTCGACGCGCCGTCGTCAGCCCTGTTCCCGTGGGACGCGGCCTCGACTGCCCTGCGGCCGCCGCCCTTTGCCAAGGCGATCCAAACCCCTCGGCTTGGCCACTATCGCGCCTACCCTCTGCTGGTTCTCTTCGACGACATCACCACGGACCATATCTCGCCGGCCGGACAGACCCCTGCGGCCAGCGAAGCGGGACAATGGCTGATCGAGCGCGGTGAGGACCCCAAGGACCTGAATGTCTACGCCTCGCGCCGCGGCAACTGGGAGGTCATGCTGCGCGGCCTGTTCACAAACCGCACGGTGGTGAATGGGCTTGCGCCAAATCTGCCGGCTGGCTCGACCCTTCATGCGCCGACCGGCCAAACCATGTCGCTTTGGCGCGCCGCGGAGCGCTACCGCGCAGCGGCCGATGCGATGGTCGTTGTCGCCGGCGAGCGCTACGGCACAGGCTCGTCGCGCGACTGGGCGGCCAAGGGGCTTGGGCTCCTCGGCGTCAACGCCGTTATCGCTCGGAGCTTCGAGCGCATCCACCGCTCCAACCTGATCGGCATGGGCATTCTGCCGCTCCTGCTTCCTTCAGAGGCCGGACCGGCTTCGCTGGACCTTGCGCCCGGCGACACCATCGAGGTAGAGGCCGGCGCCGATGTGATCGCTCCTCGCAGCGCCGTCACGGCCCGCATCTGTCGCGCCGGCGGATCCATCGAGCCCTTGGCTCTGCAGGCTGCTGTCGAGACGGCACTCGAATGCGAGACGCTGCGCGCCGGGGGCGTCATTTCCTTGATTCTCGGGCGCCAACTGGCTGCGCCTGTTCCACCTTTCACCGCAACCGGTGAAACACCACCCGCAGCCCTGCGGGAAGCCTGAACAGCGCAAAAGCGCGATCAGCTGTCATCTCTGGGAGGATTGTCATGACGACCCGTAGAGTTTTCCTGGCCGCCAGCATCGCGGCTCTCACGATCGCGCCCGGCTTCGCCCTGGCCCAGTCGCCGATCCAGGAATTGAAGATCATGGCGCCGGCCGGTCCCGGCGGCGGCTGGGACGGCGCCGCCCGTTCGATCCAGCAGGTGCTGACCGAGACCAAAGCCGTCCGCAGTGTCCAGGTCAACAACGTGACCGGCGCCGGCGGCACGATCGGGCTGGCGCAGTTCATCAACAACGCCAAGGGCGATCCGAGCCAGTTGATGGTCAACGGCATCACCATGGTCGGCGCCATCCTGACCAACAAGTCTCCTGTCAGCTTGGATCAGGTGACGCCGCTCGCGCGCCTCACCGGCGATCCGCTCGTCATCGTCGTTCCGGCCGAGTCGCCTCATAAGACGGTGAAGGACTTCGTCGCCGCGATCAAAGCCGATGTGGCGCGCGTCACCTGGGCGGGTGGATCGGCCGGTGGCGCCGATCACATCCTGGCTGCGCTCGTCACCAAGGTGGCGGGCGCGGATGCCGGCAAGGTCAACTACGTCGCCTTCTCCGGCGGCGGCGAAGCCCTGGCGGCGATGCTCGGCGGCCGTGTGACCGCAGGCGTTTCCGGCTATGGTGAGTTCGAGGGACAGATCAAGGCCGGCAAGCTGCGTGCGCTCGCGATCTCGTCGGGCAAGCGGCTCGATGGCGTCGATGTCCCCACGCTGAAGGAACTCGGCTACGACGTCGAGGTGGTGAACTGGCGCGCGGTCATGGCAGCTCCCGGCATCACGGCCGATCAGAAGGCGCAACTGACCAGGCTCTTCGACGGCCTGGTGGCGAGCGGCGAGTGGAAGGCCCTGCTCAAGGCACGCGGATGGGACGACTACTATCTCGCGGGTGAGCCTTTTGCCGCTTTCCTGAAGGAGGAGCAGGTGCGCGTCGGCGACATCCTCAAGACCATCGGCCTCGTCAAATAGGTGCCGCTTGCCCTGCGCTCACACCGGCCATAGACCACATATCCGGGGCGGGATTGCCGCCGAGGCTCAGGTCATGGCGGGCAGCGGAAGACGAGACCTTGCAACTCCACTCGCGGCGCGCATCCTCGCCGAGATTCGGGATGGCGCCATGGGCATCGGAACCCATCTGCGCAGTCAGGACATTGCGACGCGCCTCGGCGTGTCGCGGTTCCCAGTAGGCCAGGCACTCCAGCTTCTCGCCGACAAGGGTGTGCTGCGTCACGAACGCAACCGTGGCTATTTCATCGAACAGGCGTCGCCGCCATCGAGTGACACACTTGGGCTGTCCGAGCCGGATCGAGTGACCCAGGCCTATTTTCGGATTGCAGACGACCATCTTCGCGGCAGCCTTCCGGAGCAGGTCAGCGAAGCCGATTTGCGGCTGGGCTATGGCCTCACCCGCGCTGAACTCAACGCGGTCTTGACCCGCATCAGCCAGGAGGGCTGGGCCGAGCGACGGGCGGGCTATGGTTGGACGTTCGCGCCGGTGTTGAACACGCCCGAAAGCCTTGAGCAGACCTACCGGTTGCGCCTCGCGCTAGAACCCGCAGCGCTTCTGGAGCCTGGATACCATTTGGCGCCGGAGAGCATTGCGTTATGCCGTGCTGCCGAGCAGCGGCTACTCTCAGGCGCTATCGAGACCGATACGGCCGATGCCCTGCATGAACGCGGCGTCCGCTTTCATGAGACTATCGTGGCGGGGTCTGGCAACCCGTTCTTTCTCGACACGATCCGCCGGATCAATCGCGTAAGGCGATTGCTGTCCTATCGCTCCATGCTCGACCGCAAGCGCTACAGGCAGCAATGCGAGGAGCATCTCGCCATTCTCGACAGCCTAGCGGGCGGGCGGCAGTCCGAGGCCGCGGAGCGCCTGCGCCTGCACCTGACGCACACCATCGACAATCTCAGCGGCATCCGCTCGCTGCTCACCCGCTGAGCGGCGACGGGCGCGTGCTGCTTGACGACGACGTATTGCTTCAGCGAGGGACGCCAGCTTGCAGAGCTCGAACTCTCTCTCGACGTGGCCGGCGTAACGCCCCCAACACCCACGATGTCGTCGGCATCTGGAGCATCTGGCAATTGTTGCCAATCAGGCATCATCGTTGGCTTCTGACCGATGCGACGCTGTACGGTCTTCCTTGCCGACCCTGGCCCGCTCTTCAGCCTTTGGGTCGCCGACCAGCTCCACCTGCTTCAAGCAGTAGCGACGCATGTCATTATCCTCGACGTAATCTACGACGCTCTGACGCGCGATAAATCGGATCTCAAGCAACGCCAAATCAAGGCCTTCATCGACGCGAACGACACACAGTTCATCTACAGGTGCACCCAGACTGGACGCCTTTGGAAGGTGAAACAGAACGGCGGCATCATCGCCGTCACCGACTTTTTAACTGCCCAGTTCGGGATGCGTCGCTACCTCGACAGAGGCGAACCGGTTCTGATCCTGTTCGAAAATCTGGAGTGGTGACCTCGGGCGACGCAACTTGCGGAATACGCCGCCACACTTCGTCGTGATCCAGGGATGGGCCAAGCAAGACCTTCGTACAGCTCGCCCTGACCTGGCCGTCGCCGGGCGAGCGGAAACGGCCTGCGCGCTCGACCCTGGAGGAAAAGCCGGAATAGACGCCCTGGCGGCCGCTCGGCCGGAATTCGGCGTCCTTCACATGAAAGGCGCTGATGCGCTCATGATAGATGTCGATGAAGGCGAGGTAGTCGAGCTGCTGCAGTAGGAAATGTGAGGGATCGTAGTTGATCCGGCTGCGTGGACGGCCTCCCTCTTATGCGGAGGCCCAATCAGCCGCGTCGGAATGCGCCCCGGCGCGGCAAGGCCTGACCGGAAAAGGCAGGCAACATAGGCGCCCGCCGGAATAGCGGAATGTTGTGGCCGCCTAGATGCGATCGTCTTCCGCGCGACTTATGGGATCCGAAAACTCTCGTCCCGCCCTCCGCTCGAACCGTCACGGCATGAGGATCAGGACTTAACCAACTCCACACCGCACCATTCGGCAACGAAGAGCGCCATGGTGCCTGTGATGCGCTTCAGCGATGCCACGCTGACCCGCTCATCGAAGCCGTGAATGTTCTCGGAGATCGGCCCGTAGCAAAGGGACGGAACCTTGTCGTAGAGCGCGTAGACGCGGGTATCGAGATATCCCGGCGTCATGAAGCTCTTCAGCGGCTTGCCGGTCGAGCCTTCATGAGCGCGCGCAAGAACGGCTTCCGCCTCCGTCCCGGGAGCCTGTACATAGCCCTCGGCGTGGAAGCCATTGAACGTGACGCTCGGCGGGTTGTTAGCCATGAACGAATCGGCCCGAGCGAATGCCGATACGCGGTCGCTAATCTCCTTGGCCGCTTCGGCGGCGTTCACGCCCGGGTAGAGACCGATGCGGCAATCGATCCGGCACCAGCACGGCACCGAAGACGCCCAATCGCCGCCTTCAATCTTGCCGATATTGAGGTTGATGGGATGCTCGACATCGGCGAAGTGCTCCCGACCGGTCTTAGCGCCGTTCCACTCCTCCTCGAGCTTCCGCAACTCACCGATGACGCGATAGGCCGCATCGATGGCGTTGGCGCCGTTGCCCATCTCGCGGACGTGGACGGGAAGCCCACGGACCTCGACCTGGAACCAGAGGACGCCGACGTTGGCGCGTACCAGCATCTCTTCCTCCGGCTCGGGAATGAGCACAGCATCGGCCTTGTAGCCGCGCAGATGCGTCATCAGGGCGCCATTGCCGGTCGATTCCTCCTCGACCACCGACTGGACGTAGACGGTTGCCGCCGGCTGAAAGCCGATGCGTCGCAGGGCATCGAGGCAGAAGAGATTGGCGGCATGACCGGCCTTCATGTCCGCGCCACCACGGCCGTACAACCAGTCGCCATCCACGACGGGGTCGAAGGCCTTGTTGGTCCACATGTCGGCCGGGCCGGGGGGAACGACGTCGACATGGGCCTGAAGGATCAGGGACCTGCCCCTCTCCTCGCGCGGATGGTGGATGCCGACGACGATCGGCGCATCAGAGTGCTCTTGCGACCAGGGGCTGCCGCCGGGATGTGCTGCGATCGCCTCGCGGTCCATCGCGAAGCGATCCATTGCGAAGCCGCGCTCGCGCAGAGCCCTGAAGACGAAGTCCTGGCACGCATGCTCGGCGCCGCGCACGGAGGCGAAGCGGATCAGATCCTGGGTGAACACGATCTGCTCATCGAAACCAGCCTCGACGGAGGCCAGGATCTTCTCGCGCAATGCTGGATCGAGGGTCACGTTGATGGTCTCCAGACTTGGGTTTTCAAGCTTCAGCCCAACCCAAGGGTCCGCGCGGATGCTCTCGTCCAATACTGGTTCGAGCGGGACTTCCACATCAACCATGATCTACTGGAATGCCATTTCGTTGCCATTCGCTACGCCGCGGCCCTTGGCGTCGCCAAACCAGCACAGGGCTTTTTCGAAGCCATAGAGTTGCGGACCGGCTTTCCAACCGCTCGACCTGTTTTTCATCGATGACAGCCCAGGCAATGTGGAGGCGGTAATCGCGCGAGGATGGGGGGCGGCCGTATGGGACGGGCAAACCCGCCTTATCGACCTACTGTCGGAGCATGGCATTTAGTTCCGCAACGGGCCGAGGCTGTGTGAAAACGTCNNTTTTCACCCAGCCTCGGTCGGAAGCGGAAGTCTCATGGTTTTGGATCGTCGGGTAAATCGCGAAGAGCTTTTCTCGCGACTTCCTCCAACTTCTTCATCGATTCCAGTTCTGCTTTAGCGAGCATCGTTTGGACGCACGCTATTCGGGCCTTTGGTTGGCTTGCATGACGCAGCGAGCATTCCTAAGGCACTCGTCTTCGGACAGGTAATAGTTGTCCGATGTAGTTACCGCAGAGCGATCGATCGGCGGAGTTCGCTGAGCATTCCAAAAGAGCCTGCTCCAAACCAGAACGACTTCCACTCACTGTCCCCTGCATCGGCGGCGGCGGCATATACCAGCAATATCATTCGCGGTGGGAGTTCGGGAAATGTCCGCAAGGAGTCGGAAATGGGCTCTCCCCAGCCCCGGCAGTAGCTCCGTAGCCCTGAGACATTCCCAAATTGCGGCAACCTGAGACATTTCAAGACGGCTGCAACAGCCGTTGTAGAAGCCGGTTGGAAAGGTCATGCGTTATCTCAAACCCTGACCAAGTGCGGGCCGCTCCCGAAACAGGATCAGCCTTTCACGCCTCGACGACGATGTAATCGTCCTCGATGCTGACCAGGACAGTCTCGGCCTGATAGGGACCATCGAAGAGTTCGGAGCCCGATTTCACATCGACATCGTAGGTCTTCGCCCTGATGCGGCCCGGCTCCGCTCGCGACTTGCCGGTGCGGATATCGAATTCCCAGCCATGCCAGGGACAACGCAGGATTTCGCCGCGGCGGCTGTAGTTGTACTGCCCCGGCGAGTCGCCGGCCTCAACCAGCCCCGTGGTCCGGCCGAGGCAAAGGTCCCCGCCCTGATGCGGACAGCGGTTGAACAGGCCGAAATATTCGCCGTCGAGATTGAAGATGACGACCTTGCGACCGGCGACCTCGGCGACGAGTCGCTCGCCGGATGGCAGGTCCGCGGCCGGCGCTATGACATGCCTCACCATCTCAGCGGCGCCCGTAGAGCGCCTTGGCGTTGTCGAGGAAGAGCGCCTGACGGGCCCCGTCGTCGAGCTTGACCGGCACCGCCCAGAGCGGATCATCGAAATCCCAGTGCGGGTAGTCGGTGGCGAAGAGCAGCCGGTCGATGCCGATCCATTCGACGATATCGTGGAAATGCTTGCGCTTTTCCGGTTCCTCCATCGGCTGCGTCGTCAGCCAGACATGGTCGCGGATGTAATTGCTGGGAGCCCGCCTGAGATGCGGGGTCTCGTCGCGCAGGCGCGACCAATGCTTGTCGAGCCGCCAGCAGAGCGACGGCAGCCAGGCGAGGCCGGCCTCGATCAGGACCATGCGCGTGCCGGGAAAGCGCTCGAACACGCCCTCGATCACCATCGAGGTCAGTAAGGCCTGGCAGCACTGCGAGTGCCCGACCATCTCCTCAATGTAGTAGGACGGCCAGCCGCCGGCCGTGACGGGATAGCCGCCATAGCCGAAGGCATGCACGCCGATCGGCAGCCCTGCCCGCTGGGCCGCCTCGTAGATCGGCCAGTAGCGACGCTGGCCGAGCGGCTCGGCGGTGCGGCTGAGCAGCAGGACCTGGACGAAGGCGTCGTGCCCGGCCCAGTGATCGATCTCGACGGCTGCGGCAGCGGCATCCTCATAGGGGACGACGATCGAGGCCTTCAGCCTTGTATCCTTGCTCGTCCATTCGGCCACCTGCCATTCGTTCAGTGCGCGGGCGAGCGCAGCGGAATAATCGAGGTTCTGGGCCGCACCGGCGGCGGGCGCGATCACCGTCATAATGCCGAGCTCGACGCGGTTGGCGTCGAGATGCTGCGCCTGCATGAAGGAGAGATCGGAGCCCGGGCGCCCGTCCGGCGGCCAGGAATCGAGCCGCGCGGCGTCGGGCTGCCCCTTCGGATAGGCCGGGCCGCTCTGGTAGCCGTGGCGCGGCAGCATGCCGTAGGTCATGGCGTGCTCCTGCCAGCGCTTCGGCAGATAGGGCAGGATGTCGGCGGGCCTGGCCAGGCAGGGGTGGATGTCACAATCGGCGATCACAGGCCTGTTGATGGTCGATTCCGGCTTCGGCCGAGCTGGCAGCTCAACATTCATGCGAAATCCTCCTTCAAGCGGGGATAGGTCGCGAGCGGATTGTCGATCAGGATCTTGGTCTTGAGACTATCCGGCAAAAGCGGCGGCAGCGCGTACTGCCCGTCGAACTGCCAATGCGGATAGTCAGTCGAGAACAGCAGGAGTTCGTCCGATCCTGCCTGGTCGAGGATACGCAGCAAGGCGTCGCCCTCCACCGGGGTATCCACGGGCTGCAGGGTGAAGCGCACCTGCTCGCGAACGATGTCCGGCGGCGGACGGTCGACCCAAGGGATCTCCATGCGCAGGCCGCGCCAGTATTTGTGCAGGCGCCAGAGATAGGCCGGCAGCCAGGTGAAGCCGGATTCGATCAGCACGACCCTGAGCGTCGGGAATTTCGAGAACACACCCTCGCAGACGAGGCTGGTCAATTGCGTCTGGAAGCCCTGCGCCTGGTTGACATAATCCTCGGTGAAATAGGACGGCCAGCCCACCGGCGTGACGGGGTGCCGATAGGTCGAGCCAGCATGGATGCCGACCGGCAAGCCATGTCGTGCGGCGGCCGCGTAGATCGGCCAAAGGCTGCGCCGGCCGAGCGGCTGGTCGGCGAGGCAGGGCAGCAGCACCTGGACGAAACGCCGGTCGACCGCACGCCGCTCGATCTCGGCTGCAGCGAGTTCCGGACTCTGGACCGGCACGACGATCGAGGCCCGCAGCCGCGCGTCCTTGTCCAGCCATTCCGCCGCCAGCCAATCGTTGAGCGCCCGTGCGAACGCCGCCGCCATGTCCTCGCTGAATAGGGTCGTGATGGCGTAGAGGCAGTTGAGGATGCCAGCGCGGCTGCCGAACCCGTCGAGCGCCTGCGCACACAACTGCTCGCGACTGGAGCCCGCCTTGGCGCCGGCGACACGCCAGTCCGGCCGCGATGTCAGCGGCGCACGCAGGGGATAGCTCGTCGGCTCGAGGTCATGGACGCCGCGCTGCGCCACCGCATCGGCCCATTGCGGCTCGAGATAGGGGATGAGCGAAGCGATGCCGGGCACCGCCGGGTGCAGGTCGCAATCGATCCCGCCCGCCATGCCGGCATTCATCGTTGTTCGCCCTCGCCGAGCAGCAGGTCGATCGCAGCAGTCCAGGAGAAGGTCTCGCCACCGATGCCTGCGCGGTCCATCGGATTGAAATATTCGCTGAAACCGGCTTCCCCGATCAGCCGGCGCGTATCCTCGGCAACCGAGCCGGCGGCTGCACCCTCGCCTGCCTCGCGCAAGCCCCGCGCGATCATCCAGTTGACGACCGCCCAGACCGGCCCGCGCCAGTAGCGCTGCGGCTCGAAAGAAGCAGCATCGGGGTCGGTCGAGGGCACAAGGGCGACCCCGCGGGCTCGCCATCCTTCGAGCCGCTCTGCGAGTTCCCGGGAGTGCTCATGCAAACCTGCGAAGATCGGTAGGAATCCCGCCGAGGTCCGGACGGGGATGAGGTTGCCTCCGATCAGATCCCGCGACAGGTAGTGGCCGAGCGCGTCGTCCCACAGCCCTGCCAGAACGATCTCTTTGCGAGCGATCCGCGCCGCGATCGTCTCGCGCTCTGCGGCGCTTCCGAACTGTTCCGCCAGCGCCAGCAGATCGCGCTCGGCCCGCAGCAGGATCGCGTTGGTGCCGACATCCGCGACCTTGAAAGGCGAGGTTTCGAGCATGCGCCGGGCGTTCCACCCGGTCTCGCGGAAGAGATCGACCAGATGGATGAAGCGCTGGTACTCGATGCCGCGCGGGCGAAAGGCCGGATCAATATGGCCGGTATCCCGACGCCGGATTACGGTCCTGGTCTCGGTCGGCACACGCTCCAGTGCGGCGTCCCAGGCCGGGCTGTTGTCCATCCCGGTCTCCCAGGGATGCAAGGTCGCGATCAGGCCGGTCGCCTCCGGATCGCGTGCGCGTTGCCACCAGAGATGGTTGAGGACCAGCCTGGGATAGATCGCGCGGGCGCGCTCGAAACCGGCCGCGCCATGCCGCTCCAGTACGAAGCGCACAGCTGTCGCCAGGACCGGCGGTTGCGGAATGCCCGAGGTCGGCGGCGTGTGCGTGACACCCCAGACATCGGGGCCGGGAAAATAGTCGTCAGACGGCGCATGGAAGACGATCTGCGGGACGAGCCCGTCCTGCCACTGCCCTTCCAGCAGCCGCTCGATCTCACGCCATGCGCGCTCGGTGTCAAACGTCGCCCAGCCCATCGCGACGAAGGCCGAATCCCAGTTCCATTGGAAGGGGTAGAGCCGGTCCGTCGGCACGGTATAGCCGCCGCGGTCATTGGCGGCGAGGATGGCGCGAGCGGCCGCGATGCGGGTCATGGACGGGTCTCCAGCGCTTGTCCGGCCTCATTCATCCAGCGCAACCGCGCTGGATCGGGCCTCAACGCGATGTCGCTGCCGGGTGTCAGGGAGGGCAGCGGGCCGGCGGCGGACAGAACGATGCGCAACGGCTGACCGCCGGCGGCCGTGCCGGTCAACAGGATCTGCGGGCCAAGCAGTTCGGCGACCTTGAGGGTGAAGGCGAAGCCGCCCTCCCCCGCGCCGGCGAGCACGACATCCTCGCCACGCAGCCCGAGCAGAAGCATCGCGCCGGCACCCGACGGCGGGGCCAAGATGAAGCCGCCGAGATCGACCTTGCCGTCTCGCACGGGCAGTTCGAGGAAATTCATCGGCGGGCTGCCGACGAAACCGCCGACGAAGCGGGTCGCCGGCCGGTCATAGATATCGGAGGGCGTGCCGATCTGCTCGATCCGGCCCGCATGCATCACGGCGATGCGGTCGGCGAGGCCCATCGCCTCTGTCTGGTCGTGCGTGACGTAGATCGTGGTCGTCCCGGCCCCGGCGAGCACGGCCTTGAGCTCGGCCCGCATCTCAAGCCGCAACAGCGCATCGAGATTGGAGAGCGGCTCGTCCATCAGCAGCACAGCAGGCTCGACCGCGAGCGCGCGGGCGACCGCGACGCGCTGGCGCTGGCCGCCCGAGAGCTGCGCCGGGTGGCGCTTCAGCAGCGCCTCGATATGCAGGAGCGCCGCCGTCTTCTCGACCTGCGCGGCGATGCGCGCCTTGTCGGCCTTGGCCATGCGCAGACCGAAGGCAACGTTCTCGTAGACGGTCAAATGTGGAAAGACCGCGTAGTTCTGAAAGACCATGGCGAGGCCGCGCTTGCGCGGTGGCAGCGCCGAGACGTCACGGCTGCCGATCAGGACGCGCCCGCTCGTCTGCGACTCCAGCCCGGCGATGATGCGCAGCAAGGTGGTCTTGCCGCAGCCGGACGGGCCGAGCAGCGCCAGGAACTCGCCGTCGGCGACCGTGAGATCGAGTTCGGCGAGCGCTCTCACCTCACCAAATCGTTTCGCCACGCCTTCGATCGTGATGCTCGCCATGGCGCCTTACCGGTTGCCGATGCCCCACATCGCAAAGAGGCGACGCCGGACGAGGAAGATGAACAGGACCGAGGGCACGATCAGCACGAGGCCACCGGCGAACTGCAGGTGCAGTGGCGATTCCGAGAGCACCGAGAGCAGATAGGCGGTCAGCGTGCGTTGCCTCACCGTCAGCACTGAGGCGGCGAAGACCTCATTCCAGGAGAGCACGAAGGCGAAGATCGAGGCCGCCGCGATCCCCGGCAGGGCGAGCGGCAGCACCACGCGCAGGAACCCTGTTAAGCGCGAACAGCCGAAGACCCAGGCGGCCTCCTCCAACTCCTTGGGGATGCCCATGAACAGGCTGGCACAGACCAGCGTTGCGAAGGGCGTGGCCAGCACCGCATGGACCAGCGCCACGCCGAAGGGGGTGTCATAGACGCCGAGCCGGATGAAGGAGACGGTGAGCGGCAGCGCCAGGATCGCGACGGGAAAGGCCCGCGTCATCAGGATCAGCACGCGATAGGCGCCCGCCCCCCTGAAGCGGAAGCGGGCGAGCGCATAGCCGGCGGGCACGCCGAGGGCCAAAGCCATCACCATGGTCATCGCGGCGGCTTTGATGCTGACCCAGGCTGCGCGCCAGACGCCCTCGATGGCCAGGAAGGTCTTCAGCGCCTCGAAGGTCGCGCCGAACGGCGCGAAGGGCTTGGGCCATTGCGAAACGATCTCGCGGCCGCCGAGCGCCCCCAATGCCAACAGATAGATCGGCAGCAGCGTCCAGACGCAAAGCACGGCAACGCCGGTCCAGAGCAGCGCGCGATTCGAACGGGTGGCGCCGGTCATGAGCGCTGCTCCGCCGGTGTGCGCAGGGCGACGAGATAGAGAAGCGTTGCCGCCACCGAGATCACCATGACGAGCACGGCATAGGCGGCAGCGACCCCGTAGTCCTGGCTGAAATACTGCGCGTTGAAGGCTTCACTGACGAGGACAGGGAAGTTTCGCCCGCCGAGCGCCAGTGCCATCGCGAACATCTCGAAGGCCAGCACCGTGCGCAGGATCAAGGCCGTCTGAATCGAAGGCTTGAGCAGGGGCACCGTGATCCGCGTGAAGCGCTGCCAGGACGTGGCGCCGAAGACCTCGGCCGCCTCCTCGTATTCCTTGGGCAGGAGTTGGACACCGGCGAGCAGGATCACGAAGACGATCGCCGTCGCCCGCCAGATCTCCGCGACGACGATGGCGGCCAACAGCGCCGCCGGGGTTTCATAGGTCAGCCAGGCCTGCGGCTGCGAAATCAGCCCCAGCCGGAACAGGACCGAGTTCAGCCAGCCCTGATCGGTCAGGATGGCCAACCAGACGAGGCCGGCGGCAAGGTCGGAAATGCCAAGCGGGATCGACCAGACCCAGACGAGCAGGTCGCGTCCGCGACTGACCTTGCGCAGCGTCATCGTCATACCGAGCGCGAGCGCCAGTTGCAGCGGCACGGCGAGCAGCACCACCTTGAAGGTGTTCGCCAGCGCATCCTGGAAATTGAGGTCGTCGGCCATGCGCCTGACATTGCCGAGCCCCCAGCCGCCGTTCTCCTGGAAGGCGAGAACGGCGGTCTGCGCCAGCGGGATCAGGAACAATCCCACCAGGAAGATCACGGAGGGCGCGATCAGCAGATAAGGCAGGGCCCTGGACTCGCGCATCGGTCGCGTCGCCTCACTGGATCGGGCAAGGGCCGTCGCTTGGCTTGTCCGGCAGCCAGCAAGGCGCCTTGGTCTCGGCGATGATGCGCTTCAGCGCCTCGCCCTGCCGTTCGAGCGCCGCCTTGGGGTCCTCGCCGCGCAGGACAATGCGCTGGAAGGTGTCGAGATAGACCTTGTCGAACTCGCCGCCGCGCTGGTCGAGCCCCACCGGCAGCAGGCTGACCAAGGCGTTCTTCGCACTCGTCATCTTCTGCACGGCATCGATCTCGAGCTTGAGCCCCGGATCGATGTCGGCCGGCAGCTCGACCTTGGCGACCGGGAAGAACGCCACCGCCTTGGCCGTCTTCACCTGCACGTCGGGCCGGGTGAGGTATTCAATCAACTGCTTGGCCTGCTCGGCCTGCGGCGCGCCCTTCGCGATGCCAAGGCCTGCGACCACCGGCATGTAACCCAGCCCCTTCGGCCCCGACGGAGCCGGAAAGGCAACGAAATCCTCGGGCTTGCGCGAGAGGGCGTCGATCAGCCGTGCGACGTGGTCGAAGGCGATCCAGACATCGCCGGAGATCAGCGGCTCCTGCATGAAGCCGAAATTGGTGGAGTTCGGATTGACGGTCTTCCAGAGCTCGCGGAACTTCGTCCACATCGCCACGGCCTCTGGCGACTTGAAGGTCGTCACCACCCCTCCGGTATAGGACGGGTAGAGATAGCCCTCGAAGAAGCGGTGCATAAGCCCGGTCGGCCCCGCCGGGAAGCCCAGCATGCGCTTGCCGGTCTTGGCCTGGATATTCGCGCCCCATTGCGCCAGCTGGTCATAGGTCAGCGCGTTGATGTCCGCGCCCTCGGGCAGGAAGGGCAGCGCCTGCTTGTTGGCGACCATGATGTAGGTCGCCTGCATCCACGGGATGAACATCTGCCTGGCCGTGCCGAGCTTGCCCGCCTCGACCATACCGCCATTCAATCCGCGGTCCTTGAGCTTGTCCAGCACATCGTCGAGCGGCACGAGCGAATCCGCAGCCAGCGGCTGTAATTCGCCGTGGAGCGCGCCGATCAGACTGGAGACCGGCTTGCCGGCCTGCTGCTCGGCCCGGATATGGACACCGAGCTGCGGCGGCTGCTCGGTGACGAATTCGACGCCGCCCGGAAAGTCCTTGAGAATGTCCGAGCGCAGCTTCTGCGCCGACTCGATCGGGCGCAATTGCGTTGACAGGAACACGACCTCGGCGGCCGCGGGTGTCGCGAGCCAGGCGAGCGTCAGGGCGGCGACGGCGGCCGAACGCCTAAGCCGTGTCGTGAGGCCTTTCGTCATCGGATCTCTCCTCCCTGGAGATGGTGCGGCTCTTAGTTTGGCCGTTTTGGTTTGGAACGGGTCCGTCGGACCGACGCGGGACAAGCGTGGCTCTGCGCAATTCATTCATCGCGGTGCCGTCGCGGCCGGCGATCTGGGCCAGCAGCATGTCGAGCATGCGCCCTGCCGCGCCTTCGATGTCGGGGTCGTAGCTGGTCAGCGGCGTCGCCGCGTAATTGGACACCGGCGAATTGTCGTAGCCGATCACGGAGACATCGTAGCCGGGGCGAAGGCCGGCATCGCCAAGCGCATGCAAGGCGCCGATCGCGAGGCGGTCGGTCGCGCAAAGCAGCGCGGTCGGCCGATCCGGCCCGGCCAGCAATTCGTGAGCCAGGCGATGGCCGTTTTCCTCGCTGGGCTCCGCGAAGCGCGCCGGAGCGCACGGCAGGCCCGCCTCCGCAAGCCCAGCACGCCAGCCGGCCTCGCGGAAGAAGCCGAAGCCGTAATCGAGCGGCGCACCGATGAAACCGATCTTACGGTGGCCGAAGGCGATGAGGCGCTGCGTCGCCTCGCGGAAGGCGCGCGTGCCGTCGATGTCGACGCTGGCATGCCCACCCGCGCGCGTACGGCCGTGGGTGACGAAGGGCAGGCGCGCATGCCTGAGATAGGTGATACGATCGTCGTCAAGGCGAGTCCGCGCCACGATCATCGCATCGACGCGCCGGTTCTCGACGAACTGCCGGTACAGCGCTAGCTCTTCCATTCCGCTGCGGGCGCTGGAGACGATGAGATCGAGCCCGACCTCCGCCAGGCGCGGGCCGATCGCGCCGATCAACCTCAGGAAGAAGGGCTCTCCGAACTGGCCGGGTCCGGTGGGAAGCACGATGCCGACGGCATCGCTGCGCCCGCCGCGCAGGCGCCGGGCGATCGGATTGGCCCGATAGCCGATCCGCTGCGCTTCCTCTTCCACGCGCTGGCGCGTCCCCTCCGCGACGTCGCTATAGCCGCCGAGGGCGCGCGAAACGGTCGTGACGGACAAGCCGAGGCTGGTTGCGATCTTGGATAGAGACACGAGAAGGCCCTCGCCAAAACGCTATTCCGAAACGTTTCGGGAAGTCAAATTGGCTGATTTCTCTTAGACGAACGCAAAGACCACGCAGGCCGCATCCGGCCGCTGGTTCGGCAGTGCCTGACCCTGGAACGTGTCCGGTTGTCTTGCAATTTTTCGGGCATCCTAAGGCTAGCAGAGGATGGAATGTGCAGCTGAAGCGGCTGGTCGCGGATCTGACGCTCGACCGTGCCATGTTGCAGGACTTCTGAAGCGAAAGTGGTGAGGCCCGCCGTTCGGCGTGAGGTTGCGGGCCATCGGCGGGTGGTCTTCGGTGTCAGCGAACGGCGGGCTTGTCGGGCGACCGGGTTTCAGCAGTCGAGCCAACGCAATCGGAGGCGGTCGATGCCAGGTGGCGCTTCGCCAAAGGCTCGGCGAGCTCGTCGCGGCGCGGGTGCGCTACGGCTATCGGCGTTTGGTCGCCCCAGCGGATCGCCGGCCTGATGAGGCTCGAGCGCCATCCGATCTCTGTCAGCCACGAGACGTAAGTTCGCCTATTCGACGGATGGGCAGGCCATCATGCTGTGGCGGCCTCTGCCGGAACACCGCGCGCGACGCCGTCCGCGCCATGCCAGGCGCCGGCATGGCCAGCGCTTCAGCCCGAAGCTGAATATCCCGCGCCTCCGACGCGCGACAATCGACCGAGTCTTGCGCCGTTGCTCAAATGAGCTATCTTGTTGATCAAAGGAGCGACGACTATGACCCCCACCTCAACCGTGCGCAAGAGAGCTCCCAAGAAGGAAGCCTCCCCTTTCCCATTCGTCGACCTATTCCGTGCCTCCCCACTTGCTCGCATCAGCGTCATCAAGGCGGGCATCCCGGCTCGTAACGTCAAGGCGCTTTCCATGGCGCTGCATTTCGACCAGCAGGTGATGTTCGACGCCCTGAAACTGAAGACGGCCACGGTGAACAGGAAGGCCGCCCGCGGCGAGAGGCTATCGATTGAGGACGGCGAGCGCGTAGTAGGCCTTGCCAAGCTAATCGGGCAGCTAGAGGCTATGCTTGAGGATGCAGAGGTTTCCGAGGGATTCGACGCCCCCTCGTGGATGGCGCGGTGGTTGCGAGAACCGCTGCCGGCGCTTGGTGGGGGCAAGCCAATCGATCTGCTGGATACCATGGAAGGCCAGGCCTTGGTCTCGCGCGCGCTCTCGGAGATCCAAAGCGGGGCCTATGCGTGAGCCAACTGCTCTGGCGGATCGCAACCGACACCAAGGCGTATACCGCCGAGGACATGTCAGGAATCGGGGCCAAGATTTCCGGCGGCAGGTGGAACGACATCGGCGTAAGCCTGCTCTATTCGTCGGAAGGCAGGGCGCTCGCTTGCCTTGAGACCGTTGTCCATCTGAACGCCGGCGGCCTGCCGTTCAATCGCTACCTCGTCGAGATCGACGTACCGGACGATGTTTGGCAGGCCGCGAAGACAGCCGATTCATCGACGTTACCCGTCGGATGGGACGCGGAGCCGGCGGGGTTGGAGAGCATCCGCTACGGCTCCGCCTGGGTGGCCGCCGGTGGATCGGCGCTGCTGCTGGTGCCCTCGGTAATTGTTCCGGAGGAGTGCAACGTATTGATCAATCCCCTCCACCCCGATGCCGCCAGGATCAAGGCGCGCAAGGTTCGCCGATGGCTCTACGACCCAAGACTTGGGCGCGGATCTACGCCTTAGGGGCAAACCAGCCGTAATGATCCGGTAGTTGCGCAGCGTCTCCCGGCCCAACGACTTGGCAAAACCAGTATAGCTCGAAGCTGGGTCAGATGTTGCGCCAATTCCAGCACAAAGGCGCGGATTCACGTTAACGCGGCCGCTGCTTCTGTCCCGTTAGAGGCCCGGCTGCAGCAGCGGACCTGGCCATGGTTCGGTTGCGCAAAAGATGAACGCTTGCTCACCGAGCTATCGTTAGGTGGCAGACCAGCGGTCGGCGGCCGCGGGACGATCCCCCGCCTGTACTGCGAACTAAGATGGAAGCTGTCACCGCCGCTCTGCTCGGCGTCAGTGGCCCTGTCAGCGAACCAGCCCCGTTCCCGTACCGTTGCCCCTTGTTCAGTCGCGCTCGGTGCGTTGATTGCCGCCTTCGCCGACTTGGGTGTTACGCTCAATCCAGAGGTCTTAGTCCTTCACTTCCTGCCGCCGCTCCTGTTACTCGATGGCTGGCACATCCCCAAGGAGGGTCTGCTGCGCGACAAGAACGTCATCATCGAGCTCGCCTTGGGCCTTATCGTCTTTACTGTGGTTGGTGTCGGACTACTCGTAAGATGGATGATTCCGGCGATGCTCTAGCGGTAGCGCGCGCGACATGTCCCCCTCGCCGGTGCTGAGCATCTCGCCGGGGTGAGCACAACCAAGCCTTGTGCGGCTAAAGACAGTATGACGAGCCGCAGGATTTGGAACAGTGAAGCTCCGTCGAGAGCAGCCGCTTCCTCGAGCTCGGCCGGAATTTGCGCCACGAAGGAGCGCATCATCCACGAGCCGAGGCTGACATAGAAGGCCGCGTAGAGCAGGATCAAAATGAGGTGGCTGTCGTTCAAAGCCAGATGGTTGACGATCAGGATGAGCAGAACCGTCACGACGATCGGCGGCAGATCCGGACAACCAGCATGAACACCGCCGATACCTTGTACATGCGTCGATTGGCACGCGCGTTGACGTAGCCGGCAGCGAAAGAGGCCGGCAGCGTCAGGAGCATGGAGCCGATCGCGTCGATGTCGCTGCTGCGCAGCCCTGCGAAGAACTCCGGATTGGCCTTGCGATCACTCCGCCTCTAGCCCTCGCTCCGGCGGATCGCGATCAGCGACTTCGTAAAGAACAGCGTTTTTTCCCGATGCACCTCGGCATCGGGGAACAGCTGGCGCATCTGCTTCTCGGTTAGCAGGGCCCAGTCGGGCTGCTCTCGCATCGGCCGCCAGAAGCGGCCGATTGAACGGATCGCCCGCCATTGCCAATGGGTCGGGAGGAAACCCGCGAAGGGAAGCCAGGAATGGACCTCGACTGGAAAATAGCGATACGGCGTCTGCACGAAATAGGAGCGGCCAGCCCGACGGATCTCCTGCGCGAAGCGCTTCTGATAGTCGAAGGCGAGTGCCGAAAAACGCCGGCTCTCCTGCTTGAATAGCTGCACGGCCTGCTGCTTCGGGCCGGTGATGTGCTCGATCACCGACGAGCAGAACACGATATCGAAAGCCTTGTCGCTGACCGGCAGATTCTCGTTCCCGTCCAGGAGAACGGTGCGAAAGCCGAATCTCTGCTCGGCGAAGTCGAGAGCCTCGCGATCGCTGTCGGCGATCCAGACATTCCGCAGCTGCGGATAATGGGCCGCGATGTGAGTGCCTCTGCCGCCACCCAGGTCGAGTACGCTAGCCTCGGCGGAAGGCGCCAAATGCCGAAAGAACAGAGCGGCCCGCTTCTGCCGCGACCGCCGCGCGATGGCTTGCTGAAATCTGGCCAGAATTGTCGGTAGACCCATCCATCACGGCTGCTTGCAGCCTCCTCCTGCGCGATAACGGCGCAATCTCCACGCTTTGCAGAGCGCGGGCAAGACGTGTCCGGTCCACTGCTTGACGTCCCTGCCGCTCAGCGGCCAGCGCATCGTGCCTCCGGTCTTCGTCCGGCGATTTCGTTGCGGTGCCATTTTTCTGGCTGCCAGATCTTCGCGGGAGCGCTTTGGTGAAGGCGTCCTCGCGCCACGGGCACCCCGAACCGACCGCCTCGATCATATCGTCCAGCATTTCGGGCTCGCCTTGGGCGGCAGACCCGGAGGGCGTTTTTCAGGTAGAAAGAAGCGCCGCGTCGATCGCCGCCTTCTTCCTCGAGGCCGTTACTCTCGCGGGCCACCCCGAATGGCGTCGATCACCGCCCGGAGTGGCGGCGCCATCTGCCGTTGGGCCGGATAGCAGAGATAGTAGCCGGGAAAGGGAGCGGACCAGGCTTCGAGCAGGGCGACAAGGCGGCCCGCGGCGATCTGGGGCGCGATCAGTTGCTGGCTGGCGAATGCGATGCCGACGCCGTCGACCGCCGCCTGCACCCCGAAATCTTTCATGTTGGTGATGAGCGGGCCGTCGATGGCGACGTCGAACCACTTGCCATTTTCCATGAACTCCCATTTGTACGGCGTCTTGTGCCCCGGCCAGCGCCAGCCGATGCAGCGGTGGGCAAGAAGGTCGCGCGGATGGGTCGGCGTCCCGTGCCGGGCAAGGTAGTCGGGCGAGGCCACCGCGGTCTGGCGCAGCTCCGGGCCAAGTTTTACCGCAATGAGGTCCCGATCGATCACCTCCCCGAGGCGGATGGCGACGTCATAGCCCTCGGCAACGATGTTCACGACGGCGTCGTCCAGGGTGACGTCGAGTACGACCTGCGGATAGGCGTCGCTGAAGGCGCGAAGGATCGGCGTCAGGTGGAGGTCAGCGGCAGCCCGAAAGCAGTGCACCCGCACGGTGCCGACGGGATGGGCGCGGCGCTCTCGGGTCTCGCTCAGCGCCTCCGCCAATTCCCCAACGGCGGGCTGCACCCGTTCGAACAGCCTGGCCCCCGCCTCGGTCAGCGAGACGCTGCGTGTGGTGCGATTGAACAGGCTGACTCCGACCCGCCCCTCTAGCGCTCGGACCATCTGGCTCAGCGCCGAGGATGACACGCCGAGTTTCTCGGCCGCCCGGCTGAAGTTCAGCGAATCGGCGACGGCCACGAAGGCGCGGAGCTGGTTGAAGTCTCCGGTAGATAGAAGAGAAGATTCCATACTCGCCTGCGATTGCTTAGATCAGCTTACAAGGTTGATTAGCACGTGCGGGCTAAACGTTTCCGCCATCGTCTTTATACCCTTCTGGCCATTAAATCTGAAAGGAGACACCATGACACCGCAGGCCGCACACTCGATGGGAAACATAGACGGATTGGTCGCCTTGGCGAAAACCTACTTCGACGCCGCCTACGCGATGGATGCGGATACATTCGCGACCATCTTCGACTCGAACGCCTTGGTCACCCGACGCAGCGATGGCGACTGTGTGCTGGTGACGCCTATCGCTGCCTGGCTCGATGCGATCCGGAGTCTGACCTCGCCACAGGATGCCGGCAGCGTGCGGGCCGACGAGATTGTCTCCATCGCCGTGACCCGCGACATGGCGCTGCTCAAGCTCCGCCTGCGGATCCCACCCCGCGAGGTGACCGACCTGCTATCATGCTATTGGCTCAACGGGCGCTGGCAGATCGTCCAAAAGGTGTTCGCCGCGGAGACCTTGGCCTGAAAAGCCTTGTCGTCGATCCTCCTCCCGCGCAGTTCCCCACCCAAATAGCTCATCTGGGCGCCATCTGCTTCGGGCCGCGTCGCGCCAGGAGCATGCGTAATCGGGCGGACCCGCGAGGGTGCAAGCTCCCATTAGGATCTCGGCAGGTCCAAGAGGGAGGGAGTCGCGATGTTCTACGCTGTTGTGTCGCTGCGCTCGGTGGCGATCTGCATCATCGACCATGACGGGAAGATTTGCCTCGAGCGCTCGGTGCGTTCCGACGTGCCCGATGTTGCCGCCGCCGGCCTGGCCAGTCATCGAGGCATCCCGGAATGACGCAAGCCAAGTGGCACACGCAGTCTGGGAGCCTAAAGGCTGGGACGGCGGTCTGGCTTGGACCTCTGGCTCAATCATCGAGCCGTGCGGGAGCTCGAGATCGACGTGGCGCACGTTCCTTCGGGCGGTAAGCGGACCCGCGGGCGGAACATAATGAAGGTCGCCTCATTCTTCGATTAAGTCGGAGGTCTCAGTTATGCGCAAAGCAAAGGATGACACTGTCGGCCAAACCCGGCGCGCGACCGACAGTCGGCCCCGGCCAGGCTCAGGAACGCCGGCACTAAAGCCTGCGGAAGGTTCCGGTAAAGCAACGCGGCGGCCCGATACAAGCGATCAAGGGCCATCCGCATCTTGGAGCCCGATCGATCCCGGCCGGCCGGTGAAAAAAGATTAGATTGGACCTGCTCGAGGTCGGGCGGTGTAGATCGTGGATCGCGTGAAACCGCGGGATGCGAATAGCCCCAGCGTGATCACCGCCCCGAGCACCGCCTTCCCAAGATCCGCGACGAAAACGATCACGAGCGTCGGATAAGCCGCAATGGCCGCAATCCCGGCTGCTAGCGTCAGGCCCCGCCCACAATCAGGTAGAGTTGCATCGATAAGGCCCCGATCGGAGCGTGAGGCGCTGCCAATCATCGCGGTCACCACGGCCCGATCGTCGCCTGGTCCCACCCGAGCTCGGTGAGAAAGAAGGCGTTGACGTAAAGGCATGCTGAACTCAGTCTTGGCGACCTCGGCACCAATCGCTACCGCCAGGTTCACCGCGGCCTCGCGCCCGGCCTTGTCAACGATCCCGGCGAACTCTTCGCCCCCAATCCTGTTAGGCATGGCTGAGACCAGACGGTATTAGCGGATCGCGCCTCGAGCCGCCAAGGATGTTTTCACGACAATACTGCCTCCGCTACGGAACAGATGACGATCGCGGCAGTTCAGTCATTTAGTGGCCGACCGGCCGCGTGTAACGCACTCGCCCCGGCGAGGCACTTAAAGTACCAACTCCATGAACGCAGATCCCACCTCCCGTGGCGTCGTTGACGCCGCGACCACTCACTCATCATCCGCCGTGTCCTGGGGTGCCATTCTGGGAGGTGCGGTTGTCAGCGCCGCCGTATCCCTGATGTTGCTGACCGCGGGCGCAGGTCTCGGCTTCACGTCGGTCTCCCCCTGGACGAACGCCGGCGCCACCGCCACGACCTTCGGCGTCGTTGCCTTGGCCTGGCTCGCCGCCGTTCAGCTTATTGCCGCGGGGGCCGGCGGCTATCTCGCCGGTCGCCTTCGCACCAAGCGCGTCGGGCTCCACACCGACGAAGTCGCTTTCCGCGACACCGCCCATGGCTTCATGACCTGGGCGGTCAGCGCGATCGTCAGCGTGATGCTAATCGCGTCGGCCACCTCGGCGATTGTCGGTGGCACCGCCCGTCTGGGTGCCAGCGCCGCGTCGGGCCTCGGTTCGGCCGTATCAGGTGTCGCAAGCCAGGCCGCCGGGCGCGTTGACCTGCCAAATCTCGACCCCTCCGCCTACGTGACCGACACCCTCTTCCGAACCGATAAGCCTGCACCATCATCCACGGATCCCGCTCCGGCCCGTGCGGAAGTCGGACGGATCGTCGCGATGAGCATCCGTAACGGCGCGATCGCGCCAGCCGACAAGACCTATGTTGCCAGCGTCATCGCCGCACAAACCGGCATCAGCCAACCCGACGCCGAGAAGCGCATCGATGATGGCATCGCGAAGACAAAGGAGGCCGCCGCCAAGGCCGAGCAGACCGCTCGCGCGGCGGCGGATACCGCCCGCAAGGCGGCCGCGTCGTTCGCTCTTGCCTCGTTCATCGCCATGCTCATCGGCGCGCTCGCATCGAGCTACGGCGCCACGCTCGGCGGACGTGCGCGCGACAAGTTCGACAACTGATTACCGGACTGCAACGAGACCCTTAACCCGGAGAAAACCCATGGCCAACAATACCCCCAAAGCCCTCGACGACATGTTTCACGACATGCTGAAGGACGTCTATTACGCGGAGAAGCAGGTCCTAAAGGCGCTGCCGAAGATGGCGAAGGCGGCCAAGTCACCCGAGCTGAAGAAGGCCTTCGAAACCCATCGCGAACAGACCGAAGGACATGTCGAGCGTCTCAGCGATGTCTTCGACGCCATCGGCAAGGCTCCGCGCGGAAAGACATGCGACGCCATTCTCGGCATCCTCGAGGAAGGCAAGGCCGTCATGGAGGATTATGCCGACAGCCCGGCGCTCGACGCAGGCCTCGTTGCTTCTGCTCAAGCGGTAGAGCACTACGAGATCACCCGCTACGGGACGCTCAAGGCTTGGGCCCAGAAGCTTGGCCATATGGAGGCGGTTTCCCTGCTCGACGCGACTCTTGCCGAGGAAACCAAGACCGATGAACTGCTGACGAAGATCAGCGGGTCAACGAATTCGGCGGCAGTAGCGAAGCCCAAAGCCGCTTGATCGTTGATGTAGACGGCGACGCCCGCCGAGCGGCACTCGGCGGGCTTCGTTGCGTCTCACATCAGGCAATTAAAGCGCCTGCGCGGAGATCAGCGGAGCCTCGGCCGGACCGAAGCGAGGTCATTTCGAATAGTCGTGGCGGCGACACCTGCCTCCCCCATCGCATGGCTGATCTGGTCGAGACCTTTGACGACATCCCCCGCCGCGTAGAGGCCGCTTCTGGTGGTGCGCTGGTGAGGATCGACCTGAATGCAGCCCTCGTCGGTGACAGCCGCGCCGAGCGACGTTGCGAGTTTCGAATGGATGATCGACCCCAGTGCGGGATAGACCGCCTCAAATCGGAGCCGCTTCTTGGAAACGCTGAAGCTCAGGCCATCTGGTTCAAGCCCGAAATCGCGCGGCGGCCCGGCGATCACCGGGACGCCGATGTCAGCGAGCCGTCTCACGTCGATTTCCGTCAGGTTATCGCGCCGGTCGAGGATGAGGCTCACTCGAGCCGTATACGAACGGAGGAATTCGCATTCGCTTATGGCCCGGGGACCGGAGCCGATCACAGCGACGTTCTGATCAGTGACTTCGAAGCCGTCGCAGACAGGGCAGTACCGCAGCTTCCCCCGCGCCAGCGCTTCGGCATGGGTCGCATCGTCAATGATCGGGCGCCTGTTGGTCACGCCGGTCGCTATCAGCATTGAGCGCGCTTCGAGCGCAATGTCTGAGCCTAGCGCCCGGAACCCCTCGGCAGCGATCATCACGTCGTCGACGCGTCCCGAGAGAATTCGCGCACCGAACCGAAGGGCCTGCGCCTGCATGCGGCCAACCAGCTCCCGTCCCGAGATCCCATCCGGAAAGCCTGCGTGGTTGTTCGTGCAGGGGATTTGAAGAGCGCGGCTATGCCCATCATCGAGCAGCACGGTGCTCAAGTGGAAACGAGCGAGATAGATGGCTGCCGTCAAGCCTGCGGGACCGCCTCCTATGATCAGGCAGTCCACGGGGGCCGCCATCATAGCGGGGGTGTCACGCGGCCCGCGCCGGTTGGATCGGCCGGTTCTGCCGAGGATCATCGTCCTCGGCCGCCCGACGGTGCGGCAAGCGGGCCCCAGATCCCCATCAATTTGCCCATTCGTGTGGCGAGTAAGGCAAGTGCCGTGGAAACGAAGCGGGGGTGTCCACCGCGGGCGGCGACCTTTGGGAGACACGCTCCGGGAGCTTGGCCGAGGATAAATCGAAACATGTCAAACCTCGGCTGCGGTTACTCGGGGCGTTACTGGAACGACGGATGACGCCTGATCGTTCCAACCAACCCGCCTTCCCGGCTGAGCCCGCTTGGGGATCTTGAATAATCGCTTCTGTCATCCATATACCATCCATATGGATGGTATATGGAGTGAACATGAAGGCCCCGGAAAGTGAGAAGCTCACCATCAATCTCGGCTTCGTCGACCTCGGCCGGATCGATCTCCTTGTTCGCGACGGGTTCTATTCAAACCGCTCTGACTTCATCCGGACCGCGATCCGCAATCAGCTCGTGACCCATGCCGACGTCGCTCAGCAAGCGACCAGCCGCCTGTCGCTCGAGCTTGGCCTGCGGACCTTCACGCGCGCCGATCTTGAGGCTGTTGCGGCCGCCCACGAACGTCTCGAGATCCGCGTTCTTGGCCTTGCCATCATAGCCGACGACGTCACACCCGCCTTGGCTCGTGAGACAATCGCCTCACTCACGGTCCTAGGCGCCCTACACGCATCCCCCGAGATCAAGGCCGCCCTGGCGGACCGGCTCTCGTAGCCCACAAGGACGATACGATGACCTCTCGCATTCAGGATGCCGTTAACGATGCCATGGCGCGCCTCAAGACTTCCGATGTCGCCGGGGCCACCACAGCAATTCGCAACGCGTTGATCGGGGGTGGCTCTTTCCCATCTCCGACCCATCGGTCAGCGACGCCAAACTTCGGCGGACAGGCAGGCCGCAGGCTGGGTGATGTGTTGAATGTGCTGAAGGCGAGGCGAACCGCTTTTCCGACCCCTACCTCTCGTCCCTCCGCCGGGCCAAGTCCCGACGAGCCCCGGTTTACGTCGCGCTCCTTGAACTCGGCCACTGCCAGCCTGAACTACAAGCTCTACGTGCCGGACGATCGCGATCGCGAACTTTCCCTCGTCCTGATGCTGCACGGATGCACGCAGGATCCGGACGATTTTGCTCGCGGGACGCGGATGAACCGTCTAGCCGATGAGTTCGGGCTCGTGGTGGCCTATCCTCACCAGCCACGATCGGCCAATGCCCAGGGTTGCTGGAACTGGTTCGATCGTCGCCATCAATCTGCTGGATTCGGCGAACCCGCGAAGCTTGCGGCATTGGCTAGGGCGCTATCGGCTGAGTTCGGCATCGCCCCGGAGCGGATCTTCGCGGCAGGGCTGTCTGCTGGGGCGGCTATGGCGGACATCCTGGCCGAAACTTATCCGGAGCTGTTCTCAAAGGTTGGGCTTCATTCCGGATTGCCGCATCTCGCCGCCCATGACGTGATGTCGGCGTTCACCGCCATGAAAGGCGACGTCGGGGAACGGCGGCAAGGCGCTAGCGGACCAGGCAGCAGCAAGATCATTATCCACGGGACGGCCGACCCGACGGTCCATCGGTCGAACGGGGACGAAATCTTCGAACGGATGCACTCGCGGCATCCGGGATCGTCCATCATCCTGACCGACGACAGCACAGCCGGACGCAAGGCCAGCCGCCAAGTGCTGATCGGTCCATCAGGGAAGGCCCTGGCCGAGTATCTTCTGATCGACGGTGGCGGCCATGCCTGGTCCGGCGGCGACCGGACCGGGAGCTACACGGAGCCGGGCGGTCCTGATGCCTCTCGCGAGATGGTGACCTTTTTCCTCCGAGCGTAGAGGCAGGCTTGGCACTGACTCAATCGGCGATAGCGAGGCCCGAATGACGCGCTTGCTGAGGGACAACGGACTGACCCTCGTACTGGTCGGCATGTTCCTGTTCTCCCTCGTGGGAATGGGCCTGACGGGTTTCGCATCCCATAACGAGGAGCTCGTACAACATGGGCGACAGGCTCTCGGGCTTGGGGCCTATTTGACGAGCGGAGCGTTCCTGTCGGCGCTGTTCGAAAACTGGGAGAGCGAATTCCTTCAGATGGCGACTTACGTCGTCCTGACCGCGATGCTCTTTCAGCGAGGCTCGGCCGAATCCCGGGATCCGGACGCTCCCGGAAGAAAGGACGATGCGCTTCCATGGCGAACTCGACAGCCCACGCTGGCCTGGTTTTATGAGCATTCGCTCGGGCTTGCCCTCGCCATTCTCTTCGTCGCTTCCTTTGCGCTGCACTGGCGGTTCAGCGCCATCACAGCGAACCAGGAGGCGGCGGTCCATGGCCGCGAGATCAAGACGATGCTCAGCTATCTGACGGATGCTCAGCTATGGTTCGAGTCGTTTCAGAACTGGCAGTCCGAATTCCTGTCGACAGCCGTCCTCGTCGTGCTGTCCATCTTTCTCAGACAGCGCGGCTCTCCAGAGTCCAAGCCGGTGGCTGCCGAGGATTCCGAGACAGGGGCCTAATTCCCACCGAGCGAGTGGAGCGAGCGCCGCCGGTGCTGCCTGACGGGCCCGTGGCCGACGTTGCCAAACGGCGTCAGTCGCCGTCAACTGGTCTTGACCGATCCGGGCTCGGCCATCTTGCGATGCTGTTTGGCGAGCATCTCGGCTTGGGACGTTGGCGAGCGGGACCCTGGAAGACACTCCGGAGGAATTTCGATTGCTCATGCTGATCGAGGCGAACGAGGTTTGGGACCTCAAGCGCGACCAGGAACAGGCTGCGCCACGATCGGCTGCCGTCTCCTGCTCTTGGGATGCCGACCGTCGCTCCGCATAACTGACTCTCCGTTCGAGCAGGATAGCGCGAACGCAGTGGCGGCGTCGGGGAGAGGATGAAAAGCTGCTTCCGTTCCCGGGGGCATGAAGCCCGACCCCACCGAAGTGAGACGGATCTCCCCCATGCCTTATCGCTCATTGTTTTCAGCTAAAGCGCTGCCGCTGATCGTTGAATCGATTTGCGATGTAACGCGCGTGGCTGATTCACCCGCCCTCGCCTGTTGAAGGAGGTGAAGGCGGCGGTCAGGTTCGGCGTCGCGGTTTCAACCGCGATTCGATGGGTTGCCCCGGGCCAGGACAGGCGAGCGGCGGCCCGTAAAATCGGCGGCGCTGCTCAAGCCTCGATGCGCATGAAGCCTTCATCGTCGGTCTCGTCGAGCAGTGGCGGGAGATCACGCGGCGCGAGATTCCGTTGCGCCGGACGGTGGGCCAGAGCCGGCGTCGTTCGTTGGCATGGTCTTCGTCAGTTGCTCGATCTCGCCGGTGCACGCGCCAGCTTGTGCGGTGCCGCCAAAAAAGGTCGCGCTACACAGGCCGCTATTGCGAGAGCCGTTCTGATGGTCGCTGCTCCCGTGTTGGCGCGCGGGCCCGCGCGCAAGGTAAGCGGCAGTTCCGAGAGGAGCCGCGAGGAGGCGCTGTAAATGCACCGGGCAAGCGCGCCAGCCGCCTGTTACGAAAGTGGAAAGGCCTCCAGACGATAAGCCTGAAGGCCTGGCTCACGACAGCTAGAAGGCAATATCAGTCGACGGGGAACTGTGGGCGCGCGGTCGAGGCCGCAGGTCGAGTATATGGCGCAGCACTTTCGTCAAAGCTCGTCCACCCTTCGTCTCGATAGCTCGCGATACGGGTGTCGCGATCGATCGGCGTGGCCTCATCCATGATCGCCTCGACGGTGGCGGCTTGCTCATCGGGAGCCTTTACAGATACCACCGTTCCACCGCGACGGACGGTTTCCGCGTAATAGTTCGCTTCCTCTTCATCGACGCCCGCCGACGTCAGGGAGCCCACGAGACAGGCAGNNGGGAGCCCACGAGCCCTCCGGCTGCCGCTCCGGCGACGGCGCCGGCTGCCGTTGCAGCAAGCCAACCCGCTGCAACGACCGGACCGATTCCCGGAATGGCCAGAACGCCTAGACCGGCGAGCAGGCCGGCCGCGCCACCGACGCCCGCGCCAATGCCGGCGCCCTCGGCAGCATTGCTTTCCTTAACGCGTTCGTCCCTGCCGATGACGCTGATGTCAGAATCGGAAACGCCGGCGCCCTCGAGATTCTCGATCACGGCGGCAGCCATGTCATAGGTGTCGTAGGAACGTGTGATCGTGCGGGTCATGTAAATCTCCAAACTTTGCGAGGGATGGTCAGTGGCGGACGATGTTGCCGCGATAATCGACGGAGACGTCGACCTTCGCCCCGGCATTCATCGCCGTGCCTTTCCAGACGCCGTTCTCGTCTTTCTTCAGCCCGGCGATGTTCGAATAGCCGTTGGCTTCGAGGCGGCTCTTGGCTTGCCCCTCGGTGAAACTGTTTGCGCCAGGCAGAGGTGCATTCTTGTCCACGGAGGAGTTGGGGATGGGGGAAGTGGTGGATGTCTGAGCCACAACGCCGAAAGAAATTGCCGAGGCGACCATCGTAACGAAAATAAGACTCTTCATTTTATTATCCTAACATCTGCAGACATTTCTGTAGATTGCGGGATTAACTTCACAGGATTAGCTATAGTTCCCCGACAAATATTTTTATTTTAAAGAAGGTCGGTAAGCGACGCGTTTGGGTCGAGGGCGTAACGGTGGAAACCGATTTAGCGAGGCCTGCACCCGCAATGAGCTTCGCCTGTGCGGCGCCTTTTCAGCCTTGGTACGCTGGCTTGAAACGGACATCCCTCAACAGTTCCTCGCGATTGTGTAGCAATGTGTCGAGCGCGAGCATCGCCGCCGAATTCTGCGAGGACGGCGTCGACCTTCCATAGACTTCGGTATAGGCGCGTGTTGCGGGTCGGCCGACATCGTTCTCGTCCTGAGATATGAGAACGCGACGAGAACGAATGACCCGTTGAGTCAAGAGGTTCGGAGGGTGAACCAGCCAGGCCGCTTTCCGGTTCGGAACGTCAGAATATTCTGCGATACTCAATAAGTGATTTGTGTTCTCGACCAAAAGAGCGCCTGATAAAGCGAAGTTGTCTCCATACCGCTCTTGGAAATGACCGAATCGGCGCTTTTGACGTCGCCAGCGGAGACACATGTCATGCTCAACGGGACCGGCTCGATCACTCTGAGGAGTGGCCGGAAATTATCTACCAAATATCAATTCTCCACACATCAGGATAACCATTGGACAGGATATTTAATCGTCGAATCAGAATACATAGATCCAAGCGAATTTGACTATAAAGTTCTACTGCACTGCGACGATGGCGACGCAGTTGAACTCGCCGTTATGAACTGGACGAATCAGTACATGGCAGTTGTCGGGCGTCCATTACCTGAATTCGATCAGATTCCCCAAAAAGTGGAAGCGCCCAGACGACCGAGACCCCAGGGCTTCCCATGGCACTCCCCCAGCGGCTGGCCGATCTGATCGGCCTTCCAGGTCGCGTTGCCGAGCGGGCGGCCAAGTCTCGTCGCCCGACCCGTGCTTTTGCTCGCGACGCTCGCACATGACTGCTAAGCACGAACGAGTCGCCAACGGAGGGCGACCTAAATCGTTCCCAGGAGGGATCGAACCAATTGCACGCCGCGTTTCTGCATGAGGAACTGTCGGGCGATTTCCGCCGTTTAGAGGTGTCCTCTTCAGGAACGATCATGACTCAGGTTCTAACGGTTTGCCGTATCGGAACGGAGTGGGGCTTCCGAGATGTCACTGGTGCAGAATATGGCCACTCGGCAGATATCAATTTGGCCGTCGAAACAGCACAGGGCGTGGCGCAGCGAGCCGGCGGCCACGTCGTTTTCACCGCCGAAGCCGAACAGCACTATCGTGATCTTGTCTCGACCAGGCGGCCGGTTGACTCGCCGCCTGCGGTGGAAGCTCACTTTCCGGGGCACTTTCGCAATCTCTTGGCACGTCTCACCTGGTGGCGCAGGCTGAAATGAAGCCGACAGTCGATGCATATACGGTGGCGTTGCCATGGTACGAGCGAGACGACTTCCATCGTCTCTGGGAGCTCGCTCACGACCGCGACGAGATGCCTGCTGACTACGAGGTCTGGCAGAAGCAGGCGATGGCGGTCATGAATGCATGGCTCGCGCGAGGCAGAGCGCTGCAAATCGTTACGATCCGGCCCGATGAGTTTTTGGCATGGCTCGAAGTGCAGGGCTTGCCGAACACAGCGGCAACCCGGCGCAGCTTTGTCGAGGAAAAAGCCAAGCAGGCTGGGAGCGAGACAGGCAGCAGGGGTGTCGCCACCAGCTCCAACACGCTCTGAGGCTCATAGTCCCGACCAGCCCGGAACGGCCCCGCATCACCACGGTTGATCCCTTTATTCCAGAGCGTTGCGTGAGGTGTTCCGATGGCGGCGGCGGCTTCCGGTCAAACGCGATATCTATCGCGAGCTCTGCCACGATGAAGACGGCAATCGCTACACCGTCATGGGCTGGCGCGAGCTGCCCGGTTCCGCCAATTCCTACACGCTCAAAGACGGAACTCCGGTGCACTACGAAGACGAGTGCAGTTTCGCCTTGCCGACCGGGACGAAGATAAGTCGGTGCGAGGACTGATCACGGTTCGAGCCGATGCCGTCTTATCCCCCCAGTAACCCGTCCAGACCGAGGAACGAAGAATGGCCATGACGACCACCACTAGTCCGACCAGATAAATGATGCTGTTGTAAGATCTCATTCAAGATGAGCCTGGAACCAACAACCCGCCCTCAAATCTCACACAGGCTCAAAGTGAGTCTCATTTAAGATTAGCCTGCGCAGAACAAATCTCATCCAAAGTGAGCCTGTGTTGATTTCTAGAGATGTGCTGAATGCATATCGGGCCGAGGGCATAAAATGCGGCTCAGTGGGTAGAATCCTACGCTTGGTACCCGCCCACGACCTACCTTCCCGATTGCGCAAGGTCGCCGGGGCGTTACCCACTAGCCGACGTTCCGAAGGTCGCAGACGGGTCGAAAGCCGACATGAGCTTTGCGACGAAATGCGCTCAAGCAGACAACTCGCGAACGATGGCGCAAATTATTCGGCTATCGAGACGCCCACTTCGATCCAATGCTGACTATGGCGGATGTCTACGCTTACAACGAAGCGTGCCCCCCATCGGGATAAAAGGTGGAGAATGAGGTTCCTCCGCAGGCACTGGTACAACCTTGGGCTCCTATTTGGAGCCATCGCGACCGCAGTCGCTCTCCTGGGCGATCTCCAGACGGTGCAGATCATTCTGCTGCTTTTCTTCGCGGCCCTCACCTTGCACCAGTTCGAGGAACTCGGCTGGCCCGGCGGTTTCCCGTGGTACTACAACGAGATCATCAGGTCGAAAGGCGGCCCCTTCGACCGGAACCCTCTCAATCAGAACAACAACCTTTTCATCAACGTATGGGCCGCGTACCCGATCACTCTCGTGCCGGTCTTTTTTCCGGACGCCATTTGGATGGGATTCGGGATAGTGTTGTTCGGCGTCGGCCAATTCATCGTTCACGCCATCGTCTTCAACATCAAGCTCAGGTACTTCTACAACCCCGGGATGGTCACGGTGCTGTTTTTGTACCTACCTCTCAGCGCGTGGTACCTCGTCGAGGTGTATTCTAAGCAGTCCATTCCGCTCTGGAATTGGGCCGCCGGCGTTGGGTACCTCGCCTTTTTCAGCTTAATCTTGATCATGTGGGTGGGCTTTACGCTTCTAACGGACAAAGACTCGCCATACCCATTCACTCCAGAGGAGATGGAGCGGTGGGACCGACGGCGTCATCGGGCTAGGCTCGGCCTCGGAGAGGACTCGGAGTAGCGTGAGAGCAGCTGAGGCTCCAAGGTCCCGAATGGGTCGGCAGCGGTCGTTCTGCTCGGTGCCACTTCCATTATTATGGTGATATGAGCATAGGCATTCGCCGTTGCCTGAGTGGAGCGCCATGACAGGGGTCCGGAGCGAGATCGCCAATTCTGCCCGCGTCCGGCCTATGATTGTTGGCGATGAAACGGCGATTCACGACATTCACAGTGCCTGCCTGACCCGAACACTGGCATCGTTTTATTGGCGCGAACAGATCGCGGCTTGGATGAAGGGTCGCACACCTGAGGGATATCTGAAGGCCGCCGCGTCGGGGGAGAGGTTCTTCGTGGCTGAGCAGGGCTCGACAATAGTCGGGTTCGCATCTTGGGAGGATGACGAGCTCCTTGCGCTCTTTGTACACCCGGATTTCCAACGCTCCGGCATTGGCTCCCTGTTGTTCAAGTCCTGCATGGCAGACGCGACTGCCCTTGGCTCAAACATCGTTCGCGTCAAGGCCGCGAATGGGGCGCAGGCGTTCTATGGTCACAAAGGATTTGAGTCCGTTGGCCGAGGAAGCACCGTAAAGCACGGCGTCCTCATCGAGGACAGACGTATGGTCTTAGCCACCGAACTTCATCCTCTTCGATGCGGGCACCGCTGACAGGGCAGTTGGGTCGGCTATGGGTCGGTTTTGCACCTTCGACCTCGGTCCGGAAGCTGACATTCGATCAGGAGGCGGCCGAGGATAACCCGTAGCGCCCCAAGTCCAAGGCTTGGTTCCCACGCCTGTCATGCGTTCAGTGCACGCGGCATTTGCGTTGAAATGCCCGTGCGCTCAGGCCCAATTTGAATGAGACAGGCTCATTTTCAGTGAGATCCTACTGCTGTCCATTGGTCTCTCCTCTGTGGGACTGACCGAGGAGCAAGCCACTGTCGATGCGGAATAGTTCCTGGCCTTGAAAGCGGAAAAAGGTGGGCCCGGGGAAGCGGGCTCGGGACGATGTCCGCTGAGATCACCCGGTTCGACTAGTAGACCCGATAGACGCGAACGTTGGTGGCTGCCTCATGAAGTCTTTTGAACGAGGCGCCGCGTAGCTTCAGATCGTCGGTCCAACCGTAAAATGCAATTTCGGCAATAAGCGTCGGTTCGACCCAACGCGCTCGCTTCAGTTGCAGTTTAACGGCGGGCGCTGGGACGACCTGCCGATCCATCAGCCAGCGCAACGCCAAAGCGGTGAAACGCTGAGGGCCGGTCTTGACGTCACCCACGTAGACCAAGCCGCCGGCCTTTTGTGCTGCCAGAAAAAGGCGCCCAATTCCAGCCGGTGCCGCGGTGCAGGGCAAATAGCCGATGATGGCGAAGCTCCCCAAGTGCATAAAGTTGATCCCGGTCTTCAGAGTTGCCCGCCTCGCAGGCGACCCTGATAAACCAATGGTCAGGTTCAAGCGTTCCTATGGGTAACGAAACAGCCATTTTGAGAGACAGCGGCTCGCCGCAGGCCAGCCTCCGCGAAATGCGCGGCGCTCAACGATTTTCCCGCGTTGTTCGGTTCGCTCCGGAACCAGAGGTCGCCGATGCGTCCTACATCATGCGGTCGCTGACTTACCGGCAGGCCGCTTAACCGAGATGAGGCCGACAGGCCGTTGGGCAGATACAGAGGCATCCGATCAGCTCCTTCCAAGCCGATCCCGCGTCGGGTGCACCGTCCTCGAGCCTTGCATGGGAGAAGCCACTGGCGGAGTTGAAGCCGACGCTGGAGCCGTCCCCGACACGCGAAGAGTTTCTGGACATTATGGCGAAGGCACCGCTGCTGCCGAGGCTCGCGCGACCCCTTTAGGACATGTTGATCGGAGCCGCATTCGAGATCATCCCGCCAGCGCTACGCATGAAGCTTCGCCTCGAGAAGCGCCGTCGTCCCCGTCCGCGGTGCGTCACCCGTGCAAGCGTCCAATCGGATGGGACAGGATCCGTATTTCCTGCATTCGCCCTCCCCGAACCCCCGGACACCTCATTAGCGCCAGGAACCGATGGTGACTCTCCGCTCGCGGATCGATCCTATGCCACATCGTCACGAATGTTTCGATGACATTCGAGGCATTTCCGGCGTCATGGATTAGTTGCAGGTCAATCTGCAGCGGCTTGGTTACTGCTAAAGCTTTCAACTTCATCGGCTTCGTCGTCATACAGAAGCTTTGTGAGCATGACATACCGATTCAGGGAGGCCATGCTGATGTCGCGGATACACCGCTCTTGCAGCTTAGAGGCTTCAAGGCGAATGCCTTGGCGTAGATCCGGGGCGTGAAGACCGAATGCTTCGCTTCTCTCAAGCATGCGCGTGAGTTCCGTGTTCCACGCGAGGCAGGCCCGTGCCTGCCGTGTCATCGATTGCGCGCCCGCTGTGAGGTCGGCCCAAAAGATGCAGGCACAAATCGCAGATACTGAAACTCGTCCCATCGGGTGCCCTTCGAATCTAGGTCAATTCGGATGCGGCCACGCCAGGAATTGACCTTGGCGCGCTGGCCAAAAAACAGATTTCTAGAGAGCGGCGATAGGTTACGCAGCGCGGACCCAAATTTCCAATGCTAGGGTTGCGGCGAGCGCGATCACCACTTCGTACCGCTTTGCGATCGCTCTTTAACTAGTCGTAGCACGCTCGACTCCGAGCCAGAATTTAGTGTGAGCGCTGATTCAGAGGCGAGAACTTCTCTTCTTCCGTCAGGACGGAAGCGTATCACGTGGCCATTCTCTCTCAGGAGATACGCTGACAGGCCCGCATTTCTCATTTGGCGAATAGAGTTGCGATGAAATTGCGCAATTTTTTGATCGAAAGTGAGGACCATGTGGCGCTCTCCGCGGCTCAATCCAAAGAATTCGATACTCAGTTCGCGGGAAATGAATGTGACGACGATCACAGAGCGCGACCGTTCGCGGCAGGTTTTGAGCTGCTTTATGGAACTTGAAGGGTCGATGAAGCTCGAACAGCCTGTTCTCGGCGAGCAGCCCTCGTTCAGCTGCCCCCGTGAGTCACGCGAAACGAAGTCGCGTGACCCCCAGCACCTTTGCCGCTCCTGGCGTCCCCGATCCTGGGAGCGCGTGACCCTGTCCAGTCGCCATTTTTCGCGGCCTTCGGTTATCTCTCCTCAGACCAGGTCGCGAGACTAGTGGCATCCTGAAAGGCCTAGTGGGTCAGTGCTCGAATTTCCTTGCTCGTCAGCGCTTTGCCGCCCGCGATGATTTCTTCGACGCGTCCTTCAAAGAGGTCATCTGCAACAGCTTCCAGCGCATGCGCAATCGATGGGTACTCCACCCAGTAGGCTGCGTGCAGCTCTCCGGCATGCTTTTCGCGATGCTGGAGAAGCACCCCAACTTCGGCGCCGGCGTACTTTGTGATGATGTCCGAGGGTCGCATCGAGAGCCCCCTTGGTTTAAGCGCCTCTCGCTTCGAAGGCTGATGAGCTGCAAATATGGTCGAGTTAACGTCGGCCCGGGTTCCTAGCGACAAATGCCGGCATCTAGCCGAAGGCTGCGCCAATGACTTCTTCCGGTTTTCCACTTTCCGAAATAAGCGTGGAGCATGCAATGACCTGGATCACTGCAATTGGATTACTGGCCGCCACCTGCGTGCTCGATGGTCAGCTTCGTTCCTCAAGCATGGAGGATCGTGAAAAGCCGCGATACGACCGCCATTTCGCCTATGTATAGTTTCACTGTGGCCGGCTTTGCTCTCTGGACTGGTTATGGAATACGGCGAATGGCCCTTGATCATCACGAATAACGTTTGTTTGTTGCTGTCGGCCTTCATTCTTTTGATGACCCTCCTGCCGACGGCGAAAAAGGAGGAAGTGGCAGACTCTATTGATCCTGCTTCTTGATCGCAGGCAGACTGCTTTCCGGAGCAGTGCGCGCGAGGCATGGCCTTCTACCCGTTGGGTGCCCGGGTTCTCTCCATCCGCAAAGACCACAAGAACGTCTCAAGAAGTCCGTCAGCGGCCACGACTCGTTAGTGCGCCTGCGCCCGCCCAATCTCAACCGCGCCGCTATTCAGCCTTGAGGTTCTCGGCCGACGCTTTACCGGAGCGCTTGTCCGCCACGACCTCGTACGAAATCTTTTGCCCGTCGCGCAGATCGCGCAGCCCTGCGCGCTCCACGGCACTGATGTGGACGAATACATCCGTCCCGCCACCGTCAGGCTGAATGAAGCCAAAGCCTTTCGTCGAGTTGAACCATTTCACGGTGCCAGTAGCCATCGGGCCTCCTAGAGGGCTGCAGGGGGCGATCCGCCTCGCCCCATCAAACGCTATCGCCGACCTTCCCTGAACGCTCGTTTCCCCGCGGTCGCCGCATTAAACCACCAGACCGGGCTTTCGGCCAGTGCCCTTGCTCGCGACTGGGCTCACCTCTCCCCTATACGGCATCGCAGTATAACGATTGCTTCGGGCGCCGCGATTGGCTTCGTTACTGCCGCCGCTGCGACGGCTTACGTGACCACAGCCCCCGCGGCTGGCTTCTGTTGGTTCCGCAGTGAAAATGAGAAGACAAGGGGATGTGCCTCGGTCGCAGCGGCCACGGGGTCAATGACCAAAAGATGCGGCGATCGCTATCGCGCCAAGGTCGCTTACCGAGTCAAAAACATGGGCAACGCTATGCCCTGCCCCAGCCCAGGCCGGTAACAATCGCGACGCTCAACAGAACCCTAGAACGCGCTCGCTGACGATCATTTGCAGCTCCCCAGTATGTTAACCGCGGCTTATCGTTTCGGGTTCCGCCTCAGCGCAGCGGGTCCTCGACCTAGCGGCCGCGAACGAATGCCCGTGAGCTGCTGCGCCCAGCGAAATGGAACTCCCGGCCGTGCCACCCGTTGGGCCTGCACGATCCCCCTTATCGCCGGAGAAACTCCATGGCTACTACCCCAAGGCCGCTCGACGACCTGTTCCATGACATGCTCAAGGACGTCTATTACGCGGAGAAGCAGATCCTGAAGGCCTTGCCCAAGATGGCCAAGGCGGCGCAATCCGCCCAGCTCAAGAAGGCCTTCGAAACTCATCGCGAGGAGACCGAAGGCCAGGTCGAACGTCTGGCCGAGGTTTTCGAACTCATCGGGAAAGCGCCCCGCGGGAAGACCTGCGACGCGATCCTAGGCATCATCGAGGAAGGCAAGGCGGTCATCGAGGACTACGGCGATAGCCCCGCCATCGATGCCGGCCTGATCGCCTCGGCGCAGGCCGTCGAGCACTACGAGATAGCCCGCTACGGCACGTTAAAGGCCTGGGCGCAGCAACTCGGCCACGGCGATGCGGTGAAGCTCCTCGATGCGACGCTCGTCGAGGAGACGAAGACCGACAAGGCTCTCACCCAATTGGGAGGGCCTGCCAATACGGCAGCGGTTGCGAAGGCGGCCTGACCGCACTCGACGAGATACCTCGGTAGCATCCCCTGCCGGGGCATTACTTCCCTGCCATCGAGTGCGCCATGTTCGATTCAGACACGACCGTCCAGCAGGACCTGCGGGGTGGTCGGCCGCCATGGCTCACAGGCTTCAGACGGCCTGTCCGCGACAGGCTCGAACGCGATTTGACTTGCGAAATCCTGATCGTGGGGGCTGGCATTACTGGGGCGCTCCTGGCGCAGCATCTCACCGCCCTTGGTCACCAAGTCTGCGTGATCGACCGCCAGCGAGCCGGCTTCGGCAGCACCACTGCCAGCACGGCAATGTTGCAATGGGAGATCGATTGCTCGCTCTGCGAGCTCACAAGCTTCTACGGCTTCGAGCGCGCTGCCGACATCTACTGGCGCAGCCACCAGGCGGTGGCGGGATTGAGGACGTTAGTCGACGATCTGGGATTGCAGTGCGCTTTCCGTCATCGAAGCTCGCTTTACATCGCCGGAGGCGAGGTCGGGGCGCCGGAGCTGCTCGCGGAGCATCATCTTCGTGAACGAGCTGGGCTGCCCGGCATTTATCTAGATTATCTGACGCTTCGGCGCGAGTTCGACTTCGATCGGGAGGCCGCGATCATCTCGCCAGGGTCAGCGGATGCCGATCCCTTGCTTCTGGCGCACGCGCTTCTGGCTCAGGCGATCCAGCATGGCGCGACGATATTTGATGCCCACGCCGTCTCCTACGACAGCTTCGGCCATGGACTGATCGTCGAGCTGGAAAACGGTCGTCACATCGAAGCTGGCAAGGTCGTCCTGGCGACAGGCTACGTCATGCCGGACTTCCTGAAGACCGACCTACACAGCACCGCGTCGAGTTGGGCGATTGCGACGGCGCCTCAAACACCGGACTCGCTTTGGCGGGACGAAGTCCTGATCTGGGAGGCGTCGGAGGACTATCTTTACGCCCGGACTACCACGGACAAGCGCATCGTGATCGGCGGGGAAGACGACGATAGCCTCACGAAGCCCGAAGAGCGGGATGCTTTGATGCCGGAGAAGGCTGAGGCGATACTGAAGAAACTCTCACTTCTCAGGCCGAATGCCGTCGCCAAGGCTGACCTGGTCTGGTCGGGCGCGTTCGGCCAAACCGAGGACGGCTTGCCTCTGATCGGTCAAGCACCGGGCATGCCGAGCCTCTACGCCGCATATGGATACGGCGGTAATGGGATCACTTTCAGCTTCCTGGCGTCTCGCATGATCGCAAAGATGATCGGAGGTCAGCGTGCGGGTTGGTACGAGAACTTCGCGCTTGACCGGCCTGTTCCGAAGGCGTGAGCGTTGCCGCAACAAAAAAGTGGGCCGCCATTCGGCGGCCCACTAAATCCGAGTGGAGAAGGCAATCAGGCCTTGTCGACCGCCTTCTTCACGGCTTCCTTGCCCTTCCCCAGCGCCTGCTGGGCCTCGCCCTTGCGCTCCTGCACAATTCCCTCGGCTTCGAGGCCTGGCTTATCCATCGCCCTACCGGCGGCCTGCTTTACATTGCCAGCAGCCTCGTTGGCCATGCCCTTGATCTTGTCGGTGGTGCTACCCATTGGGGAAAATTCCAATCCAGTTTGCCGCCCATGCGGCGTCGCAGAAGGAACGCGCCCTTGGAGGCCATGTTCCGCACGCTTACGCAGATGCCGTCACCTCGTCGGTTATGACCTCGAACTTCTGCAACGTGTGCGGCCCGAAGGTATGAATCATCGGGATATCGGCGGCATCGCGGCCCCGCGCGGCCAGGACGCGGCCGATGCGAGGCAGATTGTGGCGGGCGTCGAATATGTACCACTTGCCGCCGAGATAGGCCTCGAACCAGGCATTATAATCCATCGGCGCTGGATCAGGCGGAACTCCGATGTCTCCGAGAAAGCCGTTGCAATATCTGGCGGGAATGTTCATGGCTCGGCAAAGCGCGATCGCAAGATGCGTGAAGTCGCGACAGACGCCGATACCCTCGTTCATGGCCTGCGCGGCGGTGCGCGTGTTCCGAGCGCACTCATAGTCGAACCTGATATGCGCATTCACGTAATTGCAAATTTGCTGCACCCGATTCAAGCCGGGAGCGATCGCCCCAAACAGGTTCCAGGCGGTCGCGGAGAGCTCGTCGACTTCGCAGTAGCGGCTGGAGAGCGTATACTCGATCACCTCGGATGGCAGGTCGGCAGGCCAGACTTCCTGCGCGTCCCGGTCCCAAGTATCTGGAGCTCCGTTATCGCGGACGATCATGTCGTTGGTGAACATCGCACCACCGGCTGGCACGACGAGCCGGCGGCATCGATTGCCGTAGCTGTCCATATATTCCGACGTAGGGATCGAGCTGCCGTCCCTCAGTGCTTTGATCGAAGGCTTGGGCCCTTCGATGACATCGTCGTCGCGGCTGGGATGGGGATCCAGTAGCAGCAATCCGGGGGTCGGTTGGGCAGTAACGATCTCGATCCGGTAACCGACGCGAATTTCCATGATGCGGTCTCTATGGGATGTGAGCGCTGTTTTCAGGCC
>UCLR01000047.1 GCA_900473415.1 Hyphomicrobiales bacterium
ATCCAGCCCCCGCAACCAAATCTCCAAAACAACACGCCGCAACAGCCGCCCCCCAAAAGGGCGGCTTTCTCGTCGTGGGCACTCCCGATAGCGCAGGTCGGCCGCCAACGCCGCCGAAACACCGACGCGCCGCAAAGACCCAGCGTGTCAGGCCAAATCCTCACAGCGGCCCGAAGCCTTCGAGAGACAAGGCCAAGTCTAGCCAGGATGCCGAGGCTGGTCGCGATCGACCTCTCGAGCCGTGTTGGCCAGTATGTGGCTGGAGCCGGTCTCGAAATTTCATCGTGTCACGAAACGGTGTCATCCTCCTCCGGAACTGGGGAGGCAGCCATGGACACCTCGTTCCGCGTGGTCGGCAAGAACAGCGCTGCGCCGTTCAGTCTCACCATTCATCGCGGCGACGGAATGGTCCTTCTGGGCATGGATTGGAAGACCGGGCGCCCGCCGGCGAATTTCGTCGGTTTTGCCATCCAGTATCGCGAGCCCGGCGCAGCGTTCTTCAAGACCGTCCACAATCGGATCGGCTTTCCCGGTCAGCCGGTGCCCGCGGACGGCATCCGCTCGACGCAGGCTCCGATCCAGAAGTTCCGCTGGGTGCATTTTCCCTTCGACGCGGCTCTGGAAGGGCCTTTTCTCTATCGCGTCGTGCCTCTGTTTATGGGTGACGCCGGCGCGCTGACGGGGGGCGAGGCCCAGGAGGCCGAACTTGCACTCATGCGCGAAACCATCCCCGGGAAACTCAACGTGGCCTTCACGCGCGGCTATGTCTCGTCGCAGGCCTTCGTCCGAAACTTCGCCGCCGGAGGACCGCTGACGAGCCTCGTGCCCCCGGACGGCGACGAGGGGCTCGACTTCGTGCCGACTCATGTCGATGCGGCCCGGGCACTCGCCTGGATGGGCTTCGAGGCGCGAGCCGAAACGCTCGCCCTGCTTGACCGGGCCCGCGAGGCTGCGGCCGAGGTCCGCGTCATCGCCTACGACCTCAACCTGCCTGAGGTTCTCGAGAGGCTGGAGGCGTTAGGCCCGAAGCTTCGGATCATCATCGACGACAGCGCGCGCACGAAGGGGCACGGCCGGCCCGATTCACCTGAGTCGAAAGCCGCGCAGCGTCTCTTCGCGTCGGCGGGGGCCGGCAATGTCAAACGACAGCATATGGCGAACCTGCAGCATCAGAAATCGATCGCGGTTCGCGGTGGGGGCATCGCGACCGTCCTCTATGGGTCCACCAATCTGAGCTGGCGGGGTTTCTACGTTCAGTCGAACAACACCCTGGCCGTTCGCAGCAGCAGCGCGGTCGACGACTACTTCGAAGCCTTCGAAGCCTATTTCCATGCCGGAAACGCTGGCCAGTTTCGCGCATCGCCAAGCGCTGCCGGCTGGCTGGATCTCGGCCTGCCCGGCGTCGATGCGAAGGTCGCCTTTTCGCCGCACAGCGAGGCCAATGGCCTTCTCGACGAGATCGGCGCCGACATCGACAGCGCCGAGTCCAGCGTCTTCTTCTCGCTCGCCTTCCTTGGACAGACCACCAAGGGCGCGATCGGCCCCGCCTTGGGCCGTGCTCTCGAGCGCCCGCCGATGCATGTCATGGGCATCGCCGATGCGCGGGTCGAGGCAGGGAACCTCGGCCTGATCGTTTTGACCCCAGACAATCGTCGCAAGGTCGTGCGCGCCGCGGCCCTTACCGGCAATGTCCCGCCGCCCTTCCTGACTGAGCCGTCCGGACTTGCTGGTCTCGACGGCAAGCAGCGCGGGACGCGCATGCATCACAAGTTCCTCGTGCTCGATTTCGACAAGCCGACGGCTCGCGTCTATCTCGGCTCCTACAACTTCTCGGAACCGGCGGATGATGAGAATGGCGAGAACCTGGTTCTCGTCCGCGACCGGACGGTTGCGACGAGCTACATGATCGAGGCGCTCCGAATCTACGATCATTACGTCTTTCGGGTCGCCTCCGAAGAGGAGCATGGCCCGGCGCGGCCGCTCGAGCTGAAGCTTCCTCCAGGGGACGGGGAGAAGCCCTGGTTTGAGCGTGACTGGACAGATCCCGTCCGCGCGCGCGACCGGGAGCTGTTTGCCCGCGCCGATTGACGGCCAGGACGGGTATCCGCGCCGCCCCCCGTGATGTGGCGCGCCATGCCGATGGGGCTTGAAAGCGAGACCTTCTCTGCAGCTATAAGGGAGCGGATACGCAAATCAGGAAGGACGTGCCGTCATGGCCAAGGAATTCACCGGCAAGCGCGTGGTCGTGATGGGCGGCAGCCGTGGTATCGGACGCTCCATCGCGCTCGGCTTCGCTGCCGGCGGGGCATCCGTCTCGATCTGCGCGCGGGGTGCCGGGCCGCTCGAAGCGACCCGTCGCGAGATCGAGGCGTTCGGCGTCACGGCTCACGCGGCGAGCGTCGACCTCGCCAAGGCGGAGGCAATCGAGACCTATCTGCCCGAAGCGGTGAAGGCTCTCGGGGGACTGGATGTCCTCGTCAACAACGCTTCCGGCTTCGGCCATTCGGACGATGAGGAGGGATGGGCGGCCTCGCTCAACGTCGACATGATGGCGGTCGTCCGCGGAAGCCATGCGGCGATCCCCCACATGAAGCCGGGTTCGTCGATCGTGAACATCTCGTCGATCTCCGCCCTGCGGGCGTCGTCGCGGTCGGCGCCCTACGGTGCCGTCAAGGCGGCCGTGATGCACTACACCGCGAGCCAGGCGAAGACGCTGTCGCGGAAGGGCATACGGGTGAACTGCGTTGCGCCGGGCTCGATCGAGTTTCCGGGCGGCTCCTGGGAGGACCGCAAGACGTCGAATCCCGAGCTCTACCAGACGACGCTGGCCAGCATCCCCTTCGGGCGGATGGGCAAGCCCGAGGAAGTGGCCGAGGTCGTGCTCTTCCTCGCTTCCGACAAGGCCAGCTGGGTCACCGCGCAGACCGTCGTGGTCGACGGCGGGCAGCTCGTCGGACCCTGAACTCCACCCTTCGGTGCAACGCTGCGGCCATGCCCAGGCGCCCGAGGCGCGCTTCAAAGGCCCAAGGGCGAGGAGCCCTTGGACCGCGATAAATCTCTCGGATTGGTCCCTGGCCGACGACTTCGCCTTCCTCTGAGCGTCTAGCCGCGCGATCCATCACCACCACGCGAAGCGCGCTCTTTCGGACTGTTGCGGCGGGCTTGCCGATTGCAGGCATTCAAGCAGCGCCGGAGCTGCCTCCAGCGGCCCTACGATGCCGCCCACCTCTGGTACTCAACGTAGAAGATGTGACGGCCGATCACGTCCATCTTCTTCAATTTCCTAGCCCAGTCCGGCTGGACGTAGTCGGCGTGATAATGCGTCGAGGTGCCGACTTCCTCCAGATAGATCCTACCCTCATAGACCTCGCGTGCGATCCGCACCGCCTCCTCCCACGGCTCGGGTTCGGTGATGCGCAGCGGCTTGCCTGTGCAAGCGAAAGAAAACTGGCAGGCGAGGCGGCGGTGACGGTTCTGGTAGACGACGCCGCAGACTGAGCCTGGATAGGTTCCGCTCTTGACCCGATTCAGCACGACCTGGGCGACGGCGACACGGCCGTCCTCTCTTTCCGAGCGGGCCTCGAAATAGATCGCCTCGGCCAGGCAACGCTGCTCCTTTGCCAAGGTATCTCCGTCGAGGACGACGGATGCGCCCGAGAGGATGAGCGATGTCATCGGTGTGGATGCGGCCACCGGCTGGGCAAAAGCCGCCAGGGCGAGCAGCGCCAGTGAGGCGATGCGCGTCATGCGATATCTCCAGGGGGAAGGGGGCAGCCGAGCGCAAGCGCTTCGGGCCTGTCCGAGATTGGACAGACCGGCCGAAGCATTGGTCTACTTTGTGGAGCCGGTCGAGGCGGGAAGGATTGACGCGGTCTGAATCAGGACGATTCTGAGCTATGCGATATATAGCAGCTGAGGCTGCTATTCGTTCTTATTCAACAAGACTGATCGTTCCGATTTCTGATGAGCGTTAACCATGTCGTGGCACGCGATATGATCAGGAAGTTCGGCGACTTTGTGACGATAATGCTCGACGTTAACCAAAGCGAGAACAACGCGTCCAGAATCGCGTTCGGGCTGGCTCGGACTCCCCAGCGGATTTCCAGACGCCGCCGCCTTGTTCAGCGGCGTCACGCTTCGATCGCGAGCGTCAGGCGATGGCGCTTTCCGCGCTTTCCCGGAACCCGCCGGCCTGCGCGGCATGAAGGCTGCGATAGCGGCCTTCCTTGCGGGCGAGAAGCTGGGCATGACTGCCCTGCTCGACCACCTGCCCGCCCTCGACGACGACGATCCGGTCCGCATTCGCGATGGTCGCCAGCCGATGCGCGATAACGAGCGTGGTCCGGCCCTGTGAGAGCTCGGCGAGCGATTCCTGGATCGCCTTCTCGGTCTCGGTGTCGAGCGCGGAAGTCGCTTCGTCCAGGATCAGGATCGGCGGGTTCTTCAGGAAGATGCGGGCGATGGCGAGGCGCTGCTTCTGCCCGCCCGAGAGCTTGACGCCACGCTCGCCGATCACCGTGTCGAGGCCCTGTGGCAGCGCCGCGATGACGCCGTCGAGCCGCGCGCGACGCGCCGCCTCGGCGATCTCCTCCTCGGTCGCATCGAGACGGCCATAGGCGATGTTGTCGCGAATGGTGCCGGCGAACAGGAAGACATCCTGCTGCACGATGCCGATGTTCGAGCGCAGCGACTTCAGCGTCATGTCGCGGATGTCGATGCCGTCGATCAGGATCGCCCCGCCCGTGACTTCGTAGAAGCGTGGCAGTAGCGAGCATATGGTAGTCTTGCCGGCGCCGGACGGGCCGACGAAGGCGATCGTCTCGCCGGCTTTGATCTCGAGGTCGAGCCCCTCGAAGATCGGCCGCTGCGCGCTGTAGCCGAAGCGGACGCCGCGATAGGCGATATCGCCCCGCAGCCGCTCGACGGTACGTGCGGCCGGCCGGTCGGCGACGTCGGGCCGCGTCGCCAGGAAGGCGAGATAGCGCTGGAAGCCGGCGATCCCCTTCGGATAGCTCTCGATGACGGCATTGATCTTGTCGACGGGCCGAAAGAAGACATTGACCAGCAGCAGGAAGCCGACGAAGCCGCCCGCCGATAATTCGCCGCGCACCACGAACCAGCCGCCGGCCAGCATCACCACGACCTGCACGAAGCGCATCGAGAGATAGGACAGCGAGGTCGAGGCGGCCATCAGCTTGTAGGCCTGCAGCTTCGTATCGCGATAGCGGCGGTTGCTCTCGGCAAAGAGCCGGCGCTCATGGTCCTCGTTGGCGAAGGCCTGGACGACCCGGATGCCGCCGACATTCTCCTCGATGCGGGCATTGAAGTCGCCGACCCGGCCATAGAGTGCATGCCAGTTCGTGGTCATGCGGCTGCCGTAGCGGATGGTGACGAAAGCGGTGAGCGGCACGACGAGCGCGGTGACGACGGCGAGCGGCACATGCACCCACAGCATCAGCATGAAGGCGCCGATCAGCGTCATCACGGCGATGAAGAGGTCTTCCGGGCCGTGATGGGCGACTTCGCCAATCTCTTCGAGATCCTTGGTCAGTCGCGCGACGAGATGGCCGGTCGTCTGGTTGTCGAAGAAGCCGAAAGAGAGTTTCTGGAGATGGTCGAAGGCCTTGGCGCGCATCTCGGTCTCGATGCCGATGCCGAGCATATGGCCCCAATAGGTCACGATGACCTGAAGCCCCGCGCTGATCAGATAGGCGGCGAAGAGGCCGGCGGCGGCGATCGCGATCAGCCCGATCTGGCCGGTCGGCAGTAGCCGGTCGATGAACAGCGTCACCGCGACGGGAAAGGCGAGCTCCAGCAGCCCGGCCGCGACCGCGCTGCAGAAATCCAGCAGGAACAGGCCGCGATGCGGCCGGTAATAGGCGGCGAACCGCTTGATCAGATCCATATCCGTCTCCGCGACGACCGCTCTCAGGCTGGGAGGGCGATCGGGCGCTGTGTCTGTGGATGGGCGATGACGCTCATGTCGACGCCGTAGATGCGGGCGAGCTGCTGCGAGGTCATGATCTCCTGCGGTGCGCCTCGGACGATCATCCTGCCGGAATGCAGCGCGATGATCTCGTCGCAGAACCGTGCCGCCATATTGACGTCGTGCAGCACGACGATGACGCCGAGGCCGCGATCCGCGGAGAGCCGGTGCACCAGCGAGAGCACCTCGATCTGGTGGGCGATGTCCAGCGCCGAGGTCGGCTCGTCGAGGAGCAGGCACTCGGCATCCTGAGCGACCAGCATGGCGAGCCAGACGCGCTGGCGCTCGCCGCCCGAGAGCGTGTCGACCAGCCGGTCAGCGAAGGGCTCGACATCGGTCAGCGCCATCGCTTCTGCGACCTTCTCGTGGTCCTTCGCGCCGAAGCGGCCGAGCGCGCCATGCCAGGGATAGCGGCCGAGCGCGACCAGTTCCTTGACGAGCATGCCCGAGGAGGGCGGTGTCTGCTGCGGCAGATAGGCGACCTTGCGCGCGAAGGCCCGGCCGTTCCAGGCGCTGAGTGGCTTGCCTTCGAAGCGGATCGTCCCGCCCGAAGGCGCTTGCTGGCGGGCGAGCAGCTTGAGCAGCGTCGACTTGCCCGAGCCGTTATGGCCGATCAGCCCGATCATGCGTCTGGTCGGCAGTGAGAAGCTGAGCGGTTCGAGCAGCACGCGGCCGGGCACGCCGAACGTGACCCCTTCGAGCTCGAACAGCTCCTCATGGCCATCCGGCAGCTGATGCGCCCCGCCCATCGAAAGCGCCTGAGCGGCGAGCAGGCCGTCGTCCGACGCAATCGCGGAAGCCTTGCTGTTCATGATCGAATTCACCTTGGAGAGGTTGTCGGGACCTTGGCCACCGTCGCCTTGACCTACACCGCCGCCATCGAAGGCGAAAGTAGGGCGTCTGGCCTCGGCCAGCCGGGTCGCGCCGGGAAATCGCGTCAGTTCGCGAGCGCCGAGCCGCCGGCCGTGGCGCGCCGCCAGGCGGCCGGCGTCTCGCCGACCATGCGCCTGAAGACGCGGGTGAAATGCGCCTGGTCGGAGAACCCGGCCTCGGCCGCGATCTCGGTCAGCGGCCTGTCGCCCGCCGCGAGCAGCCGCTGGCCGCGCTCGATCCTGGCCTTCAACTGCCATTGATGCGGCGGCAGGCCGGTCGAGGCCTTGAAGGCGTGGCTGAAATGCGATTGCGACATGCCGACCAGTTCGGCGAGGTCCTGCAGGCGGATCGTGCCGGCGGCATGTTCGGTGATGTAGTCGGTCGCCGCCTTGAGCTGCCAGCCCGTCAGCGGCGTCCGTCGACGTGGTGCGCTGCCCCGCACACCGAAAAGGTCGATCAGCACCGCCAGGACGAGGCCGTCGCCATAAAGGTCGTGCCGCGCATGCGGCTCGGCGCACTCGCCGGCGATCAGCCGGGCGAGCGTCTGGATGCGCTCATTCGAGAACATGATCCTGGGCTGCATCAGGAGATCGGGCGACAGGGCTTCGCCCAGCCGCTCGCTCACCTTGGCCGCGTCGAAATGCAGGTCGAGATGGCGGATGCGCATGCGCTGTTGCGTCCGCCCCCAGACGGGGACGCCTGCCGGCATGAAGCTGATCGAATGCGCCCGCCCGCGGCTCGATACGCCCTGCTCGGAGGGATGCAGCCGCGTCTCGAATTGGCCGCCGACCTTGTCGAGCACGACGAAGAGCCGCGGATGCTCGGAGACATATTCGCCGGTCGCGCCGGCCTGGCATTCGGCCTGCCAGAGATCAGCGACGACGCCGTTCCAGACCCGGTATTTGAGCGCACCGATCACGTTGATGCCTTCGCGGCTCGAACGCATGCGCGGCTGGAAACCCATCTTTGAACCTCCCGATGCCGGGCAGTTGCACAGAAGTGCGTGATCGAAATGCAACGCGAGGAGCCCGACTATAGCCGTCAGCCCAAGAACGTTCAATGCACGGCAGGAACGATCAATCCCCCAATTACCGGCGATGATAATGGGCTGGACGAAACAGTGCTCGTATTTTGAATGGTTCTAAATTTGACCAATTCTGATCTGGCACGCAGAGCTGGGGATTGAACTGGGCATGTGCTATTTCGGAGATATGAAGAGACACTTTATTCTTTGCTCGACTGCCTCAGTGGCGGCCCTTCTTTACAGCGCGACTGCCTTTGCCCAGACACCGCCGCAACCGACGGTGCAGCTCGACACGATCACAGTCGAGGGCCAGGCCGAGACGGCCACCGGGCCGGTCAACGGCTATGTCGCGACGCGCTCGGCCACGGGTTCGAAGGACAACACGCCGATCACCGCGATCCCGCAATCCGTCTCGGTGATCGGTCGCGAGGAGATCGACGACCGCAAGGCGCTGAAGGTCGATGAGGCGCTGCGCTACACCGCAGGCGTCGCGGCGCAGACCTTCGGTCCCGATCCCGACACCGACTGGCTCTATATCCGTGGCTTCCAGGCGACGCAGACCGGCGTCTTCATGGACGGGCTGCAGCTCTATTCCTACGGCTTCGGCGGCTTCCAGATCGATCCGTTCCTGCTCGAGCGCGTCGACGTGCTCAAGGGCCCGGCCTCGGTGCTCTATGGCGGCGCCAATCCGGGCGGCATCATCAATCTCGTCAGCAAGCGCCCGACCGGCGGCAACTTCGGCTACATCGAGGCCGGCATCAACAATTTCGGGAATGCCTATAGCGCCTTCGACATCGGCGTCAGCGACAAGAAGGGCGTGTGGAGCACGCGGCTGACCGGCAAGATCTCCGGCGGTGACCAGTACACCGATTATTCCAAGGACTTCCGCGGCGTGATCATGCCGCAGATCACCTATCAGCCGACCGGCGCCACCCGCTTCACCGCCTATGGCATGTATGCCGCGCTCGACCAGGTCCATGTCGGCGGCGGCTTCCTGCCCTATGTCGGCACGGTCGTGAACGCGCCCTTCGGCAGGATCCGCCGCGATGCCTTCTTTGGCGAGCCCGCCATCGACGACCAGGAGCGCACGCAGACGCTTCTCGGTTACGAGTTCCAGCACCAGTTCGCCAATAACTGGAACTTCACGCAGAACCTGCGCTACGGCGTGATGACGGGCTCGCAGCTCGGTCCCTATGGCTATGGCTACTACGGCCCGGACGCGCCGTTCGGTAATCGCTTTGAACCGGTCGCGCCGGATTACCAGCTCTACCGCATCGGCTTCCAGGAGCGGACGCGGGTCAGGACCTTCACGGTCGACAACCGCGTCGACGGCAAGGTCGATACCGGCCCGCTGCAGCATTCGCTGCTCTTCGGCGTCGACTACAAGTATTTCAACATCGACCACACCCAGGCCTCGGGCGGCGCGACGCCGATCAGCGTCACCAACCCGATCTATGGCGCGCCGCAGGGCGTGCCCGGCGTCTATCTCGACCAGGACCTGAAGCATCATCAGCTCGGCTTCTACGCCCAGGACCAGATCCGTTTCGGCGGTGGCTGGCTGGTGACGCTGAACGGCCGCTACGACTATGTCGACAAGAAGTCGGTCAGCGCACCGGGGCTGCTGTTCTCGCCGAGCTACGACAAGGAGGAGGCGTCCTGGAGCGGCCGCGCCGGTCTCGCCTATGAGTTCGCCAACGGGCTGACGCCCTATGTCAGCGTCGCGAGCTTCTTCAACCCCGTCTTCGATGCGAATCCGAACCTCACCGGCGGTGCGGCCCAGCCCTTCCGTCCTGAGGAGGGAACGCAGTTCGAGGCGGGCGTGAAGTACAAGCCGGGCTTCATGGACGCACTGTTCACCGCTTCGGTCTTCGATCTCACCAAGCAGAACGTGCTGAGCCCGGCGCCGACCGTGATCAACCCCTTCGCCCAGAACCAGATCGGCGAGGTCACCTCGCGCGGCTTCGAATTTGAGGCCAAGGCCAACATCACCAAGGACCTGAAGGTCCTGGCCTCCTTCACGGCTTACGACCTGAAGACCACCAAGGACATGCGTCCGCAGCTCGTCGGCAAGACGCCGATCGTCGTTCCTGAAGTCCTGGCCTCGGGCTGGCTCGACTACACCGTGCCGGACGGCTTCTTCAAAGGCGTCGGGCTCGGCGCGGGCGTCCGCTATGTCGGCCGCTCTTATGCCGATGCCGAGAACACGCTGAAGGTGCCGGCCGCGACGGTGGTGGACGCCGCGATCCGCTACCGCGTCGGCAATTGGGGCATGGCGGTCAACGTCACCAACCTGTTCGACAAGGTCTATGTGAAGAGCTGCAACGGCTATTCCGGCTGTGGCTATGGCGATGCCCGCACCGTCACCGTTTCGGCGAATTATCGCTGGTAGGCGCTGAAATCCGCAGCGATCGAAGGCCGCAGCCACGCGTTGCGGCCTTCCGTCATGTTAGACCCGGACGCATGATCCACAGTACGGCACTCCCGACACGACGCGGCGCGCTCGCGCTTCTCGCCGCTGCCGGCCTTTCCGTGCCGGCGCGGGCCGGGAGCCTGCGCGTCGCCACGGTCGACTGGTCGGTGCTGGAGACGTTGCTCGCACTCGGCGTGCCGCCGGTCGCCGCTCCCGAGCTGCGCCAGTTCCGCGAGATCGCTGTCGAGCCCGAAGTGCCGGTTGGCGTCACCGATCTCGGCCTGCGCGGAACGATCAATTTCGAGCTGCTGCTGATGACCCGGCCGCAGCTGATCTTCTCGTCGAGCTTCTATGTCGGCTCCGAACCGCGGCTCCGCCGGATCGCACCGGTCGAGACCTTCACCATCTACGCGTCCGGCCTGCTGCCTTTTGAGCCGGCGGTCGCGATGACCCGCAGCATCGGCGCGCGCCTCGGCATCGCCGAGCGGGCCGAGCGCTATATCGCCGAGACGCAGGCCGAGCTGGCGGCTCTTCGTGACAGGCTGAAGCCCTATGCAACGCGCCCGGTGATCCCGGTCAATCTCGGCGACGCGCGGCATTTCCGCGTCTTCGGCGATGACAGCATGTTCGGGGAGGTGCTGAAGCGGCTCGGCCTCGCCAATGCCTGGACGGAGCATACGAGCTATTCGGCCATGGCGCCGATCGGGCTAGAGGCGCTGGTGCGCGTGCCCGAAGCCTTCATCGTGCTGATCCCGCCGGTGCCGCCCGGCGCCATGCAGGCGCTTGCGGCCAGTGCCTTCTGGAATGCCCTGCCCAATCTGCGCGAAGGGCGGCTGCTGCAGATCGGCTCGATCAACCCCTATGGCGGTCTGCCGGCGGCGCGGCGCTTCGCGCGGCTGCTGGCCGCCGCCCTGATCGAGGCAGGGGCAGCGCGTGGCTGAGGCGATCGCATCCACGGGCCTGCCGCCGCGAGGGCATCGCAGCGCCTGGCTTCTTGCTGTGCTGGCGGCGGCGCTTCTCTTCGCCACGGTCGTCGCGACGCGCCCGCCGCTGCAAGCATCGCCGGAGCTCGCCAGCACGCTCGAAAGCATCCTGCTCTGGCACAGCCTGGTGCCGCGAGCCGTGACGGCATTGTTGAGCGGCGCGGCGCTCGGCCTCGCTGGCATGCTGCTGCAGCGTGTCCTGCGCAACCCGATCGCCGATGCCTCCACCCTCGGCATCGCCTCCGGAGCGCAGCTCGCGCTGACTGTCGCCACCGCCTATGCGCCGGCGCTGATGGCGTTCTCGGGGGAGGGCGTCGCCTTCGCCGGTGCCATTGCCGCGGTCGTCCTCGTCCTCGGCCTGAGCTGGCGGCACAGGCTCGATCCGATGACCGTGATCCTCTCAGGGATGGTCGTCTCGCTGATCTGCGCTGCGGCGAGCGCGGTCGTCATTCTCGCCCGGGGCGAATACGTGCTGTCGCTATTCATCTGGGGAGCAGGTTCGCTCAACCAGCAAAGCTGGGACGCGGCTCTGGCTCTGGCGCCTCGGCTCGCGCTGAGCGCCATCCTGGCGGCGTTGTTGCTGCGCCCCCTCGCATTGCTCGGGCTCGACGACGACATGGCACGCAGCCTCGGCCTTGCCCTGCACGGCGCGCGCCTCGCCGTGCTTGGCCTTGCTGTCTGGCTGGCGGCGAGCGTTACCGCTCAGGTCGGCGTCATCGGCTTCGTCGGCCTCGCGGCGCCGGCGCTGGCGCGCGAATTCGGCGCCCGCACACCGCGCCGGATGCTTCTGGCAGCGCCCGCGCTCGGCGCCTTGCTGCTCTCGATTACCGACAGCGCCGTGCAATTGCTGGGCTCCGGCTTCAATGATCTGGCGCCGACCGGTGCCGCTACCGCCTTGCTCGGCGGCCCGCTGCTGATCTGGTTGATGCGCCGTGTTCCGCCGGCGCTGCCGCCGCAGGTGGCCGATCCGCCATTCAGGGGGCGGGCGCGATCGCTCGGGTCCCTCGCGCCGCTGGCGGTTATCATCGCAGCGATCGCCGTGCTCGGTCTCGTTCTCGGAATGGGGCCCGATGGCTGGGAGCTGGCGACCGGTCAGCTCTTCCAGGAGCTCCTGCCGTTCCGCGGTCCGCGCCTCGCCGCCGCGGGCTGCGCAGGCGCGCTGCTCGGCGCCGCCGGCTGCCTGATGCAGCGCCTCACCGCCAATCCGCTCGCGGGGCCGGAGGTGCTCGGCGTCAGCGCGGGCGGCGGGGTCGGCCTGATGCTTGCGCTCACCTTCCTGCCGGCGAGCGCCTTCGCGATGCTGGCCGGCATCGCAGGTGGATCGCTTGTCGTGCTCCTCGTCATGCTGCTCTTCGCCGCGCGCCCGGGTGTCGGGCCGCAACGCCTGCTGCTTGCCGGCATTGCCATGGGCGCCCTGTGCATGGCGCTGGTCTCGACCGCGCTCGCCCAGGGCGATCTGCGCGCTTACATGTTGCTCGTCTGGCTCTCCGGCTCGACCAATCGCGCTGGCGAGCTGGAGGCCTGGACCGGCCTGATCGCATGCGTCGTGCTGATCGCGCCGGTCCTGTTCACCGTGCGCTGGCTCGACCTGCTGCCGCTCGGGGAGGCCGCGAGCCGCAGCCTCGGCCTGCCGGTGGAGGGCAGCCGCCTCTGCCTTGCAGCCGTCGCCGCCCTGATGACGGCTGTCGCTTCGCTGCTCGTCGGCCCGCTGAGCCTAATCGGTCTCATCGCTCCGCATCTCGCGCGCCTGGCCGGCTTTGCGCGGGCCCGCGGCCAATTGCTCGCTTCCGTGCTGATCGGCGGCGGCGTGATGATCGTCGCCGATTGGCTCGCCCGTCTCGTGGCCTTCCCCTATCAGATGCCGGTCGGCCTGTTCGCGGCGCTGATCGGCGGGCCCTACCTGATTTGGCAATTGAACCGTGGAGGAGGCCGGAATGGCTGACGGGCTGCATGCGAGCGCGCGAGTCGCGCTGGCCGATCCGACGGCGATGCTCGACCGGCTCTGCGGCCATTTCACTGAGCATGCCGCTGTCACGCGACGCTCCGGCGGCGCCCGCTTCGACGGCCCGTTTGGCGCGGTCGAGCTCGACATCGCGGATGCCGCGCTTGGCATTTCGGTCATCAGCCCGAATGAGAGCTACCTGTTCGTCGTCACCTCTTCGGTCGCCGAGCATCTGTTTGAGTTCGCCGGAGGCGAGGCCGTCGCGCTGAGCTGGCAGGGCGATCTTCCCACTGAGGCGCGGATTCCCTATTTCCGCGAGGCTGTGGTGCGCAGCGCCCACGACATCACGCCGGCGATGCGGCGTGTTGTCGTCGCTTGCGACGATCCGGCCCATTTCGAGACCGGTGGCCTGCATGTCCGGCTGCTGATCCCGCCGCCCGGCCGCGCGCCGGTCTGGCCGAAGGTCGGGCCGGACAGCCGCGTCATCTGGCCGGAAGGCGAGGATGAGCTGGCGAGGCGGGTCTACACGATCCGCGCCATTGATCATGTCCGCCGGGAACTGACCATCGACGTCGTGCTGCATGATGATTCACCGGGCTCGGTCTGGGCCCGGAATGCGAGAACGGGGGACCGCGTCGGGCTGCTGGGCCCCGGCGGCGGCGACGTGGTTCCGGCCGACTGGTACCTGCTCTGCGGCGACGAGACCGCACTGCCGGCGATTGCGCGTATCGCCGCTTCGCTGCCTGCGGCGGCGCGCGCCGCAATCGTGATCGAGGTGGCTGACCGGACGGAGGAGCAGCAGATTTCCTCCAAGGCCGCGCTGGAGATCACCTGGCTACATCGCAACGGCCTGTCGGCAGGCTCGACCGACCTGCTGCTGGACGCTGTCCGTGCCATCGCGCTGCCGGAGGGTGGGGAACCCTTCGTCTTCGCCGGCTGCGAGCAGGCTGCCGCGCGCGCCATCCGGAAGCACCTGCGCGCCGAGCGGAAGCTTCCGAAGGAGCGCCACCTCGTTGCCGCCTATTGGCGCCGCGGGCATTCTGACGTGCACGACCACGGCGAGTGATTTGAGCAGGCTTCAGCCGGATCGACCGATCCTGGCGCTATGGAAAGTGATGCTGCGGCTGGCTGCGCGCTTGGGGATCAGCCCTGCGGCTTCCAGTCGGCGGAGGGGATGGTGTTGATCATCCACGGGATGCCGAACTTATCGACCAGCGAGCCGAAGCCGGGAGACCAGAAGGTCTCGCCGAACGGCATGGCAGCCCGGCCGCCTTCGGAGAGTTGGCTGAACCACTGCTGCGCCTGCGCCTTGTCCTGCGTGTGGAGGGTGACGTCAAAGCCGTTCTTGGGCTTTTCGATGTTCGGGGCCCAGCCGGCGTCCATGTCGGCGCCCATCAGCGCCTGGTCACCGACCTCCAGCCAGCAATGCATCAGCCAGTTCTTGTACTTCTCGTCGGTGATCGGCATGCCGGGAGGCGCGTCGCCATAAGGGAACGCGGCCGTGATCTTGCCGCCGAGAACCTTGGCATAGAACTCGAAGGCCTGGCGGCATTGGCCTTGGAAGCTCAGGCTGGTCACGATCTTCATGGGTCGTCTCCCTTTTGATCGAAATAGCGATGCCGGCCGGTGATATCGCGCCGTTGCGACGAGCGGAAAACGGTCTGCGGTCCGTCGGGCCGTTGGGGATGAGCGGCGGTGTCAATTGACGCGAGCAGTTCTAGGTTGATACCAACGTATAGAGTTCGCCGATGTCAACCGCCCCCGATGCGCGCCGCGACCGATCCTTCCTTTGAGACAACGCTCCACGTGCGGGACAGTTGCCTGTGCCTGCATGCGCAGCGTGCGGCCCGCGCGCTGGCCCGGCGCTTCGATCTCGCCCTGAAGCCTGCCGGCGTCAGCAGCGGCCAGTTCTCGCTCCTGATGTCGCTCAACCGCCCGAACCCGCCGAGTCTCGGCAGCGTCGCCGCGCTGCTGGCGATGGACAGGACGACCCTGACCGCCAATCTGAAGCCGCTGGAGCGGCGGGGGCTGGTGGAGATCGCGCTCGATCAGGGGGACAAGCGCGTTCGCCTGCTCTCCCTGACGCCGGCCGGCCGCGCGGTTCTGGCTGATGCGGTGCCGATCTGGCGGGACCTTCATGCGGCGATCGAAGCGGCACTGCCGGATCCCGGCCGCCTGCGCTCCGAACTGAACCTCCTCTCGGCATGGGGAAGCTGACGCGATAGGGGGCCGGCCGCGCTCAGATGGCGTCGGCGCGCGCTCGCGTCGCGGAGGTCAGGCCGACGCAAAGCTGGCGCAGCGCCATCACATAGGGGTTGCGCGCCAGGAAGCTGGCTTCGCCGAAATAGATCGGGATCTCGGGCAGATCCAGCAGATCGACCGAGGTGATCGTCGTCTCCGTCCCGTCCATGCACCAGGACGGGATGATCGCGTAGCCGAGACCCGCCTCGACGCAACGCTTCACGCTCGAACTGCCGGATGTCGAGATCGCGATCTCCATCTCGGTATCGCCGGACTGCAGATAGTCGATGGCGAGATTGCGCAGCAGCTGGCCAGGCTCATAGGTGATGAAGGGGCGCCCCTGCGCCCATTGCCTGATGTTTTCAGTCGGTGCCGGCCCCCAATCGCGTGGCAGGACCAGCGCGGGGCGATAGGTGCAGACGAGATGCTGCGGCACGTTGGGATCGCCGAAATAGCGCTCGGTGATGCACAGATCGAGGCTGCCGTCGCGGATCATCTCCGGCAGGGCGGTGTCGCGTTCATAGGCGATGATCTCGACCTGCGGGTGAAGTTCGCGGAACTGCGTCAGGATCGGCGGCATCAGATAGAAGAAGATCGCCTGCGGCAGCCCGACGCGCAGCACCGGCCGCTCTTTCTGGAGCGTGTGGTCGAGCCGGGTCAGCATGGTGTCGAGCTCCGGCAGCAAGAGCTTGTAGAGGCTCCGTCCGCGCGGCGTCAGCGTCACCGTCTTCGCGCCCTGCTCGGAGACGACCAGCCGTTCGCCGAGAAGCTGTTCCAGCCGGCGGACATGGTTCGCGGCCGACTGGTAGCTCATGCCGAGCTTGCGCGCCGCGGCGGAATAGGAGCCGTCGCGCGCGACGATGAAGAACGTCTGGATGAGCGTCAGATTGGCTTCCCGCATGGCCCTTTCCGTCGGTCGGCGCGTCACGTTTCCCTACAACAGCTTGGTTTCTGCGACTTGCAAACAATGATGCAAGTCGAGGCGGATGATTTGGATCGACCCCATAGGTGAAGCCGACGAGGTTCGGGCCATCGCTTTACGGGACGAACCGCTTCGGCATGGCCTCCTCTTCACCCCTTCATGTCGCCGTGATCGGCACGGGGATCGTCGGCGCTTCCGCCGCTCATTTCCTCGCCGCCGCAGGGGCGCGGGTGACGCTGCTCGATGCCTCCGGGCCGGCAGCGGGCGCGACTGGCGCCTCGGACGGGGCGGTTTCGGTTGCCAGCAAGCGGCCCGGCCCGATGATGGATCTCGCCCGCCACGCCCGTGCCTTCTATGTGCGCTGCGAGCAGGACGGGCTGTTTCGCGGCCTGTTCCACCGCCGCTCGACTTTCCTCGTCGCACGCACCGCCATCGAGGCCGATCTCGTTGCCCAGCACGGCGCCGACCTCGCGGCCGCGGGCGAGCGCGTCGTAGAGGTGGATCGAGCGGCGCTGCTGGACCGCATCCCGGGCCTCGGCGCCAGTGTCTGCGCTGCGCTCGAGATTCCCGATGACGGGCACGCTCTGGGCTACGAGATCACTGAGCGCCTTCTGGCGACGAGCCGCGCCAGCATCCGGCGCAACGCCCCCGTCTCCGAAATCGTCATGCGGGCGGGCCGCGCCTGCGGTGTCGCGGTCCGCAACGAGTTCCTCCCGGCTGACGCCGTGCTGGTCGCTGCGGGCATCGGTTCGGCGCCGCTGCTCGGCCTCGGTGAGATCCTGATCCCCCGGAAGGGCCAGATGGCCGTCACCGATCGAGCCAGCGTCGCAGGTCCGGCCATCGACGGTCATCTGATGGCCGCGTCCTATCTGGCCGCGAAACGCGGCATCGTGCGCGACAACAGCCATATCGGGCTGGTGATCGACCCGCTGATGACGGGGCAGTTCCTCATCGGCGGCAGCCGTGAAGACCATCGCAGCGACCACAGCACAGATGCCGCAACCATCGCGGCGATCCTGCGGGAAGCGCTCGATCTCTACCCGCCGCTGGCCGCCCGCCGCGTGCTGCGCAGCTTCGCCGGGGTCAGGACCGCGTCCCGCGACGGCCTGCCGATCGTCGGCCTGCACCCGCATTATGCGGGCGTGGTCATCGCCACCGGCTTCGAGGGCGACGGCATCTGCCTCGGTCCTTTCATGGGCGCCAACGCCGCCCGCCTGCTGCTCGGCGAGAGGCCCGAAGCCGATCTTTCCGCCTTGTCGCCGCAACGCTTCGCCCGGGTCGAGGCCCACGCATGACCAGCCATTTCTTCTGGAACGGCGGCCCGGTGGCCTTCCGGTCGGGCGAGACGATCGCCGCGGCGCTGCTGCGGGCCGGCATCACCGATCTCGGCCGGCCATCCGCGACGCCGGGCGGGCGCGTCTTCTGCGGGATCGGCGCCTGCCAGGGCTGCGTCATCGCCGTTGCGGGCGCCGCGCCGGTCGAAGCCTGCCTGACGCCGGCGCGCGAGGGTCTCCGGCTCGGCCCGCTGCCTGCGATCGGAGCCGAGCATGCGTGAAGCTCCCATCCTCGTTGTCGGTGCAGGGCCGGCGGGCGCGAGCGCCGCCGCGACCATCGCTGAAGCGGGCCTGCCCGTGCTCCTGATCGAGCAGCGCGACCAACTCGGCGGCGCCATCCACCGCCAGCCGGCCGCTGGCAACGAAGAGCATGTCTGGCGGCCGGCGCGCCATCGCCGCAACTGGGCTGCGCTGACGGCACGGCTGCAGGCCAGCGCCGAGCGGATCGAGATCCGAACTGAGACCATCTTCCTCGGAGTCGACAGCGAAGGCCGCTTCCTGTTCGACGATCGTCACGAGGCCTGCGTCTTCGCGCGCCGCCCCCGCGCGGCGATCATCGCGGTTGGTGCCATCGAGACGATCCGCCCTTTTCCGGGCTGGGAACTACCCGGTGTCATGACCGCCGGCGGCGCGCAGGTGCTGCTCAAGGAAACCGGCCGCCCACCCGAGGGACCGATCCTGCTGGCCGGCGGCGGACCGCTCCTGCCGGCCCTGGCGGCTCAGCTCGCCAAGGCCGGAAACCCGCCCGTTGCCGTGCTGGAGCGCGGTCGGCCGTGGAACGCTCCCGCGGCACTGGCCCGGCTCGCCCTGTCATGGGCTCCGATGAGCGAGGCTGCGGCCTATGCGGCGGCGCTTGCCGCCAGCCGCGTGCCTTACCGGTGCGGTGCCGTGGTCACGCAGGCCGAGCCGGATGGCGACGGGCTCAAGGTCAGCATTCGCGTCGGCGAGACGCAGGAGCCGCTGCTCGTGCGGCATCTGCTGATCCATGATGGCATCGCGCCGAACCGCACCGGAATCCCGTTGCCGGACCCTGATGGGGCCGTGCCGATCCTGCTCGCCGGCGACGGCCGGGAAGCGCTCGGGGCCGATGCCGCGATTCTCGACGGCCGCCGCGCCGCGATGCAGGTGCTCGCCCGCCTCGGCCATGCGGAGCGCGGCGCACCGTCGGATGAACGGGGCCTCCAGCGGGCTCGCGATTTTCAGGCCACGCTCGCGCGGGCTCTCCAAGCCGAGCCGATCGTGCCGCCGCCAGAGACTCTGATCTGTCGCTGCGAAGGGCGCAGCCATGCCGATCTGGCGGCTCTCGCTCCGGACGCCTCCGCCCGCGAGATCCGGCTGATGGGCCGCTTCGGCCTCGGCGCCTGCCAGGGGCGCTTCTGCGGCCCGATGATCGCAGCGCTACGCGGCCAGCCCTTGCCGACGGCCTCTCCCCCGCGCTGGCCCTTGCGACCGGTTTCGGTCGCAGCGCTCGCCCGCCTGACCATCGATGAAACGGAGTGATCTGACCGTGACCATGTCTCTCGCCAAGCCTGCCCGGGCTATCGCCGCCTCCATGGTCGAGGTCACCAACCCGTTCGACTGTTCCCGCGTCGGCCAGGTCCGCCAGGCCGACGAGGTCGCCGTCGCCGAGGCGCTGCGGCAGGCGCGCAGGGCCTGGTCGAGCTTCCGCTTCAGCACGCCGGCCGAGCGCAAGGAGCTGCTCCATCGCCTGGCGGACCGGCTCGGGGACGAGGCCGAGGCGATGGCCCAGATCATCTGCGCGGAGGTGGGCAAGACGATCACCGAGGCGCGCAACGAGGTTCGTCGCGCCCGCAATACGCTGCGGCTGAGCGGCGACGCCGTGACCGTGCTGCATGGCGAGGTGCTGCCGACCGCCATCGTGCCTGGGGCGCCGGACAAGCAGGCCGTAATCACCCATGAGCCGGCCGGCGTGCTCGGCGCGATCACACCGTTCAACTACCCGCTCAACTTGCTCTGCCATAAGCTCGGCCCTGCGATCGCCGCCGGCAATGCGATCGTGGCCAAGCCGTCGCCGAAGGCTCCGCTCGCAGCGCAACGCTTGGCGGAGCTGGCTGAGGAGGCGGGTTTCCCCACCGGCCTGTTCGGCATCGTCCATGGCGGCGCCGATGTCGCCGCGATGATCGCGAGCGGCGACATTGACCTGCTCAGCTTTACCGGCGGGCCGGCCGCGGGGCTCGCGCTGAAGAACGCCTCTGGCCTCGTGCGCTGCCTGATGGAGCTCGGTGGCAACGATCCGCTGATCGTCATGCCGGATGCGGATCTCGACCGGGCCGCCGAGGTCGCGATCACCCACCGCTTCGAGATCGCCGGCCAGAGCTGCGCCGCCGTGAAGCGCCTCTACCTGCACGATGCCATCCGGGAGACGATGATCGAGCGCATTGCGGCAAAGGTCGCGGAGGTCTCGACCGGCGACCCGGCCGATGCCGCGACCGTCATGGGCACCGTGATCGACGAGCCGGCCGCGGCCGAGGTCGAGCGGCGCGTGAAGCTTGCGGTCGCTGAGGGCGCGCGGGTCGTCGCCGGCGGCGGCCGCCGGGGCACGCAGTTCGCGCCGACCCTGCTCGATGCCGTTCCGGCGCAGACGGAACTCGTCCGCTCCGAGACCTTCGGGCCGGTGCTCGCCGTGCGTCCCTTCGACGATCCCGACGCGGTGATCGCCGAGGTCAATGGCGGCGCCTACGGACTGCAGGCCGGGCTCTTCACCAATGACCACGCGCTGGTGAAGCGCGTCGCGCGCCGGCTGCGCGTCGGCGGCGTGATGGTCAATGAAGGGCCCGACTTCCGTGCCGAGAACGTGCCGTTCGGCGGCATCAAGTCGAGCGGGCTCGGCCGCGAGGGCATCCACATGACCCTGCGCGAAATGAGCGAAATCAAGGTCGTCATCGACTGACGATGCAAGGAGTTAAGCTGATGATCGATCCAGAACTGCGCCGCCGCCTCACCGGCGTCTTCACTGCGCTGGTCACGCCGTTCCGCGACGGGGCGCTCGATATCCCCGCGCTCGAGAAGCTGATCGAGGGGCAGATCGCGGCCGGCGTCGCCGGGCTCGTTCCCGTCGGCACGACCGGCGAAGCCGCGACGCTGAGCGACGAGGAGGCCGATACCGTCATCCGCACCACCGTGAAGGCGGCAGCCGGACGGGCCTTCGTCATGGCCGGTGCGGGCTCCAACGCGACGCGGCTCGCCATCGGCAAGGCGGCGCGCGCCGAGGTGGCCGGCGCCGACGGCCTCCTGCTGGTGACGCCCTATTACAACAAGCCCTCGCAGGCCGGGCTGTTCGACCATTTCTCGGCCATCGCCAGCGCGGTCAGCCTGCCGATCATGCTTTACAGCGTGCCGGGGCGCACTGGCGTCGAGATCGCGCCGGCAACAGCGGCGCGGCTTGCGGCAGCTCATTCCAACATCGTCGGCATCAAGGAAGCCGGTGGCAAGGCGGAACGCATCACCGAGCTCAGGCTCGCGGTCGGCCAGGATTTCGTGATCCATTCCGGCGATGACGGCCTGACCCTGCCTTTCCTGGCGCTGGGCGCCGACGGCGTGACGAGCGTGGCCTCGAACCTGCTGCCGGCCGAGATCGTGGCCCTGTGCCGGGCCTGGTTCGCCGGGGACCCGCGCGAGGCGCGCCGCATCCACGAGGCGTTGTTCGACCTGATCGGCCATCTCTTCATCGAGAGCAACCCTGTGCCGGTGAAGACGGCGCTGGCACGAACGGGCCTGATCGGCACCGAACTGCGCGCGCCGCTTGCACCCCTGCGGCCGGAGAACCTCAAGGCGCTGGAGGCGAGCCTGAAGGCCTTCGCGAGCCGGCCGAACATACAAGAAAACCGGTAGGAGGACGCCCTACCTTCGCATTGTCCGCTCAAGTGCGTCGCATAGGCTCTTGCCGTCCTAACGACCAGCACAAGACCGAAAAACATCGGCAAAGGGAACGGAGTGGAAATCTCATGAAGTCGATCATTCGCGCCATCTGCGCCGCCGGCCTTGGCTTGCTGGCACTTCAATCCTCGGCCCGGGCCGAGGACACCATCGAGGCCATCCGCTCCCGCGGCGTGCTGCGCATTCCGGGGATCATCAACGAGGATCCCTATTTCAACAAGGATCCGCGCTCTGGCGAATGGCGCGGCTTCGCCATCGAGATGGCCCGCGACATCGCCAACACGCTGGGCGTCAAGCTGGAGGTCGTCGAGTCGAGCTGGCCGAACTCCATCCTTGACGTGCAGAGCGGCAAGGTCGATCTGGCGCTCGGCGTAACCGCCACGCCGCAGCGCGCGCTTTCGGTCGCCTTCTCGAACCCGACCTACTTCAACAGCTTCGTCATCGTCTCGCCCAAGGCGGAGCTTTCGAAGCTGAGCTGGGCCGAGCTCAACGATCCCAAATATACCTTCGCGGTCGATCTCGGCTCGTCGCAGGATCTCATCGCCCAGCAATACCTGCCCAAGGCGAAGATGCTGCGCTTCAAGTCGCGCGACGAGGCGATCGTGGCCGTGGTCAGCGGCAAGGCCGACGGCCTCGTCAACACGATGCTGAACGGCCTCGTCATGAGCAAGAAGGCGAGCGGCATCGGCAAGGTGATGGTGCCGTCGCCGGTTCTCTCGACCCCGTCCGTGGTCGCGATGAACTGGAAGGCCGACGAGAAGTCGCGCGCCTTCATCTCGGCCTGGGCCGAGTACAATCGCCGCATCGGCAACAACCAGACCTGGATCGTGAAGAGCCTCGCCCCCTTCGGCATCACGCTCGACGATATGCCCGAAGGCTTCGGCTTCGGCGGCTGACGAACCGCGGCGGCCTGATTGAATTTGGAGATTTCAGCTGGAATCACAATATGATCTGCCTGAAATCTAAACCAGATTCTTTCTGCAAATCGGAGCAGGCCAGAGGCGAGAGCCGGTTCCCGCCTCCTCGCACCCTGCTCTCGGGCCGCTTTCAACAAAGGTTGGCATGACATGTACACATGGAGCTTCGCCCCGATCCTCCAGGCGAGCGACCTGTTTCTCTGGGGCGCCTGGATCACCGTGGTCTACACCGTGGGCTCCATCGCCATCGGGCTCGTCCTCGGGCTGCTCCTCTGCTTCGCGCGGCTCTCGCGCATCGGCCCGCTGAGCTGGCTGGCGCAAGGCTTCCAGGAGCTGTTCCGGTGCACGCCGCTGCTCGTGCAGCTGCTCTGGATCTACTACGCCCTGCCGCTGCTGCTCGGCTTCGATCTCGCCAACTGGGCGGCGGCGCTGATCACGCTTTCGCTCTATGCGGCGGCGTTCTATGCCGAGGTCTTCCGCGGCGGCATTGTCTCGATCGACAAGGGGCAGTCGGAAGCGGGCGCCGCGATCGGCATGTCGGGCTGGCAGGTCATGCGGCGCATCGTGCTGCCACAGGCCATCCGCCGGATGATGCCCGCCTTCATCAACCAGTCGGTGACGCAGTTCAAGAACACCTCCCTGATCTCGGTGATCTCAGTGGCGGAACTCACCTACATGGCCAGCATCGTCAACGGGCAGACCTATCGCCCGCTGGAGTCCTACACCGTCCTCGCCGTGCTCTACTTCGTCATCCTGTTCCCGATCACGAAGTTCGCCGACATCGTCGAGAGCCGGACGCGCGGCGGCCATTGAGCGAGAGCCATTCCATGACCACGGTCCCCACATCCGGCGCTCGCGAAACCGTTCTCGAAGCCCGCGGCATCACCAAGAGCTTCGGCTCGCTTCCCGTCCTTCACGGCATCGACCTGTCGCTGACGAGCGGCGAGGTCGTCGCCATCATCGGCCCCTCCGGCTCCGGCAAGTCGACCTTCATCCGCTGCATGAACATGCTCGAGGTGCCGGATAGCGGCGAGATCCTCTTCCGCGGCCGCCGCGTTGGCTCGAAGTTCCGTGGCGCGGGAGAGCTTCTCGGCCTCGGCGAATTGCGACGCCATGTCGGCATGGTGTTCCAGCACTTCAACCTGTTCCCGCATATGAGCGTGCTGGAGAACGTGATCGAGGGTCCCGTCACCGTGCAGCGCAAGCCGCGCGGCGAGGCGGTCGACATCGCGATGGACTACATCGCCAAGGTCGGCCTGGCCGAGAAGCGCAATGCGCGGCCGGACCAGCTTTCGGGCGGGCAGAAGCAGCGCGTGGCGATTGCCCGGGCGCTCGCGATGCAACCGGATGCGCTGCTGCTCGACGAGATCACCAGCGCGCTCGATCCTGAACTTGTCGGAGAGGTGCTCGGCGTCGTGCGCAGCCTCGCCGAGCAGGGCATGACGATGGTCCTCGTCACGCATGAGATCTCCTTCGCCGCCGATGTCTCCGATCGCGTCGTCTTCATGGAAGGCGGCCGTATCGCGGAGCAGGGCAGCCCGGATCGTGTCCTGCACAACCCCGACAACGAACGTCTCAAGACGTTCCTCGCGCGCTTCCATGCCTGACCGGCGGGGAAACGGGACGCGGCCGTTCAAGGTCGTCATCGTCGGCGCCGGCCGCATCGGCACGGCTCTCGCGCTGCTCCTGCGCGAAAAGCCGGAGTTCGAGGTTCTTCTTGCCGATGCGACCGAACCTGGACACCGGCGGGTCGAGGAGCTCGGGCTCCCCCTTGCCGAAGCCGACCCCAGCAACCCGGCCCGGCTGGACCAGATCCTGACCGGCGCTGATGTGGTCGTCGCGGCGTTGCCATCCTCGGCGACGCCGATGATCGCGGCGGCCGCCCGGCGCAACGGCACGCATTATCTCGATCTCGGCGATGACGAGACCGCGCTGACGGCGATCCGGCGCGAGGCCAGCGCCGCCTCCGGCTGCTTCGTCGCTCAATGCGGCATCTCGCCGGGCCTCGTTTCGGGGCTGGTGCTCGACCTCGCCTCGCGCTGCGGCTGTTGGCCCGATATCGCCGTGCGGATCGGAGGGTTGCCGCAGAAGCCATCGGGGCGCCTGGGTTACGGGCTGATCTGGGACATCGACGCGACGCTGCGCGAGTATACGCGCCCCTCGGTCGCCCTGATCGATGGCCGCAAGACCGAGCTTGCGCCCTTGTCGCGCTGCGCGCCCCTGCGCCTCGGCTCGTGCGACTACGAGGCCTTCGTTTCGAGCGCCATCCCCGACACGCTCTGCGAGCGCCTGGCGGGCAAGGTCGCGAGCCTGGTCTCCTACACGATCCGCTATCCGGGCCATGCCGACTGCATCGCGTTCCTGCTCGACGAGCTGAGGCTGCGCGATCGGGTCTATCTGCTGCGCAATCTCTTTCTCAACGGCTTGCCAGAGATTTCGGATGATCGTCTCCTGATCTCGATCGTCGCGACCTCCAGCCATGGCGGGAGCCAGGTCGCCGAACATTTCCTGCGAAAGATCGAGCCGGTGCAGATCGGAGGCGTTATGGTCGGGGCGATGCGGCGCACTGCCGCCTCCCATGTCGCGGCTGTGCTGGACCTTCTGCGCCTCGGGGCGATCGGCCAGCCCGGGCTTCTCGCGCAGGAGGATATCCCCTTTGCGCTCCTGCGGAAGAACCGCTTCCTCGCCTGGTTCTTCGGCGCCACGGCAGCAGCGCCACGGCCGAGCTTGCCGGCAGCCCTTTCATGCGAGACCTCGTGACACGCCCCATGACCGCTGTCGTCAATGATCTGAGCATCGGCGTCCTGATGCTGGACACCCATTTTCGCCGGCTGCCGGGCGATATCGGCAATGGCCGAACCTGGTCGTTCCCGGTGCAGTTTCGCGTGGTGCGCGGCGCCGATCCGGCGGCCATCGTCCACGGCCGCCCGGAGGAGTTCCTCAAGCCCTTCATCGCGGCGGCGCAGGATCTCATCGCCTGCGGTGTGCGCGGCATCACGACGAGCTGCGGCTTTCTCGCCTTGCTTCAGAAGGAGCTTGCTGCGGCGCTACCGGTCCCTGTCGCGACGAGCAGCCTGCTCCAGGCGCCGCTGATCGAGGCGATGCTGCCGGCCGGCCAGCAGGTCGGTATCCTCACCTTTGCCGCCGAGGCGCTGAGCGCGCGCCATCTCGCTGCGGTGGGGGTGCGTCCCGATACGCCGATCGAGGGGTTGCCTCCGGATAGCCTGTTCCGGGCGGTCTACGGCAACCGGGGCGGCGTTTCCGACGTCGCGGCGCTGGAGCGCGAGGTCGTGGCCGCCGCGCAGGCCCTGGTGCAGCGTCACCCGAATGTCGGCGCCATCCTGTGCGAGTGCACCAACCTCCCGCCGCACTCGGTGGCGATCGCGGCGGCGACCGGGCGCCCGGTCTTCGACATCATCGGCTTCGTCGAATGGTTCGCGCAGGCGATATCGCCGCCGAGCTATCGCTGAAATCCGTGGCTGCGGCTGGGCCGCGGCCGCTTCAGCCCAATGTGACCTCGGCGGTCAGGCCGCCGCCCGGGCGATTGGAGAGCTTCAGCGAGCCACCGATCGCGGCCGCGAGCTGCTGGGTGATCGCGAGGCCGAGGCCTGTCCCGCCCGTATCGCGGCTGCGGGATTGCTCGAGCCTGTAGAAGGGCTGGAGCGCCGCTTCGAGTTCTTCGGCGGGGATGCCGGGGCCGCGATCCGAGACCAGGATCCGCAGCCCGCCGTCAGGCGCCTTTTCGAGCTGGATTTCGGCAGCGCCGGCGAATTTGAGCGCGTTGTCGATCAGGTTGGTCAGGATGCGCCGCAAGGCGTGCGGGCGCGTGACCAAGACGGCGTCGATCGGGCTTTGCATGGTGACTGCCTTGCCGGTGTCCTGATAGTCGAAGGCGATGCTCTCGACGAAAGAGCCGAGATCGATGCGCGCCGGCTTTTCGGTGTCGCCATGGGCGCTCTTGGCATAGGCCACGCCCTCGCGCACGAGACGCTCGATCTCGGAGAGATCGTTGACGAGCTTGTTCTTCTCCGGGCTGTCCTCGGCCATTTCGGCACGCAGCTTCATCCGGGTGATCGGCGTCTGCAGGTCATGTGAGATCGCGGCGAGGATCTGGACGCGCTCCTGCAGGTATTGCGCGATCCGGTCTCGCATCGCGTTGAAGGCCGTCGCCGCATAGGCGACCTCGGCCGGGCCGTTCTCGTCGAGCCTTGCGGTCTTGCGGTTGGGGTCCAGCGTCTCGGCGGCGCTGGCGAGCCGCAGCAGGGGCTTTATCGCCAGCCGAACGGCGAACCAGGTGCAGAGCACGAGCAGGCCGAGCTGGGCGAGGAGAACGTAAGGCAGCCAGCTCGCGAGCGGCATCAGCGCTGGCAGCACGTCGATCGTGACGGTCGAGCCGTCGCTGAGTGTGACGCGGGCCTGGAGATGCTCGCGTTCGCCGGGAATACTCTCGACCGTGACGGGGAAGCGCTTGCCCGCGGCGGCATTGATGGTCTGGGCGATCTCCGTCGCGCGGGGACTGAGCTCCGGCACGCCCGGAAGCCCCGGCCCGAGCTCGAAGCGATAGGTCCGGCGCGCCAGCAGGCCGAGCCATTGCGGGCGTTCCTCCGGCGGCAGGCGGTCGAGCAGGGCGATCGAGGTCGCGACGTCGTTTTCCAGCGTCGTGAACATCGTCGCCTTGGCGCTCATGGTGCGCTCGTAGAACTGCACGCTGAAGGACAGAGCATGCGCCACCGCGAGGCCCGCGAACAGGATGAGGAAGAGCCGCCAGCGCAGCGTGCGTGGCAGGCGCAGGATCCCGGCGATATGAGTGGCGGCGCTCATTGCCGCGCCGTCACGATCTCGACCGGCATGGCGAGGACATAGCCTTCGCTGCGAACGGTCTTGATATAGGCCGGCTCACGCGCATCGTCGCGCAGGCGCTGGCGCACCCGGCTGACGAGCAGGTCGATCGAGCGGTCGAACAGCTCGGCCTCCCGTCCCTGAGTGAGATTGAGGAGCTGGTCGCGCGAGAGCACGCGCTGCGGATGGTCGAGGAAGACCCGCAGCAGGCGGTATTCGGCGCCGCTCAGCGCGACCGCTGTCCCTTCCTTGTCGAGCAGGTGGCGGGCGGAGGTGTCGAGCTGCCAGTCGCCGAAGGCGATGAGCTGGCCGGCCTCCGTGACCTGCAGATTGGGCGGCAGCATGCGCGTGCGGCGCAGGATGGCCTTGATCCGGGCCAGGAGCTCGCGGGCGACGAAGGGCTTCGCCAGATAGTCGTCGGCACCCATCTCCAGCCCGACGATCCGGTCGGTGTCGTCGTTGCGGGCGGTCAGCATCAGGACCGGCGTCGCCTTGTGCTTGCCGGCCCTGAGCTCGCGGCAGAGCACGAGCCCGTCATCGCCCGGCATCATCAGGTCGAGGACGACGAGGTCGACCCGATCGGCCTCGAGGAAGGCGCGCATCTGCCGGCCATCCGCGGCCGTCGTGACGCGCAGCCCGTTCTTCTTGAGATAGGTCGAGACGAGATCCCGGATCTCCCGGTCATCGTCGACGACGAGCACATGGTCGATATGGTCCATCGGCAAAGGCTTTCCGATTCTGTTCGCCCAGCCATAGCAGAGGCTGGACCGTTCGACTTCGGCGTCCGTCAGGAGATTTGTAAGCACGTGTATCGGCCCTCCCGGTCGATACCGACACGGACAATATTCCCGTCGAACACCTCGCTTGCTTTCGGCAGGGTGCTGCGCAGAACGCAGCTGCCATCCGCGGCCCGCTGTCTTCATCGTCCTCCAGCGAGCAGCAAGGAAGCCTCCATGCGCAAGCATCTCATCTCGGCCGTGATCGGCGGGCTCATGGGGCCGATAGCCGGCTTCTGCACCGCCACGGATGTCGCGGCGATCCGCAACATCGCCATCGCCCAGGGCGCCGTCGCTGACGGACCTGCCGGGCGCCGCGAGCGAAAGCTCGCCGCAGGACGGACCGGCCTGGGCGCGAAATCGGTCGAGCTAGCCGGTCTCGGGATCGAAAGCAGGGTCGTTCCCCGCTAGCGGCCGGTGCCGGACGGGCCTTTGCGCCGCCTGCCCGGCGCCGCTGGTACAGAGCGTTACAGATCGGCGGTTCGCGGAAACATCGGAGATACGTCGCTGGGGTCGAGTGCCGGTGCATTCGGCGGAGCCTCGAAAAGAGGGCCCGCCGTTCCCAAGAGGACCAGCCATGACCCTGTTCGCCATTTCCTATCTCGCCGGCGTGCTGACCATCCTCAGCCCCTGCATCCTTCCGATCCTGCCCTTCGTCTTCTCTCGCGCCGGGCAGCCTTTCAGCCGCAGTGGCCTGCCGATGCTGCTCGGCATGGCGCTCACTTTCACGGCAGTCGCGAGCCTCGCCGCCATCGGCGGAAGCTGGGCCGTGCAGGCCAATGAGATCGGGCGCTCCATCGCGCTCGCGCTGCTCGCCCTGTTCGGCGTCGCGTTGGTCTCGGAGCGCGCGGCGGCGTTCTTCAGCCGCCCCATCGTCGCGCTTGGCGAGCGATTGGCCGGCAATGGCGAGGCGCAGGCGTCCTCGATCGGCGGCTCGCTTCTGCTCGGTATCGCGACCGGACTGCTGTGGGCGCCTTGCGCCGGCCCGATCCTCGGCCTCGTCCTGACCGGCGCCGCGCTCCATGGCGCCACTGCCGAGACGGCTCTGCTGCTCGCCGCTTATGCGGCCGGTGCGGCGACCTCCCTGGCTCTGGCCCTGCGGGCGGGCGGCGAGGTTGTGGCGGCGCTGAAGCGCTCGCTGGGCCTCGGCGAGCGCATCCGGCAAGGCGTCGGCGTCGCGGTGCTCGCGAGCGTGCTGGCGATCGGCTTCGGCCTCGATTCCGGCTTCCTGACCCGGCTCTCCTTTGCCGGCACGGTCGGCGTCGAGCAAAGCCTGCTGGACGGGTTCGGCGCACATGCCCGCGAGAATGGCCGGCTTCGCACGGCCGAGAATGCGGCCACGCCCTATCGCAGTAACCTGCCGGACCATGGCGCGGCGCCGGGCTTCGAGGGCGCGACAGGCTGGTTCAATTCCGGGCCGCTCACTGCCGAGCAACTGCACGGCAAGGTCGTGCTGGTGAATTTCTGGACCTATTCCTGCATCAACTGCATCCGCACCCTGCCTTATGTCCGCGCCTGGGCGGAGAAGTACAAGGATCAAGGGCTTGTCGTGGTCGGGGTCCACACCCCCGAATTCGCCTTCGAGAAGAAGGTCGAGAATATCCGGCAGGCGATCAGCCGCTTCGGGCTCGTGCATCCGGTCGCGGTCGACAACGACTTCCGGATCTGGCGCGCCTTCCGCAACAGCTACTGGCCGGCGCTGTACTTGGTCGATGCGCAGGGGCACATCCGCTACAGCCAATTTGGCGAGGGCGCAGAAGCGCGCTCCGAACGCGTCATCCAGGATCTTCTGGCCGAGGCCGCGGGCCATCGCAGCGCGGGCGAAAAGCCCGCCGAGTTGAAGGCGCCGGGGGCGCAGGCTCCCGCCGACCTCGCCAATATTCGTTCGGGCGAGGCCTATCTCGGCTATCTGAAGGCTGCGGGCTTCGCTTCGCCCGAGGGCGTGGCCGAGGATCGGCCCCAGGATTACAGCGTCCGAAAGCTCAGGCTCAATCAATGGGGCCTTTCCGGCAACTGGACGGTCGGCGGCGAGAGCGCCGGCGTCGAGCGGGCGGGCGGCGGCATCGCCTATCGCTTCAGTGCGCGAGACCTGCATCTCGTGGTCGGGCCGGGGCGGGGCGGCAAGCCGGTGCGGTTCAAGGTCACGATCGACGGGCTCGCGCCCGGCGCCGATCACGGCGCCGATATCGACGACGAGGGCAACGGTACCGTCTCGGAAACCAGGCTCTACCAACTCGTCCGGCAGGCGGGCGAGGTGCGGGAGCGCCTCTTCGAGATACGCTTCCTCGATCCCGGAGCCGAAGCCTACGCTTTCACCTTCGGGTGAGACCGGAAGGAGTGAGCCCCGCTTCGGGCGGGTTCTTCAGGAGGCCCATGGGTGCGCGGTGCCCATGGGCTTCTTGTTATGCGGGCGTGGCCTTGGCCCTTTTATGGATTTCTGCTCGGGCCGGGTCGCCGTGTCGGATGGAGCTGACCGCGCGGGAGCCAGCTGTCATCCCGGGCTCGACCGGGGATCCATGCCGGGCGCTTCCGTCAAAGGCTCAGGCAGGGACCCCGGCTCTCCGCTTCGCTCCGGCCGGGATGACCCGGTGGTTCGGCAGAAAATCGGCATGCTCCAGGCGCGACGGGAGAGACCCCGCTTGCGGGGGCCAAGCCAATGATCTGTCGCAAACCAAAGCGGCCCCCGTTGGGGGCCGCTTTGGTGAGGGTGATCCGATTGCCGTCAGAGCCGGTCGGCGTCGATCACCGCCTGGGCGAATTCCTGCGGCGCTTCCTGCGGCGGGTTGTGGCCGATGCCGCCCTTGAACAGCCGGTGCTCGTAGCGGCCGGTGAAGCGCTTGGCATAGGCCGCCGGTTCCGGATGCGGCGCGCCATTGGCGTCACCCTCGATGGTGACGGTCGGCACGCCGATGCTCGGGAAGGTGGCGAGCTTCTGCTCCAGCGCGTCGTATCGCGCTTCGCCCTGCGCCAGGCCGAGCCGCCAACGGTAATTGTGGATCGAGACCGCGACATGGTCCGGGTTGTCGAAGGCCGCGGCCGAACGGGCGAAGGTGGCGTCGTCGAACTTCCACTGCGGCGAGGCGAGCTCCCAGATCTGGCGGGCGAAGTCGTGAGTGTACTTGGCGTAGCCGGCCGCCCCCCGCTCGGTCGCGAAATAGAACTGGTACCACCACTGCAACTCGGCCTTGGGCGGCAGGGGCGCCTTGTTCGCTTCCTGGCTGCCGATCAGATAGCCGCTGACCGAGACCAGCGCCTTGCAGCGTTCCGGCCAGAGCGCCGCGATGATGTTGGCGGTGCGCGCGCCCCAGTCATAGGCGGCGATCACGGCCTTCTCGATCTTGAGCGCATCCATGAAGGCGATGATGTCGACGGCGAGCGCCGCCTGCTGGCCATTGCGCGGGGTGTCGGCCGAAAGGAAGCGGGTCGAGCCATAGCCGCGCAGATAGGGAACGATCACGCGGTATCCGGCCTTGGCCAGGATCGGGGCGACATCGACATAGCTATGGATGTCGTAGGGCCAGCCGTGGAGCAGCAGCACCACCGGCCCGTCGGCCGGGCCGTCCTCGGCATAGCCGACATTGAGCAGGCCGGCCTCGACCTGCTTGAGGGCTGCGAAGGAAGTGTGTCCGCCCCGCCCGGTGGGGGCCGGAGCGGCCGGGCGGGTCTGGGCGTTGGCGCCGCTGATCGCGCCGAACTGGGCGAAGGCCGCTCCCAGTGCCAGGGTGCTTAGGAAGCCGCGGCGTTGTGGGTTGATCAGGTCGGACATGTCTGTGTTTCCGTTTGCGTGGATGACGAGACGAATAAGCCCGCCCGCTGTATCCCCGCTGTGTCGGCCCGCCGCGAAATTGCAAGCCTGTGTCGGATCCGGAGCCCCTGATACGAAGCGATACAATTGCCTGCATCGATGGCAGCCGGGCGGCGCCCGGCGCCCAGTACGGCTGCGGCGAGATCATCGTATCGCAGTGTATCGCAGAGCGAGAAAAACGACGCTTCCTTGCAGATCGGTCTGATCGGCAAAACAAACCGGACATCTCGGCCTGAGAAACCCCGCTCGCCAGCCGCCGACAGGAGCGGCACGAAACGGAGCGTTTCCATGACCAGGATCGAGAAGGTTCTCTATACCGGCAAGACACACACCACCGGCGGGCGCGACGGCGCCTCGCGCAGTTTAGACGGCCGGCTCGACATCAAGCTCTCGCCTCCGGGCAGCGCGGCTGCCGGCACCAATCCCGAGCAGCTCTTCGCTGCCGGCTGGTCGGCCTGCTTCATCGGCGCGATCGGGCTGGCCGCCGGCAAGCGCAAGATCGCTCTTCCAGCCGGCCTCGCCGTCGATGCGGAGGTCGATCTGGGCACGACCGACGGTGCCTATTTCCTGCAGGCGCGGCTCAATGTCAGCCTGCCCGGTCTTGATCCGGCGCTGGCGCGCGAGCTCGTCGCGGAGGCCCACAACACCTGCCCCTATTCCAAGGCCACCCGGGGCAACATCGATGTCGAGCTGAATGTGGTCTGATTGCCACGAGAGCCGAGGCCGGTCGAAGACCGGCCTCGCATCGGCCTGGCGAGATGCGCCTTCCGATACAATCAGAAACGTCCCGGCAACATCTATTCGGCATCGCCGAAACAAAAGCGCTCTATCCGGCGGCTCCAGGCACCGCTGGAACGCTCATGTCGGGAACTTTGTCACCATCAATGCAGGCTTCTTGCGCAAGGCGCGTCCAGTGGGTCGGCGCCCTGGTGATGGCTGCCGTCTGGGTTGCCTTGCTGCTGACAAGCCTCTTCGATCACGGACCGGTCGACGACGCCTCCGCCTGCCGTCGCATGATCTATCGCGATCCGGTGACGGGGCGCGAGCAAGGCATCGGAGAGGCTCGCATCGCTTTGGACGGCACGATGAGATGTCAGAATGTCAGCTACTAGCCCGGCTCGCGATGACGGCTGTACGGGGAACCTGGGTTCGATATGCTCGTCACGCTTGAAGCATCGGATCGTAAAGTGAGCGTATCGGCGCATATCCTGATCGTCGAGGACGACCGTGAGATCAGTGCGCTCGTGGCGCGCTATCTGTCCCAGAACGGCATGCGCACCTCGGCGGCGCGGGATGGGCGCGAGATGGACCGGATCCTGCGGGACGGCCGCTTCGACCTGATCGTGCTCGACCTCAACCTGCCGGGCGAGGACGGCCTGTCGATCTGCCGCCGTCTGCGCCAGACCACGCAGATGCCGATCATCATGCTGACCGCCCGCAGCGAGGATGTGGACCGGATCATCGGTCTCGAAATGGGAGCGGACGACTACCTCGGCAAGCCGTTCAATCCGCGCGAATTGCTGGCGCGAATCCGCGCCGTGATGCGAAGGCAGGGCGCCGGGCCGACCGATCCGAACGAGGCTCCGGGTTCCTTCGTCTTTCAGGGCTGGACGCTGAATGCGAGCAACCGCGAGCTGACCAATCCGGACAATGTCCGCGTTGCCGTCACCGGGGCGGAGTTCGATCTGCTGCGCGTCCTCTGCGAACGGCCGGGCCGAGTCCTCTCGCGGGATGTGCTGCTGGACCTGACGCAAGGCCGGACCGCAACCCCCTTCGAGCGCAGCATCGACATCCTCATCAGCCGTCTTCGCCAGAAGATCGAACGCGAGCCGCGCGAGCCCGAACTGATCAAGACGATCCGCTCGGGCGGCTATCTGTTCACTCCTTCCGTCGCGCGGCAATGACCGGCCTGTTTCGTCGGCCCGCACGGATCGGGAGCCAGATTGCGTTGCTGGTGGTTGGCGTCATCGGCCTGCTCTACCTCATCCTCGCCGCCACCTTCGTCCTGCAGGCGCCGCGCAACAGGCCCGGCCCGCCGGCATTCGAGACCATCGCGACCATCGCGAAGCTCATTGCGGAAACACCGCCGTCGTTGCGGCCGGGCATCGTCGACGCGGCCAACAAGGCCGACGAGCACTTCCGGTTTGCGCTGTCTGATACGGCGCCCCCTGCGGCGGCGGCGGCATCGCGGTCCATGGATGCCGACTCGATGGCGCAGCGCCTGGGGAACGGCTTCGAGGTCTCGTCGCACCAGCCGCCGGCGGAAGGCGGGCCGCCGCGCGGCTTTTCGTTCCGGCTTCCGGACCAGACGGGCCTGAATGTCCAGATCATGGCCGGGGCGATGGGATCGCCGCCGCCTCGCCCCTTCTCCGTGCTGGTGCTCGCCACGATCGTTCTCGTCGGGCTCAATATCGCGGCCCTGACCCTCTGGGCCTCACGGGGGATCACGGCGCCGCTCGCGCGCTTCGCTTCGGCGGCAGAGGAGTTCTCGATCGACCGCGACCCGTCTCCGCTGCGCGAGGAAGGCCCGGTCGAGGTTCGCACCGCGGCGCGGGCGCTGAACAGGCTGAGAGACCGCATTCATGCGATGTTCGCGGACCGCACGCGCATGCTGGCGGCGATCAGCCATGATCTGAGGACGCCGATCACGCGCATGCGCCTGCGGGTCGAGTTCATCGAGGACGACACGCTGCGCGGCCAGTTCACCCGCGATCTACAGCACATGGATGCGATGGTGCAGGGCGCGCTGTCCTATTTGCGCGATGCCAATCGCCGCGAGAAGCGCGGGGCCTTCGACCTTTCGAGCCTGCTGCAGACCATTGCGGACGCGTTCAGCGATATGGGGAACGCGACCCACTATGACGGGCCACGTCGGGTGGTCATGATCGGAGACACCCAGCAGATCGAGCGCGCCGTGACGAACCTCGTGGAAAACGCGGTGCGCTACGGCAAGGATGTCGCCATCCAGCTCCGTGACGACACGGAGGCTCTCGTGATCGAAGTCGCCGACGACGGCCCCGGCATCCCCGAGGCCGATCGTCTACGCCTGCTCGAGCCGTTCACGCGCGGCGACGAAGCGCGGGGACGGATCGACTCGGAGGGGTTCGGCCTCGGCCTCGCCATCGCCCAATCGATCGCGGCGGCCCATGACGGCAAGCTGACGCTGCACGAGAACGAGCCGCACGGCCTGCTGGTCCGCCTCAGCCTGCCGAGGCCGTCCCCGAACGCCTGACCGCTTACAACTTTCAACGCGAGCGAAACATTCGGCAACATTGGCGCCGGCATTTGGCCCGACCGCCCCGTGAGAGTCCCGTGAAACCGAACGGGACAGATATGTTTGCACTCGTCCGCCACCATCGCCGATTGACTGTACTGACGTTGTCGGCCCTTGCCGGAACCGCGCTTCTTGGCCTCGTCGCCGCCTCGGACGGCAACAGGCCAGCCTTGCCCGAGCCGCTTCCTCTGGCCGCGCAGTTGAGCCCGTCCGGAAAGATCGTCGACAGGCTTCCGGGCAGCGTGACGCCGGCCCCACATTTGGCTGAGCGGCTCGCTTCGACAGGTTGGTCGGACACGGCGAGGCCTGCGACCCCAGCCGTATTGGCCTCGGCAGCGGTCGGGGAGGTTGTCGTTGCCGAGGCGGCCGTCGACACTGCAATGGCCGCTACGACCGACGCTCCGATGGCTTTGCCGGTCCAGCGCAAACCCGCCCGCGCGACGATCCGGCCGTACAAGGCGCCGGCTGCCGTCATGCCCGCCGTCGTCGCGGCGTTGCCGCCGCCGCGGCCCGCTTCGCTGCGCGGCGTGCCGGATGTCGTCGAAGTCGCGAGCGTCAAGGAGAGGCGTGTTTCCATCGCAGGGCGGATGGTTGCCTTCGTCGGCTCGCTGGCCTCGTTCGCGCGCCTGCTGTGAGTGCTATCGTTAGCCTCATTCGTCGACCGCGTCGGGCTGGCGGTGTGGTCAGCCTCCTGGCGGTGCTGGCGCTTGCTGGTCCCTCCCTGCTGCTTGCGATGGCGGCCGGCTGGATCGGTCACGGCTGGCTCATCGGCGAGCGGGCGCCGCGGGCCTTCGATGGCTTCCAGCAGGTCCGTGCGAAGACGATCCAGACACAGCTCGATCAGGTCCAGGGCCCGTACATCGTGGTGATGGGCGATTCCCATGCCGAGCGCCTCTTCCTGCCCAGCCTTTGCGGCTTGCCCGTCGTGAATGCCGGCCTGTCCGGCGCGACGATGAGCGACATCCTTGATCTGGCTGGCAAGATCACGCCGCCGCGCAGGGCGCAGGCGGTGCTGATCTCGGTCGGCACGAACGATATCTGGGTGAAGCGAGCGCCTGAGACGGGGGAGGCGGAAAGCCGCTTCCGGAAGAGCTTGCACGCGCTGAAGCGACTCCTGGCGGGATGGAGCGGCCGCCGTGCGTTGATCGCCATCCCGCCGGTCGCGGGCAGGGAGGAGGCCTCGTATCCGCGGGCGGCTGCGGCCCGCTATTCGGCCATGCTGGCTCAGTCTTGCGAGCCGGAAAGCTGCCTGTATCTCGATCTGTTCGGGGAGGCCGCCGACATTCGCGAGCGACGCTCTCCGTTCAGCGACGGCGTGCATCTGCGCGACTATGCGCGCTTCGTGCGCGAGCGGGAAACGCAGATATGCCGCGGGCTCGGCATCCCAGCTGGCGGATGAGGCTGCGCCGCAGCGCCTTCTGGCGCCGCGGCGATGCAATCGCGTCTCTCAGACCGCCTGATCGAAGAACAGCGAGGACGTCTTGCTCGTCGCCGAGGTCGTTCCGCTGTCCGTGTAAGAGGCGTTCGTCTCGCTGACTTTCTTCATCAGTTCCTGCAGCAGAGCGACAATGTCCACACCGCCCGCCGTCGACGAAGAGGTCGCACTGAGGCTGTCGTCATCATCGTCTTCGCCCGGCGGCGGACCCGGAGGAGGACCGCCGGCGCCGCCCGCGCCGTGAGGACCGGAGGCGAAGGCGGAGGAAAAGACGCCCCGCAGCTCCTCGGCCTGATCGCTGGTCAGGCTACCGGCGTTGACCTGCGCATCGATCAGGGCGTCGATCTTCGCTTTCGGATCGCCCGATTCCTTGGTGCCGCGCGATGCACTCATGCTGGCGTCGATGCTGTCGAGCGCCGAGGAGAGCGCGCTCTCGTCACTGGACGCGACGGCACCACTGCTGACCTGGGTTTCGAGCGTCTTCTTCAGGAGCTCGAGAGGTGAGGGGCGTTGATAGGCGGCTGACGAGCCGGAAATGGCACTGGTCATGAGAAACTCCGCTAAGCCAAGATGATCCCTGGCCGCTTCATGACCGCCTTGGCCCATTAATCGGCGGTTACAGCGCGAAAGCGAAATGGTTTCGTTCGGTTTCGCGACAAGACGCGGAAACACTGGAGAAACAAAGTCATCGTCGCGAGGGCGTTCTTTTGAGCGCCTGCGCCCGTCCGACGGTGCCTCTCGATCCGCCGTCACGTCGCATGATTGGGCCGCCAAGGCTTGATCGGGGCGTGTCGCCAAGGTAGCCCGATTGTCGATCCCGTAACCGGCTGCCAGCGGAGCCGACATGACGAGCCTCAAATTCGGAACTTCGGGCCTGCGCGGCCTCGTGACCGAGCTCGTTGGCTTGCCAGCCTACAGCCATGTCCGCGCCTTCTGCGCCATGATTGCGGAAGACAGGGCGGCGGGGCCGGGCGGGGAGGTGCTGATCGGCCGGGACCTGCGCTCGTCGAGCCCGCTGATCGCCGCGCAATGCGCCCGCGCGATCGCCGATGCCGGGCTCAAGCCCGTCGATTGCGGCGAGGTGCCGACGCCAGCGCTCGCGCTGGCCGCGATCAAGCTTGGCGCTCCGGCCGTCATGGTGACTGGCAGCCATATCCCGGACGACCGCAACGGACTGAAATTCTATCGCGCCGCAGGCGAGATCGACAAAGCCGACGAGGCACGCATCCTCGGCTGGCATGGCAAGCTTGCTCTCTCAGCCGCGCCGTCCGAGCCGGCGAGCGCGCAGCCGCATGAGGCGCTGGCGGCCTATCGGGCTCGCTACGTCGATTTCTTTGGCCCGGCGGCACTGCAAGGGCTCGTCGTCGGTGTCTACCAGCATTCTTCCGTGGGACGTGACGCGATCTGCGAGACGCTCGCGGCGCTCGGGGCGCAGCCTGTGCCGCTCGGCCGCGCCGACCGTTTCATCCCGGTCGACACGGAGGCGCTGCGGCCGGAGGACGAGGAGCTCGCCCGCGGCTGGGCCGCCGAACAGCGGCTGGACGCAATCGTCTCGACCGACGGCGATGCCGACCGGCCACTGGTCGCCGACGAGACGGGCCGCTTCCTGCGCGGCGATCTGGTCGGGGCGCTGACCGCGGCCTCGCTCGGCGCCGATGCCATCGTCACGCCGGTGACCTCGAATTCGGCGCTGGAGAAGCTTGGGCTGTTCGAGCGCGTTGTGCGCACCCGCGTCGGCTCGCCCTATGTCATCGCCGGCATGGCCGAGGCGAAGGCGGCCGGCGCGCGCATCGTCATCGGCTTCGAGGCCAATGGCGGCGTGCTGCTCGGTTCCGATGTCGTTCGTGATGGCCGCATTCTTCCCGCCCTGCCGACCCGAGATGCGATGCTGCCGATCCTCGCCGCCTTGTCGCTCAAGGCGCGCGAAGGCAAGCCGCTGAGCGCGATTGCAGCGGCGCTCAACTTCCAGATCGCCCTGTCGGACCGCCTGCAGGAGGTGCCGCAGGAGAAGACCGCCGCGATGATCGCGAAGCTCGATGCCGAGGATTCGGCCTATCGCGATGCGGCTTTCGCGGCGCATGGCGGCGTCGCCGCGCGCGACCGGCGCGACGGTCTGCGGCTGACGCTCGGTGACGGTGCGACGATCCATTTCCGCGCCTCCGGCAACGCCCCGGAGCTGCGCGTCTATGTCGAAGCGGCCGATCGGGGCGCGGCCGAGGCGCTGCTGGCGGAAGGGCTCGCCTTCGCGCCGCGGGCGACGCGCGGTTAGGCCTGTTCGGCGGCCAGCCTCAGCAGCGTGCGCGCCGTCTCGTAGGATTTGACGAAGGCCGGGATCGGCAGGAATTCGAAGCGCGAGTGGAAATTGCAGCCGCCGGTGAAGAAATTCGGCGTCGGCAGGCCGCGCGCCGAGAGCGCCGCGCCATCCGTGCCGCCGCGCATCGCGATCACCTTCGGCTTGATCTGCAGCGCTTCCATGGCCGCGAGGATGAGATCGACCGGGCGGCGATCATCGCCCAGGCTGTCCTGGATATTGCCGTAGGTATCGCTGACGCGGGCCTCGACCTGTCCCGTCGGGTAGCGCGACGCGATCTCGGCTGCGACCTCGCTGAGGCGCTGCTTGCGCTCGGCGAAGCGGGTGCGATCGAACTCGCGGATCATCACCTTGAGCCTGGCCTCGCTCGGGCCGGCGGAAAGCTCGATGAACCAGAAATAGCCTTCGCGGCCCGAGGTGTTCTCCGGCGTCTCGGTGCGGTCGAAGGCGGCCATGTAATCGGTCGCCATCGTGAGCGGGTTCACCAGCACGCCCTTGGCCGACATCGGATGGGCGGTGACGCCGGTGAAGACGATCTCGCCCATCGCGGCGTTGAAGTTCTCGTAGACCACCTCGCCGACTTCGCAGCTATCGATCGTGTAGGCGAAATCGCAGGGGAAGCGGGCGAGATCGAGCGCCTTGGCGCCGCGCAGGCCGATCTCCTCGTCGGGCACGAAGGCTATCAGGATGTCGCCATGGGCGTCCTCGGGCCCAAGCTCGGCGAGCAGCGTCATGATGATCGCGATGGCGGACTTGTCGTCGGCGCCGAGGACGCTGGTGCCGTCGCTGACGATGACGTCCGCGCCGACCCAGGGCTTGATCAGCTGGTTCTCGGCGACACGCAGCCAGATGTCCTGCTCGCGGTTGAGGCAGAGGTCGCTGCCCTCGAAGCGCAGGATCTGCGGCTTGACCACGGGCGAGAGGCCGACATCGACGGTGTCGAGATGGGCGATGAAGCCGATGCGGGGCGCGCCGGGCTTCGTGCCGCGCTTCAGCGCCGTGACGGTGGCGTGGTCGTCGACGACGACGTTCTCCAGGCCGAGCGCCCGCAGCTCTTCGCCGAGAAGATCGGCGAGGCGCTGCTGGCCTGGCGTCGAGGGCAGGCTGGTCGAGGACGCATCACTCTGGCTCTCGATCGCGACATAGCGCAGGAAGCGTTCGGTCAATTGTGAGCTGAGCGTCATCGGCAGGCCCTGAGTTTCTTGTTATCGCATCGGATCGGCTGGCATAGCGGAAGCGGCCCTGATCTGGCGAGAGCCGGCGGCCCATGGCATGTCCTCGCTCCTGACATATCTCAGGGCGAAAACGCCTATGGTCTGGCTTTCGGAGGACGGCATGGCGCATCAGGCAGGCGAGATCCATATCGGCATCGGCGGCTGGGTTTTCGAGCCCTGGCGCGGCACCTTCTATCCGGACGGGCTGCCGCAGAAGCGCGAGCTGGAATATGCCGGAAGCAAGCTGAACTCGATCGAGATCAACGGCACCTATTACGGTTCGCAGAAGCCCGAGAGCTTCGCCAAATGGCGTGAGGAGACGCCGGACGGCTTCGTCTTCGCGCTGAAGGGATCGCGCTTCTGCACGAACCGGCGCGTGCTGGCGGAGGCCGGACCCTCGGTCGAGAAGTTCGTGACGAGCGGCCTGGCCGAGCTGAAGCACAAGCTCGGCCCGATCAACTGGCAGTTCATGCCGACCAAGAAATTCGATCCCGACGACTTCGAGGCCTTCCTCAAGCTGCTGCCGAAGGAGGTGGATGGCATCCGCCTGCGCCATGCGGTCGAGGTCCGGCACGACAGCTTCCGCGCGCCGGATTTCGTCGCGCTGCTGCGCGAATACGGCGTCGCGGCCATTACCTCGGCCGATGCCGACTACACGCAGATCGCCGATGTGACGGCGCCCTTCGTCTATGCGCGGATCATGGGGACGAAGGAGGCCGAGCCGAAGGGCTATTCCGAGGCGGGGCTCGATCGCTGGGCCAAGGCCGCGCGGGCCTGGGCGCAGGGCGGCGTGCCGGAGGGGCTGGAGACGGTCGGCCCACCGGCCGAGGCCGGGAAGCGCGAGGTCTTCCTCTATGTCATCAGCGGCGACAAGGTCCGCAATCCGGCCGCGGCGATGGCGCTGATCGACCGGACGAAGGGCTGAGCCTCACTCGGCCGCGGCGGCCTCCTGCATCGCCTCCTGGCAGACATCGACCCATTCGGCCTTTGTCAGCTCCGCCATGCGCTGCGGCGCGATCCGTAGCGCGCTATGCGTCGAGCCCGCTGCCGGCACGACGATGTCGAAAGCGCGCAGCGAGACGTCGCAATAGACCTTGAGCGGCGTGGCGAGGCCGAAGGGGCAGACGCCGCCGACAGGGTGGCCGGTCAGGGCCTCGACCTCTTCCTGGCCGAGCATGCGCGGCTTGCCGCCGAGCGCCGCCTTGGCCTTGCGGTTGTCGAGGCGGGCATCGCCGCGGGCGACGACGAGCACGACCTCGTCACCGACGCGCAGCGAGAGCGTCTTGGCGATCTGGCCGGGCTCGACGCCATGGGCCGCCGCCGCGAGCGGGACGGTGGCGCTGCTCTGCTCGGTGACGATCACCGCGATGTCGGGAGCACGCTCGGCGAAGAAGGCGCGGACGGATTCGAGGCTCATCGGGCAATTCGCGAGGTCAGCCAGAGGATAAGGACGGCGGCGACGGCCGGCACGCCGAAGACGACGAGGAAGATCGGGGCTTCCTGTGCCACCGTATAGCCTGCGCGGGTGACGCCGATCCAGAGGTTGATCAGCGCTCCCACGAACCACAGCGGCAGGAAGAGCCTGATCGCGAAGGGGATCGGCCGGCCGGCGGAGGCCGCGAGCCGCGGCGCGATGAAGAGCAGCAGACCGAGCAGGGCGAAGCCGAGGCCGATGACCTTGATCGTATGCATGGTTCAGGCCTCCTGCAGGCGTGGCCGGAGCGAGATCGCTTCCCAGGCAGCGACGAGGATCAGGATCGCGGTTGCCGTCAGGCTGAAGCCGAGCGGCGGCAGCAAGGCCGGGCAGAAGGCCAGCACGGCGATCAGCCCGAGGCCGACCAGATGCGAAAGCTGAAACCGGCCGGCCGTCGCCCGCTTGAACAGCAGATTGCCGAGAAGATAGCAGGCCGGGCCGCCGGCGACGGCGATCGCCGTCTTCGCATCGGTGTGGCCGAGCGGATGGCCGATGACGAGCTCGTCGCCGACCGCGACCAGGATGATGCCGGCGACCAGCGGGATGTGAAAATAGGTGTAGGCGATGCGGGCGATCCGGCCCGGGTCGTCGGAATGGGCAATGACATGGCTGCCGCGCTCGGCGCCGATGTGGAAATAGATCCACCACATCGCGACCGAGCTGACGAAGGCGTTGAGGAATGCGGTGAGGTTGACGGCATCGACCGGGAGCTTGGCGGCGGTCGCGCCGGTCATGAGGATCGATTCACCGAGCGCGATGATGATGAAGAGCGCGCAGCGCTCGGCGAGATGGCCGCCTTCGACGTCCCAGTCGCTCGTCCGGGAGCGGCCGAGACCCGGCACGTGGAAGCCGGCGGCGGGGCCCGCGAACTCGATGGCCAACGCGATGAGCCAGAGGCCGAAGCGCAAGGGTCCCGCGCTCAGCCCGCCGGCGATCCAGAACAGTCCGGAGATACCGAGCCAGATCGTGATGCGCTGAAAGTTGCGGTAATTGGTCCGCGACGCATCCTTGAAGCTCAGCATGGTGAAGAGCGAGCGGATGAGCTGCATCGCGGCATAGGCCGCGGCAAAGGCGAGCCCTCTCTCGCCGAAAGCCTCGGGCAGCGAGCCGGAGAGCACCAGGCCGAGGAACATCAGCACGAACAGCAGGAGCCGCACCGGCGTGGTCTCGGGATCGAGCCAGTTCGTCGCCCAGCTCGTATAGACCCAGACCCACCAGACGGCGCAGAGCAGGAAGGCGACCTGGGCGAGGCCGACCCCGCTGAAATGCTCTAGCAGGGTGTGTGAGATCTGGGTGATCGCGAAGACGAAGACGAGATCGAAGAACAGCTCGACGTAGGAGACGCGCGCATGCTGATGTTCGACGCGCTCCCGCAGCAGCGCGCCGGATTTCTGAGCCTTCGCCATGCAGAGCCTCGTCTCCCGCCGCACGGCCTCGGGTGCGGCTCAGCGACGAAGGTGTCTCGCGGCTCGCGCCGCCGTCAATGGCGGAAGTGGCGGTGGCCGGTGAAGACCATGGCGAGGCCGGCTTCGTCGGCCGCCTTGATGACCTCGTCGTCGCGCATCGAGCCGCCGGGCTGGATCACCGCCGTCGCGCCCGCCTCGGCCGCGGCAAGCAGGCCGTCGGCGAAGGGGAAGAAGGCGTCGGAGGCGACGACCGAACCCTTGGCGAGGCTTTCCGCACTGCCTGCCGCCTTCGCGGCCTCGGCGGCCTTCCAGGCGGCGATGCGCGAGGAATCGACGCGGCTCATCTGGCCGGCGCCGATGCCGACCGTGGCGAGGTCCTTGGCATAGACGATGGCGTTCGACTTGACGTGCTTGGCGACGCGGAAGGCGAAGCGCAGATCGGCGAGCTCGCGCTCGCTCGGCTGGCGCCTGGTCACGACTTTGAGCTCCAGGTCGTCGACGACGGCGTTGTCGCGGGACTGGACGAGGAAGCCGCCGGCGACGGTGCGCAGCGCCAGGCCCGGCGCGCGGACGTTCGGCAGGCCGCCGGTGAGCAGCAGACGCAGGTTCTTCTTGGCGGCGATCATGGCGATCGCCTCCTCATCGGCGTCGGGGGCGATGATGACCTCAGTGAAGATCTCGACGATCTTCTTGGCGGCGCCGGCGTCGAGCTTGCGGTTCAGCGCGACGATGCCGCCGAAGGCCGAGACGGGGTCGCAGGCCAGCGCCCGTTCATAGGCCTCGAGCAGCGAGCCGCCCGCGGCGACGCCGCAGGGGTTGGCGTGCTTGACGATGACGCAGGCGGCAGACGCCTCGGGAGCGAACTCGGCGACGCATTCGAAGGCGGCGTCGGTGTCGTTGATGTTGTTGTAGGAGAGCTGCTTGCCCTGCACCTGCCGGGCGGTGGAGACGCCGGGGCGGTTCTCGGGCGTGCGGTAAAAGGCGGCCCATTGATGCGGGTTCTCGCCGTAGCGCATCGTCTCGGCGAGCGAGCCGCCGAGCGCGCGGAAGGCGGGCGCGGTGTCGTTCAGCTCGTTGGCGAACCAGTTCGAGATCGCCGCGTCATAGGCCGCGGTGCGGGCATAGGCCTTCTGTGCGAGCTTGCGGCGCAGCGTCAGCGTGGTCGAGCCCTTCTGCGCCTCGAGATCGCCGAGCACTGCCGCGTAATCCGCGGCTTCGACGACGACGGCGACGTCGTTATGGTTTTTGGCTGCGGCGCGGATCATCGCCGGGCCGCCGATGTCGATGTTCTCGATGCAATCGTCGTAAGGCTTGCCGGCCGCGACTGTCGCCTCGAACGGGTAGAGGTTCACCACCAGCAGGTCGATCGGCTGGATGCCGTGGCCGAGCATCGAGGCCTGGTGCTCCGGATGGGAGCGAATGGCGAGCAGCCCGCCATGGACCTTGGGATGCAGCGTCTTGACGCGGCCGTCCATCATCTCCGGGAAACCGGTGAGATCGGAGACGTCGCTGACGGGCAGGCCGGCCTCGGCGATCGCCTTGGCGGTGCCGCCGGTCGAGACCAGCGCGATGCCGAGCTTGTGGAGGGCGCGCGCGAAATCGATCAGGCCCGTCTTGTCGGAAACGGAAAGGAGCGCGCGTTCGACGCGGCGAAGCTCATTCGGCATCGGGGTCAAGTCCGGCTGGATGACAGATTAAGGCAGTTGGGCGCGAGCTATCATGCTGCGCCGCGAAAGCAAAGCGCGCCGTCGCAGAACCGTCACGCGTCCGGGTCGGGATCGAGCTCGGGAGGGGGCTCGCCGGTCTCGCGCTCGGCGATAGCCGCGGCGACCGTCTTGCCGGCGCGGGGATTGGCGGTGCGGATACGGCTGAAGCGCCAGGTGATGCGTGGCGTCTCGACCGCGTCGAAGGCGACCACCAGTTGCTCGGTGCGGCGGCGCCCGTCCGAGGAGGCGAGGAAGATGCTCTCTTCCAGCGCGATGATCCGGCCACCGGCCTCGAAGCTCCAGACCTCGCCGGAGGCCAGCGCGAGCAGCGCGCCGCTGCCCTCGCGCACGAGGCTCGCCCGGACATTGGGGTGCAGGTGGAAGCGCGCCGCCGCGGGCAGCGTCTCGCGCGCGCCGGTCAGGGCGACCTCGTCCTCGCCGGAAAGCGCCGCACCGTCGCCCGCCAGCAGCAGGCGGCGGGTATGCACCGCCCCCAGGCCGCGGCGATAGCCGTCATGGCTTGCGACCCACTCCGGGCCCTCCGCGCTGTCCTGCCGGGCGACGCGGACGTCTTTCGGGCCAGCGACGATCCGCATCTCGCCCAGCACCCGGCCGAAGCTCGCGCTGGAACGATCGTCGAGGACGAGTGTGGAATGGGCGGCCGTGCTGCGGGCGGCGAGCTTCAGCTCCAGCGCTCCGTAGCGGCTGGCGCCGCAATTGACGACGATGCGCTGCGGGCCGCTCGAGAACTCGAAGGCGAGGCAGCCGGCATGCGCCTCGGTCGAATAGGCGCCCTTCGGCGGCGGGCCGGCATCGGTGACGACGATGCTGCGCTCGGCAGCGAGCCGGCTGTAGCCGGAATAGGCGGCGTGCTCGATCGGGCGGCCGCGAGCGTCGTCATAGGCCGCCAGCGTCGCCATCAGGTCGGGCGGGGTCGTGCCCATGCCGTTGAACAGGGCGAGCGCCCCGTCGCCGTGCCGGAACAGCCGCAGATGCGGCATCATCCGCTCGATTGCGGTCAACACGCCGCGGGGCGGCTCCAGGCCGCGCGCCGCGAAGGTCTCGCGCAGCGGCAGCAGATCGAGCAGGAACTCGATCAGAAGGCGCGGATTGCGCGAGAGATGGCCGCCATCGGGCAGGATCTGCTCGTCGAGCTCGTCCGAAAGCTGGGTCTCGACGCGCCGGCGGCGGCTGTCCTGCCCGTCGAGGCAGATCGTCGCCAGCGTGACCGCGATCAGCCCGTTCAGCCGGTCGGCGCCCTCGACCGCCCCGGCCAGCGTCAGATCCAGCCATTCGGCGAGCTTCGCGACATGGCGCAGAAAGCGCTCGTAGAAGGCGTGGTCGGCGCCCTCCAGCAGCAGCGGCGAATGGGAGAGCAACGCGATCAGGCGGCGGGCCGCCACGGCCGGCCGCCGGGCGATCTCGTTGCGGTCGCGGCGTTTGCCGATGAAATCCTCGACGAGGCTGCGCGCATTGGCGCGGGCGATGGCCGTGTCGGCGGCGCGCATATGGCGCAGCCAGCCGAAGCCGTAGAGCACCTCGGCCCAGGCCTCGTTCGGCGGCACGGCGTCGAAAGGGGATTCGCCATGGGTGCGGAGCGTACGGCCGGCAAAGGCGTAATAGCCCGCGTAGAAATCGCCGGCGGTGGTAGGATCGGCGGTGCGCAGGTCGTGCGGGGCGAAGAGCAGGCGCGTGGCAGGCTTGCGTCCGAAGGGCCAGAAGAGCCGCGTCGCGCCGACGAACTGGCCGCGCGTGCGCCGCACCGCCCGTCCGATCGCAGCCTGGGCCAACCCCCGTCGCTCAGACCAGCCGCTCAAATCCCCCTGATCTCCATCCCCGGTGCGATGCCGAGCCACGCCGATTCAGCTTGCGAATCCGCGCCGCCCCCCAACGCCACGGATCAGGAACCCGTCATAACCTGATCAGGCGGCTTGCGTAAAATCCCGTCCATCCCGCTAACCGGGCGGAAAGGTTGCCGAGCTGGTGGGGAAGAGTCCGGATATCGCCCTTTGCGTCGATTGCTTCCGCCAAACCGCCGATTTCTGCCGGCTGGACGGGCTCGCGACGAAACTGGGGATGGCGTTCCAGGAAGGCCGAAACCTGCTCCTCGCCCTCCTGTGGTTCGAGCGAGCAGGTGCAGTAGACCAGCCGCCCGCCGGGCTTCGTCAGGGCAGCGGCTGAATCGAGCAGCCGGGCCTGCAGGGCGGCGAGACGATCACGGTCCTCCGCCGCCTTGGTCCAGGCGACGTCGGGGTGGCGGCGGATCGTGCCGGTCGCGCTGCAGGGGGCGTCCAGCAGTACGCCGTCGAAGGGCTCCGCCTTCCAGTTCGCGGCATCGGCCGTGACGACCTCGGCGGTGAGGCCGAGCCGGGCGAGATTGGCCTTGAGGCGGCGCAGGCGCGGGGCCGAGCGATCGAGCGCGATGACGCTGGCGCCGGCCGCCGCGATCTGGGCAGTCTTGCCGCCGGGAGCGGCGCAAAGATCGGCGATGCGTTCGCCGGGCTTGGGCGCGAGCAGTTTCACCGGCAGGGCGGCGGCGGCGTCCTGCACCCACCAGGCGCCTTCTTCGAAGCCGGGAAGGGCGGTGATCGCCTGGCGCTCGCGCAGGCGGACCGAGCCGGTCGGCAGCACGATGCCGTCGAGCGCCTCGGCCCAGTGTTCGGGATCGGCCTTGACGCTGAGGTCGAGCGGCGGCTCCTCGCGATGGATCTTGGCGATAGCCGCGGCCGTGTCCTCGCCATAGCTCTCGCACCAGCTCTGGATGAGCCAGTCAGGCGTGTCGCCGAAGGGCTCGGCCGCCGCTTCGGCCAGGATGGCGTCGCGCTCGCGGGCTAGCCGGCGCAGCAGGGCGTTGCCCAGCGAGACATAGCGGGCCGAGCGCGGGTCTTCGTGCAGGTGCCGGACGGCGAGGTCGACGGCGGCGTGGTCCGGCACGTCGAGGAAGAGGATCTGGGCGGCGGCTGCAGTCAGGATCGGCTCGAAGGGGCCGGACTGGCGCGGGCTGCCGCGTTCGAGGCGCTCGTCGATCGCCTGCCGGATCGTGCCGAGCCGGCGGAAGGCGGTCACGGCGATGGCGCGCGCAAGCCCGGCATCGGCCGAGTCGAGTCCCGCTTCCGGCAGCAGGCGTTCGAAGGTCTCGTCGAGCGCGACGCGGGCGCGCAGCACCTCGTCGATGAGGGTGGCGGCGAGGCGCCGCGCCGGCAGGCCCGGTGCGTCGGTGCGGTCACGCGACGCCGGCTCCTGTGAGCCGGGGCGCTGGGGGATTAGCTCTGCCATGGCTCAGCCCCAGGGGCCCGGCTGGCGCGGTTCGCTGCCCCAGGGGCCGCCCTCGGGCTGGTTCCAGGGGCTGCCGCCGGCCTGGCCGGTGAAGCTTGGCGCTGCGGCGCTGCCGCCGACGCCCATGGCTTGGGCCTGCTCCATCAGCGCCGCGATGCGGTTGCCGGTGTCGGGATGGGTCGAGAACAGATTATCCATGCCGGCGCCGGTCAGAGGATTGATGATAAACATGTGCGCCGTAGCAGGCTTGGCCTCGGCTGTCTCGCTGGGAATATGCGCGACGCCGGCCGCGATCTTGGCGAGCGCGTCGGCAAGCCAGACCGGGTTGCCGCAGATCTGCCCGCCCATCCGGTCGGCCTCGTATTCGCGTGAGCGCGAGATCGCCATCTGGATCAGGCCCGCCGCCATCGGCGCGAGCACCATGAGCAGGATTTGGACGATGACGTTCGGGCGGTTGTCGCGCGAGCCGCCGAAGAACATGCCGAAGGTGACGAGCGAGGAGATCGCGCCGGCGAAGGTCGCGGTGATCGTCATCGTCAGCGTGTCGTGATTCTTGATGTGCGCCAGCTCATGCGCCATCACGCCGGCCAGTTCCTCATAGCTCAGCGTGCGCAGGATGCCGGTCGTGGCCGCTACCGCCGCGTTCTGCGGGTTGCGGCCGGTGGCGAAGGCGTTGGGCTGATCCTCATGGATCAGGTAGACGCGCGGCATCGGCAGGTTCGCGCGGGCCGCCAGGTCGCGCACCATTCCGTAGAGCTCGGGCGCGGTGGCCTCGTCGACCTCCTGCGCGTTATGGGCCGCGAGCGCCAGCCGGTCGGAATTCCAGTAGCTGAAGAGATTGGTCACGGCGGCGAAACCGAGCGCCATCAGCATGCCGCCGCCCCCGCCGAGCGCATAGCCCACCGCCGCGAAGAGCGCAGTCAGGCCCGCCATCAGCATGCCGGTGCGAACGTAGTTCATCCCTCTCCCCTTCGTCGGCGGCTCAGGCTCAGGGCGGAATGCCCTCGCGGTCGCCCGATTTGTGCCTTATGTGGTGAAGGCGATGTCGATCCTGCAAGAGATCGACTGCAAGAGATCGTTGACGAGATCGCCTGAAGAGACCTGTCGATGAAGTCTTCCGATATGCCGGAAAAAGCCGGCGAAGATGTGCCCGCCCCCGCCACCGAGGCGAAGCCGCTTTCCCCTGCCGCCCAGCGCGCGCTCGCCGAGGCCGCGGCCCGGCGCGCCGCGATCGATGCCCACGCCGCCGAGGTCGCGAGCCGGCGCGAGGTCAACGGGCGGGGCGGGCTGGAGCCCGTGCGTTATGACGACTGGGAAGTGAAGGGCATCGCCAGCGATTTCTGAGGGAATGCCGCAGGGGCAGCCTCGACGCTTGCCAATCCGCGCGCTTTGCGTCCAAACAGCGGAAACTGGCAGCGGATTCTCGATATGAACACGATCGACAAGCGCCTCGCGGCCCTGCGTCGCCTTCTCACCGAGGCGCATGACAAACTCGGCCTGAAGCTGGGATTCCGGCTCTGGGACGGCAGTTCCGTTCCGGTCGCTTGGCCACAGGATGGGCTTTCTATCGCCATCGCCGATGCCGGCGTCGTGGCGGCGCTGATTCGTAAGCCCAAGCTCGATACACTGCTCAACTTGCATATCGCCGACCGGATCGCGATCGTGAACGGCTCGATCTTCGATCTCGCCACGGCGCGGCCGGAGGGCAAGGTCGGGCGGCTGGCACGCAACATCCCGAAGAGCGCGGTCTTCGACGTGGTCCGCCGCTTTCTCTTTGCGCCGGGCAAGGCGCAGGACGCAGTCAGCCATCGCCGCGGCGATGAGATCGCGCGCGACGGCGATCCGGCCACCAACAAGGCCAATGTGGCCTATCACTACGACGTCTCGAACGATTTCTACCGGCTCTTCCTCGACGAGGAGATGGTCTACACCTGCGGGTACTTCACCGAGGAACATGGTGACATCGATCGCGCTCAGCGCGACAAGCTCGACATGATCTGCCGGAAACTGCGCCTCAAGCCCGGCGACCGCTTCCTCGACATCGGCTGCGGCTGGGGCGCGCTGGTCTGCCACGCCGCCCGCTACTACGGCGTCGAGGCGCATGGCGTGACGCTGGCGGAGGAGCAGCTCAAATACGCGCAGGAGAAGGTCGAGCGCTGGGGTCTGCAGGGCAAGGTCACGCTGCATCTGCGCGACTACACGCAGATGGAGGGCGAGTTCGACAAGATCTCCTCGATCGGCATGTTCGAGCAGGTCGGTATCCGCAACTACCCGACCTATTTCAGCACGGTGAACCGGCTCCTGCGGCCGCGCGGGCTCTATCTGCATCACACGATCTCGCGCCGCGCGAAGAAGACCGAGAAGGCCTTCAACAAGATGCCGGCCGAGTATCGCGCGCTGGTGCGCTACATCTTTCCCGGCGGCGAGCTCGATCATCTGGGCATGTCGATCGCCAATCTCGAGCGCCATGGCTTCGAGGTCCACGATGTCGAGGGCTGGCGCGAGCACTACCAGCGCACGACGCGGCTGTGGTGGGAGAGGCTCGAGGCCAACAAGGCGAAGGCCGAGGCCGAAATCGGCGCCGAGCGGACGCGGATGTGGCTGCTTTATCTCGCGGGCTGCTCGCTCGCCTTCGAGCGCGGTGGGGCGCTGATCAACCAGACCCTGGTTTCGAAGCGGCGAAAAGGTCCGTCGGGCCTGCCGCTGACGCGGGCAGACCTCTATCGCGCTTGAGCTTGCGCGCCTGAATGGGCTCGCGGCCGGCTTCATCGTCGGCCAGGCCGCTTATCCGAGAGGGAAAGGCCCGGAAGACCGGGCCGGAAAGGCGCCCGGAGCCTATTTCTTGATGAACAGGTCGAGCTTTCCGTGATGCTCGGCCAGCAGGTAGTAGAAGGTCAGACGGGACTTGGTCCGGTCGTCCTTCATGTGCTCGCAGATCGCCTTGATCGAGCCGTCGAGATCGCCGGATTTCAGGCCGAGCTTCTTCTTCAGGAAATTTTCGCGGACACGGTCGATTTCCGCCGGATCGGAGCAGGCGACGTAGCGGGTGTCGGGCTTGCTCATCACGAGCGCATAAGCCTTCGACATTCCGGCGAAAGCCGCTTCGTTCAGCGGCTTCTTGGCGAACTTCTTCACGTCGGCAAGGTGATCCATCGGTAGCCCCTTCCTGGCCCGCGCAAGCACGGGCGGTTTCGTGTCGCGGGGCGAGGTTAACGCGGTTTCTCGCGGGGGGCGAGAGGCGCGAGCCGGTGAAATCGGCTTTTGGAGCGGTCCCATCATCGTCTTTGGTCGAAGCCTGGCGGATGCGTCCGGCGGATGGGGGTTACGCCGAGCGTGAGGGTTGAGCATCGGCGAAGGCGATGCTGCGATGCAGCGGGGTTCTGATCTTGCATGGACCCCAAGCCGAGGGGCCCTGTTCCCTCCTTTCGGCCGCGATGTCTGGAGACAATACGAGATGAAGCCGACGATCCTGATGGTGCCGCGCATGCCGGCCGGACTGATCGAGGCGCTGTCGGCGCATTACGACGTCATCGGGCCGATGCAGCGCTCGGTGCCGGAATTCCTGCCCGAGGGCAAGGAACGGGCCGAGGCGCTGCTGACGATCGGCACGCAGAAGACCGATGCGGCGCTGATCGACGCCTTGCCGAAGCTGAGGCTGATCTGCTGCTACGGCACCGGCATCGAAGGCGTCGACCAGGCGCATGCCAAGGCACGCGGCATCCGGCTCACCAACGCCGCCGACGCCAATGCCGATGGCGTGGCGGAGTTCGCCATGGGGCTCTTGCTCGCCATCGGCCGCCAGATCCCGCAGGGTGATCGTTACGTTCGGGCCGGGCGATGGAAGGGCAATGCGATCGAGCGCATGCCGATGGTGCGCGGGCTGGCGGGCTGCCGGCTCGGGATCTATGGGCTCGGCGCCATCGGCAGCCGGATCGCCCGTCATGCCAGCGGTTTCGGGATGGAGATCGGCTACCACAACCGCTCGCCGCGACCGGGGCTGCCCTATGCCTATCACGACAGCCTCCTCAGCTTGGCCGAATGGGCCGATGTCCTGATGGTTGCGGTGCGGGCGAGCGCCGAGAACCGTCACGCCGTCGACGCCGAGGTGATGAAGGCACTGGGGGCCGCCGGCTATCTCGTCAATATCTCGCGCGGCATCGCCATCGACGAGACGGCGCTCTGCGATGCACTGGAGGCCGGCGTCATTGCCGGCGCGGCGCTCGACGTCTACGAGCACGAGCCGGTGGTGCCCGACCGGCTGAAGGTGCTCGACAATGTGGTGCTGACGCCGCACATCGCGGCCTTTGCCGAAACCGCGCAGCAGGCCCAGCAGGAGCTGCTGCTGCGCAATCTCGAAGCCTTCTTCGCCGGAAAGCCGCTGATCTCGCCGGTCGTGCCGTAGCCCGGGCCTTGTAAGGTCGGCGTGCTCTCAGGGCAGGACGACGACCGGCGTGCCCATGCGGACGCGGGCATAAAGGTCGATCACATCCTGGTTGTGCATGCGGAAGCAGCCATAGGAAGCGGCTGTGCCGACCGACTGCGGCATGTTGGTGCCGTGAATGGCATATTGTCCGCCCGGCCCCAGGCCGATGACGCGGGCGCCCATGGGGTTGCGCGGCGAGCCGCCGGGGATGACGTCGGGCAGGCGGGGATTGTCGCGCTTGACCTCGGCCGGCGGAGCCCAGGCCGGATCGACCTGCATCTCCTCGACATATTTGACGCCGCGCCACTGCTTGCCGGCCTTGCCGACGGCGATGGTGTAGCGGATGGCCTCGCCGGGGGCGACAACGAAATAGAGCTTCCGCTCGCCTGTGCGGATCACGATGGTGCCGGGATCGAAGCGCGCATCGTGCAGGCCGACGATCTCCCGCGCCTCGGCCGGGCCGATCGACAGGGCGACGGCGACAGCGCCGCCGGCGAGGGTGCGTTTCCACATGATCCATGTCTCCCGCTTCACAAGGATAGCGGGAAACCGTCGCGCCGCAGCGGTGAAACCTCGGTTGAGCGATATGGTGAAGCGGTGATTCAGGATGAATCATCGCTGAATCGCTTGAGTGACTACATTTCTATCTAAGTATCAAAAGCGCGTTATCTACAGCGGGTTGGATGGTCTTCTTCATGCCGTTCTATAACTATCTCGCGTGAGACTGTTCTAGGCGGCCGGGCGCGAGCGGTGCTGCTGCGGCAGCAGGAAGGGCAGGCCCGGCGCCGGTGCGCGGCTCAGTGTGAGGTCCACCTTGAAGACCTGGCGCAGCAGCGCGTCGTCCAGTGTGCGCGCGGGCGGTCCCTGAGCGATGATCCGGCCCTGGTCCATCACCACGAGATGGTCGGCATAGGTCACGGCAAGGTTAAGGTCGTGCAGCACGACCAGCACGGCGACGCCGCGAGCGGCGATGCTGCGGGCCATGTCGAGCAGCGAGAGCTGGTGGCAGAGGTCCAGGCTGGCGATCGGCTCGTCGAGAAAGAGCACCTGCCGCTCGGCGACGCTGCGGCCGGCCTCGAGCTGGCAGAGCACGCGGGCGAACTGCACGCGCTGCTGCTCGCCGCCGGAAAGTGTCTGGTAGCGCCGCCCGGCGAGATCGATGACGCCGGCGGCTGCGAGGCTGTCGGCGACGATGGCCTCGCGGCGTTGGCGCGTCAGCGCCCGGCCGATGCCGTCGACACCGAGGCTCGCGACCTCGTAGACGCTGAAGGGAAAGGCGATCCGGGCATGCTGGGCCATGACGGCACGCAGGCAGGCGAGGCGCCAGGCCGGGACGACTTTCAGGTCGTCGCCGGCGATGCGGATCGCGCCGCCGGCCGGCTTGATCTCGCCGGTCAGGAGCTTGAGCAGCGTCGATTTGCCGGCGCCGTTCGGGCCGATCAGGATCGTGGTCGTGCCGCAGGCGAGCTCCAGGCTTGCATCGGCGACGAGTGCGCGCCCGCCCGCGACGAAGCTCAGCTCATGGCCGGACAGGATCGGGGTCGTTTCAGACATCGAGCACGCTCGTGCGGCGCAGCAGCAGCCAGAGGAAGAAGGGCGCGCCGATGGTCGCGGTGACGATGCCGATCGGCAGTTCGGCCGGGGCGACGATGAGGCGCGAGACGATGTCGGCGCCGACGAGCAGCATCGCCCCGCCCAGCGCCGAAAGCGGCAGCAGCAGGCGATGGTCGGGGCCCACCGAGAGCCGGATCAGATGCGGCACCACAATGCCGACGAAGCCGATCAGCCCGGCGGTGGCGACGCTTGCACCCACCGCGAGCGCGACGAGCAGGATCGTCAGCGCCTTGATGCGCTGGACCGGGATGCCGAGATGATAGGCCTCGGCCTCGCCCAGCATCAGCCCGTTCAGCCCGCGCGCCAGCAACGGCATCAGGAGGAGCAGCGGCAGGATGATCGGAGCCACGACGCTCAGCTTGGTCCAGCTCGCGCCGCCGAGGCTGCCGAGCGACCAGAAGGTCAGGTCGCGCAGCTGCCGGTCATCCGAGATGAAGGCGAGCAGCCCGGTCAGCGCACTCGCCAGTGCTCCGAGCGCCACGCCGGCGAGCAGCATGGTCGCGACCGAGGTGCGGCCGCCGCGGGTGGCGATGAGGTAGAGCGCCAGCGTCGAGACGAGGCCGCCGCAGAAGGCGCCGGCGGGCAGGGCGGCGAAGGGCAGCTTCATCATCGTCCCGGCGAGGAAACGATCGCCGAGCACGATGGTCGCGGCCGCGGCGAGCGCAGCCCCGCTCGAGACGCCGACAAGGCCGGGATCGGCCAGCGGATTGCGGAAGAGGCCCTGCATCAGGGCGCCCGATGCCGCGAGCCCCGCACCGACCAGCAGGCCGAGCAGCACGCGCGGCAGGCGGATATTGAGCACGACGAGGACGTCACGTCCTTCCAGCAGGGCGGCGTTGCCGCCGAGCTTCGCCATCAGGATCTCGGCGACACGTCCGGGTGCGATCGCGATCGCGCCCTGGCCGATCGCGACGATGGCGAGCAGGAGGCAGGCCAGGCTGAACCCGACCACGGCCAGGGCGCCGATGCGGCGGCGGCCGGCGATCAGCGTGGTCAGCGCAGAGGTGGCCATGGAAGGGGCGGGCGCCGCGAGCGTCACGGAGCGGCGGCCGTCTTCAGCGGCGGAATGGTCGCTTCCGGATAGATGGCCGCCATGAGGTCTCGTGCCGCCATCGGGGTGCGCGGGCCGAAGCCGAGCAGGTAGAGCCCGTCCATCTCCACCAGCCGCTTGCCGGCGGCGGCAGGTGTCTGGGCGAAGGACGGCATGGCGAAGAGCTCGCCCGCGCTGATGGGAGCGCCGCCGCCATTGCTCATTCGCAGCACGATATCGGGTGCGGCGGCGGCGATGGCCTCGTCGGTCATCGGCTTGTAGCCCGCGATCGCCTCGGCGGCATTGATGCCGCCTGCGAGCGTGATGATCGCGTCGGCCGTGCTGTTGCGCCCACCGACTAGCGCCCGGCCGTTCTGCAACGACAGCAGGAAGAGAACGCGCTTTTTCTTCGTGACACCTGCACGCAGCGTGGCGAGTTCGTCGAAGCGCGCCTTGGTCTGGGCCGCGAGGCGCCCGGCCGGCTCGGCGGCGCCGATCGCGCCGCCGATCGCGCCGATCTTGGTGACGACGCCTTCCGGCGTCAGCCCATCCGGAATACGGGCGATCTTCACGCCGGATTCGCCCAGCAGCGAGACGGCGTCGGGCGGGCCGGCTCCGTCGATCAGCATGATGAGCGTCGGCTTGAGCGAGAGCACGCCCTCGGCCGACAGGGCCCGGACATAGCCGACATTGGCCTTGTCCTTCAGCGCCGCGGCCGGAAACAGGCTGGTCGAATCGACGCCCACGACGCGATCCTGCAGTCCGAGGGCATAGATCACCTCGGTGACGACGCCGCCGGCGACGACGACGCGCTCGGGCGCCTGCGCCAGCGCCGGGCCTTGCCATGCGGGGAAGGTGAGGCCGCCCGCGCCGATGAGGGTCAAGGCCAGAGCCGCCGTCAATTCGCGACGGCTGGGGAACCTCCGCCGTTTCTCGAAACGCGGAAGCAGGCCCGTTCCTTGTTGTGTCGTATTTTCTTCACGCGAGCCGGTGCCCACTTCGCTTGAAAATGCTCCGGGCTGCCAGGAGCGGAGCGGCGCCGGAAAGGCGGAAGAGCCGGGCATGTTGCAACTCCATCCGGGCTGATCGACGATAGCTGCCGCTACGGATCTCGCCCGATTTCAGTGACGGTATTCAGTTTAAAATGATTCCATTCAAGTAGATCCTTGTTTTTAATTATTCAAAACAAAGTTCTCTTGCATGTATTGTTGACGGTGATATTCGCCTTTACTACAAGGGGTCAAGGGCGCTGCCGAAGGGCGGCCCGTTCCGCCGTCCCGCGGCCTCCTCGTCTTCGCCGGTTACGGCGTGCCAATGCAGGGTTTCCCGATGTTCATCGCCATGAATCGCTTCAAGGTCATCAAGGGCGAGGAGAGCGCCTTCGAGACGATCTGGTCCTCGCGCAAGAGCCGGCTGGACGAGATGCCGGGATTCCTGTCCTTCCACCTGCTCAAGGGGCCGGAGAAGGAGGACCATACCCTCTATTCCTCGCATACGAGCTGGGCCTCGAAGGATGATTTCACCGCCTGGACCAAGTCCGAGCAGTTCCGCGAGTCGCACCGCAATGCCGGCCAGCCGCGGCCGAAGCCGATGTATCTCGGCCATCCCGAGTTCGAGGGCTTCGAGACCGTGCTGAGCGAGACCAACCCGCATCTGCCCCGCCAGGCGGCCGAGTGAGGCGTCCGCGATGACCACCGCCGATATGGTGACCCGGGACCCGATCGAGCACGCGCGCGAACTGCTCGCCGCCAAGCCCGACGGGCTGATCGAGGCCGTGGCGCGCGAGGCGAAAGTCTCGACGCGCGATGTCCTCGAACTCCTGCCGGCCGAGCAGCGCCGATTCGTGGCGCCCGAGCGCTTTGAGGACGTCTGGAAGGACCTCGCAAGCTGGGGCACCGTGCTCTTCCTGATGCACACGCCCGACATCGTGCTGGAATGCGAAGGCTCGCTGCCCGTCGGCAGCTTCGGCCATGGCTACTACAACATCCATGGCGACAGCCCGATCGGCGGTCACATCAAGGCCGAGAACTGCCGGGCGATCTACCTCGTCGACCGTTCCACCGCGCAGGGCCGGCGCGCCTGCTCTGTGCAATTCTTCAACGGGGCCGGCGAAGTGATGTTCAAGGTCTTCGTGCGGCGAGACGCCGCTCGCGAATTGCTGCCCGATCAGCTACAGCGCTTCGAGGCGCTCAAGAGCACATTCGCCTGAGCCGCAAAAAAGGCGGCTTCATGCGGTTCATGCGCGCCGTCACCGGGGGCCGAAAGGCCCTCGCAGCTGCCGATCATGACCGATATTAAGCGATCGTTAACCACACTGCCGCAGCATCCTCGACAGAAGGCCCGTCGCTCTTGACCGCGGCCGCCGATCGTTCGCCCGCCGGGGGGAACGCGGGTTCGGACAGCGAGACGCTGTCCGACGATCCGGTCGTGGATATCGATATGGCTGCGCATGTCGCCATGGAACGGGCACTGCTTCCGCGGAGCCGGCCGGCCATGGCGCTGGCCGCGGGGCGCCGCTTCGTGGCTGCGCGTGCGCCTTTGCTGCGGTCGAGCCTTGGCTCGGCGATCCTGCTCGGCCTGCGTTTCGTCCAGGCGCGGCTGATCTCGGTCTGGGGCCTGATCATTGCCGCGGCGCTCTGCCCGCCCTTCGTCTTCGCTGCCTTCGCGGTCTTCTCGGCCATCGTGAATTTCGTCTCCACCGCCGCGCTACTGCGGCTTGAGGCGGTGTTCTTCCACAATCGGGATCGCCACCGGCTGGGCTTGGCCTTCAGGCTGGCGAGCGTCGTCGGTGTCGGCTTCCTCGGCCTGAGCGCTGCCGTTCTGGCGGGGCTCGCCCTGTTCGGTTGGATCGCGCCCGCCGTCGCCTTCATCTTCCTCGTCTCGCTCGCGGCCCGTTCGGTGCTGCGGCTGCTCTGGGCCGAGGCCACGGCAGAAGGCGATTTCCGCGCGATCGGCAACAGCAACGTCGTGCAGGCATTGATCCAGCCAGCGATCATGCTGGTCCTGATCTGGCTCGTCGGCCCGAAGGCGCTCGCCCTGTTCCTCGCCGATGCGCTGGGACATGTGCTGGCTGCCGGCTATCTCCTGCGGCGGCGTTTCTCTGCCGTCCGCGTGTTGGTCGCGCCGCCATTGTGGTCGTGGCGGGGTCTCGCCGAAGCGGCCTGGCGTTGGCGCGATGCGCCGCGGGCGCTGCTGCCGGCGGCGCTGCTCGCCTATGGCTTCGCGATCGCGCCGGTGCTGGCGCTGCCCTATGCCGCGAATACGGTGCTCGCCGCCCATGTCGCGCTGTCTATGCGGCTCCTGGACATGCCGACGCAGATGTTCGGTACGGTCTCGATTCCGATCGTGCTGAACCGGCTGCGCTCCTATGCCGGGCCTCGCCGGCGCCTCTGGGCGCGGCTGATGACGCTCGCCCTGATCGCGGCCGCGACCGTGTTGTTCAGCGCCATCGCCTTCGTGCTGACCTTCGGCGAGCCGCTGCTGGCCGATACGCATTGGGAGGGCATCGGCGCGACGATCGCGCTGATGGCGCCATTCTATGCCGGTCTCGCCGTGCTGGGGCCGCTGCAGGAAATGGCGACGCTATCTCGCCAGCCCTTCTGGCAGGTGGCGATCAACGCGGTGGCGCTGGTCGCGATCGTGGCCGTGATGGGCCTCTCCGACGCGCTCTCGCCTGCGATGCTGGAGGCGATCGGCCTCATCTCGATCCTGCGTACGCTGATGCACACCCTGTTTATCTGGCTGCACCTCGGCGAGGCAGCCGAGCCCGCTGCGGAAGGCTTCGCCCTGTCCGGCGCGGTGCGCTGAGTTCAGGCCCAAAAGCCTATTCGCGCCGGATCAGCCGGTCGGCGATCAGCGAGGAAATCAGGCCGGGCTTGAATTCACGCTCCAGCCGATCCGGATCGTAGACGGTCTCGACCCATTCGAGGAAGGGCATGCCCTTGGCTTCGCCCTCGCGGCGATAGGCCTCGAAGAAGGCGTCGAGGATTCCGGTCTTGGCAAAGCGGAAATGGCCGTAGCGCAGCGAGAGCTGGCGCATGGCCTCGTCCAGCGGCAGCTTCTCCTGCAGCAGCAGGTAGAGCACCGAGAAGAAACCGGCCCGGTCCGCGCCGGACTTGCAGTGCACCAGCGCCGGCTCCTCCAGGCTCTCGAAGAAGGCCTTGGCGCTCAGGATGGTCTCGCGGTCGGGGGCGCCGCGCGAGCGCAGCACGAAATCGACCAGCTTGATGCCATGGCGCTCGCAGGCTTCCTTCTGCAGCGGCCAAGAGCCGTGCTCGCGCCCGCCGCGCAGGTTGACGATGGTCTTCACGCCGAGGCGGGCGAAGCGCGCGATCTGGTGCGGCGCCGGCTGGGCCGCGCGCCACAGGCGCGGCGTGACCCGATGCGCGTTGAGATACGCCAGGCGGAAGATGCCGTGGTCGACGAGCAGCATGTTGACCCAGGCGCGCAGGCGCTGGCCGGCGCCCTCGATGGGCCGGTCCCAGCGCGCGATGCGCGCCATGCGGCGGGCATAGCGTTCCTCATCGGAGCGCAGCCGGATCAGCATGGGGTTGGCTCGGTTGAATTCATGGTGCGCCGGATAGCAGCGCGAATCCGGTTGCGCAAATCACCGGGCGGCCTCGCGTTGTCGGAAACGAAGGAAGGGGTTGGACTTTTTGCGCCGAGACGGCATAACCCCCGGCAAAATTTTCTGGTGACAGGTCAGCTATGCGCATCGACGCCATTTCCATCGGCAAGAACCCTCCCGACGAAGTCAATGTCCTGATCGAGGTGGCGATCGGGGGCGAACCGATCAAGTACGAGATGGACAAGGCGGCCGGCACGCTCTTCGTCGACCGCTTCCTCTACACGCCGATGCGGTATCCCGGGAACTACGGCTTCATCCCGCATACGCTGTCGGAAGACGGCGATCCCTGCGACGTGCTCGTTGCCAACACCCGCCCGCTGGTGCCGGGCTCCTATATCGCGGTCAGGCCGATCGGCGTGATGCTGATGGAGGACGAGGGGGGCGGCGACGAGAAGATCATCGCCGTGCCGGTTCCGAAGCTGACCAAGCGCTACGAGAACGTCCACAACTACACCGATCTGCCGCAGATCACGCTCGATCAGATCCAGCACTTCTTCGAGCACTACAAGGATCTGGAACCCGGCAAGTGGGTGAAGCTCAAGGGCTGGGGCGACGCCACCGAGGCGAAGAAGCTGATCGTCGAGGCGATCGAGCGCGCCAAGGCCGCGAAGGGCTGAATCCTTCTCCCCCTCTATCTCGGGCTTGCCCGAGATAGATTCTTAACATGATGCATATCGGAAACATCCGACATGCAGGGAGAGGGTGTCTGCGGAGCAGAGGGATGAGGGAAGGGTCGCGAGAGCGGCCCTTTCTCGTTTTCGGCCGAGGCGCTGCCCTCATCCGTCACGGCTTCGCCGTGCCACCTTCTTCCCCGAGGGGAGAAGGGCTCACGCCGCGATCGCCTCCGCCAGCGCGACGGTGCGGCGGGCCATCTCGGCATGCAGCAGCTCGACCATGCGCCCGTCGAGCTGGATCGCGCCCTTGCCGGCGTTCTCGGGCAGGGAGAAGGCCGCGATGACGGCGCGTGCCCGCGTCAGCTCCACCTCGTCCGGCGCGAAGAGTGCGTTGGCCGGGCCGACTTGCGCGGGATGGATCAGCGTTTTGCCGTCGAAGCCGAGATCGCGCGCCTGCTCGCATTCGGCCCGGAAGCCGGCCTCGTCCTTGATGTCGTTGTAGACGCCATCGAGGATGTCGATGTCATGCGCGCGTGCCGCCAGCAGTGCGCTGGTCAGCCAGGGCAGCATCGGCGCCCGGCCGGGCAGGAAGCGGGCGCGCGTCTCCTTGGCGAGGTCGTTGGTGCCCATGACGAAGCATGCGAGGCGGGTACGCGGGTCGCGCGCCGCCCGGGCGATGCGCTCGATGTCGAGGACGGCGAGCGGGGTCTCCACCATCGCCCAGACCTTGATCGCGGGCGCGGCCCACAGGCCTTCCAGCAGCGTGCCGACGCGCTGCAGCGTCTCGGGCGAGGAGACCTTGGGGATCAGGATGGCGTCGGACTCGGCCTCGGTCGCCGCGGCGAGATCGGCCTCGAACCAGGGCGTATCGAGCCCGTTGACGCGGATCACCAGCTCGCGCCGGCCATAGCCGCCCGCCTTGACTGCGGCGCAGACCTGGTCGCGCGCCGCTTCCTTGGCATCGGGGGCGACAGCATCCTCCAGGTCGAGGATCAGCACGTCGGCGTCGATTTCGCGGGCCTTTTCGAGCGCGCGAGCATTGGAACCAGGCATATAGAGGGCGCTGCGGCGGGGGCGGATCATGGTCATTCTGCAATCTCCTGACGCAATGCGCTGCAGTGCACACTAGACGTGACCGCGATGCAACCGCAGTGCTGGGGAGCGGAGGGCGGGCTATGGCATGGATCGCGGGCGTCGATGGCTGCCGGACGGGCTGGATCGCGGCCCTGGCCGATACCGGAAGCGATGCGCCGCCGCTGTTGCGCGTCGTGCCCCGCCTCGTCGACCTGTTCGAGGGGCCGGCCGCGGTCTCGCTCATCGCCGTCGACATGCCGATCGGCCTGCCGGATCGGGTCAGCGGCTCCGGACGTGGGCCCGAGCAGCTCGTGCGGCGGTTGCTGGGCGAGCGGCAATCCTCCGTCTTCTCGATTCCCGCCCGTGCAGCCGTCGAGGCGGAGGACTACCGGGAGGCTTGCCGGCTGGCGCTCGCCTTTTCAGAACCGCCCCGGAAGGTCTCGAAGCAGGGCTTCCATCTCTTCCCCAAGATCCGCGAGATCGACCGCCTGCTGCAGGCGAGCCCGGGGCTGCGCGAGCGTGTCTTCGAGGTCCATCCCGAGCTTGCCTTCCGGACGATGCGCGGTGCGCCGCTCGTCACGCCGAAGAAAATCAAGGGCGTCGTCAATCCGGCCGGGATGGCAGAGCGACGCGTGCTTCTGATCGCGGCTGGATTGCCGGAGCAGGTCGTCCATGCGCCGCCGCCGCGCGGTGCGGCGACCGACGACGCGCTCGATGCGCTGGCGGCGCTGGTCGTCGCCCGATGCATCGCGGCCGGGCGCGGAAGGCCCTTTCCCGATCCGCCGGGACGGGATAGCCACGGTCTTCCCATCGCGATCTGGACGTTTCGGCCGGAGCGCCCGCCCGCACAGGATGCCGCCATGAATGCTCCCGTTGCCACCGACCGCCCCGTCACGCGCCTGATGATCGAGGCGGCCGCTGCGCGCATCGCTGGCCATGCCCGGGTCACGCCTATGATGCGGCTGGGCACGGGGGTCTTCGGCTCGGCGGCCGATGTCTCGTTCAAGCTCGAATGTCTGCAGCATGCCGGTTCCTTCAAGACGCGCGGCGCCTTCAACAACCTGCTCTCGCTGCCGGTGCCTGCCGCGGGTGTGGCTGCCGCTTCCGGTGGCAATCACGGCGCGGCGGTGGCCTATGCCGCGATGAAGCGCGGGGTGAAGGCCTCGATCTTCGTTCCCGAAATCTCGCCCGCAGCGAAGATCGAGGCGATCCGCCGCTTCGGCGCCGATGTCGTGGTCGGCGGCGCGCAATATGACGATGCTCAGGCGGCGTGCGACCGCTTCGTCGCGGATACCGGCGCGCTCAAGATCCATCCCTTCGCGGCGGCGGAGACCATCACCGGACAGGGCACGCTCGGCCGCGAGTGGGATTTGCAGGAGCCCGATCTCGACACCGTCCTCGTCGCGGTCGGTGGAGGCGGGCTGATCTCGGGGATCGCGAGCTGGTTCGCCGGATCGAAGGTCAAGGTCGTCGGGGTCGAGCCGGAAGGCTCGCGCGCGCTGCATGCGGCTTTCGAGGCGAAGGGGCCAGTCGAGGTCAAGGTCGCGTCGGTCGCGGCCGACTCGCTCGGCGCCCGCAATGTCGGCCAGCTCGTCTATGACGCGACGAAGGATGCCGTGGAGCGCGTCGTGCTCGTGGCGGATGCCGCGATCACGGAGGCTCAAGTCACGCTCTGGCGCGATTTCCGGCTGGCGGTCGAGCCCGGCGGGGCGGCTGCGCTGGGCGCTCTGATTTCGGGCGCCTACAAGCCGGCGCCGGGCGAGCGGTTGGGCGTGCTGGTCTGCGGGGCGAATGTGGATCTCACGAAGCTTGCGGCGATCGTGGGCTGAACGCCTGTCATTCCGGGATGCCGCGCAGCGGCAGGCCCGGAATCCACGGCTGGGCGAGCGATCTGCGGCTGATCGAGAGGTCTCAGCCCGTCGTGGGTTCCGGGTTCGACCCTTCGGGGCGCCCCGGAATGACAGGGGGCCGATCTTTCATTGGGGCTGGACGGCTACCTGTGCTGCGGCGCACACTTAGCCAGAGCCAACCCGAGCCCGTGCCGCATGTCCGACCCCGCTCCCAAGACCAATCCCGGCCGCTTCTTCGAGGATTTCGCGCTCGGCGAGCAGATCGTCCACGCGACCCCGCGTACGGTCACGTCAGGCGATGTCTCGCTTTACACGGCGCTCTACGGTCCGCGCTTCGCCGTGCAGTCCTCGGATGCCTTCGCGAAGGCGCTCGGCTATCCGGCGGCGCCGGTCGACGACCTGCTCGTCTTCCACATCGTCTTCGGCAAGACGGTGCCGGACATCTCGCTCAATGCAGTCGCCAATCTCGGTTATGCCGATGGGCGCTTCCTGCGTCCTGTCTTCCCGGGCGACACGCTCTCCACCACCTCGAAGGTGATCGGGCTGAAGCAGACCTCCTCCGGCGATGCCGGCATCGTCTATGTCCGCTCGGTTGGTCGAAACCAGCATGGCGATGCGGTGCTGAGCTATGTGCGCTGGGTTCTGGTGCGCAAGCGCCAGCCGGGCACGCCGGCTCATGCCGAGCATGTGCCGGAGGTGCCGAAGGCGGTGCCGGCGGCCGAACTCGGCGGGGCCTGCCCGGCGATCGCGCTTTCGGCCTATGACGACGCCCTCGCCGGCTCGCCCTATCGCTGGGGCGACTACGCCAAGGGCGAGCGCATTGACCATGTCGACGGCATGACGGTCGAGGAGGCCGAGCACCAGCTCGCGACCCGCCTCTACCAGAACACCGCCAAGGTTCATTTCGACGCGCATGTCGCGAAGGACAGCCGATTCGGCAAGCGGTTGATCTATGGTGGCCATGTCATCAGCCTGGCTCGCGCGCTGTCCTTCAACGGGCTCGGCAACGCCTTCCAGATCGCTGCGATCAATGGCGGGCGCCATGTCGCGCCGCTCTTCGCGGGCGACACCGTCTATGCCTGGAGCGAGGTGCTGGAGAGCGCGGAACTGCCGGGCCGAACGGATGTCGGGGCGCTGCGCCTGCGGCTCGTCGCGACCAAGAATCAGCCTTGCGGCGCGCATCCGTTGCGAGACGGCGAGGGCTATGAACCGAGCGTGATCCTCGATTTCGACTATTGGGCGCTGCTGCCGCGATGATGGGAAACGTTATCGACAGCGAGCGGCGCTTATTGTCCGGCGCAAGTACATTCCATTTCACACTATGAGCTGAGTGTTATCAGAATAATATGAGCCGATCACTTTATCCCGGTGACACTTATAAGAGCTTTTCCTTGATCGTAATTGAATGATCTGTAGGATATCGACTCAATAAGTTTCCGTTTATTCTCAGATAGTACGATAACGCACGGATCTGCGTGAATTGTGAAATTTCGTTGCAGGTCTCTCTTTATTCCGGCGGCATGAAGTCTGGCGCCTGCGGCATGAAGGCATTGTGTGATGCGATTTTGTTCAGGGTGCCATTTGTATTCGTTTTTGCCTGTTAGTTTTATGAAATGAAATTTCCCATCAAACTGAATTATTTTCCAATCAATATTAAATGTTCCAAGGGAATACCACCAATCTTGATCCGCATAATTCTTTTGAAATATCGTTATGCAAGGGTCTACGGACCATTGGGGCCGCTCTGACCCGACCCTCGCTTTCGGATTTGTGGCATCCGGGCTTGTCATGTTTGTTTTTAAGGGAGGAATTTTCCTTAATAGCTCAAGTTCGATGCGCGACCTCGCGCCGGAGTCTTCATTCATCAGTTGTTTGAGCTCGAATCTCTTGTCCCCTCCTCCCAAGATGAAATTCTCAAGATACTCGGCAGCCCGGCCTTTAGGCTTCATCGTTACAAACTTGGCCAGTCGCAGCGCCGCGATGTCGGCTTCTTCCTGAGAACCTCCACGCAGCCGCGTATACGCTTCCGCATCTCTGCATGCCGCGCTGATTGCCGCCTTGGCCGTGAGTGCCAGTAAGCTCTGGGTCAGGTTGCGATCGTCCGGCATGGCGACTCCCTCCCCTCATGCTCAACATTTCAAACTGCTTGCGGTATTTTGTCCACTGCAGCCGCCAAGGGATCTTTGCTAGAAAATAACGATTTTCAGAATCTGTAACTTCCCCTTGTGCGTGCCGCATTGCAGCACGGGTTCGGTTTCGTTACAGAGCCAATCACTCTAGAATGATGCAAAACGGGTCTGTCCCTGCGACGGGCCGCCTGACCGGAGAATGATATTGGCCGAGGTCAAGCCAGCGGCTCGCCCGCTTTCACCGCATCTGCAGATCTATCGCTGGTCCTGGACGATGGCGATGTCCGTCGCCCACCGCGTCACCGGCACGGGGCTTTATCTCGGCACGGTGCTGATCGCGGCCTGGCTGGTCGCAGCCGCCTCGGGGCCTGTCGCCTTCGACACCGCCCAGGCGATTGCCGGGTCCTTCCTTGGCCGCCTCGTGCTTTTCCTCTACAGCTTCTCGCTGATTCACCACATGGTCGGCGGCCTGCGCCATTTCGTCTGGGATCTGGGGCACGGCTATGATCCGGAAACCCGGATGAAGCTCGCCAAGTTCACGCTCGTCACCTCGGCGAGCCTGACGGTCCTGGTCTGGATCGTCGCGCTGGTCCTGCGCTGAGGAGCCCCGCCATGTTGTCCAATTCCTCGATGCGCACCCCGCTCGGCCGCGTTCGCGGCCTGGGTTCCGCCAAGTCCGGCACCGGCCATTTCTGGCTGCAGCGCGTCACCGCGGTTTCCAACCTCGTCCTCGCGATCATCTTCATCGGCGTCGTGATCGCGCTCGCGGGCCGGCCCTATCCGGCGGCGATCGCGCTGCTGTCGCAGCCCTGCGTCGCCATCCTGATGCTGCTCTTCATCCTCTCGGCCTGCGTCCATATGCGGCTCGGCATGCAGGTCATCATCGAGGACTACGTCCATGCCGAGGTTCCGAAGATCCTCGCCGTGATGGGCAACACCTTCTTCGCCATCGCGGTTGGCGCTGCCAGCGTCTACGCGGTGCTGAAGCTGTCTTTTGGAGGCTGATCCGATGGCGATCACCAAGTCCCGCCCGGTCCCGGCCTATACCGGCACTGCCTATCCGATCACCGACCATACCTTCGACGTCGTCGTCGTCGGCGCTGGCGGCGCGGGCCTGCGCGCCACTGTCGGCTGCTCGCAGGCCGGCCTGCGCACGGCCTGCATCACCAAGGTGTTCCCGACCCGCTCGCACACCGTCGCGGCTCAGGGTGGCGTCGCCGCCTCGCTTGGCAACATGGGCAAGGATACCTGGCAGTGGCACATGTTCGACACCGTGAAGGGGTCGGACTGGCTCGGCGACCAGGACGCCATCGAATATCTGGTGCGCAACGCGCCGGCCGCCGTCTACGAGCTCGAGCACTGGGGCGTGCCCTTCTCGCGCACCGAGGACGGCAAGATCTACCAGCGCCCCTTCGGCGGCATGACCACCGAATTCGGCGAGGGCCCGCCGGCCCAGCGCACCTGCGCCGCGGCCGACCGCACCGGCCACGCCATGCTGCATACGCTCTATGGCCAGGCGCTGCGCTACAACACCGAGTTCTTCATCGAGTACTTCGCCATCGACCTGATCATGGACGATGAGGGGCATTGCCGGGGCGTGATCGCGCTCAAGCTCGATGACGGCACGCTGCACCGGTTCCGCGCCCAGCAGACGATCCTGGCGACCGGCGGCTATGGCCGCGCCTATTTCTCCGCGACCTCGGCCCACACCTGCACCGGCGATGGCGGCGGCATGGTGCTGCGCGCCGGCCTGCCCATGCAGGACATGGAGTTCGTGCAGTTCCACCCGACCGGCATCTACGGTTCGGGCTGCCTGATCACGGAAGGCGCGCGCGGCGAGGGCGGCTACCTCACCAACTCCGAAGGCGAGCGCTTCATGGAGCGCTATGCACCTTCCGCCAAGGACCTCGCCTCGCGCGACGTCGTGTCGCGCTCGATGACGATGGAGATCCGGGCTGGCCGCGGCGTCGGCAAGAACAAGGATCACATCTACCTGCACCTCGACCATCTCGATCCGAAGATCCTGCACGAGCGCCTGCCGGGCATCTCGGAGAGCGCCAAGATCTTCGCCGGCGTCGATGTGACCCGCGAGCCGATCCCGGTTCTGCCGACGGTCCACTACAACATGGGCGGCATCCCGACGAACTATCACGGCGAGGTGCTGACCAAGGTCGGCGGCGATCCGGATACGGTGGTTCCCGGCCTGATGGCGATCGGCGAGGCGGCTTGCGTCTCCGTGCACGGCGCCAACCGCCTCGGCTCCAACTCGCTGATCGACCTCGTGGTGTTCGGCCGTGCGGCCGGCTTGCGCTGCGCCGATACGGTGACGGCGGGCGAGAAGCAGCCGGAACTGCCGAAGGGGTCTTCGGATCTTGCGCTCACCCGCCTCGACAAGTACCGCAACGCCTCGGGCGGCACGCTGACCGCGGTGCTGCGCGACCGGATGCAGCGGACGATGCAGAACAACTGCGCTGTCTATCGCGAGGGCGACACGCTGGAAGAGGGCCACAAGCTCATCCACGAGGTCTGGGCCGGCATCGCCGACGTCGGGACCAAGGACCGCTCGCTGATCTGGAACTCGGACCTGATCGAGACGCTGGAATTCGACAACCTGATCACCCAGGCGGTCGTCACCATGGACTCGGCGCTGAACCGTCCGGAAAGCCGCGGCGCCCATGCCCGTGAGGACTATCCGAACCGCGACGACAAGGACTGGATGAAGCACACCCTGGCCTGGATCGACGACGAGAAGCGCACGGTCACCCTCGATGATCGGCCGGTGCATACGTACACGATGTCCAACGACATCGAGTACATCAAGCCCAAGGCGCGGGTGTACTGAGGACGATCTGATGGCCGAATTCAATCTTCCGAAGAACTCCCGCCTGACCGAGGGCAAGGCCTGGCCGAAGCCGGCCGGCGCCAAGAACGTCACCGAGTTCAAGGTCTATCGCTGGAACCCGGACGACACCGCCAATCCGCGCACCGACACCTATTATGTCGACCGCGACGATTGCGGCCCGATGGTTCTCGACGCGCTGATCTGGATCAAGAACAAGGTCGATCCGACGCTGACCTTCCGCCGCTCCTGCCGCGAGGGCATCTGCGGTTCCTGCGCCATGAACATGGACGGGAAGAACGGGCTCGCCTGCACGACCGGCATCGACGAGTGCGGCGGCACCGGCAAGAACGCCGGTAGGGTCGCGATCTACCCGCTGCCGCATATGCCGGTGGTCAAGGACCTCGTGCCGGATCTGACCCGCTTCTACGCCCAGCACGCCTCGATCGAGCCCTGGCTGAAGACCACGACGCCGGCTCCCGAGAAGGAATGGCGCCAGGCCAAGGACGACCGCGAGAAGCTCGACGGGCTTTATGAGTGCATCCTCTGCGCCTGCTGCTCCACCTCCTGCCCGAGCTACTGGTGGAACGGCGACCGCTATCTCGGCCCGGCCGCGCTGCTGCAGGCCTATCGCTGGCTGATCGACTCGCGAGACGAGGCGACCGGCGAGCGGCTCGACAATCTGGAAGATCCCTTCCGGCTCTATCGCTGCCACACCATCATGAACTGCGCGAATGCCTGCCCGAAGGGCCTGAATCCGGCCAAGGCGATCGCGGAGGTGAAGAAGATGATGGTGGCGCGTCAGGTGTGATGATGAAGGGCACCGGGGGCTGCATCTGCGGGCGTCTGCGCTATGAGGCCCGCAAGCCGCCGTTGCGCGTCACGATCTGCCATTGCCGCTTCTGCCAGCGGGCCACGGGTTCGGCTTTCATGGTCGAGCCCGTTTTCGATTCAGGCGACCTAACTGTTACGGCCGGAGAGCCCACCGTCTACGCCCATCTTTCACAGGGCAGCGGCAAGCGCGTCGATGTCCATTTCTGCGCGAATTGCGGCACGAAGCTTTTCCTCACCTTCGAGCGCTTTCCCGGCGCGACCGGCGTTTATGGCGGCACTTTCGACGATCCGGACTGGTATGAGCGAACGCCTGCCGTGACGAAGCACATCTTCCTTGGCGTCGGGATGGCCGGAACGGTCGTTCCGGCCGGCTTCAACTGCTTCGAGGAACACGCGATGACGAATGCCGGCGATCCCATCGAGCCGCATCGTTTCGATGAGCCGATGGCGCTCAAGGGGCGTTCCGGCTGAGTCCGGCGGGCGCGCGGGTCAGGAGATATACCGCTCCGGCCGGAACGGCTTCGGGTCGATCAGGGGCTTCTCGCCGCAGACCATGGCGGCGATCATCTCGCCGGTGATCGGGCCGGTCGAAAAGCCGATATGCTGGTTGCCGAAGGCCAACCAGAGGCCCGGATTGCGCGGTGCCTCGCCGATCATCGGCAAGGAATCCGGCAGCGTCGGCCGCGCGCCGCGCCAGGTCTCGCCGACGACTTCGCCGAGCGGGAAAGCCTCGCGAGCCGCGACGGTGGCGCCGTCGATCTGGCGGTGCTCGTCCGGCGCATCGCGGAAGGAGAGGTCGACGCCGCTGGTGATCCGGAAACCCTGCTCCATCGGCGCCATGTAATAGGCGCCGTCGACATCGTAGATCGGCCGGGACAGGCCGGTGCCGGCCTCCGGCTTGAGATGACGATGATAGCCGCGCTCGACATCGAGCTTCGGATCGAGGCCGAGCGGCTTCAGCAGGTCGCCGCTCCATGGGCCGAGCGCGACGACGGCGATATCGGCCTCGAAGGCGCCCTTCTCCGTCGAGACGCGCCAGCCGCTGCCGTTGCGAGTGAGCATCTTGATCTCGCCCTGCTCGATCCGGCCGCCACGCTTGGCGAAGAGCGATCCGTAGGCGGCGGTGACGGCTCCAGGCGAATCGACCGAACCGACACAGGGGATCAGGAGCCCGGCCGGGAAGATCGGGTTCAGGTTCGGCTCGATCCCGGAAATGCCCTGCCGGTCCAGAACCTGCGACTCGATGCCGTGGCGCTTGAGGAAGTCATGCTCGGCCCGTGCAGCTTCATGGCCGGCCTCCGTTCGCCAGAGCTTGAGTGTGCCGGTCTCGCGCAGGCGGTGCGACACGCCGGCCTCGGCCATCAGAGCGCGGTGGCGCTCGACCGTGCTCGCGGTCAGCGCCTGCAAGGCGGCGATGCGGGCGGCGCCTTGCGAGGGGCGGGCCTCCCAGAGGAAGCGCAGCAGCCAGCCCGGCCGGCTGAAGGCGCGGCGCCAACTCAGATTGAGCGCGGGGTGGCGATTGCCGAGATAGCCCGCGATCTTGGCGTAGAGCGAGGGGTTGTTGAGCGGGACGATCGAGGAGGCGGCGAGCACCCCGGCATTGCCGTAGGAGGTCTCGCGGCCGGGCTCGCGGCGGTCGATCAGCGTCACAGTGATGCCGCGCTTCTGCAGGGCAAGCGCGCAGGAGACGCCGACCATGCCGGCGCCGAGAACGAGGGCAGTACGGGTCACGCTGGCTCCGCGGTCGCGCAGGCAGGCTGTTTCAGCCAGTGGTCGAGGAAGGCGTCGAGCCAGAGCCGGATCGCCGGATCGTGCTGGAACCAGCCCGGCACATGGGTATGGCCGAGCTGCGCGCCCGGCATCAGCGTGCGCTCATAGCCGCGCACCGACCAGCGATACATCATCGCCGGCGTCACCTCGGGATGGAACTGGATACCATAGACCCGCGAGGCGGCGCGGATCGCCTGGGTCGGAAAATCGCCGCCCAGCGCGAGGCATTCGGCGCCCGTCGGGCAATCGAAGCCGTCGCGATGCCACTGATAGACGGTGTTCGGCCAGACGAAGCTTGCCGTCTCCGCATGGGCCTTGCCGGCGTCCGTGATGGAAAGCGGATAATAGCCGACCTCGGCGCGGCCCTCGCCATGGGTGTAGACGCGCGCGCCCATGTGCTTGGCCAGCATCTGGGCGCCGAGGCAGATGCCGAGAAAGGGCGCGTCTTCCTTCAGGCAGGTGCCGATCCAGTCGATCTCGGTCTTGATGAAATCATCCGCATCGTTGGCGCCCTGCGGACCACCGAAGATCACCGCCCCGGCATGGTCTCGCATCGTCTGCGGCAGCGGATCACCGAAGCGCGGCTTGCGGATATCGAGCGCATGGCCGCGCATCTGCAGCAGCCGGCCGACACGGCCGGGGCTCGAATGCTCCTGATGAAGCACGATCAGCACCGGCTTCTGCGCGTCGCGGTGCGGCCGGGCGGAAAGGGGGGAACGGGTTCGGCGGGCCGACGGAAGGGGGAAGGCGTGGTCGTTCATCACGGGCTTCAAGCTCGCCCGCGCGCTGGCGGAGGAAGGGGATGCGCGCGAGGCCATTCCAAGTCGTTGATCAGGATGCGGTTGCATGCCCGACGAAGCAAGCAATTTGTGGGCCGAAGAGTGAGGAGAATCTTTCACGGATCGCGTGCAAGAGAGGAAATTCTTCCCGCTGCCTGCGCGCCCCGGCAGGTTCCGCTTGACGCCCGCCCCTGATTTTGAGATGAGAATGAACGTTCATTCTCATTTGTTCGAGCAAAGATGCCACCCGTCATCCCGGCTTCATGGTCCGAATCGACGCTCTCGGAGCGGCATATCCGCATCCTCGACGCAGCGGAGCGCGTCTTCGCGCGGGCCGGTTTCCATGCGGCGACGATGCAGGATGTTGCGGCCGAGGCGGGGATGAGCCCGGGCAATCTCTACCGCTATTTCAGCTCGAAGGATGCGATCATCGCGGGCATGGCGGAGCGCGATCGATCGCAGATCGCCGAGGATTTCGGCAGCCTGCATCCGAAGAACGGTCCATTGCTCGACCAGCTCGAGGAGCTTGCCGCCAAGCATCTCATCCGCCCACCGCGCGAGAAGGCGGTGATCTGCCTGCAGATCTGGGCGGAGGCGGCGCGCAATCCCGAGATGGCGAGCATGTGTGCCGATATCGACGGCACGGTGATGCAAGGACTGGCTGGCGCCATCACGGAGGCGAAGGCCAATGGCGAGCTGCCGGCACGGCTCGACGATCATCGCTTCCTGCTCGCTGTCTCGATGCTGGCGGACGGCTTTTTCTGCCGGCGCGGCATGGATCCGGCCTTCGACGACGCCTTTGCTGCCGAGACATTCTTCAGGGCCATGCGCCAGCTTGCCCAGACCATGCTGCTGCCTGAGGGGGAGGGCTGACGCCATGACGCGAACCCCCACCCGGCACTCTCAACTTTCGATCGGCCCCGCGGCCGCAACAGGATCGCTCCCGATGCAACTCCGCTCGACCGCGCTGCGCCCGATCTCGTCGCTGGCGCTCACCCTTGCCCTGCTGGCCCTGCCGCTGCCCCTCCAGGCGCAGACTCCGGCACAGTCGGCGCCTGCCCCCGCGCCGGCGGCTGGGCCTTCCGTCACCGTGACCCAGGCGCAGCGCGCCGAGATCGTCCAGAGCGTCGTCGTTTCGGGCACGATGGTCGCGCGCGACGAGATCCTGGTCCAGCCCGAGGTCGACAGCCTCGCCATCATCGAATTGCTGGCGGAAGAGGGCGACCGGGTCACGCAGGGCCAGGTGCTGGCCCGGCTGAACCGCACGACGCTCGATGTCCAGAAGGCGCAGAACGACGCGCAGATCGCTCGCGCCGAGGCGCTGGTCGCGCAGGCGAGTGCCCAGATCGCCGAAGCCGACGCCAATCTCGTCCAGGCCAACAACGCCTTCGACCGCACCAAGGCGCTGCGAGACAGCGGCAATGCCAGCATCGAGATGTTCGACCAGCGCGCCGCCGCCGCGCGCTCCGGTCAGGCCCGCGCCAATTCGGCGCGGCAGGCGCTCGCCATGGCTTCCGCCGATCTCGCTCTCGCTCAGGCGCAGGGCAAGGACATCGCCGTTCGTCTCGCCCGCACCGAGATCAAGGCGCCGCGCGCCGGCACGGTCAGCCGCCGCACGGCGCGGCTGGGCGCGACCGCGAGCATGCTGCCGCAGAGCGACCCGCTGTTCCGCATCATCGCCGACAGTGCCGTCGAGCTGGAGGCGCAGGTCGCCGAGGTCGAGCTGCCGGGGCTCAAGCTCGGCCAGAAGGTCGCGGTGACCCCGGCCGGTGCCAAGGATGCGCTGGCCGGAACGATCCGCCTGATCTCGCCGGAAGTGGACAAGGCCTCGCGGCTCGGGCGCGTGCGCGTCGCGCTCGACGGTGATCCGCCGGTCGCGATTGGCACCTTTGCGCGCGGCGTTATCGAGACCGGCCGCAAGCAGGCCGTGACCCTGCCGCTCTCGGCCATCACCTATGGCCGCTCCGGCGCCACGGTGCAGACGGTGAAGGACGGCAAGGTCGTGACCAAGCCCGTGACGCTCGGCCTCGCCGGCGGTGGCCGCGCCGAGATCGCGACCGGCCTCACTGAGGGCGAGACTGTGGTGGCCCGCGCCGGCACCTTCGTGCGCGACGGCGACCGCATCACCCCGGTCGCGACGAACTGACGGGGCCGGCCATGAACGTCAATATCTCGGCCTGGTCGATCCGAAAGCCTGTTCCGGCGATCCTGCTCTTCGTGGTGCTCTGCGTGCTAGGGCTGCTGGCCTTTTCGAAGCTGCCGGTCACCCGCTTCCCGAACATCGATGTGCCGCTGGTCTCGGTCACGGTGACGCAGGCCGGCGCCGCGCCGGCCGAGCTCGAAAGTCAGATCAGCAAGCGCATCGAGGATTCGGTCGCCAACATCACCGGCGTGAAGCATGTGCTCTCGACGCTGACCGATGGTCAGTCGCAGACCATGATCGAGTTCCGGCTGGAGACCGACACCGACCGCGCCGTCAACGACGTCAAGGACGCCGTCGCCAAGGTCAGGGCCGATCTGCCGCGGACCATCGACGAGCCGGTGATCCAGCGCATCGATGTCGAGGGCCAGTCGATCCTGACCTATGGCGCGGCTTCGGCCGGCATGACGCTGGAGCAGCTTTCCTGGCACGTTGACGACGTCGTCGCGCGCGAATTGCAGGGGCTGAAGGGCGTCGGCCGTGTCGAGCGCTATGGCGGTGTCGACCGCGAGATCCGCATCTCGCTCGATCCCGACCGGCTGCTGGCGCTCGGCATCACCGCAGGTGAGGTCAACCGCCAGATCCGCGCGACCAATGTCGATCTCGCCGGCGGGCGCGGCGAAGTCGGCGGGCAGGAGCAGGCGATCCGCACGCTCGCCGGCGCGCGCACGGTCGCCGATCTCGCCGAGACCAAGATCATGCTCTCCGGCGGTCGCGAGGTCCGGCTGAAGGAGCTCGGCCGTGTCGAGGATTCCAATTCCGAGCCGCGCGCCTTCGGCCGGCTGAACAAGCAGCCGGTCGTCACCTTCGCCGTGTTCCGCTCGAAGGGTTCCAGCGAGCTTTCGGTGAAGGATGTCGTCGCCCAGCGGGTCGAGGAGCTGAACAAGCGCTTCCCGGACATCAGGCTCTCGCCGATCGACGACGCCGTCGCCTATACCCACGGCAACTACAAGGCGGCGATGGAGACGCTGATCGAGGGCGCGGCGCTCGCCGTCATCGTCGTCTTCCTGTTCCTGCGCAATTGGCGCGCGACCCTCATCACGGCGGTGGCGCTGCCGCTCTCGGCCATCCCCACCTTCTGGGCGATGGAGCTGATGGGCTTCTCGCTCAACCTCGTCAGCCTGCTCGGCATCACCCTGGTGACCGGCATCCTCGTCGATGACGCCATCGTCGAGATCGAGAACATCGTCCGGCACATGAAGATGGGCAAGTCGCCCTATCGCGCCGCGATGGAAGCGGCCGACGAGATCGGGCTCGCGGTCATCGCGATCACCCTGACCATCGTCGCGATCTTCGCGCCGGTCTCCTTCATGGGCGGCGTTGCCGGCCAGTATTTCCGGCAGTTCGGCCTCACCGTCGCGGTGGCGGTGCTGTTCTCGCTGCTGGTCGCCCGTCTGATCACGCCGATGATGGCGGCCTATCTGATGAAGCCGGTGAAGCATGCCGATCCGAAGGACGGCTTCATCATGGGCGCCTATGTCGGCCTGCTGAAGACCACGCTGAAGCGGCGGCAGATTCCGTTCTTCCCGCGCTTCGACGGCTCGGGCCAGTGGCGGAAGATGCCGTTCAACACGGCCTATGCGACGCTCGTCGTCGGCTTCATGTTCCTGGTCGGCTCGATCCAGGCGACGCAGCTGCTGCCGACCGGCTTCATCCCGGACGAGGACACATCGCGCGTCGTGGCGAGCGTCGAGCTGCCGCCCGGCTCGACGCTGGAGGATACCCGCGTCACCACCGACCGCATCGTCGACGCGCTGAAGACGATTCCAGAGGTGCGCAGTGTCTTCGTTCTCGGCGGCTCCTCGCCGACCGGCCAACGCGAGGTGCGCCGGGCGTCCGTCTTCGTGCTGCTCAAGCCCAAGGCCGAGCGCGACATTCGGCAAAAGGAGCTCAAGGTCACCATCGCCGAGAAACTCGGCGGCGTGCCGGACGTCCGCGCCTGGTATGTCAACGAGCGCGGCGAGCGCGAGATGGCCTTCTCGATCATGTCGAAAGACGGCGAGGCGCTGGATTCCGCCGTCGCGAAGATCGAGGCGCGCATGCGCCAGGTCGACGGCTATCTCAACGTCGCCACCGCCGGCTCGCTGAGCCGGCCGGAGCTGCGTGTCACGCCGAAGCTGGAGGAGGCCGCCAATCTCGGCGTCACGGCCGAGGCGATCTCGGAAGCGGTGCGCGTCGCCACGATCGGCGATGTCGGCGCCAACCTCGCCAAGTTCAATGCCGGCGACCGGTTGGTGCCGATCCGCGTCCAGCTTGACGAGGATGCGCGCACCGACATCCGCAACATCGCGGCGCTGCGCGTGACCAATGCGAACGGCGTCTCGATCCCGCTCACCGCCGTGGCCGAGATCGGTTTCGGCGAAGGCCCGAGCTCGATCGACCGCTACGACCGCGTCCGCCGCGCCCAGATCGGCGCCGACCTCAAGCGCGGCTTCGAGCTCGGCACGGCGCAGGACAAGTTCCACGAGATCGTCAAGGAGGTCGGCCTGCCGCCGGGCGTCTGGATCGCCGCCACGGGCGACGCCGAAATCCAGGGCGAGGTGGTGCAGGGCTTCGTCACCGCGATGACGACCGGTCTGATGCTGGTGCTGGCGGTACTGATCCTGCTGTTCGGCTCGGTCTTCCAGCCGGTCACGATCCTGCTCTCGCTGCCGCTCTCCTTCGGCGGCGTGGTGATCGCGTTGCTCGCGACCCACAACGCGGTCTCCATGCCGGTCTATATCGGCCTGCTGATGCTGATGGGCATCGTCACCAAGAACGCGATCATGCTGGTCGATTTCGCGGTGGAGGAGGTCGGGCGCGGCAAGGACCGGTTCACGGCGCTGATCGAGGCCGGCCGCAAGCGCGCGCGGCCGATCCTGATGACCACCATCGCCATGGCGGCAGGCATGCTGCCCTCAGCCTATGGCGTCGGCGATGGTGGCGAGTTCCGCGCGCCGATGGCGATCGCGGTGATCGGCGGCCTGCTCGTCTCGACCGTGCTCTCGCTGGTCTTCGTGCCGTCCTTCTTCATGGTGATGGACGATCTCTCGCGGGTGACCGGCTGGCTCTTCGGCCGCTTCTTCGGCAAGGCCGAGGACGAGAGCCTGTGGGAGGCGATCAACGAGCATGCGGCGCCGGCCACTGCGACCGCCGAGCCGATGTCGAGGCCCGCGCCGCCGCGTTTGGCGGCGGAGTGAGGGCGGTCCGGAACCCTGGCGGCGGACTACCCCACCATTAATCCTCGCGCAGCGAGAGGTCGAGGTTCTGTCCCTTGCCGGGCTGGCTGCCGCGCAGGGTCAGCGCGACCCCGCTCGGATGGCGGGAGATTGTCAACATCGCGGGCGGGTTTGGGCGGAGGCTTTCTGCCGTTTCGTTGAAGGTCATCGTCAGCCGCTGGCCCTGTCGTCTGCCGGCGAGGTTCGCCACCGTCCCGGTGCTCGACCGGAACGTGCCGACATAGCGTTCCGTGTTCGGATCGTGGCGCAGCTCGATCCGGATCCTGGCGCTGAAGATGAAGGCGGTGCTGCAGCGACCGTCGAGGCTCAGGCGGCGACCTTGCTGGTCGCCATCGAACCAACATGTCAGCGATCGGCTGCTGCCGCCGGCCCTCTGGAGCGTGCCGCTGCCGCTGAAGCGCCCTTCGAGCGAACTGAGGAAGCTCGTCTCGTCGCTATCGGCCTGCCTTTCGGCGAGGCTCGGTTGCGCCAGCGCCAATGGCGCCGCCGCGACAAGCGCTTTCGCGAGGCCATGTCGTGTCATGATCACCCCTCCTGCCGGCCAAACGTTCGAGGAGCGGTTTTGATCGATCTTTGCGGGAAAAGTTGGAAAGCCTGGGCCGAGCGGGAAAGCTCTCAGACGCCGGCCGGCTCGGCGCCTGCCCCGCGCTTGCGGGCGAGCGCATCCCGATAGGCCTGCGTCAGCTCGCCGAGCACGGAGCGCTCTGGCCTGGGCGCGTCGAGGTGGAGGAAGCGCAGCTCCTCCATGAAGCGCTCCCACAGCGCCGGGCCGCCTTCGCCCAGCAGCTCAGCGCGGATCGACAATTCCTCGGTGACAGGCAGGAAGCGCCGACCCCATTCACCCATCGCGGCGAAGACGGGAACGAGCGCGATGCCCATTTCGGTCAGGCTGTAGATCGCCTTCTGCTTGTGCGTGGCGTCGTCACGGCGTGAGAGCAATCCGCGCTCGACCAGCCGCTTCAGCCGGTCGGCGAGGATGTTGGAGGCGATGCCTTCGTCGGACTTGGCCAGCAATTCGCGGAAGTGGCGACGGTTGCCGAACATGATGTCGCGCAGGACGATCAGGCTCCAGCGATCGCCCAGTATTTCCAATGTCAGGTTGATCGGACAGCCGGAACGGCTGGTCTCGCGCATGCTCGTCTCCAAAACCGCTTGCAATATAAAATCGGTTTCGCTACCCATCAACTGCTTGCAAATCACAACTGGTTTTCAGCGCGCATGACCGGAGGGTGAGATGGCCAAGGTGATCGTCTGGAATCTGATGACGCTCGAGGGCTTCTTCGAAGGCAAGGAGAAGTGGAATCTCGACTTCCACGGGGATGCCTGGGGCGAGGAGCTCGCCGAGCTTAGCAAGGAAGTCGGGCGCAAGGCCGGGCTGCTCGTCTTCGGCCGCGTCACCTATGAGGGCATGAAGGCCTATTGGACGACGACGACGACGGCGGAGGAGGGCGAGATCAAGGATTTCATGAACGCCCTGCCGAAGCTCGTCGCCTCGCGCAGCCTCACCGGCTCGGACTGGAACAACACCACGGTGACGGCCGATATCGTCGGCGAGATCACCCGCCGCAAGGCGGCGCTGACAAAGGACATCTATGTCTTCGGCAGCGCTGAGATGACGGAATCGCTGCTGGAGGCCGGTCTCGTCGATGAGGTCATGCTGGCGGTGGCGCCGGTGACGATCGGCCAGGGAACGCCGCTGTTCAAGGCGGGGGCCGAGAAGCGCAGCTTCACGCTGATCGCGGCCCGTCCCCTCAAGAACGGCACCGTGATCCTGCACTATGGCGTGAAGGCCGTGGCCTAGCCTCCGAGGCTCAGCCGCGCCGGACCATCAGCACGGCGGCGAGGATGGCGACGCCGCCGAAGGCCTGCACCGGCGTCGGCTGCTCGCCGAAGAGCGCCCAGGCCGCCAGCACTGTGACCAGTGCCGGCCAAACCATAACGAGCGAGGCGGCGCTGGCGCCATAGCTGCCGAGCGAGAGCGTGATCAGCCCCTGGCCGAGCGCGTGCGAGACGAGGCCGAGCGCCGCGACGGCGAGCCAGCCCTGCAGACTTCCGGGGATGATGTGCTCGCCCAGCGCCAGCGCGGCCGCGAGGCAGAAGACGGCGCAGACCACGCTGGAGACGAGGCCGACATAGCCGGCATCGGCCCGGTCGCGGGCACGGCGCACCGCGAGGATATAGCTGGCGTAAGAGATCGCCGCGGCGACAGCGAGGCCGTCGCCGAAGAGATTGCCGGATGCCTGGCCCCCGCCTGCGAAACGCGGCAGGACGAGCAGCAGCGCGCCGGCAATCGCCAGCATCAGCGCGCCGAGGATGCGCCGCGAAGGCCGCTCGCCGAGCAGCAGCCAGCCGCCGAGCACCACGCCCACCGGAGCGAGATTGCCGAGCAGCGAGGCATTGGCGATCGTCGTGTGATCGAGTGCGGCATTGTAAAGCGTGACATCGAAGCCGAAGGCGAGCCCCGCCAGCGCGATGGCGCCGAAGGCGCCGCCGCGGGCCTTGCCGTCCACTGGCCTGCGCTGCTCGACTGCCGTCCAGGCGGCAAGGACCGGCAGCGCGAAGAGCATGCGCCAGAAGCCGGCCGCAGCCGGGCCGACATCGCTCAGGCGCACGAAGATGCCGGAAAAGCCGATGCAGGTGGCGCCGACGAGCAGCGCGAGGAACATCGCGAGCGCGGGCGATGCGGACCGGACTGGAATTGCAGGGGCGGACATGGTGTTTTCTGATGGATGTCGAGGCCAGCTTCGTTCGGGGCGGCGTGCTGGCTTGAGCCTTGTTCAGGCGCCGATATAGGGCGCTTCCTTGCATCGGAAAAACGGATTATTCTGATTTAACCATTCTTAAAATCGATCGAGGCTGCGCGTTCCAAGGAGACACGTCATGGCGGTGCATTTCGACCTCGCGGCGCTCGGCATGCTGGTAGCCGTGGCGGAGACCGGGGGCTTTACCGCGGCGAGCGCGCGGCTCGGCCGGACGCAGTCGGCGATCTCCGTCCGCATCCAGGATCTGGAGAGCCAGCTCGGCCACAAGTTGCTGGAGCGCTCGCGGCGCGGCGTCACGCCGACCGATGCCGGCGAAAGGCTGATCGCCCATGCGCGGCGCCTGCTCGCGGTCGAGCGCGAGGCGCTGGCCGATCTCGCCGGCGAGACGCCGTGCGGGCGGCTGCGCATCGGCATCCCGGACGATTACATGGACGGCTATCTCAGGCCGCTGATCGCCCGTTTCGCCGCCGAGCATCCGAAGGTCGAGCTCGAGGTGCGCTGCGACCTGTCGAAGCGGATCGAACCGGCGGTGCTCGCCGGGGAGTTCGACCTCGCCGTGGTGACGCAGGACCCCAACCGGCCGATGGGCGAGATGCTGCGGCGTGAGCCGCTGGTCTGGGTTGCCGCGCGCGGACACCGGCCGGAACTGCAGGATGTCCTGCCGGTCGCCCTCTTCTCCGAAGGCTGCCGGGCGCGGCCGCGCATCCTCGCGGCGCTCAACACCGCCGGCAAGCCCTACAGGCTGGTCTTTTCCTCGTCGCATACCTCGGGCGTGCTCTCGGCCGTCGAGGCGGGCTTCTGCGTGACGGCGATGACGGAGACCGCGGTGCCGCCCTCGCTGCGCCGGCTCGGACCGGCCGAGGGGTTGCCGCCGCTGTTCGAGTTGTCTGTCGGGCTGATCATGGCGCCACATCCGGATCTCGCGGCCCGGCGTTTTGCGGATGCCCTGCGCGAGGAAATGAGCCTGCTTGGGCTTGCGGCCTGATCCGCGCATTGCCCTTCGGCCCCGCGATCACTACTGAGATGCCATGAAATTCCTCGACCAGGCCAAGATCTATGTGAAGGCGGGAGACGGCGGCGCGGGCTGCGTCTCCTTCCGGCGCGAAAAATTCATCGAGTTCGGCGGGCCCAATGGCGGCGATGGCGGGCGCGGCGGCGATATCGTCGTCGAATGCGTGCAGGGCCTGAACACGCTGATCGACTTCCGCTTCCAGCAGCATTTCAAGGCCAGGACCGGCGAGCACGGCATGGGCAAGGACCGGCACGGCGCCAATTCGCCCGCCATCGTCCTCAAGGTGCCGCCAGGCACCGAGATCCTCGACGAGGATGGCGAGACCAAGATCGCCGACCTGACCGAGCCCGGCCAGCGCTTCGTGCTGTGCAAGGGCGGCAATGGCGGCTTCGGCAACGCCTATTTCAAGACCGCGACCAACCAGGCGCCGCGCCATGCGAATCCCGGCCTGCCGGGCGAGGAGCGCTGGGTCTGGCTGAGGCTGAAGCTGATCGCCGACGCAGGGCTCGTCGGCCTGCCCAATGCCGGCAAGTCGACATTCCTCGCCACGGTGACGGCGGCCAAGCCCAAGATCGCCGATTATCCCTTCACCACGCTTCATCCGGGGTTGGGCGTGGTGCGTGTCGACGGGCGCGAGATGGTGCTTGCCGATATTCCTGGCCTGATCGAGGGCGCGCATGAGGGCCATGGCCTCGGCGACCGCTTCCTCGGCCATATCGAACGCTGCCGCGTGCTGCTGCATCTGGTCGAGGGTACGAGCGAGCATGCCGGCAAGGCCTACAAGACGGTGCGCGAGGAATTGGAAGCCTATGGCGAGGGGCTGGCCGAGAAGCCGGAGATCGTCGCGTTGTCCAAGACCGACGCGCTGACGCCGGAAGTGCTCAAGGAGCAGGTCGCGCGGCTTAAGCGCGCGGCGAAGCGCATGCCGATCATCCTCTCCTCGGCTTCGGGCGAGGGGGTGGAAGCGGCGCTGCGCGCGCTCTTTGCCGTCGTCGAGGAGGCGCGCCGCGAGGAAGAGCGGGAGAACGCGCCCGCCCAGGAGACCGGCTGGCGGCCCTGAGGTCTCTCAGTTTTTAGCAGAAGTCGCGCCAGGCCTGGACGCGGTGGACGCTCTCGCGATCGCGCGCCTCCTCTCCGAAGGGTGCGACCGGCCAGTCCCAGCTTTCGTCGGATTCCGGCAAGGCGACGCCGCGCATCAGGTCGAGTTGGTCGGTGATCGTCCCAGTGCGGTCGCGCTCGGTCATCGTGACATCGCTCAGCAGTACGACGCGGCCGGCGAAGCGCCGCAGATCGTCCAGATGCCAGGCGATGCAGCGCGCCGGCAGATCGGCGGGCAGCCGCTCGGCCTCGGCGGGATGATCCTCCAGCCAGTCCTCGACCGGCCAGGCGAGTTGCGAGAGCAGATTGGCCGAGACGACGAGGTCGACCATCGAGTCGGCGGCGAGATCGGCGAGCGGATCGGTGCGGCGATCGCTCTCGCCTGAAAGCCAGCCCATGACGCCGGAGAGGTCCCGCGTCACCAGCTCGACATTGCGGTGGAAGCGCATGCGAAGCCGCACCAGCGGCAGGTGAACCGCATCGACCAGCAGCACACGCTCGAAATTCGCCGAAAGCAGGTGGATCGGAACGTCGCGCAGCAGGCCGGAACCGAGAATGACGACGGTCCGGCGCTGCCGCAGTGCCTCCATGGTCTCAGTAACGGCGGTGCGGCAGCGGGCGTGGTGCCCGGCCCAGGCCTTGCGCTGGCGCTGGCCACGCGCCCAGAGCGAGACGCTCTCGGTGACGAGGCCGAGCCGGCGCGTCATGCGATTGGCCGGCGTCACGAGCCACAGGGCCATTTCCGCCAGCACGGCGAAGCGCTCGCGTCAGGTCAGGGCGCCGCGCGCCGCCACCGGCCAGACCGCCTCGACATGGGCGTCCGGCCCGTCGAGGCCGCGCACGCAGACATACCAGTCGTGCAGGTTGACCGTCGGGTCGCAATGACCCGGCACCAGCAGCAGCCGGTCGCCGCGATGGGGCAGCGCGGCGGGGTCGCCCGTCAGGATGCCGTGCTCGTCGGAGGGCTTGGTGTAGACGATGCCCTCGCGCCGGTAGGGCACGGGCATGCCGGAATCGACCGCCGCCGCCTTGTGGCCGGCATCGACGATGGCGCGGTCCGGCACCGGCTTGCTCATGACGCCGGCGAGGATGAAAAGCGCGTGCTCGAAGTTGCGGAAGGGTGTGCCGTCGGCCTGGCGATTGCGGGCATAATCGGCGTCCATGAAGATGTAGGAGCCGGCCTGCAGCTCGTTCCAGATGCCGGATTGCGTCTCCAGCTCATAGGTGCCGGTGCCGGCGCCGCTGACGACCTCGCAGGCGAGCCCGGCATGGGTCAGCCGCTCGACGGTGTTGCGCGCGGCGAGGCCGGCGCGCTCGATCGCCTCGCGCCGCTCGTCGATGGAGCGCATGTGCTGAGCCGCGCCGTGATAGGCCTGTAGCCCGGCGAAGCGCAGCGTGTTGGAGCGCGCGATCGCGTCGGCGAGCCGCACGGCCCCCTCGCCGGGCGCGACGCCGCAGCGCCGGCCGCCGACATCGATCTCGACCAGCACATCCAGCACGACGTCGTGGCGGGCGGCGGCCTCGGCCGCCTCGCGCACGCCGTCGGGATGGTCGACGCAGAGGCCGACGCGGGCACTGCGGGCGAGCTTGGCCAGCCGGTCGAGCTTGGTGGGGCTCGCGATCTCGTTGGTCACCAGCACGTCACCGACGCCGCCCGCGACCAGGATCTCGGCCTCGCTGACCTTCTGGCAGCACTGCCCGACCGCGCCATGGGCGATCTGTCGCAGGGCGATCTCGGGGCTCTTGTGGCTCTTGGCATGCGGCCGCAGCCTGATGCCATGAGCCTGTGTGTAGGCAGCCATGGCGACGAGGTTGCGTTCGAAGGCGTCGAGATCGAGCACCAGGGCCGGAGTCTCGATCTCGGCGAGGCTCTGGCCCGGCTGGGCCGGCGGGGAAAGCGGCATGGCGTCTCCTGAATCGATCATGGTCATGGGAGGACAGCTTCGTGTCCGGAGCAAGGCCCCTGTCGTTCGGGGCGACATGCGCCAGTGGCGCTCGCCGCCCTGCCATGTTAGGGCGCGGCCCATGAAGATCGGCCGCGTTACCGACGATACCCTGCTTCTTTTCGCCCGCGTCTGGCGCGAGCAGATCAGGGGCTACCTGCCGCAGATGCTGATGATTCTCGGCCTCGTCGTGGTGATCGCGGCGACGACGAGCTTCTATCCGCTGCTGATCAAGGCCGCGTTCGATGCTTTCGCCGACCCGCTGACGGCCGAATCGACCGGCTTCGTCCGGCGCATGGAGCGGCTGGTCTCGAAATCGATCAACTACGATATCGGGGTGATCAACGCGGTCGCCACCGTCGTCGTCATTGTCACCGCGATCAAGGGCTTCTCGCTGCTCACCCAGACGGTGATGACCAACCGCGTCGTCAGCCGCATCGAGGCCGACATGCAGACTGCGCTCTACGGCCACCTGATCGACGCCGACCTCGCGCAGTTGCAGAAAGAGAACCCGGCGTCCCTCACGCAGCGCTTCACCACCGACTTCACCTTCGTGAAGGAGGCGCTGACGCGCATCGTCAACATCGCCATCCGCGACGTGGTGACGGCGATCGCGCTCGTCGGCGCGCTGTTCTGGATCGACTGGCAGATGACACTGGTTGTCCTGCTGATTGCCCCCATCGTCGCCCATCCGATCGGCCGGATCGGCAAGAAGCTGAGGCGCATGGCCAACTCCCAGCAGGAGCAGACCGGCATGATGGCGAGCCTGGTCACCGAGAGCCTGCAGGGCGCGCGCGCGGCCAAGACGGACTCGCTCGAGCCCTATCTAAAGCAGCGCGCCGCCCACGCCTTCGAGACCATCCGGGCGCTGAAGATGAAGGCCGCCAATGCGCGCGGCCGTCTCGACCCGCTGCTCGAGGTCGGGGGCGGTATCGCGGTCGCCGGCGTGCTGGCTGCCATCGGCGTGCGCATCACCTCCGGCGCTTCGACGGTCGGCGATTTCACCGGCTATGTCTCGGCGCTGCTGCTGGCAGCGCAGCCGATGCGCTCGCTCGGCAATCTCAACGCGATCGTGCAGGAAGCCGGCGCCTCGCTGAAGCGCTACTACGCGCTGCTCGACGAGAAGCCGCAGATCGTTGATCGGCCGGGTGCCAAGCCGCTCGCGATTGTCGCCGGCGAGGTCGCCTTCCGCCATCTGCGCTTCCGTTATCGCGAAGACCAGCGTGCGATCGAGGGCATCGACCTTGTCGCCCAGGGTGGAAAGACCACGGCGCTGGTCGGACGCTCCGGCTCGGGCAAGTCCACGCTGCTCGCGCTGGTGCCGCGACTCTACGATCCGGTCGAAGGCCGCGTCGAGATCGACGGGCAGGACTTGCGCGGCTTCAGGCTGGCGAGCCTGCGCCACCAGATCGGCGTGGTCAGCCAGGATGTCGTGCTCTTCGACGACACGGTGCGCGCCAACATCGCCTTCGGCCGGCCGGGCGCGACCGAGGAAGAGATCGTCGCAGCGGCGCAGGGCGCGGCGGCGCATGACTTCATCATGGCGATGCCGGGCGGCTACGACGCTTCCGTCGGCGAACGTGGCCACAAGCTCTCGGGCGGTGAGCGCCAGCGCATCGCCATCGCCCGCGCCATCCTCAAGGACGCGCCGATCCTGCTGCTCGACGAGGCGACGAGCGCGCTCGACACCGAATCCGAGCGGTTGGTGCAGCAGGCGCTGACGCGGCTCATGGAGGGGCGCACCACCATCGTCATCGCGCATCGGCTCTCGACGATCCGCGCCGCCGACCTGATCGTCGTGATGGACGAGGGCAAGGTGGTCGAGACCGGCACTCATGATGAGCTTCTGGCCCGTGAGGGCGCTTATGCCCGTCTGCACCGCCTGCAATTCGTCGAAGCCTGAGGCATTTGCTCCAAATCAGTTGCCTTGCATGCCGTGATGCAGCGATGCTGTCGGCGGCGCGGCGAGCATGGGAGCTGGCGGGAGAAACGACATGGCCAATAATTTCGAGCAGTTCGCGCGCAATTCCCTGCAGTTCCGGCCGTCGGACATCCGACTCGTGCTGGAGCGAGTGCATTCGCATGTGGTGAAGCCGCGCATGTCGGCGCAGGAGCTGCTGGAGGTCGTCCACGGCCTCGGCTTCCCGACGGTCGAGGCCTTCGGCGACCATATCGGGCTGGAGCGGCTGACCTCGGAAAGCTGGGCGCGCTACGGGCTCTCGCGCGACGCGGCGCAGCTCCTGCTCGCACTGCTGAGCTATCGCCAGCGCCTGCTCGACGCCATGGACGATTTCGAGAAGACAACCCAGATCCCGCTGGACGGGTTCTTCGAGAACCAGCAGCTGCCGTGAGCCGCACAACCCTCCGCTGTCACCCCGGGCTTGACCCGGGATCGATGCCAGAGCGCTGACGGTAAGGGTTCCGGCACGGATCCCGGATCTCCGCTTCGCTTCGTCCGGGACGACGGCGTGTTTCCGAGAATGACGATCCAGCGCCTCAGCGGCAGAAATCGGCGCAGCCGGTGTCCCAGAACGGCTTGCCGTCCTCGACTGCCGGGACCGAAGGCCGCGGCTTGCGGCCGGGCAGGTCGGCGGGCACCGGCTTCACCAGCTCCCACCAGCCATGGGCGCATTGCGAGCGGAAGGCCATCTGGTCGGAGATCGAGGTGCCTTCCTGCTCCAGCACCGCGTCCAGCGTCGCGCAGGCTTCGCGCAGGCGGGCGTCATGGTCGTCGTTCGGATCGTTGGCGTAGTCGTGGAAGGCCTCGGTGAAAGCCTCCATCTCGCGGGCGATATGCGGCCAGTCGGTGCGGCCGAGGTTCCAGGCGTCCATCCACTCACGCACCACGGTCTCGACCGCTTCGGCCTTCGGCTTGTCCTTGACCTTGCGGGCGGTGGTCAGCATGTGGCGCATCAGCTCGGCGCGGGCATGGGCGTGGCGCGCCCTCAGCGCCGCCTCCTGCATCTGCGCCATGGCCTCGGCCGCTTCCTGCTGCAGCGCTTCGACGAAATGCATGGCTTAAGGCTCTTTCAGGCAAGCAGTCTCAGGGCAGGGTGGCGAGGCGCTCGATCAGGCGCTCGAAAAGCTCGGGGGCCTTCACGGATGCGATCACATGGGCGTTGGGCTCACGCTTCAGGCGCCCGTTCCAGTCGATCGTGGTGCGGCCGCGTAAGAGACCCTCGCCGGTCTCGACCGTGACGAAACAGTCCCGGCCCTCGAACAGTTCCGGCCAGAGCAGGAAGGCGATGATGCAGGGGTCGTGCATCGGGTGGCCGTCGCTGCCGAGCCCGCCGGGACGCGGGCGGGTCAGCATGCCGTGCACGGCCTTGCCAGTGACGTTCCCAAGCGCGCCGATGCGGGCGATCTGGGCGTGGCTGGCGATGGCCTGCAGCGTGGCGCCGAGGCCGAACATGACGATAGGCCGACCGCAGCCGAAGACGACCGCGGCGGCATGGGGGTCGACATAGGTGTTGAATTCGGCGGCGGGCGTGATGTTGCCGAGCCCGATGGCGCCGCCCATCACGACGATGCGCCTCACCTTGGGCAGGATGTCGGGCGCCAGCCGGAAGGCGAGCGCCAGATTGGTCAGCGGCCCCAGCGGGCAGAGCGTGATGCCGTCGTCGGGTGCGGCGCGGCAGATCGCGATGATGGCCTCGACGGCATGGCCGGGCGCGGCCTCGCCCGCAGGGGCGGGGAGGCCGGCGCCGTCGAGCCCGTCCGGGCCGCAGACGAACTCCGCGGTTTCGAGGGCCACGACCAGCGGGGCATCAGCACCGCGATGGACGGGGATGCTATCGGCGTGGGCGAGGTCGCGGATGCGCAGGGCATTGGCCGTGGTCTGCGCGACCGGGACATTGCCGGCGACGGTGGTGATGGCCTTCAGATCGAGCACGTCGCGGCTGGCGAAGGCGAGCAGCAGGGCGACGGCGTCGTCCTGGCCCGGATCGGTGTCGATGACGATCGCCTCGTGCATGGCGTCACGCCGCCTTCGCGTTGCCGGCCATGATCATGTGGGCGATGTCGTCGGCGCCGAGATCGCCGAGCGGGCGGTCGACGTATTTCCGGCCCGCGCCCATGATGACGACGCGGTCGGCGAGCGCCACCACGTCGCGCATGTTGTGGCTGATCAGGATGACCGTGCGCCCGTCGCTCTTCAGCTTGCGGATCAGGTCGAGGACGAGCGCGCTTTCCTTGACGCCGAGGGCTGCGGTCGGCTCGTCCATGATGATGATCTCGGCGTTCCAGCGCAGCGCCCGCGAGATCGCGACCGCCTGGCGCTGGCCGCCGGAGAGCCGCTCGACGGGGCGGGTCATGTCGGTGACGGCGGCGGAGAGCTGCGAGAGATAGCGCTGCGATTCCGCGATCATCCGCTTCTTGTCGAGGATACGCAGGAAGGGCACCAGGACCGGCCTGGTCAGCTCCGAGCCCATGAAGACGTTCTGGGCGATGGAGAGGCGTGGGGCAAGCGCGAGATCCTGGTAGATCGTGGCGACGCCGTTCTCCAGCGCATCATGCGGCGAGGCGAAGGCGACCGGCTTTCCACGCAGGTTGATTGTGCCGCTCGTCGCTTCCTCGGCGCCGGAGATCACCTTGATCAGGCTCGACTTGCCGGCACCGTTGTCGCCGCACAGCGCCACGACCTCACCCGGGAAGATGTCGAGATCGACATCGCGCACGGCGACGACCGGGCCGTAGCTCTTGCCGATGCCGCGCAGCGAGAGGAGGGGGGTGGGGTCGGTCATGGGCGATCCAGGGATTGCGGAGCGGCTTGCCGTCATTCTCGGGCGAAGCAGGGCTTCGACCCGAGAATCTCAGTACGGGAGAGCGCTGGTTTCCGAGATGCTCAGGGCTCAAGCCCGAGCATGACGGTTCCTAGTCTCACTTCCTCAGGAACTGCTGGACGTTGTTCTTGTCGACCAGCACGGCGTCCGTGAAGAGATAGGGGCCCGAGGCAATGGCCTCCTTCGGCTTCTTGTCGACGACGATCGCCTGGATCGCGTCGACTGCCTGCTTGCCCATCTCCTCGAAGGGGATCGCCACCGTGGCCATGAAGGTCGAGTTCGGATCGGCGATGCGCTCGTAGCTCTCCTTGCCGCCGTCGATCGAGATCAGCGGGATCTGCCCCTTCTTGACCCCTTGAGCCTGGAGCAGGTCGTCGATGATGTAGGCCTGCCCGTCGAAGGACGCCCAGATCCCGTTGATCTTGCCCTGATTCTGCAGCAGCAGCGCCTGCATGCCGGCGCGGACATCGTCGCGCCAGCTCTGGGTGCGGGCCATCGAGAACTTGCCGAGTTCCTTCACCGCCTGGTTCTCGGCGAGCACGACATCAAGGATCTTGCCGCGGATGCGCGAGGCGACATTGAGGTCGAAGCGGGCGGTGACGATGTTGCCCTGGTAGCCGAGCTGGCCGAGCATGTAGAGCGCGGCGTCGGCGCCGACCTTGTATTCGTTGGTCTGGATGTCGAAGAGCGCGTGCGGGCTCGATCCCGACTGCACGGTGATGACCGGGATCTTGGCGTCCTTGGCCGCCTTGAACTGGGCATCGGCCTCGACCGGCTTGCCCATGGCGATGATGATGGCGTCGACCTTCTTGGCGATCAGCGCGTCGAACTGCTCGGCGTGTTTCGGCAGCGCGCCTTCCGAGTTCAGCAGCGTCACGTTCCAGCCCTTGGCCTTGGCGGCAGCCGCCGCGGCGTTGGCGACGCGGGCATGCGTCTCCGACGAGAACTGGAAGCCGATGATGCCAAGCTCAAACGCATTGGCGGACTGGCCGAGCGCGACTAGCGCCGCCGCGGCGACCAGCATCTTCCTGAAACCGAACATGAAGCCCACTCCCCTTTTTTGATCCTTGAATACCCTAGACCTTGAACGCCGCCTTCTTCATCGCGCTGGCCGAGAAGGCGACCGAGCCGATGATGATCGCGCCGAGCACGATGTCCTGAACGTAATAGGGCGCGCCGAGCAACACCAAGCCGTTGCCGAGCACCTTGAGCACCAGCGCGGCGAAGACCGTTCCCTGGATATTCGGCTTGCCGGGCTCGAACATGGTCATGCCGAGCAGCACGGCGGCGATGGCGTAGAGCAGATAGTCGCCCGCCATGTTCGGCGCGGCCGAGGACAGGTTGGCGGCGAGCAGCATCGCCATGATGCCGGCGAAAAGCCCCGCGAGCAGCAGCCCGATGCGCTTCATGCGCGCGGTCGCAATGCCCGCCAGTCGCGCGGCCTCGTCAGCCTCGCCCGTCGCGACCATATGCGCGCCGGTCCGGGTCCATTTGACGAGGCCCCAGGCGAAGAGCGTGGCGCCCGCCATCCAGAGCACGAGATTGGGGATGCCGAAGCTGTAGCCGCGGGCGAGGCCCGTGAAGCCGACCGGCCAGCGCCCGACGAAGGCGACGCCCTGCGTGATCATGAAGGCGAGGCCCTTGGCGATGGCGGCCGTGCCGAGCGTCATGATCAGCGAGGGGATGCGCAGCACCGTGACGCCGAAACCGTTGAACGAGCCGAGGACGATGCCGACGCCGAGCGCCGCCGCCACGGCGACGGCCGGCGGATATTGCGCATGCACCATCCAGCCGCAGACGACGGCGGCGAGGCTCGCCACCTCCGCGACCGAGAGGTCGAGCTCGGCGACGGTGAAGGCGAGCGCGAAGCCGAGCGCCAGAATGGCGAGGAAGCTCGTATCCTTCAGCACGTTGATGATGTTGGTGCCGGAGGCGAAGTTCGGCGCGAAGATCAGGAAGAACAGGATCAGCGAGAGGCCAGCCAGCGCCGTGCCGTAACGTCCGATCAGCTCGCGCGGGTCGATGCGGCCCAATTCAGGCCCCCTTCGCGATGGTGGAGATCGGCGAAAGGATCTCGATGCCGCCGGTGATCGGAATCAGAGCGCCGGTGACGAAGGCGGCGCCCGGAGAGAGCAGGAAAGCGATCACGTTGGCGACATCCTCGGGCCGTCCCAATCTCCCCAGCGGCGTGCGGACCGCCGCACCCTCGACCAGCGCATTGAACTGCTGCGCGAAGCCGTTGCGTACCATTGGCGTATCGATGATGCCGGGCGCAACCGCATTCACGCGGATGCCATGGCGGCCGAGCTGCTGGGCCATGCCGTAGGTCAGGGTGGCGACACCGCCCTTGGCCGAGCCATAGGCGAGATTGGCGCCGCCATTGGCATGCGCGATCGAGGAGACGTGGACGATGGCGCCGCCCTCGCCCTGCTCGATCATCTGCCGGGCTGCGGCCCTGGAGATGCGGAACACGGCCGAGAGGTTGAGGTCGACGAGCCTGTCCCATTCCTCGTCCTCCATCTCGACCATCGGCACCGGCCGGGAGGCGCCGGCGCCCGTGACGAGATGGTCCAACCGGCCGAAGCGGGAGACGGCGAGCTGGACCAGCGAGCGGGCAAGGTCGCGATCGCGCAGGTCGCCGGCGAGCGTCGCGACCTCGGCGCCCGTGGCGGTGGCTTCTGCCGCGATGGCGTCGAGGCCGGGCTGGTCGAGACCTGAGAGCACGAGGCGATGGCCGGCCTGCGCCAGCAAGATCGCAAGCGCACCGACAATGCCGCCGGAAGCGCCGGTGAGCAGCGTGACGGGAGCCTGGTTCATCGGAGAATCGTCAGTGCGGGCGGTCATCGGCTGCGTTCCTTACGGCGCTGCCGCTGCGCTGGCGAGGCCGGCCAGCGGGCCGGGGGCATGCGCCAGAGCGGCGAGATCGGCTGAGATCGGCACCAGCGCCTGCTCGCTGCGGCGGTAGAGCGCGTAGAGCCGGTCATAGGCGGTGTGGCGAGCCGGCTCCGGCTCGTAGCGGCGTGCGGTGCCGACGAGCGCATCCTGCGCTGCTGCGAGTGAGGCGAAGCGATGAAGTCCGGTCCAGGCAATGATCGCCGCACCCAGCAGACCGGGTTCCTTGGCACTGCCGACCACGACCGGGCGGCCGATGAGATCGGCCTTGATCTGCGCCCAGACCGGATTGGCCGCGCCGCCGCCGCCGAAGCGGATCTCGCCGACCTGCGTGCCGAGCGCGGCCTCCGCCCGTTCCAGCACGATCCGGTTGAGGCAGGCGACGCCCTCCAGCACGGCATAGGCGAGATCGGTCGGGCCGTGCTGGCGGCCAAGCCCGATGAAGGCGCCGCGCAGGTTCGGGTCCCAGTAGGGCACGCGCTCGCCCTGCAGATACGGCAGGAAGATCAGCGGCTGCGGATGGCGCTGGCCGGCGAGCAGCCTGTCGATGGTTGCGCCGATATTGTCCGAACCACCGAGCAGGCCGGCCAGCCAGGCCGCGGTGTCGGCGCCATTCTGGCTCGGCCCGCCGAGATGCCAGAGCCCGCGCCAGTCGACGGTCATCAACCCCTCGGCCTCGGCCTCCGCGGTACCGAGCACGCCCAGCACCTCGGTGGTGCCGGAGATGTTGTAGGCGTAGCCCGGCCGCATGGCTCCGAGCCCTGCAACCGCGGCCCAGGTGTCGTTACAGCCGCAGAAAACCGGCACGCCGGCGAGCCTGTCGAAGGGCGCGGGCAGTCCGGCGCCGACAGGACCGACTGCATCGCAGGGTTCGACGATCGCCGGGATGACGGAGTCGGAGAGGTCGACCGCGGCGAGGGCCGAACCCGTGCAGGCGATGAGCCGGGCCATCGAGACCGGATCGCTCGCCCGCCGGCCGGTGAGGCGGAAATTCAGATAGTCCTTGGGCTCCAGCACGCAGGCGAGCTTGCCGAAATTCTCTGGCTCGGCCTCGGCCAGCCAGGCGAGGCGCGCGAGCGGGTGGAAGGCGTTGATACGGCCTGCCTCCGGATGCGACCCGAGCCGTTCGCGCAGCCGCGTGGCGTCGGCCTCCGAGCGGCTGTCCTTCCAGGTCAGGGCCGGGCGCAGCTCGCGCCCGTCGGTGCCGAGGAAGACCTGTGTGCGGGTGACGCCGCAGATCGCGATGGCTTCGATGCGCGCAAAGAGATCGGGCTTCTGCCGCGCCAGATCGCCGGCGGTTTCGAGGAGGCGCTTCCACCAGCCTTCGGCCGCGACCTGCGAGTGACCGAGGCGATCGTCGAGGGCTGGTCCGGCAGCGGCGCTTTCGGCCAGCACCGCGCCATTCAGGTCGATTAAAGCGGCACGGAAGCTGCTGCCGCCGAGATCGCAGGCAAGGACGGTGCTCATTGACTGCATGGGAACTGAAACACACCCGTCATTCCGGACAAGCCGCGAAGCGGCGCCGATCCGGAATCCATCGTAGAGCGTTGCGGTCTATGATGGATTCCGGGTCAAGCCCGGAGTGACGGCAGTTGGGCCATCGGCAGCATAAAGGCCGGCGGAGTCAAGGCGCGATCTCCTCACGCTCCACCGCGCGCGGCCTTCAGAATATCGTCCACGAGACGTTGCGAGGTCAGGGCCTCCTCGCCGGTGACGACGGGGTCGCGGCCCCGCTCGATCGCGTCGAGGAAATCCGCGATGACAGCGCGGTGGGCGTCATGCGGGAAATCCATGATGTTGGCGCCGCTGCCGGTCGAGCCCTCGGCCTCGACCACTTCCTCGCGCCCGTCGAGGAAGGCGAGGCTGAGCCTGCCGCCGATCAGGCTGGCATAGCCCTTGGTGCCGGTGATCTCGATGCGCTCGGGATAGCCGGGATAGGCGGCGGTCGTCGTCATCAGCGTGGCGGGCGCGCCGCTTGCGGTCTCCAGCAGGGCCGAGACGTAGTCCTCGGTCTCCATGCGGTGGATCGCGGTGGTGCGGCTCTGCGCGGCCACGACCTTGGAGACGCCGACCAGCGAGCGGAAAAGATCGAGCGAGTGGATCGCCTGGGTCAGCAGCACGCCGCCACCGTCGCGGGCGAGCGTGCCGCGGCCGGGCTCGTCATAATAGCTCTGCGGGCGCCACCAGGGCACGGTGAGGGCGGCGGCCTCAACCGCGCCGAGCTCGCCGGCCTCGAGCGCCGCCTTGAGCCGCAGGCTCGCGGGGCGGAAGCGGTGCTGGAGGGTCACGCCGAAAGTCTTCCCCGTGCGGCGGGCCGTATCGACGAGGCGCTGGCCGCGCTCGCTCGTCAGTTCCAGCGGTTTCTCGACGAGGACATGCTTGCCGGCTTCGAGGCAGCGGGCCGAGACGTCGAGATGGCTCGACGGCGGGGTGAGCACGATGGCCGCGTCGACGGCCGGGTCGGCGAGAACGGCGTCGAGATCGGTCGTCGTCGGGAAGGGGAATTGCTGGGCGTAAGCCTTGGCCCGGCCCGGCGTGCGGCTGACGGCCCAGAGCGTCTGCGCCCGATCGGCGAGGTCGAGGAGGCTCTTGGAGTGCGGCAGCGAGGCGGGGCCGAGCCCGATCACGGCGATGCCGAGCTTGCGTGTCATGACGGGCTATTCCCTTCTTCTTCAACTCGTCCCACGCCGTCATTCCGGACAAGCCGCGCCAGCGGCGCCGATCCGGAATCCATCGAAGGGCGCTGAGCCCTACGATGGATTCCGGGTCCGCGCTTCGCTGGCCCGGAATGACGGCGCATGTGATGGCAGCCGTGTTGGCAACCACGCCGCGCTGGCCTGCGCTTCCAGTGCGAGGCGGCAGACGGTGAAGGCGTGGGCCTGGCTCATCGCGGTTTCGCTGCGTGCGCCGATATCGGCGACGAGATTGCGGAAATAGGTCAGCGGCTCGCGCGAGGCGTCTATATGGCGGGCGCCGGCCTTGTCGACGAGGAAGACATGGTCGGTGCCCGGCCGGCCGGCGACATCGACATATTTGCGCAGCTCGATCGTGCCCTCGGTGCCGAGGATGGTGAGCCGCCCGTCGCCCCATGTCGGCAGGCCGTCGGCGGTAAACCAGTCGATGCGGATATAGCCGCCAGCCCTGTCGCTGCGCAGCAGGATCTCGCCGAAATCCTCGAAATCGGGAAAGTCCGGATCGCCGAAATGACCGACGCCCGAGGCGACGATCTCAGCGTTCTGCGAGCCGGTGAAATGCAGGAACTGGTCGATCTGGTGCGAGGCGATGTCGGTGAGGATGCCGCCGTAATGGCGCTTGTCGAAGAACCAGCCCGGGCGGATCGCGCGATTGAAGCGATGCGGGCCCAAGCCCGCCGTCTGGACGACGCGCCCGATCGCGCCGTCCGCGATCAGCTTGCCGGCGACGATGGTGGCAGGGACGACGAAGCGCTCGGAGAAGCAGATCGAGAAAATGCGGCCGGTCTCGGCGACCGCCTTCTCGACGGCGGCGAGCTGGTCGAAGTCGGTGACGCCCGGCTTGTCGACCATGACATCCTTGCCCGCCTGCATCGCGCGGACGGCGATGGCGGCGCGCTCCGACGGGATCGCGGCACAGAGGATCAGATCGATGGACGGATCGTCGAGTAGCCGGTCGGCCGTGCTTTCGGCGAGGTCGGGAAAGCGCTCGCGGAAGCCGGCGAGCACGCGCTCGTCGCTGGTTGCAGGGTCGAAGCCGACGCAATGCGCGCCGGCTTCGAGGAGACCACCGACCATATGGTAGATATGGCGGTGGTCGAGGCCGATGGTGGCGAAGCGCATCGTTATTGCGGCGCCCCGTGGCCGACGCCGATCTCCTGATCCCAGCGGCGGAAGGCGGCGACGAGGCGCTCCGGTGTCAGCGGCGGCCGGGTCGGCAGGCTGGTGATCAGCCCGTCATATTCCGGCCGGCCATATTCGGCGAGGATGTCGCGGCTTTCCTGCGGGGCCATGGCGAGCGTCACGCCCTTCACGGCCGGGCCGGGGTAGAAATAGCCCTTGTCATAGGTCACGGCCTGCGCCTCGGGCTTCAGCATGTAGGACATCAGCGCCAGCAGCGCCGCCATCTTGTCGGCCGGCACGCCCTTGGGAACGCACATGAACTGCGTGTCCGGGATCCAGTGCGTCTTGTCGAGGACGAAGACCTTGGCTTCCTTCGGCACGATGCCGAGCACGCGCGGGTTGATGTCCCAGCCCAAGGTCGAGACGATGACGTCGCGGGTGCCCTCGCCGAGCTCCTTCATCGTCGCGGCGGTGCCGCCGGGATAGTAGTCGACGCCGGTTCCGAGCTCCTTGAGATAGGCCCAGCTCTTTGCCCAGCCGTTCATCGGGTCGCTCGGGTCGGAATCGCCGAGGATGTGGGGCAGGCCCATGAGCCAGGTCCAGCCGGGGCCGGAATTGACCGGCCGCGCATAGGTGAAGCGCTTCGGGTTCTGCTTCACATAGGCGAGCAGGTCCTCGGCCGTCTTCGGCACGGTCTTGAGCCGCTCGGGCGCGTATTCGAAGAGCGGGCCGGAGGGCGAATAGGCCACCGCGACGCCTTCGTTCTGGCCGAAGTTGCGCTGCATCATCAGCGCCTGCTCGTGATAGACGTCCTCCTGCTTCGGCAGGTCCTTGGCGTGGGACTTCCAGACATCGACCCAGAGGCCCTGCTGGATGCCGTCCGACATGGCGCCGGGGCCGGTGAGCACGAGGTCGATGTCGACGCGGTTCGCCTGCTGCTGCGCCTTGATCTTGGCCGGGAGCTCCGGCGAGGGCGCCCGCGAGAAGTTCAGGCGCGAGATCAGCTTCGGATTGTCCTTGGCGAATTTTTCGATGGCGATCTGCGTGAGCTGCAGATTGCCGGCGACGTCGATGATGTTGAGCGCGACGGGGGCGCTCTGGGCCAGCGCGCCGCCGGCTTTCAAGGCGGCGAGGCCGGCCGCTCCGGCCATGACGGTGCGACGAGTCGGATGGTTCATGTTCGCTCCCTGGGTTGAGCTCTCTTCGTCGTTGCCGTGGGCGGCACGTGGAGCTTTCCTGGGATACTAGTGCACCAATTCCCGCTGAGCCAGAGGTTCCGACTGCATGGGCGACAGGGCGTTGCCGTTGGGTCAGTCTGGCGCTTCAGCTCGCCTTGGCCTCAGCTGCGCTCCGTCAGCAGCGCTTCGGCGGCGCGACCGAGCAGCGGTGCAGCGGCGCCGTGGATTTCGTAGAGCTGGCTGGCGCTGACGCCGGCGAGATCGGGCATGGCGAAGCCGTCCATCGTGCCCTCCGCGCGGAACAGCGTGTTGAACCGGGCCCAGAGTTGCGGGTTGGCCGAAAGCGGCCCGCTCACTGCGATCCGGGCCGGGAAGAGCAGGCGGCATGCATTGGCCAGGGCTCGCGCGACGAGCTCGCAGGCCATGTCGATCTGCGGCAGGGAGAGGAGGTCGAGGCCGGCGAGTTGCCGGGCGAGCCGGATCTCGTCCTGGTCGAGATCCGGCCAGCGTTTCCTGAGTGCCGGCAGCAGCGACCAGAGCGCCGCGCCGGTCTCCAGGCAGCCCGTGTTGCCGCAGCCGCAGGGGCGGCTGCTCAACGCGGCGAGGCGCCAGTGACCGATCTCGCCGAAGGAGCCGGCCGGCGCGAAGGGCTCGCCGTCGACGGCATAGGCCAGGCCGATGCCCCAGCCCCAATGGAGCAGCAGCGTTCCCCCGGCGAACGGCTCCGGCTCGCGGGCGGCGCGGGCGCGCAGTTCCGCGTCGAGGTTGCGGCAGATCTCGACCGGGCCGGCGACCGGCGCGAGCACGGCCCCGACGTCGAGCCCGCGCATGCGCGGCCAGCGCGAGGCCATCAGCCACTGGCCCCGCTTCAGGTCGATCAGGCCGGACAGAGAGACGGCGGTGCCGGCGTGGCTCATGCCAGGTGGCATCGCATCGACCAGGCCGCGGGCGAGGTCGGCCATGGCGGCGGCGATGGTGTCATTGTCGGCGTCGCCCTCGATCGGGGTCCGGCGCTCGGCGACGAGATGGCCGTTGATGTCCACCAGCGCGCCGGAGAGCGACTGGCTCGAAACATAAATGACCGATGCGCCGATGCGCCGGCCGTGGGCGAGGAGAATCGCCGCCGGCCGGCCGCGGCCGTTCGGCTCTCCGACCGTCTCGATGACGAGGCGGCGCGCCACGAGATCGCCGACGACGCGTGAGACACTGGTCGAGCGCATGCCGAGCAGGCGGCCGATCTCGGCGCGCGAATGGGCCTGGCCGTCGAGGATCAGCTGGTAGATGCGGGCGCAGTCCCGGTCATGGGCAAGGGCGAAGCGGCCCTCGTCGATGGAGAGCAGGGAAAGCGGCGCTTTATTCAGAACAGTTGCGTTCAAAATTAACCATTGCGTTCTGGCGGAGGTTCCATAAGCTCGCTGCCAGAATATCGGAAAATTTCGAGCATAAAAGGTTCAAAAATAGATGATCGAGATGCATATCGCGGCGGATAAGGAAGCCCTCGGCCGGCAGGCGGCCACGCTGGGCGCCCAGGCGATCCGGGAAGAGATCGCCCGCTCGGGCGAAGCGACGATCATCGTGGCGACCGGCGCGAGCCAGTTCGAGATGCTGAATCGTCTCGTGGTGGCGGAAGGCATCGACTGGTCGAAGGTCACGGCTTTCCATCTCGACGAATACGTCGGGCTGACCGAGGCGCATCCGGCGAGCTTCCGCCGTTATCTGCGCGAGCGCTTCCTGGCGCCGCTGAAGAATGCGCCGCGCTTCATCCCCGTCGATGGCGAAGGCGATCCCCAGGCCGCGGTGAAGGAGCTCAGCCGGCTGATCGCGGGCCGGCGCATCGCGGTCTGCTTCGCCGGCATCGGCGAGAACTGCCACCTCGCCTTCAACGATCCGCCGGCCGATTTCGAAACCGAGCAACCCTATCTTGTGGTGACGCTGGATGAGGCCTGCCGCCGCCAGCAGCTCGGCGAGGGCTGGTTCCCGAGCCTCGAGGCCGTGCCGCAACAGGCGATCTCGATGAGCATCCGCCAGATCCTCAAGAGCGAGCTGATCGTGCTGTCGGTCTCCGACGAGCGGAAGGCCGCGGCCGCCAAGGCCGCGCTGGAAGGGCCGGTCAGCAACCTTGCCCCTGCCTCGATCCTGCAGACGCACAAGCGCACGGTGCTGTTCATTGATCCGCCGGCCGCTTCGCTGCTGAACCGGAAGTAAGTCGCCATGCGCACGCCCGGTCTCGTCGATCTGCAGGTCAACGGCTTTGCCGGGCTGGATTTCAATTCCGGCGCGGTCACAGCCGAGGCGCTCGACCGGGCGCTGGAAGCCATGCTGGCGACGGGCGTGACGACCTGCCTGCCGACGATCATCACCGCCCATCCGCATGAGCTGGAAGAGCGCTTCCGGGCGCTCGACGCAGCGGTGGCGGGGAGCCGGCTCGGTCCGCTGATGTGTCCGGGCTATCATCTCGAAGGTCCGTTCCTGAATTCCGGCGCCGGCTATGTCGGCTGCCACCCCGCCGATGCGATGACGGCGGCGAAGGCTGATCTCGTCGAGCGGCTCGGCGCCATGCTGAAGCGGCCGATCCTGATGGTGACGCTGGCGCCCGAGATCGAGGGCGGGCTTGCGCTTGCCGCGAAGCTGGCGAAGGCGGGCAAGGTCGTGGCGATCGGCCATTCTGCCGCGGATTTCGAGGCCGTCCGGGCGGCCGCCGATGCCGGCGCGACGCTCTCGACCCATCTCGGGAACGGCCTGCCGCAGCAATTGCACAAGCTCAACAACACGCTCTTCGCCCAGCTCGCCGAGGACCGGCTGATGGCCGGCTTCATTGCGGACGGCATCCACATCCATCCGAAGGCTCTGAAGAGCCTCATTCGGGCCAAGGGCTTCGAGCGCTCGATCCTCGTCACCGACGCGGTGGTCGCGGCCGGGGCCGAGCCCGGGCGCTATCATTTCGCCGGCATGCCGGTCGATCTCGCTGCCGACGGCTCGGTGCGTCAGCCGGGCGGTGCCTCGCTGGCCGGCTCGGCGCTGAAGCTCGACGACGCGGTGCGCAATGTCGTGGACTGGGGCATCGCGACGCCGACTGAAGCGATCGCCATGGCCTCGACCCATGCGCTGGCGTCGCTCCGGCCCGCGCTCGCTGCTGCCGGCATCGCCCTGCCGGAAAGCGAGATTCTCTGGTCGCCGAACTTGCGCCTGCGCCGCGTCAGGGTCGGGGACATCACGCGCGACTTCGCCGCCGAGGCGGCTGCCTGAAGACTGACCATCAAGCAAGAGAGGGGAGCACCATGACCGAATTTCCGAAAGGCGTAGACCGCCGCGTCGTCCTTGGCGGGCTCGGAGCGCTGGCCGCCAGCGGCAAGGGCGCCTTCGCAGCCTCGCCGCCGCTGCCCGCGTCGCCGGTCGGCATCAACATCATCGATGTCGGCGGGGCGCTCGCGCTGATGCAGCAGGCCTTCGACGACTACCGGGCCGCCAATCCCAAGGTCGTCTCGCGCATCACCTATGTGAAGGCGCCGGCGCCGGAGCTGGCGAGCAAGATCAAGGCGCAGCAGGATGCCGGCCGCGCCGATCTCGACCTCGTCCTGACCGGCTCTGATGGACTGGCCGCTGGCCTCGAGCAGAATCTCTGGCTCAAGATCTTCCCGGACTTCAACGACAAGTTCCCGAATATCGAGGAGAACTACGAGCCGGCCGCGCTCAACCTGCACAAGGTGCAGGGCGCGGGCTTCGGCACGGTGGTGAACTACTATCCCTCCGGTCCGCTGCTCGAATACAGCCCGGAGCGCGTCAAGCAGGTTCCGACCACGGCCGAGGAGCTGCTGGCCTGGGCCAAGGCCAATCCCAACAAGTTCATGTATGCCCGGCCGACCAATTCCGGTCCCGGCCGCACCTTCATGATGGGCCTGCCCTATATCCTCGGCGACAAGGACCCGCAGGACCCGGTCAATGGCTGGGACAAGACCTGGACCTATCTGCAGGAGCTCGGCGAGTACATCGAGTATTATCCGGCGGGCACCGGCGCGACGATGAAGGAGTTCGGCGACGGCTCGCGCGACATCATCATCTCGACCACGGGCTGGGACATCAATCCGCGCGCGCTCGGCATCGTGCCGAAGGAAGCCAAGATCCAGACGCTGAAGGGCTTCCACTGGGTCTCGGACGCCTTCTTCATGTGTGTGCCGAAGGGCATCCCGAACGATCGCCTCGCGGTCGTGCTCGACATCATGGCGCATGTGCTGACGCCGAAGATGCAGGCTTACTCCTATGACGAGGGCTATCTCTATCCGGGCCCGGCGGTGAAGAACGTGCCGCTGTCGCTGGCGCCGAAGCGCAGCCAGGAAGTCATCGCGGAGTTTGGTCGGCCGGAATATGCCGACCTCATCGCCAAGAACCCGATCGAGCTGCCGCTGAAGCCCGACAAGATGGTCGTCGCCTTCCGCAAATGGGACGAGCTGGTCGGCGCCAAGCGCAAGCGCTGAGTTCGTTACAACGATCCTCGCTCCGTCATTCCGGGCGGAGCGAAGCGAAGACCCGGAATCCATCGTAGAACTCCGTGCTCTACGATGGATTCCGGATCGGCGCCGCTTCGCGGCTTGTCCGGAATGACGGGGCTGTTGCAGTAGCGGTTGACCCGGCGGCGATTTGGGCGAGCAATGGCGGCCATCCCAAATCCGACAGGTCACACCTCATGACAGTTCACCAGCGTCCCCAGGCCATCGATCCCGCCAAGCTCGACAAGCTGGCCGAGGTCGCCATCCGCGTGGGGCTGAATCTCCAGCCGGGTCAGGACCTGTTCCTGACCGCGCCGGTCGCGGCGCTCCCGCTGGTCCGGCGCATCGCCGAGCACGCCTACAAGGCCGGCGCCGGCATCGTGACGCCGATGCTCTCCGACGAGGAGATCACGCTCGCCCGCTATCGCTACGCGCCCGATGCGAGCTTCGACAGGGCGCCGGGCTGGCTCTACGAGGGCGTCGCCAAGGCCTTTGCCGCCAATGCGGCGCGGCTCGCCGTGGTCGGTGACAACCCGATGCTGCTGGCGAACGAAGACCCGGCCAAGGTCGGCCGCGCCAGCAAGGCGAATTCCGTCGCCTATCAGCCGGCGCTGGAGAAGATCGCCGGCTTTGACATCAACTGGAACATCCTCGCCTACCCGAGCGCGGCCTGGGCGAAGCAGGTTTTCCCGGACGACGCCGAGGAGGTTGCGGTCGCCAATCTGGCGGAAGCGATCTTCGCCGCCTCCCGCATCAACGAGGCCGATCCGGTCGCCGCCTGGGCGGCGCATAATGCGGCGCTGAAGGCGCGGCGCAACTGGCTCAATGAGCAGCGCTTCGCCTCGCTGCACTTCACCGGCCCCGGCACCGATCTCACCGTCGGCCTCGCGGACGGGCATGACTGGCAGGGCGGTGCCTCGCCGGCCAAGAACGGCGTGGTCTGCAACCCCAACATCCCGACCGAGGAGGTCTTCACCACGCCGCATGCGCGCCGGGTCGAGGGGCATGTCTCGAGCACCAAGCCGCTCTCCTATCAGGGCTCGCTGATCGACCAGATCCAGGTGCGCTTCGAGGCCGGGCGGATCGTCGAGGCCAAGGCCGCGCGCGGCGAGGCGGTTCTGAGCAAGGTGCTCGACACCGACGAGGGCGCGCGCCGGCTGGGCGAGGTGGCGCTGGTGCCGCATTCCTCGCCGATCTCGAAGAGCGGCATCCTGTTCTACAACACGCTGTTCGACGAGAATGCCTCCTGCCACATCGCGCTCGGCCAGTGCTATTCGAAGTGCTTCGTCGACGGCGCCAAGCTCACGCCCGAGCAGATCGCGGCGCAGGGGGGCAACAAGAGCCTGATCCACATCGACTGGATGATTGGCTCGGGCGAAGTCGACATCGACGGTGTCCATGCCGATGGGCGCCGCGTGCCGGTGTTCCGCAAGGGCGAGTGGGCCTGATCAGGCCGGGTTGGCGCGGAGCCAGTCCCCGAGCGACGGGCGGTGATGCCCGTCGCGGCCGGTGGTGGCCGGGGCGGCGACGAGCGCGTTCAGCACCGCTTCCTGCGTCGCCTCGGCGGCAGCGCGGAAGAGCGTGTCGATGCGGCTCTCGTTGAGTGCCCGGAGCGGCACGAGATCCTTGGGCTCGTCATGGTCGATCGGATCGGCGGTGGTGAAGGCAACCGCGATGTCGCCGCTGCCATGTCCCCAGAAGGCGCCGAGCCGGGCGAGTCCCGCGCCGCCGCGCCGCGCGACGCGGTGAAGCTGCCGCGATTCCAGCGGGACGTCGGTGGCGAGGATCAGGATGACCGAGCCGCGCTCGCCCTGCGGCTTGGCCTCCGGTGGGACGGGCCGGCGGCCGTCCGGCAGGACGAGGTCGCCCGCCGCGCCGAAATTGGCGAGCGCCAGCACGCCGAGCCTTTGTTCCGTGCCATCGAGATCGAAGCGGCGCGAGGCGGTGCCGATGCCGCCCTTGAAGCCGAAGGCGCTCATGCCGGTGCCGGCGCCGACGGCGCCTTCCGCGACGGGGCCGGAGGCGGCTGCGTCGAGCGCGGCGAAGGCGTCTGCCTCCGTCAGGGCGCGGGCGCGGATGTCGGAGAGATAGCCGTCATTGCATTCGAGCACGACGGGATTGACCGTGCCGGTCTCGCGTCCGATGTCGGCGTTGGCCGCGAGCGCGCGCGTCACCAGCGCGTCGAAGCCGGTGCCGACCGACAGGGTGTTGCCGAGCAGCAGCGGCGTTTCGATCTGGCCGAGCTCGGCGAGCTGGATCAGGCCGGCGCTCTTGCCGAAGCCGTTGATGACGTCGACCGCAGCGCGGACCTTGCGGCGGAACAGGTTTCCGTCATGCGGAAGCACGGCCGTGAAGCCGGTGTGGATGTCGCCCTGGCGCAGCGTGCGGTGCGCGACCCTGACGCCCGGCACATCGGTGATCGCATTGAGAGGCCCCGGCTGCAGGATGCCGCAGGTCAGGCCGAAATCGCGCAGGCGTTGGATCATGGTGCCGGGACTCTCTTTCGTCGTCATCGCGAGCGCCGCGAGGCCATCCCGGGGGCGTGGAGTTCTGCCGCCCCCGGATCGCTACGGAGCTCACGCTCCTCGCAATGACGGGTCGGACGGCGCGGCACAAGCCCGTCGCAGGGCCGGCATGACAGCATCGAGAGGGTGCGGCGGCGGCAAAACAGCTAGGCTTGCCGCAACACGAAGAATCACCGGCAAAAGACGCGGGGTTGGGAACGCTTATGCAGATCAAGACAATCGAGCCTTTCATCCTCCACATTCCGGTGACCGGCGGCTCCATCGCCGATTCCACGCATCGGATCAGCCACTGGGGCGTGGTCGGCGTGAAGATCGGCACCGAGGACGGGCGTGAGGGCTATGGCTTCACCGGCACCCATGCCGATCTCGCCTCGGACCGGCTGATCACCGCCTGCATCCGCGACTGCTATGCGCCGCTGCTGATGGGCGAGGATGCGTCCGAAATCTCGCGGCTGTGGCTCAAGCTCGCGCGCCATCCGGCGCTGCAATGGGTCGGGCGGGCCGGCATCACGCAGCTCGCGCTTGCGGCCGTCGACGTCGCGCTCTGGGACCTGAAGGCGAAGGGGGCAGGCGTGCCGCTCTGGCATCTGCTGGGCGGGGCGAGCAAGGCCAAGCTCGAAGCCTACAATACCGATGTCGGCTGGCTCTCGATCCCGAAGGACCAGCTCGTCGAGGGCTGCCGCATGGCGGTGGAGCGTGACGGCTTTCGGCGGCTCAAGGTCAAGGTCGGCCATGCCGATCCGATGACCGACATCGCGCGGCTGGAGGCGGTGCGCCACGCGATCGGCGACCACGTCACGCTCGCCATCGACGGCAACGGCAAATGGGACCTGCCGACCTGCAAGCGCTTCTGCGCGCGGGCGGAAGGGCTCGACATCTTTTGGTTCGAGGAGCCGCTCTGGTATGACGATGTCGGCTCCCATGCCGCGCTCGCCCGCTCGACCTCGATCCCGGTCGCGCTCGGCGAACAGCTCTATTCGCTCGACGCCTTCCGCAGTTTCATCGCGGCCGATGCGATCCATTACGTCCAGCCGGACGTGACCCGGCTCGGCGGCATCAGCGAGTACATCCAGGTCGCCGATCTCGCCCTGGCCAGCCGGCTGCCGGTCGCGCCCCATGCCGGTGAGATGAGCCAGGTCCATGTCCATCTCGCTTACTGGCATGCTGCAACCCCCGTCCTGGAGTACATTCCCTGGATCAAGGATGCCTTCGCCGAGCCCGCGAATGTCTCCGATGGCTATTTCCTGCGCCCGCAGCAGCCGGGCGCCGGGACGACGCCGACGGCGGAGGCCTTCGCGCAATTCGCGAGGCCGCTCGGCTGAGAGGGGTGAACAGGAGAGCGCGATGTCCGATCCGTTCCTGCTTCAGCGTTTCGTCGATGCGCAGGAGAGCGTCTGGCAGACAGCGCTCTCCGAGCTGAAGGAAGGGCGCAAGCGCACGCACTGGATCTGGTTCGTCTTCCCGCAGATGCGCGGCCTCGGCCTGTCGCCGACCTCGGAATTCTACGGCGTGGCCTCTCTCGACGAGGCGCGGGCCTATCTTGCCCATCCGGTCCTGAAGGCACGCCTCCTGGCCTGCACGGAGGCGGTGCTGGCGCATGAGGGCTTGAGCGCCCATGCGATCTTCGGCTCGCCCGACGATTTGAAGTTGCGCTCCTGCCTGACGCTCTTCGATGCGGCGAGCGAGGCCGAGGACAATCTCTATCACGCGGCGCTGCGGCGCTTCTTCGACGGCGTCCCCGATCCGCGCACGCTGGAGCTGCTCGGGCTGGTCTGAGTCGGCATGCTCTAGCGCGGCAGCATCGTTCCGAGGCCCTGGGCTCGTGCCTTGGTGACGACGAGGTGGGCCATCGCGAGATCGGCGAGCGCGACGCCGCGAAAGGCGAAGAGGCTGCGGCTGGCCGGTCCGTCCGGGCGAGGCTTTCCGGAAAGCTCGATCAGATCGTGCTGGAAGGAGGCGGTGGTGACCGGGTTGCCGTCGGCGCCGTAGGGCGCTCGCGACTGTTCGAGGCTGTCGGTGACGAGGAGGTCGAAGGCGGGCAGCGTCTCCGGCTGCCAGCTCCGGCCGGTATCGACCGCCGCCGCGAAAGCGCTCGCTTTCATGCGCCGGGCATCGAGGAAGGGCTCGAGGCCGGCCGCGGCCGGCACCATCGAGATCACGATGTCGCTGCGGGCGAGCAGCGCGCCGGCATCGTCGAGCACCTCCGCGCCGAGGCCGGCGGCACGCGCGGCGCCGGCGAGGTTCTCTGCGGAGCTGCGGCTGCGGCTCAGCATCAGCGCCGTGGTCAGGCCGGGATAGAGATCGCGGAAGGCGGCGAGATGGGCATGGGCCTGCAGGCCGCAGCCGACGAAGCCGATGGTCTGCGGCGCCGGCGGCGCGAGGCGGGAGGCGGCTGCGGCCGAGATCGCGGCGGTGCGGATCAGCGTGATCTCGTCGCCGTCCATCATCGCGAGAGGCAGGCCCGTCGTGCAATCGTTCACGCCGATCAGAGAGCTGACCGTCGGCAGCATCGAGCCGGGCGCCGGGGTCGCCATCGCCACCCATTTCACCATGCCGATGCCGAGCGCGGGCGAGGCCGCGACCATCGCCTGGAAGCCGTTGCCTTGACCGAGCATGAGGGCACTCTTCGGCAGGCTCCTGTTCAGCCCCGCGGCATGATCGCGGAAGGCCTGAAGCACGGCCTCGCGCACTTCGCGAGGCGATATGGCGAGCGAGCGGACATCGCCGCGCGAAAGATAGAGCAGGCTGTCGCTCATCCGATCGACTCCGTGGAGCGAGGCGAGCTGCTGCTCCCGCTACCGGGGGCCGGGATACAGCCGCGCCCGGCTGGCGTCGAGACGTCCCGCTTCGAGCTGGGACATGAAAAAGGCCGCCCGGGAGGGCGGCCTTTGCAGGATCGCTGGTGCGACCGGTTTTACTTCGCGAAGACGCCGAGGCTGCTCGCGGTGATGTCGAAGGAGAGCGTCGCGACGAAGGCGGCGCCGCACCACTTGGACTGGCTGTTGCCGGTGATGATGCCGCGCGGATCCGTCGTGTTCAGGAAGCACTCCCTCTTGGACAGGTCGGTGTCGTGGTAGCGCAGATCGGCGGTGATGTTCTTCCAAGTGTAGGAGACGCCCGCGTTCCAGTAGTTGTAGTCGGGCAGGTTGGTCGGCGGCGTGGTCGACCAGATCGCCTGGTTGGTGGTGCCGAGCCAGTAATGGCCGAACTCGCCGGAGACCGAGAGGCCCTCGAGGAAGGGCAGCATGTACTTGGCGGTGATCGAGGCGTAGGTGCCGCTCGCGCCGGTGCCGAGCCAGTCCCAGGCGTAGTAGACGTTGCCGCCGACGGTCAGGGCATCGGCGTAGGTATAGGAGACCTTGCCGTAGACCTCGGTGAAGTCGGTGTTCTTCGGCGTCCACTGCACCAGGGCGGTGTCGTAATAGGCCTTCTCGCCCGGATAGTAGTACTGCCAGATGCCGAAATCGAAGGAGAGATCGCCGAACTTCGGGCGGATACCGCCGTAGAAGTCGATCTCGGCGTCCGGACGGGTGACTAGATCGACGTTCGACGCGGCGACGCCGACGTAGAAGAGGTTGTTGTAGATCTGCAGCTCGGCGCTGCCCTGGATGGCGGGCTTGCGGTCCGTCTGCGAGATGCCGCGGAAGTTGTAGTCGGTCATGCCCTTGACGCTGACCGCGACGTCGAACCAGGTGATGGACGGCGCGATCGGCGCCGGCGGAGCGCCCTTCTTGCTCGGGAGATCCGCCGCGTGGGCCGCGCCCGCAGCAACAGCGGCCGAGAAGGCCAGGCCAAGAATAGACGACCGGAAGAAATCGGACATTGACGGAGACCCCTTAGCCCGCGCGATTTGCGTTGTCCGCGTCATGAAGCGGGCGGGGTCCTTATTCGGCAAGGCGAGCTTTTGGGCGAAATGCCTATCGAAAATGCAAAAGCCCCCGAAACCGGGAGCTTGCTCGCCTACAACATCGGCGTTGCCGATTATGGCCTGCGATGTTGCATTTCGGTCACGTGCGCGGCGCCTGCGCGACAGCCTCAGCGGGTGATCGGCTGGCTCGCATAGCCTGCGTTGGACGAATCGAGGCTCGACGTCTTCAGGCCGTTGGCACGCCGCGGCGGCAGCGGGGCGCGGATGCTGGCCGGCGCGGTCGGTGCCGCCGAGGCGACGGGCGTCGAGCCGGTCGTCATGCCCTGCTCCGCCGAGCTGGAGCTGCCGAAGACGGGCATGAAGCTCAGCGCGCGCTGCAGGAAGGGCTTCTCCTCTGCCGGGGCGACTGGCGTCGAGGACGCGCTTGCCAGCACCGGGGCCTGCAGGGCCTGGCCGGGCGCGACCCTGGCGACCTGCGTCGCAGCCGTCGCCGGGCGCGCCGCAGCCGGCTTGGCGGCCTCAACCTTGGCGGGCTCGGGCTTGGCCGTCTCTTCCGCAGGGGCGGCGGCGATCGCGGCGAGAACCGCATCGTTCTCGGCGGAGGCGGCGCGGACGGTGGCCTTCGTCTTGCCCTTGTCGTCGAAGACGACGACGCGTGGGCCAATGGCGAGCGCTTCCTCGCGGCTGACGCCGACATCCTTCGAAGCCCAGGAGGCCGAGCGGTTCAGCGCCGCGGCGCCGTTGGATATCAGGGCCTGCTTGAAGGAGGCGTGCTGGTCGCCGTCATCATAGAGAAGCCGGATCGCGGGCGTGCCCTTCGCGACGAGCGAGGCGACCTCAACCTCGTCCTGCTGGCGCTTGGCCGCGACGGCGGCGGGAGCGGAGCCGCCATTGAAGAGATAGCGGCCGCCGGCGACCCCGACGGCGGGCTCGTCCCTGGTCACCTCGAAATAGTCGGAGCCTTCCTTCAGGTTCTTCCAGAAGGCGATGTTCGGGTCGAGCCGGTGCTGCGCCAGGTTCTTGGCCGTCATGCGGAAGGGGTAGGCCTGCATCTGCACGGCCTTCTGGCCGGCGTTCTGCGCCTCGCGCACCAGCGCGTAGATCTCGCCGATCTGGTCGTCCGTCATCGAGTAGCAGCCGGCCGAGGAGCAGGCGCCATGCACCATCAGATGCGCGCCGGTGCGGCCATAGGACCGGTCATAGGCGTTCGGATAGCCCATGTTGAACGAGACGTAATAGGACGAGTTCGGATTCATCTGCGCCGGCGTGATGGCGTAGAAGCCCTCGGGCGCCATGCGGTCGCCCTCGCGCACCTTCGGGCCGAGCTGGCCCGACCAGCGGCACATCGGGAAGGTCTTGAGCAGGGCATACTGGCCATCGGCCTTGCGCTTCCAGACCTCGAGCTCCGACTCCTTCTTGTAGGAGCGGATCAAGACCGGTTGATCCTTGTTCATGCCCTTCTCGGACATCAGCGCATAGGTCGCGCTCGGGATCGGGATCCAGTGACGGGAGGCGCCGCGGGAACGCTCTTCCTCGCAGGCGCCCAGAGACAATGCAACAAAAGCCACGAGTGCGAGTTGCTTGATTGCCACGTCGTCATTCCCATTGAACGGCAGGCCACATTGCGACCTGTGACTTCGCAAGACGGCCGAATTGTGCCGTCGACTCGTTCTTGAGCTGTTATGCTTGACCGTTCCTTACCACAGACTCCCTGAGCCTGACCATATGGTCAACGGCCGGTAAACACTGGCCTTTCGGCAGGCGCGAAGGATGTGGTCAAAGGTTTCGGCCGATCGCGAGGAACTTTTCCTCGCGCTGCGCCGCGATTTCCTCGGCGCTCAGGCCGGCCATATCCTTGAGGCAGGCGGCGATCGCGTCGCCGGCGCGGGCGATGGCGGCCTCCCCGTCACGATGGGCGCCGCCGGTCGGCTCCTGCACGATCCGGTCGATGATTCCGAACTTGAGCAGGTCCTGCGCCGTGATCTTCATGCCGGTGGCAGCGTCCTGCGCGCGAGCCGTGTCGCGCCAGAGGATCGAGGCCGCGCCTTCCGGCGAGATCACCGAGTAGATCGCGTGTTCCAGCATCAGCACGCGGCTGGCGGCGGCGATGGCGATGGCGCCGCCCGAGCCGCCTTCGCCGATGACGAGCGCGACGCTGGGCGTGCGCAGCCCGAGCCAGGTGTCGGTCGAGCGGGCGATGGCTTCGGCCTGGCCACGTTCCTCGGCGTCGATGCCGGGATAGGCGCCGGCGGTGTCGACGAAGCTCAGCACCGGCAAGCCGAAGCGGTCCGCCATCTCGACGAGGCGCACGGCCTTCCGATAGCCCTCCGGCTTCGGCATGCCGAAATTGTGCCGGATGCGGGTCTCGGTCGAATCGCCCTTCTCCTGGCCGATGACGCAGACCGGCTCGCCGCGGAAGCGGCCGAAACCGCCGACGATCGCCTCGTCCTCGCCGAAGGCGCGGTCGCCGGCGAGAGGCGTGAACTCCTCGATCAGCCCGGCGCAGTAGTTCTTGAAATGCGGGCGCTGCGGGTGGCGCGCGACCAGCGTCTTCTGCCAGGGCGTCAGCGCGGCGTAGATGTCCTTCAGCGCCTGGCTCGCCTTGGCGTCGAGCTTGCCGATCTCTTCCGACAGGGAAATGCCGTCGCCGCGCGCCTCCAGGGCCCGCAACTCATCCGACTTCGCCTCCAGCTCGGCGACCGGTTTCTCGAAATCCAGATAGCTACGCATCGTGATCCAGTTCAGATTCCGCGCGAAAATCGGGCGGAGCGGCGGTTTATGGCACAACCGGCTTGAAAGGCGGCGGACCTTGTCCGCGCCACGGCGAAATTGTCAACCCGTCCGGACTCAATCCGGACGGTTCCGCGCCCGCGGCGTCGGGGCCGGCTGCGGCAGCAGGATAGGCCTGAGCGCGAAGCTGCGCCGCGTCGCGCGCAGGGGCGCGCGCCGGTAGAACTGCTTGGTGGCGTCGATGACGTGGACGCCGGCGAAGGGCAGCGACAACCCTGAGCCGACCTGTTCCCAGAGCGGGGCCGAGCGCACCAGCAGCGGCCGCTGCAGCGGCGGGACATAGAGCGCCTCGGACCAGTGCTCGGGCGAGAATTCGGCGGCGCGCATCAGGGCTGAGAGCTGGCGGCGGCTGAAGGGGCGGCCCTGGCCGAATGGCGTCGCGTCCATCCGCGCCCAGGGCCCGCGGCGGTTCGGCACGACGAGGATCATGCGGCCCCCCGGATTGAGCACGCGCGAGACCTCTTCCAGCAGGTCGTCGGGGCTCTCGGTCTCCTCCAGCGCGTGCACCAGCACGACGCGGTCGATCGAGGCGGTCGGCAGCGGCAGCAGCGTCGGCTCGACCAGCGCCGAGGCGGAAAGGCCGGGGGCGGGCCAGTTCACCACGCCCTGCGCCGCCGGCATGAAGGCGATGGTCCGTTCGGCCTCGATGCCCAGGACGGAGAGATAGGGCGTCGCAAAGCCCAGCCCGAGCAGGCGCTGCCGGGCGCAATCGGGCCAGAAACGTAGCATCGCCCGGCCAATGAAGCGCCGGGCCACATGGCCGAGCGGGCTGGCATAAAAGGCGCGCAGATCGACGACGTCGAGAGGCATGGCGCCTGACATGGAATGCCGCGCCGGCGAACGCAAGGGCAGGAGCGGCCTTCCTCGCAACGCGCGGCTGCGCCGGGGCGGGTTGATCGCGGGCTGCGCTTGGCTCATGCAGGGGGCCGTTCGCGATCCGCTTCGCCCGGAGGAAGCCATGCCGCTCGACCTTCACGTTTTCCGTACGCTCAGCGACAATGCGGGCGCGCTGTTGCACGACCCCGCCAGCGGCGCCTGCGCCGCCATCGACGTGCCCGATGCCGGCGAGACGCTCGCCGCAGCCGCGGCCAAGGGCTGGACGATCAGCGATATCTTCATCACCCATGCCCATCACGACCACACGCAGGGCGTCGCAGAGGTGAAGCGGGCGACCGGGGCCAAGGTCTTCGGCCCGGCCGATGCGCAAGGGAGCGCGCCGGTCGACACGGTGGTGGCTGAGGGAGACGACGTCGCCCTCGGCAGTGAGCGCTTCGAGACCTGGCATACCCCCGGTCATTCCGACGGGCATCTCAGCTTCGTCGGGCGCGGGGCGAAGCTCGCGCTGGTCGGCGACGTCGTCTTTGTCATGGGCTGCGGGCGCGTCCAGCCCGGCCAGATGGAGCGGATGTGGACGTCGCTGTCGCGGCTGATGGCGCTGCCCGGCGATACGCGCCTGCTCGGCGGCCATGACTACACCCTGTCCAATGCCCGCTTCGCGCATTCGGTCGAGCCGCGGAACGCGGCGCTCACCGCTCGTCTGGCCGAGGCCGAGAAGGCCAAGGCGGAGGGGCGCTTCTGGGCGCTGACCACGGTCGCCGAGGAGCGGGCGACGAATCCGTTCTTCCGGGCAGGCGAGCCGGCGCTCGCGGCCGTGATCGGGCTTGCCGGGGCGCCTGCGGACGCGGTCTTCGCGGCGCTTCGCGAAGCCAAGAACCGGTTCTGACCATGGCGATGCGGCTCGACGGACTCACCGCGGCCGAGGTGATCCGGCTCCTCGACCTCAAGCCCCATCCCGAGGGCGGCCATTACCGCGAGACCTTCCGCGACCCGGCTGGGCCGCAAGGGGCGGAGGCGCGCGGCTTCTCGACAGCGATCTACTACCTGCTCGATACGGGCGAGACCTCGGAATGGCACCGCGTCGATGCCGCCGAGATCTGGCATCACTATGCCGGCGCGCCGCTGGTCATCACCGTCTCGCCCAATGGCCACGATGCCTCGGCCCATCATCTCGGCACCGATCTCGCCACCGGGCAGCGGCCGCAATTCGTGGTGCCAGCCGGCTGGTGGCAGAGCGCGACCTCGCTCGGCGCCTGGACGCTGGTGGGCTGCACGGTGGCGCCGGGCTTCGACTTTTCCGGTTTCGAGATGGCGCCGCCCGGATGGCGGCCGACGCCGCGCAGGCCGGCGGGAGGATCATGATGTTGACCAGGACCGAAGACAGCGAACTCGTGCTCGGCTGCGAGCGGCGGATCGTCAATGCCTGGCCGGCGCTGGCGACGCTGGTCGTCGGCGACTGGGTATTGCGCTTCGCCAACGGCTATTCCGGCCGCGCCAATGCGGCGACGCCGCTGTCCTATGGCGCGGAGCTCGATGCCGAGATGCTCGACCTGATCGAGGAGCTCTATCGCGCCGACGGGCTCGTCCCGAGCATCCGGCTGACGCCGCTTGTCACCGAAGCCACCCGCGCGGCCGTGCTGGAGCGGGGCTATCGCATCAAGGACAAATCCTTCGGCATGATTGCGCCGCTCGCCGACGCTTCCGTCGTCGAGGAGGCCGAGCTCGAGATCGAGACGCGGCCGAGCCCGGAATGGATCGCTGGCTGCGCGGCGCTGCAGACCGGCGTGAAGACGCATGTCGGCAATCTGACGGCGATCCTGGAGCGGATCAGACTGCCCGCCGCCTTCGCGACCTGGATCGTCGAGGGGGATCCGGTCGCCTTCGGCATGAGCGTGGCGGAGCGCGGCATGGCCGAGATCGGCCTGATCTGCGTCAGCCCGGACCATCGCGGCCAGGGCTATGGCCGCTCCATCGTGCGCGGGCTGATGGGCTGGGCCGGGGCGAAGGGCTGCCGCGATGCCTATCTGCAGGTCGAGCAGGGCAATGCCGTCGCGCTCAACCTCTATGGCAGCCTCGGCTTCCGCCAGCTCTACGCCTACGAGACGCGGATTCTCGACTAAATCGTCATTCTCGGGCTCGACCCGAGAATCTCGTGACGCGAAGGCTCAGGCGCCTCTGCTTGCCTGAGCTGCTCGGGTCGAGCCAGAGCATGACCGCGGATGTCTTACCGCGTCAGCAGCGCCGTGCCGTAGAGCCCGATGGCGAAGACGGTGTGGCCGAGGATGTTGAGCAGGCGGATCTGGTTGGCGTTCGGCCGCTTCGAGGCGGCGATCCCCAGCCCCATGCCGGGCTGCAGGATGAACCAGCCGCAGCCGATCGTCGCCCAGCCGACGATCAGTGCGGGCAGGAAAGTCGGGTTGCGCGCCCATTCCAGGCCCCAGATCGCCAGCACGATGCCGGCGAAAAGGATGCCGACGAGGTAGTGGAAGAGCCAGCCGAGCGCCGTCTCGTTGGCGATCGGCTCCGACTTGCCGATGTCGGCATGCGCCACGCGCCCACGCCAGAGATGGCCGAACCAGCGGCCCGGCATCGCCCAGGCGGGCTTCGGCATGCCGAAGAGGCGCAGGAACTGGGCCCAGAGATCGAAAAGAACGGTCGCGCCGACGCCGATGACGATCGCGCGGTAGATGAATTCCGACATTGCGTTTCCCCGGGCCCGTTCCCTTGCCGCTCCTGCCGGCGGCCTGCCTCCGTTGGAGCGGTGATCGCGACCTCGGTCAACTGCGAGAGGATTTTGGCAGTGCAGGGAGGGCCTGCACGCGACGCATCGCCGGCCTCCCGGAACCTTGCCCCGCACCTGCCGGTTGCCCCTTCGCAGTTCTATGGGCAGAGGGGATATCCGCCATGGCGCAGGCCACCGCTGAAAAGGCACGCAGCAGCGCGGCGGGGCCGCACGGCGCGACCGAGCTGCCCTCCGTGCTGGTCACCAGTTACAATCTGGAAGTTCGCGACGAGGAGGGCTTCGTCGGCGACAAGGCGAGCCGCAGCGCCTTCGTCGAACACCTCGATGCGCTGCGCGCCCATCTGAAGCGCCATGGCGACGATCCGCTGAAGGGCGAGACCGCCGAGATCAGCAAGAAGGAGCTCGATGCGCTCCTGAACGGAGATCCGCACGAGGCGGCGCTGGTCCTGAGCGCGGTCGAGGATTTCGCCCAGTCGCTCGCCTTCGTCATCCGCCGCTTCATGCGGCTGAAGAGCTGGGCGCCGGTCGAGCGGATCGTGGTCGGCGGCGGCTTCCGCCAAAGCCGCGTCGGCGAACTCGCCATCGCGCGCGCCGCCATCATCCTGCGGACGGAGGGGCTGGAGCCGGGCCTGGTGCCGATCAGCCACCATCCGGATGAAGCCGGCCTCGTCGGCAGCGCGCATCTCGCGCCGAAATGGATCTTCGAGGCCTATGACAGCCTCGTCGCCGTCGACATCGGCGGCTCGAACATCCGCGCCGGCATCGTCGAGCTTCGGCAGGCGAAGGCTCCTGACCTGTCCAAGGCGCGGGTCTGGAAGTCCGAGCTCTGGCGCCATGCCGATGAGGAGACGAGCCGCGACGAGGCGATCAAGCGGCTCGGCAAGATGTTGCGCGACCAGATCGAGAACGCGGAGAAGGGGGGCTTGCGCGTCGCGCCCTTCATCGGCGTGGGCTGCCCCGGGCTGATCCAGCCTGACGGATCGATCGACCGGGGCGCGCAGAACCTGCCGGGCAATTGGGAGAGCAGCCGCTTCAATGTGGTCGAGAGCATCCGCGAGCTGGTGCCGAAGATCGGCGAGCACCAGACCGAGATCGTGATGCACAACGACGCCGTCATCCAGGGCCTGAGCGAGCTGCCGCCGATGCAGGATGTCGAGCACTGGGCCGTGCTGACGATCGGCACCGGGCTCGGCAATGCCAGCTTCCAGAACCGCGCCAAGGCCAAGCGAAAGGGCGATTAGCCCGGCCGGCGGCTCGATGCGCCATCTTCAGGTCGCGTTTGCGGGCCAAGAGGCCGGATCGATTCGATCCGCATCCCAGGAGCCTCGCCCTTTGCCGGTTGCCGCATATCGCTCTTCGTCTTGCCTTGCGGGCACGGCTGTGCCGAGGGTCGAAGCAGAGCCGAATCACCTCGACAGGCAGGGCCGCATCGCTATGGCAGCGCATGTGACGCGAGCGTCGTTCGCCGGCCTGCGCCGGTTGCTGGCGGGCTGCGTGCTGCTGGTCGCGCTGGTGCTCGCCGCAGCCTCCCCCTCGTTCGGCCAGCCGGCCCCGACCGATCCGGGCACGAGCGTGCGCGCCCGGCTCGAGGCGGTGCGCAACGAGCTGACGCAGATCGAGGCGACGCTGACCTCGCCGGATCCGAGCGACGCCGAGCTGCAGCGGCAGCGCGTGCGCCTGCAGCCTTCGCTCGACCAGCTTCGCGCGATCATCGCTGAGCAGGCCCCGCGGGTCGAGCAGGCGAAGCTCAAGCTCGACCAGCTCGGCCCGAAGCCGGACGCGAGCGCGCCGCCCGAGAGCGCGGAGATCGCTCGCGACCGCGAGGCCCGTACAAAGGCGTATTCCGAGGCGAACGAGACGCTGACGCTCGCCAACGCGGCGCTGCTCCAGGCGGAGCTGCTGCAGACCGGCATCGGCGACAAGCGCCGCGAGATCTTCGCCAAGGCGCTGTTCGCCGCCGGCCCCTCCGTGCTGAACCCCGATATCTGGACCAACGCCATCACGACGGCGCCGGAGGATCTGCGCGCCTCGGGCTATATCTTCGGCGGCTGGCTGGAGGGCGTGCACGACGCGCCCGGCCTGCGCGGCCTGACCGTCGGCCTCGCGCTGATCGGCGCGATCCTGCTCTACTGGGCTCGGGCGCGCTATCTGCCGCGCTTCAAGGCGCGCTACGCCAATATGCAGGATACCGGCAACCTGCACTGCCTCTATGTCGCGCTCGCCCATATCGTCGCCGGCGCCGCGCCGCCGGCGCTGGCGAGCTGGCTGTTCTACAAGGCGCTGAGCACCACCGGGCTTCTGCCGCCACGCATCCAGCCGGTGATCTGGGCGGTGGTGATCGGGCTCGCCTTCGTGGCCTTCGTCCAGGCGCTGGCGGATGCGCTCTTCGCGCCGTCGAGCCCGCAGCGGCGGCTGATCAGCGTCATGGACCCGACGGCGCGCAGCGTCGTCTGGATCGCGAGCGCGCTGGCGCTGGTGATGTCGGTCGGCAAGGTCTTCGAGGCCTGGCTGCAGGCCATCGCCGCCGGCCTCGCCATCTCGATCATCGTCAAGGCTTTCTTCGCGGTGCTCTTCGCGCTCGCGCTGATCGCAGGCCTCTACCAGATCCGCGACGACGACGAGGTCGAGCAGGAAGCCTGCCTCGGGCCCTATGTGCCCGTGGATGGGGCGAGCCTCGGGCCGGTGCGCATCCTCGGCTGGGTGATCGGCTTCCTCATCATCGCTTCGGCGCTCGCCGGCTATGTCGTCTTCGCCGGCTTCCTGGCGGAGCAGACGCTGTGGATCGGCATCGTCGCCTGCCTGTTCATGCTGGTCTTCCAGTTCATCGATCTCGGCGTCCCGCGGCTCCTGACCGGCAAGAGCCGCTTCGCGACGACGCTCAAGGCCGGAATGGGCCTGCGTGCGGCGACGCTGCAGAAGATCTCGGTGATCGGTGTCGGCGCGCTGAAGCTGCTGCTGCTCGTCGTGACGGTCCTGATGGTGCTGGCGCCCTGGGGGCTGGAATCGACCGATTTCCTGGTTTCGCTGCGGGCCGCCTTCTTCGGCTTCCAGGTCGGCGGCGTCACGATCTCGATCTCCACCATCGTCGTCTTCGCCTTCGTCTTCGGGCTCGGTATCGCCGCGACGCGGGCGATGCAGCGCTGGCTCGACAACCAGTTCCTGCCGACGACTTCCCTCGATCCGGGCCTGCGCAACTCGATCACCACGGCGATAGGCTATGTCGGCTACATCGCGGCGGTGGCGGTCGCGGTCTCGGCGGTGGGCCTCAGCCTCGAGCGCCTCACGCTCGTCGCCTCGGCGCTCTCGGTCGGTATCGGTTTCGGCCTGCAGTCGGTGGTGTCGAACTTCGTCTCCGGCCTGATCCTGCTCTGGGAGCGGCCGATCCGCGTCGGCGACCAGGTCGTGGTCGGCGACACCGAGGGCATCGTCAAGCGCATCAATGTCCGCTCGACCGAGATCGCGACCTTCGATCGCTCGACCGTGATCGTGCCGAACTCGAACCTGATTTCCGGCGTCGTCCGCAACCGCGTCCGCACCGACCGTTCCGGCCGCGTGCTGATCGCGCTCTCCGTGCCGCGTACGCTCGATGCCGGCGCGGTGCGGGCCATGCTGTCGGAGGTCGCCGGCAACCATGGCGATGTGCTGCAGAAGCCGCCGCCGGCTGTGATGTTCAAGAAGCTCGGCACCACGACGATGGATTTCGAGCTGATCTGTGTGGTGGACGACGTCGAGATCGTCGGGCGCGTCACCAGCGACCTGAACTTCGCCATCGTCAAGCGCCTGGCCGAGATGGAGCCGGAGGCCGTGGTGCCGGAGCTGAAGGTGCGTGGCCTGGAAGGCGTCGAAGAGGCGCTCGCCGGCTTCGCGGCCGCCGCAGCCGCGGGCACGAACGGGCACGCTCCGGCCGCCCCGCGCCGCCAGTCGGCGAAGGCGGAAGCGCCCGCCAAGGCGCGCCGCACCCGCCGGCCGGCCGAGCCGGAGCCCGAAGAGGACGAGACCGAGAAGGACGCGGCACCGAAGCCGGCGCCCGCACCCGAGCCGGTCAAGGAAGACAGCCAAGGATGACGATATGCCCAGCCTTTTGCGCCGCGCGGCGGCTCTGCGCGCGATGAGCTGCCCTGCCGCGGTGGCGGGCGCGCTCGCCTTTCTCGGGATCGCGGGCTGCACCGAGGCGCCGCGCCAGGGCCAGCCGGCGTTCTATCGCGATCTAGGTTCGGCCTCGGCACAGGTCGACGCCGAGCAGGCGCGCGCGATGATCTCGGCCTATCGGCTCAATGCCGGGCTCGGCGCGCTCACGCTCGATCCCGAGCTCACCGAGGCGGCGCAGCGCGAAGCCACCGCCATGGCGGCTTCCGACAAGCCGGTGCAAGCCGATGCGGTGAAGGCACGCCTGGCCAAGGCGGGGCAGCCGGGGGCCGAGGCCAATCTCTCGGCTGGCTACCGGCGCCTCGCCGAGGCCTTCTCGGGCTGGCGCGACTCGCCCCAGCACGACCGCGTCATGAAGGACGCGAAGGCCACGCGCATGGGCATCGCCACAGCCTATGCGCCGGGCTCGAAATATCAGGTCTACTGGGCTCTGATCGTCGCGCCTTGAGGGGGCTGCGCCGGGACTGCGTGGCTCCCGCCATGTCCTGTCAGCGGCGGCGCGCACGCCCCCTTACGGCGCGGCGCCGCCGAGGCTAGCTTGCGGATCATGCCTCCCCGCCCGCACAAGCCCCTTTCCCTCTCTGCCGAACAGGCCCGCCGCATCTGGCTCAGCGCCCAGCGGCTGGACGAGCGCGAGCCCTTCGGCGCCGGGCCGGCGGCGGCGCGTGCCGCGGTCGAACAGCTCGGCTATGTCCAGATCGACACGATCAACGTGATCGAGCGCTGCCACCACCATATCCTCTGCGCGCGCATCCCGGCCTATCGCCGCAGCGATCTCAGCCACCTGCAATCGGTCGAGAAGAGCGTCTTCGAATACTGGACGCATGCGCTCTCCTATGTGCCGACGCGCGACATCCGCTACTTCCTGCCGGAGATGAAGGCGCATCGGGACGAACCGAAACGCTGGTCGGCGGTCGGCGCGCGCGAGGAGACGCGCAAGCTGCTCAGCCGCATCCGCAAGAACGGCGCGCTGACGATCCGCGATATCGAGGAGGAGCTGATCGAGAAGGCGCATCTCTGGGCCAGCAAGAAGCCCTCCAAGGGGCTGCTGGAACGGGCCTTCTATGATGGCGAGCTGGCGATCGCGGCGCGCGCCGGCATGGTGAAGACCTACGAGCTGTTCGACCGGCACTTCCAGTGGGAGAAGAAGCCGACGCCGGCGAGCGAGCGGCAGGTCACGGCCTACAAGCTCGACCGGGCGCTGACCGCGCAGGGCATCGTCAGCCTCGATTCCGCCTGCCATCTCGACGCACCGGCCAAGAAGGCGGTGGCGGAGCTGATCGGTTCCAGGGTGCGGCGCAAGGAACTCGTGCCGGTCGCCGTCGAGGGCGCCGGCAAGACGCAGCATTGGGCGGCGCCCGCCGTGCTCGCGCCCCGGCCGGAACCGGAGGAGACGCTGATCCACATCCTCTCGCCCTTCGACCCGCTGATGATCCAGCGCAAGCGGGCGAAGCTCTTCTTCGACTACGCCCATGTCTTCGAGGCTTATCTGCCGAAGGAGAAGCGGGTTTACGGCTATTTCGGCCTGCCAGTGCTGGCGGGGGAGCACATCGTCGCGGTGCTCGACCTCAAGACCGACCGCGCCGCTGGCAAGCTCCTGATGCAGCAATGGACCTGGCTCGATGGACATGAACGCCCCGAGCTGAAGCGCGCCATCGAGGAGGAACTTACGCGCTTCGAGCGTTTCCAGCTCGGGCGCGACGAGGTCGAGCGGGTCGAAGGCGACGAGCCGTCGCAAATCGAGACCACAAAAATGCCGGCTTGATCGGCGCTCCTGCGCGCCGACTGGCGGCGGGGGTGACAGCGGCGGATGGCATCGAGTTTGCGGCCCGGTGCCTTGGCGCCTCCGAAGGTTGCTGCCTGAGCCATGGTGGCGGCGGTTCGCACGCGCCGGTTGATGCCCGATCCCGGTCTGCCGGCCGCGGCGCTGATCCATGCCGCCTTGCTGGCGTGGCTCGCCTCCTTGGCAGTCCAGCAGCTTGTCGAGGCTCCCGGCTTCGTCGAGCAGAGCGTGGATGTCGAGCTGCAGTCGCTGGAGCAGTTCGAGGCCCTGACGCGGCCGCCGCCCGCGCCGCCGCCGTCACCACAGCCGGCCGAAATCGTGCCTCAGCTCGCGCCGCCTGTCGCAGCGGTTCCACCGCCCGTCGAGCCGCAACCTGCGCGGCCGGGCGCCGATGGCATGGTGAGACCCAGGCGCATGCTCTCGCAGCTGGTTCTGGCCCATCCCCTCAGCCGCGACACCCTGGCCATGCTGCCGCGGCTGGCGCCTGAGGAGCGTGTCGAGCAGCTCTGTGGGCTCGAAGCCATGGGCCAGATCCATGCCTGGCAGCAGGCCTACGAGCCCGACCGGGTCAGCGCCTATGCGACCGCCGGAACGCGGCTGTCAGGGCGGGAGCTGCGGGCCGAGGGCGCCGCGTTCCGGAGCAGGCGGCGCTGGTACGGGCTCAGCTTCAATTGCACGCTGTCGCCCGATCTGAAGCGGGTGACGGCCTTCGCCTTCCATGTCGGCGAGCCGATCGCGCCGTCGCGCTGGGAGGCGCTCGGCTTGCCGGCGGTGCATTGAGGATCAGGCGCCCAGCAAATCGATCAGCGGCGGGATGAGCGGCTCGTCGGCGGGCGGCATGGCAAGGTCGCGCAGCTTGCCGGGACGGACCCATTTCAGCGCCTGGCCTTCCTGGGCGATGACGGTACCCTGCCAGCGCCGGCAGATATAGAGCGGCATCAGCAGGTGGAATTCGGGATAGGCGTAGCTGGCGAAGGTCAGCGGAGCCAGGCAGTCCTCCTTCACGGTGATGCCGAGCTCCTCGGCAAGCTCGCGGATCAGCGCCGGCTCCGGCCGCTCGCCGGGCTCAAGCTTGCCGCCCGGAAACTCCCATAGGCCCGCCAGCGCCTTGCCCTCCGGGCGCTGGGTGACGAGCACGCGGTTGTCGGCATCGATCAGGGCACAGGCGACGACGAGGAGAAGCTTCACGGGACGGGACTCAATTGCCGGAGAGGATGACCTCGACGGGCTCGGTCTCATGGCCCGTCAAGGTCACGGTGTCATAGACCGAGCCGCCCTCGCGGGTGAAGGCGGCTTCGTCGCCCCAGATCACCTGGGTGGTCAGGAAATAGCCGCCCGGCGCGACCTTCTCGAAGGCGAAGCGGCCATTCGACGCCGCCTTTGTCGTGCGGGTGTACTCACCATAGGCCGGGTCGACGTCGTCGTCGCGCGGATAGGCGCTGTGGGGAATGTACTTCCGCTTGCCGTAGAGGTTGGCGAAGCGCTCGCGCGCGAAGGCGGTCGCCGGGATCAGGCGCACCACCTCGCCCGCCGCATTGACCACCACGCCGCTCGGCTTGGTGCGGAAGGCATGGCCGGTGATGACGCCGGTACCGGGCTTCTTGATGAAGGCGGCTTCCTCGGTCGAGAAGGCCACCGTCGCCGGCTTGCGCTCGACACAGCCAGCCATGACGGCGCTGGCCAGCGCTACCGCCGCAACGAATCCGATCCTCATGACGCCCCCAGCCTGCGCGGCGCCGTCGTGACGAGGAAGACGCCGGCTAGGATGATGCAGCCGGCCGCGACCTGCCGCAACTCCAGTGTTTCCCCGAGCACGAGGACGCCCATGGCCGCCGCGACCGTGGGGACGAGATATCCGGTCATCGCCGCGCGCGTCGGCCCGGCGGCGCGGATCAGCCGCATGAACACCGTCATCGGGATCGCGGTGCAGGCAAGCCCAAGCATCAGCATGGCGGCCCAGTGATCGGACAGCGCGAGGAGGCTCGCCGGCCCGGCGATGAAGAGGGTGAGCAGCAGGGCGACACCGCCCGAGCAGACCTGCTGGCCCAGCGCAAGGCGCATCGGGTCGCCGGACGATGCCGGTACTGCCCGGACATAGAGATTGCCGGCGGCATAGCTGAGCATGGTCGCGACCATGGCGAGTACGCTCAGCATTGTCGCGCCGCCCTCGAACAGCCGCGGTCCGATCAGCAGGGCGACGCCCGCAAGCCCGATCAGGATGCCGGCGAGCCGGCGTCCGCCGAGGCGCTCCTCGGCGAAGATCATGTGGGCGACGAGGGCGGTTATCAGCGGACCTGCTGCCTGGATCATCGCCGCGGGGCCGCTGGCGAGCTGGATCAGCGCGTAGGCGACGAGGATGTTGGGCAGCCAGCCATTGGTTGCGCCGAGGATCAGCCAGTGGCGAATCTCATGGCGCTGCGGCAGTGGATTATGGCCGAGCCAGCGCAGCCAGAGTGCGAGCGAGGCGGCGCCGAGCAGGCCGCGCCCCGCCGCGATGGCGAAGGGCGAGACCTGGCCGCTCATCAGCTTGATGAAGAGATAGCTCGAGCCCCAGAAGAAGGAGCAGACTAGCAGGTTGGTGGCGATGAAGCCGCGGCTGGGCTCCGACCGCAGTTCCGCCGTCGTCACGATGGGAACGCCCTTATCGACAGGTGCAATACGGCCTCGACATACGGGTGATCCCGGACAAGCCGCGTCAGCGGCGCCGATCCGGGATTCATTCCGGAGCCTGTCCGGACGATGTGCAGGCATGGATCCCGGGTCGCCTGCAGCGCCCGGGATGACGGCGAGGATTCAAACGACGGTCGCCCGTTCAGGAACGGTAGTCGCCATTGATCTCGACATAGGCCTTGGTCAGGTCGCAGGTCCAGACCGTGGCCTTGCCGCGTCCGAGGCCGAGATCGGCCGTGATGACGATGTTGTCGCCCTTCATATACTCGGATACCGCGACCTCATCGTAAGAAGGCGCACGGGCACCCTGCTTCGCCACGACGATCTCGCCGAAGCCGATGTCGAGCCGGTCGCGATCGGCCGGCTCGCCGGCCTTGCCGACCGCCATGACGACGCGGCCCCAATTGGCGTCCTCGCCGGCGATGGCGGTCTTGACCAGCGGCGAGTTGGCGATGGAGAGCGCAACGCGCTTGGCCGAGCGGGCGGAGGCCGCGCCGGTGACCCGCACCTCGACGAATTTCCGCGCGCCCTCGCCGTCCTTGCAGACGAGCTGGGCGAGCTCGAGCAGGATCGAATTCAGCGCGCGCTTGAAGCCGGAGAGGCGCGGGTCCTTGACGTCCGTGATCGTCGGCACGCCGCGTGCGGCCGCCTTGCCGGTGGCGAACAGCATCAGCGTGTCGGAGGTCGAGGTGTCGCTGTCGACGGTCACGGCGTTGAAGGAGCCCTTCACGCCCTTCGAGAGCAGTGCCTGCAGCACGGGGGCGGCAATCGGCGCATCGGTGAAGACGAAGGAGAGCATCGTGGCCATGTCAGGGGCGATCATGCCGGCGCCCTTGGCGATGCCGGCGATCGCGACCTCCTTGCCGTCGATCTTGGCTTTGCGGGCCAGCGCCTTCGGGAAGGTATCGGTGGTCATGATCGCACGGGCCGCGTCGATCCAGGGGCCGTCCGCGGCGCGCTTGGCGCAATCGTCGAGCACGCCCTTGAACTTGGTGGCGTCGAGCGGCTCGCCGATCACGCCGGTCGAGGCGATGAAGACTTCCTGCGGCTTGCAGCCGGCCGCCTTGGCGGCGATCTCGGCGGTGAGCTTGACCGCATCACGGCCCTTCAGGCCGGTGAAGGCGTTGGCGTTGCCGGAATTGACGACGACCGCGCGGGCCGAGCCCTGGGCCAGGTTCTCGCGGCACCAGTCGACCGGAGCGGAGGGGCATTTCGAGCGGGTGAAGACGCCGGCGACCTGCGTGCCCGCGTCGAGCAGGGCGAACCAGACATCGGTGCGGCCCTTGTAGCGGATGCCGGCCTCGGCCGTGGCGAAGCGCACGCCCGGGATCGGCGCGACCTTGGGCTGGCGCTTGGGCGCGAGCGGGGAAACGGGAATATCCTTGCCGGCCATGGGGGCTCCTCCTCCGGAGCCCTGCACCGAGGGGGGCGAATCCGTTCTCGCCCGGCAGTGCTCTCGTTCTTGAGCCTCTGCCGCAGACCGATGACGAAAACAAGAAGGGCGGCCGCTGGGGCCGCCCTTCAAAATCGTCAGAGGTGAGCCGGGAGCTCAGTTCTTCTTCGGCTCGGCCGGCTTGGCTGCATCTGCCGGCTTGTCGAGGCGCTCGACCTTGGCCTTCTCGCGCAGCGCCAGCACGACGTCCTGCTGGGCCTTGCGCTCGAGATACTGGTCGATCTGCGGCTTCACGGCGGCGAAGTCGGGCAGGGGCTTGGCGCGCTTGTCCTCGAGCCTGATGACGTGCCAGCCGAACTGGCTCTTCACGGGGTCGGAGACCTGGCCCTTCTGCAGCTTGAAGGCAGCTTCGGCGAACTCGGGCACCATGCGGTCCTTGGTGAACCAGCCGAGATCGCCGCCCTCCTTGCCGGAGCCCGGATCCTTCGAGAGCTCGCCGGCGACCTTGGCGAAATCCTCGCCCTTCTTCAGCCGCTCGACCACGGCCTTGGCCTGCGCCTCGTCCTCGACGAGGATGTGGCGGGCATGGGCCTCTTCCTCCGGCGCCATCGCCTTGGTGGTCTCGTCGTAGAGCTTCTTGGCGGCCTCAGGCGTGACCGCCTTCTTGCCTTCGCTGGTCAGGTACTCATCGAGCAGCACCTTCTCGCGATAATAGGCGAGGCGGGCGGCGAAATCGGGCGTGTCGCCGATCTTGGCGGCGGCCGCAGCCTTGGCGCCGAGCTTGAGGTCGACGAGATAGTTGATCACCTCGTCGCGCTTGCGCTCGTCCGGCAGCTGGGCGAGGCGCTCGCCGAGATCCTCGGAAGCGAGCGCGATATCCTTCTCGGTGATCGCGATGCCGTCGACCTTGGCGACGACCTTGTCGGCCTGGGCGAAGGCCGGCGCCGCCAGCAGCGCGAAGCCGAGAACGGCGATGATACGGGCGGAGTTCATGTGAGACGGCCTTTCGTCGGAAAACCCGAGACGCTTTGGCCGCTGCACTGCCAGTTGAACGCGGCAAAGGCAAGGCAGTTCAAGCGATTGCGGCGCCCGATCACGCAGCTTTGCGCCAGCGCGCCTGGGCGCTCTTGGAACGGGTCGGCCAAAACCCCACATCGTGAGCCGAATTCGCTTGCTGATCGGCCGCCCTTTGGGCGAAAGGCAAGCTGGACCCTGCCCGCGCACGCGTCTAAACACGCGGTCGCAATTCCAGAGTACCGGGCTTCCGGCCGCAGCGCGCAATCAGCACCGTGCCGGCCGGGAGTTCAAAGCATCACCTGAAAGGCCCAACATGCTTGGCGCGCTCGCAAAGAAACTCTTCGGCTCGTCGAACGACCGCCGCGTCAAGGGCTACCAGCCCCGCGTCGCGGCGATCAATGCGCTGGAGAACGAACTCGCCGGGCTGAGCGACGAGGCGCTGAAGGCCCGTACCGAGGAATTCAAGCAGCAGATCGCGGGCGGCGCCAAGCTCGACGACCTGCTGGTGCCTGCCTTTGCGACCGTTCGCGAGGCGGCCAAGCGCGTGCTCGGCCAGCGGCCCTATGACGTCCAGCTCGTCGGCGGCATGGTGCTGCACGAGGGCGCCATCGCCGAGATGAAGACCGGCGAAGGCAAGACGCTGGTCGCGACGCTGCCAACCTATCTCAACGCGCTCGAAGGCAAGGGCGTCCACGTCGTCACGGTCAACGACTACCTCGCCCGGCGCGACGCCGAGTGGATGTCGAAGCTCTACAACTTCCTCGGCCTGACCGTCGGTATCATCGTGCACGGGCTCGACGACGAGGAGCGCCAGCGCGCCTATGCCTGTGACATCACCTACGGCACGAACAACGAGTTCGGCTTCGACTATCTGCGCGACAACATGAAGTACGAGGTCGCGCAGATGAGCCAGCGCGGCCACCACTTCGCCATCGTCGACGAGGTCGACTCGATCCTGGTCGACGAGGCGCGCACGCCGCTGATCATCTCCGGCCCGCTCGACGACAAGTCGGATCTCTATGTCGCGATCGACAAGGTGCTGCCGGGCCTCGTCCCCACCGACTACGAGGTCGACGAGAAGCAGCGCGCCGTCTCGCTGACGGAAGCCGGCAACGAGCATATCGAGGAGCTGCTGCGCGCGGCCGGGCTGCTGACCGAGGGCGATCTCTACGATGCCCACAACGTCACGCTGGTCCACCACGTCAACCAGGCGCTCCGGGCGCATACGCTCTTCACCCGCGACAAGGACTACATCGTCCGCAACGACGAGGTCGTGATCATCGACGAGTTCACCGGCCGCATGATGCCGGGCCGGCGCTATTCGGAGGGCCTGCACCAGGCGCTGGAGGCGAAGGAGCACGTCACCGTCCAGCCCGAGAACGCGACGCTGGCCTCGATCACCTTCCAGAACTACTTCCGGCTCTACGGCAAGCTCGCGGGCATGACCGGCACGGCGGCGACCGAGGCCGAGGAGTTCTTCCAGATCTACAAGCTCGAGGTCATCGAGATCCCGACCAATGTCCCGGTCGCCCGCAAGGACGAGGACGACGAGGTCTACCGGACCTTCGAGGAGAAGGTCCGCGCCATCATCCGTGAGATCAAGACGGCGCAGGAGAACGGCCAGCCGATCCTGGTCGGCACCACCTCGATCGAGCGCTCCGAGCTCGTCGCGGAGATGCTGCAGAAGGAGGGCTACAAGCTTCTCGACTTCACCGATCCCACCGCGCTGGAGCCGGTCTACAAGGCCGCCCGCGAGGGCAAGACGACCAAGGCTTTCGCGGTGCTGAACGCCCGCTTCCACGAGCAGGAAGCCTATATCGTCGCCCAGGCCGGCGTGCCGGGCGCGATCACCATCGCCACCAACATGGCCGGCCGCGGCACCGACATCCAGCTCGGCGGCAATGCCGAGATGCGGATCAACCACGATCTCACCGGCGTCGAAGAGGGGCCGGAGCGCGACGCCCGGGCCAGTGCCATCCGCACCGAAGTGGCCGAGTTCAAGCAGCGCGTGCTCAAGTCCGGCGGTCTCTACATCGTCGGCACCGAGCGCCATGAGAGCCGGCGCATCGACAACCAGCTGCGCGGCCGCGCCGGCCGCCAGGGCGACCCCGGCCGCTCCAAGTTCTTCCTGTCGCTGCAGGACGACCTGATGCGCATCTTCGGCTCCGACCGGATGGACGGCATGCTCACGAAGCTCGGCCTCAAGGAGGACGAGGCCATCGTCCATCCCTGGATCAACAAGGCGGTCGAGAAGGCGCAGGGCAAGGTCGAGGCGCGCAACTTCGACATCCGCAAGAACATCCTGAAGTACGATGACGTGATGAACGACCAGCGCAAGGTCGTCTTCGAGCAACGTCGCGAGTTCATGCGTCAGGAGAGCGTGCGCGAGACGATCGACGACATGCGCCACGGCGTCGTCGAGGATCTGGTTGCCCGCCACATCCCCGAGGAAGCCTATCCGGAGCAGTGGGATACTCCCGGCCTCAAGCAGGAGGTTATCCAGTATCTCAACCTCGACCTGCCGGTCGAGGACTGGGCCAAGGAAGAGGGCATCGCCGACAGCGAGATGCGCGAGCGCATCCGCAAGCTCGCCGACGACGACTACGCCGGCCGCATCGAGCGCAATACCGAACAGGTCATGACCTATGTCGAGAAGCAGGTTCTCCTGCAGACGCTCGACCATCTCTGGCGCGAGCATCTCGTCACGCTCGACCATCTGCGCCAGGTCATCGGCTGGCGCGGCTATGCCCAGCGCGACCCGCTGCAGGAATACAAGCAGGAGGCCTTCGAGCTCTTCGACGGGCTGATCGGCCATCTGCGCATGCAGGTCACCGGCCATCTCTCGCGCGTCGAGGTGCGCTTCGAGCAGCCGGAGGAGCAGGCGCCGCTGCAGGTGCAGGATGGCGGAGCTTCCGGTTTTGGCGGGGACTACGGCGGCAGCACGCAGTTCGCGGCCCTCGACGCGGATGCCGAGGCCGCGGTGCTGGACCGCGACCCGAACGACCCCACCACCTGGGGCAAGGTCGGCCGCAACGAGCCCTGCCCCTGCGGCTCGGGCAAGAAGTTCAAGCACTGCCACGGGCAGTACGCCTGAGACGGCCTATCCTGATTTCTGACTTTCGCGCCCGGCCTTGTGCCGGGCGCAATGCATTGTACCGGCGTCAGTTCTGCTTCGGAGCTTCCTGTCGCGCGATCTCTTTGGCGACTTGAAGCCAGAGCGCCGTCGCGCGCTTGTCGCCGCGCTGACGCGCAAGCTGGGCGACCTGTTGCGCGGCGCCGAAAGCGGATGGGCCCAGACGATCGATCAGTGCGGCGGCCTCACGCTTCGCCAACTTTCGCCTCTCAACGACGCCTTCAATCAGCAACTCTGTCCAGTCTATGCAGGCTTGAACGAAGCTGAACATGGAAGCTCGGCAATCGAAGAGACGCGTTGCATTTGGGCACGACGCTTCGTGGCCGGCAATACCGCGTCCACCTGCGGCAAACTGGCCTGAGCGAAACTAGTCCCCGCCATTCCGCCCCATGCCTATCCTCGGCGCACCTCATCCCCGAGGGGCAGCCATCCGGAGGTGTGCCGTTGGTCGGGATGGGGGCGGCGCCTGCGGGTGGAGTCACGATCCACTCCCGGGAGGCTTCGGGGCACCGCCCTGGGGGTACTACGGCCCCTGTGCGAGGAGCTCGCTGGAAGGCTGGGCTGGTGATGGACAGGTAGGCAACGGCGCGACGACCCGCTGAGGGAAACTGGCGTCCAAGCTCGCAGGTCTCAAGCCACCAAGCCGTATAAGCGCGGCCCGGAGTCTTAAAATCGCCGACGAGCGGAGCGCCACGGGGCGTGCGGATGGTGGCTCAATCCATCCGCGCCGCTTCCTGGCTCAATGGAAGCGGCTGACTAATCCACCGCGCCTCGCGGCGCTCCGCTGCCCCTCACTCATTCCCGATCGCGGCGACGCGGGCGGGTGAAGACGCATGCGCGCAACCGCATTTATTCGTAGGATGCGCGGGCCCGCTGCGAGCCCGAGCATCGCGGTATGCGGGAGGGCGGCATCCGCTTGCATCCGTCCCCCGCAGACGCCAGTCTGGCGCCGCAGCGGACGAGGCTGGCTTTCCGGTGCAGCGGGGGGAAACAGCGTGGATCTGTCGGGCTACAACATCGCCGTCATCGTCATCGTCGCTCTGGTCATCCTGACGATCGCGAGCGGCGTCCGCACCGTGCCACAAGGCTACAACTACACGGTCGAGCGCTTTGGCCGCTATTCGCGCACGCTGGGCGCAGGACTTGGCCTGATCCTGCCTTATATCGACCGCATCGGGCACAAGGTGAACGTGATGGAGCAGGTGCTCGACATCCCCTCCCAGGAGGCGATCACCAAGGACAATGCCGGCGTGCGGATCGATGCTGCTGCGTTCTTCCAGGTGCTCGACGCCGCAAAGGCCTGCTACGAGGTCGCCTCGCTGAACGATGCGCTGATGGTCCTGACCATGACCAATATCCGCACGGTCGTCGGCTCGATGGACCTCGACCAGCTCCTTTCGCATCGCGACGAGATCAACGAACGCCTGCTGCGCGTCATGGATGCCGCGGCCTCGCCCTGGGGCGTGAAAGTCACCCGCATCGAGATCCGGGACATCCTGCCGCCCGCCGACATCGCCGGCGCGATGAACCGGCAGATGAAGGCCGAGCGCGAGAAACGCGCCGCCGTTCTGGAGGCCGAGGGCTTGCGGCAGGCGGAAATCCTGAAGGCCGAGGGCCAGAAGCAGTCGCAGATCCTCGCCGCGGAAGGCCGCAAGGAGGCGGCGCTGCGCGACGCGGAGGCCCGCGAGAGGCTGGCCCAGGCCGAGGCGGCGGCGACCGCCATGGTCTCGGAAGCGATCAGCCGCGGCGATATCCAGGCCGCCAATTTCCTGATCGCCGAGCGCTATACCGACGCGCTGAAGGCGATCGCCAGCAGCAATAACAGCAAGGTGGTGATCGTGCCGATCGAGGCCGCCGCGCTCGCCGGCACGGTCGGCGGCATCGCGCAGCTCACCAAAGCCGTGTTCGGCGAGGAGGCCGTCGCCACGCGCCGCAATGGCGGCGGTTCGGTTCCGACCTCCGGGCGAACGGGCGTCTGACGAGGCGGTCATGCTGGAGATTCTGACGGATCACGGCGGCTGGAGCTGGGTCATTCTCGGCCTCGTCCTGATCGGCGGCGAGCTTCTGGCGCCGGGCGTCTTCCTGATCTGGCTCGGCCTCGCTGCGCTGCTGACCGGGCTGGTCGTGGGCCTCCTCGGCATCGGCTGGCAGGGAGCGATGCTGGTCTTCGCGGTCTTCGCCATCGCCTGCGTGATCGGCGGGCGCCTGCTGACGCGCCGTCGCGGCGAGGAGCCGGACGCCGCGACCGGGCTCAACGACCGCGGCCGCCAGCTCATCGGCAAGGTCTTCCGGCTGGAGGCGACGATGACCGGCGGCGAGGGCCGCATCCGCGTCGGCGATTCCTCCTGGCGTGTCATCGGCCCGGAGCTTCTCGCCGGCAGCGAGGTCAAGGTCGTGCGTGTCGAGGGCGCGACGCTGGTGGTCGAGAAGGCGTAGAGGCGGAACGGTTTTTCTGGAGCCGCGGGTCATCCCGGACGGAGCGAAGCGGAGATCCGGGATCCATGCCTGACCTTGATCGGATGCGCTCCGGCATGGATCCCGGGTTAAGCCCGGGATGACGCTGCATTTCTGCTTTTACTCAAGGAGATGACCGCTGGCGCTTCGCTTTTCCGGTCGTCTGCTCCGGCGGCGGACGGGTCGTGTCGCGGATGACGAGCTGCGTCGGCAGCAGGACGGTGCGGGCCGGCGCGTCGAAATCCTCGATCCGCTCCAGCAGCAGGCTCGCGGCGGTGCGCCCGACGAGCTGGCGCGCCACCGCAACCGAGGTCAGGGCCGGGCGCCAGAGCGTGGCCTCGGCGATGTCGTCGAAGCCCACCACCGAGAAATCCGGACCGGGGACGAGATTTCGCGCGCGCAGGCCCAGCATCGCGCCGAAGGCAACGACGTCGTTGAAGCAGACCACGGCGGTCGGCGGTTCGGGCAGGTCGAGCAGCGCGCCGATCTGCGCGAGGCCCGAGTCGCGGGTCGCAGGCCCTGAGAGCACGAGCCGCGGTTCGAGCAGGATGCCGGCTTCCATCAGCGCCTGCCGGTAGCCCTCGAAGCGCTGGCGGCCTGTGGAGATATGCTCGTTGAGCCCGAGCATGCCGATGCGACGGTGGCCCAGCGCGATCAGGTGGCGCGTCGCCTCGATCATGCCGGCGCGATGATCGGCCTGGACGAGATCGACTTCGGCGCCCGGCACGGCGCGGGAGACCAGCACGCAGGGCAGCCGCCAGGCGCGCAGTTGCTCGATGAAGGCGGCGTCGGTGCCCATTGCCGGGACAGTGAGCAGCCCGTCGACATTGTATTCGCGCACGGCCGAGACGAAGGCGCTCTGGCGCGCCACGGATTCTCCCGTGTTGGACATCAGCACGATGCGGTTCTGCTCGGTGAGCGCATCCTCGATGGCGGCGACGATCTCCGCGAAATACGGGTTGGTCAGATCGTTCACGGCCATGGCGATGAGCCGCGTGCGCGTCGAGCGCAGGCTCGCCGCGCCGCGGTTGTAGACATAGCCGAGCGCGGTCGCGGCCTGGTGGACGCGCTCATGGGTGCGCTGGGGGATCGTCGTCGAGTTGCGCAGGACGAGCGAAACCGTCGCCTTGGAGACGCCGGCCGCCTCGGCGATGTCAATCAGCGTCGGGCGCGTGCCGGGCCGAAGGTCTCGCTTGGTCTTCGCGCTGTCAGCCACGGCTCGATCCCATTCCCTGAGCAGCTCTGGTTGCTCTTCTCCGGAGCGTCAAGCCCGGGTTCAACCCACGCCGTGCAGCGCCAGGATATGCCGCATCCGGCTTGCGGCGCGCTCGGGATCGGCGAAGAGGCCGAGCTCGGCTGCGAGCCGGAAGACACGGGTCATGTGCAGCAGCGAGCGGGCGCCCTGCTGGGCGCCGAGCATGGTGAAATGCTCCTGATGGCCGCTGAGATAGGCGAGCATGACGACGCCGGTCTTGTAGTACTGCGTCGGAGCGCGGAAGAGCTCGCGCGAGAGCGCGACCGTGGGGTCGAGGATCTCGCGGAAGCGTTCCGGCCCGTCCTTCTTGAGGCTCAGCAGCGCCGCCGAGGCGATCGGCGCGATCGGCGCGAAGATGCCGAGTAGCGCGTGGCTGAAGCCCTGCGCGTCGCCGGCGATCAACTCGGCATAGTTGAAGTCGTCGCCGGTATACATCAGCACGCCTTCGGGCAGGCGCCGGCGCATCGCGATCTCCAGCTCCTTGTCGAGCAGCGAGATCTTGATGCCGTCGATCTTGGCGGCGTTGTCCGCGATCATGCCGAGGCAGGCGTCCATCGCGGCCTCGACGGAGCCGGCGCCCCAATAGCCGGCAAGCGCCGGATCGAACATGTCGCCGAGCCAGTGCAGGATCACCGGTTCCTCGGCGTCCGCCAGCACGCGGCCATAGACGCGGGCGTAGTCCTGCGGACTGCGGGCGGCCTTCGCCAGCGCGCGGCTCGCCATCATGATGACGCGGCCGCCGAGCTTCTGGACATAAGTCAGCTGCTCCAGATAGGCGGCGATGACGCTATCGATCGTGGCGCTCTGCGGGTCGATATGGTCGGTGCCAACGCCGGAGAAGACCACGGCGCCCGGGCGGCTGCGGGCAGCCTCGACGGTGTTGCGGATCAGGGTCTGGGCGGCGGGCCAGTCGAGCCCCATGCCGCGCTGGGCGGTGTCCATCGCTTCGGCGACGCCCAGGCCGAGATCCCAGAGATGGTCGCGGAAGCGCTGGGTTGCCTCGAAATCGATGGCGATGTCACGTATCGGAGCGATGTCGGCGAAGGGATCGGCGACGACATGGGCGGCCGAAAGCGCGATGCGCGGCAGCGCCTCGCCGGGCCCCGCGGTGACGAGCTTCGCCGGAGCGGGAAGGGTGAAGTGCTCGATGGAACGGTCGGCGCGGGGAAGATCGATGCTTGCCATGGTCTGCCTTTCCATCACAGCCTCCGGACCGCCATGCCGCCATCAACGCGGACGACCTCGCCGGTGGAATAGCGCAGCGAGCCGCCGGCCAGCGTCGCAACCGCCGCGCCGACATCCTCCGGCTCGCCCCAACGGGCGATGGGGGCGAGGCCATTGGCGAGGAGCCCGTCATAGCGCTCGCGGGCGACGGCGGTCATCTGCGTGCGGATGACGCCGGGGCGCACCTCGTAGACGTTGATGCCATGGGGGGCGAGCCGCAGCGCGAACAGCTGCGAGACCATGGCGAGGCCGTTCTTGGCGATGCAGTACTCGGCCCGGTCCGGCGAGGCGAATTCGACATTGATCGAGGAGATCGTGACGATGCTGCGGAAGCGATCCGAGGGTGCCTCGACCATGCGCTGCGCCACCGCCTGGGTGAGGAAGAACGGTCCGCGCAGATTGACCCCGAGCAGGCGGTCATAGCTCTCGGGCGTCACCTCCAGCATGTCGCCGCGCTTGGCGACCGAGATGCCGGCATTGTTGACCAGGCAGTCGATGCCGCCGAAGGCGTCCCATGCCGCCTCGACCAGCCGGGCATGGCCGGCAATCTCGCTGATGTCGCCGGGCAGCGCGACGGCGCGTCCGCCCTGCGCCTCGATCAGCGCCACGGTCTCGGACAATTCCTGCGAAGCGGCCAGGTCGTTGACGACGACGGCAAAGCCGGAGTCGGCCATGGCCAGCGCGATCGCCCGGCCGATGCCGCGACCGGCGCCGGTGACGAGCGCGTTTCCGGGGCTTGGCTTGTCCATCTGATCGTTCCTGCGGCGATTTTTTGAGTTGCGTTGTCGAAGTTGGCTTACTAGAACGGTCTACTAGAACGATCAAGTTGGCAAGACGCCGCGTTGTCGTTGCGCTAAAAACCATCCCAGACCGTCGCAAGGCGAAGGCCGCCAATCGGAAGCGATGAGGCAAGCATGAAGCAGAAGATCATCTCCGCGCAGGACGCCGCGAAGCTCGTTCCGGATGGCTGCGTCGTCGCCATCGGCTCCTCGTCCGGGCTGAACTGCCCCGACCTGACGCTCAAGGCGATCGGCGAGCGCTTCGCCACTGAGGGCGCTCCGCGCAACCTGACGATCTTCTCGCCGATCGCGGCCGGCGACATGTACGGCATCAAGGGCATCGACCATCTGGCGCGCAAGGGGCAGATCGAGGCGATCCTGGCCGGCTCCTTTCCGAGCGGCCCGTCCTCGCTGCCCTCGCCGGCGATCTGGGAAATGATCGGCCGCGACGAAGTCGCCGCCTACAACCTGCCTTCCGGTGTCATGTACGACATGGCGCGTGACGCCGCCGCCAAGCGGCCGGGCGTGCTGACCAAGGTCGGGCTCGGCACCTTCGTCGACCCGCGCGTCGATGGCGGCAAGATGAACGAGGCCGCGGCCCGTCGTGGCGAGGTCGTCAACGTCGTCGAGTTCGCCGGCGAGACCTGGCTGCACTTCCCGAATTATTTCCCGCAGGTGACGATCATCCGCGGCACCACGGCCGATGAGCGAGGCAACATCTCGATGGAGCAGGAAGGCGCCGTGCTCGGCATGGTCGACCTCGCGCTCGCGGCGCGCAATTCCGGCGGCATCGTGATCTGTCAGGTCAAGCGCACCACGGCGGCGGGCTCGATCCCGGCGCATCGCGTCCATGTCCCCTCGACGCTGGTCGACTACATCGTGGTCGATCCCGATCAGGCGCAGGCGACCGAGATCGCCTATGACCCGGCGATCAGCGGCGAGGTCCGGCGGCCGCTCTCCAGCTTCAAGCCGGAGCCCTTCAACGTCGACAAGGTCATCGCCCGGCGCGCGGCGATGGAGCTGGTCGAGGATTACGCCGTCAATCTCGGCTTCGGCATCTCGGCGCTGGTGCCGAATATCCTGATCGAGGAAGGCCAGGCCGAGGCGGTAACCTGGGCGATCGAGCAGGGCGCCGTTGGTGGCGTGCCGCTGACCGGCTTCGCCTTCGGCTGCGCCGCCAATGCGCAGGCGATCTTCCCGACGCCGCAGCAGTTCACTTACTTCCAGGGCGGCGGCTTCGATTGCTCGCTGCTCTCCTTCCTCGAGGTCGATGCCGATGGCAGCGTCAACGTCTCGCGGCTATCCTCGCGGCCTTACCTGACAGCTGGTTGCGGCGGCTTCGTCGACATCACGGCGCGCGCCCGCAAGCTTGTCTTCAGCGGCTATTTCACGGCCGGCGGCCTGCAGGTCGCGGCCGAGGGCGGGCGGCTGCATATCCGGCAGGAGGGCAAGATCTCCAAGCTCGTGCCGAAGGTCGGCCATGTCACCTTCAACGGCAGCGGCGCGGCCGCGCGCGGGCAGGACATCACCTATGTCACCGAGCGCTGCGTGCTGAAGCTCCGTGAGGACGGGCTGGTGGTGGTCGAGATCGCGCCGGGCGTCGATCTGGAACGCGACGTGCTGGCGAAGGCCGGCACGCCGCTCAAGGTCGCGTCCGATCTCAAGCTGATGGATGCGCGGCTGTTCCGGCCCGAGCCGATCGGTCTCGACCTTGCGGCGGCCGCGAGCGGCCGGCCGAGCCTGCGCGCAGCCTGAGAGACGCCATGACCACCGAACTTCTCAAGAACGACGTCTTCGAGGCCAGCCTGGTCGCTCCCGGCGTCGTGCTGGTCCGCATCATCTCGAAGCCGCTCGGTGTCTTCACCGTCGCCGCGCGTCGCGCTCTCACCGAATTCCTGCACACGGTCGACCGCAAGCATGGCGCCCGCTGCGTCGTGCTGATCGGCACCGGCGCGGGCTTTTCCGTCGGCTCCAACATCAAGGAGTTCGCGGCGACGCCCGAGTGGATCGAGGAAGCGCGCATCGTCGAGACGACTCTCAACGAGACGATCGAGCGCGGGCCGGTCCCGGTCATCGCCGCCTGCAACGGCCATACGCTCGGGGGCGGCATGGTGCTGGCGCTGGCCTGCGACTTCCGCATCGCCGGGCGCAGCGCGAGCTTCGGCGTGCCCGAGGTCAAGCTTGGTGCCATGGCGACCGCGACGGGGACGCAACGCCTGCCGATGCTGGTCGGGCGCGGGCAGGCGCTGCGGCTGATGCTGACCGGCCAGACGATCGACGCCACGGAGGCTTATCGCATCGGCCTCGTCGAGGAGCTGGTCGAGGATGCCGAACTGGAAGGCCGGGCCCTCGAGGTGGCGAAGCAGATCGCCGCCGTCTCGCCCAAGGCCGTCGCAGCCTCGCGCCGTTCTGTCTCGGCCGGCCTGCGCAATGGCTATGGCACCGGCCTGCTGATGGAGCAGGAGATCACCGTGCCGCTGGGCCTCTCGGACGACGCGATCGAGGGCAAGGCCGCCTTCGTCGAGAAGCGGCCGCCGCGCTTCGCCTGATGGCGATGAGCGACACCGCCAGTACCGCGCCGCTTTCGCTGGCGCGCTGCTCGATCAACACCGCGACGCTCGGCCACAACCTGCCGATCGAAGAGGTGATCGAGTTGGTGGCACGCGCCGGCTTCGGGGGTATCGCGCCCTGGCGGCGCGACCTCGAAGGCCGGGATGCGGCTGCGATCGGGCGACGCATCCGCGAGGCCGGGCTCGATGTGAGCGGCTATTGCCGGAGCACCTATTTTCCGGCCGCCACCGCGGAGCAGTTCCGCGCCAATGTCGCGGATAATCGCCGCGCGATCGACGAGGCGGCGGCGCTGGGCGCGCCCTGCTTCGTGCTGGTTGTCGGCAGCCTGCCGGAGGGCGGGCGCGATCTGGCTTCAGCGCGGGCGCAGGTGGCGGAGGGGATCGCGCTGCTGCTCGACCATGCGCGTGCCAGCGGCGTCGCGCTGGCGCTGGAGCCGCTGCACCCGATGTATGCCGGCGATCGCTCCTGCGTGACGAGCCTCCCTGAAGCGCTGGCGCTGTGCGAGGCGCTCGATCCCGAAGGTCGCGGCGGCATCAACACCGTCATCGACGTCTATCATCTCTGGTGGGATTGGCGGCTTGCGGGGGACATCCGCCGGGCGGGGGAGGAAGGGCGGATCGGTGCCTTTCATGTCTGCGACTGGCTGGTGCCGACCACCGACCTGCTGCTCGACCGCGGCATGATGGGTGACGGCGTGATCGACGTCAGGGGTATTCGCGCCGAGGTCGAGCAGGCCGGCTACCGAGGCTTCGTCGAGACCGAGATCTTCTCGCGCCATTGGTGGAGCAGGCCGGCGGCGGAAGTCCTCGAAACCTGCGCGCGGCGGCTGGTAGAGCTCTGCTGAGCCGCGCTTCCCGGCATTTCGCAGCCGCCCTGCACGGAAAGCGGTTGCCTCACGCGACGCGAGGACTATAGCAACCGCTCCTGCAAGAGCGCGACGGCCATGACCAAATCGAGCGAACGCCTTTCCCTCCCGAAGGACCGGATCAAGGTTCTGTTGCTGGAGGGTATCAACGATTCCGCGGTCGAACTGCTGCAGCAGGCGGGTTACGGCAATCTTGAGCGGCTGCCCAAGGCGCTGGATCAGGATGCGCTGCTGAAGGCTATTCCTGGCGTGCATGTGCTCGGCATCCGCTCGCGCACGCAGCTCACGCCGGAGGTCTTCGCCGCGGCCGATCGGCTTTTCGCCGTCGGCTGCTTCTCGGTCGGCACCAACCAGGTGGATCTGGGGGCGGCGCGTCATCGCGGCGTGCCGGTCTTCAACGCGCCCTTCTCGAACACGCGCAGCGTCGCCGAACTGACCATCGGCGAGATCGTGATGCTGCTGCGCCGGATTCCGGACCGTTCGCGCTCGGCCCATCAGGGCGGCTGGGACAAATCCGCCAACGGCTCCTTCGAGGTGCGCGGCAAGACGCTCGGCATCATCGGCTACGGCAATATCGGCAGCCAGCTCTCGACGCTCGCCGAGGCGATGGGCATGCGCGTGATCTATTACGATCACACCGACCGGCTGCGCCACGGCAATACTGAGCCGACGAAGAGCCTCAACGCGCTGCTTGGCGCCGCCGATATCGTCTCGCTGCATGTGCCGGAGACGCCGGACACGGCCGGCATGATCGGCGCGGCCCAGATCGCGAAGATGAAGAAGGGCGCCTATCTCATCAATAATTCGCGCGGCACGGTGGTCGACCTCGACGCGGTGGCGGCGGCGCTGAAGAGCGGTCATCTCGCAGGCGCGGCGGTCGATGTCTTCCCGGTCGAGCCCGCTTCCAATGCCGAGCGCTTCGTCTCGCCGCTGCAGGGACTGCCGAACGTCATCCTGACGCCCCATATCGGCGGTTCGACCGAGGAGGCGCAGGAGCGCATCGGTGCCGAGGTCGCGCGCAAGCTCGTCGACTATTCCGATGTCGGCTCGACGGTGGGCGCCGTGAATTTCCCGCAGGTGCAACTCGCGGCGCGCGCCGTCGGCACGCGCTTCATCCATGTCCAGCGCAACGTGCCGGGCATGCTGCGCCGCCTCAACGACGTCTTCGCCAACCGCCAGGTCAACATCGCCGCGCAGAACTACCAGACCGACGGCGAGGTCGGCTATGTCGTGATGGAAGCGGACAAGGTCTCATCCGTCGAGGCGACCGACATCCTGCGGGAGATCCGCGCGCTCGACGGCACGATCCGCGCCAGGCTGCTCTACCAGCGCGACTGAGCAGGCCTCAGTTCCTGCGATCCTTGGCGGCGCCGGGCTTGACCGGCGTCTCCATGGCAACGGGATCGCTCGCGGGAAACGTGTCCTTCAGCGCCCGGTTGAGCAGCGCATCCTTGCCCTGCTCGCGCTCGGCCTTGCGCTGCTCCTTCTGCTCCTTGCGCAAACTTTCCTTCGCCGGGTTGTGGCTCGGATGCATTGTGGCTCCCTCCAGCTTGAAAACGAAGCTCTCGGGCAAACAACGCGGGTGGCTCGCGCCCGTTCCGTCAGAACGCCAGCGCAAGCGCGCCATGACGATGCGGCGGCGCCTCTGGAACGCAGCGGGGAACCTTCCCATCTGGTGAAGTCCCGCCTCCCGCGCTTCTCCGGCGCCAGCCCTTGAGGATCCGACATGGTCGCGATCTCCGTTCTCGATCTCGTCCCCGTCGTCGAAGGGGAGGGGCCGCGTCAGGCGCTGCTGAAATCGATCGATCTGATCCGCCATGCCGAGAAGCTCGGCTTCACGCGCTACTGGGTGGCCGAGCACCACAACATGGTCGGCATCGCCAGCGCCGCGACCTCGGTCGTGATCGGCCAGCTCGCCGCCGCGACCAGCACGATCCGGGTCGGCGCCGGCGGCATCATGCTGCCGAACCATGCGCCGCTCGTCATCGCCGAGCAGTTCGGAACGCTGGATGCGCTCTTTCCGGGCCGCATCGATCTCGGCCTCGGCCGCGCGCCCGGCACCGACCAGCTGACGCTCAGGGCGCTTCGCCGCAGCCCCATGTCGTCCGACAGCTTCCCGCAGGACGTGCTGGAATTGCAGGCGCTGCTTGCGCCTGCCGGTCCGAACCAGGCGATCCGCGCCGTGCCGGGCGAGGGCTCGAACGTGCCGCTCTGGATCCTGGGGTCGAGCCTGTTTGGCGCGCAGCTCGCGGCCGAACTCGGGCTGCCCTACAGCTTCGCCTCGCATTTCGCGCCGGATGCGCTGATGCAGGCGCTCGCGGTCTATCGCGACCGCTTCAAGCCTTCCGAGCAACTCGCGACCTCCTATGCCATGCCGGGCATCAATGTCGTCGCGGCGGAGACGGATGAGGAGGCGCAGTATCTCGCGAGCTCGCTGCAGCAGCGCTTTGTCGGGATGGTGCGCGGCGCCCGCGGCAAGCTGCAGCCGCCGATCGCGGATATGGAGAGCTACTGGACGCCGGCCGAGAAAGGCCATGTCCGGCAGATGCTGCGCTACGCCTTCATCGGCTCGCCCGAGACATTGAAGCGCAGCCTTGGCGAGTTCGTGCGCGACACTGGCGCCGACGAGATCATGGTCACTGCGCCGATCTACGATCACGAGAAGCGCAAGCGTTCCTACGAGCTCGTCGCGGGCATCGCCGCCGATCTGAGCTAGGCTCGATGGCCGTATTATTCGCGGACCCTGCCGTCATGCTCGGGCTTGACCCGAGCATCCCCTGATGAGAGGGACTGCAGCGTCTTCCCGCCCTGAGATTCTCGGACGGCCGCGGCGCGGCGTCGGAGAATTGCGGCTCAAAAGCGCTTCAGTATCGAGAAGCATTCGCATTAATATTGCAAATGCGAATGACTATTATCTATTGTCTTTTGCAATTGCGCGCGCGCATTGCTATGGGCTGGTCATGACCGAAACCGATCGGCGTGTCGCCGTTTTCGAGACCCAGCTCAAGGGCGCCGGCCTGCGCATGACGCAGCAGAGGCGGCTGATCCTTCGCGTGCTGGCCGAGGCGGACGACCATCCCGACGCGAAGGGCATCTTTACCCGCGCGTTCGCTCATGATCCGACGCTGTCGCTCTCGACCGTCTACCGCACGATGAAGGTGCTGGAGTCGCAGGGGGCGATCGAGCGCCACGCCTTCGAGGACGGCATCTCGCGCTATGAGCACGCCCATCAGGAGCATCACGACCACCTGATCGACATCGATTCGGGCGAGGTGATCGAGTTCTCTTCCGACGCGATCGAGGAGCTGCAGCGGCGCATCGCCGCCGAGCTCGGCTATGAGCTCGTCCGCCACCGGCTGGAGCTCTACGGGCGCAAGAAGCAGCCGGCGCGCAAGGGCAGCCGGAAGTAGCCTTAAGTTCCGAGTAGCGCGCTCATATCCGGGCCGACAGGCACGATTCCGGTCGGATTGATGGTGCGGTGGCTCTCGTAATAATGGCCCTTGATATGGGCGACGTTCACCGTCCCGGCGACGCCTTCGACATGATAGAGGGTGCGCAGATAGGCCGAGAGCCGCGGATAATCGGCGATACGCCGGATGTTGCACTTGAAATGCCCGACATAGACCGGGTCGAAGCGGATCAGCGTGGTAAAGAGCCGCCAGTCCGCCTCGGTAATCCCGTCACCGGTCAGAAAGCGGCGGGAACCGAGCCGGTCGTCGAGCCAGTCCAGCGTCTCGAAGAGCGGCTTCACCGCTTCCTCGTAGGCTGACTGGGTGGTGGCGAAGCCTGCCTTGTAGACCCCGTTGTTGACGGTGCCGTAGATGCGCTCGTTCAGGGCGTCGATCTCGGGGCGCAGCGCCTCGGGATAGAAGTCACCCGGCTTGGCGCCGACGCCGTCGAAGGCCGAATTCAGCATTCGGATGATCTCGGAGGATTCGTTGCTGACGATCGTGCCGGCCTGCTTGTCCCACAGCACCGGCACGGTGACGCGGCCGGAATAATGCGGGTCGGCGCGGGTATAGACCTCGTGCAGGAAGCGCGCGCCGCCGAACGGGTCCGGCACCACGCCCTCGCCGGGCGTGAAGGTCCAGCCGTTCTCGGCCATCAGCCAGTGCACGACGGAGAGCGAGATCGCCTCCTCCAGCCCCTTGAGCCTGCGGAAGATCAGGGTGCGGTGCGCCCAGGGGCAGGCGAGCGAGACATAGAGATGGTAGCGGCCGGGCTCCGCCTTGAAGCCGGCCTTGCCGCTCGGGCCTGCCGAGCCGTCTGCCGTCACCCAGTTGCGGAAGGCGCTCTGCGAGCGGACGAAGCGCCCGCCGCTCTTGGTGGTGTCGTACCACTGGTCCTGCCAGCGCCCGTCGACCAGCAATCCCATCGCGCTTCTCCGCTCAGCCGTCGATGATGTCGTCGTACTCAGGATGGCGGGCGACCCACTCCTTCAGGAAAGGGCAGCGGATCACCGCCTTGCGGCCACTCACCCGGATCAGAGCAAAGACGCCCTTGGCCAGCCGCGAGCCGATGCCCTGGCCGGAGAGTTCCGAAGGCACCTCGGTATGGAGCAGGATGAGCCGGTTGCCGTCAGGCTGCCGCCGTCGAGCGCCAGCTCGAAACGATTCTGCTCGGGCTTCTCGACGACATCCATTCGCATCACTCCTTAGGCGGTTGCGGCGCCGGCTGCGGCTCGGCTGGCGGCTGCTGGACCGGCTGCGGCGGCGGGGCCGGTGGCTCCTTCACCTCCGCGCGCCAGGGGTAGCTCCAGGTTTCGGTCAGCGTCTTGTTGCCACTCTTCAGGAAGGCGCGCATCTCGGCCGTCTGGCCGGGCTCGACCACGACGTCGATGAAGGCGCGGAAGCCGTCCGTCTTCCGGTTCGGCACGATGAAGGCCCGGTCGATCCGGCCATAGGCGATCGAGGGCACGATCTCGACCTTCTCCGGCTGCTTCAGATGGTAGTCGAGGTCGCCGCCGGCGAAATCGACGATGAAGCGGCGGGCGCCGTCCGTCACCGGCTCGCCGGAGCCGAGAGCCTTCGGCTTCGCCTGATAGGTGTTGATCACCCGCCCGCCCGGATGGAGGTCGGTCGAGTCGAGCATGGCGGTGAGCTTGTAGGCGAAGGAGAATTCGCGGCCGGGTTCGAGCGGCGTCTTCGGCGCCCAGAAGGCGGCGATGTTGTCGTTGGTCTCGTCGGTGGTCGCCATCTCGATCAGCTCGACGACGCCCTCGCCCCACTCGCCCTGCGGCTCGACCCAGTAGGAGGGCCGCAGTTCATAGGTGAGGTCGAGGTCCTGATAGTGCTCGAAGATGCGGTCGCGCTGCATCAGGCCAAAACCGCGGACATTGCGCTCGACGAAGGAGGAGACCGCCTGCTGGCGCGGGTTGCGCAGCGGGCGCCAGATCCACTCGCCGCTGCCCGAATGGATCATCAGCCCATCGGAATCGTGCAGCTCCATGCGGTAGTCGTCGAAGGTGCGGCGGTCGTTCTCGCCGGTCAGGAACATCGAGGTCAGCGGCGCGAGGCCGAATTTCTCGATCGGCTTGCGCGGGAACAGGGTGGCCGAGACGTCGACGACCGTGTCCAGGTCCGGATAGATCGTGAAGCGATAGGCGCCGGTGACGGAGGGCGAATCGAGCAGGGCGTTGACGACGATGCGCTCGGCATCGGCGACCGGTGCCTCGACCCAGAACTCACGGAAAACCGGGAACTCCTCGCTGTCGGTGCCGCTGCCCAGCGCGAGCCCGCGCGCCGAGAGGCCATAGCGCTGGCCGCGGCCGAGCACGCGGAAATAGCTCGCGCCGATGAAGGAGATCAGCTCGTCGAGGACGCGCGGGTCATTGAGCGGATAATGCAGGCGGAAGCCGGCGAAGCCGAGATTGACCGGCAGCGGCTTCTCGAACTTCACCTTGCCGTAGTCGAACAGGTTCGCCGCATAGGGTACCGGGGTCGGGACGCCGTCGCGCACGACGTTCACCGTCACGGGCCGGTGAAACAGGAAGCCCGGGTGGAACATCTGCATGCGGAAGGGCGAGCCGTTCTGGGCCAGGAACGCGCGCTCCGGCCGGAAGCGGATGTCGCGCCAGGCATCGAAATCGAGCTTCGTCAGAACCTCGGGCGAGGCCGGTGCCGGCTCATAGGGAAGAGCGGCGATCTCGCGGGCCTTGCGCTGCACGTCCTCGAAGCCGAAGCGCGGCTGCGGCGGCGCGTTCTGGGGCTGAGGCTGGGCTGGAGGCTGCTGCGCGAGCAGGACGGAGGGCGCGACTGAGAGGCTGAGCGCGGCTGCCAGTCCGCCCAGAACCCGGCGGCGATCTGTCGTGGTCATGCGTGATCCGTGTTCCCGTCGCGTCGGCTTCGCGAAATACGCGCAAGCGATGACTTAAGGCCATCAAATAGGGCTGGTCTAGGGCCGCCGCCATTGACGGGGGATGAAGATTTCGCAACCTTCGCGGTTGGCCGGATGCGGCCTGCCGCTCGCGCCCTCACGGGCAAGGTGAACGCATCCAGACTGTTCCCGTGTCCTGATCCCGATCGTTTCGTGGACGGATATCGGCAAGGCGAGCCCCGATCCTCACCCGTCCGAGCGAAAAGGATCATGACCATGCGGGATTTCCGCGACGCCAAGCTGATGGCCAAGAGTCTGCGTGCCGCGATGGACGCGAGGCAGGTGCCGCTCAGCCATTCCGAGACCCTCGAGATCGTGGCGCGCCAGTTCGGCTATGACGACTGGAACGTGCTGGCGGCGAAGATCGGCGAGACCGAATCCGAATCGTCCGCCGGCAAAGGAGAGGACGCCATCCGGCTGAAGCCGGGCATCCCTATCCTGCGCATCTTCGACGAGGCGAAGGCGAAGGAGTTCTATCTCGGCTTACTCGGCTTCGCCCTGGAGTGGGAGCATCGTTTCGCTCCCGACCTGCCGCTTTATATGCAGGTCTCGCGCTCCGGCCTGACGCTGCATCTCTCCGAGCATCACGGCGACGCCAGTCCCGGCTCGACCGTCTTCGTCTGGATGGATGGCATCGACGCCTATCGCGCCGAGCTGATCGGCAAGCACTATTCCTATTCGCGCCCCGGCATCCATGAGGACGGACCGGGCGGGCGCACGCTCGAAGTGCCGGACCCGTTCGGCAACAGAATCCGCTTCTGCGAGAAGCGCAGCTAAGCTCAGAGCCGGCGCAGCTTTTTCGGCCTTTTTCTGCTGCGGATCGGCCATGCAAAAAAATGCGGCTCCGGGCTCACAAAACACTTGTGGTCCGGGGTCGCTATCCGTATATCGCGTTCACCCAATTCGCACGTGCCTGTGGCCGCGTGCTGGTCGGTGGGCATCCGGACAAGAGGCCGGACAGCCGCCAGGGGTTGGAAGACGGATGGAGGGGATGGACATCCCTCAAATCACGCTTCCCAGTCTCCGCAAGGAGATTGTTCCCCGACACAGACCGGCAGCCGGAGGCAAAACCGGCGAACCCCGAATCTCCACGGGGGACGCAGCTTAAAGCAACGACGGAGCGGGCTTTTTTGGTCTCGTTGGCTTTCCACAGGTCAACACCGAAGAGGCTTGTCCTTCATTGCCGGCCGTGCGGGGTCTTCCCCAATCGAACGGTGTTTCGGGTCCGGACGGCTCGTCCGCTGTAGCAGGCGTCTCCACAGCGCCTTGCGAACGCGACGATTTATCCGGCGATACATCGCATCGACGCCGCTTGCGTCGTAGGGGAGTCGCGTCTCATGACCGACCGTATCCGTGAGTTTCTTCGGGCCCGACGAGAGGACGGTCCCTGCGTCGTCATCGACACCGATGTCGTGCGCGAGAACTACCATGCCTTCGCCCGTGCGCTGCCCGACACCCGCGTCTTCTACGCGGTGAAGGCGAACCCGGCGCCGGAGGTGCTCGCGCTCCTGGCCAAGCTCGGCTCCTGCTTCGACTGCGCCTCGGTCGTCGAGATCGAGCTCGCGCTGGCGGCCGGCGCCACGGCTGATCGCATCTCCTTCGGCAACACGATCAAGAAGGAGCGCGACGTCGTGCGCGCCATGGAGCTCGGCGTGCGCCTGTTCGCCGTCGACTGCGTGGCCGAGGTCGAGAAGGTTGCCCGTTCCGCCGAGAAGACCGGCACGAAGGACGCGCGCATCTTCTGCCGTATCCTCTGCGACGGCGCCGGCGCTGACTGGCCGCTCTCGCGCAAGTTCGGCTGCGTGCCCGAGATGGCCGCGGACGTGCTCGAGCACGGTCACCGCATGGGCCTCCTGGCCTATGGCATCTCGTTCCATGTCGGCTCGCAGCAGGCGAACGTCAACGCCTGGGATTCGGCCCTGGCCTCGGCCTCGGCGATCTTCAAGGAGTGCGCCACCCGTGGCATCTCGCTGTCGATGGTCAACCTCGGCGGCGGCTTCCCGGCGCGCTACCTGAAGCCGATACCGGGCGTGCCGTCCTATGGCGACGCGATCTTCCGGGCGCTGTCGAAGCACTTCGGCAACCAGCTGCCCGAGACGATCATCGAGCCGGGCCGTGGCATGGTCGGCGAAGCCGGCCTGATCGAGGCCGAGGTCGTGCTGATCTCCAAGAAGGCCGAGTCGGACGAGGTCCGCTGGGTCTATCTCGACATCGGCAAGTTCAACGGCCTGGCCGAGACGATGGACGAGGCGATCCGCTACCCAATCCGCACCGTGCGCGATGGCGACGCGACCGTGCCTTGCGTGCTCGCCGGTCCGACCTGCGACTCGGTCGACGTCATGTACGAGAAGACCCCGTACATGCTGCCCTTCTCGCTGGAGATCGGCGACAAGGTGCTGATCGAGGGCACGGGCGCCTATACGACGACCTACTCGGCCGTCGCCTTCAACGGCTTCCCGCCGCTGAAGCAGTACGTCATCTGACGCCGGAGGGAGCCAGGCTCCCTCCTTATCAATCGGGTCCGGCGAAGCGCCCTGTCGCAAGGCAGGCTGCCCGGCAAAACCGGGCGGAGCGTCCGCGTCTCCAGAACGGAGCGCGCGGGCGTGGCTCCCGCCGGACCCCCTTCCACACAACCCATCCGCTTGTGGCCGCGTCCGCGCGGCGCCGGGAAGGTCCGCGAGGAAGCGGGCGCTCCGGCAGGAGGTGCGTCATGATCATGATCCGCGACGAGATCGCCGCCGATGCTGCCGCCCGCGAGGCGCTGCTCGACCGTTGCCTGGGCGAGCGCCGCACTGCCAAGTCGAGCGAGCGCCTGCGCGAGGGCCGGCTGCCGGCCGAAGGTCTGGCTCTGACCGCCGAGCTTGACGGCGAAATCGTCGGCACGGTGCGCCTCTGGCATGTCGAGGCTGCTGGTATTGCTGCCCTGATGCTCGGCCCGCTCGCGGTCAAGCCGGAGCTGCAGGGCGCCGGCGTCGGCAAGATGCTGATGCGCGAAGCGCTCTGGCGCGCGGCCTGCCGCGGGCACGGCGCCGTCATCCTCGTTGGCGATGCGCCCTATTACGCGCGCTTCGGCTTCGATCCGGCGCTGACCCGCGAGCTCGCCATGCCCGGCCCGGTCGAGCGCGAGCGCTTTCTCGCGATCGAATTGCGCGATGGCGCGCTCGATGGCGCGCGCGGGGTGCTCACGGCCAGTGGTGCTGCGATCCCCGCTGCCTTCGAAGCGCAAGAGGTGGCGCAGGCCGCCTGAGGCTTCCGACACATCGTCATCGCGCCGTCATCGCCGGGCGCTTTCCATGCGTTCACCCGCATGGGAGGCCTACCCGGCGATTGACGGCGCGATTTTGCGCTCATACGACCCTTTCGACCCCTTTTTATCCCCAGAACCCAGGAGTTACAGAGAATGACGAATTGGCCCGTCTACGGCGAGATCACCGGCCCGATCGTGATGATCGGCTTCGGCTCGATCGGCCGCGGTACGCTGCCGCTGCTCGAACGGCACTTCAAGTTCGACAAGAGCCGCTTCGTCGTCATTGCTCCCGATGATTCCAACCGCCACCTGCTTGACGAGCGCGGCATCCGCTTCATCCAGGAAGCCGTCACCATCGAGAACTACAAAACGATGCTCGAGCCGCTGCTGACTGCCGGCGGCGGGCAGGGTTTCTGCGTCAATCTCTCCTGCGACACCGGCTCGCGCGACATCATGGAGTTCTGCTCCAGCCTCGGCGCGCTCTATATCGACACGGTCAACGAGCCCTGGCTCGGCTTCTATTTCGACGAGAGCAAGGGCCCGGGCGAGCGCTCGAACTATGCGCTGCGCGAGATGACGCTGGCTGCCAAGCGCGCCCGTGCGCCCGGTTCGACGACCGCGGTCTCTTGCTGCGGCGCCAATCCGGGCATGGCCTCCTGGCTCGCCAAGAAGGCGCTGCTCAACGTCGCCGCCGACATGCGCCTCAACGTGCCGCAGCCGAAGACCCGCGAGGAATGGGCCGGGCTGATGAAGCAGGTCGGCGTCAAGGGCATCCATATCGCCGAGCGCGACACGCAGCGCTCGAAGAACCCCAAGCCTCCGGGCGTCTTCGTCAACACCTGGTCGGTCGAAGGCTTCATCTCCGAGGGCGTGCAGCCGGCCGAACTGGGCTGGGGCACCCATGAGAAGTGGATGCCGGACAACGCCTGCACCCATGAGTCTGGCTCGCAGGCGGCGATCTATCTGATGCAGGCCGGCGCCGAGACCAAGGTGCGCAGCTGGTGCCCGACGCCGGGCCCGCAGTACGGCTTCCTGGTGACCCATAACGAGTCGATCTCGCTCGCTGACTACTTCACCGTGCGCGACGAGACCGGCAAGGCGATCTACCGGCCGACCTGCCACTACGCCTACCACCCCGCGAACGATGCCGTGCTCTCGCTGCACGAGATGTTCGGCAATGCCGGCCGCCCGCAGGAGGAGCACCACATCCTCGAGGAGAACGAGGTCATCGACGGCATCGACGAGCTCGGCGTGCTGCTCTACGGCCACGGCAAGGGCGCCTACTGGTTCGGCTCGCAGCTCTCGACTGAAGAGGCGCGCAAGCTCGCCCCGTACCAGACCGCGACCGGCCTGCAGGTTACCTCGGCCGTGCTCGCCGGCATGGTCTGGGCGCTGGAGAACCCGAATGCCGGCATCGTCGAGGTCGAGGAGATGGATCTCGACCGTTGCCTTGAGATCCAGATGCCCTATCTCGGGCCAGTGAAGGGTTACTACACCGACTGGACGCCGCTCGATGGCCGCCCGGGGCTGTTCCCCGAGGACATCGACACCAGCGATCCCTGGCAGTTCAGGAACATCCTGGTTCGCTGACGACCGGTCATTCCGAGTTCAGGCGCGCCGCGCCTGAACTCGGAGCCCACGGCCGGGCACTTGGCTGAAATCGGTGGTGGTAGGCGCGGCGGCTCGTCGTGAGTTCCGGGTTCGGCCCTTTGGGCCGCCCCGGAATGACAGAGGGTCAGCCGGCCCGCTGCTTCACGTTCACGCCCGCGAGCAGCGCCGCACCCGCTAGGAAAAAGACGATCAGTACGGCGAGCCCCGCGCGCTGGCTGGCGAAGAAGCTGGTCGCCAGTGCGACCAGCGTCGGCCCCATGAAAGACGTGACCTTCCCCGAGAGCGCGAAGAGCCCGAAGAACTCGCCGATGCGCCCCGCCGGGGCGAGCCGCGCCATCAGGCTGCGCGAGGCGGCCTGCAAGGGGCCGGCGACGAGGCCGATCAGCAGGCCCAGACCCAGATAGACGCGCTCGGGAACCGAGGCGAAAAGCCCGTCGCCGGGCACAGCCGGCGCTGCGGGCACGACGAAAAGCACATGGTCGGCCGCGAGCGACAGGATGCCGAGGCAGGCGAAGAGCAGGCAGGCGATCGAGCCCAGCACGACCGGCTTGCCGCCGATGGCATCGTCGAGCTTGCCGCCGAGCCAGGCGCCGAGCGTACCGGTGACGGTGAGCAGGATGCCGAAGACGCCGAGCTCGATGGTCTGCCAGCCGAAGACGCCGGCCGCATAGATCCCGCCGAAGGCGAAGAGCGCGACCAGCGCATCCTGATAGATCATGTTGGCCAGCAGGAAGCGGCCGAGTGCCGGCAGCTTCGGCAATTCGGCCAGCGTCGCCTTGAGCCGCCCGAGGCCGCCTTGCGCGGCTTGCGAAAGCCGCATCCCGGTCGGCTCGGCGTCGGGCGTGAACAGGAACATCGGTGCGACAAAGACGATGAACCAGAGCGCCGTCAGCGGGCCGGAGAAGCGGTCGCCTTCGCGGGTAGCGGCATCGAGGCCAAGGATGGGGGTGATGCCGGCCAGCGTCTTTCCGGTATGCGGATCGGCCGCGAGCAGGCCGAGCGTGATCGCGAGCGAAAGCAGTCCGCCCAGATAGCCGATGGCCCAGCCGGTGCCCGAGAGCCAGCCGAGCCGCTCCGGCGGCACGAGCCGCGTCATCATCGCATTGTTGAAGGTGGTGGCGAACTCCGCGCCGATCGTGGCGATGACGAAGCCGGCGAGCGCGATCGGCACGGCCGTCGTCGCGCCCGGCACGGCGAACCAGAGCAGGGCCGATCCGAGGACCAGCAAGGCGCCGAAGGCGGCGATCCAGGGCTTCCGCGGCCCCGTCCGGTCGGCGATGCCACCGAGCAGCGGCGAGAGCAGCGCGATGCACAGGCCGGCAAAGCCGGTGGCATAGCCCCAGAGCGCCTGCCCTGCGGCGGCGTCCCGCGCCAGCTCGGAGGCGAAGAAGGGCGCGAAGACGAAGGTGGTGATCAGCGTGAAGAAGGGCTGTGCCGCCCAATCGAAGAACAGCCAGGCGGTGACGGCGCGGCGCGGCGGATAGCTGACGGGCCGGGCTGCGGCGGATGAGGCGGAGTTCACTGCAGCGTCGTTTCCGGGTCGTTGCCGCCGCGGGCGAGCTCGATCTCGGTGATCGCGACCAGCACCTCGGCCCGGTCCTTGAGCGTGCGTGCCTCGAGCAGCGCCTGCTTTTCGCGCGGGCCGAAGGGGCACATCATCGAGAGCGCGTTGACCAGCGCCTCGTTCGGCGCCTCGTTGACGCCCTTCCAGTCGATCTTGAGCTCGTTGGCCTTGGCGAAGTCGCGCAGCGCCTTGAGCAGGCCCTTGCGATCGACCTCCTCCTCGCCGGTGCGCGCGACGAAATCGGCGGCGAACTCGGCGTAGTCGACCTGGCCCTGCCGGTAGGCCGTCGTCACCGAAAGCTCGTTCAGCAGTCGGAAGCGGCTGATGCCGGTCAGGGTGATGATGTAGCGCCCGTCCCCGGTTTCGGCGAGCTGGGTGATCCGGCCGAGGCAACCGACCTTGAGCAGGGGCGGTATCTCGGGCTGGCGGCCCGTCTCCGGCTCGGGCTGGACCATGCCGATGACGCGCTCGCTCTTCAGCGCGTCGTCGATCATGGCGAGATAGCGCGGCTCGAAGATGTTGAGCGGCATCTGGCCACGCGGCAGCAGCAGCGCACCGCTCAAGGGGAAGAGCGGGATCACCTCTGGGCAATCCCCGGCCCCCTCATAGACGGCGTTCATGCCCATGCGCGGTCCCGTCCCTTCCAGAGCCTGTTCACGTGGAGTGGATACCGGTTCGCGTGACGAAAATGCGACCGGCCGGCATGTCAGGAGAAGAGCAGCGTCGAGAGCTTGCGGCGTCCGGTGACGCTCGCCTCGTCCATCGGGCCCCAGGCCTCGAAGAACTGCAGGAGCTGCTTGCGGGCCCCGTCGTCGTTCCAGGCGCGGTCGGCCTTGATGATGGCGACGAGCTGGTCGACCGCCTCCTCGCGCCGGTCACGGGCGTTGAGCGCCAGCGCCAGGTCGAAGCGGGCCTGATGGTCCTTGGGGTTGGCCGCGACCTTGGCCTCCAGCTCGGCGGTGTCGCCCAGCGAGGCGGCCTGCTCGGCGAGCTCGATCGCGGCACGCACGGCCCCGATAGCCGGGTCGCCGGCCTTGTCCTGGGGCGTCATGGCGAGGATGCCCTTGGCGCCCTCGATATCGCCGGTGTCGAGATGCAGCCGCGCCAGGCCGGCGATGGCCTTGAGGTTGTCGGGCTCCATCTGCAGCACGCCGGCATAGAGCTCGCTGGCGCCGGCGGCGTCGCCGGCTTCAGTCGCGGCCTCGGCGGCGGTGATCAACTCCTCCGCTTCGCCCGGGCCGACCGGCCCGACGAGGCGCTCGATGAAGGCTTTCACCTGGCTCTCCGGTTGCGCGCCCATGAAGCCGTCGATCGGCTGGCCCTGGCGGAAGGCAACGACGGCGGGAATGGACTGGATGCCGAGCTGGCCGGGGATCTGCGGATGCTCGTCGATGTTCATCTTGACGAGCTTGACCTTGCCGCCGGCGGCCTTGACGGCTTTCTCGATGACGGGGGTGAGCTGCTTGCAGGGACCGCACCACGGCGCCCAGAAATCGACCAAAACCGGCTGGGTCATCGATTCCGTGATGACGTCCTGACGGAAGCCCTGGGTGGTGGTGTCCTTGATCAGGCCGGGTTGCTCGGCCGCTTCGCCATTGACCAGCATAGGTCGCCCTTCGTCATGTTCCGGAGCGTCTCCCGCGCTTCCCCGAAGCGCGAGAATACTCCAAGCCTTTGCATTATCGCATTTTCTTCAAGCGGGCCGGTGCCCGCTGCGCTCGAAAATGCTTCAGGGTCGCGTCGGCGTGCCCGGCGGGCCGCCTGCGCGGTCGACCCATAAATGGGTTGTCTCAGCCGTTCTGTCCATCGGGCGGGACGGGCAAATCGACGATCAGCGGGTCATGGCCGCTCCCGCGCAGGAAGGCGACGAGGTCGTCGCGGCTGACCCTGAGTGTCGCGGTGTTGACCAGCGGGTGGAAATTCACGTCCTCGCCCGTCATCAGCGTGGCGTCGAGCACCATCGTCACCTCCTGCGCGCGGTCGTTGATCACGGCAAAGGCTGTCACCGAGCCCGGCGTGACGCCGAGCTTCTCCATCAGCAGCTCGGCCGAGCCGAAGGAGAGCCGGCCGCTCGCGCCCAGAGTTTCGTGCAGGCGCTTCAGGTCGATCCGGGCATGGGCCTCCGCAGAGACCAGGAAGAGCCGGCCCTTCTTGTCCTTCAGGAAGAGGTTCTTGGTGTGGTGGCCGACCATGCTGTCGCGATGGGGCGCCGTCTCGGCGACGGTGAAGACGGCCGGGTGGTCGGTGCGGTGGAAGGCGATGTCGCGCTCGGTCAGATGGGCGCAGAGCTCGTCGGGGGTGAGAGGCTTGTTCATCGGCGTGCGGATAGCGCTTTCGGAGGCAGGCATGGACGCGATGGCTGGATGCCTAGCGGCACGGCGCGCAAGGGGCAAGGCATCGCAGTTGTCCCCAGCGCGATGGAAGACGGCAAAAAAACTTTCGGGAGGTGCTTGCACTCCGCCGCGCTTTGGGGCAATAACCCGGCCGCGCCGCCAGACGGCGTGACTGTCTCGGATGCGGGTGTAGCTCAGGGGTAGAGCACAACCTTGCCAAGGTTGGGGTCGAGGGTTCGAATCCCTTCGCCCGCTCCAGACAATCTCAGGACTTGAGAAGCATGCAAGCGTCGGTTCGTCCGGCGCTTTTTGCTTTTTTGGCCTGCTGGATTCGGCGCCATTTTCAGAACGTTCCAAAAGTCCGTGGTTGCGCCGCGGTTACAAGTACGCTTCGGCGCTGATTGGCCCGCACTCACGGTTGAAGCAATTTTCCCGGTGCCACTGCAGGAAATGCGGGTGCGGACGATCTTGGGCTCGCAACGGCGGTCGTGCTCGATCTGTCTGATCGCTGAACAGGAGCGCGGCCGGCCTTCCGCCTGCGTTGCGCCATGTCGGCCGTAAAAGCTGCATTGCCTATGGCGCCTCTGAACACCTACCGATCATTTCGGAGTGTGTGTTCGAATCCCTCGCGGTCCGCCAACATCGCCGATCGACGCATTCCACCGGGTGAGATAGCGAGCCGCTGTTCCAGCCCGATACATCCTGAAAATTGCCGCGCCAGCTTCTCCTGCCCCGTGTCGGCCGTTTACGAGCAGCCCTCCAAAATGCGGCAGCGACGATTCACAGCTTCGTACCTCATCCGCTGTGGCATCGGACTCACTCGCGGTGGCGAGACCTCTTGGCAACCCGATTTCGGTGACGAGCTCGCATCAATTATCACGCGAGCTCGGTTTAGAAGATTTCGGAGCTCTGGATAAATGTCATGCGAGCTCTTGACGTTTCCGGTCCGAGCTGCGCTTTATCGCCTTGCGAGCTCACCCCTCGCCGGACTGAGCGAGGACGCTCTAACCCCGGCATCAACCCGAGCTCTCATAAGGCAAACTGAAAATGAAAGTCTCCTTCCCGGCCATGAAAGGCGCCATTGGCCAGCGCGAATACTACTCCTGCATGATGAAGATGAGCGTCGTCCCGAAGATGTTCACCTTCCGCGACTGGGCCGAATTCACGCCTGAGGAGCGCGAGCAGCGCGTCCTTAACGAGAAGCGCATTCCCCAGATGGCTAAGTACATCCTCGACAACGAGGAGGGCTACCTGTTCTCGTCGATCACTGCTTCATATAAGTGCGACGTAAACTTCAAGCCCATCGGCGGTGATGGTCTCGGCATGCTTGAAATGGACTTTCAGGACGCGGAGTTCGTCATTAACGACGGCCAGCACCGCTGTGCAGCGATCGCCAAGGCTATCAAGGAAAACCCGCAGCTTGGCGACGAGACGCTGTCGGTGCTCCTGTTCCCACACGAGAACCGCGACCGCATGCAGCAGATGTTCTCCGACCTCAACCGGTACGGTCAGAACACGTCGAAGTCGCTCAATATCCTCTACGACAAGCGCGACCCGATGAGCCGCCTCACGCTAGATACCATTCGCCTCGTCGACGTGTTCGACGGGATGGTTGATCGAGATGCCATCTCCATCGGCATCCGCTCGCCGAAGCTCTTCTCGCTGTCCTCGATCTACGAGGCCAACAATGAGTTGTTGAAGTTCCGCGACATTGCCGGTCTCTCCGCTGACGATGACGAAGATAATACTTCTCCCTCCGAACTGGCCGCGCTGTCGGTGACCTTCTGGAAGGCTGTGGCCGACTACATGCCTTCGTGGCGCGCAGTGCGCGACGGCGGCATGAAGGCCATGGAACTGCGCCAGGAGAGCATCGCTTCCCACGCGACGATCCTCCGCGCCATCGGATCGGCTGGTGCGGAACTGATGAAGGAGTACCCGAACGACTGGCGCCAGCGCCTCCAAAAGCTGACCGAGATCGACTGGCGCAAGTCCAACCCTGAGTGGGAAGGCGTCGTGGTTGTGGCCGGTTCGGTCGCGTCCAACCGCCAGGCGCGTCAGGCCACCAAGGCCTATGTCAAGCGCAAGCTGGGGCTGCCGCTCTCTGATGCCGAGGCAAAGTCGCTCGCAACGGCCGATGACCTCATTTCTTCGAAAGCGGTGGCATAACCATGGGCTCGCGGGCACACAAAAGCGGCATAGTCCTCGATGAGGCCGACGCTGCAATCGCCAAGGCCATGCTGGCTCGTGGCGACCGTCAGCACGACATCGCGGCATGGTTCGGCGTGAACGGCGGCCGTATCGCCGAGATCGCCACTGGCCACACCTTCCACTGGGTCGAGCTATATACCGGCGAGCTTCCGCCTCCTGGACCGTATCCTCGCGGCCGTGATGCAGTAGCCGCCCTTGAGGCCCTCGCTGTAGCAGAGCAGGCGCTCCAGGCGGCGCGCGAAGCGGTCATCCAGCACCAGTGACACCAAGGCGCCGCCCAGCACATCCTGGGCGGCGCTTTCAACATGTCTTTCGAGGATCTCGGCGGTCGTCACGGTAGGGGACGGCGCGGCGGAGTCTCGCGTTCTCGGCCTCAAGCTCTTTCATCCGCTTGACCTGATCCGACCTCAGGTCGCCGAACTCACGGCGCCAATGGTAGCCGCTCACCTCCGTCACGTATCGAGCGGATTGCCTCTGCAAAAGCAGCACTGCGACTTGGCGCAGCTTCGCGACGATCTCTTCGGACCTGTGGCGCTTCTTCGGTTTTGCGGTGCCAGCGAATTGGTGCTGTACAGCTCGGCGCGGTGCTGACTTGGGAACGTCATGTAGGCGAGCACGTCGGTCTCGGCTTTGTCCATCAGGGCGGCGAGCTTGGGGGCCGTCGGCCTGAGCTGATTGGCGACTCGGCGCCATTGCTGGCTGTCGGCGGTCGCATCGTCCCGGGCGAAGGCGGTGGCGATGAAGGCCGAGACCATCCACCGGCCGTTGCGGCCGGCATGCCCAGGGCCTTGCGCATGAAGGAACTCGGCAGCGTTGCCAGCTCGCGGTTAGCACCTTCGAAACGGCGGCCTTGATGTCCTCATGGCTATCGGAGACGCCGCTCATCCCCATCGCCTTGATCAGGTTTCCATCATAGTGCCCTCTTTACGCGGCTAGCCCCGACCGCCGGCCTGGCCGGAACTGTCAGTTGACAATAGGTGTTTCTGTTCTCTTTTTGTTCGATGGCGCTAGGATCGACGGTAGTGGCGGCGGAAGCACCGCAAGACTCCTTCTAGCAACAAATGTGGATGCCGAGATTGAGAACATGGTGGGATAGAACAGCATGGCGGCACGGCTCGGCCATGCGTGCCTTATCCTCCGCAGGAGGAACTGCTAGGCCAGGCCGCTTCCCGACGACGGCGAGGTACGAGCGGGCTCATGTTTACCTGCGGGTCACCACCGGAGGCCAAGGCAACGCAAAGCGGTTGGTGCCGGAGAATGAGGCGTTACACACGACAAAATCGCCCGACGATTCTTGTTCCTGGCACCAACTTGGTGTCCTGTGGTGCAGCTTGATGCAATTAATTGCGGCCACCATGCCAAACAATCCCAATGCTAACGACGACAAGTCCGCGCATCGCCTATCCGTTAGCCTCACGGCGGAGCAGCACCGCGAGCTTAACGAGATTGCTCGGAAGAATCGGGTGTCGATCGCATGGGTGGTTCGTGAAGCGATCGACCGTCTCCTGAAGGACGACATGCCGCTGCTGCATGTGGGGAAAAAATGACTATCGCGCGCACTAAATCCCGATCCAAGGCGGTCGGGGCCACTGCTAGCCTACGCGGCCGCTTTGCCGATTTGGACGAGGACAAGCTGCGCGGGGGTTATTACACCCCCTCGAAGATGGCCGAGTGGCTTTGCAGCTGGGCAATCCAGTCGGCCAGCGATGCCATCCTGGAGCCGAGCTGCGGGGATGGCGCGTTCCTTGAAGCGGCCGCGCGCCGTCTTCAGGCGCTTGGCGCAACGCCGACCAAGATCGCGCGTCTCCTTACCGGGGTAGAGATCATCTCGGCCGAGGCCCGGTCAGCTACAGAACGGCTTCGTCCCGTGCTCGGCACGTCGGCAGAGAAAATCGTCCGAAATTCGGATTTCTTTGCATGGTGGCAGGAGTCCGATCAGCCTGCCTTCGACGCCATTATCGGCAATCCCCCGTTCATCCGATACCAGTCGTTCCCGGAGCCGCACCGCACCCGCGCCATGGCGATCATGGGCGAGCAAGGACTAACGCCCAACCGCTTGACGAACATCTGGGTTCCCTTCGTCGTCGCGGCGACGGCCAGCCTGAAGCCTGGTGGACGCCTGGCGCTCGTGCTGCCGGCTGAAATTCTGCAAGTCACCTATGCCGCGCAGCTCCGCAGCTACCTGACCGACCATTTCTCGCGCATCGACGTAATCGCTTGCAATGAACTGTTCTTTGAGAACGCGGAACAGGAAGTGGTTTTGTTGCTCGCGGACGGCGCCCTCTCGTTGGCCTCTGAAGGCAATGATTGCCGAGTGGCCCTCACGGCGGCGGAAACCGTTGCCGACATTACGGGCAGCAAGCCGGCGCTCGTGTTGGAACGGGCAGAGGTGAAGACGATCCGTCATGACAGCGAGAAGTGGCTGAAATACTTCCTCGACAACCGCCAGATCGCCTTCATGCGGGAGCTGAGAGCAGCTGCGACCACGGCGCCCATGTCCGCGCACGCGAGCATCGACGTGGGCGTGGTTACGGGGAAGAATGAATTTTTCGTGCTGTCGGCCCATCAGGTCACCTCCTTGGGTCTCGAAGGTTATACGACGCCCCTCGTCTCCAGATCTGCGCAGCTGAAGGGAAGTCAGATCGGCAAGGCGGACTGGAAATCCCTCGCGGAAGCCGGAGACCGCGTTCATCTGCTGAACATCAGCCATGTGCAGGCCCAAAAGCTAAGCGCTAAGCTGCGCCGCTACATCGAAGAGGGTGAGCGCAAGGAATTTCACACGGGCTACAAATGCTCGATCCGCGAGCCTTGGTATCTCGTGCCGTCCGTCTGGGTGCCGGATGGTTTCGCTTTCCGACAGATCTACGACTTTCCGCGCATGGTCCTGAACGCATCCGGTGCGACTTCCACCGATACGATTCACCGCCTCCGCAGTAAGGGAGCGAAACCTGAGCGGGTCATTGCCAACACTTATACCTGGCTCACGGCCGCGTCGGCCGAGATCGAAGGTCGCAGCTATGGCGGCGGTGTTCTCGAGCTAGAGCCGACGGAAGCCGAACGGCTGCTGATGCCGGCACAGTTGAACGGAGCGATGCCCCTGGCGGAGGTGGACCAGTTGGTTCGTTCGGGGCGACTGGATTCCGTGCTGGAGGAGAACGCGCGCGTCATCCTGCGCGATCATATGGGCCTGTCGGCGACTGACTGCACTCTGCTGAAAGGCGTCTGGACAAAGATGCGGGATCGCCGGAACTCGCGTCGGCGTGGAGTCAGAAGAGCGGCGCAAGGCGATGCGGCATGACGGACGTAGACCCCAAGTCGGTTACGCGCGCCCGTGTCGGCGAGCTGGTCCGGAGTTTCCGGCGCAACGAAGCGGATTATCTGCGGGCCGCTTATAATGAGACGCAGGCCCGCACGGATTTCATCACGCCGCTACTCGCGGCGTTCGGATGGGACGTGCACAATGCAAAGGGGCAGCCGCTTGGCCTGCGGGAAGTCATTGAAGAGGCCACCGTAGAGGTTGGCGAAGAGCGACTTTCTAAGAGACCGGACTATGAGCTTCGCCTCGCCCGGCAACGCAAGCTGTTCGTCGAGGCCAAAAAGCCGAGCGTCCATATCGACCGCAACCGGGATGCAGCGTTTCAGACGCGGCGCTACGGGTATTCCGCCAGCCTACCAATCGCAGTGCTGACCAATTTCCAGCATCTCGCGGTCTATGATTGCCGGCCCAAGCCCGACCTGGCCGATGAGGCCCATGTCGCCCGCATTCTGCTGGTGCGTTACGACGAGTTCGAGGCGCGCTTTGACGAGCTGTGGCCGCTGCTTTCGCGCGCGGCCGTTTATTCCGGCGATTTCGACAGGCACTTCGCTGTCGATGTGACGCGCCACGGGGCGGAGCAGTTCGACGATTTCTTCCTGCGCCAGGTGCGTTCGTGGCGCGAACGGTTGGCGCAGGACATTCACCGGAACGCGCCTGGCCTCTCGCCGGAGGAGCTGACGTATGCGGTGCAGCTTTTCCTTTTGCGAATCGTCTTCCTACGCATTTGCGAAGACCGCGACATTGAACGCTACGAGACTCTGCGTGGGCTCGCCGCTGGCGGCAGCAGCTTCGATGCCTTGCTGGTGGAGCTGCGGCGGGCGGATGCCTTCTATGATTCCGGTCTTTTCCGCCTTCTCGACGATGCTCGGCTAGGCGTCCGCATCAGCGACGATGTACTGAGCGGGATCATCAACGAGCTGTATTATCCGCAGAGTCCCTACACCTTCGCCGTTGTTGAAGCTGAAGTGCTCGGCGAAATTTACGAGCAGTTCCTGGGCGAGATCATCACGATCGATACCCATGGCACTGTCGAAATCACCAGCAAGCCAGAAGTTCGGGAAAGTGGCGGTGTCGTGCCGACGCCCCGCTATATCGTTGACGCCATCGTGCAACGCACGCTCGGCCCGCACCTCTCTGGAAAATCGCCGGCGGATCTTGAGGAGTTCACGGTTGCCGACATTTGCTGCGGCTCCGGAATCTTCCTGTTGTCGGTGTTTGATTTTCTGACCGATCATTATCTGGCTTGGTATCAGGCGAACGACCGCGCGGCGCACATCGGTCACACTATTTATGAAGCTGGTGCCGAGCTATGGCGGCTTACTTTTGAGGAGAAGCGCCGCATCCTGCTGGCGCACGTCCGGGGTGTAGACATCGACGCAAACGCCGTCGAAGTCGCCCAGTTTAGCCTTCTTCTGAAGCTGATTGAAAACGAACGCGCAGCCGGCCTGCGTGACTATGTTGACCGCACTGGCACGCCCGCCTTGCCTGAGCTGGAAGGCGCGCTCCGCGCAGGCAACAGCCTTGTCAGCCAAGCAGAATGGACGGCTGCGCGCGGCGCGCTACCAGCCCGTTTGCTGGAAAAGGTCAACCCGTTCTCCTGGGCCGACGAGTTCCCCGCCGAAACGGCTCGGGGCGGGTTCGACGTGATCGTGGGAAATCCCCCCTATATCCGCATCCAGAATATGCAGACGTACTCACCGGAAGAAGCCGCTTTCTATCAAAACGCTGCCTCTCCCTACACTACCGCCAGGCAGGACAATTTCGACAAGTACGCGCTGTTTATCGAGCGTTCCCTGTCCCTCGTCCGCCCAGATGGGCGACTTGGCTTCATCATCCCGCACAAGTTCATGACGATTCAGGCCGGGCGAACGCTCCGCCGCCTGTTGACGGCCGGCCATGCCCTTGAAGAGATCGTGCACTTCGGCGTGCAACAGGTCTTCGGCCGGCAGGCGACGAACTACACCTGCCTGCTGATCCTCGATAGGCAGGGCAATGCCGATGTAACGGTGGAGCGTGTCGAGGCGCTAGAGCCGTGGCGATATGGGACGCCTGGCCCCCGGAACGTGTTACCGGCGGCCGAGCTGACGGATGATCCGTGGCAATTTGCGGATGACGACACGCGCGCCCTGTTCACGCGTGTCCGGGCGGCATGTGGCCGCGAGCTAAGGGATGCAGCGGAAATTTTCGTTGGCGTCCAGACCAGCGCCGATCCTATCTATATTTTCCGCGCGGCGGCCGAGACTGCCGACACGGTGACGCTGCGGTGGGGCAACCGAGATTGGCCGATCGAGCGCGGCGTTCTCCGGCCCTGCCTGCATGATACCAGGCTTTATCCGTATACGCGCGCGGAGGCGAACGCATGGATGATCTTCCCGTATGAGATCGTGCATGGCGCACGCGCCATGGCTCGGCTGATCCAGCCGGCGGACATGGCACGGCGTTTTCCGGTGTGCTTTGGTTATCTGACAGCCAGACAAGCCGAGCTGGAGCGCCGGGGGGTCAGTGGCGGAATTGCTGCCGAGCGGCAGTTCTATCAGTTCGGCCGTTCTCAAAGCCTGACGAAGTTCGACAGCCCGAAGATCATTCTGCCCATTCTCTCGCTCGAAGCCCGCTATGCATACGACGAGAGCAACATCATGATGACCGGCGGCGGGAATGGCCCTTACTATCTGATCCGCCCGCTTGACGGCGCCCCGGAATCCAATTTCTTCCTGTTGGCGGTCCTGCACCATGCTCTAAGCGAAGCCATGGTCAGGACGCATACAAGCCCCTTCAGAGGCGGATATTACTCGCACGGCAAGCAGTTCATCGAGCATCTGCCGATACCGCCGGCAACGCCGGCGCAGCGCGCGGACATCGAAACGCTTGTTCACCAGTTGATAGATGCCAACGATGCTTTGCTAGCGGCGCGGACGCCGCGCCAGAAAACACTTCATGAGCGCAATGCTGCTGCGCTGCGCGAGCAGATTGAGGCCCGCGTCAGCGTGTTGTTTGGCCTATCGGTAACCGACGTAGCCTTGGCGAAAGCGGTGCCGATTCCCGGATAGCTTCTTTCGGCGAGTCCACTTCAGACGCAACGAGCCCGTAGTTCGAGCGCCGAATTGAACGATAACTCAGATTGCACCGTACTGCTCGGCACGCAATTCCTCTTCGAGTTGGCGGCGGCGTCGCAACCCTATTCGGCAGGTGAGGCTGCGTGCTCCGTCTCCCGCATCAGTTCGTACGGCTTCGTTCCGATCGCCCTCGCAATCGCGATGTACTCGGCCACATCGAGTCGCCGCTCCTCGGTCTCGTATTTCGACACGAAGGTCTGTCGCCGGCCGATTCGGGCCGCAAGTTCGACCTGCGTGATGCCGGCGGCCTTGCGCGCCTGGATCAGCGCCTGGAGCAGGGCCTTGTAGAGTTCGGGTTGGGTTGAAGCCAAAGCCGGCGCCTGAAGCGGTGAAACCGGCCGTCCAATTCAACCCGAATTTCGAATACCCCAAAATGGAATATTCGGTCATGCTGGCCTCCGAAGTGGAGATTCGGGAGGCGAAGCGTGCGGGAACAATTTGTCGCGGACGTCAACGACTACCGAAAGTATGCGCTGCTGCGGCTCCTCGGTCGGGCAGGTCTGAGGCTCGGCGTCTGCTGGATGCTGGCTCCCGACGATGACAGCGGTCTGGGGAACAACGTGGCGTTCCTCGACCAGCCCAAGCAGGCCCTCCATGACCCGGAGCTGCACGCCGTCTTGGGGAAGGTGCGCGAAACGCCGCGCGGGCAGCGCTTGCAGGCCCTCGAATCGAGCGGAATTCTCTCGGAGGCGACCTTTTTCAATGAGGCCGTTCCCGCCGCACTGTTCGAGCGCCAGCTATGGTTTGGGCGCGCCGGCACGGCTTTGGGCAACACCGATCTGATCTTTTTCGACCCTGATAACGGAATTGAGGTGCGAGCGACGCCAAAAGGCCGGAAGAACTCGCCCAAATATGTGTATCGTGACGAACTGGCGGCCAGCTACGCAGCCGGTCACTCCTTGCTCCTCTACCAGCACTTCCCGATGAAGCCGCGTAATGCCTTCATCGGCGAGATCGCCGCGGACTTGGCCAAGATTGCTCCGAACGCTGAGATTTGGGCGATCCGCACGCCGCATGTCGTGTTCATGCTGGCGATCCAGCCACGGCATCATGCAGCCCTCGGTTCCGCGGCCCACCATGTCCGCGAGACGGTAGATCCCAAATTCTTGCACGCGCAGCTGATCGCTCCCGCGAACCCATGATTGTGCGCCGCTTTTCGGCGTGTTTTCGGTGCGGATATTTGTCTGAGGAACCTCTGAATGAAACTTCCCGCTCTCGCCGCCGCGCTGTTGTCCGTCTTCGTCCTGTCCGGCTGCTCGTCGCTGGTCGACGCGCAGTCGAAGTGCACGGCGCAATCCGCTTCCTACCTGATCATGTGGGATTGCATCCGCGGCCGCGTCGCGGCGGGATCGGCCGGCATGATGAACAACGACCTTGGCGTGCGCTATCTCGCCGTCGGCGACTTGCTTGCCTAGAGCGTGCGCTCCGGACAGATGAGCGATGCCGAGGCGAAGGCGCGGCTGGCAATCGAACTCGAACACGCGAATTCGGAGTTCAATCAGCGGAAAGCGGCCCTGTCGCCCAGCTTGGCGCGCCGCACGAACAACAACGGTGTCGTGAACTGCCTAACATTCTGACGCAGGCGCGATGCTGCGGCAGCGGCATCTCCCGATGGAGTTGCTAGCTTCCCGGCGCCTTCTTGCGACGCTGCTGCATTGCGATCGCCATGTGCTCCATCGCGGATGCTTTGAGCGCCCAGTCCGCTTCGTCGCTCGCGGATTTGAAGAAGTTCGCGGCGCGGGTGACGATCTGCAAGTTGCCGGGAACGTACCCTAGCGTGGAATCCTTACGGTCGAGGCTCGGTCGCAGATGTGGATTGGTGACTGCCGGCCTGAATTCGTAGCCGGATAGAGCGCAGCGGTGCTTTTGCTGATTCAGCAACGCGGCGATCTCTTCCTCGAGCTCGGGTCGTGTGAACCCGATGTCTTTCGCTTTAACGATCGTCAAGACCGTCTGCCCATTCGCATAAGCTGCCGTGTGCACAGCGGTGCCAGACATACGGCGTATCTCCTCCTCAAAATAATCTGCCGCTTCCTGCACCAGCGGCGACGCTGTGGGATCAGGGCGCGCCGCGCGCAACGCAACGTAATCCTTAGGATGCCAGCCGACTTCCCTGGCCTTTAGTTGCCAGTCGGGGCGCGATTCCCACTCGCTTGTGTCGCTCCCCAAGATCAAAGCGCGCAGGTAACCCGCGTCAGTCTGGACGCGGTTCAGAGTCGCCATGTTTACCGCAACGTCGCGCGCCTTGGGGTGTAGATTGCTCAGCGGCATGCCACTGACCGAAGTTTTCCGCCAGCCGCCAGCCAATGGGCGGTGGAAGACGAGGCCCGGCTGCCCCCAAGTGCTGGTCTCCTCCCGCGCAAGGAAGAAGTCGTCTATTGTGATGCCCCAATGCAGGAAATCGGCATCTGCTTCCCAATGCACGATCAATGTCTTGCTGGGAAGGGTGCGGAAGGTGACGATGGAGCCGCGCCAGACCGAATAAGCTTTTTCCTTGGCGCCGCCGCGCGGATACAGGTCCGCTTTGACCAATGCACCGGTGCGCGCGATGGCAGCCTCGTCGCCGGAAATAACGGCCTGATGGAAGGCCTTTTCGCTGCCGAAGACGAGCACACCCTTATCCAAGGCTTCCTTCCGGTAGCTCGCGGTCTTGCCCAGTGACATTTTGTAGATGGCGGCGTTTGCGACCACGGGGCGGAGTTCGGCAGGCGTCATTTGATCCTCTTCCAGCTGCTCAAGTGTCACAGAGATCAGCCTGACAACGGGACCGTCAATCCGACACGCCGCAAAATGCGGCAGCCTCGGACCATCTAAAACGCGCAGGGCAGCGTGCCACAGTACGCGTCCGGACTACTTCGCGGTTGTCTCGCGGGTCCTCTAACAATCACGCTCGCAATAGGGAGATGGGGAGGGTTGCGAAGCAATGTCGCCCGAGAAACCACAGTATGGTTCTACGGCGGCAGCGGCGGTCAGCCCCCTGCCTGCCCCCC
>UCLR01000022.1 GCA_900473415.1 Hyphomicrobiales bacterium
GCGATCTCGCGCGCCGCCGCTCCCGCCAGCAGGACGAGGAAGAGCACATCGGCCAGCATGGCGAGCTGCCAGCCGATCAGGCCGGAGACCATGATCGCGACGCGGCCGACCAGCCACGCGGCAACGAGGACGGCGAGCGGCTTGCCCTGCACGGGCAGCCGGCCGGTCCAGTTCGGGATGGCCGTCAGTAGAAAGCCGCCGATCGCGGCGGCCTGGTACCCGAAGAGCATCTCATGGACATGCCAGTCCACCGGCGCGAAGGCCGTCGGGACGGACAGGTGTCCCGTGACGAAAGGCAGCCAGATCAGGATCGTGAGTCCGGCCTGCAGGGCAGCCAGAAGGAAGAACGGCCGGAAGCCGTAAGAAAAAAGAGCGGGCCCTTCATAGGCCCGCAATCTCGGGATGGGCGCCATTGGATCCGTCCTCCGCGCGGCCGGCACATCCGGCCGCGCCCAGCGATGTCTTTCGTGTTACTGGGCCTTGGCGAGCTGGTTCGCCTTGGCGAGGAGATCGGCGAAGACCTGCTTGGCCTTGCCCGGATGCTTGGCTGCGGCGGCTGCGTCCATGTTGGTCGGCTCGCCGACCACGACCAGGGCCACCATGCCCATGCCGTAGTGCGGCTTGCAGCGGACGCCGTAGACGCCGTTCTCCTTGAAGGTCACGGCGACCTCCTCGTTCATCTTGCCCGTGAAGGGCTCCGCGCCGGCCGGCAGCATCTCGGGGATGCTCTCGGCATTGTGGCTCTTGTCGGTGGGAACGAACTTCACCGTGTCGCCCGGCGCAACCTTGACGATCGCCGGCTCGAACACCATCGCGCCCGCGGCGCCCTTATTGAGCATCTTGATCTCGACTTCGGCGGCATTTGCACCGGCGGCAGCGGCCATCATCAGCGCGCCAGCCAGAATAGTCCTGAACATTGTTCTTCTCCTTCGTTGCAGCGGGCTTTCAGCCCCTCGCTGCAACGCAACATTAGCGGGGACGGACCTCGCCCAACTTGCGATAACGCAAATATGCGGCGGGTTGCGTCAGAGCTCCCGCAGCGCGGCGGCGCCGGCCTCGGCGCTGAGCGCGATTTCGACGAAGAGCAGCGCCAGCTCCTCGAACACGGTTCTGTCGTCCTCGGACTCGGTCAGGGTGTCGAGCTCGGTGAGGAAGGAGAGTAGCGCCGCGATCCGCTCCTTCTGATCGCGCGCGGCAGCGAGTTTGCGCCGCGACTCGCGCCGGCGCTCGAGCTGGTCGAAACGCTCGAGCGCGCCGTCGAGCGACTCGCTGCAGGTGCAGTTGAGGTCCTCCGGGCGCAGCGCCCGGCGCAGCCTGCCGATCAATTCGCTTGCAGGCGTCACCGGCGCGCCGCGTTCAGCGCCGTGTCGCGAGCCTCTGTCGTGCGCGCCACTCATGCCTCGCTCCCTTCGGCGTCCTGCCGGAGTTCAACGCAACTCTCCCAGGCTCCCGGGCCCGGTTCCCATGCGGACGTGACCGGCGGCGCCATGCAGGAAGCCGTTGGCCAGCGGCACGTCCGGATAGATCTCGCTCAATCGTCGCTCGGCCTCCTCGGCATCGAGGCGCTCGTCGGCGACATCGCGGAACAGCCGCGCCACCGCGACCATGTCGCAAACCTGGGGCGAAAGGCGCAGCGATGCGAGGCCGGCGCGGCGGATGGCCGGGATATCGCGCAGCAGGCTGGTGCAGCCATGCGCGAGCGTCTGCACGCCGTTGACCGACAGGAAGCCGTCCCCGTCGAGCGTCTTCACCGGCATGCCGTCGGGGTCGAGCTCGCAGACGAAGCGGCAATTGTCCTTGGTCGCCTTGTGGGCGCGCGCATGGTAGCAGCGCGCCGAGATCGCCAGCGGCGCCCTGCCGAAGGCGAAGAGCTCGATCGCGACCTCGGGCAGCGCGGCGGCAATCGTCGCCGCAGCCGTCAGGGGCAGCTCGGGTGGCAGGCAGATGCGTGTCGCCCCGCGACCTGCCAGGAAGCCGGCGGTCACCTCGTTATAGACGTTGACGAAGGGCCCGGCCGCGAAGGGCCGCCCTCCGAGCGAGGCGAGGCAGGTCAGGTCGTTGATCTCGACCTCGGCCTCGTTGGCGGCCTCCATCAACGCGCGCGTCTGGCGTCGCTCGCGCGGCAGCGAGACCAGGATCAGCGAGGCATGCAGGACGCGCTTGCCGGCAGCCTGCAGCCGCTCGACCACGTCGGGGACATGATCCTGCTTGAACGGTGCGCGCTTCGAGCAGACCGCCTCGCCGATGACGACGGTATCGACCGGCGCCTCGTCCGCGATGCGGTAGTGGAAGTCGCGCCATTGCTCCGGCGACCAGTGGTAGAGGACAGGGCCGAGGGTAAGCTGCATAGCCGGTTCCTTGAGGCGCTAGCGCCAGCTCTTGCGATAGGCGCCGACCGTGCCGGTCTGCCCTTCCGCCATGGCGGCGAGGCCGGCCGAGGACGCGGTCTGGCCCTTGTCGAGCCCGGAGAGAATGTCGCGGAAGGAGCGCACCACCTCGGCGATATAGGCGCGTCCGCGCTGACGGCCCTCGATCTTGAGCGCGGTGACGCCGGCATCGCGCAGCGCCGGCAGCATCACGGCGGCATCGAGGCTGACCGGCTCCTCGAAGATGTAGCCCGAGCCCTTCGGCGTCGCGAAGCGCCCCTTGCAGAGTGTCGGATAGCCGGCGAGCTCGTTCTTGCCGAAGCTGTTGATGGTGAAGCCGCCGAGCGTCGAGGAGATGCGGCCGTCGCGCTCGGTGTAGGCGACATCGCTCGCCGGCGAGCAGACCCCGTTCATGTTCGGCGATTTGCCGGTGGCGTAGGAGGAGAGCGAGCAGCGCCCTTCCTCCATGACGCAGAGGCCGCCGAAGACGAAGACCTCGGTCTCGCAGTCGCTCTCGCGCACGATCGTGGCGATCTCCATCACGTTCAGCACGCGCGGCAGCACGACGCGGCGCGCGCCGAAAGCCTCGACATAGAAGCGGATCGCGTCGGGATTGGCCGCGCCGGCCTGCACCGAGACATGCAGCCTCTGGTCGGGATGGCGGCGCGACGCATAGTCGAGCGTCGCAAGGTCGGCCAGGATCAGCGCGTCGGCCCCGGCGGCTGCGGCATCGTCCACCGCGGCCTGCCAGAGCTCGAAGGAGCCGGCGCGCGCGAAGGTGTTGATCGCCACCAGCACCTTGACGCCATGGCGATGCGCGAAGGCGATGCCCTTGCGCAGCTCCTCGCGCGAGAAGTTGAGGCCCGGGAAGTTGCGTGCATTGGTCTCGTCGCGGAAGCCGCAATAGATCGCATCGGCTCCCGCCTCGACGGCGGCTTCGAGGCTTGCAGGCGTTCCGGCCGGGCAGATCAGTTCCATGCCCGGCCTCCGGGGAGGGCAGGCAGCGACCGCACTCGCTTGCGCAGCGCATCGGATAGGCGCGTCGCCAACGGCGCAAAGCCGCCGAGCAGGATGTTGTCGAAATCGATCCGCGCATCGTCGATGGCGTTGCGCAGCGCAAGCGCCGCGGCGACGTCACCCTCCACCCAGAGCACGCGGGAGAAGAACAGGGCGTCGCCGTCGAACGTCCCTTCCGCCATGCCGATCAGGCCGGCGAGCGGACCACGGATGCTGGCGTCGAGCCCTTCCGGCAGTTCGCGGACGGCGCGCACCACCGGGCGGCCCGGCTTGGGCTCCAGCACGAAGGCGAAAGGCAGGTCGGTCGGGTCGATGCCGAAGCGCTTCTCGGCATGCTCGCCGAGGCGGTCATAGAGCTCTGGATAGGCACGGCTGATCCGCGCCAGCATCAGCGCCAGCGCCGGCTGCAGCGGCGCGAGCGGCAAGGGTGCGACGGCTCGCGCGAGCCATTGTGGCAGCCGGGGCGGAAGCCCCTGCAGCTCTGTCGTTTCCGGATCGCGCATCGATCACCTCCGGAGAACGAGACTAGGCCGCAGGCCGCCGCAGTCCTTGTTCCCGCGCAAAGACGATGCCGAATGAAGCAGCGCATGGTCGGGCAACCGGAGCCATTGCCCTTGCCGATCCGAGACCTGCCCCGTTTCCGCGACCTCAACGCGTTCCTCGCTCATCTCGAAGCCGCCGGGCAGTTGCGACGGATCGCCGAGCCGGTCAGCGTGGTGCACGAGATCACCGAGATCCACCGCAGGGTCATTGCGGAGGGTGGTCCGGCGCTGCTGTTCGAGCGCCCGGTGCAGCCGGCTGGAACGGTCTCGCCTGTTCCGCTCCTGACCAATCTCTTCGGCACGGTCGAGCGGGTCGCCTGGGGGCTGGGCGTCGAGGAACGCAACCTGCCGGCGCTCGGGCGCGTCCTCGCCGAGTTGCGCGAGCCCCGGCCGCCGCGCGGGCTTGCCGAGGCCTGGCAGGCGTTGCCGCTGGCGCGCGCTGCGCTCTCGATGCGACCGCGCGAGACGAAACGCGCGCCGGTACAGGAGCTGATCTTCCGCGGAGAGGAGGTCGATCTGACGGCGCTGCCGGTGCAGCTCTGCTGGCCGGGCGAGCCCGCGCCGCTGATCACCTGGCCGCTGGTGCTGACGGCGCCGCCCGAGCCCTCGCCCGAGGACGGGGGCAATCTCGGCGTCTACCGCATGCAGGTGCTCGGGCGGGACCGTGCCATCCTGCGCTGGCTCGCCCATCGCGGCGGGGCGCGTCACCATGCGCAATGGCGCAGGCTCGGCCGCGACATGCCCGTCGCGGTGGTGATCGGCGCCGATCCGGCGACGATCCTCTCGGCCGTGCTGCCGCTGCCCGAAACGGTTCCCGAATTGCGCTTCTCCGGGCTGTTGCGCGGCGAGCGCCCGTCGCTTGTTCCTTGCGTCAGCGTCCCGCTCGCCGTGCCGGCCGAGGCCGAGATCGTGATCGAAGGCTGGGTCTCGCCCGACGAGACGGCGCCGGAAGGCCCCTATGGCGACCACACGGGCTACTACAATGCGGTCGAGCCCTTCCCGGTGATGCGGGTGACGGCGGTGACGATGCGGCGGACACCGCTCTATCTCTCGACCTTCACCGGGCGTGCGCCGGACGAACCCTCGCGCATCGGCGAGGCGCTGAACGTGCTGTTCCTGCCGCTGCTGCGCCGGCAATTCCCGGAGGTCACCGATTTCTGGCTGGCGCCGGAGGCCTGCTCCTACCGGATCGCCGTCGTCTCCATCGCCAAGCGCTATCCGGGCCAGGCGCGGCGGCTGATGCTCGGCCTGTGGTCGATGCTGCCGCAGTTCAGCTACACCAAGCTCGTCATCATCGTGGACGAGGACATCGACCCGCGCGACTGGGCGCAGGTAATGTGGGCGGTCGCGACCCGCGCCGACGCCAGCCGCGACCTCGTCACCCTCACCGACACCCCGATCGACTACCTCGACTTCGCCTCGCCGAAGCCGGGGCTGGGCGGCAAGCTCGGCATCGACGCCACCAACAAGCTGCCGCCCGAGACCGAGCGCGAATGGGGCCGGCCGATGGCGATGGACCCTGCCGTCGAGGCTCGCATCGACGCGCTCTGGCCTTCTCTCGGGTTGTTCCCCGCTTCCGGAGCCCCGCGATGAGTCGCGCGCCACGCGTCATCGTCGGCATCAGCGGCGCCTCGGGGGCGGCGATCGGGCTGCGGGTGCTGGAGCGGCTGGCCAAGACCGGCCAGGTCGAGACCCATCTCGTCATCTCGCCCGCCGCAGAGCGGACGCTGGCCACCGAGATCAATCCGGCCGCGCCGGCGCGAGCGCGCCGCCTGGCCTCCCATTGCTACGATCCCACGGATATCGGCGCCACCATCGCCAGCGGCTCCTTCCGCACGGCTGGCATGATCATCGCGCCCTGCTCGATCCGCAGCCTTTCAGCCATCGCCTATGGCCAGCTCGACAACCTGCTGGCGCGTGCGGCCGACGTCCAGCTCAAGGAGCGGCGACGGCTCGTCCTGCTCGTGCGCGAGAGCCCGCTGCATCTCGGCCATCTGCGCGCCATGGCGCAAGTCACCGAATATGGTGCGATCGTCGCGCCGCCCGTCCCGGCCTTCTATATGAAGCCTGCCACCATCCCGGAACTGGTGGATCTGATTGCGCTGCGCGCCATCGGCCTTCTCGACCTCGACCTCGGGGGCGAGGCGCTTCCGATCAGGGAATGGCAGGGTGGTGAGGCGTGACGGCGGTGGGCGGCTGCGCCGCCTGCTCGAGCCGGCCCTTTCGGATCTTCTTTGTCGTCGCCGCGCTCGCCGCCCTGGCAGGTGTCCTGCCTTGGCTCGCCGGGGTCTTGCCGGCTGACACGACGGCCGCGGCCTGGCATGGCGAGGTGCTGCTGTTCGGGATGGTGCCGGCGGTCATGGCCGGCTTCCTGCTGACGGCGCTGCCGCGCTGGACCCGCTCGCAGCCGGTCCCCCGGCATGTCGTGCGTGGCCTCGTGATGGTCTGGCTGGCAGGCAGGGCGACGCATCTTTGGTTGCCCACCCTGGCCGCGCCGATGGCGGCCGGCTTCATCCTGTGCATCGCGGCGGTCGTGGCCGTCGGCGTTCTGCGGGCCGGCGCCACGCGGGAAATCAAGGTTGTCCTTCTTCTGGTGCTGCTTGCGGCGGCCGCTGTCGTTCCGGAGCCCATCCCCGATATCATTCCGACCGGCTTCCGCCTCCGGCTCGCGCTGGCGGCGATCCTTGGCCTCGTCGCTGTGATCGGGGGCCGTGTCGCGCCGGCGCTGACGGCCTCCTACATCTCATTGCGCGGGCTGAATGACTGTCGGAGGCTGCCTCGCCCCTTCGAGATCGCGGCCGCTGTCTCGCTGGCGATCGCGCTCGGCTTCTGGTGCTGCGATGCGGCCGGGCAAGCGCTTGCGAGCCTGACCGCGGCGATCCTGCAAGCCATCCGCCTGCTCGGCTGGCGGCCGTGGCGTGTCGCGGGTAATCCGGGGCTTCTCGCCATTCACCTCGCCTATGCGTGGATTCCGCTCGGACTGGGGCTGAACGCGTTGCGCGGCGCCGGGTTGGGCGTTGGCGAAATCGCCGTGCTCCATGCCTGGGCCGTGGGCGCCGTCGGGTTGATGTGCCTCGCCGTCATGGCGAGCATGGTGCGTCGGCAATCGCGACTGGCCTTTTCCAGCACGGCAGGCTCATTGGCCATGTTGGCCGCCGGCGCGGTTGCCGCGCCGTTGCGGCTGCTGCCGGACTTCGGCCTGCCTGTTCAACTGAGTCAGGCGGCCCTGTGCTGGAGCGCCGCCTTCCTGCTCTTTCTCGCGGCGTATCGGCGGCCGCTCGGCCTGTCGTAATCGCGCCCGCTCAGACCGCGCGGCTATACTGCCGCGGCGGCTGGTCGAGATGCGCATCGAAGACCGACGCGACCTTGCGCACGAACAGGCGCGCATTCTCCGGCAGCAGCACGCGGCTGCCATCGAAGCTGATGAGCCCGTCCTGCGCCAGCTGGTCGAGCTTGCGCAGCGAGGGCGCGAGCACCCGCGCATCGATCGGGTGCTGCGCGCAGATCGCGTCGATGTCGACGGTCAGGTCGCACATCACCCGCTCGATCAGCTCGGCGCGCAGGCGATCCTCGGGCGTCAGGCGATAGCCTTTGCCGATCGGCAGGGCGCCGTCGGCGATCCGTTCGGCATAGCGGCCGATCACCACCTCGTTCTGGATGTAGCCCTGCGGCAGCTTGCCGATCGCGGAGGCGCCGAGCCCGATCAGCGCCTCGCAGGGGTCGGTGGTGTAACCCTGGAAGTTGCGGTGGAGCCGGCCTTGAGCCAGCGCCCGCGCCATCGGGTCTTCCGGCAGGGCAAAGTGATCCAGCCCGACGCGGACATAGCCGGCCTCGGTGAGCAGCCGGGCCATCAGCTCGGCCTGCTCGTGCCGGGCCTCGCCATCGGGCAGGTCGGCCTCTGCGATGCGGCGCTGGTGCTTCTTGAACTGCGGCACATGGGCATAGCCGAAGATCGAGAACCGGTCCGGCTGCATCGTCAGGCATTGCTCGACCGTGTCGCGGCAGGATTGCAGCGTCTGCTTCGGCAGGCCGTAGATCAGGTCGAAGCTCACGGCCGCGATCCCGGCCTCGCGCAGGCCGGTGGTGACGGCCGCAGTCTGCTCGACGCTCTGGATACGGTTGATCGCCTTCTGCACGACGGGGTCGAAGCTCTGCACGCCCAGGCTCGCGCGATTGACCCCGGCCGCAGCAAGGGCTGCCGTCATCGCCGGTGCGAGCCGGCGCGGATCGATCTCGACCGCGATCTCCGCGTTCGGATGGATCGGGAAATGCTGCCGCAGCAACGCGACGAGCGCGACGAAATCCGCCGGCTCGATGATGGTCGGCGTGCCGCCGCCGAAATGGATGTGGCGCACGTCGAGCGGGGCGGAGAGCGCACCAGCGACCAGCGCGATCTCGCCGCGCAGCGCCGCGAGATAGTCGACGATCGGGCCGTCGCGCAGCGCCACCGTGGTGTGGCAGCCGCAATACCAGCACATCGAGCGGCAGAATGGCACGTGCAGGTAAAGCGAGGTCGTCGTGCCCGCCTTGAGCTGCTTCAGCCAGCCGGCATAGGTGCCGGCGTCGATGCCGGCGTTGAAATGCGGCGCGGTCGGATAGCTCGTATAGCGGGGCAGGTGCTCGTCTCTATAGGGCGCGGCATGCATGGCACGCTCCGGTCAACCGGTTTCTGATGCCCTTTCGATAGACGCCGCGCCGGCGACATTCTTTGACTTACTGCAAATTGAAGGACAGAGCGTCCGGCCGCGGTTCTCCTCGACGGCCGCCATGTCGTTCCCTATTCGAACAGATCGGGATGGGCCGCCTCGGTCTTCGGCAGCGCCCGCAGGATCTCGGTGAGGTGATGGCGCATGGCGGCTTCCGCCTCCTCGGCGTCGCCCGCGTCGATCGCCGCCATGATGCGCCGGTGCTGCTGGATCAGCGGCAGCATCGCCTCCGGCCCCGGCAGGGTCAGCTGGCAAACCCGGTCCATGTGCGCCTTGATGTCCCGGATTGCCTCCCAGGCGAGCGGCATGCCGACGCCTTCGGTCAGCTCGACATGGAAGAGCTCGTCATAGCGCTGGAAGGTAGCGTGATCGTTGCGCGCCGCGGCCTTGTCCTGCATCTCTAGGAAATCGGCGATCCGCTGCCGGCTCTGCGCCGAGAAGGACTGGCAGGCCTGCCGGACGATCGCGACCTCCACCGCCTCGCGCACGAAGCGCGATTCCATCATCTTGCGCACCGAGAACTTGACCACGACCGTGCCGCGCTGCGGCTGGATGTCGACGAGCCGCGTCTTGGCGAGCGCGATCAGTGCCTCGCGCACAGGCTGGCGGGACACGCCGTATTTCAGCGCGATCTCCTGCTCCGACAGCCGCGTGCCGGGCGGCAGCTCGAGCGCGATGATCGCACGCCGCAGCTCGGCTTCGACACGTCCGGCCGCCGAAGCGCCCGAGACGACGGCGGGTGACGCCAACGAAAGGCTCAAGTCAAAAACCTCCAGGGCCTGTTGCGTACCATACAACAACATACTACCATACAATCACTGCCGCAACCGACGAGGGGAGCAGGCAGCAAGCTTACGTTCGACGGGCCAGCGAACAAGCCGGGAAACGGCAAGGCCTCGAACCCACGGGAGAACGCACCATGACCGCACGCCGCAGTTTCCTTGCCTATACCGCCGCACTGGCCTTCTCGGCCGTAGCTGTAACCTCCGCCCTTGCCCAGAACGTCACGCTGCGCTCGGCCGACATCCATCCCGATGGATACCCGACGATCGAGGCCGTCAAGTACATGGGCAAGCTGCTCGAAGAGCGCAGCAATGGCCGCATCAAGATCAATGTCTTCCATTCCGGCCAGCTCGGCCAGGAGAAGGACACGATCGAGCAGACGCGGTTCGGCGTCATCGACATCAACCGCATCAACATGGCGCCGTTCAATAACCTGATCCCGGCGACCAACGTTCCCTCGCTGCCCTTTATCTTCCGCTCCGTCGACCACATGCGGAAGTCCATGGACGGGCCGATCGGCGACAATCTGCTGAAGGAGTTCGAAAAGCACGATCTCGTCGGCCTCGCGCTCTACGATTCCGGCTCGCGCTCCTTCTACAACTCGAAGCGGCCGATCAAGACCCCAGCCGACATGAAGGGCATGAAGATCCGCGTCCAGCAGTCCGACATGTTCGTCGCGCTGGTCTCCGCGCTCGGCGCCAACGCCACGCCGATGCCCTTCGGCGAGGTCTATTCGGCGCTCCAGACGGGCGTGATCGACGGCGCCGAGAACAACTGGCCGTCCTATGAATCGACCCGCCACTTCGAGGTCTCGAAGTTCTATTCGGTGACCGAGCATTCACTGTCGCCGGAGGCGCTGGTGATGGCGAAGCGCAGCTTCGACAAGTTCAACGCCGCCGACCAGGCGCTGATCAAGGCTGCCGCCAAGGAATCGGTGCTCAAGATGCGCCAGCTCTGGGACGCGCGCGAGAAGGAGTCGGAAGCCAAGGTCAAGGCCGGCGGCGCCCAGATCAACCAGGTCGAGAAGCAGGCCTTCATCGACGCGATGAAGCCGGTCTACGACAAGTTCGTCACGGACGCGAAGCTCAAGGAAATGGTCGCGGCCATCCAGGCCGTGAACTGACCCTTCAGACATGATTTGCGTCGGCGTGGCTCCGGCCATGCCGACGCAAGATCTGCCACGAAACGGACACCACCATGCACGCCTTCACACTCGCGCTGTCGCGCCTGTCGGCGCGATTGACGCTCATCGTGCTTTCGCTCGCCGGGTTCGGCATCCTGCTTATGACCGCGCTGATCGCCTGGGGCGTGTTCGGCCGTTTCATCCTCAACGACACCCCGACCTGGGTCGAGGCCGGCTCCCTGCTGCTGATGGCCTGGTTCATCTTCCTCGGCGCCGCCGTGGGCGTGCGCGAGAGCGATCATCTCGGCTTCGAGGGCCTGCTTGCCTTCGTGCCGCGCCAGATCGAGGCGGCGCTCGTGGTGTTCATCCAGATCCTCATTCTCGGCTTCGGTATCGCGATGGTCGTCTATGGCCTGCAACTGGTTGAGAAGGGCTGGTCGGACCGCATTCCGCTGATCGGCATCGCCAAATCCTGGGACTATGTCCCGCTCGTCATCGGCGGCGTGCTGATCGCCTTCTTTACGATCGAGCGCCTGCTCTTGATCGCGACCGGTGTGCAGCGCGCGCCGCTGCTCATCCAGTCCGAGCGCGCCGGCGGCGGAGAACTCTGAGCCATGGAAATCTGGGTTCTCTTCGGCGTCTTTGCCGCGCTGCTGCTGATCGGCGCTCCGGTCGCCTTCTGCCTCGGCCTCGCCTCGCTGGCGACGGTGCTCTACATGGGCATCCCGCCCGTCGTGGTCTTCCAGCAGATCAACTCGCAGATCAGCGTGTTCTCGCTGATGGCGATCCCCTTCTTCATCTTTTCGGGTGACCTGATGATCCGCGGCGGCATCGCCGAGCGCATCATCGCCTTCGCCGCCTCGCTGGTCGGGCATCTGCGCGGCGGCCTCGGGCAGGTCAACGTCGTGGCCTGCACACTCTTCGGCGGCATTTCCGGATCGGCGGTGGCCGACGCCTCGGCGATCGGCGGCATCATGATCCCGCAGATGGTCAAGCGCGGCTATGCGGCCGACTATGCGGTCAACGTCACCGCCAATGCCGCCATCATCGCGCTGATGCTGCCGCCCTCGCACAACATGATCCTCTATTCGCTGGCGGCCGGCAGCGGCATCTCGATCGCCGACCTATTCACCGCGGGCATCGTTCCGGGCCTCCTGCTTGCCGGTTCGCTGATGGCGACCGCCTGGTTCGTCGCGGCCAGGCGTGGCTATCCCGCCGGCGCCTTCCCGGGGCTCGCCGCCGTGGGGCGCCATTTCGTCGTCGCCATTCCCGGTCTGATGCTGATCGTCATCATCTTCGGCGGGGTGCGCTCGGGCATCTTCACCGCGACCGAATCCTCATGCATCGCGGTCTGCTACGCGCTGCTGATCACCGTGCTGGTCTATCGCCAGCTGAACTGGAAGAACTTCGTTCACGCCCTGCTGGGCGCGGTCCGGACGACCTCGATGGTCCTGCTGATCATCGGCACCGCCGGCGCCTTCGGCTGGCTGATGGCCTTCCTGCAGGTTCCGCAGGCCACGATCAACGCGATGAAGGCGATCTCGGACAATCCGCTGATCATCCTGCTGCTGATCAACATCATCCTGCTGGTGCTCGGCACCTTCATGGACATGGCGCCGATGATCATCATCTGTACGCCGATGTTCCTGCCGGTTGTGAAGGCGATCGGCATGGATCCGATCCATTTCGGCGTGGTACTGATCCTCAACGCCGGCATCGGGCTCAACACCCCGCCGGTGGGCTCGGTGCAATTCGTCGCCTGCGCGGTCGGCAAGATCACCATCATGGAGTCGATGCGCTCGATCTGGCCCTTCTACGGCGCCAGCGTCGCCGTGCTCCTGCTCGTCACCTATGTGCCCGGCCTGTCGCTCTGGCTGCCGCGGCTGTTCCACTGAAGGACCGATCATGACCATCGAAATTCGCCAGGTTTCGCACCCCGAGGCCGTCAAGGGCTTCGACACGGCGGAGCTGCGGCGCCACTTCCTGATCGAGACGCTGTTCGCTGCTGGCGAGGTGACGCTCACCTACAGCCATCTCGACCGCGTCATCGTCGGCGGCGCCATGCCCACGACGAAGGCGGTCGTGCTGCCGACGCCCAAGGCAGTCGGCACCGACGCCTTCCTCAAGCGGCGCGAGCTCGGCATCGTCAATGTCGGCGGGCCGGGCAAGGTCTCGGTCGCCGGCGTGGACTACGCGCTCGCCAAGCGCGACGCGCTCTATGTCGGCAAGGAAGCGGGCGAGGTTTCCTTCGCCAGCGACGATGCCGGCAACCCGGCGAAGTTCTACCTGCTCTCGACGCCGGCCCATGCTGTCCACCCGACCACGGTGATCAAGGAGTCCGATGCCAAGACGCTTGCGCTCGGCGAGCAGGCGACGGCCAACAAGCGCGTCATTCGCCAGTACATCATCCCCGGCGTCTGCGACACCTGCCAGCTCGTGATGGGCGTGACCACGCTGGAGGAGGGCAGCATCTGGAACACGATGCCCTCGCATGTCCATGACCGGCGTTGCGAGATCTACCTCTATTTCGACGTTCCTGCGGACGCCCGTGTCTTCCACCTGATGGGCGAGCCACAGGAGACCCGCCACCTCGTCGTCGCCAACGAGCAGGCCATCCTCTCGCCCGGCTGGTCGATCCATTCCGGCGTCGGCACGAAGGCCTATTCCTTCATCTGGGGCATGGGCGGCGACAATGTCGACTACACCGACATGGACATGGTCGCGACCGGGGACCTCCGTTGACGTCTTCACCCTTCGATTTGGGCGGCCGGACCGCGATCGTCACCGGGGCCAATACGGGCCTCGGTCAGGCGATCGCGGTCGCGCTCGCCCAGGCGGGCGCGGGCATCGTCGCGGTCGGCCGGTCGAGCATGGCCGAGACCAAGGCGCTGGTCGCCGAGACGGGTCGCCCTTTCCATGAGGTGACGGCCGATCTCGCCACGCTGGAGCCGATCGCCCGCATCGTCAGCGAGGCGGAAGCCGCCGCGAAGGCGGACGGCTCGCGCCTCGACATCCTGGTCAACAACGCCGGCATCATCCGCCGCGCTGACGCCATCGACTTCACCGAGGCCGATTGGGACGCGGTGATGGATGTCAACCTGAAGTCGACCTTCTTCCTGACCCAAGGGGTCGCGAAGTGCATGCTGGCGGACGGCAAGGGCGGCAAGGTGATCAACATCGCCTCGCTGCTCTCCTTCCAGGGCGGTATCCGCATCCCGTCCTACACCGCTTCGAAGAGCGGGCTGGCCGGGCTGACGCGGCTACTGGCCTGCGAATGGGCGGGCAAGGGCATCAACGTCAACGCCATCGCGCCGGGCTATTTCGTCACCAACAACACCGAAGCGCTGCGGGCCGATCCGGAGCGGAATGCTGCGATCCTGTCGCGCATCCCGGCGGGTCACTGGGGCAATCCGCAGGAGCTTGGCGGCGCCGCCGTCTTCCTCGCCTCGGACGCTGCGGCCTACATCCACGGCGTGGTTCTGCCGGTCGATGGCGGCTGGCTCGCGCGATAGGAGATCAGCATGAGCCACAAGGACGAACCCTTCGCCAGCGATGCGGCGCTGCCCTGGGAGCCCGCGGGCGAGGGCGTGACGCGCAAGGTCCTGACCTATCGCGACGAGGTGATGATGGTGCGGGTGCGCTTCGAGGCCGGCGCCATCGGCTCGGCGCATAGCCACCCGCATATCCAGTGCTCGCTGGTCGAGAGCGGCGTCTTCAAGATCACCATCGGCGGGCGCAGCCAGCGCCTCGTCGCCGGCGACAGCTTCCTGGTCCCGCCCGATGTGGTCCATGGCGCCGTCGCGGTGGAAGCCGGCACGCTGGTCGACGTGTTCACGCCGATGCGGGCCGACTTCGTGTCGTAAACTGACGAAGGCGGCCGTCAGGCCGCCTTCTTGCCCGCATCGAACGGGATCTCGATGTCGACCGCGAGCGTCGAGACCTGGGCGCCGCGCTCCATGCGGACGCTGACCTTCTCGTCATCGACCTGCATGTGCTTCGAGATGGCGCGCAGGATTTCGTCGCGCAGCTTCGTCACCAGATCGGAATCGCCGACCGCTGCGCGCTCATGGGCGAGCAGGACCTGCAACCGCTCGCGCGCGGCGGGAGCCGACTGCGTGCGGGAGAAAAGACGGAGCAGGTTCATGCCGCTTTCCTTCCGAAGAACTTGCCGAGGAAGCCACGCTTCTCGCCGGGCACGGTGATCGGCAGGGTCTCGCCCCTGAGCCGGCGCGCCGCATCGAAATAGGCGACCGCTGGAGCGCTGCGCTCATCCGCCAGCGTGACGGGGGCGCCGACATTGGAGGCGCGCAGCACGTCCATGCTCTCCGGCACGATGCCGAGCAGCGGGATCGACAGGATCTCGAGGACGTCCTCGACCTTCAGCATGTCGCCGCGCTCGGCCCGGAGAGGATCGTAGCGGGTCAGCAGCAGGTGCTTCTCCATCCGCTCGCCGTTCTCGGCCTTGATCGTCTTGGAATCGAGCAGGCCGATGATGCGATCGGAATCGCGGACCGAGGAGACTTCCGGATTGGTGACGACGATGGCCACATCCGCATGGCGCATGGCGAGCGTCGCGCCGCGCTCGATGCCGGCCGGGCTGTCGCAGATCACCCAGTCGAAGCTGACCTTCAGCGCGCCGATGACCGCCGCGACGCCCTCGGCCGTCAGGTTGTCCTTGTCGCGCGTTTGCGAGGCCGGCAGCAGGTAGAGCGTCTCGAGCCGCTTGTCGCGGATCAGCGCCTGCGTCAGCTTCGCCTCGCCCTGGATGACGTTGACGAGGTCGTAGACCACGCGCCTTTCGGCGCCCATGACGAGATCGAGGTTGCGCAGGCCGACATCGAAATCGACGACCACGACCTTCTCGCCATTGCGGGCGAGCGCTGCGCCGAGCGCCGCGGAGGAGGTCGTCTTGCCGACGCCGCCTTTGCCCGATGTGACCACGATGACCTTGCCCATTGAGCCCTCCTGTTCCTGTGATCCGCCGCCGCTCAGGCGAGTGTTCCGACTTTGAATGTGTCGCCTTCCAGCCAGAGCTGGACGGCCTTGCCGCGCAGGCCGGGCTCCAAGTCCTCGGCCGTCTTGTAGTAGCCGTCGATCGCGACCAGCTCGGCTTCGAGCTTGCGGCAGAAGATGCGTGCCGACGCATTCCCCATGGTGCCGGCCATGGCCCTGCCGCGCAGCGCCCCGTAGATGTGGATCGAGCCGCCGGCGATGATTTCCGCGCCCGAGGCGACCGAACCGACGACCGTCACGTCGCCTTCGGTGAAGACGATCGACTGCCCCGAGCGCACCGGTTCGGTCACGAGCATGGAAGGCATCGCCTTCGGTGCAGGCGCCGCGGGAGCAGCAACCGCTGCCTTCTTCGAAGTCTTCGATTCGCGAACCTCGTCCTCGCTCGGCGCTTCGATGTCCGAAGTCGGGCGCCCATCCGCCATGGCCGGCGGCATGTCGGCGCCGAGCAGGGAGGGACGGGCGCCCTCGATGCCCATGATTCGCACGTTGCGGGCGCTGAGCTTGTCGATCAGTTCGCGCAGCTCGGAGCGCTCGATATCGAGCCCGCTGACGTCGAGCACCACCGGGCGCCGCATGAAGAAGCCGGTGGAACGCGACGCGAGATCGTCGAGCCTGACCAGCCAGTCCTCGAACGGAAATTCGGGGGACAGGGCCATGGCCAGGAAGCTGCGCCCCTTGAGGCGGATGGGTCGCGGTTGCGTTAACACGTTGGTCATCTTGGTAAAAAATCGGTTGCCACGATCTATTCCGCGAAATGGTTAACCGATCGTAAATGCCGCGCGGCCGAACGCTGTCAGTTGTCAATCTGCATCACGAGACGGAGCGCGCCGGGCTCGGCGCGTCTCCTGGCACCGACTGACGGCATGTCGTTTTTCTGCGGAAACACCCGTTCACCCCGGGCTTGACCTGGGATCCATGCCGGAGCGCTGTCGATCAGGATTCCGGCATGGATCCCGGCTCTGCGTTGCGCTCCGGCCGCGATGACACGGGCTTGAGCCAAAACGCGGCACGCTCTAACCGCAGCCGCCGTCGTCCTGCTTCGGGGCGTTGAGGATCGACCAGAAGCCGGTCAGCCAGGCGGCGAAGGCCGCCGACCAGAGGCCGGCAGCAATCTGGTAGTGTCGGCCGAGCAGGCTCTCTCCGATGCCGATTTCCGGCAGGACGCGAGCGAGCCCCGCCGCTGCCATCAGGGCGAGCGCAAGCTTCGCCGCCGGTGGCAGCACGAGGTCGCGCCCGCTATGGCGCAGCCCCGCGATCACGAAGACGGCCATGACCGCAAGCCCGAGCGCACCGACCGAGAGCAGGTGAAGCCCCGTCCCCGGCGCGACGGGAGCGCCGAGCCCGGCGAGGCCGATCACCAGGAAACCGAAGCCGCCACAGGCGTTGGCGGCGGCGAGCGCGAGCACCTCGGCGCGCAGCACGGCGCGGCCGATGAACCATTCGGCCAGCCGGTCGAAGAAGGCTGCCGCCGCGGCGAGCGCGAGCCAGGCCGGAACGGCGGAATGCGGCGCGATCAACGCGGCGACAAGCTGCAGCCCGACCAGGCCCGCGGTGAGGTTCTGCCGGCCCGGATGGGGCCGGTAGGGCGTGGTCTCACCGCTCGGATCCAGCGCGTGGTTGACGACGACGACGTTGATTCGCGCGATGGCGAGCGAGAGGAAGACGAGGAAGATGGCGAGCGCCGCCTGCAGCAGCCGCGCCGACCATTCCGTCTCGCCGCGCAGCCAGGCCACACGAATTCCGACCTCGATCAGGGCGAACAGCATGATCCAGAGGGCGAAGGAGCCGTGGCGGGTGCTGCGCCGCTCGATCAGCGGGCGGACGACAGCAGCAAGCAGCACAACGAGGAAGGCGAAATCGGTCAGCGCTGCCGGTAGGATCAGCGCGTCGGCGCCGAGGAATCCGATCAGCCGGCCGGGCAGCCAGAGCGCGAGCAGAGGGAGGAGCGCCAGTCCCCGACGCGGCTTGGTGTCGGTCCATTCCGGCATGGCCGAGCCGAGAAAGCCCGCGAGCGCCGCGCCATAGGTGCCGAAGATCATCTCATGGGCATGCCACTGGCCGGCCGGCACCTGCCGGGCCAAAGGCAAGTCGAAGGCGAAGAGTGTCACCCAGATCAACGGCAGCAGCACGGCATGCGCCGCCGCTACGGGGAAGAACAGCTTCAGCGCCTCCGCGAGCAGCGGATGGACGGCCTGTCGGCGCTCGGGCGAAACCTGGGTCATGCTACTGCCTGTCGCCGTCGAACAGCGCGGCGAAGGCAGGATCTTTCGCCCAGGCCTGCACGGTGTCGAACACGGAGCGGTCATCACGCTCGCCCGGCATGCCGGGGAGAATGCGCTCGGCCACGATGCCCTCCTGCCGGTCCGAGAGCACGACGATGCGATGCGCCAGCCGGACCGCTTCTGCGAGATCATGGGTGACGAAGAGCGCCGAGAATTTGTCCCGGGCACAGGCCGCGATGATGAGGTCCTGCAGCACGCGCCGCAGTCCAACATCGACCGCGGTGAAGGGCTCGTCGAAATAGACCGTCTCGGGATCGACCGCGAGCGCGCGAGCGACCGCCGTCCGCTGGCGCATGCCGCCGGAGAGTTCCGCCGGATACTTGTCGAGATCTCGCGCGAGCAGCCCGACTTCCGCGGCCCGCCGCTCCGCCATGGCGCGCCGTTCGGCCTTGCTGATCCCGCGCGCTGCGAGCCCATAGGCGATGTTGTCGCGCGCCGTCAGCCAGGGCAGCAGGCGCGGTTCCTGGAAGACGACGGCGTGCCCTCCGTAATGCCGGCGCACCCGCCCGCGCAGCGGATCGATCAGCCCCGCCGCGATCTGCAGCACCGTGGTCTTGCCGCAGCCCGAAGGACCGACCAGCGCGACGATTTCGCCATCGCCGAGTGACAGCGTCAGGTCCTCGAAGACGGCGCGGCCGAGGAAGGCGTGGCCGATCCGGTCCAGTTCCAGCCTCATCGCTTCACGCCCCAGGGCTGGCCGGCCTCGCGCCACTGCTCCAGCCGGTTACGGATCGGCTGGAGCAGGGCGTATTCGGTCAGGAGTGCGAAGCCGACGGTGACGAGCACGATCGCGGTGACACGCGGAATATCGAACAGGGCGCGCGCGCTGGCGAGATCGCCGCCGAGCCCGCCCGCATTCGAGAGCAGCTCGGCCATCACCGTGACCTTCCAGGCCGAGCCCGCCGTCGTCGTCCAGGCCGGGAAGAGATAGGAGATCATGTGCGGCACGGTGACGGTGCGCAGCCGCATGAAGGGGCCGGCGTCAAAGGAGCGCGCCATCGCGTCGAGCGTCCGGTCGCGGGTCGCGACGCCCTCGAGGCCACCGGCGAAGGAGATCGGCAGCGAGGCGACGACGACCGTCATGACGGCGGTGCCGCCGCTGGCGCCGAACCAGATCAGCGCCAGCACGATCCATGCGATCGGCGGCACGCCGAGGATGACGGTGACGACCGGGCGCATCAGCCGCATCGCGGCGAAGGAATAGCCGGCCGCGATCCCGGCCACGGTGCCGATCAGGACAGAGAGGGCGAAGCCGAGGCCGGCGCGCTCGGCCGTCTCGCGCGCGGCATAGCGGAAAGCCTCGTCCTGCGCGAGCTTCGCCACCTCGCGCACGGTTTCGAGGGGCGCGGGCAGGATGAAGGAGCCATAGAGTTCGTGGCCCGCCTGCCAGGCGGCGGCGATGCAGAACAGTCCGGCCGCGCCGGCCCAACCGGACCAGAGATAGCGGCCGACCCAATCCAAAAAGGCGAGCCCGTGGCGCATCGCGTCAGAGCGCGTAGAAGCTGTCGCCCGGCAGCTTGCCGCCGATGATGCGCGGATCGTCCGAGGCCAGTGCAGCGAACAGCGCCTCGAGATCGGGGCGTGCGGCCGAGGCGGGCTGCGCCACGAGATTGCTCACAGGCGCCGCCAGGGCGAGCAGGGGCGCGGGCAGCTGGAAGAGCGTCCCGGCTTCATAGGCTACGGCCGAGGGATCGGCGGCGACGGTGCCGAGCGCCACCTCCAGCGCCCGCTGCAAGGCCGCGATCCCCTCGGTGCCGATCTGCCTGGTCAGCGCGTCGGTGACGGCGAGCCCGGCCTGCGGCAGGTTCCGCCGCCCGGTCGCGGCCGCCCAGAGCTTGCGGAGGTCGATGGCTCGTTCGAGCGGCTTGCCGCGCATGCTCGACATCATGATCACGCCGGAGGTCGCGGGCTCCGAGAGCAGGGCGGCATCGACCCGCCCGCCGAGCAGGAGCTGCACGGCTTCCGGCGGCGTGCCGGAATAGTCGATGTTCAGCTCTTCCGGTTTCAGGCCCTGCGCCGCCAGCATGCGGCGGAAGAGGAAATCGGGCATGTCGTTCTTGAACGGCACCGCCACGCGCTTGCCCTTGAGATCGGCGAGCGTGCTCACCGTGCCGGCCGGCGCCACCACCTGCAGCAGGCCGTGGGTAAGGACATTGGCGAGCCGGATGCCGAGGCCGCGATTGTGCAGATTGGCCGCGACATAGCTCGGCACCACCACCGCCTTCATGCCGCCCGAGGCGACGCCGGCGCGCATCTCGTCCGGCGTGCGCCAGATCCTGACTTCCACGCTCTCGGCGAAGGGCTTGAGCGCCGGGTCCTTTGCGGCGGCGATGAGCAGCAAGCCGGGTGTCGCCGGCGGGCCCCAGAGCACGAGCGGCTCGGCGGCGCGCGCGAGATGCGGCAGGGCGATGGTGGCGGCGCTGGCAGCGAGGAAGCGGCGGCGGTCGAGCATGCTGATCTCCTTGCCGCGTCGCCGGAAGCCGGCGACGCGGACCATGTGTCTTGTTCAGAATCGCGCCTTCAGCCCGGCATAGAAGGCGCGGCCGGTGCCAGGCAGGAACGCCGCCTGGTCCGGGCGGGCCTGGTCGACGATCAGCGTCGAGGCGGCATAGGTCCTGTCGAAGACGTTGCTGATCTCGCCGAAGGCAGTGAGGCTCTCGTTGATCCGGTATTCGGTCCGCAGGTCGACCAGCGCATAGGGGTCGGCATAGAGCGTGTTCATGTTGTCGACCGGCGTCTTCTCCGGGTTCCAGCGTAGCGAGGCCTGCAGCATCCAGGCCTGGGTCGCCTGGTATTGCAGCGTGGCGTTGATGAGATGGCGCGGCGCCCCGGCGATGCGGTTGTTGCCGCGCGTCGGATCGTTGTCGAAGCGGAAGTCCTGGTAGGTGTAGGCGAGGCGCCCGGTCAGCCGCTCGAAGAGTTTGGCACCGAGGCCGAGCTCGATGCCGAAATGCGTCGTCTTGTCGGCATTGATCGCGCCGAGCGAGGCGCCGGTGGCGTCGCGCAGGCTGAGCAGCTCTTTGTCGATCCAGGAATAGTAGACGACACCGTCCCAGGAATAATCGCCCTGCCGGCCGCGCCAGCCGCCCTCGAGCGTTGTTCCCGTCTGCGCCTTCAGCGCCGGCGTGGAAAAGGCGGCTGCAGCCTGCATCGGTGTAGCGGGGTTGGGCCGGCCGGGGCTGCTGTTGGGAGTGCCGTTGATCGTCGCCAGCAGATCGTCATGGGTCGGCGGCTCGAAGCTGTGCGACAGCGCGGCGAAGACGATCTGGTTGGCGGTCGGCTGCCAGCTCAGGCCGAGGCTGGGGCTCCAGCCGTCATAGGAGCGCCTATAGCTCGAATCCTGCGTCGGCACCGAGCCGTTCGGCAGCAGCATATAGGGCGAGGCCGGGTTGTAGGCGTTGGTCGGCCGGCGGGCAAAGGCGAAGGTGTCGAGGTTATCGCGCGTGGCATGGGCGTAGGAGATCGCTGGCGACAGCGTCACGCTCTGCCAAACCGGGATATTGGCGCCGGCATAGAGCGAGAGCGTGCTCGCATCGAGATCGCTCTCGCCGAACAGCGCCCCTGTGGTCCCGCCCTGGTTGACGTAGTTTTCGCGCTGGGCCGAGCCGATGACGTATTGCGCGGTCGTCTCGAAGAGCGGCAGTGCGGCCGCCTGGTCCGGCTTGTAGGCGTAGCGCGCGACGGCGGTGAAATCGCCGCCCTTGGTGACCCGCACGCCCGAGGAGATCGGGAAGCGGAACATGTCGTCGGTGTAGGTGTAGCCGAGGCCGAGATCGACGAGGTGGGGGCCGAATTCCGCGGTGGTGCGGTTGCCAATGAAGAACTGCTGCGTCTCGCGCCGCGGCCGATCGCGCAGGACATTGGGACCGGGGTCGATCGCCACGCCATTGACGACGCGCGGGCCGCCATGGACCTGCTTCGGATCGGCGCGCAGGCCCTCCTTCGTCAGCGGGCCGGCGACATCGAAGCTGAGATCGGTATAGCCGATGAAGAAGCGGGTCTTGATGTTCTCAGTCAGGGCGACGCCGACATTGCCGCTGACGCTGGCACGCTGCGATTCATTATAGACGCGATAGCCGTCGCGGCGGCTGAAATCGCCCTGGATCAGGGCATCGATGCCCTCGCGACGGTAGCCGGTCTGGCCGGAGAGATTGACCTGGCCGAAGCTGCCGCCCGAGACCTGCACCTGCGTGCCCGGCGCGCTGTTGCCGGTCGGTGAGACGAAGTTGAGGGCGCCGCCGAGCACGGTCGCGCCGAGGCGGTGGGCCGCCTGCCCGCGATAGACCTCGATCGACTGCGCCTGCGGCGGATTGGCGAGGCCGACGATATAGGAGCCGTCGGCACGGTTGAGCGGCAGCCCGTCGCGCAGCACGAGGATGCCGCGCTCGACCGGGTTCTGCTGCAGGCCGGAGCCACGGATCTGGATGCGCGGCTGGTCGTTGCCGCCGAAGAACTCCTGCACGACGACGCCCGGCGCGTCCTGCAGGGCCTGGGCCAGTGTCGGATTGCCGCTTTGGGGAATGTCCTCTGCGGTGAGCAGCGTCGCGCCACCGGCGGTCGCGAAGAAACGATCCCGTACGAAGGCGGGCACGCCGGCGCTCTCGACCACGATGGTGTCGAGAACGATGGCGGAACCGGGGGAGGCCGATTGGGCGAGGCACGCCTGAGCCGACACGCTCGCCAGAAGCGCCGCGAGCGTCATCTGCCCGAGCCGGCCGGGGCGGCGCGAGGCGCACATGTGGGCGCAGGTGCTTGCATTGTGGGTCGTCATGATCTCGGCGCCTGCTGAGGGAGGAGGTACGTAAACGGCGAAGCCAGCTTCCGGCCGACCGGCCCGACACAGGCCCGCCCGCCAATGGCGGGGTCGTTGCGTTTCAAGCTGGCGTTCGGCATGGGGGAGTTCTAAAATAGGAATTTCAGATGGCACTTTTCCTACGTGCGGAGACGGAGGCTGTAAATACCGATCTGCAAGGTGCGACATGTTGATCCATATCAAACTAGCGGTGTTTAGCGGTGTCTAGCTTGATGTTCAGAGATAACAATAGAATTGTTCTAGAAACAATGTAGTTGTGAGAGTGGAGGAGTTACGCTGCATATTTGTCTAATTCATCGGGAAAGTTGGGGCGTGAACGGATATAGCGGGCTTCTGGAATGCGATTGACCCAGTTCAGCGAATATGCGCTGCGGCTCCTGATTTTTGCCGCCGCTCATCCGGACCGTTTGGTCACCGTCGAGGAAGCCGCGGTCTCATACGGCATCTCGCGGACCCATCTGATGAAGGTCGCCAACCTGCTGGTTCGCCAGGATTTCCTGAAAGGGGTGCGCGGCCGCTCCGGCGGGCTGACGCTGGCGCAGCGGCCGGAGGAAATCTCGCTGGGCGCGCTTATCCGCGCGACCGAGCCGGCTTTCTCCCTTGTGGAATGCTTCGGGGAAGCGGAAGGCGGTTCGCTGCTCAGCCTGGATCGTTGGCGCGGCATTCTCTCGGACGCGATGGAGGCCTTCCTGGCCGAGCTCGACAGATATTCGCTACGCGATCTCGCCGCTGATCCGCAGCGTTTCGGCATCGGAGCGCCGGCGGCCTGAGCCCTCGCCCTGCAGAACTGGCAGAAAGCCGCCGAATTGCTTGCGTCTGGACAATAACATTGTCCGCGGCGCCCGTTAGGTCGAGACGGTCTTTCGGATGCAGCGGCGCGCCACGCCGGGCCGGGATCGAGGTGACACGATGAGATTCCCTTCCTTTTTCGCGCAGGCCCCCCGCCTCAGAATGCGAGATCCGCTCGCTGCTTTTCTCGGTGCCAGCGAGGACGGCATCCTGGAGTACGGCTATGAGGATGTCGTCCGGCTCGCCGGCCATTCCTGCCCCGCCGTGGCCGGCGCCTATCTCATGGTGATCAACGGTCTTTCCTATCTCTACGATCAGGAATTGCCCGAGCGCGGTGGCATCGCGGTGTTCATGCGCGACGAGCGCGACCAGGGGACGACGGGCGTGCAGGCGTCGGTGGTCTCGCTGCTCACCGGGGCGGCAGCTGAAACCGGCTTCGGCGGCATCGGTCCGGCCCGGCGCTTTGCCAGGCACGACATGCTTTGTTTTGGGGCGGACATCGACGGCGTCATGGCGCTGCGGCGTTGCGACACGGGCGTGGGTGTCGTCGTCGACATCGACACGGGCGCCGTGCCGCACGCAGCCGAAATGGCGGCCGTGATGCCGCGGGCGGTCTCGGGCAAAGGCGATGCCGCCGAGCTCGGCAGCTTCGCAGCGTTATGGCAGGACCGGGTTCGCCGCATGCTGATCGAGCACGCCGACGATCCCAAGCTGATCCATCTCTACGATTGGGAGCCGGCCGAAGCGTCCATGGCGCAGGCCTGAGGGGCTCCCACCTTCCGAGACTGCTTGTCGCGCCGCACGGTGAGCTCCGGCTCGATCGAGCCTTCGCTCGGGGCGTGGATCGAGCCCATCAGGCGCAGATTGACCACGTCGAGCGCATCGAGCCCGAGGTTGTGCAGATTGTCGTGCACCGCCTGGCGCAGCTCGGCGGGCGAGAACGCGGGAAGCCAGGACGCGTCGGCCCCACGTCGCGCGCCGATCTTGGTGACGATGACAAGGTCGTCAGGATAGCGAGCGAGCGCCTCGCGGATCAGCTGGTTGGTGACGCGGTGACCGTAGAAGTCGGTGGTGTCGATATGGTTCACGCCGAGCACGGCCGCCTCGCGGTCCTTCGGCGGGCCTACTCCGGAAGGCGCAGGCCGGCCAGGAAGGTTGCGACGGTCAAGGTCTGCTTCGGCTGCGCCTCGCAATGGCGCTCGACCGCGGAGCGGATGTCGGCGTCGCCATATCTCGACAGGCGCGTGGGGGAGTGCTGGCGCAGCGCGTCGACCACCCACCGGCCGATCGCGGCATGCATTTCGACGTCGGTCGCCTCGCGCTTCATCCAGAGTTCGCAGGTGACGTAGTCCTGAAGGAATTCGCCTTTGCTCGGCTCGGCGGCGCCGGCGCTCAAAGTAAATGCTGCAACGCATAGTGCCGCCCACACCGATCGACGCATCGTCTCGCCCCTGCCTTGTCGGACCCCGGCCGGACTTTATCCGTTCCGGGTCCTCGGTCCAGTTGCCCGGAACCGAGCCCCGGTGTGGTCGGCTGAATCCGCCGTCAGTGGAACCTGGCCTGCGCTCAGCGAGCGCGTCTCCTCGGGCACGCGCTTCGACAGCGAGCTCTCCGCCAACACCCGCCGCCTCGGCGGAACCGCCCAGCTCAGGGTTAGCTTCCGAGGGCACGGATCAGGCTCGCCGAGTTGCAGATGATCCTCTCACGGACCGCCTTCGATCCAGGCGAGAGGGAGCCGCTTCCAGGCCGTTGCGCAGTGTCCGCTCCCGGCGCCGTTCAGGCACGGGCTTTCGATACGGCGGGTGTCGTTTGCCTGTCGAAGAAAATCTCGCAGGCTTCGGCGACCCGCTCGACTGATGCGTCGTCTACGTCCAGATGGGTGACCCAGCGCAGCGTCCCGTATCGCCCGCCCACGGCGATGCCGCGGCTCCCCAGAAGCGCGGCGAATGCGCCAGTGTCGATGCCCTTGGGCGTCATGAACACCATGTTCGTGCGCGACGGGCCCGCGCCGAGATCCGGAAAACGCGCCAGCACTTCGGCAAGAGCCGCGGCGCGCCGATGATCTTCGCTCAGCGGCGTGACGTTGTGCTCCAAGGCGTAGATCGCGGCCGCGGCGAGCACGCCGGTCTGGCGCATCCCGCCGCCCAGCATCTTCCTGATCCGGCGGGCCTTCTCGATGAAGTCCTTCGGGCCGACGAGGATGGAGCCGACCGGCGCGCCGAGGCCCTTGGAGAGGCACATGGAAACACTGTCGAATTGTGCCGCGATCCAGGCGGCGTCCCGGCCGCTCGCCACGGCAGCGTTCATCAGCCGGGCGCCGTCGAGATGGGTAGCGAGCCCGCGGGAGCGGGCGAGCTGGGTTGCCGCCTCCAGATAGGCGTCGGGCAGAACCAGGCCGTTGAACGTGTTTTCCAGCGCGAGCAGCCGCGTCATGGCGAAATGGAAGTCGTTCGGCTTGATCGCGTTCGCAATGGCATCCAGCGCGATCGTTCCATCAGGCTCATTGGGCAAGGGCTGCGGCTGGATCGAACCCAGAACTGCGGCGCCACCACCTTCGAGCCGATAGGTGTGCGCCATCTGGCCGACGAGATATTCCTCGCCACGGCCACAGTGAGCCATGAGCCCAGCGAGGTTCGCCTGTGTGCCGGTGGGAAAGAAAAGAGCAGCTTCCTTCCCCAGCCGCTCGGAGACCATCGCTTCGAGGCGCTTGGTGGTCGGGCAGTCATCATAGACGGCGTCGCCGACCTCGGCCGCTGCCATGGCGGCACGCATGCCCTCGCAGGGGCGCGTCACCGTATCCGAACGGAAATCATCCACCATCATTCGACCAGACCCTCGTGACCGCGTTCGTCGCATGCAGGGCCTATCGGGTGTGGCATGTGGAGTGCAAGACGCATTCCGCACGGAGCTCAGGAGCGTCGGCGGCCCAGAGCGCGGACTATCCCCGCTTGGCCAGCAGGAGAATGGTGCCCGAACGCGGCCGGCATCGTCTCCAGGGCGTCCTTTCAATCTTCAACGGCGGTGGCCGCGATGAAGAAGCTTTGACCGCCACCATCCAGCCGCGGCGGTGCGGCTTCGAGCTGCCGAATGTCCTCGACATCAGCGCCGCGGGGGCCCTGGCGTGCCTCGAAAACCAGCCGCTCGACGCTTTCGGCTGGGCCGGACAGCGCCGCTTCCACTGTGCCGTCGGCGCGGTTGCGCACCCAACCGCTGACACCGGCCGCGAGCGCGCGCCCGCGTAACCATTGGCGGTAGCCGACACCCTGGACCCGTCCGGAAATGCTGATGTGCAAGTCCATGCGTTTCCGCGCGTCTCCCTCGAAAGATCGCTGCAGGGAGCCTATCATCCAGCCCCGACCGCTCTCAATTCACGCTCGCGGCAACGAGCTTTGCTCCGCCGTTCCGGGAGCCGCTGCCGATCGCAGCATCCGCAACTCGGCCGGCGGTCGGCCGCGCCCTCGCGGCGGAATGTCTCGGCGAGGGAACGTCGGGCAGACGGAGGCTGGACAGGCATAGACGATGCCCTGCGCGGAGTCTTAAGGTTGCTTGCTTGCCGACATAGTCTCGATACCAGCGAGGGGCGAGCCTTGAACAGAACGGCCGCTGATCTTGATGTGGCACTTCCACGAGCGGTCCGGACCATGCTCTGGGCCGATGTGGTGGAGTCTGTGCGCCTCGTCGAGCAGGATGAAGGCGGCTTTGTTGCCGGTTGGCTGGATTTCATCGGGCATGTGAAGTCCGCCATTCTCCCCGGGCACCATGGCCGACTTGTCAAAGGACTCGGCGATGGGATTCTCGTGGACTTCGAAAATCCACGTTCCGCGCTGAGGGCCGCCTTTGCGCTTCGCGACGCGATGCAAGCCCGCAACATGGGCCGCCCCGCCGGAGAGCAGACACATCTCCGCATGGCCATCGAGATTGGCGGCGTCATCCTCAGCGAGGACGACGTCTACGGCCGGAGCGTCAACCGCGTCGCTCGTTTGGCGACCCTCGTCGGTCCCGATGAAATCTGCCTCTCGGCCGCTGTGCGCGACCAGATTACCGCCGATCTGGATGCTGACATCGAGGACCTCGGGGAGTGCCATGTGAAGCATTTCGCCCAGCCGATCCGGGCCTATCGGGTCGCCCCGCCTTCGGGCATTTCGCTCGGGCCGGTCGTCGGAGACCTGCTTCCCGCGCTGGCGGTGATCCCTTTTTCGACGCGTGACTCCAGTGATGACCATCATGTGCTTGGCGAAGTGATCGCCGAGGAATTGATCCGGGACTTTTCGCAAACGACCGAGTTCAACGTCATATCGCGCCTTTCGACCACGGCCTTTCGGGATCGGGGATCCTCGTTGGAGCAAATCGTCTCAATGCTCCGAGCGGAATACGTATTGTCGGGCGTCTACCGCGTCGCCGGCACCAAGGTGTCCGTCGAGGTTGAGCTCGTGGATACAGCCACGGCGCAAATTGCTTGGTCCGGTCGATATAAGGGCAGCGTTGACGGCCTGCTGTCAGGCCGGCGCGAAATGATTGACGAGATTGCGACGGAGGTCTCTGTCGCCGTGATGTCTCGCGAAGTGCGGCGCGCCCGTTCGCAGCGGCTGTCCAACCTTCAAAGCTACACGTTGTTGATCGCCGCAACGGCCTTGATGCACCGGCTTTCCCCGGGAGATTTCAATCATGCCCGGGTGCTTCTCGAAGCGCTCATTGAACGCGCCCCGCGCCATGCCATGCCTCAGGCGCTACTCGCCAATTGGCATGTGCTGCGTGTTCAGCAGGGATGGTCGCAGGATATCCCTGAAGAGGCCAGAATCGCGCAGCGATGGACCCGGCAGGCGATCGAGATCGACCCGCACTGTTCGTTGGCGCTTGCCGTCGATGGGTTTGTGCACACCAACCTGTTAAAACAGTTCGATGCCGCACGTCATTGCTATGATCGTGCCCTTGAGAGCAATCCCAATGATGCTTTCGCGTGGTTGCTCCGGGGCACTCTTCATGCTTTCATGAACGAAGGGCAGCAGGCCGTCCGATGCACGCGTCGCGCGCTCGCGCTATCGCCCTTAGACCCGCACCGGTACTTCTACGATTCTTTAGCGGCTACAGCCTACCTTGCGGCACATCAGTTTGATCGAGCTTTGGCGGCGGCGAAGCGTTCGTTGCGCACCAATCGCACCCATGCTTCGACGCTACGTGCCATGGCAGTTGCCTGCTGGAACCTCGGCGACGCCGACGGAGCGCGCCAGGCGGCGGCGGAACTGCTGCGGATCGAGCCCAATCTAACTGTGACCGCATGGCTTGAGCGTTCACCGAGTGCTGCCTTTCCCATTGGGCAGGAATGGGCGGAGACCTTCCGCGCAATCGGCTTGCCCAACTAATCCAACATTTGGAGGGCCGCTATGACTGGGATCGGGGGGATTGGCGGAATAGGTGGCATCGGCGGGATAGGCGGTATAGGAGGCATCGGGGGAATAGGGGGCATCGGAGGAATCGCCGGGCCGGATGGATTGGACGGGCTGGCCGGAGCCGACGCCCTGATCCGTAGTCGCGACGGGATCGTTGGCTCCCTGGATCCTCTCTCGCCCCAAGCGTGGCACCAGGATGCGCTTCCCGAGGAAGACCCTGCTGCGCTGGCGTATTGGGCGCCTTGGGTGCGCGCCGCAACCATTGATTTCGAGCTGAAATCGCGGATCGGCTTTGCGGCCGCTCCGGAAGCGTCCACGACACCGCCGCCGCCGCGGCGCATGGCTGTATGGCACCTGGAGGTGACCGCTGGAAGCACCGCGGGCGCGGTCCCCACGGCCAGGTATCTCCCGTTGTTCTCGACTGCGAAACCGCCGGAGACGACATTCGAGGCACAAGTGGCTTTGGTCGAGGACTACGCCCAGCTTCGGTCTGATCGCGCGTCCGAGATATTGGCTCAGATCAACGGGGTGGTCGACTTTTTCGGATCTGTCGCCAGGCTCGACCCGGGCAGGAAAAAATGGACGTTGGAAATGCTCGCCGCCACCGTGCGGCTGGCAATGTTCATTCACCTGCGCGTCAAGCACGCGATCGCCGGCCGCCGGCCGATCGAGTTCTCTCCGCGAATCCAGCCGATGATTGCGACCCCGGAGCATGGCACGTTGCCGAGCGGGCATGCGACCGAGAGTTTCGCCCTCGCCACCGTGCTGTGGAATGTGATGCGCGATTCAGGGAACACCGCTTATGCGCTCACGGAACCGGCCTGGCGCACTCAGATGTTGCGGCTGGCCGCGCGCATTGCCGTCAACCGCACCGTTGCGGGGGTGCACTTTCCAGTCGATAGCGTTGCGGGCGCCCTTCTGGGGCTGACGATCGGCAGCTACGTCGTCGCGCGTTCGCGGGCCGCGTCCGGCGCTGGCAACACCTACCAGCCGTGGATATTCGACGGAACGAGCGGATACCCTGATCGGTATGATTTCCGCTGGTATCGGCTTTTCGATGTCGTCACGGGAACGCTGATCCCTTCGCCCGAGGGGCACCAATTCTCAATGAATGACGGAGCGCCGCAGACACTCCCGGCGGCCTCCTATTCGCCGCTCCTTGCTTGGATCTGGCAGAAGGCCGCGAGCGAATGGAAGTGAGTTGAGCGCGAGCTAGCCAGCCAAGGGGAGTGGCCGGATGACTTGGACGATCGAGGATTCCCGCAAGCGCGTCCTTTCGGCTTGTGACAGCTATATGGACTGGGCCCTTTGGAAGCCGGGCGCCGGACAGGCCGATTATCTGCCCCATGGTGCGGACGGGTATCGGGTCCGCATGATGGTCAGGCCCCGAGCCCATCCGTCAACGCTGCTTCGGCAACTGAATAGCCTGCCCGAGGCCCAGCACGGGGATTGGCGTGCGTTTGTAAGCGCTTTGGAAGACGCTACGAGGGGGAAGGCAGAGCGCCTCGTCACATTCTTCTACGATCCAGCGAAAGCGGTGCGGCTCTTCGATCCCAATGCTGGCGGCGGTGTCATCGATCTGGAGGACATCTTCGATCTGGTGACCTTCGGACCTCCTCTGCCTGCAAGCGGAATGCCGGGTAAGCGTCGTGATGGAATGCGCAAGCCCAGGCGACCGGCAGTGACGACGGATGAGGCCGATGCCGGTCTGGCTGCGCCGCCTCGCCCGGTCGTTGTGGGGATCATCGATGACGGGCTCGCCTTCGGCCACGAGCGCTTTCGCCTGTCGGCGACGAAGACCCGCTTCGAAGCGGTGTGGTTGCAGGGGCCGCCCGACGATGGAGTGCTCGAGCATGGGCGCGAGATCCTCGCAACGGATATCGACGGTTGGTTGACCGCGAGCGCGGGCGACGAGGATGCCTTCTACGACCTGGCAGGCGTTCTCGACTTCGGCCGGTCGGGGCACAAATCGCTGGCGCAAAGGCATTCGCATGGCACGCATGTGCTTGATGAAGCCTTCGGACTGGACTTTGGCGCACAGCAGGATTGGCGCATCATCGGCGTGCAGCTGCCGATCAGTGTCGTCGCCGATTCTTCGGGCGCTTTGCTGACGCCCTTCGCCATCGACGCTGTGGCCTACATCGAACGAAAGGCGCGGCAGCTCGTCCCCGGAGCCCCGATTGTCGTCGCGTTCAGCTACGGTTTCACGGCCGGCCCTCATGACGGCACGCATCCAATCGAGCGCGGCATCGACGAGATCGTCACGATCCATAACAATGCCTACCCGGATGCGCAGATGCGCGTGATTATTCCCGCCGGAAACAGCCACCTCGCGCGTCTCCACGCGTCCGTGCATTTTTCCGAGGCGACGGATCCGTCGAGCCAGGCCAAACTCTACTGGCGCGTGCAGCCTTGCGACACGACGCCCAGTTTCGTCGAAATCTGGCTTCCTGGAGACTACGACCCTGGTGGTCGCATCAGCGTCGCGCTGACGACCCCCGACGGGGAGGAAAGCGGCCACCTCATCGAAGGCGAGAACCAGGTGCTGACGCTGCAGCGCGATGGCCTGATCATTTGTCAGGTTTTCTTTCGCGCCGATTCCATAACGAAGCGCGGGATGTTCCTGATCGCGCTCCAGCCCACCGAGCGTCTGGATAGCGGCCCGGTCGCACCCGCCGGCTTATGGACGATCCGCCTCGCGAATCGCGGATTCGAGGGCGATTCCATCGTGGACGCGTGGATCCAACGTGACCAAACGCCGTTCGGCTATCCGCCTCGAGGCCGCCAATCGTACTTCGACCACGCCGATTATCGTCAATTCGACGAGACCGGCTGCGAAGAAGAAGAGGACGATCCGGGCTGTATCGTTCAACGCGCTGGATCGTTGAACGCAATGGCCACGGGCAGCACGCCGCTCGTCGTCGGTGGCCTGATGCATAAGGAGCTAAGGCCGCCGAAATATTCTGCCGGAGGAAAAGACATCGATGGGTCCTGCTTCCGCCCGTCCGCGCTGGCCACCTGCGATGACTCGCTCGTGCATGGCGGTGTGATCGCCGCAGGCACTCGAAGCGGGTCGTGGGTGACCATGAACGGAACGAGCGCTGCGGGTCCTCGTCTCGCTCGTTGGATAGCTGGCCGGATGGAGGGAAATCAGGCCTCCGATCGCGATGCAGTTGAAGATTTTGCCAAGAACGAAGAGCAGACTCTGCCGAGCCCAAGGCCGACCCCGGAGCGCGGGGGCGTTGGCCGTCTACGGCTGCCGCACCGCGATCCACAGCCGCGCCATCAGAGGCTTGAGGAATGACGGAAAGGCCCGGCCAATCCTGGCCGGCCAGCGTCACATGCAACCGCTGACCCAGCGATGTGCGTGCGCCCCGAGTGGGCTTCCCTATGCGGAAAATGGCGGACAGGGCGGGATTCGAACCCGCGATACGGTTTCCCGTATACACACTTTCCAGGCGTGCGCCTTCAACCACTCGGCCACCTGTCCGGCGCGCTGCTTATGACTGCCGGCCCGCCATCTTTCAAGGCCCGAGATGCCAGCTTGTTCACAATCCTGGTAAATCCCGCTTCCTGGATCAGGCGGGCCTGTTGCGATCCGGTGCCGGGCCGGGCACATCTGCATATGGACGAGCGATCGCAGGGGAGGTGCCTTCGGAGGAAGGTGTCCTTGCATCGCGAATCGGGAGGGAAGCGGGCAGTGCGGTTCTTGGTGCGGCTGATCGGTTACCTGTTTGTCGCGGCCGGCTTCATCGCGGCGGTTCTCGACGGCGCGCGCTCGATCGCCAATTCGGCCCCGCGTTTCACCGCGTTCGGCGACACCGTGGCCTCGGTGCTGCAGGAACGCTACGCGGTGATCCAGCCGGCCATCGAGCGCAATATCCACCCGCTGCTCTGGGACCCGGTGCTGCTGACTCTGTTGCGCATGCCGGTGGCGCTCGTCGCGCTCTTCCTCGGCTTCTGCCTGCTCTGGCTAGGGCAGAGGCCGCAGCCCCGAATCGGCTTCGTCACGCGCCGGTGAAGGCGTCCCCGCCGCGAAGCCCCTGTGCGAAAGCCTTTCGGGCGCCTACATAAGCGGCCGGCTCAAGAAGAAACGGAGCGAACGATGTTCTCCCTGCGCAAGAAGACCGAGATGCCGACGCCGGCCGAGGCGCTGCCTGGCCGCAGCGAGGCGATCCCCACCGCTGAGACCCATTTCGTCAACGGCCGCGCCCTCGCCGGCCCCTATCCGGAGGGGATGCGCAAGGCGCTGTTCGGTCTCGGCTGCTTCTGGGGCGCCGAGCGCAAGTTCTGGCAGAGCGGCGACGGCATCTGGGTGACCGCCGTGGGCTATGCCGGGGGCACGACGCCGAACCCCACCTATGAGGAGGTCTGCTCCGGGCTGACCGGCCACACCGAGGTCGTCCTCGTCGTCTACGATCCGGCGAAGATTTCCTACGAGGATCTGCTGAAGATCTTCTGGGAGAACCACGATCCGACGCAGGGCATGCGCCAGGGCGGCGACATCGGCACGCAGTATCGCTCCGCGGTCTACACCCATGACGATGCCCAGAAGGCCGCCGCCGAGCAGTCGCGCGACGAGTACCAGAATGCGCTCGCGGCGGGCGGTTACGGGCCGATCACCACCGAGATCGCCAAGGCCCCCGTGCTCTACTTCGCCGAGGACTACCACCAGCAATACCTCGCCAAGAATCCGGCCGGCTATTGTGGGCTGGGCGGCACCGGCGTCGCCTGCCAGATCGGGCTGGGCGTCGAGGCCTGAGCGCCGAACGTTTCGCTGGAGCAAATTCCGTCATTCCGGGCCTGGCTCGGAATGGCGACCCGCCTGGGTGCAAAGCACGATCCTGGTTCCCGATATGTTCTTGCGTTGCCGCTGAGGTCCCGCTAATCTTCCCTTGGGGAACGGGGCTGGGCTTGAGATGGTGACGCGGGTCGCGACGGTGGCGTTCGAGGGCATCGAGGCGCGCGCCGTCGATGTCCAGGTTCAGGTCGCCGCCGGCGGCGTCGCCTTCATCCTGGTCGGCCTGCCCGACAAGGCGGTCGCCGAGAGCCGGGAGCGCGTTCGCGCAGCTCTCATCGCCTCGGGGCTCGCGCTGCCCGCGAAGCGCATCACCGTCAATCTCGCCCCGGCCGATCTTCCCAAAGAAGGAAGTCACTACGACTTGCCCATCGCGCTCGCCGTCATGGCTGCGATCGGCGCCATCCCGCCAGATGCGCTGGCGGGCTACACTGTGCTGGGCGAGCTGGCGCTCGACGGTTCGATCGCGGCCGTGGCCGGCGTCCTGCCGGCGGCGATCGCGGCTTATGCCAGGGGGCAGGGGCTGATCTGCCCGGCCGCCTGCGGCCCGGAAGCGGCCTGGGCCGCGGCGGATGCCGACATCCTGGCGCCTCGCTCGCTGATCCAGCTCGCCAATCATTTCAAGGGCACCCAGCTGATGGCGCGGCCGGAGCCGGCCGTGGCGCGCCAGGCCGGGCTCCTGCCCGATCTCGCCGACATCAAGGGGCAGGAGAGCGCAAGACGCGCGCTGGAGATCGCCGCGGCGGGCGGGCACAACTTGCTGCTCAACGGCCCTCCGGGTGCCGGCAAGTCGATGCTGGCGAGCCGTCTTCCCTCGATCCTGCCGCCGCTCGCGCCGCGCGAGCTGCTTGAGGTCTCGATGGTGTTGTCGGTGGCGGGCCATCTCGCCGAGGGCGCGCTGACGGATCGGCGTCCCTTCCGCGCACCGCATCACTCGGCCTCGATGGCGGCGCTGGTCGGCGGTGGGTTGCAGGCGAAGCCTGGCGAGGTCTCGCTCGCCCATCATGGCGTGCTCTTCCTCGACGAGCTGCCGGAGTTCCAGCCGCAGGTGTTGGATGCACTGCGCCAGCCGATGGAGACCGGCGACGTGCTGATCTCCCGCGCCAATCATCGCGCCTCCTATCCCGCCCGCTTCCAGCTCGTCGCGGCGATGAATCCGTGCCGCTGCGGCAATGCGACGGAGCCCGGCTATGCCTGCAAGCGCCAGCCGAACGAGCGTTGCATGGCGCAATACCAGTCCCGCATCTCCGGCCCGATGCTGGACCGCATCGATATCGCGATCGACGTGCCTGCCGTGACGGCCGCCGATCTGATCCGCCCCGCTACCGGCGAGAGCTCGGCGGTGGTGGCCGCCCGCGTCGCCGAGGCGCGGCGGCTGCAGAGGGCGCGCTTCGAGGGGCTGGGATTAGCGGAGCGCGGGCTAGGGCATGTCACCACCAACGCCGGCTGCCCGGTGCCGGTGCTCGAAGAGATCGCGCAGCCGGACAAGGCCGGCCTCGCCCTGCTGCGCGACGCCGCCGAGGCGATGCGCCTGACCGCGCGTGCCTATCACCGGGTGCTGAAGGTCGCCCGCACCCTGGCCGATCTCGATGGCGAGGCCAGGGTCGGCCGGCTGCATCTGGCAGAGGCCTTGTCCTATCGCTCACGCGGCGAGCAACTCGTCCAGGCGGCCTGAGACGGCGCCGCAGAGGCCTCAGCATTAACCAACTCTGCAGGGCCCCGGGGCAATTTACGAGAATTCCAGGTGCCTTTCTCAAGGCGCACAGGCTAGATCGAAGGCATGGCGTCCTCGATCGGGTCCTGGCTGGTCGTCGTGGCTGCACTGCTGGCTCTCCCAGCGGCCGCCGCGATCATATGGCTGCTGCGGCAGCGGGAGGAGCTGCGTGCGAAGTGGAACGCCGCGACCCGGGACGCGGAGACCTTCTCCGATCAGGTCTGGCAACTGTCCGAGCGAGAGGAGCGCTATCGCAGCCTGGTCGAGGCGCAGGGCGACCTGATCGTGCGGCGCGACGGCGGGCGCATCGTCTACGCCAACGCCGCCTATGCCACCCTGTTCGGCGTGTCGGCAGATGATCTGATCGGCAGCCGCATGAAGTTGCCCCGGCTCGCCAGCCGGCCGATCGTGGTGCTGGAAGGCGGCGCGCGCAGCTTCGACGAATGCATGGCGACCCATCAGGGTGAGCGCTGGATCTCCTGGGTGGAAACCGCGGTGCTGGGGCCCGAGGGGCACAAGGTGATCCAGCGCGTCGGCCGCGACATCACGGCCCGGATCGCGGCAGAGGATCAACTCGTCGGAGCCCGCGCCCAGGCGGAAGCCGCCAACGAGGCGAAGTCGCGCTTTCTCGCCACGGTCAGCCACGAGTTCCGCACGCCGCTCAACGGCATCCTCGGCATGGCCGATCTCCTTTCCGATACCGGTCTCAATGCCGAGCAGGCGACCTATACCGAGGCGCTGCGTAGCTCGGGCGAGGCGTTGCTGGCGTTGATCGACGGCATCCTCGACGTCGCCAAGGTCGAGGCCGGAAAGCTGGAACTGGTCGAGGAGCCCTTCGACCTCGTGCCGTTGATCGAGACGGTCACAGAGCTGATGGCGCCCCGCGCCCAGGCCAAGGGCATCGAGCTCGCCGCCCATGTCGCGCCGGACCTCCCGGCGCGCCTCGTCGGCGACCGCGACCGGCTGCGCCAGATCCTGCTCAACCTCGTCGGCAATGCGGTGAAGTTCACCGGGTGCGGCGGCGTGGGCCTGAGCCTTCGTCGAGAGGGGACGGGCATCGAGATCGTCGTCGCTGATACCGGGCCCGGGATTCCGGCCGACAGGCTCGAGCTCATCTTCAGCGAGTTCGAACAGTTCGAGGCCGGCGCCGGAGAACGACAATCCGGCACGGGCCTCGGCCTCGCGATTGTCCGCCGTCTCGTCGGCCTGATGGGCGGTGAAGTGCGCGCGGAAAGCCAGCCTGGCGAGGGGGCAACCTTCCGCCTCGTCCTGCCTTTGCCGGCCGCGCCAGGCGCTGCCGCGATCCCGGTGCCGCACTGGCCGCGCCAGCACGTCCTGCTCGTCGCCCCCTCCGCTTTTGCCGCGGGCTTCCTTGCCGAGACGATCCGCGCAACCGGCGCGGTTGTCTCCGTCGCGACCACGGCGGAGGCCGCCAGCGCCAGGCTCGGGGAGACCGCGACGAAGGGGCAGGGCGCCATCACCGCCGTGCTGGTCGACCACGCGCTGGGAGATGCGCCGGCGAAGGACCTCGCCGAGGCTGCGCGTGCGGCTGGAATCGCCGATTGCCTCATTCTGCTCTCGCCTTTCGAGCGGAGGCTGTTCGGCCAGCCGCAGGCTGCCGGCTTCTCCGGTTTCCTGATCAAGCCGGTGCGGATGCGCTCGCTTTATGAGCGGCTCGGCGCCGGCTTTCCGCAGGTTTCGCCCGCCCCCGGCGCCCGGCCGGCGGTCGGGGCTGGGCCGCGCCCCGTCGGAGTGGGTCTCACGATCCTCGTGGCGGAGGACAATGAGATCAATGCCCTGCTCGTGACCCGCACGCTCGAACGATTCGGCTGCACCGCCTTCTGGGCGCGCGATGGGCGCGAGGCCGTTCAACGTGTGGAGGCGAGCTTTGCCGGCACGGCACCGCCGCTCGATCTCGCCCTTCTCGATGTCAGGATGCCGAGCATGACCGGGCTCGAATGCGCGCGGGAGATCCGCACGCTGGAAAGCAGGCTCGGCCGGGCAAAACCCATGCCGCTCGTCGCGGTCACGGCCAATGTCGCGGCGGCCGACCGCGAGGCCGCTTTCGCCGCCGGCATGGACGATTGCCTGGCCAAACCGCTGGAGCGCGCAGCACTGTTGCGTTGGCTGAAGCAGCTGTCGCGGCCGCCGGCCGGCAGTCTTAGCGCTTGACGATCGTCATCGCTTCGACGCAGTTTTGTCGCGAAGTTGTAAGATCGTCAGAGCAAGCCTGCCCATAGGCCGGATGAGGCTGAGGGAAGACAACGCGATGGCCTTGCAGGGCTTCGAAGCCAAGACTGCGCTGCTCGCACGCCGGGGCGCGGCGTCGGCCCGGTTCTCAGCCGGCAATCCTTTCATGCGCTTCGCACCGATGAGCCTGATCCCGGGGGGCAAGATGCGCCGATTAGGCGCCGAGCCAGGTGAGGCACCGCCGCTGTCCGGCACGCTGGGCCGGCTCGGCTCGCTGGAAGTCCGTCTGGCGCGCGGCCCGCGCGAAATCTGGCGGGCGCAGCGCCTTCGCTATCGCGTCTTCTACCAGGAGATGTCGGCCAAGCCCGACGTCGTCTCGCGCATGTTCCGCCGCGATGCCGACCGCTTCGACAAGGCCTGCGACCATCTTCTCGTCATCGACCATGCCGCTCGCGGCCGCTTCGGCGGTATCAAGCCCAAGGTTGTCGGCACCTATCGGCTGATGCGCCAGAGCGCGGCCGAGCGCATCGGCGGCTTCTACACCCAGGGCGAGTTCGACCTCGCGCCGATGCTGGCACGACACCCCGGCCAGCGCTTCCTGGAGCTCGGCCGCTCCTGCGTGCTGAAGCCCTATCGCACCAAGCGGACGGTGGAATTGCTCTGGTCCGGCATCTGGGCCTATCTGCAGCATCATCGCATCGACGCGATGTTCGGTTGCGCTTCCTTCGACGGCACGGACCCGGACGCGCTCGCCCTGCCGTTGAGCTTCCTGCATCACAGTGCGCGCTCGGAGGGGGAGTGGAGCGCGACCGCCCATGCCGAGCACTATGTCGGCATGGACCGCCTGCCGGCCGAGATGGTCGACGCCAAGCTCGCGCTGAAGCAGATGCCGCCGCTGATCAAGGGCTATCTCAGGCTCGGCGCGCGCTTCGGCACCGGCGCGGTGGTCGACCGCCAGTTCGGCACGACGGACGTCCTTGTGGTCCTGCCCGTCGCGGCGATCGACAAGCGCTATGCCAACTATTATGGCGGCGAGACCCCGCGCCACGCGGCCTGAGATGGGCTATTCCCCGGCGGCCGCCAGCGCCCGCAGCGCCTCACGATAGGTCGGATAGCGAAACGTGTAGCCGAGTTCGCGCTTCACCAGTGCGTTTGAGACGCGCTTGCTCTCGCCGTAAAAGCTCGCCGCCATCGGCGAAAGCTGCGCCTGCTCGAACGGTATTTCGGGCGGCGGCTCGAGCCCCGTGAGCTCTGCCGCGAAGCTGATCACATCCTGCGGCGGGCCGGGCTCGTCATCGGTGACGTTGTAGATCGCGCCGTTGCGGGGGTGTTCCAACGAGGCCATCAGGGCACCGGCGATGTCGTCGACATGGATGCGGTTGAAGACCTGCCCGGGCTTGATCAGTCGCGTCGCCGTCCCCTCGCGCAGCTTGGTGATGGCGTTGCGACCGGGGCCGTAGATGCCTGAAAGCCGGAAGATCTGCACGGGCTTGCCGCTCTCACGCCCGAGTGTAAGCCAGTCCTGCTCGATCGCGACGCGCTGGCGGGTGCGGGCATTGCTCGGCTTCACTGGTATCGCCTCGTCGATCCAGGCACCGCCCTGGTCGCCATAGACGCCGATGGTCGAGAGATAGCCGATCCAGCGCAGGCGCGGCGCTGAAACGAGCGCGTTCCGCAGCAGTCGAAGCGCAGCATCGCCGTCTTCCGCCGGCTGCACGGAGACGAGCACGGCATCCGCCTCCGCCACCGTTTTTTCCAGGGCCGGTGACACGGAAAGACCGTCGAAGACCAGCGTCGGAAGGCCGTCGCGGCTGAGCCGCTCCGCCTTCGCGGCCGTGCGCACCGTACCGGTGACGGCCCAGCTGCGGACCAGTGCGGCGCGCGCGAAGAAGCCGGCCGAATAGCCGAGGCCGAGGATCAGGATGTTCATGCAGCGTGTTCCGTTCCGGGCGTCAGCGCCCGCCATTCGGCCCGCACCTGCGGGTCGCCTTCGCCTTCGAGCGCCGCGGGCGCAAGCGCCAGCGCATGCGCGGGGTCGAGCCGGCCGAGCGCCCAGACGGCCATGGCGCGCACCAGCGGCGAGGGGTCGCGGAGATGAGGCAGGGCGCTGGCTGCGAGCCCCGCCCGCCCGCTGTTGCCGATCGCGATCAGCACATTGCGCAGGAAGCGGTCTCTGCCTGTGCGCTTGACCGGCGTGCCGGCGAAAAGCGTCCGGAAACGCGCATCGTCGAGCTCGGCGAGCGCGGCGAGGTCGAGCCCGTCGAGCTCGTCCTTTAGGGCAAGCCGCGTCTCCTGCGCGCTCTGCGCGAACTTGTTCCAGGGGCAGACGGCGAGGCAGTCGTCGCAGCCGAAGACGCGGTTGCCGATCCCGGGCCTCAAGCTCGAGTCGATATGGCCCTGATGCTCGATGGTCAGGTAGGAAATGCAGCGGCGGGCATCGAGCTTATAGGGCGCCGGGAAGGCATCCGTCGGGCAGATGTCGAGGCAGCGCCGGCAGGAGCCGCAATGGTCGCTTTCGGGCTGGTCGGCCGGCAGCTCGGCGGTGGTGTAGATCGCGCCGAGCAGCAGCCAGGAGCCGTGCTCGCGCGAGACCAGCACGGTGTGCTTGCCTTGCCAGCCGAGCCCGGCGGCCTGGGCCAGCGGCTTCTCCATCACGGGCGCCGTATCGACGAAGACCTTGACGTCCGCGCCGCCGCGCGCCGCGAGCAGCCCCGCCACGCTCTTGAGCTTGCCCTTGATGACGTCGTGATAGTCGCGCCGGCGCGCATAGAGCGAGATCGCCGCCTTGTCCGGATGCGCCAGCATGGCGAGCGCATCGCCCTCGCCGGCATAGTTCATGCCCAGCATGACGACCGAGCGCACCTCGCCCCAGAGCCGGCGCGGATCGGCGCGCTGGTCACGGCGATCCTCCATCCAGCCCATCTCGCCATGGTGGCCGGCCTCCAGCCAGGCCTCGAGCCGCCCGGGCGCTTCGGGAATCGCATCGGCCGCCGCGACCCGCATCACGGCGAAGCCTTCCGCGCGCGCCCGCTCGGCGACGGCGCTCTTCAGCTTTGCGGCGCTCAGAAGTCCAGGTTGTCGTAATGGGCGCTGGGAGCCATGCCCGGCACCCGGTCGCTCAGCAGAGGCCGGAAGCTCGGTCTCGACTTGATCCTCGCATACCATGCGCGGGCTGCCTCATCCTCTTCCCAGGGCACATCGCCGAGATAGTCGACGCAGGACAGATGCGCCGCCGCCGCCAGATCGGCATAGCTCAGCTGGCTGCCCGCGAGCCAGTTCCTCTTGGCCAGCAGCCAGGAGACGTAGCGCAGATGATAGCGCACATTCGTGCGCGCCGCGCGGATCGCGCTCATCTCCGGCGGGCCGCCGCCATCCTCGCGGCCCATGAAGCGCTTCATCACCTTTTCGGTGACGAGCGGGCCGGTGATCTCCTCATGGAACTTGATATTGAACCAATCGAGCAGCCGGCGGACCTCGACGCGCTCGCCAGGCCCTTCCGGCAGCAGGCGCCGGTCGGCGAGCGCCAGCCCCCGCGTCTCGTCGAGATATTCGGAGATCGGTCCGGCACCCGGCACCGCGAGCCCGCCCTGTTCGACGAATACGGGCGTCGTGCCTGCCGTGTTCATCTCGAGGAACTCGCGCCGCCGCTCCCAGGCACGCTCCTCGATGAGCTCGGCCTCCATGCCGAACTCGCTCAGCACGAGGCGGATGAAGCGCGAATGCGGGCATAGCGGGTAGTGATACAGAGTCGCCATGGCTGTCATGAGGCTGTGAAGCAGGCAAAATGCGACGGAAGCAGGGCCGCCACACAGCCGCCGGAACTGCAATGACGCGTCCGGCAGGTGCGCGTTGCTATAGTCGCGCCCGAAAACCGCCACAACCCGCGGCGATGCCGGCACCCACAATTCGCCACCGATCCTTGGCGAATTGGTAACCAATTTGCAAAGAGCACGGTGCTAGGGCGTCGAACGCCGCCCTCAAGTCGCGCGAGGACATCCCTCCATGCAGAACGTGATCGAAGCCTTCGTCCTCGGCATCGTCGAGGGCCTGACCGAGTTCCTGCCGGTCTCCTCGACCGGGCATCTCCTGTTGCTCGGCCATTTCCTCGGCTTCGAGTCGAACGGCAAGACCTTCGAGGTGCTGGTCCAGCTCGGCGCGATCCTGGCGATCACGCTGGTCTATTTCCGACGCTTGCTCGACATCGCGCTCAGGATCCCGAGCGATCCCTCCGCGCGCCGCTTCGTCATCGGCGTGCTGGTCGCCTTCCTGCCGGCGGCGATCATCGGCGCGGCGCTCCACGGCTTCATCAAGACGGTGCTGTTCAACCCCTTCCTGGTCTGCTGCACGCTGATCGCGGGCGGCCTCGTGCTGCTCGTCATCGACGAGCTCGAACTGCAGGAGGAGCACAACGACGCTACCGCCTTCCCGCTGCCGATGTATTTCAAGATCGGCCTGATCCAGTGCCTTGCCATGATCCCCGGCGTCTCGCGTTCCGGCTCGACCATCGTCGGCGCGATGCTGCTGGGCGCCAGCAAGCGCGCCGCGGCGGAGTTCTCCTTCTTCCTCGCCATGCCGACCATGGCGGGTGCCTTCGCCTATGACCTGCTGAAGAGTTACAAGGACCTCACCTTCGACGACGGCGTGCTGATCGTCATCGGCTTCGTCGCGGCCTTTGCCTCGGCGCTCGTCGTGGTCCGCACCTTCCTCGACTTCGTCTCGAAGCGCGGCTTTGCGGTCTTCGCCTGGTGGCGGATCATCGTGGGCATGGTCGGCCTCGCCGGCCTCTGGATCGTCGGCTGACGATTTAGGCCGGCCGGGACGGTTCTGTGAGCGCGTCGCCCAGCGTCGGCGGCCGCGTGGTCGCGCTATAGGGCAGAGAGCCCGTCTGCCGCTCGATCATGCGGTGGACGACCGGCGGGTTGGGGCCGGAATGCAGCGCCCGGACGCGCTCGCCGATCTCGGCATCGGCCTGGGTGACGCGTTGGTTCTGCCGGACATATTCGACCCAGGTCGGGCTGTCATAGCGCTCGACCCAGAGTGTCGCGTCGGTAAGGTCGCGCAGCAGCGTCCAGTGGCGAGCGCCGTCGCGGCGCCGGATGCGCCGCCGCTCCGCCATCGCGTTCAGGAAGGCGACGACATCCTCCGGCTTGATGATGTACTCGATCGTCACGATCACCGGGCCGGAGCGCGGCTCGATATCGACCGCGACCTTGGGCTCGCGCCAGCGGCTGAGCGGATCGAGATTGAGCTCCTCCAGCGGCGGAAGCCGGTAGCGCAGCCCGAGCGCCGCGCCGAAGAGCAGGGCCACCGCGGAGAGCAGAAGCGCCTGCTCCGTGCCGAAATGCAGGGCCGAGCGGCCCCAGGCCCAGCTCCCGGTCGCCATACCGCCGAACGCCGCCATCTGGTAGATCGATAGGGCCCGGCCGACGACCCAGCGCGGCGCCGAGAGCTGCACCGTCGCGTTGAAGGTCGAGAGCGCCAGCACCCAGCAGGCACCGCAGACGCACAGGCCCGCCATCGTCAGCCAGATCGTCGTGCTGACGGCGACAAGCGTGACGCCGCTGGCATAGGCGACGAAGGTCGAGCGCACGAGGGTTTCCGTAGTCATCGCCCGCCGAAGCCGCGCGCTCATGAAGGCGCCTGCCACGGCACCGGCACCGAAGGCGCCGAGCAGCACGCCAAAGGTGAGCGGGCCGCCGCGCACGAGGTCGCGTGCGATCAGCGGCAGCAGCGCGAGCCCGACGGTGGCGCCGAAGCCATAGGCGAAGGCGCGCAGGATGACGGCGCGGATATTGGGAGACATCGCGACGTAGCGCACGCCGGCGCTCATCGCGATGACCATGGTTTCGCGCGGCAGCAGGCGCTCGACCTTGGGTGGATCCCAGCGCGCCAGCACGATCAGCAGCGGGATATAGCTGAAGGCGTTGATGATGAAGGCCGAGACCGCGCCCGCCGCCGCGACGATGGCGCCGCCGATGGCCGGGCCGACGCTGCGGGCGATGTTGAAGGCGACGCTGTTCAGCGTCACCGCCGCGGGCACGTCGCGGCGCGGCACCATGTCCCCGACCGAGGATTGCCAGGCGGGATTGTTGAGCGCGGTGCCGCAGCCGAGCAGGAAGGTGAAGGTCAGCAGCAGCCAGGGCGAGATCAGCTCGAACCAGGCGCAGATCGCGAGCCCGACCGAGACCGCAAGCATGAAGACCTGCGCCGTCAACAGGATCCGGCGGCGGTCGTAATTGTCGGCGATCGCCCCGGCCGCGAGCGAGAACAGCATGACCGGCAAGGTGGTCGAGGACTGCACCAGCGCCACCATCTCCGCCGAAGGCGAGATCGAGGCCATCATCCAGGAGGCGCCGACCGACTGGATCAGGCCGCCGAAATTCGAGGCCAGGCTCGCGAACCAGACTGCGCGAAAGATCGGCTGCTGCAGCGGGACGAAGGGCGAAACGCGCTGCTGCGCGGGTGCAAGGCCCTCCGCAGCGAGCTCGGCTTGCGCTACATCGGCGGTCGGCTGGGCATGCAGTTGATCAGGCATGCCATAGGGTTAGACATGAACGCGGAAGGTGGGAACCCTTTCCGCTTGGAAGATGTCGAAACTGGAAAAGTTTTCTTCTACGCCGTGGCCGGCTGGCGTGCTCGGCGGGGCGGACGCGACGTCCGGGCGCGCAGGCCATGGACGAGCGCCACGACAAGGCCGGCGAGCGCGACCCAATGCGCGGGCCGAACCGAGGCGAACTCCGGATAGGTGAGGATGTCGGCATTGGCCTCGAAGACGAGCCGGGCCGAGACGCCGGAGGTCAGCGCATACCAAGTCGTCTCGATGACGGCCGTCGCCAGACCGGCGAACAGCGCCGCGCCGATCAGGACCGGGATCGAAATCGTCAGCTTCCAGCGATAGAGGCCGCGATAGAGCATGAGCAGGACGAAGAGCCCGCTCATCAGCACCGCCTGGGTGACGTCGATCTTCGACTGCAGGGCGAAATGCACCAGTCCCAGCACGGCGATCGGATAGACGAGATTGTGCAGCTTCTGCCATTTCCCGCCGAGGCGGCGGATCATGCCGTCGGTCGAGGTCACGCCGAGCGCCACCAAGCCGAGAAGCGCGACGAAGCCGATGGTCAGGTAGAAGCGCTTGGCGATCTCGGAGACGATCAGCCCCCAGTTGAAGGCCATGTCGATGCAGTACAGCGTCAGGTGCCCGAGCACATAGGCGAGCACTGCGAGGCCCAGCATGCGGCGGATGCCGATCAGCTTGCCCCAATCAAACAGGCGCCGGAAGGGCGAGACGGCCAGCGTCGCGATCAGGAACCTGACGGCCCAGGTCCCGGTCTGGTGGATCGCCTCGGTCCAGGGTTTGGAGCCGAGCTGGTGCATCCAGGCGGCATAGAGCAGCATCAGCGCCGGCACGAGCAGCAGGGCGAAGGTCGCCCCCCGCAGCTGCGAGAAGCGGCCCTGACGATCGGTCCAGGGCAGCCAGCTCCTCAACGCTGCATTCACGGTCGCGCTCCGCATCGAAGGATCATGCCTCCCGCATAGCCGATGGGGCCGGTCCCTGTCCCGCAACTCTGGACACAAGCCCGTGAATGGGCTGTCCTGCGCGCCCTTTCGACAAGCGGATTTCGCAATGGCTTCGAATTCTCCCACCGTCGTCTTCGATGTCGGCAATGTGCTGCTGCGCTGGGACCCGCGGCGGGTCTATCGCGAACTGATCCCCGAGCCGGAACGGCTCGACTGGTTCATGAAGAACGTCTGCACGGCGGCCTGGAATCTCGAGCAGGATCGCGGCCGCTCCTGGGAGGAGGCGGTGGCGACGCTGGTCGCGCAGCATCCGGACTGGGAGCGCGAGATCCGAGCCTATGACGAGCGCTGGCACGACAGCATCCCCGAGAGCATCGCCGACAGCGTGACGGTGCTGGAGGAGCTGAAGGAGCAGGGCGAGAAGGTCTACGCCATCACCAATTTCTCGCGCGAGAAATGGGCGGAGTGCCTGATCCGTTTCCCCTTCCTGCAGAGCTTCGACGGCGTCGTCGTCTCGGCCCATGAGCGGCTGCTGAAACCCGACCCGGCGATCTACGAGGTGCTGCTCGGCCGCTATGCGCTTGCAGCGGGCGAGTGCATCTTCATCGACGACAGCGAAAAGAACATCGTGGCGGCCCGCGGCGTCGGCATGCAGGCCGTCCATTTCGTCGAGCCCATCGATCTGCGCGCCGAGCTGCGCGGCCTGGGCGTCAGGCTCTGACGGGCAGAGCCTGGCTGTCGGCGATTCTGTCGTTTTCCACCGAAACACGCCGTCATCCCGGACAAGCGGCGAAGCCGCGCTGATCCGGGATCCATCGGAGGGCTCGGCGCTCTATGATGGATCCCGGGTCAAG
>UCLR01000053.1 GCA_900473415.1 Hyphomicrobiales bacterium
GCCTGGTTCCTAAAGGTCAACCTGCAGCCAGCGGGCCGCGGTGTGCACGTCGATCGTCTGCAAGCGCCCAGGCCCCAGATTCTCGAAGCGGTGCGGAACGCCTGCGGGCCCGAGCAGAACATCGCCCGCCGTTGCGTCAATGACCGTGTCGCCGACGAAGAAGCGCGCATTCCCCGCGACGACGATGAAGATCTCGTCATAAGGATGAACGTGAAGCCGCGGCCCTTCACCCGGCGTCTCATTGCCATAGGCCAGTACGGTGCACTGCGCGTTCAGCGTCTCGCCCTCGACATTCCCGCGCCACGGCCCGCCGGCTTCGGAGTCGAACAGTCGCGCTTTGGCGGCGCTGCGTCCGTCCGGTCTGATCGTCGCGAGGTCGAAATCCTTACGCATCTCTGCATGCCTCCTGATCTTCATCATCATCCGTGCTGACTGATCCGACCGAATCGCGGTCGGGGGCTCTGGTCTGCCCCCTGAAAATTGGTCCTCCCTGAATTAGGCTGTGAACCCATACATCGGGAACGGCCGAGATTGGTGGTTTCCCGAACGGCAGCTTAGGAGGCGGAATCGCGGAATAGCCGCTGTTCAGCAAATCCGAGCAGCAAGGTTTTTGCGATCTCTCGCGCATTCGATGCAAGTTTCTCACCCGGCAGTTCGCCCGCGGTCCAGAACGACAGAACTCCACAAAAGGCAAAGGCGAGCTGTTCCGGCAAACCGCGCAGCGCCTCCTCCCTGCCCGCCGCGCTCAAGCCTTCGCCGGCTCCCAGGGCCAGCGACCATAAGGCTGTCGAGTGCGCCAGGACCGTTCCGGGGGACGGGCCGGCGGTGCCGATCCATCCCATCACGGCTCGATTGATCTCCGGTTCTTCCAGCATCACCTCGACCGCCGTGTCGATCGCCAACAGCACCCGGCCGGCGGCATCGGGAGGCGGCGACATGCCAGCAAAGCGCTTTGCCATCGTATCGGTGCGCTCGCGCCCGGTCGCGCGTACCCGGTCATGCTGGACGTGACCAATTTCGAGGCGATCCCGGCGGCCGTCGCCGAGGCCGAACGAGAGGCGGGGCCAATCGACGTGCTGGTGAATAATGCTGGTTACGGCCATGAGGGCGTGCTGGAAGAGTCGTCCATGGACGATCTCCAGCGCCAGTTCGCCGCCAACGTCTTCGGGCCCGTTGCGATGATCAAGGCGGTGCTGCCAGGCATGCGCGAACGGCGTCGCGGCCATATCGTCAACGTCACTTCCATGGGCGGCTTCATCACCATGCCCGGGATCGCCTTCTATTGCGGGAGCAAATTCGCGCTCGAAGGCATCTCCGAAGCGCTCGGCAAGGAAGTGGCGGGTTTTGGAATTCGGGTGACGGCGCTCGCTCCCGGCCAATTCCGCACGGATTGGGCCGGGCGCTCCATGCATCGTACGCTGCGCCAGCTTGCTGACTATGACGCGGTCATGGACCCGATCCGCGCCGCGCGACAGGCCAAGAGTGGCAACCAGCCGGGCGATCCGGTCAAGGCTGCACAGGCGTTGCTCGCGCTGGTTGATGCCGCGAATCCGCCGGTGCGGCTGTTCCTGGGCCATGACGCGCTGGGGCTGGTCGAACAGAAGCTCGACGGGATGCGAGCCGAAATCAGCGCGTGGGAAGAGCTTTCGCGCTCCACCAGCTTCGCGCAATGAGCGCTTAAATCTACGGCGGCTTATGAAGGCGCTCCGCGCGTCTTCGTAAGTCTGCTACGGGGGCGTTTGCCGACTGGCGGCCTTCATGTCGCGCCGAACTCTGATTCAAGTTAAACATGAGCCGATCTGACCTGACCTACTTCGAGTGGCGCGTGATGGAGCCGCTGGTACCCAACAAGCCACGAGGTGTGCCGCGCGTCGATGATCGCCGCGTGCTGAACGGCATCTTTTGGGTGCTGCGATCCGGCGCGCCGTGCCGCGACCTGCCGGAGCGCTATGGCCCGCGCTCTACTTGCCACAACCGCTTCGTGCAATGGCGGAAGGCAAGCGTGTGGGACCGGCTGATTGACGCCATCACTACAGTCCCCAAAGGTGAAATCCAGATGATCGACAGCACTTCCGTTCGCGCCCACCAGCAGGCTGCGACGGTAAAAAGGGGGATCGAGATAATTGTCTCGGTCGATCACGCGGCGAGCTCACGACCAAGATTCACGTAGTCGTCGACGCGCAAGGACTCCCGATCCGGCTCGGCCTGACCGCTGGTCAGACGCACGACGGGCAGATCGCCGACACCTTGCTGAGCCATCTTAGCCCGCGTACCATCGCGCTAGCCGACAAGGCTTATGACGCAGATCGCATCCGCGAACTGATCCAACAGCGGGGCGCCACGCCCCACATCCCGCCGAAGAGCAACCGTCGCTGGAAGCCCTGCTTCAGCAAGCAGCTCGATCGAGAGCGCAACGTGATCGAGCGTTTCTTTTCCAAGCTGCAGCACTTCCGTCGCGTCGCTACCCGCTACGACAAGCTCGCCGCCAACTTCCTCGCCATGGTCCAACTCGCCTCATGCGGCTGTGGCTGCGCTCTTAATGAGTCTACGGCCTAGGCTTTTGAGCCATCAATCAAGATGAGCTTGGGTCGAGCAGCAGGCCGCGGACGATCTCGAGCTGCTTCTGCTCGCCAGACAAAGTGCTAGCCTGGATGTTCAGCGTGTTACCTCCTGTCAGGCAGCACGGCATCGGCTTCGATCTCGACGCGATAGCCGTCGCCAATCAGTCGCGACACTTCAAGCATCGTGTTGGCCGGGCGGATTTCGCCGAAATAGCGACCATGGACGCGCGAGACGCCTTCCCATTCATCGGCATTGGTAAGGTAGACCCTAGTACGGACGACGTCCTCGAGGCGGCCGCCAAGCGCCTGGATGCTGGCGGCGATCTTGTCGAGAATATAGGCCGTCTGCGCGGTGGCATCGCCCGGTGCGACGACCATGCCGCCGCCGTGGGTCGCCGTGGTGCCACTGACCATGATCTGATTGCCGACGCGCATGGCGCGGCTGTATCCCGCGAGAGGCTCCCAGATGCTGCCGGTGTCGACGCGCCCGGCATCCGGGCGGCCGTGAACCGGCGCGGCGGTGTAGATCTTTGGAAACCCGTCGAGGTGATGGCTGAGATCGCCCGACGCGGTCAGGAAGGGCGGCTTGCGGTATTCGTCGCCGCAATCGCGGGGCGGATGGCCGGTCGTGGCAAAGGCGGTGTTCAGCCGCTCGTGATCCTCCTCGTCCAGCGTGAAGTCGAAGAGCCTGAGATTGTCGGCACGATGCTCGCGCTCGCCCAGCCGCGCACCGACGATCACCGCCGCTACCGCCGGCTGTTCCAGCACCCAGCGGGTTGCGACATTGGCGATCGAGACGCCGTGCTTGCGCGCGATCGCGCCCGCGGCGCCGAGGATCGCCTGCAGCGCCGGCCAGCCACCGATCTCGTCGACGAAGCGCTTGTATTTGGACTTTGACCAGTCGGCGATGTCGGCGGAGGTGGGCTCGGGCTTGTCGAGCCAGCGCTCGGTCAGAAAGCCGCCGCCGAGCGTGCCATAGGCCATCAGCTTGACGCCGTAGCGCTCGCAGACCGCGGCGAGATCGCCGGCGGCGCGCCGATCGAGCAGTGAGAAAGAGACCTGGTTCGAGATAATCGGCAGGCCGTGGCTGAGCAGGAGTCGCAGATGGTCGGCGTTGAAGTTCGTCAGCCCGATATGCCGGAACAGCCCTTCCTCGCGCAGTCGCGCCATCTCGATCAGCGCGTCGAGATAGCCGGGATGCTCGTACATCCACCAGTGGAACTGCATCAGGTCGATGCGGTCGGTCCGCATGCGGTCGAGCGAGGTCCGGATGCCCTCGCGCACGATCTCGGCCGTCATCGGACCCGGCGCAGGGCACCATTTCGTGAAGGCGCGCGGCCGCGGCCCCGGCAGGGAGCCGTCCGCGACCCGCTCGTAGAGCCGGCCGGTGAGGATCTCGGCGGTACCGTAATGATCGGCCATGTCGAAGGTATCGAAGCCGCCGGCCGCATAGGCGGCCAGCGCCTCGGCGCCGCGATCGGGATCGATCGGCCCGCTTTCGCGCTCGATATCGGCCACCTGCCAGAGGCCCGTCACGATCCGCGAGATCTCGAGATCGGGGGCGAGGAGAATGCGGTCCGGTACGGTCGGCATGAACGGTCTCTGATGCTCGCGCCCCTGATGATGCTGGAAGATTGGCGGGGCCTGACGATCTTCCGTGTCTCACGCGTGGCCGGGGGCTCGCTTCTGTCTGCCGCGCCCACTCATGCCAGCGCCTCGGCATGATGGCATGCGGCCTCGCGGGCGTCGCCGAGCGAGCGCAGTTCCGGCCGTTCGCTGCGGCAGATGTTGGTCGCCGCCGGGCAGCGCGGATGGAAGCTGCAGCCCGCCGGCGGATTGGCCGGGTTCGGCACCTCGCCACGCATGGGCTCGTGCCGTTTGCCGATGGCGCCGGCCGAAGGCGAGGCGGCAATCAGCTGGCGCGTATAGGGATGGGCGGGCGCCGAGAAGAGCTGCTCGCGCGTGGCGTTCTCGACGATCCGGCCGAGATACATCACCGCCACCCGGTCGGCCATGTGGTCGACCACCGCCAGGTTGTGGCTGATGAAGAGATAGGTCAGCCCATGCTGGTCCTGCAGGTCGCGCATCAAATTGAGGATCTGCGCCTGGATCGAGACGTCGAGCGCCGAGGTCGGCTCGTCGCAGATCACGAAGGCGGGCTTGCTCGCCAGGGCGCGGGCGATCGCGATACGCTGGCGCTGGCCGCCCGAGAATTCGTGCGGGAACTTCTCCGCATCGGCGGGCGAGAGCCCGACCTCGCGCAGCAGCTGGCCGACGCGCTCGCGCCGTTCCACCCGCGAGCCGGCGATCCCGAGCGCGACCAGCGGATCGGCGATGGTCCGGCCGACCCGCAGCCGCGGATTGAGGCTGCCATACGGGTCCTGGAAGATCATCTGCACCTCACGGCGCAAGCCCGCGCGGCCCTTGGCTACCTCGCGCATGTCGGTGTCGCGATAGCGCGCCGTGCCCGAACTCGGCGCCAGCAACCCGGCGACACAGCGCGCCGCAGTCGACTTGCCGCAGCCGGATTCACCGACCAGCGCCAGCGTCGCGCCCTCCGGGATCGCGAAGGAGACCTCGTCCACTGCCTTCAGGATGCGGCGCGGCGTGCCGGCGAGCTTGCGCGCCAGCCACGAAGGCGAGGCGTCGAAATGGCGCGACAGACGCTCCGCGACCATCAACTGGGAGGCCGTCATGCCGCCAGCACCCGCGCATCGGTGCGGATACAGGCGGCGCGATGCGGCCCGTCCGCGTCGAAGGCCGGAACCGCCTGGTGGCACGCCTCGATCACCTTCGGGCAACGCGGCGCGAAGGCGCAGCCTGGCGGCAGCGCGTCCGGGCGCGGCATGGCGCCAGTGATCTGGCGCAGCCGCGGCAGCCGCCGCCCGAGTTCGGGAATCGAATCCATCAGGCCTTGGGTGTATGGATGGCGCGGACGGGCGATCACCTCTGCGACCGGCCCTATCTCGACGATGCGCCCGGCATAGAGCACCGCCACCCGGTCGGCCAGGGCCGCGATCACGCCCATGTCGTGGGTGATCAGCATGACCGCCGTGCCGCGCCGGGCGCAGAGATCGCGCAGCAATTCGATGACCTGGCCCTGGATCGAGACGTCGAGCGCGGTCGTCGGCTCGTCGGCGATGATCAGGCTCGGCCGGCCGGCCAGCGCCAGAGCAATGACGACGCGCTGGCGCATCCCTCCCGAAAACTCGTGCGGATAGCTATCGAGCCGCCCCTGCGGGTCCGGAATGCCGACCTGTGCGAGCAGTGAGACGGCCTCGGCGCGGGCAGCCTGGCCTGACAGGCCGAGATGCTCGCCGATGGTCTCGACGAGCTGGCGGCCGATTGTAAAGACCGGGTTCAGTGCCGTCAGCGGATCCTGGAAGATCGCACCGATCTCGCGACCGCGCAGCCTGCGCATCGCCTCGCCCTGAAGCCGATCGATGCGCCGGCCGCGATAGTGAATCGAGCCACCGGTAATCGCCAGCGGCGAGGCAACTAGCCCGGTCAGCGCCGTGCCGATCATCGACTTGCCGGCGCCGGATTCGCCGACCATTCCCAAAATCTCGCCCGGCGCCATGTCGAAGCTGGCGCCGCGCACGAGTTGGACAGGATTCGCCGAATTCAGAGTCACGACGAGGTCGCGGACGCTGACGAGCGGGCCCTGATCGGCGGAGAGGACCGGGGATGTCGCAGGTGCCTGTCCGATCTCGCTCATCACCGTGCCATCGCTGTCACGATCGATCGGCAGTGGCGCATCGGGCATCGGCTCCAGTCAGTCTCGCGGCGCATTGCGGCCCCGCACAATAGTTCAAGTTTCAAACGTTGCACCGATGATTGAACTGGGCAAAAAAGGAGTCAATCTTGAAAAATCAAGAAGAGGGGCGTTGGCATGAAGCGTTTTCTCCGCATCGCGACCATCTGCAGTTCGCTGGTGCTGACGGTCGCCGCCGTGCCGGCGAACACGCTGCGCTATGGCGGCACCACGCCGCCGCTGACGATGGACCCGCACGCGACGAACGACTTCGTCACGGCCTCGCTGGTCCGGCAGGTCTATGACAGTCTCGTCGGCCTCTCCAACGCGATGGAACCGGAGCCGGGTATCGCCACGGCTTGGGAGCCCGTGGGCGAGACCATCTGGCGCTTCACCATCCGGTCGGGTGTGACCTTCCATGACGGCGCGCCGCTGACGGCGCAGGACGTCGCCTTCTCGATCATGCGGCAGAAGGAGGCCCCGCTCTACCGGGCGCTCTATGGCGGCATCAAGGAGGCGAAGGCGGTCTCAGACACCAGCGTCGAGGTCGTCTCGCAGCAACCGGACCCGATCCTGCCGCGCAAGATGGTGCGCCTCTTCGTGATGTCGGCCAAATGGGCCAGGGAGAACAATGTCGAGAAGGTGCCGGATCTCGGCGCCGTCGGCACCGAGGCCCACACGTTGCGCCACGCCAATGGCACGGGGCCGATGCGACTAGTCGCGCAGGAGCCCGGCACGCGCACAACCTTCGAGAAGAACCCCAAATTCTGGGGGAGCTTCCCGGGCAACCTCGAGCGCGCAATCTACACGCCGATCGCGTCGGCGCCTACACGCGTCTCGGCGCTGCTCTCCAAGGAGCTCGACCTCATCACCGACCTGCCGCTGCAAGACGTCGAGCGCGTTCGCTCGACGCCGGACTATCTCGTCGCCGAGGTGCCGCAGCAGCTCGTGATGCAGCTCGAGATGGACGGCACCCGCGACGTCGCGCTCGACACCTTCGACAAGGCCGGCCAGCCCCTGAAGAGCAATCCCTTCAAGGATCTGCGCGTGCGCCAGGCCTTCGCCCAGGCTGTCGATGCCAAACTGATCGTCGACCGCATCATGCGCGGCCATGCGATGGTGGTCGGAACCGCCTCGGCGGCGGGCTTCGGCGGCTACCAGAAGGATCTCGACATCCGCTGGCCGACCGACGCCGCCAAGGCCAAGGCGCTGCTCGCCGAGGCCGGTTATCCCGAAGGCTTCGTGACCCAGCTCAACTGCCCTCTGGCGCGCTATGTCAACACCGAGGAAATCTGCCGCGCGACCGCCAGCATGCTCGCCCGCATCGGCGTCGAGGCCCGGGTCAAGGGCATGCCCTGGCCGGAATTCGCCCGGATGCTGGTCAACGGCCCGAGCTCGTCCTTCCACCTCATCGGCGCCGCCGGCAATTCCGGCGATACCCAGGACACCTTCGTGTCGTTGATGGCGACGCGCAACAAGGAAAAGGGCACTGGCGGCACCAACTGGGCGCTCTGGAGCAATGCCGAGTTCGACGCCGTCACGGACGAGTTGGTGCGGACCTTCGACCCGGCCAAGCGCACCCAGCTGTATCGGCGCGGCCTGACCATTGGCAAGGAGCAGGTCCACGCGGTCTATCTGCATCAGCCGATGCTGACCTGGGGCATGCGCAAGACCGTGGCCATCGCGCCGCGCGCGGATTCTGCCGTGATGCTCAAGGACGTCGTGGTCAAGCCGTGAGACGCGACGGGCCATCGGCTGCGACCCTCCCGGCCGGAGCCCTCTGGCGATGATCGCCTTCCTGTTGAGTCGGCTGGGTCACGGCCTTCTGGTTCTGTTCGTGGTCAGCGTGCTCGCTTTCCTGCTCGGCAATGTCGTCGGCGACCCCGTCGCCAGCATCCTCGGGCTCGAGGCCGCGGAATCCGACCGCGCCGCGCTGCGCGTGCGGCTGAGCCTCGATGACCCGCTGGTCCTACGGTATGCCTACTATCTCGGCGACCTGCTCAGCGGCCGCTTCGGCAATTCCTACGGCGCGCAGCGTCCGATCGTCGACCTGCTTGCCGAGCGTATCCCGGCAACCGTCGAGCTGGCGCTGACGGCGCTGCTGCTCTCGGTCGCGCTCGGCGTACTGCTCGGCGTTCTGGCGGCGGCCTATCCGCAGAACCGGCTGGTGCGCCTCGTCATGACCTCCTCCGTCATCGGCGTCTCGGTGCCAACCTTCATCACCGGCATCCTGCTGATTGGCTGCTTTTCGCTGCTGCTGGGCTGGCTGCCGTCCTTCGGCCGCGGCGACGTCGTGCGGTTCGGCTTCTGGAGCACGGGGCTGCTGACTGCGTCGGGGCTGAAATCCCTGATCATGCCGTCGGTCAGCCTCGCGCTTGGCCAGGTAGCGCTGGTCGCCAGGCTCACCCGCGCGGAGATGATGGGCGTGCTGCGCAGCGACTATATCCGCTTCGCCCGCGCCCGCGGGCTGCCCGAGCGAAGCGTGCATTTCTCGCATGCGCTGCGCAACACGCTGATCCCGATCATCACGGTCAGCGGCATCCAGCTCGGTTATCTCGTCGCCTTCGCGGTGGTGATCGAGCAGGTATTCCAGTGGCCCGGCATGGGGCTGCTGTTCCTGCAGGCCCTGGCCCAGACCGACGTGCCGCTGATCTCGGCCTTCCTGATCGTGACCGGCCTCTTCTTCGTCAGCATCAACCTGGTCGTCGACCTGCTGTATGCCGCTGCCGACCCGCGGCTTAGGATCAAGTCGGTCGCGGAGCGGGCGGGCTGATGAGCGAGACCGTCACCGTGCCCACGGCGTCCGCCCCGCGGCGCGGCCCCAGGCTTCTTGCCCGGCTCATGGCCTCGCCGATCGCGGCGCTGGCGGCGCTGGTGCTGCTGCTGATCGTGCTCGCCGCATTGTTCGCCCCCTGGCTTGCCCGGACGAACCCCTACGACCTCGCGGCGCTCGACCTGCTCGACAGCCAACTGCCGCCGGCCTTCATGCCGGGCGGTGACCCGCGCTTCTTGCTCGGCACCGACAGCCAGGGCGCCGATCTCGCCTCGCTGATCCTCTACGGCGTGCGGATCTCTCTGCTCGTCGGCCTGCTCGCCGTCACCATCTCGGCCAGCGTCGGCACGCTGGCCGGCCTCGTCAGCGGCTATTTCGGTGGCTGGGTCGACAGCATCGTCATGCGCATCGCCGATATCCAATTCACTTTTCCCGCAATGCTGCTGGCGCTGCTGATCGGCGGCATCAGCCAGTCGCTGCTGCCGGGTGACAGGCGCGCCGCCTTGGCCCTGCCGATCGTCGTGCTCGCGCTCGGCATCTCACACTGGCCCCATTTCGCGCGCCTCGTGCGCGGCGCCGTGCTAACCGAGCGCCAGAAGGATTATGTCGCCGCGTGCCGGCTGGGCGGGCGCGGCCATGTCTCGATTATGCTTCGGCAGATCCTGCCCAATGTGCTCAACCCGGTTTTCGTGCTCGCTACCCTCGACATCGCGTTCGCGATCATGGCCGAGGCGACGCTGTCCTTCCTCAGCTTCGGCCTGCCGCCGACGCAGCCCTCGCTCGGCACGCTGATCCGCACCGGATATGGCTTCCTCTTCTCGGGCGAATGGCATCTCGTCATCTTCCCAGCACTGACGCTGGTCCTGCTGCTGGTCTCGATCAACATTGTCGGCGACCGGCTGCGCGACAGCCTCGACCCCAAGCTTCGCTGAACTCCCCGGAGACGCCCCATGACCGCCACCCTTTTCCGCAACGGCCTGGTTTTCGACGGGCATGTCGACGAGGCCGTGCCCGGGCTCGAGGTCCTGGTGGTGGATGGCCGGATCGAGGCGGTCGAGCAGGCGCCGATCAAGGAGGCGAACGCCCAGGTGATAGATCTCGGCGGCCGCACCCTGCTGCCCGGCCTGATCGACGCGCATGTCCATGTCTTCGCGATCAGCCTCGCCGCCTCGAAGAACGAGACCGTGCCGCTCACACAGATGACGGCTCGGGCCGTGCCGCGGATCAAGGCGATGCTCGATCGTGGCTTCACCACGGTGCGAGACACCGGCGGCGGCGATGTCGGGATCCGCGACGCGGTGGCACAGGGCTTCATTCCGGGCCCGCGCCTCTTCGTGGGCGGGCCCGGCATCTCCCAGACCGGTGGGCATGGCGACCACCGCCGGCGTACCGACGACCGCTACGACATCGACCGCAACGCCAACGCCTTCATGTTCGTGCACCGCATCGCCGACGGCGTCGAGCAGATGCGCCGGGTCGCCCGCGACGAGCTGCGCAAGGGCGCGGACCACATCAAGGTGATGGCCTGCGGCGGCGTCGGCTCCCCCAGCGATCCGCTGGAAACCATCCAGTTCACGCGCGATGAGATTGCCGCGGCGGTGCAGGAGGCGCGGCGGCACGGCAAATATGTCTGCGCCCACACTTACACCAGTGAGGCCGTGCGCCATTCGGTCGAAGCCGGCGTGCGTACGGTGGAACACGCCAATTTCATCGACCATGAAACGGCCAAGCTGGTCGCGTCGCTGGACGCCTTCGTGGTGCCGACCCTTGTCTGCTACGAAGTCACTGCCGAACATGGCGTCAAGCTCGGGCTCTCTCCCGTCGTCATGGACAAGCTGGCGATGGTCAACAAGGCCGGCATCGCGATGCTCGACATCTGCGCCGGCGCCGGCACGCGGATGGGTTTCGGCACCGATCTGATGGGCGAGATGGAATACGCCCAGTCCTACGAGTTCACCATTCGCGGCCGGGCCCAGAATCCGGCCGACATCCTACGCTCTGCGACCACGGTCAATGCAGAGATCATCCAGCAGACTGGTAAGCTCGGCGTGATCCGACCCGGCGCCCTTGCCGACGTGATCGTCTGTGAAGGCAACCCCTTGAAGGACATCACGCTACTGTCCAAGCCGGAGGAGACGCTGCGCTTGATCATGCAGGGCGGGAGACTTCATCGGAACGATCTGGGGTTCGCCGCATGAACATGGCTGGCCGGGGCGCGAACGGAGCCGGTCCGCGCGATCTGCGCCGTCATTTCTCGCATTTTCTCCGGTCAGATCCGCGGCGCCTGCACTTCGCAGCGCATAGCCATCATTGCTGGCCGGACGTCACCCGCGAGGCGCAGCTCACCGCCTGGGACGACGCGGCGAGGCTGATCGACGACAAATGGAGCGAGGTGCTGGGGCCGGTCTGGTCGGAGGTTTCCGCCGGCATCGCGCGACACCTCAACCTCAGCGACCCGACGACTCTGGCCTTGGCCGGCAATACGCATGAATTCCTGCTGCGGCTGCTGTCGGCCTGCCCACCGGACCGCCCCGTTCGCATCCTCTCGACGGATGGCGAGTTTCATTCCTTCCGCCGCCAGATCGCGCGGCTTGCCGAGGACGGGCTGGCCGAGCTTACGGCGATCGCGCCAGAGCCATTCGAGACGCTGGGCGACAGACTGATCGCGGCGGCCAAGGGCGCGGATTTCGACCTCGCCTTCGTCAGCCAGGTGCTATTCGGCTCCGGCTTCGCGCTGACTGATCTCGTAGGCCTCGTCGACGGGCTGTCTGCGCCCGGCCGCCTCGTCGTGATCGACGGCTATCACGGCTATCTCGCCCGACCGACCGATCTTTCGGCGGTCGCCGATCGCGCGTTCTACATCGCCGGCGGCTACAAATATGCGATGGCCGGCGAAGGCGCCTGTTTCATGCATTGCCCGCCCGGCTTTGCGCCGCGCCCGCGAAATACAGGCTGGTATGCGGGTTTCAGCGCGCTGTCAGCCGCGCCCGGCACAGTGGCCTATGCACAGGACGGCAGCCGTTTCATGGGCGCGACCTTCGACCCATCCGGCCTTTACCGCATGCGCGCCTCGCTGCGCTGGTTCGATGAACAGGGCCTCGACGCCGCGGCGGTGCATGCTCATTCGGTCGCCTTGCAGGAGCGCTTCGCCGCTGGGCTGGAAAAGCGACGTGTTGGGGCATTGTCGCTCGACCGCCTCGTGGTTCCCCTTTCAAAAGAAGCGCGCGGGAACTTCCTGACGTTCGAGCACCCCGATGCGCAGGGCTGGTATCGGCGCCTGCACGACGCCTGCATCGTCACGGACGTGCGCGGCACGCGTCTGCGGGTCGGGTTCGGACTTTATCACGCGGCCGAGGATGTCGATGCGCTGCTCGCCCGCCTGTGGGAGTGTGCGCCATGACGGACAAGCCGGAGAGCCGCGTCGGCGACGACCTCCATGTCGACCTCGCCGATCGCGTCACCTACGCCTCCTATCTCGACCTCGCGACGCTGTTTTCTGCCCATCGGCCGCTGACGGCGGCCCATGACGAGCATCTCTTCATCACAATCCACCACGTCCAGGAACTCTGGTTGCACCTGATCGACAAGGAGCTCGATCTCGCCATCGCCTCGATCCGGGCGGACAACACCGGCCCGGCACTGAAGGCGCTCGCCCGGGTCGGCCGGGTGCAGGAGCAGCTGATCTCGGCCTGGGACGTGCTCTCGACCCTGACACCGGCCGATTACCTGGTCTTCCGCGGCTCCTTCGGACAGGCCTCAGGCTTCCAGTCCTATCGCTACCGCAAGGTCGAATTCCGGCTCGGCGCCAAGGACCGGCGGATGCTGCTTCCGCACCGGCACGAGGAAGGGATCCATGCCGAGCTCGAGGCGGCGCTAAACGCGCCCAGCATCTATGACGAGACGCTCGCGTTGCTCGCCCGCCGGGGCTTCGCCGTACCGTCCGAACTGCTCGCGCGCGACCTCTCCGACCCGCATGTCTTCCATGAGGGGCTTCGCGACCTCTGGGTCGAGATCTATCGCGACTCGCAGCGCCATTTCGAGATGTACGAGCTCGCTGAGAAGCTCGTCGATGTGGAGGACCGCTTCCAACAATGGCGCTTCCGGCACATGAAGACGGTGGAGCGGATCATCGGCCTCAAACGCGGTTCGGGCGGCTCCTCCGGCGTCGGGTTCCTGAAGAGCGCGCTGGACCGCTCGTTCTTTCCGGAGCTTTGGGCGGTGCGAACGCAGCTATAAGCGAGTAGTCATCCCGGTGATTGGCTCGGCCGCGGACCTGCGCCCCCGTATTTGCGGCAACCTGCTACGTCGCCGGCGTCGTAAAATTCGCTTCTCGGCGGGTCACCAACGCTGTCATGCGCGCCAAGTCTCTAGCCGAGCTGCGGCATAGCCACAAAAGACCGGGCGGGCAGGGCGCCACGCTCTAGCTCACGGGTAGACAACGACCCATCTCAGACATTTGAAGATCGGTATCTGGCGACCGGAGGTGGCCCAAAGCGGGCGCTAGGGGGGCCACTTCCCGGCATTACAATCTCGCTATTGGCGAAAAAGTGACAGCAAAGTACTGTGGTCAGCGGATCCGACCGCCGATCGGGTGGCATTGTCTGTTGCAGGTACCGCGCCCCAGTCGCCAACGACCCGTGAGACGGCCGTTCATTTGGGGAGCGGATAGACAATCCTCACCTTCCGCTCCTGCGTTGGCTCCGGTGTCCCTGCGGTCTCGCCCACCGATTTCGAGGTCGGCTGAAAATCGTTCCTCGACTCGGCACTCACGTTCAGTCGCGTGCTCAACTCGATCCTAGGGATTCCGGCAAAAGCGCTCTTGTCGATATTCTCGGCAGCCCAGGCGGCCCTGCCGAACCCGATCAGGGCAACAAGGCTCAGCGTCGTGATCGCGGTCTTCATTGGCGTGTCCCGTCGTTGAAAGGGGAAAGACCGGACGGCCCTCCCCGAAGGGCCGTCATCAGTTGATTTCGCGGGTCGTTTTCCGGGTCACCCGTTCGCCGTAGGCATTGGTGTGAGTGACCTTCTTGGTCAGGCGGGTGGATCCGCGATGTCCGACGTCGTGACGAACGACGACCTTGCGAACGCCATGGCCATGACCGTGACGCCAGTCGCGATGAAGTCCGGAATCGACATGGCGACTCTCCTTGACGACGACGGTCTCCGCCGAGGCGGGCGCGGCCGCCATCGGTAATGCCAGGAAAGCCAGGGGGGGCAGCAGCAGGAACTTCTTCATCTGTGCGCTCCGGTTGGTGAGGTTGAGCTCACAGAACCTCGTGTCTTTATATCAGTTCCAAACAATGCTCAGCCGGTGGTTTTCTTTCTTCTCTGCGGAACTTGGCCGTCATGAGCCCGTTGTAGGCGGCGCATGACCGCTCTCCAGTTGGTCACGTTGCCGCGGATGGTCGCGCAGCTCGTTCTCATCAATATCCAGATCCTCGAGACCGATCGTCGGATCAGAAGCCGATGCGCGCGCGACCGAGGGCGAGCGCAGGCTGATGGGCGTGCCCGGCGTTGGGCCGCTTCTCGCGAGCGTGACCGCCATCGCGGAGCCCAAGGCCTTCCGGTTGGGTGGGAACCTCGCCGCCTGGATCGGGCTCGTCCCTGGCAGAGTTCCGGCGGTGCAGCGGAACGGAGCAAAGCCCGAGTCGCCGTCAGATTAACTAGCTAGCTTCCTCTACGGAATGAGCCAATCGATGGAAAGCTCCGGGAGACCTGATTTGGGTCGCTAATATTACATAGCTATGAAAGCCGTCATGACGCTTAATGGTCATCGGCTGGGGGAAATCTCACGTTAAGTGGGTCTGAAAAATATAAAACACCAGGGGCTGGCTATGTCAAAACGAGCAAAGATGATGCGCCTGGCGGCGTTGGCGAAGCGCGCTCGCGTTAAACGTCGCGTTACACAAAAAGAGGCAGTCGTCATGGCATTCGGTGTGAAAACGACTTATCACGCCGATAATGATAACCGTATTGGCTAGTTCAAATGTGATGGGGCATTGTGAGTAGTCTATCAGTTGAGTTTCGTGCCAATAAACCTCGAGCCACAAATAGTTCGTTTCGTCGGCGAACTTTAATGCAATCTGACCTTGCGTCGTCACCCTCGACGCAGGACGCCGGACCGCTTCACAGCCCCCAAGCCCAGCGGCCCGGCGTCCACCGCTGCCAATTGGGAAAATAGTCACGGAGGTGTCCGCCATGACCATAAGCATCTCCATCCCGGTCAATATCGAGATCCGATCACAGGTGGAGCGTGACGTCGCCATGAGCCTCGTTCAGAAGCTCAGCGGGGCACCGGAGGACACACCCGAGGAATTCCGATTGCTCATGCTGATCGAGGCGATCGAGGTTTGGGACGCCAAGCACGAACAGGAGGAGGCAGCCAGTCAACTGGCCAGGTCTCCGCTGCTCGTGTGGATGTCAATCATCGCGCCACATGGTCAGTCCTTCCAGGCGGGATAGCTCGCCCTGTTTGGGTCTCCAATCAGCCGATATCGAACTCAACCCAATGTGAAGCGCCGAATTCCGGCCGAGCGGCCGCCAGGGCGTCTTTCCGCCTGGGTCGCGCGCGCCGGCCGCTTCCGCTCGCTCGGTGACGGCCAGGTCGACTTCAAGGCGGTGTCTCGAAGCTCGCGCAGTATGATTACGACGGCTGGGCCGTGCTCGAATGGGAATGTGCGCTTAAGCATCCCGAGGACGGAGCGCGCGAGGGCGCTCCCTTTATCACCGACCACATCCTCCGCGTCACGGAAACGGCCTTTGAAGATTTCGCCGGCGGAGGCGACGCGACGCTCGCCCGCCGCATGCTGGGGTTGGATCAGCAGCCTTCGTGAATCGTCGACATTGTGACCCGGGTGGAGAGGCCGAAAAACGAGTATATGCCGCAGGGATTGATGGGGCCGGACGATTAACTTTCCACCCTCAAAGAGGCGACGTGGCCTGCAAACAGTAGGCATGGCCATCACCCGCTTCATGTCTGCTTCTAGGCAGATACCAAATGTCCGTTCCAGGCGCAGGGCCGACGAGTGGCTGAATTCCGGTCGCAACGGCCGGGTTGGGCGGAAAGCGCAAATCGCCATGCATAATCGCCATACCCCATCTCACGACCTTCGACCGCCGCCTTCACACTTGTCTGTGGACCTAAGTTAGGGCTGAAGATCGAGAGCGGTCTGATTAGGTCGACCATCACAGAGCAAGAGCCCATCGCTCCGTTTTCGTGTATTAGCGTTGCGGGAGCTCAATCCTCGCCTTTCGCCGGAATATCGGGACGGAGAGAAGGATGCCCATTTTTCTTGATCGACATAACTTGAGGGGTATGACCGCAGCCGATATCGCCGAAGCTCATCGCAAGGATTTGGAGGTGCAGGAGCGTTACGGCGTCCGATTTCTGACTTATTGGTTCGACGAAGCAAGGGGTACAGGCTTCTGCCTCATAGACGCACCTGACATCCAGGCAGCAATGCGGGTGCATGACGAGGCCCACGGCGATTTAGCCAAAGATGTCATTGAGGTAGATCTTTCGGCTGTCGAAGCCTTTCTCGGTCGCGTCTCGGACCCAACTCCAAAAGGCGACAGCCCTCATGCAATGTTTGATCCGGCCTTACGCACCATCATGTTCACGGACATTGTCGACTCGACCGGTATGACCGCAAGGCTAGGCGATCTAAGGGCGGTTGAGATGACCAGAGCCCATGATTCCCTGGTGCGCCGCTCCCTCAACGACAACGGGGGGCGCGAGGTTAAGCACACCGGGGATGGGATCATGGCTTCTTTCGATGACGTCGCTGCAGCGGTGGACTGTGCTCGTTCAATTCAACAGGCCTTTGATGCCTTCAACCTCGCGAGTAAGGAGAAGTTACGGGTGCGGATCGGGTTAGACGCTGGGGAGCCCGTAGCCGACAGTAATGACCTGTTCGGAGCGACAGTTCAGACTGCGGCTCGCCTATGTCAGGCGGCTGAACCTGACACCATCGTCGTGTCGGGAGCAGTTTCGGCTTTGGTTTTTAACCGATTCCGCCTCGTTTCTCTTGGTCCTAAAGCCTTGAAAGGCTTCGTGCGTCCCGTTGCAGCGTTCGAGGTGAACTGGCACTGAGACCCGAATTTTCGCCGCTGATATTGACGCGCAGGGGCGCGCTGTATGCCCGCGGGGGATCGATTCCGGTCTTAACGCGGCGTGGGCCGCTTTCTGACGCCTGTCCAATGTCCGCAAGTGATGCTGTGGACGGCTCTCCACCCCTGCGGGAGCGTGAGGAGAGCTTCATGGTCGAGGTTGTCACAGTTGGTCTGGATATCGCCAAGTCGGTCATTCAGGTCCATGGCGTGGATGTCGGCGGGGGAGTTGCGATCCGTCGCCAGCTCCGTCGAGCGTAGGTGTTGCCATTCTTCGCCAAGCTACCGGGCTGCCTGATCGGCATCGAAGCCTGCGCCACGGCACATTATTGGGCTCGCGAGATCGGCGCGTTGGGCCACCAGGTGAAGCTCATACCGCCGAGCAATGTGAAGCCATATGTGAAGCGGCCGAAGAACGATGCTGCTGACGCTGCGGCGATCTGTGAGGCCGTGACCCGCCCGACGATGTGGAGGTGAAGAGTCCTGCGCAGCAAAGCGTGATGGTGCTCCACAGAGTCCGGCTGACTTTGATGCGCCAGCGCATTCAGCTGTCCAACACGATCCGCGGTCACATGGCGGAGTTCGGCTTGGTGGCACCGATTGGGCGCGAGGGGCTGTAGGGGTTGATCCGGCTGGTGGAAGAGAGGGATCCGCGCGTGCTCACCACGAGACCTTGACCCTGATGCGGCCATCGTAGGCATGGGAGCGTCCGCCTAAGCCGATCGAGTAGGCGCCTTCAGCGGTGGCCGGCGAACGCACGAATCCGCTCGATTTCAACTGCCCGGCTGCGATTCGTTCCTGGCTGCGTGCAACTGTGGGATGGCCCTCTGCGTTTCTTTCCCCGCGATGCCATGGGAGGACAAGGTTATGCGGTTCTCCACACTTTACGACGCGGTTGATTTAGCCCGCGCGGAAGGCGCTCTCGACGCAGCTTGGCGAGAAGTCAAGGACAACATCCCCCTCGAGGAGCGCGAGAAGGCGAGGACCAAGCTCGCCTACATCGTGGCAAGCTGCGCCCTGTTCGCCGGCGACCATGCGGAACTCGCTCGCCGCGCCGTCGCGCGGTTCAAGAAGGGCCGGGTGAGACCGCGTATTTAGCCGCCGGTCGCGCGGAACTGCACATCGACATGGCAGGTTGATTCAGCCTCCAGTGCGTTGCGTGAGGTGTTAAATGGTCGCTTTGAGGAAGTCAGCAGAACCTGCGCGCCGTCGTCACAGTCGGGTCCGCCAAGAGCTCTATCGCGAACAATGCCATGACGACGACGGCAACCGCTACGCAGTCATCGTCTGGCGCGTCTGGCCAGGCCCGACCGCGTGGTACACGCTCGATAACGGCACCCCAGTCCATTACGAAGACGAGTGCAGCTTCGCCTTGCCGAGCGGGAAAATGATAAGCCGCTGCGAAGATTGATCGTCCCAAAGGACGGGCAATTGCCGTGGATCTCCGGGTATCCTCCACCATTCAAGGACAGACGATGGCGACGCTTCAACATCGCGGCCGTTGTCGACTTATGCTCCGCATTCCGGGTTGGAGAGCAGAGTTTCGCGATGCCACGGATCCGGATTTTCTGGACATCTGCGAAGCCTACGAGCTCGCGTGGCGCGGCCTTATGGTGACAGGCGACACTGACACCGCGAAAGTTGTCGTGGGGTATAGCGAGATGGTGGACTGCCTCGAGACGGTGGCGCTAACTTTGGCCGTATTGATCCGCAACCGGCGTACGATGTGACAGTGGGAGCACGGAGGATGAATGCCGCTTCCCCCTGCCGTCGGGTAACATACTGACTGACGCGACGACTAAACCGTCTCGACGGGGGCGCGCACGCGATCGACGCGGCGGCTGACGTGATAACTCGCGACGAAGCTCACGTGTCGGTCGGAATAGCCGGTAACGAGCAGAACAATTTCGGAATTATCCTCCAGTTGCGATCGAGATTGACCCGATATCTTGACCACCGGATCGAGCGTCGCTCTCATCCTTGGCACAACTGCTGGCAGTCTGCGACGAAGAAGTCGGCTAGAGTCGCAGCATGAAGATAGCATCCGCCCAGATCGACCTGTTCGATATCGCCCCGGGGTACCGGCAGACGCCGCGCTCGAAGCCAAGAAAGCGCCGGTCCGATAGCGCTCCTCCGTCAATCGATGACGAAGAGTCTGCCCGAAGACTTGAGGAGATTGGGCGGTTCCGGGTGCTCCGGAAGCTAGTACCTCGACCGATCATCCCCCGGGAGCAAAGCGCATTCCCGAACGTCGCGGTGCTGGTGGATACCGAAACCACCGGGCTGCTCCATACCCAGGACGAGATCATCGAGATCGGCGCGGTGAGCTTCACCTATGATGATGAGGGCGCGATCGGCGATGTCATCGGTGTCTACAGTGCCTTGCGTCAGCCATCGGCGCCGATCCCCGCGGAGATCACGCGGTTGACGGGCATCACGGACGAGATGGTCGCTGGCCACGAAATCGATTTCGACAGGCTTGATGCAGTCGTCGAACCTGCCGATCTCGTCATCGCCCACAATGCCGCGTTCGATCGTCCGTTCTGCGAGGGGCTTTCACCAACCTTCGCATCGAAAGCCTGGGCATGCTCCGTGACGGAGATCCGGTGGGCGGACTTGGGCTTCGAAGGCAACAAGCTCGGATACCTTGTTGGTCAGTCAGGTCTATTTCATGAAGGGCATCGCGCAACCGACGACTGCCACGCTCTCCTGGAGGTGCTGGCGCGCCCAGCGGGGCCAGGTGGGACGCGACCGTTCTCAGAGCTATTGCGATCGAGTGCGCAGAGCAGGGTCCGCGTCTTCGCGGAGAATGCTCCCTTCGGCATGAAGGACCACCTCAAAAGCAGAGGCTACCGCTGGTCCGACGGGAGCGACGGAAGGCCGAGGGCCTGGTGGATCGAGGTCGACGAAGGCCTCTACGACGAGGAGCTTCGCTATCTGAGGACCGACATCTATTGCTGGGAGGAGGCTGAACCGCTGACCTTGCGACTGACTGCCCTTGATCGGTTTCGCGCGTGAATGGGCGCGTTGGCTAAAATAGGACGGGTGCCTCAACGGCCGGCGTCGTCCAGATTGAGTCAGCGCACGTCCTCGGGCGATGCGGAAGTGATGTAGATGACAGCTGAGGGGGCAGGTTATGGGACGGTCCAACACCTTGGAGCACTACGGTTGCGTGGAGCCTCGCGGCATCATCAACACTCGTTTGCGCCGATCAAAGTGAACTAACCTCACCGGCGAGGGCCCGTTTGCCTTTACGGCTTTCGAGAGTAAGGCACGATCGATCCAACCGACGGCAGGCGAAATCTGGGGCGCCTAGGATGAAGCGCCCGCAGCCAGGGGCGTGATGTTCAGCCGGATTAGCCAGGAATCCGGCTGAACGGGTCTGAGTTCCAGATCATCCGCTTGATAACCGCCGGTTGGCCCTGCCAGGCTGGCTTTGGGCTCGAGGTCATTGCCGCCCTGGCCATTGTTGCTCTTGTAGCTTGGCCGATGCTTCGCTGAGGCAACCGATCGAGCTGTGTTCTCCGCGCTGCAACGCGGTGTGCTAAGGTTCATGGTTTACCCCCACCGCCCTGCGGTCACAGCCGCAAGTGAGGAGTCCATGTCCATTCCCAATGGCAGTGTACTCGACCTCGTCGGCATCCTGGCCGTATTGTTTCTCGTCGCGGCGAATGGCTTTTTCGTCGCGGCCGAGTTCTCCCTGGTCTCGGTTCGGCGTAGCCGCGTCACGGAGCTAGTGGCGACCGGTCGCATAAGTGCCGCCGCATTGAAGGTCGCCGTCGACAATCTCGATGCCAATCTGGCGGCAACGCAACTCGGCATCACCATCTCCTCGCTCGCCCTTGGCTGGGTCGGCGAGCCCGCCCTGGCCCATCTGATCGAACCCTTGCTTCGAAGCCTGCCGGGCAGCATCGCGACGGCGAGTTCGCATGCGATCGCGATTGCGATCTCCTTCATCATCATCACCGCGCTTCACATCGTCTTGGGGGAGTTGGCGCCGAAGAGCCTCGCGCTTCAGCGCAGCGAGGGCACCGCCCTATGGGTGGTGCGACCGCTCGGCCTGTTCCTGTTTCTGTTGAAGCCCGCGATCATGTTCCTGAACGGCCTTGGCAATCTCGTGCTGCGGCTCTGCGGCCTTCGAGCGGGGACAGGGGAAGGCTCGCTGCATTCGCCTGAAGAGCTGAAACTACTGATTCAGGCGAGCCAGGAAGCGGGTATCATCGAGCCCGGGCAACAGGAAATCGTTGCCCGCGTCCTGAGCATTGGCGACCGCCGCATCTCCGATATCATGACCCCTCGGCGCGAGGTCGATTGGATCGATCCCGACGACGATGCCGAGAAAACATTGCGAATCATCCGCGAATGCCGTCACGAGCAGTTGCTAATTGGTCGCGGCGGGATCGACGAGCCGTTGGGCATGATCCTGAAGAAGGACCTCCTTGACCAGGTGCTCGACGGCACCTCGATCGACCCATTGGCCGTCATCCGCTCTCCGGTCGTTCTCCACGAGGGGACGCGCATCTTCCGGGCGCTGGAAGAGTTCAAACGCGCACCTGTTCGTCTCGCTCTCGTCATCAACGAATTCGGTGGCCTCGAAGGCATCGTCACGCAAACAGACCTGCTTGAGGCATTTGCCGGGGATCTGCCTAACGATGAGGGCGAGGACCCCGACCTCATCGAGCGCGAGGATGGCTCACTGCTGATTGATGGGATGATGTCCGCTCACGCGGCCTTCGAGCGCCTGGGCCTTCGCGCGGACGAAATCGATGGCAATTTCCACACCATCGCGGGATTCGCCCTGACGCGGCTCCAACGAGTCCCAGAAGTCGGAGATCTCTTTGCCTACGAAGGTTGGCGTTTCGAGGTCGTCGACATGGATGGGCGCCGGATCGACAAACTGCTCGCGAGGCGAGCGACACGCGATATGTGACAATGTTGTGCACCGCCGCGATCGCTCAGTGGCCATGTCTCAATCGCGTGGCCACAAGTCTCGCAAGGGCCGCCGGTGCCTCGCCGGTATGGCGAAGACCGGGCTGACGTTGATCTCGCAGGGCACTTAGGTGTTTTGGCCGGATGCCGTGCGTGGCCCATAAAGAAAATCCGCGTCCCAGATGACGGGTAGCGAAGCCGCCTGGGTGCCGAGGACCGCCATCATCTGTGGCGTCCGCTTCCATCTTTGTCGCGACTTCTGGAAAGCCTCATCCTCTGCCCGCAGGGTTCGAGAGCCGGGTTGAGCCGCTTCCGAAACCAGACCTTCCGGTGGCGGCGGAATGAGGGCCTTAATGAACTGGTGGCCGAACCCGACGACCTTATCCGAGTCCATGTAGCAGCGGATCATTCCCTCGGGCAGACGAGGCTGAATGGCTGATCGACGATGCAGCCGCAGGCCGCGAAATAGGCTTCACAACTCGCCATGAATTCGGCGAGGGTTACCTCTTCTGGGACACTTCCTCGCAGGGCGCGAAGCACGCGAACCATCTCCGTACCATTCGATCGCCCCAGGTCTTCGACCTTCCAGACTCCTTGGCCACCGTCGGCGCGGTTCTGCTTCAGCACGCGGCCCCGACGCCTTCAAGCGCACCGGAAACTCCTCCCGGAAGCCCGCAGATCGATACGGCACTTGGTAGCAAAGACCGCTGAGGGTCCAGTAAGTACCTGAAGAGATTTCAGGCTTCTCGATGCGGCCGCCGGCGGCCTTTCATGCTGGCCTGTGCCGCGAGCGCTGCCTGCCTGTCGGACGCCTCCTTGGCCATCCGCAGCCCGCGCTGCCTGAGCATGTTGTCTGCACGCTGCTGGACCAGCCTCTCCGTTTCGGAGACAATCCTGGCGTGGGAAATCGATCGGGTTTGGATCTTGAGGAATTGGTTGTCCGCGACCAAGCGCTGCTTCGAAAGTTCGATCACAATTGTTTCCGTTCGCATCTGGATGGAATGCAAAAAGGCCGAGCGAATGCCCGGCCTTTAGAGTGGCTATCGTCGCTGGTGCCAGTACATCCGTGGTCAACGGCGACGATCGCCAAATCACTCAGTCTGGAGCTGTTCCGCGACCATCTTGCCGGACGGCTGTCGCGAGTGACTTCGTATCCAAGCTTTTGGCCTCCCTGGAGGTCCCGCATTCCAGCGCGTTCGACGGCCGAGATGTGTACGAACACATCGTGGCTGCCATCATCGGGCTGAATGAAGCTGAAACCCTTAGTGGAATTGAACCATTTCACTGTGGCGGTGGTTATGAAAACCGTCCTTTAGCTAAACCTGTCGCTCGCCGACAAAATGTTCGGGGAGTTCAGAATGATTTCGAAAAAGGGGATTTTCAGAACCGCGCCAGGTCGCGAAAATAAAACGGCCGCCCAAGCAATCTCGATAGAGATATCGTCTACGTCAGATCATCGGCCATTTCAAGGAAATTTTCAAATATTCAATTTTGCATTTTTTGATATCAGCAATTTTACTCCCGAGGCCGATCTTTAAGAAATTTTGTCAATTCTCAATCGCATCCTAGCGTTGGCAAGAACGCTTGGATGTTGGCAAGCGATCTGGCTGCCCAGAAGTCGAGCACGATCGCCGCGTCGAGCGCGCTGTCGCTGTCGGCAGCTGCCGTGATCTTGGGGTGCGTTCTCGCAGGATCAAGCCCGCCGAAGCACCGACCTCACTTGAGCCGGAATTCGCCGCTCACCGCGCTGAGGTCGGCCGGGCCGATCAGGTCCTTGTGAGCGACCGTGATGCGGAACAGCTTGCCCTCGAGCTTGGCGTGCCAGAAGGCGAGGAATTTGTTGAGCTCGGGGAAGCGCGGGGCAAGGTCGTACTCCTGCTATTTCTGGAGTATCGAAGGGTGGTCGGGCAGGCGGTAGAGGATCCCGGCGGTGGTCAATCCGTAGCCGGCGACCTCGCGGGCGAAGTCCGTCGAAGCCATTCCTTTCCAGCTCCCTGGTTGCGACATTGCTAGGGCAGCGCAATTTCAACGCGCCCCGCCGCGCGACCACGTGCTGGAGCTTTTTGACGGATCCAGGGGAGAGGGGGTCCTGGCAGCGTGTCGTCCGCAAGGAGATCCCCAACGATGCCTCACGCGTGGCTCACTCAAGGCCGGACTCGATCTGATCGCCTGTGCGCCGCAAGATAACGCGATGCTGTCGAAGGACCCGAAGCTCGCCGTCGCCAGGACGGACACGATCTATCTCCCAAGCCTCGACTTCGATTTCCGCGAGAAATATCCACCGGTCTTCGCAAAGGTTGGCTCGCCGCTGCCGAAGAACCCCCCTGGATGCCGGGTCCGAGAGGCCTTCGATCTTGCGATCGATCGGTAGGCTCCGGGAGGGAACGGAGGGGCTCGCGGAGCGTTCACATCCGCCGAGAACTTGCCGGGGATGAACTGGGCTCGTTCGAGCGAAAGGGCCAACTTGCGCCTTCGGGCTCAAGCCCAATCCAGAGCGGAGGGGATAATGATCAGAGCAGCTATTGCCGGTTTGGCCAGCGCGTGGATCGCCCGCGACGCAGAGCGGGGCGATGTCCCTGAAAAATTCGCAGTCCCGCTGACATTTTTGGTTGCGCGGATGCCGACGCCCTTGCTCGTCGCGGGGGCGGTTGGGTACGGGATCTATCGGCTGAATATTGAGAAGCGCGCGCGGCAAGCCAAGGATGTCACGCCGAAACGGCGTGCTGATCCTAGATTGCGAAAAACCTCTAAACCTCGGTCGCGCAACAAGCGTCGGAGTTCACCGAACTAGCTGCTGCGGGTCGCATCCAGTGCCTCATGGCCCAGAGCGTCCGGCTCTTCAAAGGTGAGTGGGCCACCATCTACACTCATCTTCTCAACACGGCTTTGAAACGGTCGTCAGCAATCGCTCTGCTCTTTGGGTACTTCATCTGATAGCCCGCGAGGAGCGTTCTTATTTCCATGCGGGAAAGGGAACCCAATCTCCCGCGCCCGCATTCTTTGCGGTGATGTCCCAGGTCGCATTGGCAGCTCCCTTGGTGTCGGCTCGAAGCCTTAATGAGCGACAGCGGTCACTGTCCATATCCCCGAACTTCCGACCAATTTCGACGTTTGACGCTCATCCGCCGATCGAGACCTCAGACGGCGACGTCAGCGATGAGCGAGAGCCGGGATGATCCACCATGTTTCCCTTGCGACCAACGACGCAGCCCGAAGTCGAGCCTTCTACGATGCCGTCCGGCGTACTGGGCTTGCGGCTTCTGAAAGCCTCGGATCAATCGGCTGACTAAGGCGTATCAACGGTCCTGTTCAGTCTCGAGATCCCTGTCGACGGGAAATCTGCATCCGCCGGCAACGGCGTCCACATCGCCTTCGACGCGGGTGGCCGAGAGAAGGTCAATGAATTCCATGCTACGGCTCTTCGCCACGGCGACCGATGCCGGCGCTTCTGGGCTTGCTCGCCGACGGCGATCCTGAGGAAGCAGCGCTAGTAGATTGCGCCGCGCCGGCAAGGCCCGTGACTCCGACGACACGACCCGGTTCACGTGCTCTCCTCCTCGGACCTCAATCACCGATCCGTGTGGCTAGCGTACGAGAACGGCTCGCCGTGGGTCGCGGACGGCTTGGCCTACCTCGCTCCGCGGTCAGGACGTTCATATCTTGAGCCGCCGCGAGCCGCAGACAATCCTCGCAGTTTCAGCAGGGTGAAAACCGCCACGGCGCCCGCCAGCGCGCCGGCGCCGGCCGAGGCAGCCGCCCCTGCGAGAGGATTCGTCGTGCGCGAAAGCGCCGGAGATTCATTCAAGCGTTGATACATCGACCTGTGCGGCGCCCTTGAAACGACGTAACCAACCAGCGCGAGCCCAATCGCACTGAGGAGCAGTCCTCCTCCTACCGCCAGGCTGGCCGCGACCGCCCCCCAGCGAAACATCAGCAGCGTATACAGCGCATTCAAAACGTAACCGGCCGCGAACAGCACGAGCAGCCCACTGGCAACCCAGAGGCCATAGACGATTACGCGGCGTTTGAAAGCCGCCGTGGCCGTCGCCACGAGCGGGGCCAAGAGAGCTCCCACAACCTATCTCGCAGCCCACAGGCCTACGATAACTCCGGCCGCAGCAGCCCATGCCAGGGCGCGCAGCGGCTGTGCTCTCACCTCTTCGATGACCAGCCTCTGCAATTCGCTCACGCGTTCGCCTGCCGCTTCGGTTAGGCGATCCGTATCCGTTCCTACCGATTTAAGATTCGGCACGATCTCGGCGTCCGAATCTTGACCTTCAACGCGGCCCTCTTGCACTGAACCAGCATCGCGGGGCGGAGCATTTCTACCCTCCCGGGTGTCTTCATTCTCGGGTGCCATCTTGTGCATCCTTCTGATGTTCGCGTCGGTCTCGTTGAGTGTCAGAACCGCCATTGCTCTCCACGGTTCCGAGCACTCCGCCGTCTTGCCAGACGGTCGAATGTGCCATTCATTCCTTCGCTCGGAAGAGGAACGATCGCACTCATTTGCCTTGCTGTCGGCGGCGTCCGCGCCGCGAGCCCGATCGGGCGCGGTTCACCCTGACTGGTGTCCCGGAGCGTCTGGCGCTTGGTTTCCGAGTTCAGCTCGGCACCGATCGCCTCGCAAAAGTTAGACGGCGAGAGGTCAACGACCCAAGGGACTGTGTGGACGAGGCGGACGAGGCGAACGTGTTTTCGATGGCTTAAGGGCACGCGACGTCCGAGCGTGGCAGATCGCTCGCTTCCCCATGGCCAGCATGCTCTTGGCGGCATCTCGTTATGACGCCGCGTGACCCAGGTTAGTCCTTATGGAGCTTGCCCAGGTTGCCCGGCAGGCCCGAGAAAGGCAGATCGTCCGGTCTCAGCAGGCTCTGATCCAGTTCGGGCCCATGGGCATTCTCGCCTTTATGAGCTTCATCCCACTCGCGGATAGCGGAGGTCAGTCGCTGAAACTCGAGTCCCTCCTCTGATTTTGGCAGCGCGTCGCTCAGTGCGGCCGCCCGCTGCACCGCTGCATTGTATTCATCGTGATTTGCGATGTGCATGTGTCAAACCCCTATGCGGAACCGCGCCGGTACCGATGAGCCTCTGCTCCCCAAGCTCAGCCCGCCGTCCATCCCATGCCTCTGTTGCAGCCCTCCGCGCCCTGGCTTCGGCCGCTTCTCTTCGCATTGATCCCGCTTCCAGTGCCTTCAGTCGAACGAGAGCAAGCGCATAGTCCTCTTGAGCGTCGATCTCGAACTGGGCCTGGCCCATTGAGGCCCATGCTAAAATCTGGGTTTCGACGCAGCCCGGGCTGACCATTTCGGCGAATTTCGAGCTCCGGGTCGATGCTGTTCATGGGCATCTAACTGGGCCTCGTGCGCATCGTTCCCTGCGGGCCGCGGGTTGTGCCCCCTAGCGCCCGGACCAGCTCTCGAATTCCGGAATGACGCCAGAGCGGGCGAGGCCATTGATCGAGGCGACTTCGCCGGTTCCGTCGTCAACGATGTGACCGCGACACCTTCTCGCCCTCCAAGCCGAGCCGCCCGCAACCCCTGAATTCTCGTTGAGTGGCTGCTCAGCCAATGTCAGTTGACGTCGTCTGCTTGAGGGGGCGGCGCTAAAGTCCAGGCAGAAATCTCGCTTCAATTTGCATTGCCACCACGCCATGCCATCAGATCTTGACCTCGCCCTCCTCTTCACCGTCCCAGTAGTGCACGCGAGACGCGCGCACTCTGAGCAAGACGATGCCGGGAGTCTCGATGCCTTGGGAGAACCAGCGTTCCATGTCATCGACCCAGTGCTCTTCGAAGGCGAGGCGGTCTTTGGTCAAGCTCGCCTTGCCCTCGACGCCGATGAAGATGCCCGGCTTGCCGAGCAGGCTCTTGTCGCCAGCGAAGGTCAAGCCAACGTCATCATTGGCCTGCACGTCGTGTATGAAACGTGAGTCTTCGTAGGCGAAGAACCAAAAATCTCCATCGTAATCGACATCCCGGTTGTTGCTCAGAGGCCGGCTGGAGAGCTTGCCGCCCTCCGTCACGGTCGTGAGCATGCAGAAGTCGATCTCCTTCATCTTCTCCGCGATGTCGCTGAGGGTGAGCTCGCCCATGGAATTCTCCTGGCTTATTTGATCGCTTTCGGTGGAGATCGAACGGGCTGGCGTGGGTCATGTTCCTCTGGTTCGAAGTCGCATTCGGAATGAGAAGTTCCGCCGCCTTGTCATAGCGTCGGGCCGCTCCTCAAAATCTGCGATCCGGAACTTTACGATAACAACACCGAATCGGATGGGCGCGCATCTAGCTTGCGCGCACCAGAATTTCGCGTCGCGACACGGAACGGTTCTTTGCTCATCTCGCCCGGATCATTCTTCGGGTTCGAACGTTCACCCACGCGAGCTCGCTGGCCACGCCATTTTCAGAGCAAGATGAACCGCCAAGAATGAGACGCTGCGTATGTCGACCCTCTACTTTCGTTTTCCGGGAGTTCTGAATTCAAAGGAGATGCTTGTTGCTGAAGCGATCCATGCCCGCGCTTGGGAAAGCATCAGCTACGATAGGCGTCTGGTCGGCGCGTCATCGGAAGAGGCGAAAGCCCGGCTCGCGCGCATCGTTACGCGGTTGGTGGGGAATGGCCCCAAAACCGTAGACGACCTCGCTGCCGCGGCAGTCCAAGCCTTCAACGAACCGACGATCGCGTCATGAAGTGCCTATCGCGTGGGCGCGCGAATGTTCTACGTTATGAGCGCCTTCGTCGCGACGTCCTCCAATAGCTAGTGGATCCGCCGCGATCGCTTTCAAACGGCTTGACTGCATCAACGGTGCGCTATTGCCGGCGACGGTCATGTCAAGGGCGAGGTCTCGTACTTGATCAGCGCGCGACAGGGGGAGCGGAGCATCCAGATAGTCGTCGGCAGGCGAGGGGATCCCGGCGTTGACCTGCTTGAGGAAACTCGTCACCCGCCGCGGTTGACCGCAAGGCAGGTTGCGCCGCCACTGGGGGTCAGCTTGGACGTGACTGTGCGGGGTCTGCCGGCGCCGCCTTGCGATCTTGTGCAATGCGATCGGTCGCGATGTCCGCGGGGAGCGCGGCAAGATCATCGCCGACGTTGACTGTTCCGCTCTTGATGATGCGGGCGGTTATGCCTCCAAGACCGCGAACTGCGTTGTACCCACCAATACCTAGGATCTCTTCCATTCGCGAGCAGGGGTGGCATTCCCCTGTAGTCTCCAGGATGACGGAGCCAATCCTGAAGCGCTTTTCCTTGAGGGCGACGAGGTTGATACCGTGAGTGACGACATTGCGCCGCAGATCATCTGGCCGAACGTTCGAGCGACCGACGTGGCTCGCGATTGCCGCCAGGTGTTCCGATTGGATCAAGGTCACTTGGCGCGCGCCCGCGGTGCGAGAGTAGCGATCGCCAAGAATCCCATTTGTCGCGTCGAAATCCGCGCTCTGCAGCGCGAGCATCGGTTCGCGGCGACGCGGACGAATCCCAAGCCATACGACTTGTCCAGGCCGCATCGGCGCGGTCAGGAGCGGTGCGAGCGTCGATGAGGGATTGAGAGGCATGGCTTCATCATAGGTGCGACGATCACCTGAACTTTAATGCTTGAACCAAGCTCCACGTTCCACAGAATGGCCTCGGTCGATGCTTCTCACGTTCACCGCGAGGCAGCTGTTTTTATCAGTGGCGTTTCGGCAACGAAGGTTGGGCAAATCCCGGTCTCGCGGAAATTCGGTTGCACGCAGAGCCATCGCCTTTGAATATCGTCAGGGGGCGAGGGAGTTGTGTTATGCCTGCGCCAGATTCGTCAGATGTTGAAATGGCTCGGACCGACGGGCTTTTGATTCGAGCCGCGATTGTCGTTGTCATCGGCATAATAGTCGCGGCGCCGTTGTTCGGTTAAGGCGTCAAACGAGCGTCCGTCACGCAACGCCCGAACTCTATTGCCAATTGTCGGCCTCGTGGAGCGTGGCACTTATCGGTGGCGTCGATAGTGCACCCAATTCCGCTGCCTCCGAGGCACTCTGGCGGAGTGCCTAACTCCCGATGCGCTCAACGGCGCGCTCGTAGTCGTCAGGGCATGCTGGAAGGGTGACAATATCCAATGCCCGCATCGACGAGCTTCGATCGTCAAGGTTGACCGTGGACTCGAACCATTCCTGTGATTGCGTGCAGGGCAAGCGGCGCGTTACCCCCTCGCCAAGTTAGAGTGTTCGTTCAGCCGCAAGGAAACGCATAATCGCCCTTTGAGCTAAATCGGCCTGACCCACAACGGCACAGCTTGCGACGATGTACGTCATGCGACGCTTGCGATATTCGCGTTCATGTTCGGGAACGGATTCTTCGACAAAGCTCCAGGCGTCGCGCAAGGCTGCCTCCGCGCGCGCGACATCAGCAGGGTCTTCGAAAAGCGCAAAGGGGTTCGGGTTAAACTTCTGCTGGGTCATGTGCGTTTCCGGTTAGCGAACTTGCCGCGTCAGAGACGCGGAAGTTCCGGAAAGGTTCCAAGCTTCTTTGAGTGCCAGGGAAGGCTTCCAGCGCCATCCTCGCTGCCTGCTCGCGATCTAGCCGCCTGGTGTGAGAATTCTCCGGTTGGGGCGCTGGCTGTCCGGTCAGGTGCCAGCGGGGTGACGAAGGTGCGAAGGACTCCGGCGAGGAAGGAAAAAACCATCGGCGCATTTGCGCGGTGGGGTGACATCGTCGGATCTTGGCTAGCAGACTACCGGTCGCTATACGGCGCGTTATCTGCGGGTCGGACCAGACTTATCGCCTCTATTTCGAGCCAGTCCGCCATCTCACTATATTCGTCGGCATACTCCCCTGCCTGCCGATCGGCACAAGCCAGGACGCCGCACCAAGCCAGCTCATAGGCTTCGCAGATCTCCAGGAAAGCGGGATCTGTGGCATCGCGTAGCTCTGTTCTCCAAGCCGGGATACGAAGCATTAATCGACAACGGCCACGATGGTGAAGCGTCGTCATCGCGCTGTCCTTGAGCGTTCTTATTTGCCCGAGAATAGCCGGAGAGATCCACCGTATGCACTTGTCCTTTGAGGCAATCGGTCTTCGCAGCGGCAAATCAGCTTTCCGCCGGGCAGATCGAAACCGCATTCGTCCTCGCAGTGGACTAACGTTACGTCATCGATGGTGTAGGAAGTGGCGGCGTCAGGCAAACCGCGCAGACGATGACCGTGATCGGTGGCCATCTTCGTCCTGGCAGAGCTCGCGATACATCTCGCGCTTGACCGGGCTGCGCTTCCGCGGCGCTGGTCCCGGCTTTCTCAAAGCGACCATGGGAACACCTCACGCAACGCTCTGACGGCCGAATCAACCGTTCGTTTCACGAGATGGTTTCGGCTCTTGCGAACGATCGTTGGTAACCTAAATCGTTACGCCGTAGATCAGCTTTGCGGAGGGGAGACATGCCATTCTCGTCGCTGAGTGACCCGACTGACCTCGCTCGGGCTTATGCGGCATTGGAAGCCGTCTGGAATGAGGTCAAGGACTCCATTCCCGCTGCCGAGCATGAAAAGGAGCGAACTCGGATCGCCTATCTCGTCGCCGGCTTTGCCCCGATGACTCTCGATGAAGACGATCTGAAGCGGCACGTCGTGCTGCACTACAGGCACTCCGCCGAAACCTAGAGACGCGCCCGACGGCGCCCCGCTGGCGGAAGTCTTTTTTTGCCCGGAACGATTCCCTCGGCCGTCCGTTGGCGACTCGTTCTTTGCAGGGTTGCGGTCATGTGTGCGCGTCGGGTGCTCAAGGCCGGGCTAGGCGATGATACCCTGACGGGGCCGACAGCCCGGCAACCCAAAATCATCGCCGGGCTATTCGCTGATCCTATGCCTGATCGAGTGGAGCCATGTCTCGCTCTCCTGAGCGAGAAGGCACCGAGCGGGCCGGAGTGGGCGTTCGAGGTCAAATGGGACGGCTACCGCGTGGCCGTCCATATCGAACCCGGACAGAAGATCCGTATCCTCACCCGCGGGGGGCATGATTGGACTCATCGCTTTCCCTCGATTGCGGCGGACGCTGCCTTGCTCGACGTTGAAAGCGCGATCGTGGACGGCGAAGCGGTCGTCCTCAATGAGCGCGGCACCTCAGACTTCGGCGCGCTGCAAAGAGCGCTAGGCGGTCGCGGCGGCCGGCGCTTTGCTGCGGAGGCGATTCTTTACGCGTTCGATCTTCTATTCTTGAACGGCTACGACGTCCGCGATCTGGCGCTCGCTGAAAGGCGGCACATGCTCGAGCAGGTTCTGCCGAGCAGCGGCGCCATCCTCTTCAGCGCGGAAGTGGGCGTGGACGCTGACGTGGCCACGTTCCTGGATTCGGCCTGCCAGTTGGGCCTTGAAGGCATTATCGCCAAACGGCGCTCTGCTCCCTATCGATCCGGCCGCGGCGGCGATTGGCTGAAGATAAAATGCACCCAGTCACAGGGGTTCTTCATCATCGGTTATGAGCCGTCGGCGGCAGCGCTGGGTGGCATCCGCCGGCTGCTGCTTGCCGCGCGCAAGGGCAGTGGTCTTGCCTACGTGGGGAGCGTCGGCACGGGGTTCACCCAACTCAGCGCTACCACGCTGCGGAGGCTGATGGACCCACTCCTCACAACGAGGCCGGCGGCAAATATGGTGGGGCGACGTAAGAGGGGCAGATGGATCAGGCCCGAGCTCGTAGCGGAGATCGAGTTCCGCGCGTGGACCGATGATGGGAAGTTGCGGCATGCATCATTCAAGGGCCTGCGCGAGGAAGCCGACGAGGCAAGCGTCTATCATCTCGGCTAGAGGCTCTTGCCCAGTTCGTTCGCCATGGCCGCCGCGCTGGATCCAGCTTGCCCCGACGGCACGCAAGCTCATCGCGCGTGACGCCGAGCTTCTTGATCCCATACCCGACGTCGTGGGTTTCGGTGAGGTTGATCCGATTGCGATCCCGGCCCGCGGTTCTTTTTGTGTCTGCCATGGTGGCTTCCATTGAGGCCTTACCTGACGCCGTAGATCGACCACGATGCGATGGATCTAGGTCCGCCCGAGCAGTCCGCTCGGCAGCTCTTCATCGCGTCCTGGGCGTTGTCAGGATTACCCTGTGCGCTCGCCGCTGGCGACTTTGCTTAACGCCATCAGATAGGATCGTCGATCGATGCCACTCACGCAGCGGCCTCGGACCAACGCTCTTTCGCCTCGGCGGCTGGAACGATCAGCTTAATTGTGCCGCCCTCCACGGCTACGACCAGCCCGAGGTCGAGATAGTGATGCGCGCCCCCGGATTCTGGATCGTTCTTCTTCAGTTTGAGAAGCTGCCCACTCAACCCGTCGACAGTCCCGACGTGGCCTCCATCGGCGCCGATCACATTCTGGCCTTCCTTAATATGTTCGACGAACATCATGATCGGCTCCCATGGTGAATGCTCCGCTCCGGCAACGGGAGCGGGCCAGGGAAGTTCCGAGCCTCGCGTCTCGCGAGGGATATTCTCGCCAAGCGTCGCGACGGCCTCGCGCACTTTCTCCATGGGGCCAGCGGAACCGGTCGTCATATCCCGCGGTTGCGGCTCCATCGGGAGCCGTCGATGTCGAGCAAGCTGCAAGGATACCGGGCCAAACGCGACTTCCAGAAGACGAAGGAGCCGAGTGGCGAAGCCGCTGTGGCGCCCTCTGATCGCCTCCGCTTCGTGATCCAGAAGCATGACGCCACCCGATTGCATTACGATCTGCGTCTGGAATTGGACGGCGTCTTCAAATCCTGGGCGGTGACGAAGGGGCCGTCGCTGGATCCCCACGACAAGCGTCTTGCAGTCGAGGTCGAAGACCACCCGCTCGCCTATGGTGATTTCGAAGGAACGATCCCGAAAGGCCAATACGGCGGCGGCACGGTCATGCTGTGGGACCGGGGCCATTGGGAGGCGGAGGGCAAACTCAGTCCGCAGAGGCAGCTCGAAAAGGGCGACCTGAAGTTTACACTCGACGGCGAACGCTTGCAGGGCAGTTTCGTCCTCATCCGGATGAAGCGCGACAGGGACGGCGGCAAGCGGACCAATTGGCTCCTGATCAAGCATCGCGATGAGCATGCGTCCGAAGGTGACGGCGCGAAGGCCCTTGCCGGCGATACCTCTATCGCCTCGGGCCGGTCGATGGCGGCGATCGCAGCAGGCAAGGGGCGAGCTCCGAAGCCTTTCCTGCTCGCGAACGAGACAGTCGATGCGGGCGCCGTGTGGGACTCCAGTGTAGGTCTCGCGGCAGCCGAGCGTCGCGCCCCGGCTCGGACGGAAAAATCTCAAGGCAAGAAGCCCGCGACGGCGGTGCCTGACTTTCTGTCGCCCCAGCTCTGTAGCTCCGTTCAGAGGCCGCCATCGGGCACGGAATGGGTTCACGAGATTAAGTTCGACGGCTATCGTATCCAGCTTCGTGTCGAGGGTGGGAAAGCCACGCTGAAGACGCGCAAAGGCCTCGACTGGACAAAGAAGTTCCGGTCGATCGCCGATGCGGCTGGGGGTTGGCCCGACTGCATTTTGGACGGCGAGATCGTGGCCCTGGACGAGAACGGCGCGCCAGATTTCGCGGCGCTCCAGGCGGCGCTGTCGGAAGGCAGGACGCAGGATCTCGTCTACTTCGCGTTCGACCTGCCATGGATCGAGGGCGAGGACCTAAGGCGTCATACACTTCTGGCCCGCAAGGCTCGGCTGAAGGAGCTGATCGAGCGACAGGGCGACGGCGTCATCCTGCGCTATGTCGAGCATTTCGAGAGCGGTGGCGACGCTGTGCTGAAGTCAGCTTGCAAACTGTCGCTCGAAGGTATCGTGTCAAAGTCGACCAAGGCACCTTATGTCTCTGGCCGCAGCGATAACTGGACCAAGGCGAAATGCCGCGCCGGGCACGAGGTGGTGATCGGTGGATGGGCGACGACGCAGGGCAGGTTCCGTTCGCTGCTCGTCGGCGTGAATCGCGGATCACACTTCGTTTACATCGGTAGGGTCGGAACGGGCTACGGCGCCACCAAGGTCGCGACATTACTGCCGCGTCTGAAGAAGCACATGGCGAAGGCGTCGCCGTTTACCGGCGCTAACGCGCCGCGGCGTGAGCCGGGTATGTCATGGCTCGACCCCGTCCTCGTAGCAGAGATTGAGTTCGCTGGCTGGACCGCCGACGGCATGGTCAGGCAGGCCGTGTTCAAGGGGCTCCGGGAAGACAAACCCGCAGACGAGGTCGTGACCGATCTGCCCGCTCCACCCGAGGCGGTCGAACCGACGAAGCCAGTGGTCACTCCGCCTCGCCGCAAGGGCGGCAGGGCGGACGTCCTAGGTGTCGGCCTTTCGCATCCGGACAAAGTCCTGTGGCCGGATGCGGAGGACGGGAAGCCCGTCTCAAAGCTCGACCTGGCGAACTACCTGCAAGCCGTCGGCGAATGGATGATGCCGCATATCAGGGGCAGGCCCTGCTCGCTGCTCCGAACCCCGGACGGGATTGGCGGCGAAACCTTCTTCCAGCGCCATGCGGGCCTCGGCACGTCGAACCTCTTCGAGCTCGCCCACGTCTTCGGGGATAAGAAGCCTTATCTACAGATTGACCGCGTCGAGGCGCTGATCGCGGCTGCTCAAATCGGAGGTATCGAGCTGCACCCGTGGAACTGCCAGCCCGGCGATCCAGAGGTTCCAGGCCGTCTCGTCTTCGACCTCGATCCCGGGCCCGGCGTTGAATTTGACGATGTCGTCTCTGCGGCAAACGCCATGCGGGAAAGGTTAAGTGCAGTCGGGTTGAATAGCTTCTGCAAGACGACCGGCGGCAAGGGTCTCCATGTCGTCACCCCGCTCAAGACGTCTGGGCGCAAGAAGCTGGATTGGCCGACCGCCAAGGACTTCGCCCGGCAGGTCTGTGCCGATATGGCCGCCGACGAGCCGTCACGCTACGTGATCAACATGGCCAAGCGGCTTCGTAATGGTCGGATCTTCCTCGACTATCTGCGCAACGACAGGATGTCGACGGCCGTTGCGCCACTATCGCCACGTGCGCGTCCCGGAGCGCATGTCTCGCTGCCGGTACAGTGGACGCAGGTGAAGAAAGGTCTCGATCCAGCGCGATTCACCGTTCGTACGGTTCCCGGGCTGTTGGCAAAGAGCAAAGCCTGGGACGGCTATTGCGATGCCGAGGTGCCACTTGCCGACGCCATCAAGCGGTTGGGGCGAAGCAGCAAAGCCGCATAGGGCGCAGGAACGAAACGTCAGCGGCTGCCGTTATCGTCGCAGAGGTGGGATCATGGTTCAACGGACGTTCTGGAAGGGCTATCTCAAGCTGTCGCTGGTGACCTGTCCCGTCGCGATGATGCCGGCGCGGTCGCAAAGCGAGAAGGTCCGCTTTCACACGCTGAACCGAAAGACCGGCAATCGAATTCAGAGCCGTTTCATCGACGCCGTCACCGGGAAGCCGGTGGCCGACGAGGACGAGGTGCGCGGCTATCCGAAGACGGACGACGAATACGTCATGCTCGAGGAGGACGAGCTTGATGCAGTGGCACTGGAGAGCACGCGTACAATCGACATCGAGGTCTTTGCACCCCGCTCGTCGGTCGGATGGATCTGGTATGACGCTCCCCATTATCTGGTGCCCGACGGAAAGGTCGGTGAGGAGGCCTTTTCGGTCATACGCGAGGCAATGAAGGCGACGAAAACCGTCGGCATCTCCCGCGTGGTCCTCTACCGCCGTGAGCGCGCCGTGCTGCTCGAGCCCCGCGACAATGGGATCGTGCTCTGGACCCTGCGTTACGGCGACGAAGTGCGCGACGAAAAGCCGTACTTCGCCGGGATCAAGAAGGCAGAACCCGAAGCGGACATGAAGCCGCTGATGGAGAAGCTTATCCAGTCCCGGACGAAGGATTGGTCGCCCAATCTGGCTGAGGATCCCGTCCAGGACGAGCTTCTGTCGATCATCAAGGCCAAAGAGAAGGGCAGGAAACCGAAGAAGTCTGGCGCAGCGCCGAAGACCGAGGGCAACGTCGTCAGCATCATGGATGCGCTGAGGAAAAGCCTGGAGCCGCGGCGCTCCTGATGGGTGTGCGCCGCTATGCAGCCTGTTCGCTCTTGCCCCCAGCCTTGCTGGCGGTTCTACGTTTGGTGGATTTCCGTTCCGTCGACGCCTTGCCGGCGGATCCCTTGGCGCTCTGACGTAGCGCGTCCATCAGGTCCACCACCTTCGCCGGCCTCGGCAGCTTCCTCGGCTTGAGCTTCCTGCCTTCGATCTTTGCCTGAACCAGCTCTGCGAGTGCGGCCTCGTAACGGTCGTCGAAAGCCTTAGGATCGAACTCGCCCACCTTCGTCTCGATGATGTGCTTGGCGAGATCGAGCATCTCGTCTTCAATCTTCATCTTCGGGACGTCGCTAAACGCGTCCTCGGCCGAGCGCACCTCGTAATCGAAGTTCAGGGTAGTGCCGATCAGTCCCTTGCCATACGGCCGGATCAGGATCGAGCGCATTCGCCGGAAGATCACCGTGCGGGCCAGCGCGGCGCACTGCTGCTCGATCATCGTCTCCCGGATCAGCTCGAACGCCTCTGACGCGATCGCAGTGCTGGGCGCGATGTAGTACGGCCGGTCAAGGAAAACGTCGTCGATCTCATCGCACGGTAGGAAGGTGGAGACATCGAGAGTCTTGTCGCTTTCCGGGATGGCTGCTGCGATTTCCTCCGGTTCAAGGACGATGTAGTCGCCGTCGCCGCGATCGTAACCCTTTACCTGGTCGTCGTATTCGACCGGCTTTCCTGTGACTTCGTCCACGAATTGTCGCTGAACGCGGTTGCCGGTTTTTCGGTTCAACGTGTGGAAGGAGATCCGTTCGGCGCTTGATGCGGCCGTGTAGAGCGCAACGGGGCAAGTCAATTCGGCGACCTTCAGGACGCCCTTCCAGATCGCCCGCGGTGCCATGGCACTCCCTCCGTCCGACGAGGTAAGGAACCGTGTCACACCCCGATGGTTCCGCTCGTCGTAACGCGAGGAAATCGAACGTGGCACAGGATGACGCCATCATCGCCAAGGGGCTCAATGCCGGGCTCCGACGGCTCATCGTCAGGGCACTCGTCCACTCCGCTGGCAAGGCGCGCAACGAGGCGCGGATGGAGGAACTCGTGGAAGCGTTGAGGGCCGAGATCGGCCGGCTGGCGTTCAAGGCGGCGACTGGAGACGGGCAGGACGTGGACCTGACTGCGGCAGTGAGAAACGCACTGATGATCCTGCTGAATACCGCGCGGCGCGATGCGCAATCGGACATGATCCGCGAGGCCGAGACCTTGCAATAAAAGGCGCTGCGATAGCGGCCCGAGCAATAGGCTCTAAGCCGTTTGCGGCACATTCCTGACCTGGTCCGACCACGAGGATCCCGACCTCTGCCCCATGACGAACGAACGCCTAAGGGCAATCGACCTGGAGACCGCGGGAGGCCGCACGACGTCTGCGAGATCGGACGGCAGGAAGTCACGCGCGATGCTGACGGGAGCTGGCGCGTCGACGAGGAGCGGGAGCGCTTTTGGTTGATGCGTCGGGCGATCTCCCCGAACACGATGGCAATCCACCATTCCGCGACGTCGACGTCGCGGGTGCGCTTTTCTGGAAGCACGTCGCGCCAGCCGGGCTGCGGCCCGACGGTGCCGGCGTCGCGAGCTCGCCGGACACCGCGCGGACTTCGAGATGCGTTATTGCCCCCCGGCGTTCAGTCTGCGCGACATGAAACCTCACCGTCAAAGCCGGGCGTGTTATTCTTTTCCTGCCGTGCGCCGCAGACCCGGACGCTCACGAGTCGCGTCGCGGAGGCGCTTGAAAGCATTGCGGAATTGCCCTTGCTTCCGAGCGAGGTCGAGGACGTTATGACGATTTCCTCGCGAGGGCGCTAGCGCCACAAATGGCTCGAGGACGGCCGGCTGCAAAGCGCTGGGACTCGTACGGTCAAGCTTCGCGGACGAGCACGATTCGTGACATTCCACGTCTTCAATCCGCAACACATTGAGTCAATTCTCGATCGCGATCTGCCTGCAATCTGGCGGGAGGAGGATGCGACAAGGAGCGCCGAGAAGCGTCGGCGCGCCGTGGCGAAGGCCGCTCTTGTCCGGGCCGGGAAGGTTGGAGCGCGGCCAGGCGATATAAACAGCGGAGCGGCGGATGGCGAGGCGCCAGCCCTTGCCGGCTGGGACGAGTTCGGCGCCGAGGGGCTGTTGCGCTGAGACCCGAAGCGCGCTCGTGACGAGGATGCGCTTGATGCGACAGGCGGTGCCAGTTGTCTCGCGAACAACGAGGGGGGCGCGTCCCTCTTTCGTCAGCAAGTTCCCCTTGCGATCCTGCGCGCTGGGAATCACCAGTGAATCCTTTCGGAGGGTCGGAACGCGGATCGCCGTCGGTGGTTGCACTTCATCGTCCCCTTCAGCGGAGTGATCACTATGCCCGCGAAGTAGAAAGCCCAGCAGAAGGCGGCGGGAGCCGCCCTTGCCGCCAAGCGCGGCGAACAAAGCGCCAGAGAATTGAAAGGCGCTTCGAAGGAGATGGCGAAGTCGATGAGCGAAAAGGAGCTCAGCGAGATGGCCTCGACAAAGCGCAAGGGGAAGCCCGAGCACACCTCAAAATCCTGACCGATACCGGAGAGCGCCATGACCGAGCACCCGAAGCCGCCGTTTCCGCAGCAACAGCAGTCGATGCCGGGCTCCACCGACCGGATGGATCCGCGCCCCGATCACGGCGAGGAGACATACCGCGGCTCGGGCCGCCTCTCGGGCAAGCGCGCGATCATCACGGGAGGCGACAGCGGCATCGGGCGAGCCGTTGCCATCGCCTATGCTAGGGAAGGCGCCGATCTGCTCATCTCCTATCTCGACGAAGAGCAAGACGCGGCGGAGACGAAGCGCTGGATCGAGAAGGCAGGACGCAAGGCATTGCTCGTGCCCGGCGACATCCAGTCCGCGGCCCACTGCCGTAAGATCGTCGACACCGCGATCGCCGAGCTTGGCGGGATCGACATCCTCGTCAACAACGCCGCTCATCAGGCCACCTTCGACGACATCAGGGAGATTTCTGACGAGGAGTGGGAACTGACGTTCCGGGTCAACATCCATGCGATGTTCTACCTGACCAAGGCAGCGGTCCCGCACATGCCGCCCGGAAGCGCAATCATCAACACCGCCTCCGTGAACTCCGACATGCCGAATCCGACCCTGCTCGCTTATGCTACCACCAAGGGCGCGATCCAGAACTTCACTGCGGGGCTTGCCCAGCTTCTTGCCGATAAGGAAATCCGGGCGAACGCGGTGGCTCCCGGCCCGATCTGGACGCCGCTCATTCCCTCGACAATGGATGCCGAACGGGTCTCAAATTTCGGCAAGCAGGTGCCGATGAAGCGCCCCGGGCAGCCGGCCGAACTCGCGACGGCCTATGTCATGTTGGCCGACCCTCTTTCGAGCTACGTCTCCGGCGCCACGATCGCTGTCACCGGCGGCAGGCCAATCCTCTAGGCCCACGGATGAACTGGTCACCGTCATCGGGTTCGGCGCGCCGCTTTGCTCGACCGCCAGTTTCGTGCCGTAGGGGTGGCGGATCGTAAAGACGGGCGATACGAATCGGTTTCCGCGCCGATGAACGCGCCCATAACGGGCGGTTTCCTTCTGTCGCTGGTCTACGGCGGGATGAAAGGCGAATGGCCTCTGATCCTAACCGCCGACCGTATCGTTCGCCGCACTGACCGGCCGCGGGCTGCGCATCACATTTCCTCGGGGCATTGGCTTGAGGTCTGCTGAGAGCAAATTGAGAGCAAATCGAGGAATGTCGCGCCCCGACGGGGAACCCCTACCTTCAGAGCCTGTTTGCCTTATGGGTTTGGTGGACGGTGTCCTGTGGCCCAACTGAACCGGAATGGGGAGGCGAGCCAATGCGCGCCATGTTGGCACGACGATCTACGTCGACGCGAAATTCGCTGCCGGCGCACAGGCCCATATCCGGTCGGTCTGTTCGGTTTCAGCCTCCTGCGAGGAGACTTTCGCTGGGTAGGCTAAGTCTCTCGGGAAGCAGGCCATGAGGGATGGACACGGAAACCGCCTTCCACCCGAGCAAGAAGCGGTCATCCGGCAGATTGATCGGCGGCGGACCGAGCAAGCCGGCCCCAACTCGGTATCGGAGATCGTGACGACGATCGCACAGCAGCACGGCGTCGCTGTTGATGCCGCCGAGGCCGCCTTGGCAGCGCTTCGTCGGGGGCGCGGATCGATGGCGCAGTTTTCTCACCCCGACTTCGGCGGCATGGCCCAATGGTCCGCGGGCGGAATGAGCATGGTTGGCGACATGTTCAATGCGGCGACGAAAGCCAAGTTGGACGGGGTTCTGCAGGACCTCGCGCAGGCGCTTCGCAGGGGCGACCTTTTGATGGACGAGGCAAGGTCTGGAGACGCAAACGAGACGACCAGGTTCGGCGATTGGCCATCGGAGTTTGGTCCGGCAGCCACAATCGGTAGCCAGAACGATATGCGCTACGCATTCTTTCCAAGCGCGCGTCGCCTCGTGATTGAGGACCGTGGGAAAAGGACGATCTACGATACCGGCGAGCACATGATCACCGGGGTCGCGCAGCAACAGAGCCTCGATCGAACGTTGACATTCCGGAGCCAGCTCGGCGCCGTGACAATCGCAGACCTTCCGATCGTGGAATAGCAGGTCCCTTTTTCCGGTGCCGGCGGATGGGGCCGCGCCAGGGCCATTCGGCATATTTCTGCGGTGTGATCAGGAACGACGGCGAGAGAACGTTGTGCCGTATCGATCAAGCCTTGACTGGCTGAACTTCCTGCTGGCGGATCTCCGCGGCGGCCTGGGCCCTTACGTCAACGTCTTCCTTCTCACCGAGGTCGGCTGGGACCAGGCGACGATCGGGGCAGTGCTGACCGCGAGCGGATTGATTGGAATCGCCTTTCACGCGCCGCTGGGAGGCCTTATCGATGCGACTCAAGCCAAGCGCAGCCTGATTGTGGGTGGGGCGTGGACGCTAGCAACCCTGGGCGCTGCCCTTGCGGCTTATCCGACGCTCGCGATCGTTTTCGTCGCGGATGTTGGTATGGCGTTGCTCGGAGCCGTATTCGCACCGACGGTTGCGGCGATCACGCTGGGGCTTTTCGGATCCCGGGGCGTTGCCGAGCAACTCGGGCGCAATGCGGCATTCGACCGCTTGGGCAACTTATTCATCGCCGCGGTCGCCGCGGTGATCGGGACACAGTTCGGGCAACGCGGCGTGTTCTACATGCTGCCGCTGTTCGCTGGGCTGACGACGTTCGCCGTACTTTCGATTCCGGCCCACGCCATCGATCATCGACGCGCTCGGGGCCTCGATGAAACCGAACTCGGAGCTGTTCGGCCATGCCCTTGGCGGCACTTGTTCGCCGAGCGACCCTTTGCGGTGCTGGCGACCGGCACGGCGCTGTTTCATTTCGCCAATGCGCCAATGTTGGCTCTCGCCAGCCAGAAGCTTGCCCTTGAGGCTCGCGGGTTCGAGACCGCCCTGACCTCGGCAGCGATCATCGTCGCCCAGCTCGCGACGATACCGATGGCGTTCCTCGTGATGCGCGCCAACCTTATCGGTGGCAAGCCGCTTCTCATTCTAGCATTCGCCGCCCTCCCGCTACGCGGCATCCTGTTCGCCCTGGTCAACGATCCAGGTTGGATGATCGCCTTTCAGATTTTCGACGGGATCGGAGCCGGGTTGTTCGACGTGCTCCTGCCGCTCGTCCTCTATGGTGCCGTCCTGGGCAGCGGTCGTTACAACATGGCCCGCGGTATCATCGGGACCATTCAAGGCATCGGTGGCGCATCGAGCTACGTGTTCGCCGGCAGCCTCGTCGTGTGGAGCGGATACACTGTTACCTTTGCGGTTCTAGCGGGAATTGGGCTCGCTGCCCTCCTTCTGATGTTAACGGCGATGCCTGAACCGCTCCGCGCGCACCACGTCGCATCTCCTGTTGGCGGGGTTTGACCCGAACTTTCGCGGTTGGTCGGCGTTGTCAATTTGCCCGCTTTCGTAGGGCGTTGCCCACTTTGGAGACGAGGGATGCGAATCGCGCAAGTGGCGCCGCTGGCCGAGTCGGTTCCTCCACGGATGTACGGTGGTACGGAGCGGGTCGCGTCATGGCTCACCGAGGAACTCGTGCGTCAAGGACACCAGGTGACTTTGTTCGCGTCGGGTGATTCCCAAACCTCGGCGGAGCTGGTTGCTTGCGCGCCTCAGGGCCTGCGGCTGGCTGGCATTCGCGATCATACCGCCAGCCACCTCGCTATGCTCGCTCAGGTTCGTGAGCGGCAAGCGTCATTCGACGTCATCCATTTCCACCTCGACCTGCTCCAGCATGCCATGTTTACGGACCTGGCGAGTAAATGCGTGACGACTTTGCACGGTCGCCTGGATCTCCCTGACTTCCTGCCGGTCTATAAGGCCTTTCCGCAGATGCCGTTGATATCGATTTCCGAGTGCCAGCGGATGCCGATGCCCGCCGGCGTGAACTGGCTGGCAACGGTCTACCATGGCCTGGGGCCTGGCCTGTGTCCGTTCAACGCGCGGGGAGGGGAGTATCTCGCGTTCCTCGGACGGATCACGCCCGAGAAGAGGCCGGATCGTGCGATCGAGATCGCCAAGCGCGCGGGGCTACCGCTTCGTATCGCGGCAAAGGTCGATCCGGTCGATGAGGAGTATTTCAGAAACCGAATAGAGCCGTTGCTCAATGACCCTCTGATCGAATTTATCGGTGAGATCGATGAAGCCCAGAAGGCGACGTTCCTCGCCGGCGCCAGGGCCTTGCTCTTTCCGATCGATTGGCCCGAGCCGTTCGGCCTCGTAATGATCGAAGCGATGTCGGCGGGAACGCCGGTCATCGCCTGGCGAAACGGGTCCGTGCCCGAGATCGTTGAGGATGGTGTGTCCGGGATCATCGTCGATTCGATAGCTGACGCCGTTGTCGCCTGCGAACGCAGTGGCGCCATGGACCGGTTTCGCGTGCGAGCTTGTTTCGAACGCAATTTTACCGCCTCCCGGATGGCGCGTGACTATCTGAGGGCATTCGAGCGCTTGCTGTCGTCGCCAAAGAACTCTCGCTGGGCCGCAGAATAGACGCAGAGCCATGAACCTATGCGGTGGGACAAGCCGTTTGACCTCCGGCGAGGGGAGCTTCGAATGCATGATAAGAACCTTGCCCCAAGGCCGCCCGAAATTGCGACGCCGTACGAGCGACCGGCCGATCACGCGCTTGACGCGCATCCCTCGCTCGTCGAACGCCCGCTTCGTACCTTGAAATCCGGCGACGTCTTTGCGGTTCTCGACAGCTATGGCGACATTGGCATCACGCCCGACACTTCAGAAGGGCTGTTCAGTAACGACACCAGGCATCTTTCGCAGCTACGACTGCTCTTCGAGAACAAGCGGCCTCTAATCCTCGGTTCCGTGATCCAGGACGATAATACCGCCTTGACGGTGGATCTCGCCAATCCCGAGATCACGCGGGAGGACGGTTCAACCTTGATCCCGCGTGACGCAATCGCGATCGAGCGGACGAAGTTCCTCTGGAACTCGGTCTGTTACGAACGGATTGGATTGCGCAATTTCGATCGCGTTTCGCACGAATTCACATTGTCATTGTCGTTCGGAGCGGATTTTCGCGATCTTTTCGAGGTTCGAGGGATGAAGCGCGCCCGTCGCGGCGAGACGGAAACGCAAATTTGCTCAGAATCCGCGCGCTTCGCCTATCGCGGCCTCGACGACAAGGTCAGAAGAACGGTCCTGCGCTTCCAACCTGAACCGTGCCAATTGGGGAAGGGGTTCGCCTCGTTCGGATTTCGCCTGGAGCCGGGCGGTCGAACCTCGCTGCTGGTCACCGTCGCCTGCGATCTAATCGACGTGTCTGGACGCGACGATCATCTTCTCGCGGGTGTGCCCCTCGTGCCACCGCAGGAGTTTTCCAGAGCCTATCAGGATGCGCGCCGGGGCCTTCGGGCACTGACGGCCAACGTATCCAAGGTGGGGTCGTCGAATACTATCTTTACGGATCTCATGAGCCGATCCACTTCGGACCTGTACACTCTGATGACGAGCGGGCCGGACGGGCTTTACCCTTATGCCGGCATTCCGTGGTTCTCGACGTTGTTCGGGCGCGACGGGATCATCACCGCGATGATGCTGTTGTGGGCCGATCCGTCGGTGGCGCGCGGTGTCCTGCTGCAATTGGCGAGGACGCAGGCGATGACCAGCGATCCCGTGGCGGACGCCCAACCTGGGAAGATCCTGCACGAGCGCCGAAGTGGCGAGATGGCCAATCTCGGGGAGGTTCCCTTCGGATCCTATTATGGGTCGGTGGACGCCACGCCACTCTTTGTCATATTGGCAGGTCGGTATTTCGATCGCACCGGCGATATCCCCTTGATCGAGCAGCTCTGGGGAAACATCGAAGCCGCTCTTCTTTGGTGCGAGACATTTGGCGACCGCGACGGTGACGGGTTTGTCGAATACTTCCGTGAGACGGAAAACGGCCTGGCCAACCAGGGGTGGAAGGACAGTCACGATTCAGTATTCCATGCTGATGGATCTCTCGCTCGAGGCCCGATCGCTCTCGTCGAGGTTCAGGCCTACGTCTATGCTGCCAAGCAGGCGGGCGCGACCATGGCTCGCGCTATAGGGCTTGGCGGACGCGCCGACCAGCTCGCGCGGCAAGCCTCGGTTTTACGAGAGCAGTTTGACCGCAAATTCTGGTGCGAGGAGATCGCCTCCTACGCATTGGCTCTAGATGGCGAAAAGCGTCCCTGCGTAGTTCGCTCTTCGAACGCCGGACATGCTCTTTTCGGGGGCATTGCCTATCCCGAGCGCGCCGCCCGTGTCACTCAAACCTTGATGAGCGAAGGAAGCTTCAGCGGCTGGGGCATTCGCACATTGAATGTCGGGGAAGCACGCTACAATCCAATGTCGTATCATAATGGCTCGGTGTGGCCCCATGACAACGCACTGATCGCTCTCGGCTTTGGGACCTACGGCTTCAAGCTGGAGGCGGCGCGATTATTCGAGGCGATCTTCAACGTGGCGACCCATCAGGATCAGCAGCGCTTGCCAGAGCTGTTCTGCGGCTTTCTGAGGAAACCGCGACGGGGACCGACCGCCTATCCCGTCGCCTGTACACCTCAGGCCTGGGCGGCGGCCGCTCCATTCGCGATGCTGGCCGCTTGCCTCGGGCTGCAACTCCCGGCCGCGTCAAACGAGATCAAACTCGTCGATCCCGTTTTGCCGTCATTTCTCGACGACCTGATTATTCGCGGCTTGACGCTGGGCGCCTCGCAATTCGATCTGCGCGTCCATCGCCATCAAAGTGATGTTACAATCAATGTTCTGAAGCGTTGGCATGATAGCAACGCGCAAGTAACGATGATCAAAACTAAATAAAACTCTGCGGGGGTTCTTTCTGGTTGGCCGTGCGTCATCGCAATGAATACCGGGTTGGCCGAGATCTCCTGCGGCAGCCGCAGCAGCCAGCGCCCTTCACGCGCGCTCCCGGACGGAAGCAGCAATGCCCCCTGCACGGCCCGGAACCTGGATACATCAAGATGCGCAACGCCTACGTGCCGCTGATCAAAGCGACGCATGAAATATGAAACTCCATTCGCCGTGAACCGCCGCCCGTCGGTCCGTGAGGAGCCGCCGTAAACTGGCGTCAACCCTTCACCAGACCCCGGGCCCGCGCAGACTTACGCCGCTGGTTACCCAGAAGCGAGACGTGGATCTCCTCCGTCAAGCCGGCGACCGCCGTTTTCTCGTACATCGATCGGTCGGGTAGGATTGCGCAGGCCACCGACCATTGAGCCGGACAAATAGACCTACGACTCCTTCGCGGTGCCGCGGAGCCACTTCACAGGCTTGATCATCTGCTGGGCGTGGAAACCAGATCTGCAGCCGAGTGACATTTCAGAGGCGCGCCCCACAAACGCGCGGCGGCGAACGGCTCTGCCTCTTGGCCTAGCCCACCAGATCCTGCTCCAGGGCCTGGCGGGCTAGGATTGACGTTCTCTGATTTTGACCTGCTCAAGAGAGCTAAAAATGTCACTTCAGGCTGATTCCGGCGCTCTTCATCTGCAGAATGATCATCATTCACTTCCCGCTAATCGTTTCGTGTGCAACCAATTGCGTCTTGTGTGTGCATGAGAGGAGGATCACATGCGTCCACGCCTTGTAATCACTGCTCTAGCGTCATGCCTTGCGACTTCAACCTTCGCTGCGGATTTGCCAAGCCGCGCGCCTCCGGTTGCCCCGATCGTCTACGCGCCGGTGTTCACATGGGCCGGATTGTATGTCGGTCTCAACGCCGGCGTGGGATGGGGCGACTCCGGCGGAGTCATCGTCACAGGCCCCACAGGTGCCTCTTCCGCATCTCTGGGCGGCGGCAGCAGCGACGGCCGGTTCGTCGGGGGTGGCCAGATCGGTTATAACTGGCAATCCGGCGCTATGGTTTACGGCCTAGAGGCCGATATCCAGTATGTCGACACCGGCGGCGGCAACATAGCCTGGGGACCCTACACCTGGTGGGACCGCCGAGGTGGTGGCGATGGCGGCTATTTCGGCACCGTTCGCGCCCGCCTAGGCTACGCAATCGACCGAACCTTGATCTACATCACGGGTGGCCTCGCCTATGGTGGCCTTAACACCAACCCGCTCACCGGTGATTCCACGAGCAACGCCGGCTGGACCGTCGGCGGTGGTGTCGAATATGCCTTCACCAACAACTGGATCTTCAGGGTCGAAGGTCTATACGTCGATACTGGCGAAGGAAGAACGACGCGCGGCTTTTTCAACCCGGCAGGCGGCGTCCTTCCGGCTGGAGACTATACCGCGACAACCAGCGGCGGCGGCGGTGCCGGGGTGGTTCGAGTCGGCGTGAGCTACAAGTTCTGAAACAGGCCTTTGGAACCGCGAGCAGCCGGGCGCCTTGCGGCGGGCTGCTCAGCCAGTCCTAGACCACTCAATTAGGACTCGAACGACTTCCACAAATCCAGAAAACAGTCGAGGTATCCAATGAAGAATTCATCCATTGTTGTCTTGTCAGTCGTTTTGCTTGGGATCGGCGGGTGCGCCTCGGTCGGCAAGGGCAAAGGTAAGGCGCCGCCGCCGTATGCATCGCCCATCGTGACAAAAGGCTAGCCTTCGCGATGTACGAGTTGGCGTCCTTACGCCAACTCGTACATCGCGTCTGGTCTCGGCATTCCTTCTGAGGGGTTGGCTGGCAGCTCCAGCGCGGATTGCCCAATACGGCCGCTAACCGGCGCTGCTATGTAAAGGCAATGGGAAGCTGCGGCTTGGAGCCCGAGGTGGGGAGCCCATTGGCGAGTTTGCTGTGGCTTCGGTCGAACACGGCACGGCCACGGA
>UCLR01000037.1 GCA_900473415.1 Hyphomicrobiales bacterium
CGATCACGGCGCACTGAGCGGCAAACAAAAAGATCGGGTTGTTGTGCTTCACGGCGACGAGGGAGTTCTCGCGGTATTAGTTCGACAGCCACAGCAGCGAACGCTGAGGAATCCTCACGCTGGCCGGCGCGCTGATCTCGATCAGATCGCGCCCGGACTGGAACGGCACGTCGATCGCGACCGGCTTCGTCCCGATCGTGACGAGATAGCGGACACTGGCGCCCAGGAACTCCCGCCCGGTCACTATGCAGGACATCGCAATGCCTGCGCCTTCGGCATCCGCAGGCGCGAGAACCGCGTGCTGGGGTCGGAAGACGAGTTTGGAGCCCGGCGGGATGTCGCCACCGGCCGCGACGACGATGCCGCCGTCCAGTTCGAAATGGCGTGAATCCGATGCGATCCTCCCATCGAGGATGTTGGCCGTGCCGAGAAAGTTCGCGACAAAGAGGTTCACCGGATTCTCGTAGAGCTCCATCGGCGTGCCGACCTGCTGCACGATGCCGTCGTTCATCACAGCGATGCGGTCGCAGATCGAGTTTGCCTCCTCCTGGTCGTGGGTGACGAAGATCGTCGTCAGCCCGAGTCGCTGCTGCAGTTCGTGCAACTCCCGGCGCACCTGCACGCGCATCTTGGCGTCGAGGTTCGACAGCGGCTCGTCGAGCAGCAGCACCTTCGGCTCGACCACTACCGTGCGGGCCACGGCGACGCGTTGCTGCTGGCCGCCCGAAAGCTGCGAGGGCCGGCGATCGGCGAGATGGGACAAGCCGACGAGGCCTAGCGCGACATCGACGCGCCGGTCGACCTCCGCGCGCTTCACGCCGCGCTCCTCCAGCCCGAAAGCGACGTTGCGGCGCACGCTCATATGCGGCCACAACGCATAGGACTGGAACACCATGCCTACGTCGCGCTTCCAGGGCGGCAGAGCCGAGATGTCCCGGCCGCCGATCGTGACACGGCCTGTATCGGCCTGGTTGAACCCTGCGATCAGCCTGAGCAGGGTCGTCTTGCCGCAGCCCGAAGGGCCGAGAAAGGCGAAGAACTCGCCGGGCCGTATCGAAAGCCCGACATCCTTCAGGACATGGTTGTCGCCATAGGACAGGTTCACGCCCTCGATCTCGACCGAGACGGCGGGGGTGACGATGGCTCCTTTGGCCGCGGCTTGTTCGATAGAGGCGTTCATCGTCAGTGGTCCATGCCCTTGGCTTTCTGGCTGCGCTCGATCACGAGATGCGAGAGGAAGGTGCAGATCGCGACCAGCAGCACGGCAATGACACCGAGCGCCGCGCCAGGCCCGCGCCCGGCCGCCGACTGCATGAAGACGTAGAGCCCGTAGGCCAGCGGCGCATCTGAGTTGGACTGCACCAGCATCAGCGTTGCCGAAAGCTCGACCGCTGCCGTCGAGAACGAGGTGACGAAGCCCGCGAGGATACCGCCCGCCATCAGCGGCACGACGACGCGACGCACCGTCCGCGCCTTGGTGGCACCGAGGTTCTCGGCCGCCTCCTCGAGCGAGACGGAGATCTGTTGGAGGGCGGCGTAGCAGGCGCGCAGCGCATAGGGCAGGCGGCGGATCGACAAGGCCAGCACGATGGTGATCCAGAGCGATGCCAGCGGCCTCCCATCGGGCAGGGTGATGCCGTAGAAGGTCCGCAAATAGCCGATGCCCAGCACCACGCCCGGTATCGCGAGTGCAGCCGTCGCCATCCAGTCGAGCCATTCGCGGCCAATCAGCTTGGTGCGCAGCACGAGATAGGCAATCGCGACGCCGAGCACGACGTCGATGCCGCCGGCGATCGTGGCGTAGATCAGCGTGTTCTTGATGTAGGTCGAGCTTTCGCCGAAGACGCGGGCGTAATGCGCCAGGGTGAAGCCATCTGGCAGCGGCGAGAAGGACCAGATTGTGGCGAAGGACAGCAGCAGCAGGCCCAGATGCGGAGCGAGAACTAGCGCCAGGATCAGGAACACGACGCCGTAGCCGAGCACCGCCTCGCCGGGGCTCATCTTGCGGCGGGCAAGGCCGCCACCGCCGCGCTGGGTGGTAGCATAGTCGCGACCCTTCAACGCTTGTGCCGAGAGCCACATCGCCAGCACTGAGGCGACGATCAGGACAACCGAGATCACATAGCCCATCGGGTCGGCGATACCGATCGAGGTGACGCGCAGATAGGCCTGCGGGGCCAGCATGTCCTTCACGTTAAGCAGGAGCGGGGTCGCCAGATCGTCGAAAACCTTGACGAAGACGAGCGAGGCGCCGGCGAGATAACCGGGCATAGCGAGCGGGAAGACGATCCGCCGGAAGAGCCGGAAGCCTGAGGAGCCGAGATTTTGCGCCGCCTCTTCCATCGCGCGATCGATGTTGCGCAGCACCGCCGAGAGATTGATCAGGATGAAGGGGAAGTAGTGGACCGACTGGACGAATATGACGCCGTTCAGTCCCTCCATGAAGTCGATCTTGAAGCCGAAATAATCGTCCAGCAGCAGGTTGATCGAGCCGTTCCGGCCGAAGAAGAGCTGCATGGCCACCGCGCCGACGAAGGGCGGCATGATCAGCGGCAGGAAACCCAGCGTCTGGACGATTGCCGCGCCGCGGAAGGCGAAGCGTGTGGTCAGATAGGCCAGCGGCAAGGCGAAGACCGAGGCCCAGACCACCGACATCGCCGAAACATAGGTCGAGTTCGACAGTGAGCGCATGAATAGCTCGGTGCGGAAGAAATCGTAGAAATTGACCAGCGTGAAGCTCGATGTGCCCTTCTCGGTGAAGGCGACATAGATCACGGTCGCGACCGGCAGCACCAGGAACATCGCCAGGAACGCGGCGATGGCGAGCGCCAGCGCAATCTGGCCGGGCGTTCCGGCGATGCGGCGAGGGCGGCGCGAGGCGGTTGTGGCGGTGATGGTTGTCATCGAGCGGGCCGGATGTCATCCGCACGCGCTGCGGCGTGTAACGCCGCGGCTCAGATGCGGGATCGTCTGCAGGAAAGGCGCCTTGTGGTCACGCGGTGCCGTGCCTGCGCAGCGGCGTTTCATGCCGCAGCGCGCACGGAACGACACGCAAGCGAGAGCTTACTTCGCCGCCTTCAGCGCATCCTCAGCCTTAGTCTTCGCCTTGGCGTAGTGGTCGCGGGCGAAGCCGGCCCACTGGTTCTCGACCTCGGACTGGCGCGCGCCCTTCTCCTTACTGCCCGTGAAGGCTCCGCGCAGCTCGGCGCTCGCGGCCTGCGCCTCGGTGACCGGCATGGCCGCCAGCAGCACGCGGGCCTCCTCGGCCAGCGCCTTCGCCTGCTCGTTGGGCTTCTTGGCCAGCGCAGCGTCGACCTCGTGCAGCACCTTGTTGACGGCCTTCAGCCCATCGAGCTGGAAGGAGATCAGCTGGTCGAACAGCGTGTCGACGACGGCGGTGCGCTGCTCCGACTTGTCGACGTCGAAGCCGATCATCTTCTGGAAGCGCGGGTCGGTGAACGGGTTCGGGTAATCCGCGCCGGCCTTCGCATAGACCGACTGGTTGACCGGCAGGCGGCGGATGCCCGGCTCCAGTAGCACCTCCTGCCCGGCGGGCGAGAGCAGGAACTCGATAAAGGCCTCTGCCGCAGGCTTGTTCGGCGGACTGGCGACGATACCGACATTGGCGGGCACGACAGTGGTCACCGTCGGGTAGACGAACTTGACCGGGAAGCCCGAGGCCTGGGCGGAGAAGGCGAAGAAGTCGATGACGATGCCGACGCCGACCTGCCCGGAATTGACCTGCTCCGGCACGCCGAACGAACGCTCGTTGATCGAGCGGAAATTGCCTGCCATCTCCTTGATCGTGCGCCAGCCCTTGTCCCAGCCGTCGCCCTGCAGGATCGTCTCGATCGTCAGGTGCGTCGTGCCCGAGCGTGACGGGGCAGCGATCGCGACGTGGTCGTAGAAGGCGGGCTTGGCGAGATCCTGCCAATCCTTCGGCTCCGGCAGCCTGTTGGCCTTCGCATAGCGCTCGTTCCACATGATGCCGTAGCCCGAGGCCGCGAAGCCGAAATAGAAGCCGTCCGGATCGTTGATCGGATAGGAGCCGATCTTCTCCGGGATGCCGGTGGCCTTCGGTTTGTAGGCCGTGAGCAGTTTCTTGCCCTTTAGGACCTCGAAGGCGTCCGGCGCCGAGGCCCAGAACAGGTCGACCTGATTATTAGCCTTGGTCTCCTCGACATATTTGACGCCGGCATTGGTGTTGCGGTTCTGCACCTCGAGCATGACGCCAGGCACGGCCTTCTCGAAGGCCTTCTTGATCGGGTCGGTCACGTCCTTGGAGAACGAGGTCACCACCGTGACCTTGCCTGCGGGCGCCTGTGCCAAGGCGATGCCAGGCAGGCTCATCGCTCCCAGGGCGGCTCCGATCACGAAACGACGGTTCAGCATGGACGTTCTCCCTTCGTGGTTTTTTGGTTCTTATCGGCCGGCGGCGCTGCTCGCAGTCTGCGAGCTCGCCTCCCAGGCAAATGTTTGCAGGCAGAATGTCGGCGAAGCTGCGTTGCGGGCAAACAAGGCCTCGCAGCTGCGCTGGAACACCGGATCGCCCTCGCTCCATGTCAGCTCGTCGCGGTGAATGCCGCCGCCGATGAAGAGGCAGTCGACGCCCGCGCGGGCCGCGCCCTGGACATCGTGTTCGAGCGAGTCCCCGATCGCCAGCAGGCGGCCCGGCGGCCGCCCGAGCCGCTGCAGGCAGGTGCGATAGATCCGGGGCTCCGGTTTGCCGTGATAATGCACCACGCCGCCCATGCGCTCATAGGCCAGCGCGATCGCGCCCGGCGCCTCGAGCAGTCGCCCGCCCGGATGGACGCGATGGCGGTCGGGATTGCCGCAGATCATCGGCAGCCCGCGCGACAAGGCCCGCTCCAGCACGGGGCGCCAACCGGCGACGGATTGTCTCTCGGCGTCGATGCTGAGCACGAATAGAAAATCCGCCTGCTCCGGCTTTTCCACGAGGGTGAGGCCGAGGCCGGCGGCCAAATGCTGCTCGCCAAGCCGCGTGATCGGCAGGCAGCGCGTGCCGAGATCGCGATAGGCCGGCTCGTCCCGCCGCAACAGCGCATCGCGGGCGTCGTCGCCGGCCGACACGACGGAATCGTAGAGATCGCGGTGAAAGCCCATGCTGGCCAGAATGGCCTCATTTTCACTGCCATTGCGCCCCGAATTCGAGAGGATGACGACGCCTTTGCCGGCGGCGCGCAGAGCCTCGAGACAGGCGACGGCGCCTTCATGTGCCGCGGCGCCGTCATGCAGCACGCCCCATTGGTCGAGCAGGAAGCTGTCATAGCGCCCGGCCAGCTGCGAGACGCCGTCCGGGAATGCCGTCCGCGGCCGCAGATCAGACGATGCGGGAACGGACATAGGCTGAAATCGCTTCGCTGCTGACGACGATGCCGAGGATCGCGATCAGGATCACGATGGCCTGGGACCAGGCGAACTGGTTGATCGAAGCATAGAGCAGGAGCCCGATGCCGCCGGCGCCGACGAAGCCGAGCACGCTCGACTCCCGCACATTGATGTCCCAGCGATAGATCGAGGTTCCGATCAACACCGGCAGGATCTGCGGGAGGATGGCGACGCCATAGACCTGCAGCGTGCTGGCGCCGGTCGCTTCCACCGCTTCGATCTGGCCGGCGTCGACCTCCTCGATCGCCTCCGCCACGAGCTTGGCGATGAAGCCGACCGATCGCGCCGCCACCGCGCAGATGCCGGCCACCGGCCCGGGGCCGAAAATGGCGACGAAGACCAGCCCCCAGATCACCGTATTGATCGAGCGTGACAGCACCAGCAGGCCGCGCCCGAGCAGCCAGGTTCCCTGGTTCCAGGTGGTGTTGCGCGCCGCCAGGAAGGCGACGGGAACCGCGAAGACGATCGCGATCATGGTGCCGAGCGTGGCGATGTGCAGCGTCTCGATCAGGGGCTGCACGATCCGCGGCAGGTAGGACCAGCGCGGCGGCCACATGCGGCCGATCAGGTCGGCGGCCTGCTCGTGAGCGTCGGCGAAGAAGGCCCATTCGATGTCCAGCGCCGAGACCGACCATGCGGCCGCCAGCGCGATACCGCCGAGCCAGAGCCAATGGATCAGACGCTCGCGCGCCGAATAGCGTTCCCAGCGGTCGGGATAGTCCCGCATCGGGGCGGGCCGGTGCAGCGTCTGGTGTGCAGTCATCTCAGCCTGCGCCTCGCCCAGTCGCTGAACCATTCGCCGAAGGCGACCATGGCGGCGATCGTCAGCAGGATCGCGCTGGCGAAATCGAAATCGTAACGCGAGAAGGAGGCCGACAGCGTCTGGCCGATGCCGCCGGCTCCGACGATACCGATCACGGTGGAATGGCGCAGGTTGGAATCGAGCCGATAGATCAGCACGCCGAGCGTCTTCACCAGCACCTGCGGGACGACGGCATAGGCGAAGATCTGCCCGAAGCTGGCCCCCGTGGCGCGGATCGCCTCGACCGGGCCGGGCTTCATGTTCTCGATGTCCTCGGCCAGCATCTTTCCGAGGAAGATCGCTGAGGAGAAGGCGAGCGTCAGCAGGCCGGCGACGGGGCCAAAACCGAAGAGCTTCACGAAGAAGATGGCGATGATGACCTCGTGGAAGGTTCGCCCGACGACAATGAAGCCGCGCGCGGCGAAATACACCGGACGAGGGGAGAGGTTGGCAGCGGCGGCGATGCCGAGCGGAACCGATAGAATCGCGCCGACGATCGTCGCGGCGATGGCGATCTGAACGCTTTCGACCATACCGGTCAGTAGAAGCTGCCAGCGCCCGAAATCCGGCGGCATCATCCGCACCAGGATGTTCCAGGCGCGCGGCAGTCCAGCGAGCACGCGGGCCGTATCGATGTTCAGCGTCGAGAGCGACCAGATGAGATAGGCCGCGACGAGCGCCAAGAAGGCGAAACGCCGTCCGGGGCTGCCGAAAATGGTCGGCGGGCGCCAAGCGCTCGGATAGGTTGGAGCGGCCATCGTCATTCCGCCCGCAGGTGCGTTGCCGCGCGCGAAGGCTGCTCGTCCTCCTCCTCGCCCTGCGGCGTCGACCAGTCCTCCTCGCCATAGATGCGCGTCAGCGCCTCGTCGGTGAGAGCGTCGGCCGTGGCATCGAAGACGAGCAGCCCGTCCTTAAGGCCGATGATCCGGTCGGCATAGGCACGCGCCAGCGCCACGTCATGGATGTTGATGATCGCGGGCGTCTGCCGCTCGGCCACCAGTTCGCGCACGAGACGCATGATCTGGCGAGACGTCTTGGGGTCGAGGCTCGCGGTCGGCTCGTCGAGGAGCAGCAGATCAGGCCGCTGCATCAGGGCGCGGGCGATGCCGACGCGCTGGCGCTGTCCGCCCGACAGGGCGTCGGCGCGCTGGTTGTGATAGCCATCGAGGCCGACCCGGTCGAGCAGCGCGAAGGCGGCCTGGATGTCCTGAGGCGGGAAGCGATAGTGCAGCGAGGGCAGCAACCCGACATAGCCCAGCCGGCCCGAGAGCACGTTCTGCATCACGCTCAGGCGCTCAACCAGGTTGTACTCTTGGAAGATCATGCCGATCCGGCGCCGCGCCGCGCGCAGGCCCTTGCGGTCCAGCGCGACGATATCCTCGCCATTCAGCAGGACGCGCCCCGACGTCGGCTCGACCAGCCGGTTGATGCAGCGGATCAAGGTGCTTTTACCGGCCCCTGAGGAGCCGATCACCCCGACGAGCTGCGGCCTGTCGATCACGACATCGACCCCGCCGAGCGCCCTCTTGCCGGTCGGATAGATTTTAGTCAGCCCCTCGACGGCCAACAGCGGTGCGCCGCCGCCTGCCGCCGCCGCAAATGCCGCCGACATCAATCGCCCTTCAGCTTCGAGAGGCCGTCCTGTGTGTAGGTGATGCCGCTGTTGCTTTGGATCAGGATGATGTCGCCCCAGGCGTCCTTGTAGCTGAGTTCCTTGAAGCCCTTGGTGTCCTTGAATTCCTTCGCGAGACCGGAATTCAGGAAGTCGAAAGTCAGGAACGCCTGCTTGATCTTGGCCTGTAGCTCGGGCTTAAGGTCATGGGCGATGCCGAACGCTGTCCGTGGGAACGGGCTCGATTCGTACACGATGCGGATGTCATCGCGCTTGAACATTCCGCGATCGGCCATGCGCTCGACCACGCTGGAGGCGACCGGCGCCGCGTCATAGTCCTTGTTGACGACGCCCATGATCGAGTTGTCGTGCTTGCCGGAATAAAGGACCTCGTAGTCCTTGCCGGGGACGATACCCTTTTCCTTGAAGAGGATGCGCGGCGCGGTATCGCCGGAGTTAGAGGACGGTGCGACATGGGCGACGCGCTTGCCCTTGAGATCGGCGATGCCCTTGATCGGGGAATCCTTCGGCACGATCAGTTGCAGAGTGTAGCCGATCGAGTCGTCGACCTTCGCCATCGCCACGATCGGCACAAAGCCCGCCAGGTTGACGGCAAACGGTGTCGGGCCGCTGGCGACGCCGGCGATGTGGAGGCGACCGGAGCGCATCGCTTCGACCTGCGCGGCATAGGACTCGGCGCCGAACCATTTGATCTTTTTGCCAGTGGCCTTGCTCAGATGCGCGAGGAAGTCGGCGAAGACGTTCTCGTAAACCGATGGGTCTTCAACCGGCGTGTACGAGAAGATCAGCGTATCTGGATCCTTCTGCCTGGCGGCATCCGTAGGAGTATCCGCGAGCAGGTCGCGATTGGCGTCGCAATAGCGAGCATCGAGCGTTCCGCGGTTGGCGCAATCCTGCGCCTGCGTGGGACCGGCGAGCCCGAGACCGAACGCAAACAGGCAAAGGGACGCGATCTTGGCGCGCAGCATGGCAACCTCCCTGGAAGCGGCGCCTTTGAACAGCGCTCGTGCAAGATTTCTTCCATCCTGATCAATATCGACCAGCGTGACAAGGGTTGCTGGCTAATCAGATGCTTCTACGCGACTACCCAGCGGCTCCCGCTTTTGAGCCAAGCTTCGCGAAGCTGCTCGGGTGGCTCGGCATCGACGACGAATAAATCCACCGCGCTTGGCTCGGCCATCCTGGCGGTGCCGACTTGGCCGAACTTGCTATGGTCTGCGAGCACGGCCGTCTGACGAGACCGCGCCATCGCCGCCTGACGAACGGCAATTTTCTCGAGATCGAAATCCATAGGCGCGCCGTCGTCATCGAAGCCGCCAACACCGAGAATTGCATAGTCGAAGCGGAATTCCGCAATCGCCTTAATGGCCTGCTGGCCGACGAGGGAGCCATTTGCGCCGCGCGTGCTTCCGCCTGTGACCACGACTTCGAAGATGCCGCCCTGACAGAAGATCTGTGCGACCGAAACACTTGCCGTGACGATGCGCAGCCCGGGCTTAGTTAACAATGCGCGGGCGGCGGCTTCTACGGTAGTGCCTACGTCAAGAAACACCGACGCGCCCGCTGGAACGATGTCCGCCAGCGCCGCTCCGATCCGCTGCTTGCCCTTCGTTGAGATCGTGAGTTTTTGGGCGTAGGCGGAGCGGACGCCGTCCGACGCTAGCCCTGCCCCGCCATGGAAGCGCTGTAGATAATTCTGTTCCTGCAAGCGAATGATTTCGCGCCTGACAGTCTGAGGCGACACTCCGAAGCGGGCTGCAAGTGTCTCAATCGTCGTGAAGCCGACTTCTTGCACAACGTCGAGTATCTGCTTCTGGCGAGAGGTGAGGCCAAGCGGTGGCATACAGATCCATCGGCGATGTGACTGAGTTCGATTCTGCGGACCAGTAGAACAACGAATGAAAAAGGAGCCAAGCCCGGCAGCGCTGCGCACCGCGCTGACTATGCGAATACGGCTATCGTCCGCGCGAAAAGACGCCCGACGGATGCAACGCAAACACGACTCGCATCAGAGCTTCAGAGTAGCGAGCACCTTTCGAAGTCCCGGCTCTTCCACCAGATCCGCCGCATCCTGCAGGCTGAACCAATGTCGCAGGCGTTGTGCCTCTTCCGGCCAACGGGCCACCTGTTCGGTAACATGTAATGGATAGAGGCGAACTTTGCAGAGCCTGAATTCGGCTTCCATTCGCTTCCAGTAGAGGTACCGTCCCACGGCCTTCTTTTTGACGCGCCCAACGGCTCCGGCCTCTTCATGGGCCTCTCTTGCTGCGGCGTCATGAGCCTTAAGTTTCTTGGTCGGCCACCCCTTTGGCACGGTCCACCGTTTTGTCGAACGCGTTGTGACAAGCAGAATTTCCCAAGACCCGGCCGCTGTCCGTCGAAGCGGCAACGCTCCGACTTGCAGATTCGCTTTGCCGTTTTCTCGGGGCTTCTTCATTGCATCAGTTTACCTTCGAGGGGCCGCGCTTTCAGGTCCGTGGACTAGATCGGAGCGAGATCAGGCTACCAAGGCGCTCTTACTCTGCTGTCGCGACCGGGGCAGGCGACAGCGCGGTGGTTAGCTCGGTGGCGAAGCTCGCGAGCAGCGGCGCACCGTCAACCCAGCAATGGCGGACGATGGCGATACGGCCTCGATCGATCAAGCTGTTCTCATCGCTGGGCCGGCTCGTATGAGGGCGGCCGCGCCGGATGCGCCAGACGATGCGCTCGTCATCATCTGACTTTACATCGGCCGCTCCGGCAATCTTGTCGCGGCCGATGGTGGCGAGACCAGCCTCGGCCGGGAGCTCCTTGGGCAGATTGACGCTTAGATTGGCGCCTTCCCGACTCCAGAGAGCGCGACGCTTCCACAGATTGCCGATCAGGGAGGCAAGGGCCGCGATATCCTGTTCTTCTGATGTGCCGCATGGCGTTCCGATCGCGGTACAGGACGGGTGAAAAGCAGTTCTTCCAGCTCCTGTTCGCCCTGGGCGGGATATTCGGCATCGTGCCGCTCGCCTCGACCTGGCGGCGAATGGCGTTGCTGTCAGAGCCCTTGTCACCGTGGAGGATCGCGCGCTGGCGGCATCTGTTCCAGCAAAATCGTGCCGGCCGTGCAGTCGGCGACCTGGCCGCCGGTAAGCAGGAACGCGATGGGTCGGCAGTTGCGGTCGGTCAGCGCGTGGATGTTGGTCGTCGCCCTCCGCGCGAGCGACCGATGGCTTGGCAGCGCTCCCCCCCTTTCCGCCCAGGAGTCTGTGATTCCGCATCCAAGCGAGACCCCGCCTCAAATTTCATCTAAATAATTGAATTTAAGCAGTTATTTTTATTGTGAGAGGGGTCAGGGCCGGCGCCGATCATGGCCCCTCTCCAAACGCTGATATGCCTTTTAAATCAGTGTGTTAAAGGAAAATTTGGCGGGGTCGAGCTTCGGCGCCTACTGACACTCTTGATCCACTCTAGCAAGACTAAAGCGCAATCCAGCGGCTCCGCCGGTACAGGTTCAACGCGGCGCTCCAATAACGGACCTCCAAGCTTTGGCCGGCAGCAGACATTCAATTCGGGATAGGTCAATCCTGCACGTGCAGAATTTCAGCGAGTGACCTCAGAATGTAGGTGGCTGCAATCGCGGAGCTTTCGGCCTCGTCGATTGACGTCGCTCCGGTCAGTACCAGTGCCGATGCAAATCCAGCGTTGTTTGCCATCAAAATGTCCGTCTCCAGACGATCGCCGACCAATAGGCAACGACTTGGATCGGCCTTGAGACGCTTGAGCAGATAACGGGTCATGGCTTCGGACGGCTTGCCGACGATCGCTTCGCAGCTTGAACCCGAAGAGGCTTCAATCGCCGCGATGATGGCGGCGGCGTCCGGCTCGCCGCCTTCCGGCGTAGGCCGGAAACGGTCAGCATTGGTCGCTATAAGCCGAGCCCCCGCCCGAACCGCACGGAATGCGCGCTTAAGTTTCTCGTAGCCGAAGCCTCTGTCGAAGCTGGCGATGACGACGTCGGTTTCCGCTATCTCGTCGCTCACGACGAAGCCCGCGAGTTCCAGCTCCATCACAAGGGCTCTTTCGCCCAGCACCATCAGGCGCGCCTGCGGCATGTCGCGCCTGAGCAACTCGATCAAGACATGCGCGGCGGTGACGACTTCCTCTGCTTCGACCGGCAAGCCAAGACGCGTCAGCTTGCAGGCATATTCGGTGGCGCGAGCTGTCGTATTGTTGGTCAGGAAAAGAAGAGTGCGACCTTGCGATCGCAGCTCGCTGATGGTTCTAGCCGCTGTTGGCAGCAAGGTCTCGCCGAGCAGGATCGTTCCATCGAGATCAAAAACGAACGCCTGATAGCGCGATGCGATCGAGGAGATCTCAGAAAGCTGATCAGGCATCTGTGGTGATGCTCTGTAGCCGATTCCGAACGCGCTTAGCTATGTCCGGATGATCGGTGAGAATGTAGGCTACCGGCTGCCTGAGCCAGTAGTCCAAACGACTCGCATCGTTGACGGTCCACAACCCGGCCGTCAGTCCGGCTTGAGCCGCTAATGCCAGCATCGCGGGTGTGGTTCGCCCGAATGACAGTCCAAGATCGTCGATACATGCCGCGGCCGCCCGCGCTACGACACGTGTGAACGTTTCGAGCGTAACTTGGTCGGAAGGCCAGACCGATAAGCTGGTGGGCACGCCCGAGCCCGTGAAATACGCCAATGCCGCAGGGTCGAAGGACATAATGGTGATGCGGTCACTCATGCCATGCCTGTCGGCCAGCATCGTCACCTGTCGGTGCGTCGTCTCATAGCCGTCCGGCGAACCGCCGGGCTTGATCTCAATGCGGACCCGCATCCCGCTGGGTGCGAGGGCTTTCAGCGCCTGGTCCAGTGACGGCGCACTTTCGTCGATCTGGCGCAAGGGACCGGCCTGGATCTCGGCGAGTGTGAAGCCGCTGATCGGCCCGGAGCCGAAGCTGGTCTGATCAAGCGTCTCATCATGCATCACGAGCAACTGGCCGTCACGGGTCAGATGCACGTCCAGCTCGACCTGCTCGACCCCATAGGAAGCGGCGTGTCGAAACCCTGAAAGCGTGTTCTCTGGATAGCGACTGCCGCCGCGATGGGCCGCAATCTCCGGAAGAGAGAAATGCTTCGTATCGTTCATTTCAGGCTCGGGTCCGTGACGTCGCGCAGCCAGTCGCCAATTGTGCTGATCGACAGGGTGAGGATGAAAATGGCGATGCCAGGGATCGTCGCGATCCACCAGGAGGTGACGATATAGTCGCGTCCGAGGCCGACCATGTTGCCAAGGCTGGCAAGCGGCGGCTGGATGCCGACACCCAGGAAACTGAGCCCCGATTCCAGCAGGATCAGCTCGGGCAGCGCGATCGTCATGTTGACGATGATGATCGCCGCGACGTTGGGCAGCACATGCTTGACGGCGATCGCCATCTCTCCGGCGCCAAGTCTTCGGAGGGCGAGCACATAACCCTTCTCGTACTCTATGAGTGCGAGCGCCCGCACGAGCCGGGCATAGCGCTCCCAGCCATATGTTCCGAGCAGCACGACGAAAAGAACGATATTGTTGCCGAAGAAGGCCAGGATCGCCAGGGCGAAGATGAGGAAGGGGACGGACGCATGGAAATCAATCGCGACCCGGATGAGGCTGTCCACCCAGCCGCGCAGGAAGGCGGCAGCGAGGCCGAGTGTGACGCCGATGGTCGCAGCGATGAGGCAGGCAAGGACCGAGACGACAAGGCTGACCCGCACCGAGATCATCAGGCGGCTGAGGATATCTCGACCCAGTTCGTCCGTGCCCAGAATGTGCCGGAACGATCCACCGAAAAAGAGGGGCGAAGTGTTGCGCGCGCGCAGATCGATGGTCGCAAAACCGTAGGGCGCCAGCCGCTCTGCGAAGATTGCGACGAGGATGAAGAGGATCACCATCCCCGCAGCTAGGACGACGGCGATCTCGCGTCGCCTCCTGGGCCGAGCGTGTCTGGGAGCGATCAGGTCCGTCATGACGTGCGCAGCCGTGGGTCGAAGATCGCGTAGAGGAGATCCGTTGCAAGATTGGCGAATGCCATCATCGTCGCGACCAGCACCACGATCGTCTGAACGACCGCAACGTCGCGGCGCGCCACCGAGAAAACGAGAAACCGGCCGACTCCCGGCCACGCGAAAACCGACTCGACGATTGCCGCACCGGCGATGATCCCTCCGAGCGAAAATCCGAACAGTGTAAGCAATGGCAGTGCCGAGCCCGGCAGCACATGGGCACGGATGAAATACCAGCGCGGCAGGGGCTTCAGGCTCGCGACAGTGATGTAGGGTTGCGCCAACACCTCGAGCGTACTGGAGCGGACGAAACGGGCGACCACCCCTGCTTGGGATAGTCCGATAACCGCAGCAGGCATGAGCAGGTGCAGAAGCGATGGTCCGCCACCACTCGGCAATAGCCTCAGCGCAACGGCGAAGAGGAGTATGAGCAGGATGCCGAACAGGAAGCTGGGTATGCTGTGAACGAAGATTGCCAATGACATGATCAGGCGATCGGGAGCTCGCCCACGATAGCTGGCGGCGAGAAGGCCCAGCGCCGAGCCTACTGTGAAGGCGATGACCAGGCCGGTGCCCATCAGCAGTAACGTCGACGGAATCTTCTCGACCACGACCCGCAACGCCGGCTGGCGGTCATTCAGCGAGAGTCCGAAATCGCCGCTGGCCAGCTTCATGACGTAAGTGACGTATTGTTCGGGAAGTGGCTTATCCAAGCCCCATTCGGCGCGTACGGCCGCGATCTGGTCTTCGGGCGCGTCCACCGGCAGCAGTGCCCGTGCCGGATCGCCACTGACGCGCAGAATGACGAAGACGAAGGTCACCGCGAGTAGGACGGTGATCACCAGCCGCGCGACGGCGGTCAGGACGGTTCTTGTCATGGGACCGCGTCCTTCAGCAGCGGTTCGGTGCCGGGTAATGACATGGGATTCTCCACGCGCCGGGAGGTCGGAGCGGCGGCGAAAAGGCTGCGCGAGTAAGCGTGCCGGGGATTGGTGAGGACCTCCTGAGCCGGACCCTGCTCGACCATTACGCCAGCCCGCATAACGCCGATCGCATGCGACATATGGGCAACGACGCGGATGTCGTGGCTGATCAGCAGGATGGTCAGTTCGAGCTCGCGCTGTAGCTTGAGCAGAAGGTTGAGGACCTGCGCCTGGATCGAGACATCGAGAGCGGATGTAGGCTCATCGCAGATCAGGATATCGGGCTCGACGATCAGGGCGCGCGCGATCGCGACGCGCTGGCGCTGGCCTCCGCTGAGCTGGTGCGGGAGCTTGGCGTAATGCGTTTCGTCGAGGCCAACCGCCTTGAGCATGCGCAGCGCATCTTCGCGCCGACGCGCGATTGGGCGGTTAGGAAAATGGATGTGACATGCTTCCTCGATCTGCGGCCCGACGGTCTGGCGCCGATCCATCGACCCATAATGATCCTGGGCAACCATCTGGACCCGGTTCGCATAGGCGCGCCGACCATTCGCCAGAAGCTCCGCCATGCTGTGACCGCCGACGCTGATGCTGCCGCTCTGCGGCGCACGATCACCGATGAGCAGGCTTGCGAGCGTGCTCTTGCCGCAACCGCTCTCACCGATGATGCCGAAGGTCGTTCCCGCCGGAACCGAGAAGGAGATGCCGTCGACCGCCTTGGTGACGTGCGTGGAACGGCTGAGCCAGCGCCGTTTCGCGAAGTGATAGGCGACGTCCGAGACCTCGATCATCGCCGGCCGTTCGACAGGCTCGGAGGGAAGCCGCGGCGTCATATCCACTTTCGGCAGGTCGATCTGCGCAGCGGGGATCGCCGGCGAAACGTCGAGGTTCTGCGGGATCTCCTCGAGCTGCGAAAAAGGCGGTCGATGCCCGGGAATCGCGGCGAAGAGCGCTGCAGTATAGGGATGCTTGGGTGCGCGGCGGATCTCTTCGCTGGTTTCACACTCCACGACCTCGCCGCGGTACATGACGGCAACGCGATCGCAGAAACTCGTAACAAGATCGAGATCATGCGAGACGAAGATGATCGACAGGCCTTCGCGCTCGACCAACAGTCGAAGCAATTTGCAGATCTGAGCCTGAACGGTGACGTCGAGCGCGGTCGTGGGTTCATCTGCAATCAGGACGCGCGGGGATGCGGCAAGCGCCATCGCGATCATCACACGCTGGTTCATGCCTCCCGACATTTGATGCGGGTAGCTTGAGGCTCGCTCGCGCGGTTCGCGGATCCCTACGGACTCCAGCAGCTCGACGGCCTTGTCCAAGGCCGCCTTCTGCGATGCGCCGTCCCTATGGACGAATATCTCGGCGATCTGCGAACCGACGGTCCGGATTGGATTAAGCCCGCCGGTCGCGTCCTGAAAGATCATGGCCAGAGGCAACAGGCCCTGCCGCCGGTCATGGACGACGTCCGCAACATCGATGTCGCGGCCATCGAAATGGACTGTGCCACTCGCCTCGGCCCGCGGCCCCAGAAGGCCCATGAGGCTGAGGCAGCTGACCGTTTTGCCGGAGCCGCTTTCACCCACGATCCCCAAAATTTCGCGCTCGCAAAGTGAAAGGTTCACGCCCCTGACGGCCGGCACGAGGCGACCGGCCGCAGGATATCGAACGTCGAGATCGCGGATAGAAAGCAGAGCCATGGCTATTTGAACTTCAGCCGCGCCGGGCCGAGATCCATGTAGAGGAAGATATACGGCGCCCAGTCGACATTCTTGCGAATGCCGTAGAAGACGGCGTTCTGGTGCAGGCTGCTGACGCCGGGGTCGTCCCACTCGTTGATCTGCAGCATGCGCCGAAAGGCCTCGCGGCGCGTCTGTGGATCGGTCGCGCGTTCCAGCACTTCACCTTGCTTGTAGAACTCCTCGTTCTCCCAAGCGCCCTGAGCCTTCTGGACACTCGCCGGGCCGTGCTGGCTCCAAAGCGAGAACAACGGATCCGGCAAGAGCGCCGAATTCGACCAATTGCCGGCAGCGCGCCCATCGCCCGGTGCGAACAGTGCCCCACCGGGCTCGACCATCACGATGCGGACATTGAGCCCCACCGATTGCCACATCGCCACCATGGCCTGCGTCGTCGCAAGCTCAGCCGTGTAGTAGTTGTTGAAGCTGCGGAAGGTGATTTCCTCACCCTTGTATCCCGCCTCCTTAAGAAGCTTCTTTGCCTCTTCAGGGTCGAAGCGGTATTTTGGAAAGTCCTGCAGATACATCTTGCCGTAGAAGTCGTATTGCAAGCCGTTGGGAATCTTGGTGCGGCCATCCCACATGGCGTCGACGATCGCCTGCCGGTCGATCGAGACGATCATTGCCTGCCGGATGCGCGGATCCTTGAGAACAGGGTGCGTCTTGTCGAACCAGATCACACGGTGGTTGTTGACCGGGCCGCCAACAATCTTGATGTCCTTGTTGCTTTCGAGAACCTTGAGCTGGTCGGGCGGGATGTCGGAGGAGATATCGTAGTCGCCTGCCAGAAGCCCGGCGACGCGTGCGGACACCTCCGGCACGACCTTGAACAACACCGTCTTGGCGTTCGGCTTGCCGCCCCAGTAGTCGTCATGTGCGGTGAGGACGATCGCATCGTTCGCGACGACGCGGTCGACCTTATAGGGGCCGGCTCCGATGGGCTTAAGGCGCCAGGCATTGTAATCCGGCGCCTTGAGGTAGGCCGCTTTGGAGATGATCTGCGCCGTCCACGCTGCGAGGCGCTGCTCGAAGATCGGATCCTGGTACTTGGAGGTAAAGCGCACCGTGTAGCGGTCGACGGCTTCCACCTTGTCGAGGCTGACCCAATAGCGCCGAACCATCGGAAAGCCGGGTGCCTTTTGCCCCGTCAGACGCTCTGGGCCAAACGAGAACACTACGTCCTCGGAGGTCATCTCGTTACCGTCGTGGAATTTCACGCCTTGCCGTAGCTTCACCTCGAGCTCGGTCGGCGACTTCCAATTCCAACTTTCGGCGAGATGCGGTTTCAACTGGAAATCGCCCGCATAGTCGAACTGCAGAAGCGTGTCGTGGATAGAATAATTGGTGCGGTAGCCGACATTGGATTCCGCATCCAGCGGCTCGGCCGTAGGCGGGTTGGCTTGAACCGCAATGCGCAAGGTCGGTCGATTGTCCTGCGCATGCGAAGAGGGGCCTGCCAGAACGAGGCATGCGACGAAGGCGCCCGCAAGCGCCGGTGCTCTCAAAAGCTTCATCTAATCCTCCCTGTGTTTTCTTTTTTGTTCTTGTCCGGCCGCGTTACGCGGCCGTGACACGGTCATCAGGTGGGTGGTGCACCTGAACGTTGCCTTTCCTGATGGCCGGCATGAACTCGGACGGCGGTAGCCGGTCCGTGAACAGATGATCGACCTCGCCAATCTTGCCGCCCCTGACCGGGACGCTGCGGCCAAACTTCGTGTGATCGGCCACCAGGAGCGAGCTTCGCGATCCTTCGACCATCGCCTCGCGCGCCTCGACCTCGCCCTCGTCAAAATCGAGCAGCATGCCGTCGGCGTCGACGCCGCCCACGCCGAAAATCGAGAAATCCACCTTGTAGCGTCGGAAAAACGCGACAGCCGCCGAGCCGATCACGTCGCGGTCACGGCGGCGCAGCAGCCCCCCTGCAATGGCGATCTCGACGCCAGGATTGGCCGAGAGGGCAGCCGCAACGTTCAAGCTGTTCGTGAAGACCCGGAGATCACTGTGATCGGCGAGAGCAACCGCTACACATTCCGGGGTCGTCCCCAGCCCGATGAACAACGAAGCGCCGTTGGGCACGAACCGCGCGACCGCGGCTGCTATGACCTTCTTCTCGGCTAGGCGCAGCACCTGCCGTGTCTTGTACTCCAGATTGGCTCCACCTGTCGGTGGACTGACCCCTCCATGAGACCGCTTCAGCTTGCCTTGATCGGATAGCCGGTTGACGAGGCGGCGAATGCTTTGAGGCGAGAGCCCGAATGAGCGAGAAAGGTCTTCAATTGAAACGTATCCGTTCGAATGAACGAACTCCACGAGCTGATCGTCTCGTTCATATGAAGCATTCATGCGTTCATTCGAACGAAAGAAGTACCTTCTGTCAAGGCTCGGAATCCCGCTGTTCTCCTGTGCAGCGGCTTTGCTTCGGTCGATCTTCCGCCCAGCGCCAGGAGCATGCGTAATCGGGCGGACCCGCGAGGGTACAAGCTCCCATTAGGATCTCGGCAGGTCCAAGAGGGAGGGAGTCGCGATGTTCTACGCTGCGCTGGATGTGTCGCTGCGCTCGGTGGCGATCTGCATCATCGACGATGACGGGAAGATTTGCCTGGAGCGTTCGGTGCGTTCCGACCTGCCCGATGTCCTTCTTTGCCTCGCGGGCTTTGGTCAGCCGATCCATCAGGTCGGGTTTGAGGGCGAACAGCGTCTCCACTCAGGCGCGCTAAGCGGTGACGGCGAGGCGAATCCCGTTGGTGGTGGAGTCGTCATTGCCGATGACCTCATGCTCGGGTGCAGTATCGCCGCTCAGTCCTCGGAAATCGGCGCGATCCAGTTGCGCGCGAGGGGCGTCCAGGTCACGGCGGTACCCGCGTGCTCGTTATCGACATAGTGCCGGTTAGCAATGCCGAGCAATTTCTCAACATTTTCGGCATTGCGAACCTCCTCGGCGCCGCTCGCCGAGGCCGCCGCCGCGGCCCGCACGGCCTCAATGTCGAGATCGGGATAGTGACCGTTGCGATAGAGGATGCGCCCGTCGCACATTGTCATCCGCACATGCCGCGCGCCGGCGCGGCCCATCAGCAGTGAAAGTGGGGCAATCGCCGGGCTGACATAGGATCCCAGCGCCGAGCGGTCGATCGCGATGATGTCGGCGCGGGCGCCCGGACCGATGATGCCTATCTGGCCAGCAAGTCCCATCGCGCTGGCTCCCGCCGTCGTCGCCATGCGTAACAGCGCGCGCGCATCGGGGCCGGTCGCCTCCCGCCAACCGGCGCCGCCGGCCAGCCGTCCGGCGAGCCGCAGTTCAGCCAGCAGATCTTCGTCGTCGTTGATGGCTGTGTTGTCGGTGCCGATCGCAACGCTGACGCCGAGTTCGAGATAAGCGGCGAGTGGGGCGATCCCGGCCCTGAGGCGCAGATTCGATCCGGGATTGCGCACGACGGTTACGCCATGCCGGGCGGCGACGGCAAGGTCGTCGTCGCTAAGCCAGACGGCATGCGCCAACGAGGTGAGCGGGCCGAGAACGCCGAGGGCCTCCATCCGGCGCATCAGTCCCTCTGGGTAGAGCCGCTGGAGAGCGCGCACCTGCGCCCAGGATTCAAGTGCATGCATATGGATCGGCGTGCCATTTCGCTTCGCATCGGCGGCGAGCGCGGCGAACAGCCCGTCCGACACCCATTGTGGCCCCGCGGGGGCATAGGCGAGCGAGATCAGCGTCGAGCCGGCTGTCTCCGCCCGCAGGCTCTCCATCAGCGCGATCGTCGCCGGCCCGTCACCGGCATAGACGGTCCCGGATGGGTAGGCGGCACGTGCCAGATCCTCGGGCAAAGTCGCGCGAAAATGTTCATCGGCCTCATGCGGATAGACGAAGAAGGCGCGGTCCATCGCACCGACCCCAACCATGGCGCGCAAGCCCGCCTCGGTATAGGCCCGGATCGAGCCGCGCAGTTCGTTGGCATAATCGCCCGTGCCGTAAGGCGTGTTGGCCTGGATCGTGGCAGTGACGCCGGCCGCGATCATCTCCGCCGCCGCCAGCAAGGTGGCGGCATAAGGATCCATCGAGCGCCGGCGACGTCGGTCGATCATCCAGTGTTCGAGGATGCCGTCCTCGTAGCCGAGCTGCAGACTCGTGATGCCGCGTCCGTGCTGATGGGCGTTGACCAGACCCGGCAGCAGGATCTGCCCATTGAGCTCGATCCGTTGTGCGCCGGCGCCGATGGCATCGGCCGGGCCGATGGCGGCGATCACCCCGTCCTCGACGAGCACTGCCTCCGGCCGCGCCTCCGGCTCCTCGGCGCCTCGGATAGTGAGGTCGGGACAGAGCAGATAGGCGGTCATCGTCAAATCTCCTTGAGTGCCGCAGCAACCCGGAAGGCGTCGCCTTCGGCGAAAGGACGCGCCACGATCTGGATACCGAGCGGCAATCCGCCCGGTCGCGGCACAGGCATGCTGATCACCGGCAGGCCGATGAAGCTGAGAGGAGCCGTCAGGGCCGGATAACATGGCCGCGAGGCGACCTCCCTGCCGTTGAGCAGGATACTGTCCTGGCCGATCCGGATTGCCGGAAATGGCAGGGCCGGGGCGATCAGCACGTCGACCTCACGGAACAGGGCCTCCGCCTGTCGTCGATACCAGGAGCGGAACCGCTGCGCGGCGCTGATGTGGGCGGCCGGCAGCATGGCGCCGGCTAGCATGCGGCCGCGCGTCATGGGGTCGAAGTCGCGGGCACGACGACGCAGTGCCGGCAATTGTGACGCGCCGGCCTCACTCATCACGATCAGGTTCATCGCTGCGCGCGCTGCATCCGTGCGGTCCAGTACGACTGTCCTCGTCACACCGATCCGCTTCGCTGCCTCGGTGACGACGCCGATTGCATCCTCGCTCGCATTCTCGAAGAACCAGCCGCCGAGCATCGCGACCCTGAGCCCGCTGGCAGTGCCGCTGAGCAGATGAGAAACCGGAGCAGCAGCCCGGTCTGCCTGCGCGTGGTCGTGAACGTCCCGCCCCTGCAGCACATCGTAGCCGAGAGCGAGATCCCGCAGATCGGCGGCCAACGGGCCGATGTGGTCCATGCTCCAGGAGAAGGGGACGACACCACTCCGCGAAAGCCGCCCAAAGGTCGGCTTCAAGCCCCAGATGCCGCACATCGCGGCGGGGACGCGGATCGAGCCGCCGGTGTCAGTGCCGAGTGTCAGCGGGACCATGCCGGCAGCGACTGCCGCCGCGGAGCCGCCAGAGGAGCCGCCGGCGACATGCTCAAGGGCGAGGGGGTTACGGGTCGCCCCGTAATGGGCGTTCTCCGTGGTGATGCCGCAGGCGAACTCGTCCATGTTCAGTGCGCCGACGAGCACCGCACCGGCCCGACGAAGCGCTGCGACGCCAAAGGCGTCGCTGACAGCGGGCGACGCATCCTGCAGAATCTTTGAGCCTGCGAGCGTCGTCAACCCAGCGACGTCGAACAAGTTCTTGACGGCGAAGGGGACGCCGGCCAGCGGGCCGACCTCCTCGCCACGCGCGATTTTGGCATCGACTCTGGCCGCATCGGCGAGCGCCTGCTCGCCGACCACTGCGGTGAAGGCGTTGATGGCCGTGTCACGCTCGGCGATGCGGGCCAGAGCCGCACCGACCACGTCGACGGCTCTTCTCTGCCCGCTGCGGATATCGGCAGCAATTGCGTAGGCTGTCTCAGACATCGGCAACGAAGACCGGTGCGGGTAGCGTGTCGTCGAGCTGAGCGACGGTGTCCAGCAACATCCTGCCCTGCTCGGTGAACTGTTCGAGCGCCGGCCGGACCTCGGCCCTGATGCCATCGTCGAGCGCCAGCCCGAGTGACCTGCTAAGATGGTCCAGAACCGTGTCGTTCATTTGATCTTCCTTCATAGGGTGTCGAGGGTGCGAGCGGCCGCGATCGCTACCTGCGCTCAGGCGTTGTTTGTCCTGTCGAGACGGGCATCCCCGTTTCGGGGCATCGAATTACGATGTCGAACATGACAAACTGCCGGAATCGAGACTCTCGCGGGTTCCGGTTGCTAAGCAATTCTCGGACCCGCCCGAGCGTAGCCGAGGTCAACGTTTCGACACTCTCTGCGGCGTTGACCCTCTTGCACTGAACCGCACGAATGGCTTTGCGATGATGTTTGGCTGATCCGCAGGCGCGCTGACACTACCGATCCCCAAGAACCCGAGCTGATTTGAGTACCAGCGCTGAGCAATTGGTGCATTCGTAGCCAGCACGATTGCGGAGACTGCTCGCGTCTTGGCGCATTCAAAATGATGGCGGCGGCGGGCAGAGCGCGAATCTGCGGCTGCCGGTCTGGCTGTCAAATCGCATTGAAGCGCAGCCCCCTTATCGCGTTGAAGGCTAGCCCCCCTGAAGCTCGCGCCGACGTGCCGGGATCGCCCCGGCTGAGCTGGTCAGGGTTGCTGGGCCGGGGCGATTTCGGCGTCCAGCTCGCGATGGTCTTGGGAGCGATCAGGCGCGGTTCTTGAAGCGCCAGCTCTCGTTGCCGGTCTCGATGATGTCGCAGTGATGCGTGAGCCGATCCAACATGGCGGTCGTCATCTTGGCGTCGGCGAAGATCTGGGGCCAATCGGCGAAGGCGAGATTGGTGGTGATGATGATCGAGGTGTTCTCGTAGAGCTTGCTGATCAGGTGGAAGAGCAACTGCGCACCGGCCTGGCTGAAGGGCAGATAGCCGAGCTCATCGATGATGACGAGATCCTGGCGCAGCAGGGCTTCGACAATGCGCCCGCTCTTGCCGGCGGCCTTTTCCTGTTCGAGCTGATTGACCAGGTCGACGAGGTTGAAGAAGCGGCCGCGGGCACGCGCCCGGATGACGGCAGCGGCGATCGCGATGGCGAGATGGGTCTTTCCCGTTCCGGTACCGCCGATCAGGATGAGATTGCGCCTGGCGTCGATGAACTCGCCGGCAGCGAGCTCGCGGATGTGTCCCTCGTCCACCGGCGTGTCGTCGAAGATGAAGGCATCGAGATCCTTCAGCACCGGGAATCTGGCGCCGCTGATGCGATAGTTGATTGAACGCGACTGGCGATGGGTCAGCTCCGCGCGGATCAGGCTCGCCAGCAGGGGATAGATCTCTTCGCGGCGGCTCAGGCCTTTGCCGGCGATCTCGTCGAAGCTGGCGCGCATGCCGTAGAGCTTGAGGCTGGTCATCGCCTCGATCAGTTGGTGACGTTCCATCAGGCGGCTTCCCTTCTCTTGCGCAGGTTGTCGTATCGGGCGCAGTCGGCGACCGGCTCGGTCTTGAGCCTGAGGGCGTCGGGTGTGGTGATGCTGGCTGGCACGGGCAGTTGGCGACGGCGCGCCAGGATCGCCATGACGACGTCGCCACTGGCGATACCGGCCGCGAGCGCCTCGGTGCAGGCCTCCGCCACAGCGGCAATGCCATCCTCGGGGACGCGGCCGAGGATCTTCACGAACTGGCGGTCGCCATCGGCATGACGCCGCAGCTTCTCACGCACCGCGGTGAGCGGCGCCGGCAAATCCCAGTCCTTGAACGGCGCGCCGTTGCGCAGAGCGCCCGGCTTGCGCATCAGCACCGGCAGATAGTGCCAGGGATCATAGACGACCTGATCGCGCTTGAAGCTGCGGGGATGGTCGGCGACCGTCTCGCCATCGAGCAGCACGACGATCCGGTCGGCATAGGCGCGCACCAGCACGGCGCGGCCGGCGGCCCGGGCATCGACGCTGTACTTGTTGCGATCATGCGTGATCAGGCAGGTCGTGGTCGCCCGCATCGGCTTCTCGACGAAGCCGGCGAAGGGGCCCAGATACGGCATCAGCCGCGTCTTCTCCTCTTCGAAGATCTCGATGACAGACCGATCGCGGAACTCGGGATGCTTCGCCCGTCGGGCATAGGCGACACATTGGTCGGCAAGCCAGGCATTAAGCTCGTCGAGCGTCTTCACCTTCGGCCGCGGGCGGAACAGCAGATCGCGGATCGTGCCGACCTGGTTCTCGATCTGGCCCTTCTCCCAGCCGGCCGCCGGCGTGCAGGCCACAGGCTCGACGAGGTGATGCGAGCAGAGCTGAAGGAAGCGCCGGTTGTACTCCCGGGCGCGGCCGACGAAGACGGTCTCCACCGCCGTCTTCATGTTGTCGTAGATGCCGCGCCGGCAGACCCCGCCATAGAAAGCGAAGGCCTTGTCGTGCGCGTCGAAGACCATCTCCTGCGTCTCGCGGAAATAGGCGCGCACGATCGGCATCCGGCTATAGGCCAGCCGCATCTGGGCGACCTTCACGACCACGGGCAGTCCGTGGAGTTCGATCGCCTCATGGCTCCAGTCGAACTGATAGGCCTCGCCGGGGTCGAAGCGCAGCGGAATGAAGGCCTGCGCCGGCAGCCGTGCGCGATCGGCCCGCCAGGCCTTCACGAACCGATGGACGCTGTCATGAGCTCCGTCGTAGCCGCGACCACGCAGTTCCTCGAAAAGCCGGATCGTGGAGCGTCGCTCGCGCCGGGGCAGCCGGTCTTCGGCCTCGAGGATCGTCGTCAGCGTATCGACCCAGGCTCCCAGCTTCCGCCGCGGCTGGACCTCGCGCTTGTAGGTGAACTCGGTCGCGCCGGAGCGGAGCACTTTGCGAACCGTGTCGCGCGCAATGCCGAGCTCTCGCGCGATCCGCTTGATCCCCTTGCCGTTCTGGAAATGCTCGAACCGGATCCGACCGATCGTCTCCACACCCGTCATCCCCGGACCCTTCCGAAAAGACGGAAGGATCAGCCGCAGCCGATAACAGGGGGGCTAACCTTCAAAGCGATAACCGCCCCTCACGGGGCCAACATTGCAGGCGATCTCACAGTCTGGCTTCAGCTCCGCGACGAACAGCTCCGCCTTCACCTACAACGTCGCCAACCAGCGCATCAGCCAACCTGGCCGGATTGCGCCAGCTGCGGACGTTGGAGCATTCCCCAGATCCGGACATCCGCGGCTGCGTGCCTGGGCCGATTGCGGAACGAGCAGGGCGGTTGCGTGCCATGCGTCAGGTCAGAGATCCGATTGCGGCCAGAAAGGGGATTTGGCGCGGGCTTCAACCTGGCGCGACAAGTCCGCGCCCGATTGGTCTCTGGTTCCTCACCGATCGAACGCGACTCCGAGATAGGTGCGATCGTCGGTCCAGCTGTCGTGTGCCGAGCCCTTCACACTGGCATAGGGACCGATCTTGTCGGGGTCGAGCCGCTCGACCTCCGCGAAGCTGGCTTCCCACGCCGCTACGCCGAATGCTTCGGGCTCGGCGAAATATCCATCGCTGAAGAGCTCGAGCCTCGAAACGTCGGCCGAGGGATAATCCGCAGTGAATACATGCCGCTCGGCGACAGGGAACCCGTCGAGCACGCCATAGCCCAAATCGCTGCTGGGATGGTTGGCGAAGACTCGCTGGCCGCTGATACCGCTGTCGACCAGGCGCTCGATCTCGGCCCGCGAGATCGTCGGCATTTCCTCATCGCAGAGATGCAGCACATGTGCTCTCACCGTGGCGCAAGCCTCCGCACCCAGTCCGGTCGGCGGCTCGCGCAATCCGTTCCAGACGGCATTGTCTGAGATCCTGCGCTGGGACAGCGGATCGGCCCGCATCTTGCCGAGATGAGCCCAGCACTCGCGCCGGATCAACGCCGTCACCCGGTCGAGCGGCTTTGCCTCGACATGGTGGATGGTGCCCAGGGTTTTCCCACCGAGCCGGATGCCGGAATCCCCGATCGAGACCAACTGCAGCGCCCGGCCGTCATGATAGCCGAGCGCCAGCGTGCACCCGATCCGGGCAACGTGGTCGGTCGATGCCTTTTCCAGAAGGCCATGAGCGGCATAGCCCGCGCGCAAGGCGTCGCCCAGGGCCTTGACGAGCCTGTCTACCCGATCCTGCCCGCCGCGAACGCTCAAATCCTCGGCCAGGAGGAAGCGGGCGACCTCCGCCGCCACCAAGTGTGAGGCGAAGCGGCCGGCTCGCATCGCGCCGAAGCGGCGCCCGCTGCGGTCGGTTACCCCGTCGATCACGGCATAGCCGCGGCCCGGCAGGATGACGACGCTGTCCTCGTTCTCCTCGGGCGTGGCGAAGCGCTTGCCGAGGCTAAAGCATTCGATCTGCATGGTCGTCGTCGAGTCCGGCGATCAGCGCGTGGCCGTCACCCCCTGTCAATTGCCGGTCACCTGCCGCCACTTCTCGATCATCGCCTTCGTGCCGCCGAGTTCCTCGACCGACTTGAGCTTGACCAGGGTCAGTTCCGAGAGCGGCTTCACATCACCCGGCGCGGCGACGTCCTTGCGCACCGAGCGACGCCCGGCCTCCTTGACCAGCGCCTCCTGCGTCTTCTTCGACAAGGCCCAGTCGATGAAACGCTTTGCTGGCTCCGGGTTCGGCGCGCCCTTCAGCATCGCCACCCCATCGGGAGAGGTCGTCGTGCCGTCCTCGATATAGGTGATTTTGACCGGCGCACCGCCGGCGACATATTCGAGCGCGTTGTCCTCGAGCGTCAGACCGAGCGGCGCCTCGCCATCGGCGACGAAACGCGGGACGGCGCCGGAGCTGTCGGAGAAGACGAAGTTCTTGGCAAGCTTGCCGTAATTCTCCCAGCCTTTGTCGCCGCCGGCCGTCAGCACCGTCGTCATCTGTTGGAAAGCCGAGCCGGAATTATCGACGCGGGCCGAAGCGACCTTGCCCTTCCATTTGGGATCGGAAAGCGCAGCCCAGGTCTTCGGGATATCGGCCTCCTTGACCATGCGATTATTGACCATGAGCACGTAGATCACGGTCGTGTAAGGCGTCCAAGCCGGACTGCTGATGAAGCGCTCGTCGATGGCACCCTGGTCCTTCGGGGCATAGGGCGCGAGCAGGTCGGCATTCTCGCCCAGCAGCGATCCGGTGACGCTCCAGATCACGTCGGCCTTGGGCGCACCGGCCTCGGCGCGGGCGCGGCGGAAGACATCGCCTGAACCGAGCTGGACGACCTCGGCCTTGATCCCGGTCTCGGTCTCGAAGAGCGGGATCATCTTCTGCACGATCGACGATTTGTGAGCGGTGTAGAGGACGACCTTGTTGTCAGCGGCGACGGCCGCCCCCGTAGCACCAAGGAGCCCCGCCGCCGCCAAGATGCACCTGGCCCAGTTGCTGCTCGACGTCATGATCCGCTCCCCAAATCTCTTCTCATCGCGCCGATCTGCGCCGGCGAACGATCGGCCATCTTGCCGTCCAATCGCGGCCATGCGCAACTGGGCAAGGGGGCGGGGATTCTTTGCCGGCATGGCCTATCTGAACGTCGAAGGTGCGATCAAGCACTATGGGGCTACGACAGCACTGAACGGCGTGTCCTTCACCGTCGCGAAGGGCGAGTTCTTCACGCTGCTCGGTCCATCCGGTTGTGGGAAAACGACCCTGCTGCGCTCGATCGCCGGCTTCTCGCAGCTCTCTGCAGGCAGGGTCACGCTAGACGGCACGGACTTGCTGGCGGTGCCGCCGCACAAGCGCGACATCGGCATGGTCTTCCAGGATTATGCGATCTTCCCGCACCTGACGGTCGCCGACAATGTCGCTTTTGGTCTCAAGGCGCGCAAGATTGCCGCTTCCGAGATCAGCGACCGCGTCGCGGAGGCGCTGGCGACCGTCCGCCTTTCGGCGCTTTCCGAGCGCTTACCGGCGGCGCTCTCGGGTGGGCAACAGCAGCGCATCGGCATCGCCAGGGCGATGGTGGTGAAGCCGCGCCTGCTCCTCATGGACGAGCCGCTCTCCAATCTCGACGCCAAGCTCCGGCTCGACCTGCGCGACGAGATTCGAGATATCCAACGGACGATCGGCATCGCGGCGATCTACGTCACCCATGATCAAGAGGAGGCGCTAGCGATTTCCGACCGGATCTGCGTGATGGACAGTGGCTCGATTGAGCAGATCGGCACGCCGCAGCAGATCTATGGCCAGCCGGCGACACGCTTCGTCGCCTCCTTCGTAGGGACGATGAACCTGTTCGCGCCGGCCGCCTTCGGCTTGCCGGACGTGCCGGGCGTGGCGCAATGGGCCCTCCGGCCGGAGCGCCTGCGCCTCGCCGAGGCGGGCGCAAGCGATGATTCCAGTTTTGCCGGATTGGTCGAGCATTTCACCTATCTCGGCCGTGAGGCGCATCTTACCGTTCAGGCGCAGGGGCATCGGCTCGTCGCGCAGATCGCCGCGCCTCCCGCGGACCTCGCCATTGAGGCGGGCCGGGAGATCCAGCTGAGCTTCGACAGAGCCGATCTGCAGGCCTTCGATGCCGCAGGGCGGCGCGTCCGGACGGAGCGTGTGGCATGAGCGCGGTCGCCTTCCTGGCCGGACGCGGCGGCTGGCGCCCGGATTTCTGGACGCTCGTCGCGGTGGCGGCTTGGGCGATCTTGATCGTTCTGCTGCTCATTCCGCTCGGCCTGGTGCTGGTCTCCAGCGTTCGCGACGAGAGCGGCGAGCTCACCCTTGCCAACTGGCAGAGGCTGTTCACCAGCGCCCGCTATTTCAACGCCCTCGTCAACACACTTATCGTCGGTTTCGGTGGCTTGGCGGGCGCGCTCCTGCTCGGCTCGGTCATGGCTTTCTGCATGGCCCGCATCCAGATCGCGGGCGGTCGCTTCGTTTCGATCATGGCGATCCTGGCGCTGGTCTCGCCGCCCTTCATCGGCGCCTATTCCTGGATCGTGCTGTTCGGCTCGGGCGGCATCGTCAGGCAGACCCTGATGGGCTGGGGCATCTTCATGCCGCCGATCTATGGCCTCTGGGGCATCCTCATCGTCTTCGCCTTCAAGTTCTATCCTTACGTCTACCTGCTGACGTCCGGCGCCCTCGCCAACGTCAATCGCTCGCTGGAGGAGGCGGCGGAGAATCTCGGGTTGACGCCATTTCAGCGCGTGATGAAGATCTCGTTCCCGCTGGTCCTGCCCGCCCTTTCGGCCGGCGGGCTATTGGCGCTGATCCACGCGATCGCCGATTTCGGCACGCCCCGTCTGCTCGGACGCGGTTTCAACGTGCTGGCGACCGAGGCTTATACCGCCTATTCCGCCGAGATCGGCTCCAATCTCGGCATGGCGACCACGCTCAGCCTGGTGCTGATCCTGATGTCGATGATCTTCGTCTTCATCCAGCGCTACATGTCGCGGCGCAACGTCTATCACAGCAACCTGATCAACCGACCCGAGAAGATCCGGCTACGCGGCTTTGCCAGTGTCGCGGCCCATGCGGCGGTCTATTTCATCGCGCTCGGCGGCGCGATGCCGGCGATCATTGCTGCGATCTATTCGGTGCGGAAGACGAACGGGCCGGTGTTCCAGCCCGGCTTCGGCCTGGAAAGCTACAGCCGCATCATCGCCACGCTCGGCGATGTCGTGCGCAACTCGCTGCTGTTCTCCGGCGCCTCCGTGCTGCTGATCGTGGTCATCGGCACGCTGATCGGCTGTCTGGTGGCAAGGCGTAACACCGCCCACAGTTCGCTGCTCGATGCGACCCTAATGGTGCCCTATGTCATGCCGGGTATCGTCGTCGGCGTCGCCTTCATCGCGGCTTTTAACACTCCGCCGCTGGTGATGACCGGCACGGCGGCGATCATCATCCTCTCCGTCTTCATCCGGCGCCTGCCCTATGCCGTGCGTTCCTCGGCAGCGGCGCTGAGGCAGGTCGGGCCGAGCGTTGAGGAGGCGGCGATCTCGCTCGGCTACAGCCCAGTCCAGGCCTTCCTGAAAGTCACCATCCCGCTGATTCTGCCCGGCATCGTCGCCGGCGCGATGCTGTCGTTCGTGACGGCGGTCAACGAGCTCTCATCGTCGCTTGTGCTCTACGTTGGTGGAACGATCACGATGCCGGTCAAGATCTACATCGCGATCAACGATGGCGACTACGGCACGGCCGCCTCGCTGTCGACGATCCTACTCGTGCTCAGTGGCAGTGCGATCTACCTGGCCTTCCGTCTGTTGGGACGTGACGAGCGCGCGCTGCTGTAGGCAAGCATTCGCTGACAGTCACGCCGGACAGCCTAGAGAAAGCTTGGGGCTGCCATGCCGATTATCTCGCCGGGACAGCAAAATGGGAGCAGTGGTACATCCAAGAGCGCGTGCGTGAGACCAAGGAGTTCAAAGCGCGCGGAACGGAAAGCTCTCGTACCGGGGCAGCCCGCAGCTTACGCGATACCGCCTTTTCCCGCCGCGGAATCGCCTTCCTACATGAGGCCTCCCGCTACCGCGGCAAAGCGAACTACCGCGACGCGATCTACCTGGCACATGGCCGGTCAGTCCCGCGCCTGCTTGACGGTTTCATAGACGACCTTTCAGCAACGCTCGCCGGCTTCGCCGCGATGGCGGAAGGTTATGTGTCGAAACGGATCGGCCGAGACGCCTGGACCGCGTTCATCGATGACTTAGAGGAGAAGCGCTCCCTTTCGATATCCCCAAAAGACGAGTGGAGCTGAAGGCTTTCGCTGTTGCTACCGCCCGAACGCGTTGGGCGCGTCCTTTCGAAACCGGTCTAAATCTCTTGGCTTGCGTTCGCTGATTGTTCTATGGTCGGCGCATGGCGAAACGGCCCCATCTGCGCCTCGTTCCGCAACCAAAACACAGCGGCGCCTTTCGGCGGGCCGTCGGTCCAGGGAACGCAGGCCGGGATTCAGCTCCCGATCCGTCGCGAGAGGGCCACGGCCATGCGCTCGACCGCATTCGTCAGCGTCGAGCGCGTACAGCCGAAATTCAGGCGCACGAATGCCTCGTAGCCAGCGCCAAAGACTTCCCCTGCATAAAGGCCGAGCTTTGCCTCCCTGAGAAAGAAGGCGTGGGGAGTCTGCTTCAGCTCCAGTGCGCTGCAATCAAGCCAGGCCAGGAACGACGCCTCGGGAGGATGGTACCGGATGCCGGGGATCAACCGCTGCAGCTCGCGCCCCAGATGATCGCGGTTCTCCTGCAGATAATCGAGAAGCGCCTCTCGCCATGGGCCGGCGTCGCGGTAGGCCGCCAATGTCCCTTCCAGCCCCATCAGATTGACGCTGTCGACCATTCCACCGCGGGCCGTGTTGAAGGCGTTGCGCAAGTCGCGGTCGGTGATGATAGCAAAGCCGGTCTTCAACCCAGGGATGTTGTAGGTCTTGCTCGCGGACATCAGCGTGATGGTCCGCTTCGCAATCTCCGGGGCGAGGCTTGCGATCGGCACATGCGGCCGGCCGTCGAATACGAGATCGCAGTGGATCTCGTCGGAGACAATCAGCGTATCCGCCGCCTCACAGGCTGCGGCGATGAAGGCGAGATCGTCACGCGTATAGACGTAACCTGTCGGGTTATGAGGATTGCAGAGGAGGAAGGCGCGGGCCTCGGTCAGCTTTGCCGCCAGCGCGTCGCGATCCAGCCCGTAGCCCTGTTCGCCGCGGACGAGCGGCACCTGGAGCGGCTCGAGGCCCCAATGGCCCGGCGCATCCAGGATGGGCCGGTACATCGGTGTCTGGATCAGAACCTTTTCGCCGGGTGTGAGCCGCGCCTTCAATGCCATGTTGAAGCCGGGCTCTACACCCGGCAGAAAAACGATGTCGTCCGGCGAGATTTGCCATCGGAACCGCCTGTCGAGATCGGCGACGATCTGATCGCGAAGCGCGCCCTTGGCGACGGCGTAACCGAGAATCGGATGGTCGAGCCGGCGCCTTAACGCCGAGACAATTGCGGGCGCGACGGCGAAATCCGTGTCGGCGATCCACATGGGCAGCACATCGGCCGGATAGCGGCTCCATTTCGTGCTGCTGGTCTCAAGTCGGTCGGGCGCGGTATCGAAGTCGTACACGGGATTTTGCTCTCCCTGGGGTGACCTGGAGCATTCCCCCGATTCTTCGAATCGCAAAAATGCCCTGCCTCGCTGCCTTGTTGCGTTTTTCTTGACGAGAACCGGCCTCGCCGAAGGTCGTGGCTGGGCCTTAGTCGGCCCTCCATGAAGCCTCCATGGCGGCTAGGTGACCGACTCATAA
>UCLR01000079.1 GCA_900473415.1 Hyphomicrobiales bacterium
GTAACCGCTGTTCCGACCGCACCTTCTTCGCAGCGCGTTGAGCGCCCAGTCTAACGATCCTGATTTGGAGGATCGTTTTGTGTCTAGGCTTGACCATAGACTTGAGCCTGAGGGCGAGGTGCGTCGCTTCGAGGTGATCACCGGCGCGCTCGGCCGGCGGCGTTGGAGCACGGACGAGCGGGCGCGGATTCTTGAAGAGACGCTTGTTCCGGGTGCGGTGGTGTCCGAGGTCGCGCGCCGGCACGGCCTGACGCCGCAGCAGTTGTTCACCTGGCGCCGCGAGGCGCGCAAGGCTGCGGAGGCGGTGCCGGCCTTCGTGCCGGCGGTGGTCACTCCCGAACCGGTTCTCGCAGCGGAGCCGCCGGCAGCATCTCCGCGCCGAAAGCGGCGCAGTCGACAACATCGGCGCTCGGCGGCGATCGAGATCGACGTCTCTGGCGTCAAGGTGACGATCGAGAACGGGGCCTCGCCGGCCACGATCGCCGCGGTGCTCGGCGCGCTGAAGGCCGGCTCGTGATTGGACCGACCGGGACGGTCCGCGTGATGGTGGCAACGAAGCCGGTCGACTTCCGCAAGGGCGCGGAGGGCTTGGCGGCGTTGGTTCGCGAGAGCATGGGCGCCGATCCGTTCTCCGGCGCCGTCTACGTTTTCCGGGCGCGGCGCGCTGACCGGATCAAGCTGGTCTACTTCGACGGGACCGGCGTCTGCCTGTTCTCCAAGAGGCTGGAAGACGGCAAGTTCCAGTGGCCCGCCATCACTGATGGCGTCGTGCGGCTCACCGTGGCGCAGCTTCAGGCCCTGCTGGAGGGCCTGGACTGGCGCCGCGTGCATGAACGGCGCGCGCCGCGCGTTCCAATCGCCGCAAGTTGATCGCCCCCACGCTGGCAAGCCACTGTAATCCATGATTGAATCGGTCTCGTGAGCGACGTGGCCGAACCTCAGACCAACGACCCGATTGCGCTTCGGGCGATGCTCGCGGCGGAGCGCGCCGAGAATGAGCGGCTGCGCCAGATCATCAAGGAGTTGCAGCGCCATCGCTTCGGTCGCCGGGCCGAGAGCCTGCCGGTCGATCAGTTGCTGTTGGGGCTCGAGGAGGCCGAGCAGGTCGAGGCCGATGGCTTTGCCGGCGAGGAGGCCGCCGACCCGGCAAAGCGGGCCGAGCGGGCCAGGAAGCGGCGCAGTAACCGCGGATCGTTGCCGGCGCATCTGCCGCGCCTCGAGCAGGTCGTCGATATCCAGGACAAGATCTGCCCCTGCTGCCGGGGCGCGCTGCATGCCATTGGCGAAGATGTGTCTGAACGCCTCGACGTCGTGCCCACCCAGTTCCGCGTGATCGTGACGCGCCGGCCAAAATACGCCTGCCGGGCCTGCGAGGAAGTGGTGGTGCAGGCGCCGGCGCCCGCCAGGCTCGTCGAGGGCGGCATCCCGACGGAGGCCACGGTCGCCCATGTCCTCGTCGCGAAATACGCCGATCACCTGCCGCTCTACCGCCAGGCCCAGATCTATGCCCGGCAGGGCGTGAACCTGGATCGCTCGACCCTGGCCGACTGGGTCGGCAAGGCCGCCTTCTTGCTGCGGCCCGTGCATGCGCGACTGTTCGAGCGCCTGAAGGCTTCGGGCAAGCTCTTCGCCGATGAGACTACGGCGCCAGTGCTCGATCCGGGCCGTGGCCGGACCAAGACCGGCCAGCTCTTCGCCTATGCCCGCGACGACAGGCCCTGGGGTGGATCGGATCCACCTGGGGTGGCCTATCTCTACGCGCCGGACCGCAAGGCAGAGCGGACGATCCGGCATCTTCAGGGCTTCGTGGGCACGCTGCAGGTCGATGGCTACGCAGGCTATAAGGTCCTGGCCGAGCGCAACGCGGTAAGCTTGGCGTTCTGCTGGAGCCACGTCCGGCGCAAGTTCTACGAGCTCGCTCAATCCGGCCCGGCGCCGATCGCCACGGAAGCGCTCACGCGTATCGCGGCGCTCTATCAGATCGAGGCTGACATCCGCGGCCGCCCGGCCGAGGAGCGCCGGGCCGCCCGGCAGGCCAGCAGCCGTCCCATCATCGCGGCGCTGGAGCCTTGGCTCAGAGAGAAGCTCGGCCTCGTCAGCCAGAAGAGCAAACTCGCCGAGGCCATCCGCTATGCCCTCTCGCGCTGGCAGGGCCTCTCTCGCTTCCTGGACGACGGCCGCGTCGAGATCGATTCCAACGTGGTCGAGCGCGCCATCCGACCGATCGCGCTCAATCGCAAGAACGCGCTCTTCGCCGGATCAGATGGCGGCGGCGAGCACTGGGCCGTCATCGCTTCGCTCGTCGAAACCTGCAAGCTCAACGCCGTCGACCCGCAAGCCTACCTCGCCGACGTCATCGCCCGCATCGTCGCCGGACACCCCCAAACCCAGATCGATGCCCTCCTGCCCTGGGCCTACACGCCCGTGCTGCTCAAGGCCGTGGCCTGAAAACAGCGCTCAC
>UCLR01000018.1 GCA_900473415.1 Hyphomicrobiales bacterium
GCTCGATGGCATGTTCTTGCTCGTTGGTCAGGACAAATGCTGGTCGTCGAAGACGTCGTCCAGCGGTATTTGCGTCGTCTTTTCGAAGTCGTTCATTGCGGCGAGCAGCCTCGGGCGGTAGCTCAAGAGCGCCGGCAACAATTGCGCGGCATCGCGCGAGAGACCGTTACCTTCTACGCCCGCGCCCGCCAGTCGCCCTGTTGCGCTTCGGCGGTTCCAGCCAGGAGAGCCTCGGCCGCGCCTTCGTCCGTGATCAGGACCTTGGCGCCGCTCGCGCGCAGGGCAGCCCGAATCGCAGCTTCCTTGCTCGCGCCGCCGGCGGCAATCGCGACCAGCCCGATACCCCTCAAGTCGGCTGGGCTGATCGCCATCACGCGCTGATTGACGGGGTGATCGACCAATCGGCCCTCCGCATCGACGAAGTGGCAGACGAGGTCTCCAACCGCGCCCGCCTTCTTCAGCGAGGCGAGATCGGCCCGAGGCAGGATGGCCTCTCGGAACAGTGTCGAGTCCGGCGCGAGGTCGCCGACACTGATCAGCGCGATATCCGCCGCGCGCGCACGGTCGAGCAGTTCTCGGAGCGTCGGCTCCTGCCAGAGCGCCTCGCGCAGCTCCGGATTCGAGACGAACACCGGCGCCGTGAGCTGGAAGCAGTCGGCTCCGAACATGTCGGCGACGCGGCGTGCCACAGCCGAGGGATTGATGCTGCGCGAATGTGTCAGCCCGCCGAGCAGCGAGACGACGGACATCGCTTCGATCTGGCGCGGCTGAATGCCGCGCAGGGCCTGATGCAGCGTCTGACCCCATCCGACGGCGAGCGAAACATTGTCCTTGAGCTTGTCCGAAAGCCACAGACCGGCGGCATGGCCGACCATCGCCGAGATGCTGGCTGCATCCCGCGCCGCCGGCACCACGATGGCCTCCTGCAGTCCAAAGGCGGCCGCCAGCCCCCGTTCCAGCCCGACCTGCCGGGCCGAGCGCGCTTCGATCCTGATCTTGATCAGCCCTTCGCTGCGCGCGGCCGCCAGCATGCGGATCACCTTGATCCGGCTCAGGCCGAGGTGGTCGGCAATCTGCTCCTGCGTCAGTCCCTCGACGTAATAGAGCCAGGCGGCTCGCACCTTCGCATCGGCCACCGGCGCCTCGCCCGCATGTCCGGACCCAAACGTCTCTTCCACCGCTGCCACCTGTGGTTTCAACCCCGCTCGACTCGCATCTTAGCAGCGCGCCTCTAGCTCGGAGATCGTGAACATTTGAGCGCTTGACAGAATGAATGTCATGTTCTTTTGTCCGCGTCAAAGAACATATGTCCTAGGGAGGCACAACGACGATGGCCGCGATCCTGACGCAGCCGCCCCTTCCCGCGCCCGCTGCCGGACTGTCCCTGGCAGAGGCGCTCGAATTGCGGGAACAGGCCGGAAAGCCGGTGCGCGTCGGCCTGATCGGCGCGGGTCAAATGGGCACCGATATCGTCGTCCAGATCTCCCAGATGCCTGGCATCGAGATCGCCGCGGTGGCCGATATCGCGCCGGATCGGGTCTCGGACGCAGCGGCGCTCGCCGGCCGCAGAGGCGAAGTCGATTCGGTCTCCGACGAAGCCGGACTCGAGGCCGCACGCCGCAAGGGACATATCGCGGCCACGAATTCGCTCGACCTGATCTGCCGCTCGCCGTCGGTCGACGTCATCATCGACGCGACCGGCAACCCCGAGGCCGGCTCTCGCGTCGCGCTGACGGCAATCGCCGCGCGCAAGCATATCGTGATGATGAACGTCGAGGCCGACATCACCATCGGCTCCTATCTCGCGGTCGAAGCCGCGAAGGCCGGTGTCGTCTATACGCTCGGCGCCGGCGACGAGCCGGCCGCGGCGATGGAGCTGATCAATTTCATCCGCGCGATGGGCTATCCCGTCGTCGCCGCGGGCAAGGGCAAGAACAATCCCTTCCGTATCGACGCGGTGCCGGCCGACTACGTCGAGGAAGCCAGGCGCCGGAACATGAATCCGCGCATGCTGGTCGAGTTCGTCGACGGCTCGAAGACGATGGTCGAGATGGTCGCCATCGCCAATGCCTGCGGCTTCGTGCCGGATATCCCCGGCATGCACGGCCCGGCCGCGCCGAAGGACGAGCTGCAGAACTATTTCTGCCCGAAGGAGGAAGGTGGCCTGCTCTCGCAGAAGGGCGTCGTCGACTTCTCGGTGGCGAAGGGCGTCGCGCCCGGCGTTTTCGCCGTCGCCGAGATGCGCCATCCCCGAGTCCGCGAGCGGATGAACGACCTGCATCTCGGCCCCGGTCCCTACTACTCCTTCTTCCGGCCCTACCACCTGACGAGCCTCGAGGTGCCGCTCTCGGCCGCTGCCGCCGTCATCTTCAACCAGAGTCACATGCGCCCGCTGGCGGTGCCCACCTCCGAGGTCGGTTGCGTCGCCAAGCGCGATCTCGCGGTCGGCGAGACGCTCGATGCCATCGGCGAATATGGCTATCGCGGCTTTGCCCTCTCCCGCGCGGATGCGCAGGCACGCAAGGCCCTGCCGATCGGCCTCGCGCAGGGCGCGACGATGACGCGCCCCGTCCGCAAGGGCGAACTGATCACGCTGGCCGACGCTACCCCCGACGAGCGCCTGAAGATCGTCGAAGTCCGCCGCGCTCAGGACGCGATGATTGCCGCGCTAACCTCCGGAGCCGCCGCATGAGCGCACGCAAGACAGACGATACAAGCGGCGCGCAGCGGCCGAACCAGCGGCCCGAACTCGCCGCGCTCGACGACGAGACGATCGCCGGTGCCCTCACCCGCATGCATCTGATCCGCAAGTTCGAGGAAGCGGCCGAGGCCAGCTACATGCGCGGGCTGATCCACGGCACCATGCATCTCTCGATCGGGCAGGAGGCGAGCGCCGTCGGCGCGACGTTGCCGCTCGAAGCCCACGACTACATCCTCTCGACCCATCGCGGCCATGGCCACTGCATCGCGCGCGGCGCCGAGCCGAAGCTGATGTTCGCCGAGTTCTTCGGCAAGGAGACCGGCTACTGCAAGGGCCGCGGCGGCTCGATGCATATCGCCGATGTCGAGGGCGGCAATCTCGGTGCCAACGGCATCGTGGGCGGTGGCCTGCCAATCGCGGTCGGCGTCGGCATGAGCATCAAGGCCCAGAAGAACGGCCGCGTCTGCATGGTCTTCTTCGGTGACGGCGCTTCGAACGAGGGTGCCTTCCACGAGGCGCTCAACATGGCCTCGATCTGGAAGCTGCCGGTCGTCTTCGTCTGCGAGAACAACAAATACGGCATGTCGATGGATATCAGCCGCGCCATGGCCGTTGCGAACGTCGCTGACCGCGCAGCGGCCTATGCCATGCCCGGCCACAGCGTGGACGGAAACGACCTGGCCGGGGTCGCCGCAGTGGCCCGTGAGGCCGTGGCGCGAGCACGGTCCGGCGAGGGGCCGTCCCTGATCGAGTGCAAGACCTATCGTTGGCGCGGCCATTCGAAGAGCGACCGCAATCTCTACCGCTCCAAGGAGGAGATCGAGGAGTGGCGGCTGCAGGATCCGATCCGGCGGCTTGAGGACGAGCTCAAGGCGCATGACCGCTTCGACGCCCCCTCGCTGATGAAGCTCGAGGAAGACGCGCAGCGCGAGATCGACACCGCCGTCGAATTCGCCCGCACCTGCCCGGACCCCGATCCGAAAGACCTGACCCGTGACGTCTATGCCATCTGAAACGCTCGAAGCCACGGGCGACGTCCGCGAGTTGTCCTATGCCGAGGCTGTGCGCGAGGCGCTCGGCCAGGCGATGGAGGCCGATGAGCGCGTCTTCCTGTTCGGCGAGGATGTCGGCGTCTATGGCGGCGCCTTCGGCGTCTCCGGCGATCTGGTTCACCGCTTCGGCAAGGAGCGCGTGATCGACACCCCGATCAGCGAGCTTGGCATCGCCGGGGCGGCGGTCGGTGCGGCCATCACGGGCATGCGCCCGGTGCTCGAGATCCAGTTCTCGGACTTCGTCACGCTCGCCATGGAACAGCTCGTCAACCAGGCGGCGAAGATCCGTTTCATGTTCGGCGGCAAGGCGAGCGTGCCGATGGTGGTACGTCTGCCCGGCGGCTCCGGCACCGGCGCTGCCGCGCAGCACAGCCAAAGCCTCGAGGCCTGGTTCGCCCATGTGCCGGGTCTGAAGGTGTTGCAGCCGAGCACGCCGCACGACGCCAAGGGCATGCTGCTTGCGGCGATCGATGATCCCAATCCCGTCCTGATCTTCGAACACAAGCTGCTCTACAAGACCAAGGGCCATGTCCCGGCCGAAGCCTATCGCGTGCCGATCGGCCAGGCCGCAATCCGCCGCGAGGGCAGGGACATTACGATCGTCGGCTCCTCGATCATGGCCCGCAAGGCCGAGGCCGCCGCCGAGCGCCTGGCAGGCGACGGCATTTCGGCAGAGGTCATCGACCTGCGCTCGATCCGTCCGATCGACTTCACCACCATTGCCGAGAGCGTGCGCAAGACGCATCGCCTGCTGGTCGTCTACGAGGGCGTGAAGACCATGGGCATCGGCGCCGAGATTTCGGCGATGATCGCCGAGAGCGAGGTCTTCGACTTTCTTGACGCGCCGATCATCCGGCTTGGGGGAGCGGACTCTCCGATCCCCTATAATCCGGTTCTGGAGAAGGCGGCCGTCCCGCAGGAAGACGACATCGTCACCGCCGCCGCCAATCTCGTCCGTCGCGGGGAAGCCTGATGCCGGTCGAGGTCATCCTTCCCAAGGTCGACATGGATATGGAGACCGGCACTATCGAGGCTTGGCACGTCAAGGAAGGCGACCTTGTCCGGCAGGGTGACACCATCTTCGAGATCGGCACCAACAAGGCCGTGATGGAGGTCGAGGCGCCCGCCACCGGTGCGATCCGCAACATCAAGGCCGAGACTGGCGTGCCGATCACGGTCGGAACCCCCGTCGCCTGGATCTATCGCGACGGAGAGGCGCAAGACGCCGTGCCGGCACGCGCCCCCTCCCCGTCTTCAGCCGGCTCCGTCCCGGACGGTCCGGCGAAGAGCCCGCCGATCGAGCCGGCCATCGCGACCAGCCCCGCCACCGCCGGCCTACGCGCGACGCCATTGGCCCGCCGCATCGCTCGGCAGAACGGCCTCGAGCTGGCTGCGGTCAGTGGCACCGGGCCGCGCGGACGCATTGGCGAGGCCGATGTGCGGCGTCATCTCGACGAACGCCGCCGCTGCGCCTCGCCTCAAGCGGCCCTCGCCCCTGTTCCGGCCGGCGCACTGACGGAAGGCCGGCTGCAACCCTTCTCGGCCATCCGGCGAATCGTCGCGACCCGGCTCTCGGAAAGCACCCGAACCGCGCCGCATTTCTATCTCACCTCGGAGATCGAGATGAGCGCGGCTCGCGACCTGCTTCGCCGCCTCGCCGCGCGCCATGAGCGCATCGGTGCCCCCAAGCCGAGCATCACCGTGCTCATCGCGCGCATTGCAGCGCGCATCCTGCGCGATCACCCTGTCATCAATGCCTCGGCCGAGGGTGAAGCGACGCGCTTTCACGAGAATGTCGATATCGGCATCGCCATGGAACGTGACGGCGACCTCGTCGTCCCGGTGTTGCGCGATGCCGGCAACATGGACATGCCAGCGATGACGCGGGAGTTCGCCAGGCTGCGCGACGGCATGGCGAAGCGGACGCTGACCCCGGCGGAGCTCGGTGGCGGCACCTTCACCATCTCCAATCTCGGCATGTACGGCGTCGACAGCTTCACCGCGATCATCAATCCCCCGCAGGGGGCGATCCTCGCGATCGGGCGCACGGTCGACAAGCCGGTCGGGCGCGATGGGCAGATCGTTCTTCGCCCGATGGCGAATTTCACCCTCTCGTCCGACCATCGCATCATCGATGGCGTGGCAGCCGCCCGCTTCATGGCGGATCTGCGAGAAGCGGTAGAGAACCCTGAGGTGCTTTTGTGATTGAACGTCGCCGGCGGCTCGTCAACGACCGCATGCCATAGACCATAGACGATCAAGATCGGCCGGCGCCACGAGCGTAAAGGTCGGCGGAAAAACGGAGGAGACAGGACGATGACCCAGACCAAACGCAATTTCTTGATGGCCGCCGCCTTCGGCGCACTGCTTGCCGCGGGCCCGGCGCTGGCCCAGGCCCCGTCGGGCAAGCTCGTGCTCTACACCTCGCAGCCGGAAAAGGACGCAGCCCAGACCACGGCCGCGTTCAAGAAGGCGTATCCGAACGTGGAGGTCGATATCTTCCGCTCGGGGACGACCGAGGTGATGGGCAAGCTTGCGGCGGAAATCTCAGCCGGCCAGCCTGGCGCGGACGTGCTGCTGATCGCAGACGCTGCCAGCATGGAAATCCTGAAGGCGCAGAACCAGCTCCTCGCCTATCCCGGCGCGAAGACCGACGGCCTGCAGGAAGGGTCCTTCGACAAGGACAAGACCTATTTCGGCTCGAAGCTGATCACCACCGGCATCGCCTACAACACCGGCGCCAAGGAGAAGCCCTCCTCCTGGACCGATCTCAGCAAGCCTTCCTACAAGGGCCAGATCTCGATGCCGAGCCCGCTCTATTCGGGCGCGGCGGCGATCATGCTCTCGACCATGACCGCGCGTTCCGACCTCGGCTGGAAGCTCTTCGAGGGTCTGAAGGCCAACGAGGCCGTCGCCGTGCGCGGCAACGGCGCCGTTCTCAAGGCTGTCGCCACCGGGGAGAAGCCCTATGGCGTGCTGGTCGATTTCATGGCCTACAACGCCAAGAAGCAGGGCTCGCCGATCGACTTCGTCTTCCCGAAGGAGGGCGCGCCGGCCGTGACCGAGCCCGTCGCCATCGTGAAATCGACGAAGAACGAGGCCGCTGCGAAGGCGTTCGTCGACTTCATCCTCTCCGACGATGGCCAGAAGCTCGCGCTCGCCATGGGCTACATCCCGGCCAAGCCCAGCGTCGGTTCGCCCGCCTGGCTGCCGGAGGGCACCAAGATCAACGTCATGGCCTCGGACATCGCAGGCGTGGCGAAGGCGACGGAGGCTGACAAGGCCCGCTTCGCCACCATGTTCGGCAACTGAGCCGAGCCAGGTGCGCATGTCGCTCGCCGATACTGCAACGATGCGCACGCGCATCGAGGAGACGGGCCTCCTCTGGGGGCTCGTCGGCCTCGTCGCGGTCCTGTCGCTGCTGCCGATCGGGCGGCTGGTCGTCGAGGGCTTCGCCCCCGGCGGCCAGTTGTCGACGACCGCGCTGGGCAAGGTCCTCACCAGCCCCGCGACCTGGACTGCGACCGCCAACAGCCTCGTCACGGCGATTGCGGGCACCGTCCTCGCCGTCCTGATCGGCGGCACGGTTGCGCTGATCGCGACCCTGACGGACATCCGCGCCCGCAACGCCTTCACCTTCTGCTTCGTCCTGCCGTTGATGATTGCCCCGCAGGTCACCGCGCTGGCCTGGCTGCAACTCTTTGGCCCGTCGAGCACTGTGCTCAAGCTGATCGGACTGGCACCGCCACTCGGTAGCCGCAACCCGCTCTATTCGCGCGAGGGCATCATCCTGTTGCTCGGCATCCAGTACGCGCCGCTCGTTTTCCTGACGCTGCGCGCGGGCCTGCGCGCACTCCCCAAGGAACTGATCGAGGCGGGGCTTGCAGCCGGTGCCGGCCCCCTCACCGTGCTGCGCACCGTCGTGTTGCCCCTGATGACGCCGCCGCTCGTCGCGGGCATCGCGCTGTGCTTCGTCTCCTGCCTCGGCAACTTCGGAATCCCCGCTTTCCTCGGCATTCCCGGCAACTTCCTGGTCCTTCCGACGCTGATCTACCAGCGCCTCGCCGGCCTCGGCCCGGGCGTGCTGTCCGAGGTCGCGATCCTGTCGCTGCTGATCGGCGCCATCGCGATGGCCGGCATCCTGCTGCAGGACTTCATGATGCGTCGTCGCGACTTCCGGATCACCACGACCTCGAGCGCTGCACGACCGTTCGAGCTCGGCCGTTGGCGAGCGCTGATCGAAACCCTGCTCTGGACCTTCGCCGTCCTCGTCCTGGCCCTGCCCTTTCTCGGCCTGCTGACGACCTCGCTGATCCCGGCCTTCGGAGTGCCGCTCAACGCCGCGACGGCGACGTTCGCCAACTACGCCTATGTCCTCCTCGAACATGCGGCCTCGAAGCGTGCCTTCGTCAACAGCTTCCTGATGTCGGCGGGAGCCGCGCTTGCCATCGTGCTGATCTGCGTGCCGCTCGGCTATTTCCTGGTCTGGAGGAAATCCCGGACCCTGCGCCTGCTGAACCTCGCCGCCGAGCTGCCCTACGCCATGCCGGGCGTCGTGCTCGCCATCGCCGCGATCCTGCTCTTCCTCAGGCCGGTGTACGGCATCTCGATCTACAATACGGTCTGGATCATCGTCTTCGCCTATCTCGCCCGCTTCCTCGTGCTCGGCCTCAGGCCGGTCGTCAGCGGCTATCTCCAGATTGACCGCACACTGGAGGAAGCCGCGCAGATCGCGGGTGCGGGCCTGCCGCGCCGCCTCGCGACCATCATCTTTCCGCTGGTCGCGCCGGCTGCTGTCGCGGGCGCGCTGCTCATCTTCCTGACGGCCTTCAACGAACTCACCGTCTCGGCGCTGCTCTGGTCCTCCGGGGCCGAGACGCTCGGCGTCGTCGTCTTCTCCTTCGAGCAGGGCGGCGATTCCACCTACGCCTCGGCTCTGGCGACGATCACCGTGCTCGTCACCGTCGCGCTGATGGCCTCGACCAACCTCTTCGCCCAGAGATTGCCCCAGGGAGTCCTGCCGTGGCGCGACTGACCATCGACCGGGCGCAGAAGCGCTTCGGCTCCTTTATCGCTCTCGACGACGTCTCGCTCGATGTCGAACATGGCGAATTCCTCGCTGTGCTCGGGCCTTCGGGCTGCGGCAAGACCACGCTGCTGCGCCAGATCGCGGGCTTCGACAAGCTGGATGGCGGCTCGATCCGCATCGGCGACCGACTCGTCTCCTCGGCGGAGACCCACATCCCACCCGAGCATCGCAAGCTGGGCATCGTCTTCCAGTCCTATGCGCTCTGGCCGCACATGACCGTGGCGGAGAACGTCGCCTACGGGCTGACCGTCGCCGGCGTGCGCGATCCCGAGCGGGCGCGGCGCGTGGCGGCAGCGCTTGATCTCGTCGGCCTGAACGGCTTCGCGGAGCGACGCCCCGGCATGCTCTCCGGAGGCCAGCGCCAGCGTGTTGCGCTCGCCCGCTGCCTCGTCACCGAGCCTTCGCTCGTGCTGCTCGACGAGCCGCTCGCCAATCTTGACGTGCACCTGCGCGCCTCAATGGAGGATGAATTCGCCCGCTTCCACGAGCGCACCGGCACGACCATGGTCTACATCACCCACGATCAGGCCGAGGCGATGGCTCTGGCTGATCGGATCGCCGTGATGGACCGCGGCCGCTTGCTACAGCTCGCGACCCCTTCCATGCTCTATCGTGAGCCCGCAAACGCCATCGTTGCCGGGTTCATCGGCGAGGGCATGGTTCTGCCGGCGGCCGTCCTGTCGGCGCCGCAGGCCGGCCGCTGCCGGGTCAGCGTGCTCGGAGTCGAGGCCGTGGTGCGCTGCCGGCCCGACCAGGCCGTCACCGACCGTGCGAAACTCTGCCTCCGCGCGCGCGATATCGGCATCGTGGCAGGGGGACACGGCGGCCTTTCCGCCGCGGTCGAGCGACTGTCGTACCAAGGCGGTCACTTCCGGCTCGAGGCGCGGCCGGCCGCAAACGACGATGTCGTCCTGCATCTGGACGCCGCCGAGCCAGCGCCCGCCCAGGCAGGCGAAGCGATCCACATCGCCATCCATGACGGCTGGGTGATCCCTGAGCACGGCCGCCCGGACGAAGCCGCATGATATCGGCCGCCTGAGAGCTAGCGTATGAAACTGACCATCCATGGCGGCGTCGGCGAGAAGGGCCGCACCTGTATTGGCGTCGAGCAGGACGGGAAACGCCTTCTGCTCGATGTCGGCGTCGACACCAGCGCGCCGCGGGGCCCGGGCTATTACCCCGCGATCAGCAGGTCGGAGCTCGAACGCGTCGACGCGATCATCGTCAGCCATGCCCATGAGGACCACGTCGCTGCGCTGGGCTGGTGCCTTGCCAATGGCTTTGCCGGCAGGATCCTGATGACGGCGGAGGCTGCTGCCGAGTCCGACGAAACGCTGGCCGCCTATGCGACGCCCCAGGAACGCGCGCTGGCACGACAGGCGCCGGTCGAGACCATCCGACCTGGCCAGGATTTCGCCATCGGCCCCCTCACCATCCGCACCGGCCGCAACGGCCACGTCGTTGGCGGCGTCTGGTGCCATCTCTCCGCCGGCGGTCGCAGCCTCGGCTACTGCGGTGATGTCGTGCCGGATAGCACCGTGCTCGCCATGGACCCGTTGCCGCCCTGCGACCTCCTGCTCATCGACGCCTCCTATGGCGCGGACAAGGTCCCGGCTGCGGAGCGCGCTGCCGCCATCACCGGCTGGCTCGGTCGGCATCCGCAAGGCGCGGTGCTCCCGACGCCGCTCTCCGGTCGCTCGATCGAGTTGATCGGGCTGATCGGCGGTCCGATCGCGATCCATCCCTCCATGCGGGAGGCTCTCACCGCGCAGATCGCCGCGCATAACTGGTTGAAGCCTGGCATCGCGGAGGTGCTGTCGCGCCGGCTGGCCAGCGCTCTCCTCTGGGAGGAAGGGCAGCCGCTACCCCCGGCCGCCCTGCTTTGCGACGACGGCATGGGACTTGCGGGTCCCTCGAAAGCCGCCCTCGGCCAGGCGCAACACGAGGGCCATCCGGTGCTGTTGACCGGCCATATCCCGAAGGGCAGTCCGGCCGAAAGGTTGCACGCTGCCGGCAAGGCCGATTGGCTGCGTTTTCCCACACATCCGACGCTGCCGGAGAATACCGCCCTCGCCGCCACCAGCGGCGCCGACCGTGTCCTCGCCCATTCCTGCGACGCGGCAACCGCTCGCAACCTCGCCGCCACCATCCCGAACCTCGTGGCGGACCTGAAGCCCGGCGACACCATCGAGATCTGAGCCATGCGCATCCTCATCGCCAACGACGACGGTATCAACGCCGCGGGCATTGCACTGCTGCGCCAGGCCGCAGCCCGCGTGACGTCCGACATCTGGGTCGTCGCGCCGGAGCGAAAGTGGACGGCCGCCAGCCATCAACTCTCCTTCGATCGCGACCTGACGCTGACCCGCCGCGAAGACCAAGTCTATGCGCTCGACGGGACTCCGGCCGATTGCGTCGTCGCCGCCATGACGGTGCTGTTCCGCGACGGCGGCCGTCCCGATCTCGTGCTCTCCGGCGTCAATGACGGTCGCAACGCGGCCGAGGACGCCGCCTATTCCGGGACGCTGTCCATCGCGCGCGAGGCGAGCTTCTGGGACGTTCCGGCCATTGGCTTCTCGCGCACCAAGGGTGGCACGTCGGAGGAGCAGGACATCGCGGCGCTCACCGCACTGATCGAGAACCTCTGGCAGCGCCGCGCGCTCTGGAGCCGGGAGGGCGCCTATCTGAGCGTCAATCTGCCGAAGGAATTGCCCGCGGAGGCCGGCCTCGCCACGATCGGGCGCGACAAGATCGCCGGTGCGGCCGATGTACAGTCCGATGATGGCGAGCGCATCGTCTGGCGCATCCGGCGCAGCCGGCCTCACACGAGCCGCCCCGGAGACGAGAACAGCCTGATCGATTCAGGCCGCATCGCGATCGTCCGCCATTGCTGGATCGACGGGGCGCCGTTGCCCACGAGCTTCGCAGCGGATCTCAACGCCGTGCTGTCGCCTGCACCGGCCGCGACAGCAGAGCAATAGAGCAATAGTGTCTTGGCGAGCTGGTCGCCCTTCCGGCCCCGTTCAGTCTGCCAGAGCGCGCGGCATCTCGAAACCAAACTGACGCGATGAAGAAGCCCCGAGAAAACGGCAAAGCGAATCTGCAAGTCGGCGCGCTACCGCTTCGACGGACGGCGGCCGGTTCCTGGGAGATTTTGCTCGTCACAACCCGTTCTACCAAACGCTGGACCGTGCCGAAGGGATGGCCGATCAAGAACCTGAAAGCTCATGACGCGGCCGCAAGAGAGGCGCATGAAGAGGCCGGCGCGGTCGGCCGGGTGAAAAAGAAGGCCGTGGGGCGGTTTCTCTACTGGAAGCGCATGGAAGCCGAGTTCAGGCTCTGCAAAGTTCGCCTGTATCCGTTGCATGTTACGGAACAGTTGCCCCGTTGGCCTGAAGAAGCACAACGCCTGCGCCATTGGTTCAGCCTGAAGGACGCGGCCGATCTGGTGGAAGAGCCTGGACTTAGGAAGGTGCTGGCCACGCTGAAGCCCTGAGGCCAGCCGTCGCCAATGTTGCATCCGTCGGACGCCTTCGCGGCCAGAGTGTCGTCTCCAGCGGCACCCGGTGAGGCGCTCGTCTTAAGCACCGTTCGAGATCTGGTTGCAGGTTCCGGCATCAGTTTGCAGCGCTCGGCGCCTGCTCTTCGAAGAGCCTTCAAGATAGGGGTCGGCTTTTTCGCCTGACCTGACCTCGGCGATGAGATCGGATGAGCGATCGCGGAGGCGGATTGGTCGAATTGCCCAAGCGATCTTTGTATGGTCGCCACGGAAAAATCGTTGGCCTGCTTGTTGGCCTCATTTACTTGCCGATTGACAAATATTAATGAATTTCAGCCAGATAGGACCGGCTTTCGGTCCCCTCAGCCATACTATTGCCGCCGACCGCGACGGGCGGCGATGTCGCGCGTGGCCCGGAACGTTTTGCAGGCGACGCGGTTCGATGCCCGTGATCTGCGTCCCAGGAGGTGCCGATGAGACATATCGTGCTCGTGTTCCTTCTCACTCTGACCGCGACGGCCGCCGCCGAGGCGCAGGCACGCCCTTCCACCGTGACGCGGCCCTGCGCCGCCAGCCAGCGCGACGTGCAGAGGCACGGCGCCATCGTGCTCGGGACGGGCGGCTACACCTATGACCGCTTCGTGCGCGATCGCAGCTTCTGCCAGTTCGACGAGTTTCTCGATCCTGCCTGGGTGCCGAGCAGCGACATACAAGCCTGCTTCGTCGGCTATCGCTGCAAGACGCAATCGCCCTGGGATTGATCGGGACGCGGTGCGCGGAACCTGAGCCTACGCCCGGCGTTCAGAGCCTGGGGTGAGTTCCGCTTGTTGGGGGAGGTTCGCATGCGCCATGCCCTGCTTGTCGCCGCTTCCGTCGCACCGTTGCTCTTCGCGGTTTCGACCGACGCCTCGGCACAGTTTCGTTACGGAGGCGGCTTCCGTGGCGGTGGATGGCACGGTGGCGGCTGGCATGGTGGTGGCTGGCGTGGTGGTGGCTGGCACGGCCGCGGGGTCGGCGTCGGATGGCGCGGTGGATGGGGCTGGCGCGGGTGGCACGGCGCGGGCTTCTATCGCCGGCCCTATTACTGGGGTGGGTACTATCCCTATCGGCGTTACTGGGGCGGGGGTTGGGGCGATCCCTATTGGGGCGTGGCTTCCGGCCTTGCAACGGCCGCGACTCTCGGCGCGGTTGCGGCCTATCCGACCTACGCCTACCCCGCCTACGGCTATCCGGTCTACGAGGTGGAGACGGGGGGCATCGGCGGCCAGTGCAGCACACCCGTGCGGATCTGCACGCTCATCGATCCTGCCCCGCTTGGCACGGGCTGCTCCTGCCGCGTGGCCGGCGGTCGCGCCCGCGGCACTGTCGTTGGCCCCTGACCGGCTGGCGCGAGCGCTTGGACGGTCTGCAATACCGGCCGGCAGAGATAGCTGGTCGGCACACACCGTCTTGAGGTAGATGACGGGTCAGGCTCCGGCCGGACGGCTCCCTCGATCGATCCTTGTGCGACCCCGGAATGGACGACCGGACTCATCTTCTGACCTTGGCCGCGCGCTGCGAGACCTCCAGCAAGCCCGACAGGGAACTGGACGCCGACATCTACGAGGCGCTCGGTTTCACGGTGCGGCGCAAGCCGACGCGGCTTGCCACGCGGCGGACGCCGGCTGGCGGCATCTACCAGCACGGCTCCTTCTGGAAGACGCTGGGCGCCGTCAGCGCCGACATCGACGTCACGGTCTCGCTGCTGCGACAGAAGGCGCCCGGCTGGAGCTGGAGTCTGCAATGCCTCGTCGGCGACGAGTCGATGGCCTTCCAGGCGTTGGTTGCGGATTGCCCGGGCCAGGGCGTGATGGGCTCGCTCGCTCTCTGCGCCGCCATGCTGCGGGCCTTGGCTCGGCGCGAGCCCGCCGCTACTGCTGAGCCCGCTTCTCCAGCGCCCGCTTCTCCAGCCAACGTCCGCCTCACGGAAACTTGACCTTTCGGCAATTGGTTGCGGTTGAATGCTCAACCACTGTCGCTAGTCTGCTGCCGTTTCCGATGGGAGGAGAATAATGCAGGAAGCTTACGTCTCGCGCCGGGCCGCCATGGCCGGAGCTGGTGCCCTGGTCGCCGCCACGGCGCTCGATCTGCCCGGGCTGGGCCTCCCGGCCCAGGCACAAGGAACCTCCGTGAATCAGGCTCCCGGTTTCTACCGCTACAAGGTCGGCGACATCACGCTGACCGCGATCAATGACGGCTTCGGCAAGCGCCCGCTCGAAGGCTTCGTCCGAAATGCAGAGCTCACCGACGTCAAGAAGGCGATGGCGCAGGCTTTCCTGCCGCAGGACTCGCTCAACATCACCTTCACCACACTGGTCCTCCAGCACGGCGACAAGCTCACGCTGATCGACACCGGTAACGGCGATTCCGGCGCGCCCACCTCGGGCACCTGGATGGCCAACTTCAGGGCCGCCGGCTTCGACCCGAAGAACGTCTCGACCGTCGTCTTCAGCCATTTCCACGGCGATCATATCAACGGCTTCCGGCTCAAGGACGGCACGGCCGTCTTCCCGAACGCCGAGGTCATGGTTCCGGCCGCCGAGTGGGCCTACTGGATGGACGACGCCAAGATGAGCGCCGCTCCGGAAGGAATGAAGGGCGCGTTCGCCGGCGTGCGCCGGATTTTCTCGCCCATCGCCAAGGACGTGAAGCAGTTCGAGGCCGGCAAGGAGATCCTGCCCGGCCTGACCGCGATCGCCGCGCCCGGCCACACGCCTGGCCACACCGTCTTCGCGCTCGCCTCCGGCAGCGGCAAGATGATGATCATGTCCGACACGACCAACCATCCGGCGCTCTTCGTGCGCAACCCGGACTGGTCGGCCGTCTTCGACATGGATGGGCCTCAGGCCGCCGCCACCCGGAGGAAGCTGCTCGACATGGTTTCGGCCGACCGGATGCAGGTCGCCTTCTACCATGCGCCCTTCCCGGCCGTCGGTTTCATCGCCAAGGACGGCAACGGCTTCGAGATGGTGCCGGTGCAGTGGAGCGCGGCCCTCTGACGGGCGAAATCCGCCGCTCTCGATCGAAGGCCGGGCGCCCTGCCCGGCCTTTTTTCATGGACGGGCAAGGCGCTGCCCTCGCCGCTTGCGGCTTCGGCATGTTAAGCCTGCGGCGATACTGCAGGCCTGCCTCCAGGACACGCCATGACCGACCAATTCGGCGCGATCTCCTTCGTCGCCAGCGAGACTCCTGAAGCGCAGGCCGCGCTCGACAAGCTGGTCGAGCGCTATGGCAATGCCGCGCCCGCCTCCGCCGATGTCGTCGTTGCGCTCGGCGGTGACGGGCTGATGCTGCAGACGCTCCATCGCTTCCTCGGCACCGGCAAGCCGATCTACGGCATGAACCGCGGCTCCGTCGGCTTCCTGATGAACGAATTCAAGGAACGTGGCCTGCGCAAGCGCCTCGAAGCAGCCGAGCGCAGCGTCGTGCATCCGCTCTCGATGGAGGCCGTCGACCGCAGCGGCGGCACGGTGAAGGCCAAGGCGATCAACGAGGTCTCGCTGCTGCGTCGCTCATACCAGGCCGCCAAGCTGCGCATCTCGATCGATGGGCAGGTGCGCCTGACGGAGCTGATCGCCGATGGCGTGCTGCTGGCAACGCCGGCGGGCTCCACCGCCTACAACCTCTCGGCCAATGGGCCGATCCTGCCGCTCGATGCCCCGCTGCTGGCGCTGACACCGATCTCGGCCTTCCGGCCGCGGCGCTGGCGCGGCGCATTGCTGCCGGACCACGCCAAGATCTCGATCGAGGTGCTGGAGGCGGACAAACGTCCGGTCAGCGCCGTCGCGGACCATACCCAGATCGACGAGGTCAGCGCCGTCTCGATCGAGATCGACCGCAATGTCGATCTCGTCATGCTGCACGACCCCGGCCACAGCCTGGACGAGCGCATCCTGCGCGAGCAGTTCGGCTACTGATCGCGGCTCAGGCCGCGGCGCGCAGGTCTTCCGCCTCGAGCTCGATGAGGAAGGACGGATCTGCCTCGACCAGCAGGGCGAGCGCGGCATCATCGGCCAGCGAATCCGCGAGAACGCGAGCTTCCTCGCGCGCCGCCTCGGCATCCATGCGCCGCAGTAGCGCCATCAGCGCGTGGGTCTCCTGCCCCTCAAGCGCCTCGCAGGCGAGGAGCACGGAGCGCAGCAGCTCGCGGTCGATGCCCTGGCGGAGGCTTCCGGCATCGAAGCCACGGGCGTTGAGGGCGAGGATCGCCGCACCGAAAGCCGGTTCCAGCGAAACCGGCAGACCGGCCTTGCGGCAGAGTGCCCTGAGGCCAACGCCACGCCTGTCGCGCAGCAGGGCCGCGACCCGTTTGGCCGGCAATTCAGAGAGCGAGACGAAGGCGGCCTCCGCCAGCGCAGGCTCCCCGCTGAGCAGGGAGCGCAGCATCAGGCCCGGCGTCAGCCGGCCGGTCGCCCGCAGCACCTCGACGATGGCCGGCGCATCACTCTCCTCGCCACCGGCGGCGAGCGCGACGGCGACCCGCTCGGTCGCCTCCCGCGCCAGCCGGGCACTACGTTCGGGCGTCAGCCAACCGCAGCCGGCCACGAAACTCGCCAGCGTGTCGGAAACGCGCGCCGCGATGATCTGCACCAGGCCCGCGGGCAGGTCCGCCCGCTCCAGCAGCGCCTCGCGCAGCGGCCCGCTGTCGCCGCAGCGCTCGACCATACGTTCCAGCGAGAAATCGGCGATCTGGGCGGTTCGATTGCTGGCGAGTGTGACAAGCGCCTCCTCACAACCCACCTCTGCGAGCGCCGCGCAAACGCCCGTCGAAAGATAGCGGCGCATGGCGATGGCGCGCTGCGCCAGCATATCGCCGATCGCCGCGGCGTCGACCAGATCGGCTTCGGTCAGGACCGGCGAATGCGCCAATACCAGCGCCGCGACATCGCTCTGCTCGGCGATGAGCGCAAGCGCGAGGTTGCGCGGCGTGCCCGCAGCGGAGGCCATTTCCTCAGCAATCGCCCGGCGCACCAGTGGCGAGGGATCGTCAACCAGCGCGATCAGTGCCGTCTCGGCCTCGCGCCGGTCCTCTTCGGACAGTACCGAACGCAGATAGGCGCTGGCGAGCGTGGCCGCCCCGGTGGCGCGGGCCTCGGCCGGCGCGGTTCTGGCCCAGAGCAGGAAACGGCGAACGATCATGCTCCGGCCCGCTGGTTCATGAAGGAGGACAGGTCGAGCGGCCCGCGGCGCGTTGTGGCGGCGGTTCCGGAAAGCTCGTTCGGCCGCGCTGGCGGCAGCGGCGAGGTCACCGCCTTGCCTGCATCGGAAGAGGTGGAGGAAGCAGCCGCATCCCCCTGGCGCAGGCGGGGGTAATAGCGCTCGACACCTTCGGCCGAAGCCGTACGCGTGCCGCCCTGCGCCGGGGTGGTCCAGAGATTGGCGACCGCCCGCGAGACCGGCTCGCGCGAGCCGCCCGTCGAGAACAGGCCGACCAGCCCGCGCGCCCGCTCCGGACGCAAACCGACCGCGACCTCGACGACGGGCATGTCATCCTGCACGGCCTGCGTTCCTGCCGGCCCCGTGGTCGCGGCGGCCGCGAGCTGCGTGCCGGCATGGCTCGCCGCCAACGCGCCGTAGACCTCCTGGACGCTGCGCGCCCGGCCGGCCTTGTCGTAGAAGATCGAGCGGTTTGCCGCGGCGGCTTCGGGGAAGTCCCGCGCCGCCACGCGGCTGGGATCGCTGGCTGCGGCCCGGATCAGGTCGGAGGCGCCGCGCGGACCGAGCACATGCGCCATGTAGAGCTCGCCGGCCTGCGGCTGCCGGCCGAGGCTCGTGGCGAGCTGCTCGCGGTTCTTCTGGGTCAGCGCGCCAGCCATCACGGCCGAGACCTGCGGATCGTTGCGGAGCTGCAGGATCTTGTCGCGCGTCGCCGGGTCGGCGACGCTGAGGCGCCCGCCATTGTCGGAGATGGCGTCGGCGTATTGCGAGAGGCCCTGCTTCGGCCCCTCCTGCTTCACCATGGACAGCCAGGTCTGCTCGATGAACTGGAAGAGCCCGGTGGCGCTCGACGTCTTCGCCTTGGCATCCGGCTCCAGGGCCGATTCCCGCTGGGCCGTCTTCAGCAGATAATCGAAGCCCGCCCCGGTCTTCTCGGCGCCCTGGCGGATGGCGTTGACGACCGGGTTGGCGGGCTGCGCGTCGCGGTTCTGCGGCGTGGTGAAGAGGAACATCGAAACCTTCGGCAGGCGGCTGCCGCGCGATGCGGAAGCACGATCCGAAGAGTGAAGGATTATGGTAAGCGAAGCGTTAAGCGCGCCTTCGCAGGCCGTTCCGGCGCGCTTTCCGCTTCCCAGCCACAAAATCGCGTTCTACGACTTTCCGCCGGCTCACGAGCCGGTCCAAATGCGGAGGACGACGAATGGCCGATGCGGCACGCCACAAGCGGGGCGGAATCTATTTCGATGACTTCCATGTCGGAGCGGTCATCGAGCACGGCCTGACCCGGACCGTGACCCAGATGGACAACATGTTGTTCTCCAACATGACGCTCAACCCGCAGCCCCTTCACATCGATGCGCATTTCTGCGCGACCGAAACCGAATGGGGCAAGCCGCTGATGAACTCGCTGTTCACGCTCGGGCTGATGATCGGCATCTCGGTCAACGACACCACCGTCGGCACCACCATCGGCAACCTGGGCATGACCGATGTCACCTTCCCCGCCCCGCTCTTCGAGGGCGACACCGTGAACTGCACCACCGAGATCGTCGCCAAGCGCGAGTCGCGCTCGCGGCCGGACGCCGGCATCGTCGAGTTCCTGCACAAGGCCTACAAGCAGGACGGCACGCTCGTCGCCCAGTGCCGCCGGCAGGCCTTCATGCGCAAGCGGCCGGCGCCGGCCACGGTCGCGGTCTGACCGCATGCGCTCGCTCCTCTTCGTTCCGGGCGACAGCCCAAAGAAGCAGCAGAAGGGCCTGGAGAGCGGCGCCGACGCGCTGATCCTCGACCTCGAGGACTCCGTCGCGCTCGACCACAAGCCGCAGGCGCGCGAGACCACCCGCGCCTTCCTCGAAGCCACGCGCGCCCTGGCGCAGCGCCCGCTGCTGATCGTGCGCATCAACGCGCTTTCAACTGGCATGAGCGACGCCGACCTCGACACGATCATGCCCGGCGCGCCAGATGCGATCATGTTGCCGAAGTCGGAAGGCGGCCCCGATGTCGGCCATCTCGCCGCCAAGATCGCGGTGCGCGAGGCCGAGACCGAGTTGCCCGACGGCGTGACGCGTATCCTCCCGATCGCGACCGAGACCGGTAAGGGCATTTTCGGGCTCGGCAGCTATGCCCGCTCCTCGCATCGCCTGATGGCGTTGACCTGGGGCGCGGAGGACCTTTCGGCCGATCTCGGCGCCGAGACCAACCGGCTGGAGGATGGCAGCTACACCGATCCCTATCGCCTTGCCCGTTCGCTGACCCTGCTCGGCGCCAGCGCCGCCCAGGTCGACGCGATCGACACCGTGTTCACGCGCTTTCGCGACGAGGCCGCCTTCCGCGCCGAATGCCTCGCCGCCCGGCGAGACGGCTTCGCCGGCAAGATGGCGATCCACCCGGCGCAGGTCGCGCCCATCAACGAGATCTTCTCGCCGTCGCCCGAAGCACTCGCTAAGGCGCAGCAGATCATCGCGCTCTTCGAGGCCAATCCCGGCGCGGGCGTGATCGGGCTGGATGGCGAAATGCTGGATCGTCCCCATCTGACAAGGGCGCAGCGGCTCGTCGCGCGCGCTCGGAAACTGGCTGAATGAACGGCCGGAGGCGATTCGAATGACTCAGGTTTTTGAAATCTCAGGGATGCATTGCGGCGGCTGCGCCTCGCGCGTGCAGCAGGCCGCCGCGGCACTCGCGCCCGGCGCGACGGTGACGCTCGATCCCCCGCGCCTGACCCTGCCGAAAGGCGCGGAACTCGACGCCGAGGCCCTCAACCGCAAGCTTGCCGAACTCGGCGACTATCGCGCCGAGGGTCCGCTGCCGCAGGGTTGACCCAGGCTCAGCCGCCCGGCGGCCGTTGAATCGAGAAGAGGCTCGTCACCTCGGCATAGTCCGCATAGCCGCAGCGTGCGATCGGATGGGCGCCGGCCGTATCGAAGCGCCCATCCTTGACGAAGGCGTCGTCGATGAAGATGCCGACGACCTGCCCCAGCACCATCCAGCGCGGCACAGGCTCGCCGTGCATGTCCTGCAGCTGCTGGATCGAGATGAGCTTGCATTCGAGCGCGGCCGGCGTACCGGCAACCCGCGGCGGATTGACGAAGCGCGAGGACGCCATCGCGAGCCCCGCATGGACGTATTCGCTCTCGCCGCGCGGCAATGGCGCCGAGGTCATGTTCATCGGCTGCGCCAGCGCCTTCGTCACCAGCGAGCAGGTGAACTCGCCCGTCTCCTCGATGAAGGTGACCGCGTCCTTCTTGGTCTCCGACGAGAACATCACGATGTTCGGGCGCCCGGAAATCGCGTTGAAGAAGCTGTAGGGCGAGAGATTGACCTCGCCCTTGGCACTCAGCGCCGTGATCCAGCCGATCGGCCGCGGCGCCACGATTGCCTTGAACGGGTCATGCGCGAAGCCGAGATCGTCCTTTGTCGCGGAGTAGCAGGTCACGTCATTCTCCGTAGTGGCTGACGATCTCTGACATCACCGGCCGGGTGCGATCGGTGATCGGCGCCGTCGGCGTGCCGATATGGACGACGCCGGCGATGCGCTCGTCTTCGCCGAGCCCGAATTCCGTCAGCACCTCGCGGTCGAAGGCGAACCACCCCGTCAGCCAGGAGCCGGCGTAGCCCATGGCATGCGCCGCGACGAGCATGGCCATGCAGACCGCCCCAGCCGAGAGCTCCTGCTCCCAGATCGGGATCTTGACGTGCTCGCGCGCCCGCGAAACCACAGCAACGACGACCGGGGCATGGAGCAGGCGCTGGCGCTCGACGGCGACCTGCTCCTCACTGGCCTCAGGATTTCGCGCGCGGAAGACGCGGGCGACCACCTCGGCGGCCTTCTCGCGACCTGAGCCGCTGAAGACGATGAAGCGCCACGGCACGAGCTTGCCGTGATCGGGCACCCGCGCCGCGATGGCGAGCAGCTCGTCGAGCTGGGCGCCCTCCGGCCCCGGAGCGGAGAGGAACTGCGGCGGCACCGAGCGACGCAGCTTGAGCAGGGAGAGCGTATCGGTCATGAAACATCCGGAAGAAAGCGACCGCATTGACCTATGCGTTTGCCTTGATGAGGACAAGCGAGCCTGCTCATACATCGCCGCAGGATCGCCAAGGACTTGAGAGCATGTTTGAATTGGAGGCTTACGAAGCTGGCCGCCGCCTCGCCGGCGCTGCCTTCGCGCTGGCACTGCTGGCCGCGCCGGCTGTGGCCCAGTCTCCGGCTCCGATCCAGGGCCCTGCGCCCACCCAGTTGCCCGGTACCCCGGCGCCCGCTCCGGCAAGCCCGGCGCAGCTCGGCGCACCGATGGGTCTGGCCCAGCTATCCGTTTCGGCCCAGTTCGCGAGCGACCGCAAGCCGATCCGCTCCGGGCTGAACTGGCGCATCCTCAGCGAGGCGGCCGACGGTTCCTCGCCGCGCATCGTCGCGCGCTCCGCCGAGGCCGAGCCGTCCTTCTCGCTGCCGCCGGGCAATTATATCGTCCACGCATCCTACGGCTTCGCGAGCGGCACCAAGCGGGTCAATCTCGGAATGCTCGGCCAGCGCGACCAGGTGCAGATCAGCGCCGGCGCGCTCTCTCTGGCAGGCTCGATCGGTGATGCGCCGATCCCGGCCGGGCAGCTCTCCTTCCAGGTCTTCGTGCCGCTGCAGGGCAACTCGGAAGGCCGGCTCGTCACCAGCGAGGCCAAGGCCGGCGAGATCATCCGCCTGCCCGAGGGCACCTACCACGTCGTCTCGACCTACGGCGATTCCAACGCCATCCAGCGCGCCGACGTGAAGGTCGAGACCGGCAAGGTCACGGATGCGACGCTGCATCACCGCGCCGCCAAGGTCACGCTGAAGCTCGTCGCTGCGGCCGGTGGCGAAGCCTTCGCCGGCACGGCCTTCAGCGTGCTGACGCCGGGCGGCGACGTCATCCGCGAGGCGATCGGCGCCTTCCCGCAGGTCATCCTGGCCGAGGGCGACTATGTCCTCATCGCCCGGCAGGAGGGCCAGGTCTATTCGCGCGACTTCAAGGTGGAATCCGGCGCCGACCGCGACATCGAGGTCATGGCCAAGTAGGCCACGCTCGAGCCGGCACAGCTCAGTTCGAGGGCTTTCCCCGGCGGCCGGCGGCCTCGATCCTGACATTCCCGATGCCGGAGACGATGCCGTCCGCGAGCCGTAGCGCAAGGCAGCGATAGCCGGCATCGACCAGATGCAGGCCTTCCATCCCGACGAGCTCCTCCGGCGTGAACTGCCGCGAGCTAGACCAGTTCTTCATCATCGCATAGCGCGGGAACAGCGGGACAGCCTGCTCCTGCGCCGTCTTCCTGAGCACGGCGCGGTAGTCATCGTAATGCGGGTAGCGCCCCTCGCGCGGCAGCCAGGGCAGATCCATCAGGATGATGTCGATCCCCGCAGCCCGTGCCTCGCCGATGCCCTTGCGCAGGATCTTGGCGAGCTTCTCCTCGCCGATATCGCGGATCGCCTCGTTGATCGCGGTCTGCCAGATCACCAGGGCGGGCTTCTCGTCCACCACGTCGGACTGCATGCGCTGCAGCATGTCGTAGGCCGACTGCCCCCCGACGCCCTTGTTGAGGATCCTGACCTCGGCGCCCGGCAGGCGGCGGCGTAGCTCGCCCTCCAGCACGGCGGGATAGCTCCTGTCCTCGGCGCTGGCGCCGGAGCCGGCCGTCGCCGAGGAGCCGAGCGCCACCACCGTCAGCGCGCCGGTTTCCTGCAGCGCCGTGCGCGCGGCGGGCAGATTGGGCTGGAAGGCGGATTTCGCCGCATCCGCACGGCAGCGCGCATCGGACGGCGCCGGCAGCGGAACAGCGATGACGGAGGAATTCAGCGCGCCGACAAGGAGGGCCGCGGCGACGGCGCACCGCGTCCGGAGGCAGGCTCGGCGCTCGCGCCGCGACTCGTGACGATTCGATACCACGACAGGAAAATCCCTAGCCCTGTCAAGAATGTAACGCCGCCGGCGCAGATCAGCAACTGAACGCCCAGCGCGAAGGATGTTTCCGCCAGCACGATCTGCCCGATGATCGACAACACGATTCCGACGCAGAAGACATGCAGCGAGTTCTGCCCCGCGCACCCTAGGGCCCGCCCGAGCAGCGGCTTGGCCATCGCGGCTCCGGCCGGCAGCCAGCGGATCGCCAGCCAGGTCAGCGCGCCGATGTGGAGCAGCCGGCTCCAGGCGAGGTTGGTCTTGTCGGAGCCGAGCTGAACGGAATCGAACCAGTCGTTGAGGGCGGCGATCCCGGTGGGGTTGCCACTCGTCGTCTTTGCCACCACGGCGAAGATGAGGAAGGCGAGAGCCGCCGCGTCGAGCCATCTCAGCCGCGGCAGGCCGACGCCGAGCAGGGCTCCCCGCCCGATGACCACGCCGAGCGTGAACAGGACCTGCCAGGCGAAGGGGTTGAAGAACCAGCCGCCCTCGCCGTTCGGCAGCGTGATTTCGAAGATGAGCGCCACCTGCCAGACCGCCAGCGAGACGGCGAGCGTCAGGAGCGGACTGATCCGCACCGCTGCGTAGATCGCCGGGAACAGAGCCAGCAGCACGATATAGAGCGGCAGGATGTCGAGATAGGAGGGCTGATAGGTCAGCGTCAGCGCGCCGATCAGCGCTTCGACCGTGTCGCGGAAGAAGGGCTGGATGTTGACAGCCTCGATATAGAGCGGGTTCTGCGTTTGCGTGACCGCGGTCGCGACCACCCCGCAGACGATGATGAACACCGCGATATGCGCGATGTAGAGCGTCCAGAGCCGTCCGCCGAGCTTCAGCGCCGCGACCGCGAACCGGCCCTGCTCGACCAGCCCGCCATAAGCCAGAGCCGCCGAGACCCCGGCGAGCAGGACGAAGATGTCGGCCGCATCGGAGAAACCGTAGCTGTGCGGCATGTATGCCGACACCGCGTTCCCCGGCATGTGGTTGATGAAGATGATCATCAGCGCGAGCCCGCGCAGAACGTCGATCCGCGCGTCGCGCGCCTTCTCCAGCCGCAGCGTTCCGCCGGCCGGTCGGCCGAAGAGCAGGAAACGTCTGAAGGAGGTGATGGACGACACGGAGCCGGTCCTCCGGCAGGCCTGGGCAGATCGGGAAGGGAACGCCGGCGACGGGTCGCCGTTCCCTGCGGGCGCGCTCAAGATGAATGGATCCTGCAGCGCTTGTTCATCTTGCATTCATAAAACTGGAAGCCCGCGAGGTCACGCGGCGCGTTGTCACAAGCGCGTGTGAGCGATTGTCACCACCATTGCGGCAACGGCACGACGACGCCGGAACAGCGGTCCAGCGACACATCAATGTGATCGGGAAAAGCGCTCCGGGATCGCCGGGAGCGAGGGTCAGTCGGCCTAGTAGGGCGGCTCCGCATAGAGCGGTTTGCCGTCGATCAGCAGGCGCTTGATCGCGGCGTCTCCCGAGGACGACACCGCCGCAACCACCTCGATCCGGGCCTTGTCGGTCGTCTCGATCGCCTTGCCCTCGCCCTGCGGCACGAAATAGCTCTCGAGCCCATAGGCAATGTTCAGATGATGGCGGCGGCCGCTGCAGTCGGCCGTGCCGTTGACCGTCACGCAGCCGCTCGCCGCGACGAGATGGCCGGCGATCACCACGGCGTCGCCGCTCGTCTGCGGCCACCTGCGCGACACCCCCGCCGCGCGCGCGAAGCCGTCGCTGTCGCGCAGCAGTGTCACGAAGACTCGCTCGCCGCGCCGCAAGGGCTCACCGCCGTCCGTTTCCGCGTCCACCGCGCCAATCTCATAGCCGAGCACGACATAGTCGCCGCGGAAGAGGTCGCGCGGATCGACCGGCACGGTCCTGAGCCGGACCTCCGTGCCGCCACGTAGGATGCGCGCCCGCTGCTCGACGAGCACGAGGAGCCCAAGCATCAGCAGCAGCGCTGTCACGGCCGCACGCCAGAGCGGCGGCACCCGCGCAGCGACCTCGTCCGCCGAGAGCATCCGCATCATGCCGCCTCCTCCGTCGCCGGTGGATTGAGCCGCGCGAAAAGCCGTCGCGCGCCGATGGCGGTGGCGATCAGTGCCGCGCCCGCGACGAGGAAGAACACCGCCTGGCCGAGCAGCGAGCCGACCGTCTGCCAGAGCAGGATCAGGATCGCGGCCCCGAACAGGGCGGAGCCGACCATCGTCAGCTTCCGGATGCCCCCGGCCGCGCCCGCGACCACCAGCGCCGTCGCGGCCAGCAGCACGAGGCCCGCGACCACGACCTTACCGGCCACCCCGGCGGCGATGCCACTCCAGAACATGACCGGGACGAGAAGGGCGAGCGCAAGCGCCCCTGCCAGTGGCCAGGCGAAGCGCCGGTCGCCCGCCGTCGCGGCCAGAAAAGCGACCGCCGACACGGCCGCAGCGTAAACATAGAAGACGAAGAGGAAGCTCCGCCCGGCCTGCGCCTCATAGGCATCGAGGACGCGGAACAGCTCGACGGCGAGCAGGCCGAACATCCCCAAAAGCCCCCAAGGCAGGCAGGCGGTCATGAGGCCCGGCCCGCCGCGGTCGAGCGCGATGGCGCCGAGCGCCACATAGAGGACCGCGATGGCCAGCCCATAGGCGATGAGCCCGTAGTCGAAGGCATGGAACAGCCCCTGCCCGGGCACCATGCCGAGCCAGAAGGCCCCGGCGAGCACAACGAGATGCTGGATCAGCCTGCTCCTGCGCGAGAGCGCCAGCCACACTGCCGGCAGATAGATGAGAAAGAAGGCCGGATTCGCCCAGCCGCCGGTCTCGTCCCAGCGCCCCCCGGCCCAGGCACAGAGCGCCACGAGCGCTACGACGAGCGCCCCGCTCGAGCGCATCAGGAAGGCGGCCAGCAGCGCGCCGGTGGCCGTGAGCAGCGCGCCCGCGGGCCAGTCCGCCGGCAGATGATACATCTGGCCGACGAGGGCGAGCCCCGCTGCGAAGACCAGCACGCCGCAAGTCACGGCCGCGTCGCAGCCGCGCGGAGAACCGGCGCGCTCCAGGCGGAAGGCAACGGCGAAGGCTGCCGCGATGGCAGCGAGGATGGCGCCAAGCTTCACCAGTCGCGGGATTTCGTCCCAGTTCGCGGCGACGAAGGCCGCGACACTCGACGCGATCAGCAACCCGCCGAGCAGGCCGAGCAGCGCTGGCAGCCGCGACCCGCCCTGCTCGCGGGCGACGGAGCGGCGGATCGCGCCGGCGCTTTCGGCGCTCAGCAGGCCGTCATCGACCCAGCGGATCAGATCGGCCTCGAGCCGCTTGCGATAGGAACTCCCCAGCATGGCGGGCAATCTGCCATGGCGGGACCAGAGTGCGCTAGTGGGCGTGGTCACACCCGTCATTCTCGGGCGAAGCAAAGCTTCGACCCGAGAATCTCTCGCAGGACAGGGCACCCTTTCGTCCCGAGATGCTCGGGCCTAGTCCGAGCATGACCGCCTATGTCAGGCCGCCCTAGCGGACTTCTGGCGCAGGAGATCCGGCGCCAGCGCTTCCTCGGTCAGCAGGGCGAGCGCCTCGCTGAGCGGCATCACCGTCTGCGCCTGGCTGCCGAGGCGGCGGATCGTCACAGTCTTTTCTTCGGCCTCGCGCTTGCCAACGGCGACGATGACCGGGACCTTGGCCAGCGAGTGCTCCCGCACCTTGTAGCTGATCTTCTCATTGCGCAGATCGGCGCGGGCGCGCAGCCCAGCCGCCATGCAGGCCATGGTGACCTCCTCGGCATAGCCGTCCGCATCGGAGGTGATCGGCGCCACGATGATCTGCTCCGGCGCCAGCCACAGCGGAAAATGCCCGGCATGGTGCTCGATCAGAATACCGGTGAAGCGTTCCAGCGAGCCGCAGATGGCGCGGTGGACCATGACCGGCTGCTTCTTCTCGCCGTCGGCGCCGATATAGAAGGCGCCGAAGCGCTCCGGCAGGTTGAAGTCGACCTGCGTCGTGCCGCATTGCCAATCGCGGCCGATGGCGTCGCGCAGCACGTATTCGAACTTCGGCCCGTAGAAGGCGCCCTCGCCCGGGTTGATCTCGGTCTTGATCCGGTTGCCGGACTGCTTGGCGATCGTCTCCAGCACCTTGGTCATCACGTCCTCGGCATGATCCCACAGCGCATCGGAGCCGACGCGCTTCTCGGGCCGGGTCGACAGCTTGATGACGAGGTCCTGGTCGAAGCCGAAATCCTCATAGACCGAGAGGATCAGGTCGTTGATCTTCAGGCATTCGGTCGCGAGCTGATCTTCCGTGCAGAAGATATGCGCGTCGTCCTGCGTGAAGCCGCGCACGCGCATCAGCCCGTGTAGTGCCCCCGAGGGCTCATAGCGATGCACCGCGCCGAATTCGGCAAGGCGGATCGGCAGATCGCGATAGCTCTTCAGGCCATGCTTGAAGATCTGGACATGGCCGGGGCAGTTCATCGGCTTGAGCGCGAACACCTTGTGGTCGCGCTCCTTGTCGTCCGGATTCTCGAAGGCCGAGGCCGACTTCACCGCGAACATGTTGTCCTGGTACCAGCCCCAGTGGCCGGAAGTCTCCCAGAGCGACTTGTCGAGGATCTGCGGCGCGTTGACCTCCTCGTAATCGGCGGCGAGGCGCCGGCGCATATAGGCGATGATGCCCTGGAACAGCCGCCAGCCCTTCGAGTGCCAGAACACGACGCCCGGCCCCTCCTCCTGGAAGTGGAACAGGTCCATCTCGCGGCCGAGCTTGCGGTGGTCGCGCTTCTCGGCCTCCTCGAGCTGCTTGAGATAGGCGTCGAGCTCTTCCTGCTTGGCGAAGGCCGTCCCGTAGATGCGGGTCAGCATCGCGTTGTTGCTGTCGCCGCGCCAGTAGGCGCCGGCCACCTTCATCAGCTTGAAGGCATTGCCGACCTTGCCGACCGAAGTCATGTGCGGGCCGCGGCAGAGGTCGATCCAGTCGCCCTGCGCATACATCTTCAGCGTCTGGTCGGCCGGGATCGCATCGACCAGCTCGACCTTGTAGGCCTCGCCCTTGCTGGCGAAGAAGTCCTTGGCCTTGTCGCGGCTCCAGACCTCTTTGGTGAAGGGTTTGTCGCGCGCGATGATCTCGCGCATCTTCTTCTCGATCGCCGGGAAGTCCTCCGGGGTGAAGGGCTCGTTGCGGGCGAAGTCGTAGTAGAAGCCGTTCTCGATGACGGGGCCGATCGTCACCTGCGTGCCGGGGAAGAGTTCCTGCACGGCTTCGGCGAGGACGTGGGCGGTGTCGTGCCGGATCAGCTCGAGCGAACGCGGATCCTCGCGGTTGAGGAACTCGATCTTCGCATCGCGGTCGATCGGATCGGCGAGGTCGGCGACCGTGCCGTCCAGCGCCATGGCGACGGTGCGCTTCAGCAGCGAGGGGGAAATGCCCTTGGCGATATCGACCCCGGTGATGCCGGAGGGGAATTCGCGCTTGGCGCCGTCGGGGAAAGTCAGGGAGATCGTCATCGATCGCGCTCCTGCTCACTCGGGGATACGAGCCCCGTAAGTCAAGGCCGGTTGCCTTTCGGAAGGACGCATGGACCCGCAACCGGATCGGCCCATGCGCCGGCACGGCCTATACGAGCCGCGGCGCGCAAGCAATCACCCAACGCTTGAGCGAGGCAGACCTTTCCGTCTTGTCATCTTGCGTCGTCGCCGCCGCAATCCGGCCCCCGTGCTCTGGCAGGCTCCTGTTTGCCGGAGGTCTCAGTCATGCTGCGCTCGGCCCTTGTCGCGATTGCCCTCGTCGCCGCCCTGCCCGCATTTGCGCAGGATCGTGCTGCGATCCGGGCCGCTTGTCAGGCCGATTTCGCCCGCAACTGCCCCGGTATGAAGCCCGGCGGCGGGCAGCTGATGGCTTGCTTCAAGGAAAGGCAGGCTCAGTTCTCGGACGGTTGCAGGACTGTCATGCAGCGCGCGCGGCAAGCCCAAGCGAACGCGCTCAAGACAGCCTGCCGGGCGGATTTCACCCGCAACTGCCCGGGCGTATCGCCCGGCGGCGGCAGGCTGATGGCCTGCTTCAACGAAAAGCAGGCGCAATTCTCGGACGGTTGCAGAACCGCCATGCAGAGCGCCCAGGCCCGCCGCCAGACTAACTAGGCTTCGTCCGGCGGGGCATTGACGCCGCGCCAGCGGCCATAGCGCCACGGCAAATACCAGCGTGCTCGGCTCGGAATTTCCTCGCAGACGAGGTCGATGCCGCTCGTGCCCCAGGGATGGCAGCGGCAAATCCGCGCGGTGCCCATCCAGCCGCCGCGCCAGAGCCCGAAGCGCTGGATCGCTTCATCCGTATACGCCGAGCAGCTGGGCCAGTGCCGGCAATGCCGTCCGACCAGCATCGACAGGCTGAGCTGGTAGCCGCGGATCGCGAAACGGGCCGCGCGGCGGGGTAGAAGCGCAGCCCAAAGGACGGGCGAACATCTTTGTTTAACAAAGAGTCGTTGAAATAGCGCGACTGTTTCGTGTTTTTCTGTCACCAGACCCGCTTCCATTGCTCGCACCCGGAAACATGATGTCCGCCGCCCGCTTTCGCCAAGCCCTCGTTCGGAATGCCCTCGCCGGTCTTGGGCTGGCGCTCGGCCTCGGGCTTGCCACGCCGGGCCTCGCCCAGCAGAGGCCCTATCTGCTCTGGCTCGACGGCGCCAAGCTCGACATCGCTCACATCATCGGCCTGCCGCCGGCGCAAAACAGCCCGGAGGCCAAGGCCGAGTTCGAGCAGGTCCAGCAGATCGTGCTGAACCGCACGCCCGAGCGCGAGAAGGAGGCGATCGCCGATCAGCGCGTGGCGCTCGTGAATTTTCTCAACGGCATGGACACGGGCTATGTCGACAACACCCATCGCGAAGTCCGGCTGCTGTTCCGCGAGGCGCAGGTCGAGCTCTCGATCCTGCTGAAGAGCGTCCATCGCCTGACCAACCGCACGCGTCCGTTCCAGCTCTGGGCCAAGGTCCGCGTCAAGCCCTGCCCCGGCGCGCGCCCCGAGGGCACGTCCTTCCCCTCCGCCCATGCAGCGACGGCTGCGCTCTATGCCGAGTTGCTGAAGGCCGCCATCCCCGAGATGGGGGACAAGCTGGAGGAGCGGGTGAAGAGCTATGACGAGAGCCGCCTCGTCTGCGGCTTCCATTTTCCGAGCGACCTGACGGCCGGTGACAAGGTCGGCCGCGCCGTCGCCAAGGCCCTGTTGGCGGAGCGCGCCTTCAAGGCCCGCTTCGACGAGACGCTGCCGGAGATCCGGCGCGCCTTCGCGGCCAGGTGAACTGCGGAATCAGGTGATCAGGCGGCGGCCTCGCGCCGCCGCGCCTCGATCTGGCCGATCGCATCGACCACCGCATCGAAGGTCAACATCGTCGAGGCGTGGCGAGCCTTGAAGTCGCGCACCGGCACGAGTACCGCCAGATCGGCCCATTTGCCCTCAGGCGGCTCGGCGTTCTCCTTGAGGATCGCGCGGGCCTGCTCCCGCACCCGCCTGAGTTCCTCGGCCGTCGAGCCGATGACGTGGCGCGCCATGATCGATGACGACGCCTGACCAAGCGCGCAGGCCTTCACTTCGTGACCGAAGCCGGTGACGATATCGCCGTCCATGGTGAGGTCTACCGTCACGGTCGAGCCGCACAGCTTCGAGTGGGCCCCCGCCGTGGCGTCCGGCGCAGGCAGCCGCTCCAGCAAGGGAATATTGGCAGCAAGCGTCAGAATGCGCTTGTTGTAGACGTCGTCCAGCATGGCTCAAACTCTGGCAGCTCTGGTATGACCGGCACGAAGAACCAATATAGGGTTGATTGCTGCAAAACGGGAGGGCATGGACAGTCCCTCCGCTGCACATCGCGAGAACAGTCGCCATGAGCCATGAAAGGCTCCAGATGATCCCTGTGGTTAAGTCCTTGCCGGCAGAGGGTTCCTCCGCTGACAAGTTCCGGGCCCGCAAGCCCAGCCAGGCCGAAGCCGAGGCCGCTATCCGCACGCTCATCCTCTGGGCGGGCGACGATCCGTCCCGCGAGGGGCTGGTGGACACGCCGCGCCGCGTCGCTGAGGCCTTCCGGGAATATTTCAAGGGCTACGGCGAGGACCCGAGCGAGATCCTCGACCGCGTCTTCGAAGAGGTCGAGGGCTACCAGGACATGATCCTGGTGCGCGACATCCCGTTCCATTCCCATTGCGAGCACCATATGGCGCCCTTCTTCGGCAAGGCGCATATCGGCTATTACCCCGCGAAGGGCGTGGTCGGCCTCTCCAAGCTCGCGCGCATCGTCGATCTCTATGCGCGGCGCCTGCAGACGCAGGAGACGATGACGGCCCAGATCGCCACGGCGATCGAGGAGACGCTCGAGCCGCGCGGGATCGCCGTCCTAATCGAGGCCGAGCACATGTGCATGACGATGCGCGGCGTGCAGAAACAGGGCTCCACCACCCTGACCACTCAGTATCGCGGTCTCTTCCGCGATGACCCGGCCGAGCAGGTGCGCTTCTTCACCATGGTGAAGTCGCCGGGGCTGTAACCACGGATTTTCACGAGAGCAGAGATGAGCCTCTTTCCGGCCGCCGCCTCCAAGCACGCCCTCGAGGAGGGCACGGTGCTGAGCCCCCGCTTCGATTCCAACGGCCTCGTCACGGTCGTCGCGACCGAGGCCGACAGCGGGACCGTGCTGATGGTCGCCCATATGAATGCCGAGGCGCTGCAGCGCTCGATCGAGACCAGCGAGGCCTGGTACTGGTCGCGCTCGCGCCAGGAACTCTGGCACAAGGGCGCGACCTCGGGCCAGATCCAGACCATCGTCGAGATGCGGGTCGACTGCGACCAGGATGCGATCTGGCTCAAGGTCAAGGTCGGCGGCGACGGCGGCTGCTGCCACACCGGCCGTTGCTCCTGCTTCTACCGGGTCCAGCCTCTGCGGGATGACGCCGGGAAGCCGCTTCTCTTCTGCGCGTGAGGCGTTCGGACGCGCCTCAGCCCCCTTCACGCCTCCGTCAAATCCGGGCGATAATGGTCGTTCGACATGCCGTTCACCTTTCGCTCATCGCGTTTTGAGACGCTATTCCTCCACGGAAGAGCCGGCTCATGCCCCGGGACGACATCGTGCGGGCCTTTGGACACGGCGGAGATGGTGCCTCAATGAACGAGATGCGCCTGCCCGAAGCGCAGCCGGAGCCGATGCGGCCGAAGATCGGCCTTGCTCTCGGCGGCGGTGCGGCGCGCGGCTGGGCCCATATCGGCGCGATCGAGGTCCTGGCCGAGGCCGGGTTCCTGCCCGACGTGATCACCGGCACCTCGATCGGCGCGGTGGTCGGCGGCTGCCTCGCCGCCGGCAAGATGGCCGAGCTCACTGAGTTCGCCAACGGACTGACCAAGCGCCGCCTCGTCGGGCTGATGGATTTCCATATCGGCGGCGCAGGCCTGATCGCCGGCAGCCGGCTCAAGCGCCTGCTCGACGACCATCTCAACGGCAACCGCATCGAGGAGCTGCCGCAGCGCTTCGCCGCCATCGCCACCGAGCTCGGCTCGGGCCACGAGATCTGGCTGACGCATGGCCCGCTGGTCGAGGCCCTGCGGGCCTCCTATGCGCTGCCCGGCGTCTTCGACCCGGTGAAGCTCGGCGGCCGCTGGCTGATGGACGGCGCGCTGGTCAATCCGGTCCCCGTCACCGCAGCACGCGCGCTCGGCGCCGACATTGTGATCTGCGTGAACCTCAACGGCGACCTCGCCGGCCGTGGCACGATCATCCAGAACCACGCCGCCGAGCCGGACCCTCTCGTGCCCGAACTGGAGGTGCGGCCGGAGCCGCGCTGGTATCACGGCATCAGTGGCGCGGCCCAGCGCGTGCGCAACATCATGGGCCGCCCCACTGAGAACCGGCCGGGCCTTGCCGGCGTGATGATGGACGCCTTCAACATCACGCAGGACCGCATCTCGCGCTCCCGCCTGGCGGGCGACCCGCCGGACGTGATGATCGGCCCGAAGCTCGGCCGCATCGGCCTGTTCGACTTCCACCGCGCCGACGAGACGATCGAACTCGGCCGGCAGGCGGCACTGCGCTCGCTGGACGACATCACGACGCTCATCGCCACGGAACAGGCGGCCGTCGACGACTAGACCCCGCGCCGCGCCGTGATGCTCGGGCTTGCCCCAAGCATCACTTGCCGAACGAAGCTCTTGCGCTTCACGCGGCCTGAGATTCTCGGGTCGGCCTTCGGTCGCCCGAGAATGACGATGGCCTCACGCCATCGCGATATAGTCGCGCATCGCCTGGCTCTCTGCCTCGATCGCCGCGACGCGATGCTTCACCACGTCACCGATGGAGACGATGCCCGCGACGCGGCCATTCTCCACCACCGGAACGTGACGGAAGCGACCCATGGTCATGATCTCCATCAGCTCATCGACGCTGGTCTGCGGCCGGCAGGTCACGACCTTCGAGGTCATCGAACGCGAAACCGCGCTTTCCAACGCCGCCCCGCCCTGCTCACCCAGCGCGCGGATGATGTCGCGCTCGGACAGGATGCCAACGAGCGAGCCATCCGCTCCCATGACGACCACCGCGCCAATCCGCTTCTCGCTCAGGGTGCGGATCGCCTCCGCGAGCGTGCGGTGCGGCTGCACCGAGATGACCTCACGCCCCTTGCCGCTCAGGAGCTGCTCGACGTTCATAGAAGTCTCCTCCTTAGAAGGCGCGTCGCTGCCGGCGCGCAGGTTAGCTGAAGCCTTCCGCGGGCCGCCGGCAAACGCACGATGCCCGGACGGCTCGAGGAGTGCTTCGCGATAAGCAGGAGTGTGGGCGAAGAGTGCGGCGCAGGCAAGGCTTGGCTCGGCAAGGCTTGCCTCAGCGTCGCTGCGCCCCGCGGTCGAGCAGGGGGAACAGCAGCAGGCCGACGACGAAGCCGCCGATATGCGCCTCCCAGGCGATGCTGACCTCTTCGCCGAAGATCGGCACGAGCCCGGCCCCGAACAGGATATTCGTCGCGAACCAGATGGCGATGAACAGAAGCGCACGCGAATTGCGCCAGAGCTGTCCGAACGGCTCGGCGGGGATCGCCCTGACGACCGCATCATTGCCCAGCTCGCCGAAGCGCAGACCCGGCGCAAAGACGAAGCGGATCGCGGCTGCGGTCGCGCCCGAGACGCCGGCCGAGGCGCCAACCAGCGGCAGCACGTCCAACTCGCGCGACCACCAGTGCAGCAGCGCGCCGCCGATGGTCGAGAGCGCCATCAGGTTGAGGAAGCCCTTGTCTCCGAGCCGTCGCGCCACCGGGCTGCCGAAAGCAGCCAGCCAGACGGCGTTGGAAACCAGATGCAGCCAGGAACCGTGCAGAAGACCGTAGGTCAGAATGGTCCAGAGCCTGACGCCGCCATCGGCCAGCAGCAGCCGGACGAGCTGAAGCCGCTCGGCCACGTCCGCCACGCCCGTCTGTGCCATCGCGCCGACCACGTCGCCGATCCGATCCGGGGCGAGCCAGAGCGTCAGCCGCGCCGGAACGAAGGCAAGCCAGGACATCAGCAGATAATCGTCATAGTCGGACAGCAGCGAGCGGCCGGCATGGATCAGCGTCAGCACCGCCAGCAGCCAGACGACGACGGGAGGCAGATTGAAAACGGGCTCGCGCCCCGGAGGGGTAGGGTCGTTGGATACCATGCGGCCGTCACCCTTGCCGAAGCGGCAGGGCCGCGCAAGCGCCCGCGGCCGGCGGACACGAAAAAGGGGAGGAGCTTGCGCCCTCCCCCCTTCCGTTGGCAATGCCGCCGCCGGTCATGCCGGACGGCGTGTCACGCCCCCCTCCACCTCGTCTGTGGACGCCGGTCGGCCTCCACGAAATTCCATGGCATTTGATACGCATTTTAGCCGTCATCCACAAAGGTAACACTTGGTTAACCCTAATGGTCCGCGTTACCTCCCCCCGCCGCCCGGCGAGTGGCAAAACGGTATGGTCAATGCGTCTTGAGTTTCCGAGAGATTGATTCGTCCCCTTTTCGAACGGATATGCGTCATCGCTGGACGCAAATACGCCCCGAAGGGAGACAACCGGCTGTAAGGGCGCAGAATGAAGAACATGAGCACACGCCTGGTCTTCGAGTATTGGGACGCGCTGCGCGGCGACCGGGCCGCGCCGGAGCGCGGCGAGATCGAGCCGGGCGCGCTGCGTCATGCGCTGACCGACACGTTCATCCTCGAGAATGAGCCGATCGGCCCGGTGTTTCGCCTCGCCGGCACCCGACTCTGCGCTCTGATCGGCCAGGAGCTGCGCGGACGCGCCTTCACCGCGCTCTGGCCCGATGTCGAATCGCAGGGCGACATGCGCCGCCTCGTCCAGACCGTGATGGATGAGAGCGCCGGCGCTGTCGCAGGCCTCTCCGGCGAATCGAAGACCGGCACGCCGCTCTATCTCGAGCTGCTGCTGCTGCCACTGCGCTATCGCGGCCGCACGCATGCCAGGGTGCTGGGGGCGCTCTCACCCGCCGCCTCGCCGGACTGGCTCGGCCTCGACACTGTCGAGTCGATGCGGATGATCTCGCTCAGGATGCTCTGGCCTGCCGAAGCCGCGCGCCCGCCGCGGATGCCGCAGCGCACCGAACCGCCCCGCTTTGTCGTGCTGCCGGGAGGCCGCGCTTAGCTTCTATTAACCAGAAGCACCTAGCATCGCAGCGGATATCCACGTCGGTCATTTCCAACTCGGTTACGCGATGCTGAGCGCGCTCCAAACGCCCCGTACGGCTGCCATCCCTGCCGAGCGCAGGCGGCATCACCGTATGAAGGTGGTCCTGCTGGGCCGCTACATGCTGCCGAACCGCATGGAGTATCCCTGCCAGACCATCGACATCTCGCCCGGCGGCGTCCATCTCGCCGCGCCCGCCAAGCCCAAGCCGGGCGACCGCGTCATCGCTTATCTCGACCATCTCGGCCGGATCGAAGGCTCCTGCGTCCGCACGACGATGGAAGGCTTCGCGATGACCATCACCGCGACCAGCCGCAAGCGCGAGAAATTCACCGCACAGCTCACCTGGCTCGCCAATCGCGAAGAACTCGGCCTACCTGAGGACCGGCGCCACGAGCGCATCGTGCCGCGCAACCCGCGCGCGGTGCTGACGATGGATGACGGCTCCGCCCATGTCATCCGCATCATCGACTTCTCGCTCTCCGGCACCGCCTTCCAGAGCGATCTCGACCTGCCGCTGGGCATGCCGGTGCGGATCGGCTCCACCTTGGCTCAGCTCATTCGTCGCTTCGACGGCGGCTACGCGGCCGAGTTCCGCATCCCCCTCTCCGCCGACCTGCTCGACGAGAACCTCGAGCTCTAGACTGCCGCGGCACGCGCGCTCGCCCTGCCGTCATGCCCGGGCGTGAGCCCTGGGCATCGAGGAAACCCGCCCCCTGTTGTCATGAGATTCTCGGCTCAAGCCCGAGAATGACGGGGCTGTGGGCCGTTCACGCCCGCCTGGGTTAACGACCCGTTTCAGCACAACAAACAATTAATGGTTAATCGATCCTTCCACGATCGTTGCAAATCGTTACTTCCTGATTTGAGTCAGGTTGATCTTGATATTTACTAGAGCCGATCTGCGAGCGAATACATAAATTTGTCCGTTTCCATTTCAGGCCGGATCCATGGACAGCCGGCATCGTCTTCCCCGGGACAGAGAGGGGACGACATGCTCCACATTCATCGCAATCTGATTGGCATTGCTTTCGCTGCCCTGGTGGTCACGACCGGTGCATCTGCCGCCAAGGCCCAGAGCGCCGGCATTCCGGTGGCGAGCGCCCCGGCCTCGGTCTCGGGCGATGCGCGGGCTCCCTATGCCTGGACGGACTTCTGCAAGCGCTCGCCCTCCGAGTGCCGGACGGACACCCGCGAGCCGGAGCAGATCACGCTGACGCCGAAGCTCTGGAACACCATCCTCAACGTCAACAACCGGACCAATCGCGAGATCTCTGCGATCACCGACGAGGAGCACTGGGGCGTCGTCGATCGCTGGGACCTGCCGACGGACGGCAAGGGCGACTGCGAGGACTATGCCCTGCTGAAGCGCCAGCGCCTTGCCGAGGCCGGACTGCCGCGCCGCGCCATGCTGATGACGGTGGTCATCGACGAGGAAAATGCCGGCCACGCCGTACTGATGATCCGCACAGACCGGGGCGACTATGTCCTCGACAACAAGCGCAACGCGATCCTGCCCTGGAGCCAGACCGGCTACGTCTACGTCAAGCGCGAGTCGCAGTACCGCACGGGCTGGACCTCGCTCGGCGGTGCCCAGACGCCGACGGTCGCCTCGGTGCAGCGCTGAGTCGAGACGAGAGCATCTTCGAGCGAAGCGGATGCCGGTTCGCGTGAAGAAAACGCGATAAAACAAAGCACTAGAGCATTTCCGACATCCGGAAATGCTCTAGCCGAGGCCCAAAGGCCGCGGAAGCGGGACAGGCGAGGCTCGGTCACGTCCCCACACCCGTCCCCAAGGATCGGGTTTCGCCCGGGTCGGCTTTCCTCAACGGGGAGCCGGCCCGCTTCTTTTGGAGCGGCTGCAAGGCCCAGAGGCGGGCTCTAGTCGATCCGCTCCAGCCCCGCCGCAAATTGCCGCCAGCGCTGGACATAGCCGCGGGCGGTCGCCGTGATGCCTGCCGCGGCCTTCTCGTCCAGCGTCCTGATCGCCCGGGCCGGAGCCCCGACGATCAGCGAATTGTCCGGGAACTCCTTGCCTTCGGTCACCAGCGCATTGGCACCGACCAGGCTGTTGCGGCCAATCTTGGCGCCGTTGAGCACCGTCGCCCCCATGCCGACGAGGCTGTTCTCGCCAATGGTGCAGCCATGCAGGATGGCGCGATGGCCAATGGTGCAGTTGGCGCCGACGGTCAGCGGAAAGCCCATGTCGGTGTGCAGCACGCAGCCTTCCTGGAGGTTGCTGCCCTCGCCGATGGTGATCCATTCATTGTCGCCGCGCAGCACGGAGCCGAACCAGATCCCGACATCGCGGCCGAGTCTCACGCGGCCGATGACATGGGCGTCCGGCGCCAGCCACCAGGCGCCTTCGCCCGGCGTGTCGGGCCTTGTTCCGTCGAGTATGTAGAGCGGCATGTCGGCGATGTCCTTGGGTTTCCTGAACCCGAGGATTGCAGACGCGCAGTGCCCGCCGTCAAGCGCCGAGGAACATCAGCAGGTCGAGGACGACGCGGCCCGAGGCCATGCTCCAGACCGCCGCGATCATGCTGGCGAGCATCACGAAGAAGAAGGGCCGCCCCTCAATCCGCCGGCCGCTCACGGTATTGCGCAGTATCAGGAACGGCGCGCTGAAGACGACCACCGGCACGCTCGCGACGGCGGAAAACCCACCCAGCTGCAGAAGCTGGAAATCGGCCCGGCGCGTGGTGAACAGCTCGTAGGCGCTGGCGAGCAGCCCCGCGAAGGCGAAGCCGAGAAAGAGCGACTGGAGCGCCTCGAGGGCAGCGGGTTGGATGGTCACGGGCGTGGCCCTCCCCGGACTGGACGACGCCGGACCCTGCCGCATGGTTCACAGCCTGTGAAGGAGATCCTTAACGAATGGTTAATCAAGAGCGCCGCCGTTTATGGTTTACGGCGCGTTAAGCCCGCGGTGATTCACTCGCTCACAGCCGATTCAGACCATCCGGCGAGAGCATTCGAGCATGACCGCGTCGTTGTCCCATCACAGGCCCGCACATCAGGCAGCCCAGATCGCCTCGATGGTGCGGATGCGCCTGCAGCAGCGAGTTCCCCCGCCGCTGCCGCGCGCGGACACGGCCCTGCTCAAGGCCGCGCTCGCGATCATGATCGCGGGCGCGCTCGCGACCGGGATCGCTCTTTTCCTGACGCACCGCCGCGACGAGCAGCCCTCGATCTTGCAACCGGCCCGCGTCGGCAATGTCGCGCTGATCATTCCGAAGGAGCTGACCGGGGTCGATGCAGATGACGACAGCAGCCGCCTCGTCGGCATGGTGCGGCTGCGGCTGGACTGGCCGACGCTGGGCCCGGCCGCACCGCAGGGCCGCAAGCGCCTGCTGGTCACGCTGAGCCCGCCCGACAAGGTCAACGAGCCGGCCCGGCAGCTCGCCACCTATGCCCGCTTCCTCACGCCGACGGTCTGGTCCAATCCCGGCGGACTCGTGGTGCGCGCCTTCCGCAAGGGCTCGCCCTTCGAGGGCGACGAGTTCTACGTTTCGGTCCCGGACGGCCGGGGCTTCGCCGCCCGCTGCCCGGTCGAGACCGCGGCCAATCTCGACGAGCCCTGCCGCATCACCTTCCAGCATCGCGGCATGGACGTGAACGTCCGCTTCCCGCGCACCATCATCGCCAACTGGGCTGAGATGCTCGGCGGCCTGCGCCACACGATCGATCAGCTGATCCGGTAACCGGATCGGGCGTCATTCTCGGGCGAAGCGAAGCGTAGACCCGAGAAGATCATGACACGAAGGCGCTGGTTTCCGAGATGCTCGGGTCAGGCCCGGTCATCTCGGCGGGCATTACGCGCCGCGCCTCAATCCTCGAGATCGACGTCGAGGATTGCCATGGTGAAGTTGAACGAGCGATCGCCGTCCTCGTCGTCGACATGGATGATGCCGATGAATTCCTCGGCCAGATAGACCTCGGCCGAGTCGGTCTTCTTCATGCGGGCGCGCACGCTGATCGCGTGGTTGTTGAAGGTGCGGCGCAGATAGGCTTCGAGCTTGGCGAGTTCCGTTTTGTCCACGGTCAGGGTCCTTTCGATTGGCCGGGAGCGATGCCACGGCGCGCCGGCAAGGGCAAGCGAAACAAGGTCCGGACGGAGACGGCGGCGGAAAGCATGCCCGCCCTCGCCCTGTGCGCTTGCCGCGCGGGCGCGGAATCATGCCATTCTCCGCGCCCCTGGAACCTGACGGACCTCTCCGATGAAGCCGTGGCTTGATCCCGCCCTCGCCTATGCCGCGAGCTGGCTCGAATTCCAGCGCCGCCATCATGACCAGCCCGGCTGCGCCGTCGCGGTCGCCCATGGCGACAAAATCGTGCTTGAAGCGGCCTTCGGCAGCGCGGATCTGGAGACCGGCGAGGCGCTGACGCCGCGCCACGGCTTCCGCATCGCCTCCCACTCCAAGAGCTTCACCAGCGCCGGCATCCTGCGTCTCGTCGAGGAGGGGCGGCTCCGGCTCGGCGACAAGGTCGGCCAGTATATCGACGGGCTGCATCCCGAGGTCGCCGCCGCGACCATCGGCCAGGTCCTTTCGAACAGCGCTGGCCTCACCCGCGACGGGCCGGACAACGGCCAGTTCCTCGACCGCAAGCCCTACTGCGGCAAGGCCGAGCTCATGGCTGACCTCGCCCGGCCGCCGGTCCTCCCCACTTCGCAGCGCTTCAAATATTCCAATCACGGCTTCGCTCTGCTCGGCCTCGTCATCGAGGCGGTGACGGGCCTGAGCTACAGTGAATGGATCGCCGACGAAGTCGTTTCGAAGGTCGGCCTGCTGGAGACCAAGCCCGACATCGGACTCTGGGGCGACCGCCCGATGGCGAAGGGCCATAGCGGCATGCAGCCGCTCGGCCGGCGCGTCGTCATCCCGGCCGACAATCTCGGCCACGCCATGACCTCAGCCGCCGGCTTCGTCGCGACGGCGGCGGATGTCGCGCGCTACTTCGCCCAGCTCTCGCCCAAGGCCGAGAACAGCATCCTCTCCCCACTGAGCCGTCGTGAGATGACCCGCCGGCTCTGGGCGGACGACGAGGCGAGCCTCGGCCGTCATTATGGGCTCGGCACCATCTCCGGCGGCGAGGGCGACTGGCGCTGGTTCGGCCATTCCGGCGGCTTCCAGGGCTTCATCACCCGCACCGCCGTCTTCCCCACGCATGACATCACGGTCTGCGTCCTGACCAACGCCATCGAGGGGCTTGCCCATCAATGGCTCGACGGCATCGTGCATATCCTCAAGACCTTCTCCGAGCGCGGCGCCGCGACGGCCGAAACGCAGGGCTGGGACGGGCGCTGGTGGAGCATTTGGGGCTGCGGCGACCTCGTTCCCGTCGGCAAACATGTGCTCGTCGCCAACCCCGCGCTGCTGACGCCCTTCCTCGACGCTCCCGAGATCGCGCTCGAAGCGCCCGATCGCGGCCGCATCAGCCGCGCCTCCGGCTTCAACAGCCCGGGCGAGACGGCCGAGCTTCAGCGCGACGGAAGCGGCGTACGCGCCGTCCAGCTCGGCGGCGCCCGTTACATCGGCGAGCAGGAGCTGCGGACCGAGATGCTGGAGCGCTACGGAAAGGCGTCGTAGCGGCCTCCGGATGCATCATGCTCGGGCTTGACCCGAGCATCTCAGGCCGGAAGAGGCGCCCCAGCCCGTCCTTCTGGAGATTCTCGGGCCTCCCTGCGGTCGCCCGAGAACGGCACGCGGGTTTTCTCGCCAGCACGATTTCCTTTTTGCTTGCCACGCATTCGCCGCCATCGGACCGCACCATTCATTACGAGGGCTGGCCGATGCGCTTGATCGCTTCAATCGCCATGGCGGCTTCGCTGGCCGTGGGCGCGACGAGTGCACGCTCCCATCAGGCGGCGAGCAGCTGGGAGTATCCACCGCTGTGCTGCTCAGGCATCGACTGTGCGCAGATCGAGCCCGAAGCCGTGCGAGAGAATCCCGCCGGCTTCATCGTCAGGATCGCGCCTGGCGAGCACCCGATGTGGCCGACAGCGCGCCGGGTGCCGCTGATCCTCGAAATCCCGCATGAGAAGGTACAGCAGTCGCCGGACGGCCACTGGCACCTATGCATCAATGCCGTCGGCGGATTGCTTTGCTTCTTCGCGCCCGCGGGCGACTCCTGAGGCGTCTCAGCGCCCTCACCGCGTCATGGTCGGGCTTGTCCAGACCATTCCACGTCTTGCTGCATGACGGGCCGTGTCCAGGACGCAGATGCTCGCCACAAGGGCGAGGATGGCAGGGCGGCCAGCGCTGCGATCAGATATAGGCGCCGCAATCGCCTTCGAGGATCTGGTCCATCGAACGCGAAGGCTCGGCGCAGCCCGCCTGCCCCACCACCTTGGCCGGCACGCCGGCCACCGTCATGTTGCGCGGCACCGGCTGGAGCACCACCGAACCCGCCGCAACGCGGCTGCACTGGCCGACCTCGATATTGCCGAGGATCTTGGCGCCGGCGCCGATCAGAACGCCCTTGCGGATCTTCGGATGGCGATCGCCGCCCTGCTTGCCGGTGCCGCCCAGCGTCACGCCATGCAGCATCGAGACATTGTCCTCGATGACCGCCGTCTCGCCGACGACGAGCCCGGTCGCGTGATCGAGGAAGATGCCCTTTCCGATCCGCGCGGCCGGGTTGATGTCGGTCTGGAACACCTCCGAGGAGCGCGCTTGCAGGTAGAGCGCAAAATCGCGCCGATCGCGCTTCCAGAGCCAATGCGCCAGGCGGTGGCATTGCAGGGCGTGGAAACCCTTGAAGAACAGCACCGGCTCCAGCACGCGATAGCAGGCCGGATCGCGGTCGAGCACGGCCAGAACGTCGGCGCGCATGCCAGGGCCGACCGTCTCGTCGTCGGCCATGGCTTCGGTGAAGGCCTGCTCGATCAGGTCCGAGGTCACGGCCGGATGGCCGAGCCGCACTGCGACGCGATGGGCGACAGCGGATTCGAAGCTCGGCTGGTTCAGCACCGAGGACACGATGAGCGTGCCGAGTGCCGGCTCGGCGGCAACGGCGGCCTCGGCCTCGCTGCGCAGCCGCGTCCAGACCGGATCGACCCGGTCGAGGCCGGTGACGTTAGCGCGTGCTTCCACGGCGGAGCGCCCTGCAGGCATGATCGTTCTCCGGAAATCCCCGTCGGCAGAAGCATAGCCTATCCCGAAGCGGGCGGCTGCGCCAAAAACTTCATGCGGACGGTGTTTGAATCAAAAAGGGAGGCAGCGGAATCAGATCGTCAGAAACCGACGACAACACATTGGCGCCGCGCGCTTTTTCAGGATGCCCCTCATGGCCGCGGACGCTCTCACAAACGCGAGAGAAAGTCGAGGACGGCCTGCTTGTGGCTCTTGTCGCCGACGGCAAGGTTGTGGTCGCGCCCCTCGATGTCGAAGGCTTCCGCATCGGGAATGAGCCTCGCCAGCTCCGGACCATTGCCCGAAACATCGTCCTTCGTGCCGACGCTGATCAGCGTCGGCATCGAAATCTGCGCGACCTCCTGCGCCGTCAGCGTCTGGCGCGAGCCGCGGATGCAAGCGGCGAGCGCCTTGAGGTCGCTCTTCGTCTGCTCGGCGAAGGCGCGGAACATCCGCTGCATCGGATCGGTCAGCACGTCGAGCGAAGGTGCCTCCATCGCGTCGGCGATGCCGAGCGGCAACCCCACCCCCTCGACGAGATGGATGCCGAGCCCGCCGAGCAGCAGCGCCTCGAGCCGGCGCGGATGCGCCAGCGCCAGATGCGCCGAGATCCGCGCGCCCATCGAATAGCCCATCACCGCCGCCCGCGGGATATCGAGATGGTCCATCAGCCGCCGCACATCCTCGGCCATGATGTGTGATGAATAGGCCGCCGGATCGCAGAGCTTCTCGCTTTGCCCATGGCCGCGATTGTCGAGCGCGACGACGCGGTAACCGGCATGGGTCAGCGTCTTGGTCCACTGGGTGTTGACCCAGTTGGTCATGTGGCTGGACGCGAAGCCATGCACCAGCACAACCGTGCGATGCTGGTCCACCTCCCCGGTCGGAGCGAGGTCGATATAGGCGATGGTGACGCCGTCGGAGGAAAAGCTCTGCATGGAAATCTTGGATGCGGCCGGGCGAATGGAATGCTCTTCCCTGCCATGCGCCGGCGGCTTTGGATAGCTGCCGCCACGCAGCTTGCTTATGAGCCGTCGCCATGATGAAGCCGAGCCTATGAGCCAGACCGCCACCTCAGCGCCCGCGCCCTCCCGCCTCGCCCTGGTGGACTTCGCCCGCGGCCTCGCCCTGCTGGCGATGTTCGTCTACCACTTCTGCTACGATCTCTCGTATTTCCGGCTGATCGAGACCGATGTGGTGGTCGAGCCGGGCTGGCGGCTCTTCGCGCGCTGCATCGCAGGCTGCTTCCTGACCATCGTCGGCTTCAGCCTGGTACTGGCAACCCGCAAGGGGCTGAACCGCCCGGCCTATCTCAGGCGCCTCGCCATGGTCGCTGGCGCCGCCGCGCTGGTTACGCTCGGCACCTGGTTCGCCATGCCGCAGAACTTCATCTTCTTCGGCATCCTGCACCACATCGCGCTCGCCAGCGTGCTGGCCCTGCCCTTCCTGCGTCTGCCGACGCTCATCGTGGTGCTGGCGGCGGCGCTCACCTTCGCCCTGCCCGCCTTCGTCGCCCATCCGCTGCTCGACCAGCCCTGGGCGGTCTGGCTCGGCCTGTCGCACACCCCGCTGCAGACGGCCGATTTCGTGCCGGTCTTCCCCTGGTTCGGTTTCGTGCTGAGCGGTATCGTGCTGGCGCGGCTCCTGCTGCCGCGCCTTGCCGGGACGCGGATCGCGGCCTGGACGCCCGGGCGCCTCACGCGAATTGTCACCTGGGGCGGGCGCAACAGCCTGCTCGTCTATCTGGTCCACCAGCCGCTCTTCATCGGCGCCCTGACGCTGGCGATACTCGTCGTCCCGCCGCCCTCCCCCGACGAGCACGCCTTCCGGGCCGAATGCCAGCGCAGTTGCGCCGGCCCCAACCTGCCCGGCCCCGTCTGCCGCGCCGTCTGCGCCTGCACCATCGATGGGCTGAAGCGCGAGAAGCTCTGGCAGAAGGCGCTCGACAACCTGCTCTCGCCGCAGGAAAGCGCACGGATGACGGAACTCGCCCAGAGCTGCCTGCTCGAACGCTAGGGCAAAATCGCGCACTGGCGCCCGGTCGCCTGACCGGTTAGGTTGCGCCCGAATTCGAACCGCAGACTCGAAGAGCGACGACCATGGCCGATCACGCCATCCCGCATTTCCATAACGACCCCGGCGTCCCCGTCATCGAAGTCGGCGCGCACGAGTTCATGTGCATCGGGGCCAAGCCGCCCTTCGACCATCCGCATGTGTTTCTCGACATGGGCTCGGACCACGAGATCATCTGCCCCTACTGCTCGACGCTGTTCAAATACGAACCGTCGCTGAAGAGCGCCCAGTGCAACCCGCCGGAATGCGCCTATCAGGACGCCGCCAAGGCGGCCTGACGCCCAGTGCCGGCCCACAGGCCATAAGCGTGTCCGCTCCGCATCTTGTCGTCGCCGGCGCCGGCATCGGCGGGCTGGCGACGGCCCTCTGCCTCGCCCAGCGCGGCATCGCTGTCACCGTCGTCGAGAAGCGCACCGGCTTCGGCGAACTCGGTGCCGGCCTGCAGATCAGCGCCAATTCCGGCCGCGTGCTCGACGGGCTGGGTCTCACCCTGCCGCTGAAGCGCGTCGGCGTTTCCTCGCATGGGCTTTCCGTCCGGCGCTGGCGCAGCGGCTCCGAGGTCGTGGCGATGCCCTACCAGCCGGAGCAGATGCCGACGCCTTTCCGGCTCCTGAAGCGCAGCGATCTCCATACCGTCCTGCTCGACGCCGTCCGCACCATGCCGAACATCCGCCTCCTGGTCGGGCGCGGCGTCGAGGATGCGCGCGAGGAGGAGAGCGGCATCTCGATCCGGCTTTCCGGGCAGAACGGCCAGGGCGAGACCATCCACGGCCTCGGCCTCATCGGCGCCGACGGGCTCTGGTCCCGCGTCCGCGATTTGACCGGCGATGCCTCCCCGCCCACCTTCACCGGCTACGAGGCCTGGCGCGCCACCGTGCCGGCCCGCCCGGGCGACAAGCCGCGCGTGACGCTCCATCTCGGCCCCGCCCGCCATGCCGTGCATTACCCGGTCGCCGCCGGCCGGGAGATCAATATCGTCGTGGTGCGCCAGGCCGAAGCAGCCCGCGAAGGCTGGTCGCGTGAAGGCGATCGCACCATCATCACCGAGCACCTCTCGGGCGCCGCCCCCGCCTTGCGCGAGCTGACCGCGACAGCCGGCGACTGGCTGGTGTGGTCCCTCTTCGACCGCAAGCCGGCGGCGATGGCCAAGGGCCGGATCGCGCTGGTCGGCGACGCCGCCCATCCCGTCCTGCCCTTCCTCGCACAGGGCGCCTCGCTCGCCATCGAGGATGCCGCCGTGCTGGCGCGGCTGCTCGCCGAGAGGCTGGGCCACGAGGGCGCAGCCGGCGTGCCCATGGCGATGACCGATTATGCGAAGGCCCGCGCCGCCCGCGTCGCGCGGGTGCAGGCCGAAAGCCGCGGCAATGGCCGCAACTACCATCTCGGCTGGCCGCTGAGCCTTGCCCGCGATCTCGCCTTGAAGCGGCTGGGGCCGACAGGCTTAAGCCGCCGCTATGACTGGCTCTATGACTGGCGCGACAATAGCTGATCTGGCGGTCGCCGCGGTTCGTCCCTATCTCTGGCGGCGGAGAGGGATGCAAACAACATGATCCGCCTTAATTTCCAGCCGGGGCTCAACGGTCCTGCCCGGCCGGTGCCGGTCTGGGCCGCATGGCTCGGGGCCGCGGCGAGCATCGCCATCGGCATTGTCCTGTTCCTGGTGGCCGCAAGCCTCGCGCTCATCGTGATTCCGTTGGCCGCCATCGCTGGGGCGATCGCGCTCTGGCGTTTCAAGGCGAGGCTGAAGGCCGAACTCAAGGCCAGGGCCGCCAATCCCGAGGACCCTTTCGCCCGGCAGCGGCAGCAGGGCAGTCACATCGAGGTGATCGACGCGGAATACCGCATTATCGAGCCCGACGAGCCGCCCCGCCGCTGAGGCTCAGACCAACCCGCCCTTGAGCAGGACGCCGGCGGACGCCGAGATGGCCAGCACCGGAATCATGCCGAGCTTGAGTCGGAGCAGCATGATCGCAGCCCCGGCCGAGAGCAGCGCCGCGCGCCAGTCCAGCGAAGCCAGCACCGGCAGGTCCGGCTCGAGGCCAAGGATCGACACGCCGCGCAGTTCGCCGAACAGCACGTGCAGCCCGAACCAGAGCGCCAGATTGGCGATCACCCCGACAACCGCTGCGGTGATCGCGCCGAGCGCTGCCACTATCGCCCGGTTGCCACGTAGCGCCTCGACGTAAGGCGCACCAAGGAAGATCCAGAGGAAGCACGGCGCGA
>UCLR01000016.1 GCA_900473415.1 Hyphomicrobiales bacterium
CGAAAGGCCGGTCGGACTGACCGCAGGCCTGGGAGACAAGGTGGGCGGCCCGAAAGGGCCGTCCACTGTCCAGATCCTCGCATCGGTCACGCTGACTGCCATCGGCCCGCTCGGCCGAGACATTCAAGGCGGTTTCGGATTTCAGGGCCGCGCTGTTCGCGGGAATAAGGAAGCTGGGCTGCAGAATGTACCGGTGTGCCTTGCGCAAGTGGCAAAAGGACTGCTGGCAGAAGAAGCGGATCTGGCCGCATTCGACGACTAGCCGAACCGGCTTGATCACTGGAAAGCGGAGCGGTTCACGTACCCAGCGTTGTCGACAACTTCGGGAGGCTCAGATGAGAACTGTTCACTGTGCGTGCCTGCTGCTCCTCGTGGCCCCCACTCTCGCCGGATGTCAGACGTCTCAGTCGAGACAGGCGGAGCTGGCGCAGATCTGCGCCAATCCGGTTAATCGACAACCGCAGAACTTCTATTATTCGGAATGCCAGGCGCTGTATCCTTCGACGAGCAGGCAGTTTCAGAGGAATTATCGTCTGGGCGCGCCCACCGGAAACTGATCGGATTTTGGATAATCGCAGCCTCGGATAACTAATTCGTCGAAAGCATGGGCGATGAAAACGTGCATCGCCGCTGCCGAACTCGAAACAACTCTGGAGCAAGCCATGTCGTGGCGCATTACTACGTTCGCGTGTTCAGTGGTGTTGGCCCTAGCTGGATGCCAGTCCACGCCCAAGTCGTGCAACAGAAAGAAGACCTGCTCTCGGCGGCAGGGTTCACCCCACAACCAGCAAATACGCCGCAGCGCATTGCCGCCATGAAAAAACTGCCGCCGAACAAATTCGTTCAGCAGGCGAGAGGGTCACAGATCGTCTATGTCTATGCGGACCCGATCGTCTGCCGGTGCGTCTATTTCGGCAACCAGGCCGCTTACGCCCAGTTTCGCCAGATGGTCTTCCAACAGAGGCTTGCTGACGAGCGGCAAATGACCGCGGCGATGAACCAGAACGCGTTCGACTTCGGCCCGTGGGACGGGGGGCCGTTCATGGACCGATGTCAACGCCCCAACTGCCCTGCGGAGGTGGACATGACGCCGCTCAAGCTCTCGCGCGGACTTAATCGCCGCATCTTGCTCTCATCGCTCGCCGTGCTGCCTGCATTCATCGGACCGCTTCGCCCGGCAACAGGTTTGGCCCAGACCGAGGCGCTCCCCTCCTGGAACGACGGTCCGACCAAGGCATCGATCATCGAATTCGTCAGGCGGGTCACGACCCAGGGCGGGCCGGACTACGTTGCGCCCAGCGAGCGTATCGCGGTGTTCGACAACGACGGCACGCTGTGGGCCGAGCAACCGATGTATGTCCAGCTCGCCTTTGCGCTCGATCGCGTCAAAGCGCTCGCGCCGGAGAACCCCGGCTGGAGAACGCAGCAACCGTTCAAGGCGGTCCTCGACAGCGACTTGCAGGCACTGGCGGGGTTCGGCGAGCCGGGGCTGATGCAGCTCATCGCGGTCACGCATGCGGGCATGACCTCGGAGGAGTTTGCAAGGATCGCGACGGAATGGCTGGAGACTACGCGCCACCCCCGTTTCAAGCGTCCCTACACCGAGCTGGTCTACCAGCCGATGCTGGAACTGCTCGCCCATCTCAGGGCCAATGACTTCAAGACCTACATCGCGTCCGGCGGCGGTGTGGAGTTCATGCGTCCGTGGACCGAGAAGGTCTATGGCATCCCCCCCGAGCAGGTCCTGGGCTCATCGATCAAGACGCGGTTCGAAATGCGCGACGGCAGGCCGGTCATTTTCCGTCTGCCCGAGGTCAACTTCATCGACGATCAGGCAGGAAAGCCCCTCGGCATCAATCAGCAGATCGGCCGCCGCCCGATCGCGGCTTTCGGAAACTCGGACGGTGATCTTGAAATGCTGCAATGGACGACGATGTCCGGCGGCGTGCGCTTCGGCCTCCTCGTTCACCACACCGACGCGGAGCGCGAATACGCGTACGACCGCCAATCCCATTTCGGAAAGCTCGACAAGGCGCTTGACGCCGCGTCGGTGAACAAATGGACCGTGGTCGATATGAAAAGGGACTGGAAGAAGGTCTTTCCGTTCCAGGATTGAAAGCGGCTTCGGACGCTTCGCGCGTCCTCGGGGCATCCTCAGCTTGCCGTGCCGGAGTTTTGGATCATGCGTCCGGCAAACATCACACGATTCTAAAGGCGTCCTCAGGCCGATGGATCAACCGCTTGACCATGGGGATGCCTGCTTCCGGGTGAGCACGCAACTTCCCCTGCCCCCGTAGTTGACGTCAGCGACGTCCACTGTTCGCGAGTTCGTGGGCGAGAAGCACAACGTTCACCGCTGCGAACCTCAACGCAGGTTCAGACTTGCCAGAACCTTCCTTCGCCCAGGCTCCTCAACAAGGTCGGACGCATCTTCGAGGCTGAACCAATGCCGCAGACGCTCCGCCTCCTCGGGCCAATGCGGCATTTGATCGGTAACGTGCAACGGGTAAAGCCGGACCTTGCAGAGCCGAAACCCCGCTTCCATGCGCTTCCAATAGAGGTAGCGCCCTACGGGCCTTTTCTTGACTCGTCCAATGACACCGCCCTCTTCTTGGGCTTCTCGCGCAGCCGTGCCATGCGCTTTTAGTTTCCGGATCGGCCAGCCTTTCGGAACGGTCCAACGCTTTGTCGAGCGCGTTGTGACCAGCAAAATTTCCCATACTGCCACAGCGCTTTTCCGCACCGGCAACGCACCGATCTGTAGGTGTGCTTTCCCATTAGGATGAAGCTTCTTCATCTGTGAACGAGACGATGCCGAGGTTTGTCCGTGTCTGTGCGCGCAAGGCCCAGATCGTCGACCAATTTCCTGGGCATGAACAACTCGAAGCCGATCTTCATTAGGATGATGCCGCCGACGACCTCTACCATGCTGAGTGGGACGCCGAAAATCCGAAGCAGAAGCGTTCCGAAAATGAAAAAGAAGCAGAGCAATAGCGCATAGACCGAGGCTTTCAGGGCAGCCGTGCTGTGCGTGACGCTATCCTTACCGGATAATAGCTTGAGGAAGACTGGCGGGATCTCGAACGGATTGATGATGGCAAGCAAGGTGGTGAAAGTGCCCACGAAGAGCGAAAGCTCGCGTCGCATTCGCATCTCCCCTACGCGCAGACTGTATTGTCACGAGGCGGCTTCCGATCGCCGCCCTGCCGCGCGCTGCGACCTCGACAGCATCCGCCCGCCCTCCCGAACCGCTATGCTGGCCCTGCTTCAGAACCGCAGGCTGAGCCCGACGACCGGGCCATGCATCAACGTATCGAAAGCGTAACGCCGACGGCCCTCTCCCTGGGCATAGTCGGCATAGAGCGCCCGGTAACCAAGGACGCCCGAATAGGTGATCCCGTTCTTCTCGGCGAAATCGAAGCTATAACCTGCAATGCCCTGCCACGAGAATTTGCTGCCGCCACCACCAAGGTCGCCGCGCAGGAAGATTTCATGGCCTGGAGCGACGGCGACCCGCATGCGCGCGCCGGCAAAGCCGTCGACCCAGTCCACCGAGCCGGAGCGGGCAATCGCGACATTGCGCCCGAAGCTGAGATCGCCGACATCGACGGTCGCGCCCGCATCGAAGGAAAGCTCGGCGCGTTGATACCAGTAGCGCGCGCCCGCCAGCACGTCGAAGCTGACCGATCCGTAGCGCGCCAGCTCGTAGGCCGCCCCCGCTTCGAGTATCGCCATCGAGACCTTGGCATCGCCGGACGCGCCGATCGCACCCGTGATATCCGGCGCAACACTGCGTGTCCGGACGCCGCCGCGATCCACGCTGACCTTGAGCGCGGCGAAATTGCCGAGGAGGGAAAACCGGCCGTTGCGGGCCTCCATATCGGCCATCAGGGCAAATAATGTTCCGCCATTTCCGAGCGTGGCATCGACGACATCGATGAAGCTCGCATCGACCTTCGCGGTTCGCCCCTTCACGGTCTGATCTCCGTTGAGCGAAATCAGCCAGCCATAGGGCGTGAACCGATAGGTCCATGCTGAGGTCATCTCGGGTGGCACGGGTGTAGCCGGGGGAGGCAGGTCGGCGGCCTGCGCCACGGCGCTGCCGAGCCCGAGGATGATCGACAAGGGGAAGCCGCAGGCCTTCGCGTGGCTGAGTGTCATCGCAATCCCCTTTCTTGCGATTCATGCTGCGAGTTCCACGCCCATCATCCGCCGAACACTGCTCCGGCTCAATGCGCAACTTGCTTCCCACCGCAAAGCAGCAATGGCTGTGACATATTTACTTATCCGGTTGCCCGAATACGACATAGAAATCATTCTTCTCGCCGGCAAGGATCTTGATTTGCCGCTTTTACGAGGTCTGGCGCAAGAATTATTGGTCTAATTCGTGTCGGGTTTTGTGAGAAAATCCCCGAACATTCGTCGTCGTCCGGATTGTCTTCGAACATTAGCGCAGTCTCGACGGACAGAATACTGTCGTATGCACAGCAGGCTGTTCCAACGACCTTCGCTTCATGTATCCTGAAAACAACACAGAGTTAGATTTTCGCATCATGAGCAGCCATTAATCTGGTGTACCAAAGGGAATTCTGTTCCACTGTTTTCTGGCAGTCTGGACTTCAGACGGAGCGCATCCATGACTGGACGACGCACACGCTGCGGACGGTTGGGACTGAAACTCGCGCTCGCCATCTCAATTGGCTTGCCAAGCTCCTTTTCCATTGCACAGGAGGAGCGCGAGAAAAGCAGCGACGATCTGGCCAAGGCGGCACAGAACCCCATTGCCGACATGATCAGCCTGCCTTTCCAGAACAATTTCAATTTCAGCGTCGGTCCGCGCAAACAGCTCCAGAATGTCCTCAATATCCAGCCCGTGATCCCGATCACGCTCAACAAGGACTGGAACCTGATCACGCGCTGGATCACCCCGGTGATCGCGCAACCTTCGCTGACCGTGAATGGCGACCGCGAGTTCGGCCTGGGCGACATCAACCCCAGCTTCTTCTTCTCGCCGAAGCAGCCGACGCACGGCATCATCTGGGGGATCGGCCCGACCTTTGTGTTTCCGACCGGCACCGACAAGACCCTGACCAGCGGCAAGTACTCGGCGGGGCCGGCCTTCGTCGCCTTGGCCATCGAAGGGCCGTGGGTCGTCGGGATCCTCGCCAACAATGTCTGGTCGTTCGCGGGCAAGAGCAACCGTAGCGGCGTCAATCTTATGACGCTGCAGCCCTTCGTGAACTACAATTTCCACGGCGGCTGGTATCTGACTTCGTCTCCCATCATCACCGCCGACTGGGAGGCCGGCCATGGCGACCGCTGGACAGTGCCGATTGGCGGCGGTTTTGGGCGGGTGTTCAAGATCGGCGAACAGCCTGTTAACGCGCAGCTCGCAGCCTATTATAATGTCGCAAAGCCCAGCGGAGGCGCCGACTGGCAGCTCAGAGCTCAGCTTCAGTTCCTGTTCCCGAAATAGCGCCGTGAACAAGCGTGATCGCCTCCCGTTCTGGCCGCCCGACCAAATTCGGCGCGCGACCCGGCGGGTGCGTGTTGCTGAGCGGTGTCGTTAGTCCGCTGAATGGATCACAATACGCAAGCCTTGCCGAGGATCAGGAGTCCAGGTCACCAGTCATCCACAACAGGTGATACAATCAGGGACGCGTCGCGAATATGCCTGACCTCGGCCGCCGTTACCCGTTGAACGGGCGTCGGATCGGAGGCCTAATGCCAGGCTGGACGGTGAAACCTGTATACGAACAGACAGAGCTGCGGACGAGCTCATCTCCTGCCAGACAGGACCGAAAATTTTGCGATTTCTTGCGCGCCTATTCCAGAGATTGCTCATTTTCTGCCTGGGCGTGTTCAGCGTCTGGCTGATAGTCTCCGTCGTATTCGATACGGCGGACCACCGACTACCGTGGATCCTAGCAGTAAGCCTCACTTACGGGCTGGCAGCCTATGTTATTTTGCCAAACGTGGTACGAATGGGGCTGAAGGTTCTTCACCGGAAACTTATCCCAAGATACACGATCACCGGAGATGGCTTGCCCGGCGATCCGGTAAATCTCGTGCTAATCGGCACCCTTCAACAACTCTGCGATGCGTTTGCAACGGCGGGTTGGTCAACAGCCGATCGTTTGGGAATGGCGAGTTCGTGGCGAATGATACGCGCGTTTTTACTCAACTCGCCGTATCCCACAGCTCCTTTCAGCTCCCTCTACCTCTTTGGACGGAGGCAGGACCTAGGTTTCCAAGAACCCATCAACAACAGCCCGCGCAAGCGCCATCACGTCCGTTTCTGGGCGTTGAGCCTCGCCCACTCGGCAGACGATATGGCAGCGGCGAGCTTCTGGTTGAACACGGATAAACCGTCGACCGATCAGCGCGTACTTTGGGTTGGGGCTGGCACCAGAGACACCGGCCTATCACTGGCCCGACTAACGTTCCAAGTGACCCATGCGACCGATTCAGACACGAATGCGGAACGCAACTACGTCATCACCCAGTTAATGGCAAAGCGGGTGATCGGGGAGGTCGCATTGCACCAATCCGGATCACGGTTGCAGACCGGAAAGGTTAACCACTACATTACCGATGGCGAGATCGCCTTCGCCAGCCTGATAGAAAATTGAACAAGGATCTGCACGCCCCCTGCTCTCGCTCGGATTCGTGAATCCGCGCTGGGAATCGGCGGGCACCGAAGCCGGCAGTCGAGCTCGAAACCGCATGTGCGACGAAGGCCGATGAGAATTACACGACCAGCGATGTTCTGGCTCGCGGTCTCTGCGCTCGCGTTGGTTGCGTTGATGCTGTTGCGGCAAATCCTGCTGCCATTCGTGGTCGGTGCGTTGCTCGCGTACCTGCTCGTTCCGGCGGTCGACAGGCTGGAGCGGCTCGGGATTAACCGTTCTCTAGCGGCTCTGGCCGTCTTCCTTCCGCTGGTCGCGGCTCTTATCGCCTTTCTGCTCGTGATGCTCCCGGCCATCATTGGCGAACTCAGATTTTTCGTTGAGGAGTTCCCCGGCTACGTCACAAAGCTCCAGTCGCTCATGAACAATGCAAGCCGCCCCTGGCTGCACAGTGTCATGGGTGACGAACTTCACATCGAGCAATCCACCGCCGAAATCGCGAAGACGATGGGCAGCAACTGGCTCGATGGTTTCCTTCGCTCGTTGTGGTCGAGCGGACTGGCCTTGATTTCCCTTCTTTCGCTCATCGTCGTCACCCCGATCATCGCCGTCTATCTTGCAATTGACTGGCAAAGAATGATCGCGACCGTCGATGGCTGGTTCCCCCCGGCATGCCGCGACGATATGCGGGCCCTTGGGCGTGAAATCCACGATACGGTCGCGGGCTTCGTGCGTGGGCAGGTCGTCATCTGTCTCGTTCTTGCCGTGCTTTATGCGACAGCTCTCAAAATGACAGGGCTCAACCACGCCATTTTGATAGGATTGACCGCAGGCTTCATCAGCTTTGTTCCGTATTTCGGGGCCGTCACCGGATTCTTAGTTGCGGCCTGTGTTGCAATGGCCCAATTCTGGCCGAATTGGGCACCAGTCGCCGTGGTGGGGGGCATCTTCGTCGTCGGAGAAGTGCTTGCCGATTATGTGCTGTCGCCGCGCTTCATCGGTCGCCGCGTCAACCTAAACCCAGTTTGGATGATGTTTGCGCTGTTCGCTTTTGGATGGCTGTTCGGCTTCATCGGCGTGTTGTTGGCGATACCACTCGCGGCATCGTTGGGTGTGATGCTGCGGTTCGCAAGGCGGCAGTCTCTGGTTAGGTCGTAGCCTCATAGCGCGAAGCCAAAGCCGCTTTTTGATGCGAGTTGGACCATAGCAGGAAACGTGCGGCGAACTTGCCGTAGTGAGTGCAACGAGATGTAACTGCTTCAGCTTCGAGAAGGCGGTTCTTGATCCGTCGAGGTGACCGGCTCTAGATCGCCGCCTGCGGCGGCCGGAAAACTGATCGTCTGCGCCGATCCGCCGAACAAGTTCAAAGGTCTCAGCCTAAAGGAACGCCAGCCGCCTGATGCACACGAGCGGGTTCCTCCGACATCTCTTATGAAAATTTTGGTTGTATGACACACGGTCTTCAGCCGCCGAGGTTGCCGACTTCTTAAGCTGCCCGGTCCGAATAGTGGCCTTGATTTGGTACACGTTTGCCCTCGAGTCTCGATGAACTCGGCGGAGGCATCGAAACGTCTCCGACAAGATTTGCATGAAAGGGTGGCGATTAGCGCCCCGCCTAAATGGCAGCGTCGTCCCGCGGGCGCAAACTTGAGCCGAGACCAAGGCCGCCAATTCGCCTAGACAAAGCTACGCGTCGAGGCCCCCTCCCCTGTCGAGCAAATCCAAGAGTGGCTTCTCAGCTGGAAGAGGACTTTCCTCGATGCGAGGCCCAAGCGGTCGGTCTCGGCGCCCGGCATCGGCGAGTTTGCGCGGTGCGGATTGGATGGGCCGTCCTGGCGCATGCTCGGACTTTCAAAATAGGCAGTGTTGAGGGCGTAGGCCGACCGGCGCGCCCATGCCAAAATGTCGGCGGCCGGCGTGCGATGACCGTTGTTCTACACCGGTTAAGAACTCATTAACTTTAAATTTCTTGCCCATGGATGCGAATCGGACATACTGGCGGCAATTGGCTCGATATTGAGCTGTTGGCGCCATTTTCTTCTGAGAGCGTTCGGCAATGTCCCGCCTCCCCGTCTTTGATTTCGACGACAAGCTCCTACACCAGGGAGCGGAGATTTCGCGCAAACTCAATCAGTTGCGTCTTGAGAAGTTTCCGCCGAACGCCAAGAAAACCCTTCGGCCGTTTCCGATGTCAGAGGTTGCTCACTACCTAGGTGTGAGTCCAAATAATCTTAAGCGGCTTCACCTTGAAGGCAAAGGACCCGAGCCTCAGATCGTTTCTGGAGGGCGTCGGCTTTACACGGCTGATCAGATGCTCGAGCTGCGCCAGTATCTCGACAAAAACGGGCGAGCGGATGCGAAGAAGTATGTCCCTCACCGGAAGCCGGGCGAGAAGCTGCAAGTCATTGCGGTTGTGAATTTTAAGGGCGGCTCGGGTAAGACCACGACAGCCGCGCACCTAGCTCAGCATCTGACTTTGACTGGGCACCGGGTACTCGCGGTTGATCTCGACCCTCAAGCTTCGCTGTCGGCTCTTTATGGCTTTCAGCCGGAACTCGACAAAAACCCATCGCTCTACGATGCCATCCGCTATGACGATGGTCGGAAAGCGATCCGCGACGTGATCCTGCCGACGAACTTTCCCGGGCTCGACGTTATCCCGGCCAATCTCGAGCTGCAGGAATACGAGTACGATACCCCCCTCGCGATGCAGAATTCGCCAGAGGGTAAGCGCTTTTTCACGCGCTTTGGTACGGCCCTGCAAGATGTCGATTCGGATTACGACGTGGTCGTGGTCGATTGCCCGCCGCAGCTCGGCTACCTCACTCTCACCGCGCTCATCGCCTCGACGGCAGTCCTTATCACCGTCCATCCGCAGATGCTGGACCTGATGTCTATGAGCCAGTTCCTTCTTATGCTCGGGAACATTGCGCAGACGATCAAAAACGCGGGTGCCGAAGTGCGGATGGATTGGCTCCGCTACCTGATCACGCGCTACGAACCGTCTGACGTTCCCCAGGTTGAAATGCTCGGCCTGATGCAGTCGATCCTGGCGGCCGAAATGCTCAAGACGCAAATGGTTAAATCGACTGCGATTTCCGATGCCGGACTGACGAAACAGACCCTTTACGAAGTTGAACGTTCGCACTTTACGCGGGGTACCTACGATCGCGCGATTGAGTGCATGGATGCCGTCAATTTCGAGATTCAGGGGCTGATCCATCAGGCATGGGGGCGGCTGTGAGATTGACGGCCGTCAAAATCGGTAAAATTCGCTGCAGTTTCAGCGATCTAGCAGAAACGAGCGCTTGACCATGGCACGAAAGAACCCCTTTGCGAACTTGCTGACGGATGATGTCAGCAAAGAAGGTCCCGAGCCGGTACTGAGCTATGCTGCAAAGGGGGCTTCAAAGTCTTTCCTGAGCTCGATTAATGAAATCGCGTCGAGAGCCGACAAGCTCCTGGAAGGCGAGCAGATCGTCGAGCTCGATCCGGCGGTGGTCGATGGCTCATTCGTTCGCGACCGACTTGATCAGGACGGTCCGGAATTCGAAGAGCTTCTCAACGCTATTCGGGAGCGTGGGCAGGACACGCCAATTCTCGTCCGCCCTCACCCCAAAGCTGGTGGACGCTACATGGTCGTGTTTGGCCATCGGCGGCTGAAGGCTGCAGCGGCCCTAGAGCGAAAGGTCCGAGCCGTTGTTCGCCCGTTGGTCGACGCTGAGCACGTCGTCGCCCAAGGTCAGGAGAACTCTGCCCGGGCCAATCTTTCGTTCATAGAGAAGGCTCTCTACGCGGCCGAACTCGTGCGCCTGCGCTACGATCAGGATAATTCGATTGTGCTCGCCGCGCTATCGATCGACCGAGCATCATTGTCGAAGATGCTGTCAGTTGCCTCTATAGCCGCGCCCATCTTGAGCGCCATTGGAGCGGCCAAGGGAATTGGTCGCGATCGCTGGTACGAGCTGAAGCTCCTTCTCGACAACCCTGCCAACCAAGCCCGTGCCGAGAGCGTGACGGCGGAGCCTGACTTCGAGGCACGGGGCAGTGACGAGCGTTTTGATCTGCTGCTGCGTCGGCTGAAAAGCGGATCGGCGGTACGGCCTCGCGTTGGTTCACAGCCGTACAAATGGGCGGCCGCCGACGGAACGCTGACAGCCGAATTGATCACAGATCGATCGAAGGTAACGGTGGCGTTTCGAGCCAAGGCGCCTGAGGTGAAGGCATTCAGCGAGTTTCTGTCAGGCAACCTGGATAGCCTCTACGAGGCGTTCAAGCGCGGGCAGGTTCCATTGAACGACGGAGAATTGTAACCAGCAAAAGAAAAAGGCCCCCGAAACGGTGTTCCGGAAGCCCTTCTCGTAGTTCGCACCTAGAGAATCGCATTTCCACGAATCGCCGTCAAGAGTCTCTCGTGAGACGAAACGCCATTTCGGCGAGCCGATTTCTTTTGCCTAACGACGGGTGAAAGAACGTGGTTACCCACATCTCGACGACGCCCTTTGGGCGGCGGCCGCTGACGCTTGCCCTCGTGGCGAGTCAAGCGGACGCAAAGACGCGCTCGCCTGAGAAGGCGGTTCACAAATGGGAAGTCTTCCGGGCAATCTGCACGGCCAAGGAGAAGCTCGCTATCTCCGAGCGTGCCTTGGCCGTCCTGGACGCGCTGCTCACCTTCCATCCCGAGACCGTGCTGACGGGGGACGGGCTGATTGTGTTTCCATCCAACCAGCAGCTCTGCCTGCGCGCCCATGGGATGGCACCAGCGACGCTCCGCCGGCACCTGGCGGCTTTGGTCGATGCGGGGCTGATCATTCGGCGCGATAGCCCGAACGGCAAGCGCTACGCCCGGAAGGATAGGGGAGGGGAGATCGAGCTCGCCTTCGGTTTTGATCTCGCGCCGATCGTTGTCAGGGCCGATGAGTTCGAGAACCTAGCCGAGGGTGTTCGTGCCGAGGAACGCGCGCTGAAGCTTGTTCGCGAACGCATCACCATCTGCCGACGCGACATCTGCAAGATGATCGCCACGGGTATGGAAGAGGGGGTTCCGACGCGCCGTAACGGAGCGGGTCCCGCCAACTGGACTGAGCTCCACGAGCTTTACAGGGCCGTTGTTGGCCGGATTCCGCGGTCCGCCGCTCGCGACGTGCTCGAACCGATTGCTGCAGATCTCGACCTTCTCGCCGACGAGATCGTCAACCTGCTGGAAAGTCACATTAAAACTCAAAATATGAGCGACAATGAGTCTCATTCTGAGCGCCACATACAGAATTCAAACCCAGACTCCCTTCCTGATCTTGAACCACGCTCTCCAGAGAGCTGGGGGACGAGGGTCGAGATCTCTCCGGAGCCGGCGAGGATGCCGGAACGCTCGACGGAACGAACCTATCCGCTCGGCATGGTGCTCGACGCCTGTCCCGACATCATCGACTACAATCGCGATGGGATCGCCAATTGGCGCGACTTCCAGGCCGCGACTGCGCTGGTGAGGCCAATGCTCGGGATCAGCCCCAGTGCCTGGCTCGACGCGCAGAGCGTCATGGGCGAGGTGGAGGCTTCAATCGTCCTCGCCGCGATTTTGCAGAAGGGGGAGACGGTCTCCAGCGCCGGCGGCTATCTGCGCGCGCTGACACGACGAGCCGAGGCTGGTGAGTTCTCGGTCGGACCGATGCTGATGGCGTTGATCGGCAGCCGGAAGCGAGAGAAGCAACGTGCCTGATCTCGTGCTCAGATGTCGGCCGTTCCATCAGCTCCGTGAATCGCTGAGGCGCGACCGATTCAACCTTTGCGTTGGACCAGACCTGATCACCGGCGCGAGATGCGCGCATGAGCAGCGCCATCGAAACCGCGACGCCTCGCCTGCAGATGCTGGTTCTGGATCGGACCGATCCGCGGCAGAACATGGCGCGGTTCTATGTTTTGGCTGTCGAGCCCTCGCTGTTCGGAGACGTGGCGCTCGTGCGCGAATGGGGAAGGTGGGGGCGACGCGGGCGGCGAATGGTTGACCTTTACAGGGATGCCGACGAAGCGGCTGAGGCCCTGGAGGATTGGCTGCTCAGAAAGTCGAAGCGCGGCTATCGCCTGGTCAACGCTGTCCCAGCTGATCGGGGGGCCTGAGCTGGAGTAGGGGAGGGCGCTTTGGTGGCCGCTCGGCAACAGCGGCTGGCAGAGTGCGGGGTCAGATCCGAACGAGATTGCGCCGGTTGTCTCACTGCACGAAGCTGCTTTCGAGAGGGAGGCGACAGTCATGCGTACGCCTGAAAGCTCGGAAGCCGCAATGGCTCGGATCAACGGCCTTTTGTTGCGGGCCGCCGTGGTCGTGGCGATTGCCGCAGCTTTGCTCTTGCCGCTGTTTCGCTGAGTTTGCCTTTTCGAACAGTTTCGGAGCCGCTGGCGGATGACGGCGAGGGGGTACTGTCGCCCTAGCTTTAGAGCATTGCTTTTACCGCGGTTTTCGCTATGGGCGGCCATTCTCGCCTCGCCAGGAGATCCAAATGACCAAGAATGAGCTCATCGCCGCGATCGCCGAGGAGACCGGAAAGTCCAAGGCGGACGTCAGCGCCGTACTGACTTCGCTTGCTGGTTTCGCCGCCAAGGCACTGAAGGGTGGCGGTGACCTGACCGTCGGTGGCATCGGCAAGCTCAGTGCTGCCAAGCGCGAAGCGCGTGAGGCGCGCAACCCCTCGACCGGCGCGACGATCCAGGTTCCGGCCAAGACGGTCGTCAAGTTCAAGGTTGCCAAGGATCTCGCTGACACCGTGGCTTGATCGGGATTGCGAGATGAGGCTCAGCTGCACTTCCTGAGCCTCGTCTCGTCCCCAACCGATCCAGGATCTGACCGCGACGTCGGCAAGCTACAGACCAGCAGCCTTGGTGAGGTTCACTCGGAAGCGGTCGCGCCGGCGTTGATAGCGGCGGGTCATCTCCGCTGATGCGTGCCCGAGTTGCTTCTGCACATAGCGCTCATCAACCTCTGCTGACGAGGCGAGACCGGAGCGCAGCGAGTGTCCGGCGAAAGCCAGTTCGCGCTGTCCTTCAGGCAGGTCCCCGCGCACGCCCGCGGCCATCGCGGTGCGCTTGACCAGACGTGCAACCTGACGATCCCTGAGCCGCTCCGGCCCGACATCGGAGCCACCGCCGACCACGCGGCGGAACAGAGGGCCGTGCTCGATCCTGGCCAGCTTGAGCCAGGTCTTGAGGCCAACGACGGGACAGGTGGCGTCGGTGGAGCCGCGGCCGACCTCGACGCTCCGCCAGCCCGTCTTGCCGCGCAGGTTCAGGATCAGTCCGCCGTCGACGACCTCGATCCATCCGGTGCCGTCCTGGGTCTGGTTTGGGCCGACGTCGAGGCCGATGATCTCCGAACGCCGCAAGCCGCCGGCGAAGCCGAGCAGTAACATGGCGCGATCGCGCAGCCCTCGCAGGGCCCCGCGATCCAGCGTCTCAAGCATCGCGATCAGATCGGGGCCCAGCACCGCTTCCTTCTGAACCGGCGGCCGGCCTTGGGTATTCCGGATGCCGGCGAGAACCGTCGCGATGTGACGATCGCCGCGATCGAGCCGCTCGCCCAGCTGAGCGAAGTTCCAGGCCAGCGCCGAGAGCTTGCGCTCGATCGTGCTCACCGCCGCCGCCTTGAGCAAAGGAGCTGCCGTCCCTGAAGCCAGCGCGGTGATGTAGAGCCCGACCACCTGCGGATCCGGGTGCGGCTCGATCTGCTGGCGCCGGCACCACTTCAGAAATTGCTTCCAGTCGCTCGCATACGCCCGGCGCGTGTTCGCCGAGCTCGAGGCTTCGGCGTAATCGCGTGCGCGCTCCGCGAGGCCATGCAGGTGTGCCGGCAACGCGCGGTTCTTCGCTTCCTCCTCCGATAGGGGAGGGGAGGGGAGGGCTATCGCAGTGAGTTCGTTGTCATCCATCCGGGAACCACAGACGCCGAAGCGATGCCAAAGCTATTTCTGCCTCAGAATCCGGTGTAGCGGAATCCCAAGAATCCGAAGCGCCCCCAGTCGACATCATTTTGCGAGATGCGACGATGACTTGGGCAGACCGGGGAACACCACAACAAGGGCATCTCTACGGGGTCCAGTCCTTGCGGTGCGCCTCAATTGATACTATATTCGGTATCAAGTGGTGTGGAGGCTATGATGCTTGCATTCGCAGATATTGCTGACGTGCTCGGCCTTCCCGACAAGGAGGCCGCGGCCCGTTCGCCTTTCGGCTTGATCTCGCGGATCGAAGATGGTCTGCCATTTGGCTCGCTCGAGCGTGTGGCGCGGCTGATCGCGCCCAGCGATGCCCAGTTCAAGTACCGGCTCATCCCAAAGGCCACCTACGAACGGCGCAAGAACGCGCATCGCCTCTCATCGGACGAGGGGACGCGGCTGGCGCGGGTCGCGCGCGTCTGGAGCCTCGCACTCGACGTTTGGCAGAATGAGGACGATGCGCGGGACTTCCTATTCCGGCCGCATCCGATGCTGGAGGATCGGCGCCCGATCGAGGTGGTCATTCATAGCGAGTTCGGCTCCGAACTCGTCCTCGACGTTCTCGGCCGCCTGAAATACGGCACCGCTGCGTGACCCCGCAGATTCTCGACCGCACCCTGTCGGGTTTTCGGATCGGAGACCCGACAGGTACTTACCCCATCTTCGATGCGACCGGATCCACCATTGCGCCTGGGCGTTGGAATACGACGGGGAGCCCGCTGATCTATACTAGCGAGCATTTCTCGACGGCCCTGCTCGAGAAGCTGGTGCATGGCAGTGGGCGCCTGCCGCCGAACCAGCACTTCGTCCAAATCACCTTTCCGATGGGGTTGAGCTACGAGATTTTCTCGCCGGCGGCACTCCCCCGATGGGACGAGATGCCTGCGACAGTGAGCAAGGCGTTTGGTGAACGCTGGTTCGCGGAGAAGCGCAGCGCCATCCTCATTGTCCCGAGCGTGGTCGCCCGCGTCGACCGAAACATCCTCATCAATCCGACGCATCCTGAATTCCGGACGATCGAGGCGAGCCTGCATGAGCCCGTCTACTGGGATCGACGCCTGTTCGCCGCATAGTTTGGGCGGACCCGCGAAAAACCGACCTCGTCAGATGCTCACCGAGGGGCCTTCGCTCCGAATTCCAGGGCTAGGGTTAGCAAATCGCTAACGGCCGCCTACGGGCTTCTCTGGGGCTTGGGCGACGCTGCGCGCGAGAAGCGTTCCGGATACGCCGTTCAAGCCCATCTGTTTGGGCAATATAACCCTTGCATGCGGGGGCCCGAACACGCCCCCGCGAGCCGCGAGATACTGCTGCGCCATCTGGCGGCGCGGCGCCGGCTCGACGCTCACTCCAGTCATTTCGGTCAAAAATCGAGCTCTGCAGGCGCGCTCATCTTACGTCCGATAATGCAACATTATCGGACATAGAAGGCGGGGGACGGCCACGGCGGTTTGGCGCGAGATTGTATCTATAAGCGCCGCCTCATGCTAAGCCAATTCCCCAGAAATCAGGGGGATTCGCGACATGGGCGAGCCCGCGTGCCGGCGTAGCTCAGCGGTAGAGCAGCGCTTTTGTAAAGCGACGGTCGGGCGTTCAACCCGCGCTGCCGGCACCATTACCTCTATTAGATCAAAGACATGAGCAAACGGCCGCGGTCTATACCGGAGCAGCCTCCGGCCTTTCCCCATCTCGCCAGCTGGGCTCGGCGCCCTGCTCCCAGCAAACCAGACGGCAAGGGGAATGCCAGCTTCTACAGCGGCGCCGCGCTCTCCGTCATCGACCCGATTGCCCGCAGCGATTACCCGCTCGCGACCCTCTGGCGGCAACGCCTCGCGCTGAAATGCACCGCCGCGCTGATGCCCCACCTGGGCCGCGCCGAAGGCGAGGGCGAGATCCGCGATCACTTCTACCTCGCCCGCCAGAGCGCCAGCCGCGGCCCGGCCGGCCAAGCTTTCAGCGCCTGGATCGAGCTGGCACGGCCGAGCTCGCTGCGCGCCGGCGACCTGGCGGCACGACTGGTCAGGCTCCTGGATCTGCAGCCGAACGCGCTCGCCGCGCTCGAGGACATCCTGGCCGGACTGCCAGCAGGGCAGGGGAACCCGGTCACCGCCGCCGCCGATGTCGCCCTCATCTGCCTGCGCCTGTTCCCGCGCGAGCGCACGGTCGCGCTCTGGATCGCGGATGTCGTGCTCGCGCGCATGATGCGCTGGCCAGCGCCTGTCCCGCTGATCGCGGCCCAGATCAAGCGCGCCGACCTGCGGGCCGCTGCCGGTGAGCAGGAGTCCGACGATTGGGTCGCAGCCTGCCATTTGGCCTACGCCGCAGCGGCCGCCGACGCCGCCGACCTCTATGCCGAGATCGCCCGCCGCGCCGAGGCGCTTCTCCTGGCCGCTCCGCAGCTGCGCTCCAAGGAAGCCGACCGGATCGTCCAGCGCCTCCTGACGGAAGATGCCCTTTCCGTGCAGGTCGGCAAGGAAACGACCGATCGCTCGATGCGGCGGCTGTTCGACCGCCTGGTCGAGCTTGGCGCCGTCCGCGAGCTCACCGGCCGTGACGCTTTCAGGCTCTATGGGATCTAAGGCGATGGCACGACGTCCGCGTCAGCCCGAACTCTTCGACGCCGAACTCGCGGAGCTTCCGCCGGATCTGCGCTGGCGCGAATGGATGGGGCGGGTCGAGGCCGTGATCTTCGCCTCGCCGGAACCGGTCAGCCGCGAGACGCTGGCCCGGGTCGTCGGTCGCAGTTGCAGCCTCGATCTCATCATCGACGACATTCGCGACGAGCTGCGCGGCCGGCCATACGAACTGGTCTCTGTCGCCGGTGGCTGGCAGCACCGCACCCGGAAGGGCTTTGCCGACGCCATCCGAACGGCGCGCGGAATCGACCGGGAAGCGGTCAAACCACTGTCGCAGTCCGAGAGCCTCATCCTGCTTTGCATCGCCTACTTCCAGCCGATCACCCGGGCCCAACTCGGCGCGTTCTTCGGCAAGGAGGTCAGCCGCGACAACATCGCCCATCTGCGCTACCTCGGCTTCATCGCGGCCGGGCCGCGCAGCCCGGAGCCCGGCGCGCCCTACACCTATGTGACCACCAAAGGCTTCCTGTCGCAGTTCGGCTTCGAGACGCTGCAGGATCTGCCCGACATGGAAGCGCTGCAGGACGCCGGCTTACTACGGCGGGACGCTTTGTTGGAAGGCGCACTGGCGTCCGCGCTTATGCCCCCTGATCCAGAAGGGGACGCCGTGGGCGAACTCGATCCATAAGGCGAAGCAACGCTTAAGCCTCGTGGCGGTATTCCCGGTCAACCGCACCAGATCTCGGCTCGGACGTTGCCGAGCGAACACTATTGCTTCCGGTCCCGGCTTCAGCTGCTACCGCGCGCGCGGGTTTGGCCGATCTGCGGGCACCGTCAGCGGCTGGCTGAAGGCCACAATCTCATCCCAGCTATAAGCCTGCGAGAACCGTCCGCACATGCTCATGGCCTCTATTGGATGGTTGAAGCTTGAGCCTGAGCCTGGCTCGCTTTTGTCAGCATGGCCTCAAGCTTGGCTAGCGTCCCAGGGGCGAAGAAGAGGTTGATGACCTGACCGCCGGCCACTTCCAGGCCTATCGCAGTCTCGCCCTGGGGGTCGGTTGTCATCGTAACATGCCGGACATCGGCGATATCGAGATCGAGCTCAGGGAAGGCAGCAGGATTCTTCGCCATCAATCCCAATCCTCGATGAGTCGCCACAGCTCCTTGGGCTTCCGCTTGCCCGTCTCATGTTCCTCGGCGAAGGGTTCCACCTGTACCTTGGCCTCCAGCAGAGCCATGTCCAGAATGGAGTCTGTGCACGAGGTCTCAAACCTAGGCACGGAATCTCACTCCCCCGGACAATTAAAGTACGAAGCGAAAACAAGTTAAGCCAGCATCATGACGCAAATGTCTACGAATGGCGCGCAGCGGCAGAAACTGGTCCTGCCGCCAAATTTCCGCTCTCGACCCATTTTGAAACGTCGGGAACGTCCGCTACGGAGCAAGCCGGCGCGCTTGGCAGAATGGTTTGCGCATCCGCGGACACGTCAGGAACCGGATTCTCTCTCCTTCACCCACCATTCTTTCACCTTGCCCACTTCCTGGCAGAGGATTTGAGGGCCATGGCGGAAGGGGACGACGCGGCCATAACGGTGCTTGAGCGCTTCCTCATACGCGGCTCGAGCAACGCAGACGTTTCCGGACTCCGCAATCCATTCTGTCTGGCCCTCAGGCGTGATGCGGTCGACGATCCAGTTCGCCGGAACCTTGTTTCCCACTGCCGTCTATAAGAACACAAAGAGAACAAACTGAGCGAGTGTCAAGCGATGGCCAGCGTCGATACCTTCTTCCTGCAGCCCTTCAAGACCCATCGGAAGCGCCTCGTCCCCGCCCAGCGCGTGCCAGCGAAAACCCAGCATCCCGCCCTCACGGACGGCGAGCGCATCGGTCGATCAGCGGAGCGCGTCGCCGTCATTCACGTGGTTGCGGATGACGAAACCGGCGAGATCGCCTCGATTGAGGTTCTCGCGCGCCACGGCGCCATTCTCGAGGAATTCGAAGAGCAGATCCGGGCGCTATGAAGGGCAACCCGCGGCGGGCCTATGACAACGACGGACTGGAGATCAAACCGGCGACCGTCGCAAGCCATATGGTGTTGATTTCCGTCGAGAAGTGACCCGCTAGTGGAGTGCGCCCCTTGAGGCGGACATAGTGACGGCCAGCAATTGACCGGGGGGCCGGGCTTTCGAAGGATGAAAGCCCATGGTTCGACATCGTTCCCACAGCGTCGAGTTCAAGCGCCAGGTGGCCCAGGATTACCTGGCGGGCGAGACGCTCCACAGCCTCGCGCGACGACACGATCTGTCGCGCAATCTGATCCGCATCTGGATCCAAAAGTTCGAAGCCGGCGCTTTCGACGACGAGGCGGCGGCCGGTGAGACCGGCCGCAGACAATGTTTGCTTAGCCCTTGGTAACGATAGGCGCAGCGACCGGGGGCGGCGCCTTGCCTTTGCCCTTACCGATGGCGGCGCAACCGCCGACACTCACCATCGCGACCGCTACTGACATAACAACCAGCTTCTTCATTGAGTCGTCCTCCTGGTAAGCAGCAGATAAAGTGACGCAGAGAACTGATAACAAATTGAAAATCACGTAGTGAGCAGGCGACCTCGGAAACGTACGAGGGGGATGGTTGTTCCGATGTCGGGAAATGAACCTTGCTTTTGTCGCTTTGAACTCTGGGGGCAGCTCTAACGCTGCCGCCATTTCAGGCCCTCTCCACGCTGGATTGCCGCTCCGCTACCCCTGAGGCATGTCGTTCCAAGCTGGGTGGTGGACGCCGAGCTGCAATCCAGCCCTCACGACTGCGCTTGGCGTCTACTCAGTCGAGTTGACTGGCCAGCACTGATCGAGCTGCCGACGAGGTCCGCTCGCGACCACCTATCCCGGACATTCGCCCGAATGCAAATAAGGGCTTGCCAGCCGAAGCTGACGGTAGAGGATGCCGTTCTCGCCTCGGTGGGGGCACGCGCAGCCCTACCCGCTCGCGTCCGAAATCGTTCCGGAACATACAGGCCCCCTTTGCGGTTCGCCGCATTTGATCCGGCGTTCAAGGGAATGGGTGGCCCGTGCGGTTTCCACGTCCTTCGGTCGATTTCTGGCTATGGGCCGCGGTCATCTTGATCCTGTTCGCTTTCGCCCTCTTCTTGCTCGCCCCACTCAGCAAGCCGCCCCCTTCGACCATGGAGGAAGGACGCTCCAGATCGAGCGATCGGTACTGATCAAATCCGTCGGCATCTGGCCGGGGAACCGCGCAGACAGGTGCGTGTTTATTGGCCGATCGGCTGGGATGCAGAAGGAGAACTTCAATGCGTTACACTGCTGTATTGCTTGCTGCTGTGCTCGCTTCCTCTGCGGGCATCGCGCAAACCACGACCACGACAATCACGACCGAGCAGCAGGGCAAGGTAAAAGCCTATGTCATGAAAGAGAAGCCCGCCTCAGTTAAGGTCACAGAGTCCGTCGCGGTTGGATCAGCCTTGCCGTCTTCGGTCACGCTTCGGACTATCCCTTCCGACGTCGGCGTGACCGGATACGATTACGCTGTCGTCAACGACAAGACTGTTCTCGTTGAGCCTCGCTCGCGCAAGGTCATCCAGATCATCGAGTAAATGATCGGCGGCCGCGGTTTCCTAAAGAGGTCCGCGGCAACAAATCCCCGTCGGCATCGGCCGACGGGGGCAAGGCAATTTCAAATCAGATCGGGCTTGCGATATTGAAGCAGTACGTTCTGCTTCAGGTCCTCGTCGTCCAGCGCCAAAGGAGCCCAGGCGGCGACGAGGTACGCGATTTTGGTACGCTCCCTCTCATGGTCAGGCTCCGGAATGGACGCTTTGACTTCGCGCCAAATGTCCTCCAAGGCGGCATGGGCTCGAGCGAGATCCGTAGGTTCAATCACCGACGAAAACGGCATGGCTCCTTTCTCCCAAGAGGTTGACCGCAAGGGAAAATTTAGGAGCGGCTCAAGCCTTCGCAAGAGCTTCGAAACAGCCGACGAGGCCTGATCAGGCAGTTGGGTGGATCCGGCCTATCAGTATATCATGACCAGCAGTGATGAAATCGCCATCGTCGAGCCGCGGAGCCACCGCATCGTCGAGGTGGTGGATCGCAGCAGCATGCGCAGTGCGTCGACCACCACCACCACCGCGACCTCGTCGCAGCCCATGGCAGCCGTCCAGCTCCGGCGCAGCCGGCGGTGCAGTCTCGGGCGGAGCGACTGGCGCCGCCGCAGGCGCGATCGTCGGTGGCCCCGTGGGCGCAGCCGTCGGCGGCGTGGTCGGTGCTACGACCGGCGTCATCGTCGGCGACGCGGCAACTCCTAAATTTCGTACTTACGTCACGGAGCAGCCCGTGCCGTCTTACACCTACGCCGAGCCGCTCGCCGTCGGCACCGTGCTCCCCGCCGATGGCGCGGTCTACCGCCGCCTGCCGGCCCAGTACGGCTCGGGCGAGTATGAGTATACCGTCGTCAACAAGAAGACGGTCGTCGTCGAGCCGAAGACCCGCAAGGTGGTCCAGATCATCAACTGATCAGGAGCGATGGAGGAGCCGGAGGGCCGGCTCCTCCGCTCAGCTGAATTCAGCAAGGGGAAATTTACATGGCAGACGGATCTGGATCGGGCGCGACGGGCCTGCTCGGCGTTATCATCGGCGCGGTGTTGGTCATCGGCATCGGCTTTTTCTTCTTCAACGGCGGGTTCGGCGGCGGTGGGAAGAGCATCGACGTGAACGTCAAGGCACCAGCCGTCGCGACGAAGCAGTAGTTTATATTAGCTTCCCGGAAAGCCGGCCAAGCGCCGGCTTTTTTGCGTCTGGACCGGTCGAGCGCACAACGCCCCACTGAGCTCGGGGGATGCACGTGAATCGCCCAATTAGCTTTTCTTCAATTGGTCGCCACCCGGAGGGTCGACGCAAGTCGCAAGCGCCGACGTGGCATTCTGGACGACCGTGGTTGCGATCCTGGGCACCACGATCAGCCCTTACCTGTTCTTCTGGCAAGCCTCCCAGGAAGTCGAGGATTTGGGTGCGAAGCCGACCGGAGCCGCTCGTCGATGCGCCCGAGCAAGCTGCGCACGCGCTCGCCCGCATCCGGACGGACATCGTGGTCGGCATGGCGTTCTCCAACTTGGTCGCCTTGGCGATCGTCGTCACCGCCGCCGCGACGCTTCACGCGTCGGGAGAAAGTTCCGCCCAGGCCGCGGAGGCGTTGAAGCCGATAGCCGGCGCGTTCGCCTTTGCCATCTTCGGGCTCGGCATCATCGGGACGGGTCTCCTGGCGATCCCGGTTTTGGGAGGCTCCGCAGCTTATACCTTGGGTGAAGCGATGGGCTGGAACGTCGGCCTTGCCCGGAGGCGGTGACGGACAGCTATTTAGTTCGTTATCGCCAGCTCGCAAGAGGGAACCTGACGCCAAAGCGTGCCGTTGTTTCAGCCGTCACTGCGTTGCGTGAGGTGTGCCATGGTCGCTTTGAGGAAGTCCGTAGAACCTGCGCGACGTCGCCACAGTCGGGCCCGCCAAGAGCTCTATCGCGAGCCGTGTTACGACGCCGACGGCAACCGCTACAAAGTCATCGTCTGGCGCGTCTGGCCAGGCCCGACCGCTTGGTACACGCTCGAGGACGGCACACCCGTCCACTACGAGGACGAGTGCGTGTTCGCTCTGCCGAGCGGAAAGCTAATAAGCAGGTGCGGGGATTAGGCGCGATCGTTCGGTGCCAAGCGGCAACTTTTCCGTCAAGGGCGGGATTGTAGAAACATGTCAGACAAGCAGATGGTTGCGGTGCCTGTAATCAAGGCCACGCGAATCGAGGTTAGCAGCGATCCGTGTGGGAATGCCCGTCTGATGTTCGAGACGGTGGGCGAGGCCGACGTTCTCCTAATTTTGCCGATGGCGGCATTAGCGGAACTTGAAGCCCTCCTTGCTCGCGCCAGCCAGGAACAGGCTAAGCATCAGGTCAAGCAGTAAGCCAGGCGGGAAGCCGAACGATGCTCGAAAGTGATGACCCCAGTTTCGGAATTAGCGGAAATGCTTGGATGAGCAGGAAGGCTCAAGTTCTTCTGCCGCCCTGTGATAGAGCTGCCGTTACCTGCTCATACGCACTCAGCACGTGCGGAAGATATTACGTGGGATTTATCGAAGGCCGGTTTGGCTCACTCATGAGCGCCAGACACCCCGTTGCCATATCCTTCCCCGGGGGCATGGTGAGGTATGTCGCTGTTACGGCTTTCAACGAGCGCTGGGCATCCTTTCAGGTACTTCGGTCAGATTGGATCGAGGGCAATGAGGGCCAAATCTAGGTCACCGTGCCATCGCCGGCCGGCAGAGCCGGACCTGCAATGAGACACTGGATGGGGTGACGGGCTCTCAGCGCCGAGACGCGCGCGGCATCAAGGGCATCCGCATGGAAGTCGCGGTGGCGCAGTTGCGGGCCGAGATTTAGCGGTACGCGGCTCTAAAGCGGAACTGAGTGGCTACCAGGGCCAGCGCTTCGACGCATACCAGGCTGCCGCAACGGCCAGCATCAGCACCGTCACTAGGATCGCATTGCCCATCGCGACCTCCGTCTGGAGATAGCCATTTGGGCCGCGATTGTTCCGTGGCCCGAAAGCGCTTCTGATGTCTGGTCGCGATTGTTCTGTTTCGTCACCCAGCGTTTTGATGCAATCTAACGGAGCGTCGCCACGCTCCCGACGCAGGGCGTCGGGCTGCCCCACCAGCCCTCAGCCAGGACGGCTCGGCGTCCACCTCGCCGTCGATGAGGTGTCGACGTCCGTCTTAACTGGTCCTTTGCGATGCCGTAGCGCTCCTGAATTCTGCCGGGTTCAAGGTGTCTTACCTGCTCCACCGGCCCTCGTATTTGAATTCTGGCGCGGCCTTCAGCGCGTCCTTCGTGGTGTCCATAGTCGCGGACCACTTCTTGTCGTTCTCAGAGTAGACGACCTTCACCGCGGCCGGCGTCACCACTACATACCGCTCGCCGATACCGAGGAACCCGCCCACTGAAAGAATGATCCCAGACAGCGCACCGTTCGAAACGACGAGGTCCTTGATCTCCCCGACGTTGTCTTTAGCGGTATTGTGAACATTGAGGCCGATAAGGTTGCTACTCAGTACATCAGTCGGCTGCGCCTTGATATAGACTTCACGCGTAGCCGTCGTCGCCGTCTGAGCATAAGCAAAGGTGCCTCCGACAATCGTCGAGGCAACGGAAAGCGCGACGAGCATTTTGCGCATTTGAGAATTCTCCAAACATTGATCCCGAGCCACGCAAACAACGGCGATGAGTAAGGAATGTTCCTGAGCAGAAGAGTCGAATACGAAAAAAGCCCCGCCAGCCGGAGCTGACGGGGCCAGTCTGGGAGGTTAGACAAACGACGTCTCACAGCTCCAAACGGCCGGAGACGAGAATTGTTCAAGGCGACTTGAAGCCGCCACGCCGGGCCGGAGAGCCGCGACTCTCGATTACGCGATCGAGCCGTTCATTCACGCTCCCGACGACCTGCCCGACCTGCTCTCGCAGGCCTGACTTGCTGACATAGGTCTCTGCCATATGGACGCGCAGTGAGCGCGGCCTGGATCATTTCCGCTTTCGTGCTGGACGCCAGCGCAGCGATACCAGCCTTGTCTGCCGCGGCGATCGCATCGGACCGCGCCGACTGGATCATCCGCTCGATCCGGATCCAGATGCCGCCGGCGACGCCGGCGACGGTTAGCATAAAGACGACGAGCTCGGTCGTGATCGTCATGCGCCCGCCTTCCAGTCGCAGGCGCCGACGCCCTTGGCGTTGTGGACGTCGACCTGCGCCCGCGTCTCGGCCGTGTCGCGCGAGGAGCCATGAATCGGGCTGAAGATCCGGCAACCGTCAATCACGGTCGAACTGCATGACGCGAGAGCGATCGCCGCGCAGCACGCGATCAGTTTCTTTGTGAGCCGCATCGGCCGCCTCCTGTTGCTTGCGTTCGAGGTTGACGGTGGCGTCTCGCTCACCCTGCCGATATCGGTCGCAGCCATACAGGCCGGCGGCGGCCAGAAGTCCGGCGACGGCCCAGGCTTGCCAGGGAATGCTGCGGCCGATCTTCAGCAGCTCGGCGCCGACGGCGAGGGCGCCGGAGATCACGCCGTCACCCCTTCGGGCAGGTCGAGCGCATCAGCTCGCGCCTTCGCCTTGCGCGCCGCGTACCAGCGATAGGCGATGCCGCCGGCCGTCAGGAGCAGGCCGGTTACGACGAGTGCCGTCACGACATTGCCGATCACGGTCGAGCTCGCGGCCAGCGGATCCAGCTGCTGGCGCGCCTGCTCGAGCAGGGCGCCCAGGCTGCCGGTGCCCTCGCCGGCGCCGGTCGTCGCGTGGGCGCCGCCCTTGGCGGGCAGGGCCTTCGCCTGGTCGATCGTCGCCTTCGCTCCGCCCCCGATGAAGAACGCCGGCTTCGGCCCCACCGAGCCCATCGCCCAAGCCTGGCCGAGCTGCTTGACCTACTCGACGCGAGCGGACCAGCCCCCCTTGAAGGTGCTCCACGTCTTCAGAGCCCGCGGGAAGGCAAGGCGCCGATCGAGGATCAGGGTGACCAGCTTGTCATGGTCGGGATAGGCCTCGACCGCAGCTAGCGTCGACTCGCCGATGGCACCGTCGACCTTGACCTTGCCGAGCGCACGCTGCAGCCATTTCACGGACTGAGCGGAGCCGGAATTCACCGCGCCGTCGAAAACGACGTAATCGATGCCGGCCGGCTGTCACCCTTGATCGCATCCCAGTACTGCCGGCGATAGATCGCCTGCAGCTCGCTCTCATCGATCAGGCGCACGGACCGGCGATCTTCGCCGTGGCGACCGCGGAAGGCATCGTAGACCCGCTGCGTCACGCCCTTCATCGCGGCGCCGCCGGGGTCGAGTCCATCTCAGACGTCATTCGCCCTCTCGGCAGCGGCGTGGTCTGAAGCTTGAGGAATTGATTGTCCGCTGTCATGCGCTGCTTGGATTGTTGAAGCATGTCGCCTCTCCTTGCGTTGTCGTCGATCACCGGATGTTCGTCGCGAGCGAGCTGAAAGCAAAAAAGGCCGAGCATGAGCCCGGCCTTCCCGATGGCTATGGTCAAGGCGCCAGTACATCCGTGGTCGCCGTCGACGCATCGCCTGATTACGCGGCCTGGAGCTGTTCCGCTGCCATCTTCCCGGACTTGTTGTCGCGCGCGACCTCAAACCCGATCTTCTGGCCCTCGCGCAGGTCCCGCATTCCAGCCCTCTCGAGGGCGGAGACATGAACGAACACATCCTGACCGCCGTCGTCGGGCTGGATGAAGCCGAAGCCCTTGGTGGAATTGAACCATTTCACGGTGCCGGTGGTCATAAAAACCCTCCCTTTTGGCAAAATCTGTCACTCCCCGACAGGGTGACGGGCGAATTCAGAACGATTTTGAAAGGGGGGATCATCAAAATCGCGCTCAGAGCGCGGTAAAACAATAACCAACCAAGCAATCTCGATGCAATGATATCTAGATTATGACTTTCAAAATCGCAAGTGAATTCTTTTGACGCAATCGCAAAACAGGAAATAGTTGCCATTTTTATTTCCCATTGACCGATCCTTGCAGACGCCGGCCCGGGCCGGACGCTCATCGCAGAGGACGAATGCGCCGCCAAAATCTTTCGACGACGACGCCGGCCGAAAACCCCGCCGCCACACCTGAAGGCCAATGAGCCAGGGCAGCGGCACGCGTCATTGCCAAAGCTGCGAAGGCACTCCACAGCCAGGGTGGCGAACTGGTCCCAGAACCGGCTAGAAACGACGCTAGGGCACCGGCGTGCATTGCATGCCCTGATGGAAGCGCGTCGCTCGCCCGCCCCACCAGCCCATGCGTTCCACGGGTCTGGATGACTCGATCGGGTCGTTGTTGATCGACAAACCTCTTAATCGCGTGATGAAGAGCCGTGGTCGTGGCGAAAACGGCGAGATAGCGCAGAGAGGTTCGGCGCTTCACAGGGGTGAGACCAGCCACCAGATCGCTCCGGCGCCCAACAATGTTCGCGCATCACAGGCCCATCCGAGGGCCTTAGCAATTCGGACGGTCCCGTTAGGAGCGTTCTGCGCGAGCGTCCGCATGGTTCTCTTCTCGCATTTGCTGACGTCCAGACGGATGCGAGGAATGCGAAACAACGACAATCTCGCGCTACGAAACATTCTGAACATGTGAACGGCGCCTTCGCCTCAAAAGTCGCCCGGCCCCACCAGCGCGGCGCCGGGCTTTAGGTCAGGCGTGGCCGCGTGAGCCTTCCCTGCGTCCAGCGAATGCGACTGCGTCTGGCGCGAGAAGGTCGTGCTTTTCCGCCCAGGATGCGAATAAGCCGCGGACTGTGTCCGGTTCGATCTCGCCGCGGATAGCCGCCAGGCAGGCCTTCAGCGCGAAGCCATGGACCGCATCGCGTCTGCTCGTCGGCCAGTCGGCCAGGAACATATAGGCCTCCATGGCGGACGCGATCGCCGCCGGATGCCCGAGCCCGGTCAGTATCACGACCGGCCTCTGGAAATCGTCCGATGTCATCATGCAGTCCTCCCTGAACGGGGAGCGATTGCCAACGTTGCCATAGCCATATCCTCCTGGAAGCAACATGGATCCGGTTTGGTTGATCGCCGCGTCCAGCGCACTGTCGCTGTCGGCGGATGCCATGATTTTGGGAGGCTGTCCCGCGAGATCAAGTCCGCCCAAACATCGACGTCACTGGAGCCGGAACTCGCCGCTGACAGCGCTGAGGTCGGCGGGGCCGATCAGGTCCTTATGAGCCACGGTGATGCGGAACAGCTTGCCGTCGAGCTTCGCCTGCCAAAAGGCGAGGAACTTGTTTAGCTCCGGGAAGCGCGGGGCGAGGTCGTAGTCCTGCCAGATGTATTCCTGCAGGATCGAAGGGTGGTCGGGCAATCGGTAGAGGATGCCGGCAGTGGTCAAGCCATAGCCGGTGATCTGGTGGGCGAAGTCCGTCGAAGCCATTCCTTTCAGCTCCCTGTCTTCATTGTGCCTATGGCAGCGGATTTTCAACGCCCTGACAAGCCGAAGGTTGCGGTTTGTGGCGCCTTTTCAGCCTGTTAGCACTCGTTTAAAAAAAGTGCTGCCGGCCTCTTGAAGGCAAAAATCGGGCAACCCAAATCATCGCGCGGGCACGGCGCCTAAGGGGCGCGCGGAACCTCGCCGCGAGACCCGTACAGGGCCGACCCGCTTTGACATGTGACCGACATGGAAACTGGAGGAACTCATGAAGTTTCGGCCACTGCATGACCGCGTCGTCGTGAAGCGCGTCGACGCCGAGGAGAAGACCCGGGGCGGGATCATCATTCCCGACACGGCCAAGGAAAAGCCGCAGGAGGGCGAGGTGGTCGCCGTCGGCGCCGGCGCGCGCGACGAGACCGGCAAGCTCGTGCCACTCGACGTTAAGGTGGGTGACCGCGTGCTCTTCGGCAAATGGAGCGGCACCGAGGTCAAGATCGACGGCCAGGATCTCCTGATCATGAAGGAGAGCGACATCATGGGCGTCGTCGAGACGACCGCGACCCTCAAGCAGGCCGCCTGACGGGGCCTTCATCCCATCTCATCAACCTGAAACCTCAAGTCTGAAGGAGTGAGGAATCATGGCTGCGAAGGACGTGAAGTTTTCGCAGGACGCGCGCGAGCGGATGCTGCGCGGTGTCGACACATTGGCGAATGCCGTTAAGGTCACATTGGGTCCGAAGGGCCGCAACGTCGTGATCGAGAAGTCGTTCGGCGCGCCGCGCATCACCAAGGACGGCGTCACCGTCGCCAAGGAGATCGAGCTTTCCGACAAGTTCGAGAACATGGGCGCGCAGATGGTGCGCGAGGTGGCATCGAAGCAGAACGACGCGGCCGGTGATGGCACCACGACCGCGACGGTGCTCGCCCAGGCGATCGTTCGCGAAGGCGCCAAGGCGGTCGCCGCCGGTATCAACCCGATGGACCTGAAGCGCGGCATCGATCTCGCCGTCGAGGCGGTGACGAAGTCGCTTGGCGAGCATTCCAAGACCATCACCGGCTCGGAAGAGGTCGCGCAGGTCGGCACCATCTCTGCCAACGGCGACCGCACCATCGGCGAGATGATCGCGGAGGCGATGAAGAAGGTCGGCAACGAGGGCGTCATCACCGTCGAGGAAGCCAAGACTGCCGAAACCGAGCTCGACGTCGTCGAGGGTATGCAGTTCGATCGCGGCTACCTCTCGCCCTATTTCGTGACCAATACCGAAAAAATGGTCGCGGAGCTGGAAGATCCCTACATCCTGATCCACGAGAAGAAGCTCTCGGGTCTCCAGACGATGCTGCCGCTGCTGGAAGCAGTCGCGCAGACCGGTAAGCCCCTGTTGATCGTGGCGGAGGATGTCGAAGGCGAGGCACTCGCCACGCTCGTCGTCAACAAGCTCCGCGGCGGCCTCAAGATCGCCGCCGTCAAGGCGCCGGGCTTCGGCGACCGCCGCAAGGCCATGCTGGAGGATATCGCCATCCTGACCGGCGGCACCGCGATCAGCGAGGATCTCGGCATCAAGCTGGAGACCGTCACGCTAGACATGCTCGGCCGTGCCAAGAAGGTCCGGATCGAGAAGGAGAACACCACCATCGTCGACGGCGCCGGCAAGAAGGCCGAGATCGACGCCCGCGTCGCCCAGATCAAGGCGCAGATCGAGGAGACCACCTCGGACTACGACCGCGAGAAGCTCCAGGAGCGCCTGGCCAAGCTCGCCGGCGGCGTCGCGGTGATCCGCGTCGGCGGCGCGACCGAGGTCGAGGTTAAGGAGAAGAAGGACCGTGTCGACGATGCCCTGAACGCGACCCGCGCTGCGGTCGAGGAAGGCATCCTGCCGGGCGGTGGCGTTGCGCTCCTGCGCGCGGTCAAGGCGCTCGAAGGGCTGGTTCCTGGGAATGACGATCAGTGCACCGGTGTCGAGATCGTCCGCAAGGCGATCACCACTCCGGCCCGCCAGATCGTCGAGAACGCCGGCGGGGATGGTGCGGTCGTGGTCGGCAAGTTGCTGGAGTCTACCGACTACGCCTGGGGTTACGATGCCCAGACCGGCGAGTACGGCGATCTGGTCAGGGCCGGCATCATCGACCCGACCAAGGTCGTGCGGACAGCGATCCAGGACGCGGCCTCGGTCGCGGGCCTGCTGATCACCACCGAGGCGATGATCGCCGAAGCGCCGAAGAAGGATCCGGTACCGGCGATCCTCGCCGGCGGCATGGATTATTGAGCATCGAGGGCGCCGCGGCTTCCGCGGCGCCTTTCTGACGCCAGGATTTCCCATCGCTGCCTTTGGTCGCGCACCTGGAACGACACACAAAAGTCAGTGAATAAGTCTTATACTTGAGGCATTCGATATGACTGATAGTCCGCAGGAACGTAAGGAAATCCCGGCCGCCGAACGCTTCAAAGCTTTCGTTTCGAGCCCTGAGAACGCAACCTATGGGCTCAAGGACAATCTCCTGGCCGTTATGACCCGGGATGGCTCGGCGACCTGGCAGACGGTCGCCGCTCACATCGAATCTCAATTGCCCGCCGCTGGAGAGTACGCGACCGTACGTTTGAACGCGATGCTTGCTCTGATCAGAACGCTGTCAAACCGACAAACGCCCGAGGCCAGATGAGTGGCGCGTTCCGACGGTTGCAACCTCGACCGTCGCCGCAGGCGAACTAGCTCGACACGTTTCCGCCAGGTATCGCTTTCTGCCAGAAAGTTCCTGTTGCCCATCTATCCGGAAAATCCGAATGACTACGACCGCCACTGCCGAGCATCGCAGCTTCGAAGCCGACGTCTCTCGCCTGCTCCACATGATGGTGCATTCGGTCTATTCCGACCGGGACGTTTTCCTGCGTGAGCTGATTTCGAACGCAGCCGACGCTTGCGAGAAGCTGCGCTACGAGGCGATCGGCAAGCCCGAGCTCCTGGGCGACGAACCCAGGCTTGCGATCACCATCTCGGCCGATCCGGAGGCCGGCAAGCTGACCATTGCCGATAACGGCATCGGCATGAGCCATGACGAGATGATCGAGGCCCTCGGCACGATCGCCCGCTCGGGCACGCGCAGCTTCATGGAGCGGGCCGCGGCCGCCGACGGCAAGGACGGCGCGCAGCTGATCGGTCAATTCGGCGTCGGCTTCTATTCCGCCTTCATGGTCGCAGAGAAGGTCGAAGTGTTCAGCCGCCGCGCCGGCAGCACCGAAGCCTGGAGCTGGTCTTCGGACGGCAAGGGCGAGTTCACGGTGGCGCCTGCGGCGCTGGAAGAGGCTCCGTCCCGCGGGACGCGGGTAACGCTCCACCTGATGGAGGAGGCCAAGTCCTATGCCGAGCGCTGGACGCTGGAGCGCATCGTCAAGGAACAGTCCGGCCATGTGCCCGTGCCGATCTCGCTGATCACGGAGCCGGGCGCTAATGCGGTCGCCCTCTCCGAGGGGGCCGCGCTCTGGACCAAGCCGAAGAGCGAGATCACCAAGGACGAATACTCCGATTTCTATCGCAGCGTCGCGGGACAATATGACGAGCCCGCCGCCACGGTCCATTTCCGTGCGGAAGGCCTGCACGAATATACGGCGCTGGCCTTCGTCCCGGGCGCGCGTCCGTTCGATCTCTTCGACGCCGACCGCAAGGGGCGGATCAAGCTCTACGTGAAGCGCGTCTTCATCACGGACGAGGCCGAACTCCTGCCGCGTTACCTGCGCTTCGTCCGCGGTATCGTCGACACCGCCGACCTTCCGCTAAACGTCTCCCGTGAGATGATCCAGGACAGCCCGCTGCTCGCTGCAATCAAGAAGGGCGTCACCAACCGCATCCTTTCCGATCTCGCGAAACTGACCGAACAGGAACCTGACACGTTCCGACTGATCTGGGAAAATTTCGGCGTCGTGATCAAGGAAGGGCTCTACGAGGATTTCGCGCGCCGGGAGCAACTGCTCGGCCTCGCGCGATTCCGCACCACGGCCTCCGGCGAGGGATGGCGCAGCCTCAAGGACTATGTCGGCGCGCTGAAGGAGAATCAGACCGCGATCTATTACATCGCCGGCGACGATGCCTCCCGGATTGCACACTCCCCACAGCTCGAAGGCTTCCGGGCACGCGGCATCGAGGTGCTGCTGTTGTCGGATCCGATCGACAGCTTCTGGGCGTCGGCAGCACCGGATTTCGAAGGCAAGCCATTGAAGTCGGTGACGCAAGGTGCTGCCGATCTCGATCTCATCCCGCTGCTCGACGGCGCGGCGTCTCCTGCCGCTGAGACGAGTGAGAAGATCAGCGCGCTGCTCGCGTCGATGAAGGAGATTTTGGCCGAACAGATTGCGGATGTACGAACCTCTGATCGGTTGACAGAGAGCGCGGTCTGCCTTGTTGCGTCGGACAAGGGGCCGGATCGCCAGTTCGAGCGCTTGCTCAGTGCTGCCGGTCGCATCGACAGCGCGGCCAAGCCGATCCTCGAGGTCAACCCGCGCCATGCGATAATCTCAGCCATCGCGTCTGCCGAGGATCATTCGCTGCGTCGCGACATGGCCAATCTTCTCCTGGATACCGCCCGTGTGCTGGACGGCGAGCGCCCGACAGACGCGAATGCGTTCGCCGAAAGGCTGAGCCGGCTAGTGACGCGAAGCTTCGGCGTGGGCTGAGCGGTTAAGGAGGGAATTCTCTGCCGTCGGGCTTGATAGTGAAGTGTGAGGTTAGTGTTGCCGCAAGGCGTCGTCTAATGAGTTTGAAGTCACTTGATTGGTGTTTTGAGAATCCGGGGCGAAAGCCGCTCAAAACGAAGGAATTCGTTTCGTCGGCACGCCGAGAGCCGGGCCGGCGTCGGCTAGCCGGTAGTCCAATGTGTGCACCGTGGCGCCATAGTCCGATGCGATGGCAAGGTGAAGTGCGTCGCCGGCACGAAGCCCAAGCAAGTGTTGATCGGCAAACTTCGCCGCGGCCCTGAATTGCCCGCCCGTCACGCCGAGCACGGAGAAGCTCTCGCCGACCAGCTTGTTGAACATGGCGAGCGCCGCTGCGCGCTGCTCCAAACTGATCTGTCCGGTCCGCAATTTGATTGCCATGGCCGAGGACATCTCTGTGATGGTCCAGTCGCTGATCAGAAGCTGAGACGCCTCCTGCGCTGCCAGCCAGGCTTGAACGCGCGGCGTCATCGCTTCGTGGGAGAGCGCCGCTACGATCAACGATGTATCGAGATATAGCATCAGTAGCGGTCGCCATCCCGCATTGACCGCACCAGATCGGTGGCGCTCTCAGATTGCGCAGGCATCGTCGCTGTCAGCGCTTCAAGCAGGGCGGCATCGATTGGCTTGCGCGGCTTGGCCACGGCGGTGAGCCGCGCCACTGGCTTTCCGCGGCGTGTGATGTCGATCGCATCGCCCGCCTCGACCCGGTCGACCAATTCGCTCAGATGGGCTTTGGCATCCGCCAGATTGACCGCATTCATGTCTCACTCCTGACTATGTAGATGGTCATATAGCGCATTTTGCTGGTGAATTCTAGCGCGGCGTTGTTCTCGATCGGCGACCCGCCTCGTGGACGTTTTCTTCGACGGCATAGTCCAGCAATTCTGCGTCCCATGTGAGGTTCCGCAAGCCCTGCGTATTCGCCAAGGCTGGGCAGTCTTCACAGGCCCGGATCGTATGCTCAATGGCCGCGGGTGGCTGGGCGCCGCTCAAGGCGAGGGCCCCCCGGCGGGCAACCTCACTGCGTCGGCGCTTCACTGGATGGTTTTCTCACCGCCGTGCACACTCCCGAAGATGGCTGATCTGCAGCCACAGGCCAAATCACTTCAGGATCAGCCTGCGCGGTCGATCTGTGAGATTCGATTAGATCGACAGTCTCAGGCGCGCCGAGTTCTCGCCACACTCGGTCACCGGAGAGTGAACGACTCCGCGCGACGAAACGTCTCGCTGCAGGACCGTCATTAAGAAACCGTCTGAGGAAGGCGGCAAGGGTGTCCGCCCGTGAGATTCCATGGCAATATCGACGCGGTCACCGGTGAGGAACAGCCGGCCCCTTCGCTCGACCCGTCGAGGACGAAGCCTTTGCTTGATGGAGGCTATCGTTTTTCTTTAGGCACGCTTCGAAACCTTGGTAGTTGCCCGTGCCGCGTGAGCCAAAGCCCCATGGGCCTGCTAAGCTGAGCCGCTATACTGGACTACGACATCAGCGGGCGGTCCGATGACGTCCTGCTCGCCGTTATGCGGTTCTCGACAGTTTACGACGCGATTGATCTAACCCGCGCGGAAGGCGCCCTCGATGCAGCCTGGCGCGAAATAAAGGACAGCATTTACCCTTGGAGGAGCGCGAGAAGGCGAGGACCAAGCTCGCTTACATCGTGGCAAGCTGTGCCCTATTCGCCGGGGACCACGCGGAGCTCGGGGCTGGGTGAGACCTAGCCTCTAGCTTTGGCTGGACGTCGCAATACGCGCTCGAACGCGCGAAGATTGACAGAGAGCGACCGAGGGGCGGCGGCGAATCTGCAACCAGTCAAATAACCTGGTCGGGGAAAAGCATCGTCCCGATCAGCGCACGCGTTGGAATGAAGTTACGATCCGGCAGACCGCTAGTGAAAAATCGACGGAAACCGACGACTGCATCTGGCATATGAAGTTAGCGAACCTGACTCCCGACTGACGGGCGTTGCTCTTTCCTCATCTTATCAATCTCCTCATCGCAGCGGTCCTCCAATCCGATGAGGTTATTCCGCGCCCCACTCTGGACCCTGATGAGTTCATCGATCTTTGCGTGAAGGGCAGCTCCCTCTCGATTTTGAGTAGCCTGGAGGATTGGAAGAAGAAGTAAAGTCACCGTGCTAATCGCAAGGCTGGCACCTCCAAGGAAGTGATCACTCCCCGATAAGAACGCTAAGACGCCAACCACGGAAAGTCCAACCGCGACCATGAGCATGGCCGGTCGGCCCGCGAAGCGCGCACAGCCCGTCGAAAAATTGTTGAACCATTTCATTGCATCGGTCCTGGCGGGGTAGTTCTAGGGAACTCGCGAATGCTCCGCGGGTTCAAGTCCCGCCGGGCAGTTATCAGTTGCTCGGACCGAGGTGCACCATGTCGAGCTACGATCATATCATTCACAAGAACAAGGCGTCGCTGTTTACCCGTGTGGCCCAATCAGTTGCCAGTTGGGCAGGAAAGCCAATCACATTTTTTGCTGCGGTAACACTGATTGTCATTTGGGGCGCTTCGGGCCCCATATTTGCGTTTAACGACACCTGGCAGCTTGTGATAAACACCTCAACAACTATCATAACCTTCCTTATGGTCTTCATTATTCAGAATAGTCAAAACCGTGATACGGCCGCCATGCAAATCAAGCTTGATGAACTCATCATCCGCTTGGAAGGTGCTCGCGAGGAATTACTTGACCTTGAAGAACTCGACGAGAATGATTTGGTCGTCATCCGTCGCGATTTTTGTAAGCGCGCTTCTAAGGCGCGCGACGCCGCTGACGGAAAGAAATCCAAGTGAGTGGCGCGTGGGGCGAGGCTCGGTCTGAAGTGCGCCTGGACCGGCTGCTCCAGATCATCGTCACGGAGGGGCGTAGCGAGTCTCAGCCTCGTAGTGGAGCGGACGCCTCGAATCTAAGCCGCCTCCCGGGAACTGGAGCTCAGGCCATCTCCATGGAGCAGAGCATCCCGCGGCCGCCGGCGCCCCTCGAACGCGTTGTCAGCGAGGCGTCTCACTGGTGCCGGCGATTTGAACAGCGCGGCTTGCCGATCCTCTAAGCGACGGTTTAAGTCGAACTCAGCCGATCGATCTCCTTGTGCGCGGAGTTCTATTTAAACTGCTCTTCGTCCGGCCCCTCGGCCCCGGCACGCTCACCTGTCCATCGCCGCCTGGCTTTCTGCTTACCGTCAAAAGGTCGACCAGGCGGGTTCAGTCATCACACCTAGTGATCTAGGCCCTGTTGACATAAGTTGGTACCCATAGCTTTGCGGCGGCGAGTGCCAAGAAGCCAAGGAATGAGACGGCGGTCTTGTCGTATCGGGTTGCGATGCGGCGGAACTGCTTGAGCCGGTTGAACAAGCGCTCGACGCGGTTGCGGTCCTTGTAGGCCCGGAAATCGCAGGCGATGGCCTGTTTGCGGTTGGCCTTGGGCGGGCTGACCGGCAGTATCCCCCTGAACAGCAGGCTGGCGCGGACGTCGTCGCTGTCATAGCCCTTGTCGGCCAGCATCAGCCTGGGCCTGGCGACAGGTAGGGCGATCAGTAAGCGATGCTCCGAGCGC
>UCLR01000015.1 GCA_900473415.1 Hyphomicrobiales bacterium
GCCTTCGTGCAGTCCAGGACCCTGCCCGCCAAATCTGCCCCCGCCCCGCGCAAGGTCGCCAATGCCCGCGCCCAGGACGCCGGCTGGGAAGAGTTCTGAGACGATCCTTTGCGAGGCTCCCAGGCCTCCCCGAACCGCAGACACGGCGCCCGGAAGGGCGCCGTTCTTGTCGAGGCCATCGTCCCGGCACGGCCTCGTGCTTTTCTCGTTGCCATCTAACCGTTCGCGCGGGCTCGCTTGCGCGCGCAAGATGGTTTAGCTCTGATCGTTCCCAAGCGAGGAGGCGTGATGTCCGCACCGCAGCCTGTGCCGCAAGTGCCTGCCGAGCCGGACCGGGTCTGGTTCCGCTTCATGCGGCTGCACCAGCGCATGCTGAACCAGATGTCGGCGCGCATTCGCACGCTCGGCCTCTCGATCCCGCAATTCGACCTGCTCTCGACACTGACGGAGCAGGAGGGCATCAGCCAGAGCGAGCTCGCCCAGCGTCTCTACGTCACCAAGGGCAATGTCTCCGGCCTGGTCGACCGGTTGGTTCAAGCGGGGCTCGTCGAGCGTCGCGCCATCGAGGGCGACCGGCGCTCCTATGCCATGCATCTGACGTCCGAGGGGCGCCGGCTGGCCGAGGCAGGCATCGCCACCCAGCGCGATTTCGTCGCCAATACGCTGGGCAAGCTGAAGCGAGAGGACCTCGCCGAGCTCGACCGGCTGGTCGTGCTCTGGCGCGAGCTTGCCCGCGCCGTCGATGCCGAATGAACCGGCCCCTCAGGCGGCCTTGATTTCGTGAAGACCTAGCACCTGCCGGGCGCGCCACGCAGCGCGAGCCGCAGGATGCGCCCTGCGACGGAGCATGGCAGCTCCCGCAGTCGTGCGTGGGCCGATTCACCCTGCTGGCCGGGTCGTTCATCAAAGCTCCGCTCGGAAAGATTGGAGCCTGGACGTTTGTCCTCCCCCTTCCCGGTTGGCGGCATCTCCAGAAACCGCCGCCGACGCGCTGTCCTGCGGCAGGCTCTGCGATGCCATGCGCGAAAATCGCTCAAAGCTTGCACGCAAGCCAGCTTATGCTGGCAGAACTGATTTCAAAGTGCCGGGAGCCGCACACCATGTTGTCCAATCTTGCCGTCAGGGACATCGAGACACTCGTCCATCCCTATACGAACCTCGCCACGCATCGGGAGACCGGGCCGCTGGTGCTGGAAAGCGGCAAGGGCGTCTATGTCTACGACTCCGCCGGCAGGGAATATATCGAGGGCATGGCGGGGCTCTGGTGCACCGCGCTCGGCTACTCCAACCAGGAGCTGGTCGAGACCGCCTATGAGCAGATGAAGAAGCTGCCCTATACCCACATCTTCGGCGGGCGCAGCCACGACCCGGCGATCGAGCTCGCCGAGAAGCTCAAGGAGATGGCGCCGGTCCCGATCTCGAAGGTGTTCTACGGCGCCTCAGGCTCCGACGCCAACGACACCCAGGTCAAGATCGTCTGGTATCTCAACAACGCGCTCGGCCGCCCGCAGAAGAAGAAGATCATCTCGCGGCTGAAGGGCTATCACGGCGTCACCGTGGCCTCCGCCTCGCTGACCGGCCTGCCGAACAACCATATCGACTTCGATCTGCCGCTGCCGGGCATCCTGCACACCTCCTGCCCGCATCACTACCGCTTCGCCCAGCCCGGCGAGAGCGAGCAGGATTTCTCGACGCGGCTCGCCGCCGAGCTCGACGAGATGATCCAGCGCGAGGGGCCGGACACGGTCGCGGCCTTCATCGCCGAGCCGGTGATGGGCGCCGGCGGCGCGATCACGCCGCCGGAAGGCTATTTCGAGAAGATCAATGCCGTCCTCGACAAATACGACATCCTCTTCATCTCGGACGAGGTCATCACCGGCTTCGGCCGCACCGGCAAGATGTTCGGCACCGAGACCTACGGCATGAACGCCGACTCGATCTCGCTCGCCAAGCAGATCACCTCGGCCTATTTCCCGCTCAGTGCCGTGATGATGAACGAGAAGATCTATGAGGTTCTGGTCGACCAGAGCCGCAAGATCGGCACTTTCGGCCACGGCAACACCTATGCCGGCCACCCGGTCGGCTGCGCCATCGCGGTCAAGACGCTGGAGATCTATCAGCGCGACAAGATCGTCGAGCATGCCGCCAAGGTCTCACCGACCTTCCTGCGTCGCCTGAACAAGCTCGCCGAGCATCCGCTCGTCGGCGAGGCTCGCGGCGTCGGCCTGATCGGCGGTGCCGAGCTCGTCAAGGATAAGGCGACCAAAGCCTCCTTCGAAGGCAAGAAGGGTGTCGGCGCCAAGGCTGCCTCCTTCGCGCTCGAGGAAGGCTTGATCACCCGCGCCATGGGCGACCGCCTCGCCTTCTGCCCGCCGCTGGTCATCACCGAGGCCGAAATCGAGGAGATGTTCAGCCGCTTCGAGCGTGCCCTCGACAAGACCTTGAACTGGGCCAAGACGGAAGGTCTTCTCGCCTGAGACTAGAGCCTCCCCGCCGCGGGAGGCTTCTCCGGATCGATCCCTGAAACGGCGCGCGGGCAACCGCGCGCCGTTTTGCTGACGGTGCTGCTGTCTCGGTCCTGGCTGTCCTACGGGGAGCGACGCTCCGAACATGGCGGGGAACCGGCGCCGATCGCCAAAATGGTCACGAGAATTTCTTGAAGCTGCCGCCGGTACGGCCAGATCGGCTGCGACGGTGCCATGCGTCGACGAAGCATGCCGGCCTGACGGTCGGCTGTTAGTCGCCAAGGTTTCGACGTTCGAAACCTCCCCTTCGAGACCCTTCACTGACCGGCGCGGAGCTCCACTCCCGCCGGTCTTTTTCTGCGCTTCGAACGAAGCGGATCCCAAAACACAAACGGGCGGCCCGAAGGCCGCCCGCTGCGTCAAATGGCTCTCGCCAGCAGGATCAGACGACGACGACCTTCGCGCCGACAGGCACGCGATTGAAGAGGTCGATCACGTCGATGTTGCGCATCCGGATACAGCCCGACGAGGCCGAGCGGCCGATCGTCTCCGGCTCGTTGGTGCCGTGGATGCGATAAAGCGTGTCGTGGCCGCCCTGGTAGAGATAGAGCGCGCGGGCGCCGAGCGGATTGTCCGGCCCGCCTGTGAGACCGCCGGCGACCGGCTTCAGATGCGGCCAGCGCTTGATCATCTCGGCCGGCGGGGTCCAGCGGGGCCATTCCGCCTTGCGCTGGATCACGGCCTCGCCGGTCCAGCCGAAGGCCTCGTCGCCGGTAGCGACGCCATAGCGGATCGCCTTCTTGTTCGGCAGCACGAGATAGAGGAACTTCTCCTTCGTATCGACGTAGATCGTGCCGGGAGGCTGGCCGGTCGGATCACTAATCTCGTAGGGGAGATACGGAAGGTAGGTATCGAACTTGGGGACGAGCGCGATATATTCGGCGTCACGGGCTGACAGCTCCGGTGCGCTCACGCTCTTGTACTGGCAGGCACCGAGAAGGCCCGACAGCGCCAAGGCAACGAAAACAGTCTTCTTCATAGCTTCCACCAGAGCGTCCCGCAGGCAGCCATTTATGATGAATCGAACGTTAACGCTTCGTATCGCCTGGGCCTTGCCGCGCGGGCGACGGTCTGGCGAAGCACTAGGACCCAAACCGGCCATGCGCAATCAGGTTCCTGGCCTGACGTGTGCAATGCGGCAAAGCGTGGCAAAGCGGCCACGCTTGGGGTCTCGACACGCTCTTTTTGCCTGGTGACTGTCCTTGACAACGCTGCTGATCACCCATCCCGCCGGCCTCGCACATGCCATGCCGCCCGGCCACCCGGAGCGCCCCGAACGGCTGAAGGCCGTCGAGCAGGCGCTCGAGGCCGAACGATTCGCCGCACTGATTCGGGTCGAGGCACCCCTCGGCACACTCGAGCAGGTCGCGCTCTGCCACCCGGCCGCCTATGCCGAAGCGCTGATGGCATCGGCACCCACATCGGGCTTCGTTCAGATCGACTCCGACACGCTGATGTCGCCCGGCACGATCGAGGCGGCGCTGCGCAGCGTCGGCGGCGCCATCCTCGCCGTCGATGAGGTCATGACGGGCAAGGCTCGCACGGCCTTCGTCGCCATGCGTCCGCCCGGCCATCATGCCGAGCGCCTGCACGCCATGGGCTTCTGCATCTTCAACCATGCGGCCATCGCCGCGCGCCACGCCCAGGCCGTTCACGGCATCGAGCGGGTCGCCATCGTCGACTGGGACGTGCATCACGGCAACGGCACGCAGGACATCTTCTGGGACGACGCCAGCGTGCTCTACGCCTCGACCCATGAGATGCCGCTCTACCCTGGCACCGGTGCGGCATCCGAGCGCGGCATCCACGGCACCATCGTCAATGTGCCCTTGAGCCCCGGCACTGGCTCCGACGAATTCCGAGAGGCTTTCGAGGTGGTGATCCTGCCGCGCCTCGACGAATTCCGGCCGGAGCTGGTCATTCTCTCCGCGGGCTTCGACGCGCATTGGCGCGATCCACTTGCCAGCATCAACCTGCGCGAGGCCGATTTCAGCTGGGTGACGCAGAAGGTCATGGAGGTGGCGGACCGCCATGCCGGCGGCCGCATCGTCTCGGTGCTGGAGGGCGGCTACGACCTGGAGGCGCTGGCGAAATCCACCGCCGCCCATATCACAGCACTGATGGAGGGCTGAGCGCCCCCCTACTCCAGCGGAGCGGTCTCCGCGATCTCGATGCCGAAGCCGCTCAGGCCCACGAAGGAGCGCGGCGAGGCAGCGAGGTTGACGATCGAAGAGACGCCGAGGTCGCGCAGGATCTGGGCGCCGAGCCCGACCTCGCGCCATTGCCGGCTGCGCAACGCATCCGAGTCGTCGTCCACGCTCTTGATCGGCACGCCGGCGGTGCCGTCGCGCAGATAGACCAGCACGCCGCGTCCTTCCTGCTGGAAGCGCCTGAGCGCGCACTGGATGGTGTTGGCGCCACCGAGCACGTCCGAGACGACATCAGCCCGGTGCAGCCGCGCCGGCACCTTCTCACCATCGCCGAGCTTGCCCATCACGAAGGCGAAATGCTGCGTGTCCTCGAAGGGCGTGATGTAGACATGGCCGGTCATCTCCCCGAAAGCGGTCTTAACCGGGAAGGTATGCACGCGCTCGACAAGCTTCTCGCGCGACTGGCGATAGGCGATCAGCTCCGCGACCGTGATCTGCTTCAGCCCGTGCTTCTCCGCGAAGGCGACGATCTGCGCGCCCTTCATCACGGTGCCGTCGTCATTGGCGAGTTCGCAGATCACGCCGACCGGCGGGAGGCCCGCGAGCCGGCACAGATCGACGGCCGCCTCGGTATGGCCGGAGCGCATCAACACGCCGCCATCCTTGGCGATCAGCGGGAAGACATGGCCCGGCCGCACGAAATCGGCCGCACCCATATTGCCGTTGGCGAGCGCGCGCACCGTGTTGGTGCGCTGCTCGGCCGAGATGCCGGTGGTGAGCCCGTGCTTTACGTCGACCGTGATGGTGAACGCCGTGCCGAGCGGGGCATCGTTGGACGACACCATCGGATCAAGCCGCAGGCGCCGAGCCTCGTCCGCGGTTAAGGGAGCGCAGACGATGCCGCAGGTGTTGCGGATGATGAAGGCCATCTTCTCCTGCGTGCAGAGCGAGGCTGCGACGATGAGATCGCCCTCGTTCTCGCGGTCATCGTCATCGGTGACGATGACGATCTCGCCGCGGGCGAAGGCTTCGATGGCGTCGGCGACATTATTGGACATGGCGACCTCGCGCGGCCCGGACAGGCCGAGAAAATCATTGGGTGTGACGGCGCCGCCGGTGGCGGCGGCGATGCGCTCGGCGCTCTCGCGTGAAATCCAAGCACTCTGGTCGTTGCACAGCGCCGTCACGCTCGCGGGCGACAAACCCACCTGCCGGGCGAAGGCGCTGCGCGCGATCTTGTTCTGCTTGAGCCAGACGTCGAGCTTCATGCCGGCAAGCTAATACGCCGAGCCTTCATCCGCAATGAAATAGAAGCGCATTTTCAGTATTGCTGAAATGCAAGCCTGACCGTCACTCTTGGAACGGCCACCGCGCCTCGACCACCCCCACCTGCGCCCGATGGCGCAGATAATGGTCGGCCAGCACACAGGCGACCATCGCCTCGCCCACCGGCACAGCGCGGATGCCGACGCAGGGGTCGTGGCGTCCCTTGGTGAACATCTCGGCTTCACCGCCGGTCCGTGTCACGGTTGCGCGCGTCGCCAGGATCGAGGACGTCGGCTTCACCGCGAAGCGAGCCACGATCGGCTGGCCGGTCGAGATGCCCCCGAGGATGCCGCCGGCATGGTTCGAGAGGAAGAGCGGACGCCCGTCATTGCCGGCGCGCATCTCGTCGGCGTTCTCCTCGCCGGAGAGCTCGGCAGCCGCGAAGCCCTCGCCGATCTCGACGCCCTTCACCGCATTGATGCTCATCAGCGCCGCCGCGATCTCAGCGTCGAGCTTGCCATAGATCGGCGCGCCCAGCCCTGCAGGCACGCCCTCGGCGACGATCTCCAGCACAGCACCGATCGAGGAGCCCGCCTTGCGTACGCCGTCGAGGTAATCGGCGAAAAACGCCGCAGCCTTCGCATCGGGGCAGAAGAAGGGATTGCGGCCGACCTCCTCCCAGTCCCAGTTGGCGCGGTCGATCTTGTGCGGCCCCATCTGAACGAGCGCGCCGCGCACCGCCATGCCGGGCACGACCTTGCGGGCGATGGCGCCGGCCGCCACCCGCATCGCCGTCTCACGCGCCGAGGAGCGCCCGCCGCCGCGGTAATCGCGAATGCCGTATTTCACGTCATAGGTGAAATCGGCATGGCCCGGCCGGTACTTGTCCTTGATATCGGAATAGTCCTTCGAGCGCTGGTCGACATTGTCGATCATCAGCCCGATCGAGGTGCCCGTCGTCACCTGCGCGCCGTCGCTCTCGCGGGCGAAGACGCCGGACACGATGCGGACCTCGTCGGGCTCCTGCCGCTGCGTGGTGAAGCGCGACTGCCCCGGCCGGCGACGGTCGAGATCGCCCTGGATATCGGCTTCGGTCAGCGGGATCAGCGGCGGGCAACCATCGACCACGCAGCCGATGGCCGGCCCATGGCTCTCGCCGAAGGTAGTGACGCGGAAGAGATGGCCGAAGCTGTTGTGCGACATGGGTGCCTGCGCGAAATCTGCGCAGGGTCTTAGTCCGGGGTGGGACCAGCGGTCAAACCGCCGCCGATCAACTCAGTGCACGCCAGCCTTCGCCGGCACCGCAGGAGCACCTTCCCAGCGCGTATGCGCCGGCAGGTTCTCGCCCTTCATGATCACGGTCAGCAGGCCGATCTGCGCGTAGTCGCCGACATGGGTGTCGTAGAGCACGGTCGCGCCCGCGCCAACGCAGACGCCCTTGCCGAGCTTGACCCGGCCCACCTTCATCACCCGGTCCTCGTAGAGGTGAGTCTGCAGCGCCGAATGGGCGTTGATCGTGCAGAAATCGCCGACCTTGATGCAGTCGAACTCGGTGATGTCAGTCGAGTCCAGCCAGACGCCCTTGCCGTACTTGGCGCCGAACAGCGTCAGGAACCAGGGCAAGAAGGGCGTGCCGCGCAGATAGTCGAACAGCACCTTGCCGCCGAGGCCCCAATACATCACCGCCACCGCCTCGGTGCGCATCGCCCACCAGGACCACATCGGCTTCATGACCGGCTTGTAGACGCCCATCATCAGCCATTTGACGGCCGCGCAGATCAACGCCTGGACCACTGCGATAGCCACGGCGACGCCCATGAAGGAGAAGACGAGGCCGATCCAGTCACCCTCGTTGATCCGCTGCTGCAGCACAAGATCGACCGCGATCGTGCCGAAGGTGATGAAGAGCATCGCCGGGAAGGAGGTGTGCAGCGCCTCGAAGACGCCGCGCCCGAACTGCTTGCCGAAGGAGGGCTTGTAGGTCCAGTCCGCGCCGAGATCGACCTTCTGGCGGGTCGGCAGCTGGATCGGCGGCGAGCCGAACCAGGTGTCGCCCGGCTGCATGCGCTCATTGGCCGGCGGCTTCGACTTGATGCCGATCAGGACGCGATCGGGGATGACGGCGCCCGGCGGCACCACCGCATCGTTGCCGACGAAGACCTGTTCGCCCGTGCGCGTCATGTCGAGGCGCATATAGCCGCGGCGCATATCCTCGTCGCCGAAGACCACCTCGTCGGCGATGAAGTTGCCCGCGCCGATGCCGGTCAGGTCATAGCGGCCGGAGAGATTGGTGGAGATCTCGGCGCCCTTGCCGATGCGAGCGCCCATCAGCCGGTACCAGGCGCGCATGTAGATGGTGGCGAAGAGCGAGGAGAGCGTCTCCAGCGTCACCTCGGTCGCCAGCGCCACCGTCCATTTGCGCGCGTAGAAGCTGGAATGGATCGAATAAGAGCCCGAGGTGACCCGCGGCAGGATCACCCAGCGCAGCCCCGCCATGAGCAGGACCGTGAAGGCGATGAGTCCGATCGCCGTCGGCCAGGTCAGGATCGGCAGGAACCAGAGATAGCTGATCTCGGTCCAGGTCGCGATGAAGTTGTCGATCTGGTCGAACAGCCAGAAGGCCGGGAAGATCGGCAGCAGGCTGATTGGCGGCAGCACGATCAGCATCAGGATGTGGAAGGCGGTCATCGCCGCCCGCCGCACCGGGCCAGCCTCGGCGAACGGCGGCAGCGAGGCGAGATCGACCGTCCCGATCTTGCGGCCGGGCGTGCCGTCCCAGATCTCGCCCTGGCCGACATGGACGCCAGGCGGGATCGCGGTCAGATCGCCGATCTCGGCATGGTCGCCGATCACGCAGCCATGGCCGAGCACGACCGAAGCGCCGGCCGAGACGTCCTTGCCGATGCTGATACGGCCGATCACGAGCTTGTCGCCGATAGCCTCGCCATTGGCGAAGGTGGTCTTGGAGCCGAAGCTCGTGCCCTCACCGATCTCGATCAGATCGAGAGCGCCGGCCTCGTAGTCCGAGATGATGACGTCGCGTCCGACCTTGGCGCCGAGCAGGCGCCAGTAGAAGCGCATCACCGGCGTGCCCTGCAGCCACTTGATATGGACGAGGCCCGCGACGCGCGCAGCGAACCACCAGCGGAAATAATAGACGCCCCAAAGCGGATAGACTCCGGGCTTCGTCCGCCCGAGCACGAGCCATTTCAGCGCGATGCCGATAAGGCCGGTGACGACGATGATGGCGACATAGACGCCGAGCAGCGCGCCGATCTGGCCGAGCAGAGGCAGGTCCTCGCCCGAGATCAGCATGTAGGTGACGAACACGCCGAGCCATTGCGCCGTCGAAAGCCCGATGATGACCGGCAGCACGATAGCCTGCGCCAGTCCACAGAGGAAGCGGCGCAGGAAAGGCGGCGGCGTGAAGGAGAGGTCCTCGGTGACGGCGGCGCCGCGCTGGTCGAGCAGTTCCGCCATGGCCCGCAGCGTGCGGGCGCCGTAGACGTCCTGCAGCGTGATGCCGGCATAGGCCGGCGTCTCGCGCACGATCGAGATGAAGCGGGCCGCCAGCAGCGAATGCCCGCCGAGATCCATGAAGAAATCGGCCTCCAGCGGCAGGCTCGCCGCGCCGAGCACGCGCTTGGCCGCCTCCAGCAACGCAGCTTCCGTCGCGTTGCGCGGCGGCTCCTGCTCGCCATCGGCGCTCGGCGCCGTCAGCGGCGCCGCCTTCAGCATCTTGCGGTCGACCTTCCCGGAGACCATGCGCGGCAGCGAGCCGACCGCCTCGAAATGCGCCGGCACCATGTAGGGAGGCAGCTTCTCGCGTAGCGCAGCCCTCAGCGCCGGCCCGTCCACCGCGACGCCCGGCTCCGGCACGACGAAGGCGACCAGCCGCTCGATGCCGTCATCCGTGCGCAGCACGACGGCCGCCTGCGCCAGGCCCGGCTCGTCGGCGAGCTTCGACTCGATTTCACCGAGCTCGACGCGGAAGCCGCGGATCTTGATCTGGTCGTCGATGCGGCCGTGAAAGACGATATTGCCGTTGGCATCGAGGCTGACCGCATCGCCCGAGCGGTAGAGCACAGGATCATCGTGGGCCGCGACCGCCGCGAAGGGATTGGCGATGAACTTCTCGGCCGTCAGTTCCGGGCGACCGTGATAGCCGCTGGCGACGCCCGGCCCGCCGATCAGGAGCTCGCCCTGCTCGCCCGGCTGGCAGAGATGCATCTCCTCGTTGACGATATAGGCCGTGTAGTTCGGGATCGGCCTGCCGATGGTGACCGTCTCGCCCGGCACGACCTCCGCCGCGGTAGCGACGACGGTCGCCTCCGTCGGCCCATACGTGTTGAGGATGCGGCGGCCGGGCCGCGACCACTTCTGCACGATCGCAGGCGGCAAGGCCTCGCCACCGAGCAGGATGAGTTTCAGCGAGGGCACATCGGCGGGCAGGATGCCGAGCAGGGTCGGCACCGTGTCGATCACGGTGACACCGGCCTCGTTCAGGATACCCGGCAGGTTTTCGGCATCGCCGATCATCTCGGTCGAGGCGACGAACAGCGTCGCGCCGACGAGATAGGGCGTCCAGATCTCCTCCATCGACAGGTCGAAGGCGACGGATGCGCCCTGGAAGACCACGTCGTCCGGGCCGACGCCGTAGAGCGCGTTCCCGGAACGCAGGAAGTGGCAGATGTTGCGATGGCTGATGACGATCGCCTTGGGCGTGCCCGTCGAACCGGAGGTGTAGATCAGATAGGCCGGATGGTCCTTGGTCAGCCCGGCGGGACGGGCCGGCGGCTCGACGTCGTCGGCAGCCTGCGCAAGAGCGTCAGGCGTCGAGACGGTGCGTTCGGTCGCCTCGGCGCGACTGGCCCAGCAGGGGCAGGTGACGATGCCCTTGGCCGCAGCGTCATCGAGGCAGGTCGCGATGCGCTCGACAGGCGCCTCGGCATCGAAGGGAATCCAGGCCGCGCCCGCGCGCGTGATCGCGATCTGCGCGACGAGCAGGTCGATGCCGCGCGGCATCCACAGGCCGACCATGTCGCCAGGTCCCACGCCGGCGAGTTGCAACCCGCGCGCCTGACGCCCGGCCTGCGCCCAGACCTCGGCATAGCTCAGCCGGCGTTCGCGATCGACCAAAGCAGGGTGATCGGGGTGTGTAGCGACGCTCGCCGCGAAGATCTCGGCCAGCACCTCGTCGCGGATCAATTCGGGCCGCTTCTCGCCCACCAGCATGGCGAGCGGGCTGGTCGCCGCCTCCGACGCCGCGAACGGCTTCGTCATATCGTTCATCGCGCCCCGCTGCGCTCAAAGGCCCGTCGCCGTCGCTGAGTATCCAGGCCCCCAGCCGTGCGTCGCCCTGCCGCGCACCTCATGTCAAAACCGGAATCATCGCCTCTACGCTGCGAAATCCGCGTGAGCCCCCCGGCCGGGCAGGCCGCCGCTTCACCGCGTTTTGCTAGCACATTCCTCCTGCGGGATCACGCGTGAACCCGCGATGAATGCGCCGTCCAGGTCAGATCCAATCGGCCCGGCTGCCGGTGACGACCAGCAGCTTGCCCTGCCAGATCTCGACCATCGCCGCGTCGCGCGAGGCCACGGCTCCGGCCAGCGCCAGCACGGCGCGCGCGACGCCGCCATGGCTGACGATGACCGTCTCGCGCGCGAGCCCTTCCAGCACCGGCCGCACCCGCTCGGCCAGCATGCGGTAGCTCTCGCCGCCCGGCGGCACGAAGCCCCATTTGTCGCGCTCGCGCAGATGGGCCTGCTCGCGCTCGGCCTTGCGGATGTCACGCCAGGTGAAGCCTTCCCATTCGCCGAAGGTGAGTTCCCGCAGCCGGTCCTCCAGCCGATAAGCGCCAGCCGGCAGCGCGAGTTCCTTGCGCAGGATGTCCATGGTTTCGCGGGCCCGCTGCATCGGCGAAGCGATGTAGTCGAGTTCCGCATAGCTCGGCACCAGCGCCTTCAGCCGTTCAGCCGCTTCCGCTGCCTGCTGGCGGCCGAGTTCGTTGAGCGGGATATCCTGCCCACCCTGCAGCCGCCCCTCGCGATTCCAATCGGTCTCGCCATGGCGGACGAGGATGAGCCGATGCGGTAGCGAGAGCGGGACCATGTGGGGCTTCTGCACGCTGAGGCCGCACGCGTCAAAAGCCTTGAACGTATCCAGGCCATGCGCAGCGCCCATGGCGACGTTCAGCCGCATTCTGTGGCCGAACTGCCCAGGGGTCGTGTATAGCCGCCCTGATCCTTTCATCCGGCGCTCCGCATGCCCTTCGCTCTCACCCTGCCCGACGGCCGCCAGCTCGCGCTCGACGCGCCGCTCATCATGGGCATCGTCAACGTCACACCGGATTCCTTCTCGGACGGCGGCATGCTCCCGAGCGCCGAGGCTGCGGTGGCGCATGGCGAGCGCCTCGTGGCGGAAGGCGCGGCCATCCTCGACATCGGCGGCGAATCCACCCGTCCGGGCCACGCCGCCGTCGATGCACAGACCGAGAAGGCGCGCGTGCTTCCGGTCATCGCTGGCCTCAAGGGCCGGACCGACACGCCGATCTCGATCGACAGCTACAAGGCCGAGGTTGCGGAGGCTGCGCTCGCAGCCGGCGCTACCATCGTCAACGACGTCTGGGGCGCCCAGCGCGATCCCCGCATCGCTGAGGTAGCAGCCCGCGCCGGCGCGCCGATCATCCTCATGCATAATCGCGACAAGGCGGACGCCTCGCTCGACATCTTCGAGGAGGTGCTGCGCTTCCTCGAGCGCTCCATCGCCGTCTGCACGCAAGCCGGCGTGCCCCGCAGCCAGATCGTCGTCGATCCGGGCATCGGCTTCGGCAAGACGGCGCGACAGAACCTCGACCTGATCCGCCGCCTGGACCGGCTGGACGTGCTCGGCTGCCCCATCCTGCTCGGCGCCTCGCGGAAATCGACGCTCGGCGTCATCACCGGCCGGCAGGTTCCGGCCGAGCGCCTCGCCGCCAGCATCGCTGCGCATCTCTATGGCGCGAGCCGCGGCGCCGCCATCATCCGCGCCCATGACGTCGCGCCACATATCGACGCCCTCAAGACCTGGGCCGCGATCGAGGACTTGAGGAAGGTGAGCCCGTGAGCGAGACCGGCCGCATCCTGATCGAAAAGCTCGACATCTACGCCTATCACGGCGTCTTCAGAGAGGAGGAGCGGCTCGGCCAGCGCTTCCTCCTCGACATCGTCCTCGATGTCGATCTGCGGCAAGCTGCGAAGAGCGACGCCCTCGCTGACACGGTCGACTATGGCCGCGCCGTCGCCATCGCTAGCGAGGCTTTCACGGGCCGCCGCTATCAGCTGCTGGAGGCGGCCGCCCGCGCCGTGGCGCAAGCCCTATTCGAGGCCTTCTCGCCTGTCACCGGCATCGAGATCACCTTGCGCAAGCCCGGCCCGCCAATCCCGGCGACGTTGGGCTCGGTCGGCATTCGGCTGGGCTTCCGGCGTGAAGACTGAGGCGGCGCTCGCCTTCGGCGGCAATCTCGGAGACCCGGTCGCGGCCTTCGCCACGGCGCTGCGTGGCCTTCGCGCGCATCCCGCCGTCACGCTGGGGGCCCTATCGTCCGTCTATCGCACCGCGCCCTGGGGCAAGACCGACCAGCCGGAGTTCCTCAATATGGCGGCGCTGGTCGAGACGACGCTCGCGCCTGAGGATCTGCTCGCCTTCTGCCTGGAGCTGGAACGCGCCGGGGGCCGGGAGCGTGGCGAGCGCTGGGGCCCGCGCACGCTCGACATCGACATCCTGACCTATGGCGCGGAAGCCATCGACCGGCCCGGCCTGCAGCTTCCCCATCCACGCATCGCCGAGCGCGCCTTCGTGCTGGCGCCGTTGGCAGACATCGCACCGAACAAGATGATCGGCGGACGGACGGTGAAAGGGCTGCTCGAAGCAGTCCAAGACGAAACGATCCGTCGCGACGAGGCCGCGACGGATCGTCTGAACGCCCTATTGGGAAACTAGATCACTCGCCCTTGTCGAGCGAGATATCCGGCGCCGTCGGCACCTTCATGCCGACGACGTGGTAGCCGGCATCGACATGCATGATCTCGCCGGTGATGCCGCGCGACATGTCGGAGACGAGGAAGACAGCGGTCTCGCCGACCTCCTCGATGGTGACCGTGCGGCGCAGCGGCGAGTTGTACTCGTTCCAGCGCAGGATGTAGCGGAAGTCGCCGATGCCGGAGGCGGCCAGCGTCTTGATCGGCCCGGCCGAGATGGCGTTGACGCGGATCTTCGAGGGCCCGAGATCGGCGGCGAGATACTGCACGCTCGATTCCAGCGCGGCCTTGGCGACGCCCATGACGTTGTAGTGCGGCATCCACTTCTCGGCGCCGTAATAGGTCAGCGTCAGCAGCGAGCCGCCATCCGTCATCAGCTTCTCGGCGCGCTGGGTGATCGCCGTGAAGGAATAGCAGGAGATCAGCAGCGACTTGGTGAAATTCGCCTCGCTGGTCTCGACATAGCGGCCGGTCAGCTCATCCTTGTCGGAGAAGGCGATGCAGTGAACGACGAAATCGAGCTTGCCCCAGAGCCGCTCGATCTCGGCGAAGACCGCATCGATCGTCGCCCCGTCCGTGACGTCGCAATGGCCGACGACATGGCCGCCGAGTTCCTTCGCCAGCGGCTCCACCCGCTTCTTCAAAGCATCGCCCTGATAGGTGAAGGCGAGCTCCGCGCCGGCATCGGCAGCGGCCTTGGCGATGCCCCAGGCGATGGAGCGGTTGTTCGCGACGCCCATCACGAGCCCGCGCTTGCCCTTGAGGAGATTGGCGGTCGGCGAAACGGCGCTGGAATCAGGCATGGGGAACCCGCGGGCTGGACTGGGAGGACGGTCTCTTAGGGCATCGGCCCGAAAAGGGGAACCCGATTTTCGGGACACGTCCACGTCTGACCTGTGCGTCAGGGCACGCAGGCCGGGCCCCGACGGCGGTCTTACTCCGTGCGCGCCTTCATCAGTGCCGTCAGCTCCGCATCGCTCGCCGGCATCTCAATGTCGATGGCGACGAAGAGATCGCCGACCGCGCCCTTCTCTCCCTTGAGGCCCTTGCCGCGCAGGCGGAACTGCTTGGTCGTGCCGGTCATCGGCGGGATGGTCATCTCGACCGCGCCGGTCAGCGTCGGAACATGCATCGGCCCGCCCAGGACCGCCTTGGCGAGCGGCACCGCGACCCGCGTGCGCAGATCATTGCCGTCCACGGTGAAGCGCGGATCGGGCTTGATCTTGATGGTCATCAGCACGTCGCCGGTCTCGCCCGAATACGGATCGGTCTGCCCGAGCCCGCGCAGGCGCATCACCTTGCCGTCGCCGACGCCCTCGGGGATCGTGATCTCGACCTCGCGCCCATTGGGCAGCTTGACCCGGCGCGCGCCGCCGCTGACGGCCTGCGCGAGAGGAACCTCGATAATGAAGCTCTGCTCCGGCGGCTTCTGCGGCTCGGCCTTGCCGCGCGAGCGGCGGCTCGCCTCGCCGAAGAGCGAGGAGAAGATGTCGGAAGGGTCGAAGCCGGCCTCGCCAGCGCCCGCGCCGCCCTTGCCGAACGGCCCGCCGCCCTGACCGAAATGGAACTCGAAGCCACCCGCCCGGCCGCCGCGCCCGGCGCCGCCCATGCCCTCGAAGCCCTGGAAGCGCGGCTTGCCGTCGCCGTCGATCTCGCCGCGGTCGAACTGCTTGCGCTTGGCCTCGTCGCCCAGGATCTCATAGGCCGTGTTCAGCTCGGCGAACTTGTCCTGCGCCTTCGGGTCCTCCCGGTTGCGATCCGGGTGCAGCTCCTTGGCGCGGCGGCGGAAAGCCTTCTTGATCTCCGCATCGTTCGCGCCGCGGGCGACGCCCAGAACCTGATAGGGATCGCGCATCCAAAACCTCTTTCACGCAAAGTCGAAGGGCCGCCGCTGAAAGCCGGACGACCCTCCACCGTGCCTTATCTGGTGACGCTGTGGCGCGAACGCAACACTCGGTCGACGCCCTTCTGCACTCGCTCTGCAGGCAACGCAACCCGCCCGGCGAGCGAGCTTTAGCCCGGCTCCTTCGCGGGGGCTGCGTCCTTCCACGGACTCATGTCCTTGACCACCCATTCGCCGCCGGAAGGCCGGCAGGCTGTGCCCTGGAGCTTCAGCGGGCGGACCTGCGTCTGGACATGGGCGACGAAGGCCCGGCAGATCTCGTCAGAGCGCAGGAAGGGCCCGCCAACCGGCACGAAGGAGCCCTTCATCCCACTTTGGGGGTTGTCCCAGGAGACGGGTGCGCCATTGCCCTGCGGATCGAGCGCGACGCCCATCGCGCCGTCTGCCCGGCGCAGATCCTCCGGCCCGAGTTCGGACGCAAGCCCGCCGAGCGCGATGTGCCTGTCGCCGCCACGCGCGGGCAGGATGGTCGAGGTGGTGGCGACCTCGTCCTCGTTCTTGCTCGACAGGCCGAGCATCGGGAAGGAGACGGAGCAGCCGGCGCAAAGAACGGAGATGGCGGCAGCGGCGACCGATGCGCGCATGGGGGCTGCGCAGCGAGGAAGGCTTTGGAACGCCCGCGCCCCTGCCCTATATAAACCAGCCGCCCAGAAACGGATCACCGTCGCGCTCGCCCAACGCCCTACTAACGACTGAGGATTAGACTGTGGAACGGTTAACGAGCGGTGACTTCACCCAGGAAGGGGAGCCTTTCGCGCTCTTTCAGGAGTGGCTGGACGAGGCGACCAAGGCCGAGCCGAACGACCCCAACGGCATGGCGCTTTCCACCGTCGATGCCGACGGCTTGCCCAATAGCCGCATGGTTCTGCTCAAGGGCCACGGGCCGGACGGTTTCGTGTTCTACACCAACATCGAAAGCCAGAAGGGCCAGGAATTGCTCGGCCAGCCCAAGGCGGCGGCCCTCTTCCATTGGAAGAGCCTGCGCCGGCAGGTCCGCATCCGCGGCACGGTGGCGCTGGTGACGGACGCCGAATCAGATGACTACTACCAGTCCCGCCCGCGTGACAGCCGCATCGGCGCCTGGGCCTCTCAGCAGTCGCGTCCGCTGGAGAGCCGATTCGCGCTGGAGAAGGCCGTGGCGAAATACGCCGCCAAATACGCGCTGGGCGAGATCCCGCGCCCACCCTATTGGCGCGGTTTTCGAATCACGCCTGTTTCCATCGAGTTCTGGAAGGATGGTGCCTTCCGCCTGCATGACCGCATCGTCTTCCGTCGCGCCGCAGCCGGCGAGCCGTGGACGAAGACGCGTCTCTATCCTTGAGGACATCAGCCCATGGCGATGCCGAAGTTTGACTTTCCGAAGACCGAGGCCGGCAAGCGACCGGTCATGCTGCTGACCGGTGCCAGTCGCGGCATCGGGCACGCCACGGTGATGCAGTTCGCCATGGCCGGCTGGCGCATCCTCTCCTGCTCGCGTCAGGCCTTCTCCGAGAAGTGCCCCTGGCCATCGGGTGCCGACGATCACGTCCAGATCGACCTTGGCGATCCCGAGGACACGATGCGCGGCATCGCCGAGATCAAGAAGCGCCTCGTCGCCGAGGGCGGCAAGCTCCACGCGCTGGTCAACAATGCCGGCATCTCGCCGAAGGGCCTGAAGGGCGAGCGGCTGGGCGCGGCCACGACCTCCTTCAACGACTGGCACAAGGTCTTCCAGGTCAATTTCTTCGCGCCGATCATGTTGGCGCGCGGCCTGCTCGACGAACTGACCGCAGCGAAGGGCGCGATCGTCAACGTCACCTCGATCGCGGGCTCCCGCGTCCACCCCTTCGCAGGCGCCGCCTATGCGACCTCGAAGGCAGCGCTTGCCAGCCTCACCCGCGAGATGGCGGCCGATTTCGGGCCGCTCGGCATTCGGGTCAACGCGATCTCGCCCGGCGAGATCGATACCGCGATCCTCTCGCCGGGCACGGAGAAGATCGTCGCCACCCTGCCGATGAAGCGGCTCGGCAAGACGGACGAGGTCGCCAAGGCGATCTACTTCCTCTGCACGGATGCATCGAGCTACGTCACCGGCTCGGAGCTCCACATCAATGGCGGGCAGCACGTTTGATGCCTGAGCATTTTCAAGCGAAGTGGACGCCGGTTCGCGTGAAGAAAATGCGGCAACCCAAGAATCCGGAGCATGGCTGCGTTTCGGAGAAGCGCCGACAGGCACCGGTCAGCGGGCCATGACGGCTGAAGGCGGCCAGATCATCCGCTTTCCCAGCACCGGCCGTGCGGCCGGCCGGCCGGTGCTGGCGGCTTCCGTCGCCGTCTTCCGCGATGGCAAGGTGCTGCTGGCGACGCGCACCAAGCCCCCGGCCGACCAGCTCTGGTCGCTGCCCGGCGGCAAGGTCGAGGCCGGCGAGACGCTGGAAGAGGCAGCGCTGCGCGAGCTCGACGAGGAGGTCGGCGTCAGCGCCCGCATCCTCGGCTTCAACCGCCATGTCGAGATCTTCGGCCGCGACGCCAAGGGCGCCGTGACGCATCACTTCGTCGTCGCCTCCTTCGTCGGCGAATGGCTCTCGGGCGAACCGCGTACGGGGCCGGAGGCCGGCGCCGTGATGTGGGCCGATCCCTTGAAGCTCGGCGGCATCGCCACGACCCGCGAGCTCGGCGACGTGCTGCGTCGGGCGCATCGCCTTTTCACGGGCGGAGAATTCGCATGAGGCGGCCCGGCTCGGCCCTCGCCGCGCTGGCGGCCTTGCTGCTGCTCGCCGCGCCGATGGCACAGGCCCAGCCACGCACGCCGCCCGCCGCGCGTCCGCCGGCCGCCAAGCCTGCGGAGAAGCCGACCGAGCAGCCTGCCCCGGAACAGCCCGGCCCGCCCTACGAGCCGCAACTGCTCGAGCTTGCCGAGATCATGGGCTCGCTCGCCTATCTGCGCACGCTCTGCGGCGGCAAGGAGGCGCAGGACTGGCGCAACCGCATGGCAGCTCTGGTCGAGGCCGAGGGCCGCACACCGCAGCGGCGCGACCGCCTGACCGCCGCCTTCAACCGCGGCTTCAAGGCCTATTCGCTGACGCACCGTGCCTGCACCGACACCAGCCTGGAGGCCGCTTCGCGGCTCGCCATCCAGGGTGAGGCGCTCTCGCGGGCGCTGGCCAACCGCTATGGCGGATAGGCAACAGCCGCCGACCGAATGCGGTTTTGGGGCGAATTCTTCCCGTCCCGTTAACCTTTCTTAAACGACGCGGTAGCGTCCCGCTCTGGCACGGCTTATGACAGATGCGTCACCAAACGTTGCGATCCGGGCCAGAACCGGCGCGATTCGCATCAGGTTAAAGGCCGCAGAGTCCGTTTCGATGTCGATCCTGTCCGACGATACGATGCTCGACCCGAACCTCGCCGAGGACCACGGCGATGAGCGCCGCGTCGCCTATGGCTATGTCGAGGATGCCTTCGCCGAAGGGCAGCAGGACGGGCTCGACTCGGATGCGCTCGCCCATGCGGCGCTCTTCGCCGCGCTGCGCACGCTGGTGAAGACCTATGGCGAGGAAGCGACCGCCCTCTTCGCCGAGGCTCTGCCCGAGAAGGTGCGCTGCGGCGCCTTCACCTGCGGCACGCGGCACTAGCTCGCCGCTGCCCGGGCCTTCTCGGCCCGCTCCGCCATCAGCGCCTGCTCCTTCACGTTACGCGTCAACGCGACGGCCTGCTCGAACGCTTCTGCCGCCTCGCGATGCCGGCCGAGCTTGGACAGCAGGTCGCCACGCACGCCCGGCAGCAAATGGTAGCGCTTGAGCGCGGGCTCGGCCGCCAGCGCCTCGACCAGCTCCAGCCCTGCCGCGGGCCCCTCCGCCATCGACACCGCGACGGCCCGGTTCAGCTCGACAACCGGTGACGGCGTCACACGGGCGAGCACGCCGTAGAGCGCGGCGATTCGCGACCAGTCCGTCTCGTCAGCCGTGCGGGCGCGGGCATGGCAGGCTGCGAGCGCCGCCTGCAGCAGATAGGGGCCGGTCGCGGCACCGGCGAGCTGCTGCGCCCTATCCAGAGCGGCAAGCCCGCGCCGGATCAGGAGCTGGTCCCAGCGCGCCCGATTCTGGTCGAGCAGCAAGATCGGCTCCCCATCGGGGCCGATTCGGGCTCTCAGTCGCGACGCCTGCAGTTCCATCAGGGCGATGAGCCCGTGAACCTCCGGCTCTCCCGGCGCGCGAGCCGCAAGGATGCGCCCGAGCCTCAGCGCCTCCTCGCAGAGCGCCGGGCGCACCCAGTCATGGCCGGATGTCGCCGCGTAGCCCTCGTTGAAGATCAGGTAGACGACCTCGAGCACCGAGGCGAGGCGCGCGCCCAGCTCCGGCCCGGAGGGCACCTCATAGGGCACCTTCGCCTCGCTCAGCGTCTTCTTGGCGCGTACGAGGCGTTGCGCCATCGTCGGTTCCGGCACGAGGAAGGCGCGGGCGATCTCCTCCGTCGTCAACCCGCCGATAAGCTTGAGCGTCAGCGCCAGCCGCGCCTCCTGGGACAGGACCGGATGGCACGCGGTGAAGATCAACCTGAGCAGGTCGTCGCCAACCCCGTCATCGAGCGCGGCATCGAGATCGGGCATGGAAGGGCCGTCCTCGTCGAGGTCGCGGCCGAGTTCCTCTTGCTTGCGCCGCGCCATCGCCTCATGGCGGACCGTATCGAACGCGCGGTGCTTGGCGACCTGCATCAGCCAGGCGGCGGGATTGCGGGGCACGCCCTCCTCCGGCCACTGCTTCAGCGCTGCGACCAGCGCGTCCTGCGCCAGCTCCTCGGCCCGGCCGATATCGCGCGTCAGCCGCGCGAGACCCGCGACCAGCTTCGGCGCCTCCATGCGCCAGACCGTCTCGACGGTGCGGTGTGCATCGCTTGCCGACATGGGAAGCGATACACAGCATCAGCGGCCCTTGCAGGCAAGTGCGTCGATCATTCAGTCCTGACTGCCGGCCTCGGCCTTCAGGCGATCCCACTGCGCCGCAGTCTCCGGCGTGACGATCTCGCCGAAATCGGCCAACTCGAACAGCGGGCGGATCTCGATCTCGGACGGGCCAGGCATCGGGTTGGGGCAGCGCTTGACCCAGGCGATCGCCTCATCGAGCGAAGCGCATTCCCACAGCCAATAGCCTGCGACGAGCTCCTTGGTCTCGGCGAAGGGCCCGTCGACGACAGAGCGCTTGGCGCCGTCGAACTGTACACGCGCGCCCTTCGAACTCGGATGCAGCCCATCGCCTCCCTTCATGACGCCCGCTTTCACCAGCTCTTCATTGTAGGCCATCATCGCCTCGAGCAGTTCCTGGGTCGGCGGTGCGCCGGCTTCGCTGTCCTTGGTCGCCTTGACCATCACCATGAAACGCATCGGTCTTCTCCTTGGAATCGGAAGTGGTGCAGCATTGCCTCTCACCGTCCGGCTTGAACGGGTTCAGCGGACGAGCTTCTCGATCCCGGCGCGCAGACGGCCTTCCTGCTCACGCAGTTCCGGCGTCATCTCGGCACAGAAATCCTCCATCTCGAAGACGGGCCTGACCTCGATCTCGGTGCCGCCATCGAACGGCGCACGCTTCAGCCATTCGATGGCCTCTTCCATCGACTTGACCTGCCAGAGCCAGAAACCGCAGAGCAGCTCCTTGGTTTCCGCAAAGGGACCGTCCGTGATCGTCCGCTCGCGGCCCGAGAAGCGCATGCGGATGCCCTTGGAGGTCGGGTGCAGCCCCTCGCCGGCCAGCATGACACCGGCCTTCACCAGCTCCTCGTTATAGGCACCCATTTTGGTGAGGATGTCAGTGCTCGGCATGATGCCGGCTTCGCTGTCCTTGTCCGCCTTGACCAGAACCATCACGCGCATCCGTCTTCTCCTTGGTTGGAAGAATCGGGCGGTCAGCGAGGTGCCGAGACCCGTTCTCTGCCTCCACGTCGAACGGGCGCGGCCGGAATCGACACGGCCGCGGATCTTTTTTCAGTTTCTTTTCACGCGAGCATTCGCGTGCCGGTCACGAAACGCGCGGCAGCGCCTCCAGGAAGCGTGCCGGCTCGCCGCGCGAAGGATTCGTCAGCTCGCCTTCCCACATCACCTTGATGCCCCGGACATAGGTGCCGACCGGCCAGCCGTTGACCGCAACGCCATCATAAGGCGTCCAGCCACATTTCGACGCGATCCAGTCATTCGTGATCGTCTGCCGAAGCTTCAGGTCGACGATGGTGAGATCGGCGTCCCAGCCCACGGCGATGCGGCCCTTGCCTTCGAGCCCGAAGATGCGCTGCGGACCATGGCTGGTGAGGTCGACGAAGCGCTCCAGCGAAAGCCGGCCGGCATTCACATGGTCGAGCATGATCGGCACCAGCGTCTGCACGCCCGGCATGCCGGAATGGCTGGCCGGATAGGCGTGGTGCTTCTCCTCATGGGTATGCGGCGCGTGGTCGGAGCCGAGCACGTCGACGATGCCCTGCTCGACGCCCCACCAGATGCGCTGGCGATGGCTGTCGTCGCGGATCGGCGGATTCATCTGGGCATAGGTGCCGAGCCGCTCGTAGCAATCCGGCGCGACCAGTGTCAGATGGTTCGGCAGCACCTCGACGGTGGCGACGTCCTTGTGATCCTTGAGGAAGACCATCTCCTCAGCCGTAGAGATGTGCAGGATATGGACGCGGGCCCCCGTCTCGCGCGCGATCCGAACCAGCCGCTTGGTGCAGGTCAGCGCCACCTCCGGCGAGCGCCAGACCGGATGGCTCGACGGATCGCCCTCGACGCGAAGACCCATGCGCTCGCGCAGCATCATCTCGTCTTCCGAATGGAAGGCGGCGCGCCTGCGCGTGCGCTTCAGGATTTCGGCCACGCCCTTGTCGTCCTCGACGAGCAGGTCGCCGGTCGAGGACCCCATGAACACCTTGATGCCGGCAGCGCCCGGCAACCGCTCCAGCTCCGCCACGTCGGTTGCGTTCTCATGCGTGCCGCCGACCCAGAAGGCGAAGTCGCAATGCATGCGATGGCGGCCGCGCCGGATCTTGTCGGCCAGCGCCTCCGGCGTCGTCGTCTGCGGAATGGTGTTCGGCATCTCGAAGACGGTCGTGACGCCGCCGAGCGCTGCCGCACGCGAGCCGGTCTCCAGATCTTCCTTGTGGTCGAGACCCGGCTCGCGGAAATGCACCTGGCTGTCGATCACGCCGGGCAGGATGTGCAGGCCGGTACAATCGACCACCTCACCGGCCGAAGCCTGCGAGAGATCGCCGAGCGCCATGATCCTGCCGCCGGTGATGCCGAGGTCGCGCTCGCCACGACCATCCTGGTTCACCACCGTGCCGCCCTTGAGGATGACATCGTAGGTCTGGGGCATGGCGGTCTCCGGGCGGTTGAGCGAGAAGCGGATGCAGCCTACCTATCGGCTGATGCGTCGCGCCGGAAGCCAAAACAGCTTTCGGGTGGCGCCAACGCATTCTTTCGGTTGTCGAGCCTCGACCCGAAACCAAAACTGGAACGGCTGCCCATGTCCGCCACGCGATTGATAGACCGCGGCGTCATCCGCGTCAGCGGCGAGGACGCGCGGGACTTCCTGCAGAACCTCGTCACCAACGACCTGGACGCGGTGACGCCGGGACAGGCCGGTTACGGCGCGCTGCTGACACCGCAGGGCAAGATCATCTGCGATTTCTTCATCGTGGCGCTGCCGCCTGAGGATGGCGGCGGCTTCCTGCTCGATTGCCCGCTGCTGCAGACCTCCGATCTGATGAAACGCCTGAAGCTCTACAAGCTGCGCGCCAAGGTGGCGCTCGACGACCTGACCGAGGCGAGCGCGGTGCTCGCCTCTGCCGATAGCGCACCGCTGCCGGCCAATGCCGGCATCGTCTATGAGGACCCGCGCCTGCCGGCGCTGGGCCAGCGCGCCATCACGGACGTCGCCGGCATCGACGCCCTCGTCACGGCCGAACCGGAAAGCTATCACGCCCGCCGTGTCACGCTCGGCATCCCCGCCGGTGGCCGCGATTTCGCCTATGGCGACGCCTTCCCGCATGAGGCGCTGCTCGACCAGCTGGGTGGCGTCTCCTTCAAGAAGGGCTGCTATATCGGGCAGGAGGTCGTCTCCCGCATGCAGCATCGCGGCACCGCCCGCACCCGGGTCGTCCCCATCGCCTTTGACGGCGGCATCGCGGCCGAGTCGGGCTCCGACGCCACAGCCAGCGGCAAGCTGCTCGGCACGATCGGCACCGCAGCGGATGGCCGCGCGCTCGCCATGCTCCGGCTCGACCGGCTGGCCGATGCGCTTGGCTCGGGCGAGACGCCGATGGGCGGTGGACTCGCCTTCCATCTCGCGGAGAAGCCCGGCTTCATCCGCTTCCCCTTCCCCGGAGAACCGGACTTCGGAGCCGCCGCATGAGCGAGGCCACCATCGTGAGCGAGGCAAACATCTCGACTGAAGAACGCATCGCCATCCAGGGTCCCGACGGCAAGTTCCGCTGCCGCTGGCCGGGCACCGATCCGCTCTATCTCGCCTACCACGACACCGAATGGGGCGTGCCGGAGTATGATTCCCGGGCCCTCTGGGAGAAGCTGATCCTGGACGGTTTCCAGGCCGGCCTCTCCTGGATCACGATCCTCAGGAAGCGCGACGCCTTCCGCGCGGGCTTCGCCGGCTTCGAGCCGGAGACGGTCGCACGCTTCACGGAGGCTGATGTCCTGCGCCTGCTGGCCGACCCGGGCATCATCCGCCACCGCGGCAAGATCGAGGGCACGATCAAGAGCGCACAAGCCTATCTCAGGATCAGCGAGCGCGAGCCCTTCGCCGATTTTCTCTGGAAGCATCTCGACGGCCGCGTGCTGCAGAACAGCTTCCGGACCCAGAACGAGGTGCCGCCACAGACCAAGCTGTCCGAGGGGATCGCGAAGGAGCTGAAGAAGGCCGGCTTCACCTTCTGCGGCCCGACCATCGTCTACGCCTTCATGGAGGCCTGCGGGCTGGTCAACGACCACCTCACCGGCTGCTTCCGCTACAGCGAGTGCGCGGCGCTCGCCCGCGACACGCGCCCCGCCGCCTGATGGCCCGCAAGCCCGAAGCGCCGCGTGCCTGGCAACGCATGCTCTCGGGGCGGCGGCTCGACCTGCTCGACCCCTCGCCGCTCGACGTCGAGATCGAGGACATCGCCCACGGCCTCGCTCGCGTCGCCCGCTGGAACGGCCAGACGCGCGGCGCGCATTCTCTCTCGGTCGCGCAGCACTGCCTGCTGGTCGAGGCCATCGCGGGCCATCTGAACCCGGACTGGAGCCGCGAGTGGCGGCTGATGGCGCTGCTGCACGACGCGCCCGAATACGTCATCGGCGACATGATCTCGCCGTTCAAGGTGGTGATGGGCGACGCGTACAAGAGCGTTGAGCTGCGTCTTCTGACTGCCATCCACTTGCGCTTCGGCCTGCCGGCGGCGACGCCCGCGCTGCAGAAGCGCAAGACCAAGGAGGCCGACACGATCGCCGCCTTCTTCGAGGCGACCCGCCTCGCCGGCTTCGGCCGCGAGGAGGCGCTGAAATTCTTCGGCCGGCCGCAACCGCTGCCGGCCGATGTCCTTGCCTGGCTCGAACCGCTCGACACCGAGGCGGCGCAAGCGCGCTTCCTCGCGCGCTTCGCCGAACTCGCCGCCGGTCCTACTGCGTCAGGCGCACCGCGCTGATCTCGGCGGCGATCGCCTTGAAGATCGGATCGAGCTGCGAGGCGTCCTGCACGTTGTAGTACATGGCTGGCGTGCTGGCGCATCCCTTGAGCAGGGCTTCATCGCCATTGATCACGCGGATCGTATAGAGGTTGATGCCGGCTGCCTTGATGTTCGTGCAGGCCAGCTTCGTGCGCGCGTCGATGTCGTCGCCATTGGTGGTGAAGCGGTTCTGTGTGTTGTCGCCGTCCGTCAGCAGGATCATGTACTTCTTCAGCCGCGGCTCGGTCGCAGGCTTCGCCTCGGTGAAGGGCGCGTCCGGCGTCAAGGTGGCCCAACCCCAGACGGCGCCGATCGTGACGTTCGTGTTGCCGACGGGCGTCATGCTGTCGATGCGCTGCTCGAGCGCGGTCCAGTCGGACGACAGAGGCATGACCTCCGCGAGGGTCGACTGGCCGCACCAGTACGCCGGGTACTGCTGGGCGCTCGCCGAGTAACTTCCGGCATCCTTCGTATCGTAGTCCATGTCGCGGTCGGCGATGCAGCCCTGAGCCGTGGTCGCCCAGGTCGCCTTCGTCATCGTCTCGGTATCACAGACCTGCGTCTTTTTCCCATTGACGGTCACGTTGCGGCAATTGACGTCGCGCGTCATGCCGTAGCGAATCCACTCGGCATCCTTCCAGCTGCGCGCCAGTCGGACCTGCGTATTGAACGGCACAATCGAGATCTTGATCTGGTCGGCATCGAGCGCCGCATCCTTCATGATCTTGAGCAGGCTCTTCGACGCCGTCTTCAACGCGGTCATCTTGCCCGAGGAGTCCATCGAGCCGGTATTGTCGAGCGCCAGCGCGAGTTCGATCGTATTGGTGCCCCAGGTCGACTGGGCGTTGCTGCCTACGGGCATGTATTGTGTGCCGAGAACACGCGCGATGGTCGTCGGCACGTTGGCGTTGGCCGCGATCTTGATGGTGCGCGCCGTGCGATCGATCGTCACCGTGGCGCTGCTGAAGTCGTTCTTCGCCTCGGCCGGAAGATTGTCGCGGATCCAGGAATCGATCCGCTGCTTGAGCTGCGCGTCGGTCAATTTCTGCGCATCGCGGGCCGCCATCAGCGAAGCGGCATCGATCGCCGAGCTTAGCGCCTGGCGAACGTTGCTGGCGCGCGAATAGTCCACTGTGACGCCGACAACGCCCATCAACGGAACGATGGCAAGCCCGGTCATGACCAGCACGTTCCCGCGCCTGTCCCGCCCGAACCGCCGCACCATCTCAATGAGGGAAGCGATCTTGAACATGGCATCTCACCCCCGAGCCGAATTGCCGTATTCGACTGGGAGAACGTGGCGGCCGGAGCTTACGAATTACTGAAGCCGACTTACGGAACTCGGGCCTTTCTCCATTTTTCCACGGCGGAAGCGCTGGTTTGGTGGCATGGCGCGCTTGTTGGCCCAGGCTCGCGATCACGGATCGTACGGGCGGCGCAGGTCTCCTACATCGCAATTATTTCCATTCTGGAACAGGTGATCGTCATCCTTTCCGCATTTCGAAAAAACGAATTCCGCGGGATGATCGTTGTCATCAGAGATTGGAGGAAGAGCCATGTCCGAAACCGTTACGCTCACCCTGCCGGCCGGCGTGGTCATCAAGGGCGCGCTGCAGCCGCGCTTCGAGGAAGTGCTGACCACGGAAGCGCTCGCCTTCGTCGCCGATCTGCACCGCCGCTTCAACGAGACCCGCAAGCGCCTGCTCAGCCTGCGCGCCGAGCGCCAGAAGCGCTTCGACGCCGGCGAGACGCCAGACTTCCTCGCCGAGACGAAGCACATCCGCGAGGGTGACTGGAGCGTCGCCCCGATCCCCGCCGACCTGCTCGACCGCCGCGTCGAGATCACCGGTCCCGTCGACCGCAAGATGATCATCAACGCGCTGAATTCCGGCGCCAAGGTCTTCATGGCCGATTTCGAGGACGCCTCCTCGCCGGTCTGGGCCAACATGGTCGAGGGCCAGCTCAACCTGAAGGATCGCTGGGCCAACAAGATCGACTTCACCGAGCCGACCACCGGCAAGGCCTACAAGCTGGGCGCGAAGCCCGCGGTCCTGATCATCCGCCCGCGCGGCTGGCACCTGCCGGAGCGCCACATCGAGATCGATGGCGAGATCGCCTCGGGCTCGCTGGTCGATTTCGGCCTCTACGTCTTCCACAATGCGAAGGCTGCGCTGGCGGCCGGCTCCGGCCCGTATTTCTACCTGCCGAAGCTGGAGAGCCATCTCGAAGCCCGGCTCTGGAACGACGTCTTCGTCACCGCCCAGTCGGCGCTCGGCCTGAAGAGCGGCACGATCAAGGCCACGGTCCTGATCGAAACCCTGCCCGCCGCCTTCGAGATGGACGAGATCCTCTACGAATTGCGCGAGCACATGGCCGGGCTGAACTGCGGCCGCTGGGACTACATCTTCTCCTTCATCAAGAAGCTCGCCCGCAACAAGGCCTATGTCCTGCCGGATCGTTCGCAGGTCGTGATGTCGAAGGCCTTCCTGCGCGCCTATTCGCTGCTGCTGATCAAGACCTGCCACAAGCGCGGTGCCTTCGCGATGGGCGGCATGGCGGCGCAGATCCCGGTGAAGAACAACCCCGAGGCCAACGCCGCCGCCTTCGCCAAGGTCAAGGCTGACAAGGAGCGCGAGGCGGGCGACGGGCATGACGGCACCTGGGTCGCCCACCCGGATCTCGTCCCGGTCGCCATGGAGGTCTTTGACCGGCTGATGCCGCTGGCCAACCAGCTCGACAAGAAGCGCGAGGATGTCAGCATCGGCACGAAGGACCTGCTGGAAGTCCATCAGGGCACGCGCACCGAGGATGGCTTCCGCGAGAACATCCGCGTCGGCGTGCAGTATATCGAAGCATGGCTGCGCGGCCGCGGTGCGGTGCCGATCTACAACATGATGGAGGACGCCGCGACCGCCGAGATCAGCCGCGCCCAGATCTGGCAGTTCGTCCAGTACGGCGTCGAGCTGGAAGGCGGCATCAAGGCCGACGCCGCGCTGTTCAAGCGTTGCCTGCCCGAGGAGATGGAGCGCGTGAAGGGCGAGCTCGGCCCGGAGAACTATGCCAAGGGTCGTTTCCCCGAGGCGATCGAGCTCTTCGAGAAGCTGTCGCTGGCACCGAACTTCGAGGACTTCCTGACGGTCCCCGCCTACGCCAAGCTGGGATAAGCTGATATCGCGCAGCTATCACGAAGCTGGCAGCCTTCAGCCGCTCCCCTCAAAGGGAGCGGCTTCGTTTTTGCGGGCCGTCTCGGCCCGCCACCTTTTTGACATTCCAACACCGGACGCGCTCAGCTTCCGGCGTCGTGCCGCGATTCGCCGCCTGTCGGGCGCTGCCTCCCACGTTTTCGCCACGACGCCGCCGGAAGCTCTGCCTGATCGAATCGCCGCCACCGGAGTGTCATTTGAAGCCCATGGAGTTCATGCCGAGCCTCGTCGAGGCCGTCGACCGCTATCGCGCCGAAATCGCCGGCTCCCACGAACATCTCTCGCTACTGCGCTGGCAGATCGGGCAGGGCCATGCGCTCGACAAGCGCGAGACCTTCCCCGGTCATGTCACCACCAGCGCGTTCGTGCTCTCGCCCGATCATGCCCGCGTGCTGCTGATCGACCATGTCGTCATCGGCCGCTGGCTCCAGCCGGGCGGGCATTGGGAGGAGGCCGAGCGCTTCCACAACTCGGCGGCGCGCGAAGCGGTCGAGGAGACCGGCGTGCAGGGTCTTGTCCTCCATCCCTGGCATCGCGACGCCGATGTCCCCTTCGCAATCGACAGCCATGACGTGCCGGGCAAGCCGGCCCGTGGCGAACCGGCCCATGTCCATCACGACCTGCAGTATCTCTTCCTCGCCGATCCGAGCCGGCCGCTCGTCGTCCAGGTCGAGGAGGTGCATGCCGCCGTTTGGAAGCCGGTCGAGGAACTGGCCGCCATCGCGCCCCGTGCGCTGGCGCGGATTGCGATGCTGACGCCGCCGGGCTGACGGGCTCGCCGCCTTTTCTGTTGCCATTCTAATTTGTTGTGGCGGCGCAACATGTAACATTATTTCATTTCGGAGTGTCATCGGCCTCTCGCGCGGAGAAGCCGGGCGCGGCAGGTTGCCAATCAGGCAGCCTGCCCGCTGCGAATGATTCGCTCCGGGCAAATCTGGGCCGCCGTCTCTCAACGGAATGGCGCCCATGTCGTTTGCCTCGATCGCCTCGAAGTCTCTTGCCCTCGCCCTTCTCGCCGGCACTGCGGCCACGGCGATGGCCGCCGACCTCCCCTCCCGCAAGAGCGCTTCTGCCGCGCCGGCGCCCGCCGTCTCCGCCTGCGCCGAGAGCGAGGGCATTCCGACTGACGCCTTCGGCTTCACCACCGGCTCCGACGTGGCCGATGTCGGCTCCTTCGGGCCGAGCCTGACCTATGGCGGCGCCTATGGCACGCGCGTCGGCACCTCCAACGGCCACGGGCTGACGCTGCAGGGCTCCTATGGCCTCTTCCCCTGCTTCGAGATCGGCCCTTACGTCCTCGGCAGCTTCATCAATGCCTCGGCCGGCGGCGTCAGTGCCGACGAGCGCACCTACGGCGCCGGCGTTGAGATGAAGTACAAGCTGCTCGGCCGCGACATGCATGGGCTCGGCCTCACCCTCGTCATCGATCCGAGCGCCACCCGCATCGATCCCGAAGGCGCCGGCCGCTTCACCAGCTACAACACCGGCATCCGCCTCTTCGCCGACAAGACGCTGATCCCGAACACGCTCTATGCCGCGATCAACCTGTCGCAGGATCTGACCTGGACCGGCCCCTCGCCTTATGGCCGCTCCTCGACCTTCACCGTTGCCGGCTCGCTCGCCTGGCAGATGCAGGAAGGGCTCTATCTCAGCGGCGAGGTCCGCCACATGCGCGCCCATAACGACCTCGGCTTCGGCAATGAAGCCGGCTATGCCACCTATGTCGGCCCCGGCGTCTTCTGGCAGGCGACGAAGCAGCTCGCGATCTCGGCCGCCTACAACATCCAGGTGGCCGGCAAGGCCAAGGGCGAGCCCGGCGACCTCGACCTGACCAACTTCAGCCAGCACCTCGTCAAGGTGAAGCTGGGCTACAGCTTCTGACGCCCCGCGCGAACCATTAACCGCGCTCGCTGGAAGCAGTCCTTCGGCGCAGTTTTCATCCCGTTCTTCACGCCGACTTAACGTAGCGGCAGGCCTTCTCGCGAGGCCTGCCGTTTCGGAAGTCGACCTTGGCTGATCACACCCTGACCTTCGCGCTCGCACTCGGCCTGTTGGCCTTGGCGGCAACCCATGCCGAAGCCTTCGAGGCCCAGCCCGAACCCGAGACCGCCAGCGTCTGTGACGATCTCGACGATGCCCCCACGGACGCCTTCGGCTTCACCGACGGCTCCGGCATCGCCGATCTAGGCCGCGGCAGCCTCGGACTTACACTCGGTGGCAATGCCGGCGTGCGGGAGGGGCGCTCGCTCAGCCGCCACGGCACGCTCCAGGGCTCTTACGGCCTCCTGCCCTGCCTCGAGGTCAGCACCTCTCTCTTCGGCGGCACGACACGCTCGACCATCGCCCGGGAACGCCTGAAGGACCGGAGCCACGGCGGCAGCTTTGAGGCCAAGTACCGGCTGCTCAGCCACCGCGATCACGGGCTCGGGCTCAGCCTCGGCGTCGAGACCGGCCTCGAGCGCAACGACGACAGGCTTACCGGCCAGTTCTCCAGCTACAACACGGCGTTCAAACTCCTCGCCGACCGCATCATCATACCTGGCACGCTCTATGGCGCCGTCAACGTCTCGCACAACCTGATCTGGAATGGCCCCGAGCCATATCAGCGCAGCGCGACCACGGCGGTCGGCGGCTCGCTCGCCTGGCAGGTCCGCCCGGGCATCTATCTCAGCGGCGAGATCCGCCATCTGCGCCAGCAGAATTCCTTGGGCCTCGGCAACCATGCCGGCCACGCCACCTTCATGGGGCCCGGCATCTACTGGCAGGCGACGGAAGAACTGGCGGTCTCGGTCGCCTACAACGTCCAGGTAGCCGGGCATGAGCGGGGCCGCGACCGCCCGCTCGACCTGACCAACTTCAGCCGCCATCTCGCCCAGATCGACATCGGCTGGAGCTTCTGAGCCGAGCCGCCTCCCGCGGAGCGTCGCAGCGCTCACCCTATCGTTGACATACTCCCCCTGAGTACCTTAGCGTCGCCTGGATCGAAGCACGATGCTCGTTCCATGCCGCACACGCCCGAAGAGAAGAAACGTGCCGTCGCCCGGCTGCGGCGGATCAGGGGGCAGACCGACGCCCTGATCGCGGCCGTGGAGCGCGGGGAGGAATGCGGCGCCCTGCTTCAGCAGCTCGCTGCGCTTCGCGGCGCGGCGACGGGGCTGATGGCGGAGGTGCTCGAAAGCCATCTGCGCGAAACCCTGTTCGCCACCACAGAACCGCCTCAGGCTCAGCCCGAAGGCGACGACGACATCACCGCGATCATGCGGGTCATCCGCCCCTATCTGAAATGACCGTTCGAGGAGGAAACATCCAATGAAGACACGCGCCGCCGTGGCCTGGGAGGCCGGCAAGCCGCTGACGATCGAGACCGTGGAGATTGGCGGGCCGAAGGCCGGTGAGGTGCTGGTCGAGGTGATGGCGACCGGCATCTGCCACACCGATGCCTATACGCTCTCCGGCATGGATTCGGAGGGCAAGTTCCCGGCGATCCTCGGTCATGAAGGCGCCGGCATCGTCCGCGAGGTCGGTGCCGGCGTCACCACGCTCAAGGTCGGCGACCATGTCATCCCGCTCTACACGCCCGAATGCCGCAACTGTAAGTCCTGCCTGTCGCGCCGGACCAATCTCTGCACTTCGATCCGTGCCACCCAGGGACAGGGCCTGATGCCGGACGGCACCTCG
>UCLR01000046.1 GCA_900473415.1 Hyphomicrobiales bacterium
GAACGAGCTTGGGCTCGATCAACACAGCCCCGAGCGCCGGGCAGCGCACCGCCTCCGCGCCCGCCCGCAGCACGCCCTCTCCGTCACGCGCCCGCACCAGCAGCAGCCGCGTGGGATCGAGCCCAAGCTCGTTCAGCCCCGGCGCATGCAGCCGGCCGGTCTCGGCATCGACGAAATCCTGCCTGACCCAGAGGATCGGGCGATGCGCCTTCTCGCTCTCCCTGCCCCGTTGCTCGTCCTCCTCCCCAGCCCGCAGCGCCAATCCGAGCGCGAAGCCCGTTGCGGCGGCGAGGTCGGCGGTTTCCGCGGCGTGGATCTCGTGCAGCGCCGCCCGCACGAGCCCGCCATTCAGGACCGCATCGAGAGATGGCACGCCGAGCCCGATCCGCCCGCCTGCGACTGGGCCGGCCCGCAGGGCCGCCTCGGCGAGGCTGCGGCGCAGATCGGACAGGGTCGGTGCGGTGGCTGCGTTCATGGAAACAGATAGATTGTTCACTCTTTGTTCTTTTATAAGATGCTCTTGTCCGGAAGGCGAGTCGAGTCTTCCGGTTCTCCCGCTGCTTCCTGACAAACCCTGCCCACAAGGACATAAGCCGCGCCATGGCGGCGAACGCTCCCAGCAGCTAATTTCCCTCACATGTGGGGGATTCTCTCAGCCTATTGGCCGCATGCCCTTGCCGTCATCTCGCTGGTCATGGCGGCCGTCGCCGGCGCCCATGCGGTGATGACGAAGGACGAGGTGCGCGGCGCGATCGGCTGGGCCGGCGTCATCTTCCTCTCGCCGATCGTCGGACCGCTGATCTACGCCATCGCGGGCGTGAACCGCATCCGACGGGCCACGATCCTCGCACAGCGCCCCGGCCACGGCGTGAGAGGCGCTTCCTTCCATGCCGAGGAGGAGGTCGTGGCCGCATGCTTCGGCCAGCGCTTCACCGCGCTCAAGACGCTGGGCGACCGGGTCGCGCGCCACCCGCTGACCACCGGCAACGCCATCGCGACGCTACGCACCGGCGACGAGGCCTATGCGGCCATGCGCTCTGCCATCGAAGGAGCCCAGCGCAGCATCATCCTTGAAAGCTACATCTTCGATCGCGACCCGGCGGGCCTGCGCATTGCGGATGCGCTGATCGAGGCGCATCGGCGCGGGGTCGCGGTGCGGGTGCTGATCGACGCGGTGGGGGCGCGCTACTCGGTGCCGAGCATCGCGGGCTATCTGCGCGAGGGAGGCGTCGCGTTCGACGTCTTCAATGGCAACATCATCATGGGGCTGAAACTCCCCTACGCGAATCTGAGAACCCACCGGAAGATCCTCGTCGTCGACGGCGCGGTCGCCTTCATGGGCGGCATGAACATCCGCCAGGGCTTCACCCGGGAATTCGCTGGCGAGGCCTTCGCCCATGACACGCATTTCCGGCTCGAAGGGCCGGTCGTCGCCGATCTCTTCGCTGTCGCGGCCGAGGACTGGCGCTTCGCCGCCGGCGAGGCGCTTTCCGGCCCGGCCTGGGAGATCGCGCCGCCTGTTGCCAGCCAGGGCGGAGTGCTGGTCCGGGCCGTGCCATCGGGGCCGGATTCCTATCTGGAGACCAACCACAAGCTGCTGATGGGGGCGCTCTCGGTCGCGCGCCGCTCGGTCCGGATCATGTCGCCTTATTTCCTGCCGGACCAGGAATTCATCAGCGCGCTCGTCACCGCCGCGAGGCGCGGCGTGGACATCGACATCGTCGTGCCTATGGTCAACAATCTCGTGCTGGTCGACCGGGCGATGACCGCGCAATTCGACCAGATCCTCAAGAATTACTGCCGTATCTGGCGCGCCACCGGGCCGTTCGACCATTCCAAGCTCTTCGTCGTCGACGGAAGCTGGGCCTATGTCGGCTCCTCCAACCTCGATCCGCGCTCGCTGAGACTGAATTTCGAAATCGACGTCGAGGTGCTCGACCACGCCTTCGCCGCCGAGATCGACCGGCGCATCGAAGCGGTGATCGCCGAGGCCGCCCCGGTCACGCTTGCGGGCCTGCGCGCCCGGCCGTATCTCATGCGTCTGATGGACAGGCTGATCTGGCTCGGCTCGCCCTATCTCTAGGCAAGAAGGCCTCCGCCGACACCTGTCCAAGAATCCCGCCAACCTCTAGAGTCCCTTTGTCACATCCCTGACGCCACGGATTCTCCATGTTCCGCCCGTTCGATCCGAGCAGGTCCGGAGCCCAACCGGCAGAGCGATGAAGAAGAGCCAGAGCCTGCCCGCCAGCATCATCGCCACGCTGCGCCAGCGGAGGAGCCGGCCCCGGACCGCCGCTCCCGGAGTGGGTGAGCGGCCGGCCGGGACGCTGGTCGCCTCCTACAACGTCCATAAGTGCGTCGGCGTCGACGGGAAGTTCGATCCTGCCCGCGTCGCCGCGGTGATCCGCGAGATCGCGCCCGACATCATCGCCCTGCAGGAGGCCGACAAGCGCTTCGGCGCCCGCCACGGCCTGCTCGACCTCGCCCGCCTCAAGGACGAGACCGGCCTCGTTCCGGTCCCGATCGAGAGCGCGAACGAGGCCGCCCATGGCTGGCACGGCAATGTCGTGCTGTTCCGGCAGGGGCTGGTACGGGACGTCCATCAGGTCGCGCTGCCCGGCCTTGAGCCGCGCGGGGCACTGGTCGTCGATATCGACCTCGAAGGCGGCGCGGAGCTCAGAATCGTCGCCGCCCATCTAGGCCTGCTCAGACGCTCGCGCTCGCAGCAGGCGCGGATGCTGATCGACATCATGAAGGCTCGCGACGAGCGCCCGACATTGCTGCTGGGCGATCTCAACGAATGGCGCCTCGGCGATCGCTCGGCGCTCAAGGAGCTCGGCCCCGCCTTCGGAGCACTGCCGATGCCGGTACCGAGCTTCCCCTCGGGCCTGCCGCTACTGGCGCTCGACAGGATCATCCCCAACCGGCCCGATATCGTCTCGGACGTGATGGTGCATGACACGCCGCTGGCGCGCATCGCCTCCGACCATCTGCCGATCAAGGCCTTCTTCGATCCAAGCATTACGGGGCTCGCCATCGCGAAGCCCTCCCCACCCAAGGCGGCCGCCTTACCCATGACGACCTTGCCCCTCCCGGTCCTGCCCGTCGCGAATGACGTAGCGCCGGACCGCGCGGAAGATCGGCCGCTGCCGATCCCCGCGCCGGCCGAGGGCCAGAGCCGCGAGCGCCGCAACAGCGAGCTCGTGCGCAAGGCTGGCGCGCGGCTGAAGCGCGCGGTCAAGCGCACGCTGCAGCGCTCGGAGCGGCCGCAGCGCTGATGAACCGAATGCCGGACCACCTGACCGAGCGCCCGCGCGCATGGCAGCTCTTTCTGATCTTCGCCCGGATCGGGCTCACCAGCTTCGGCGGCGGGCTGAGCGGCTGGATATTCAGGGAATTCGTGCAACGGCGCCGGCTGATGAGCGAGGAAGACTTCCTCAACGGCCTCGCGATCGCCCAGGCCCTGCCGGGCGTCAACGTCACCAACATGGCGATCTGGATCGGCTACAGGCTCGGCGGACGCAGCGGCGCCATCGCCTGCTGGCTCGGTATCGTCGTGCCGGCCGCCTTCGTCATCGTGCTGATCGGGAGCCTCTTCGCCTCGCTCAAGGGCTTCGCGCTCACCCATGTGGCGCTCGGTGGGGCGGCAGCAGCCGCGATCGGCCTGTCGCTGGCGATGGGTCTGACCACCGCGCGGCGCGTGCCGCGCCGGGTTTTCCCGCTTGCGGTCATGGCCGCGACCTTCGTGGCGGTGGCGATCCTGAAATGGCCGCTGCTCTGGACCGTGCTCGTCGCCGGCGCGCTCAGCGTCGCCGTGGCCTATTTCGAAAACTGACGACACCGCGATGCCGACCCTGCCTCTCAGCATCCTCCTGGTCTTCCTGCCGCTCTCGCTGGCGACGATCGGCAGCGGCCAGAGCGCCATCGCCGACATGCACCGCCAGATCGTCGACGTGCATCACTGGATGAGCGCCGCGCAATTCGTCGATGCCTTCGCCATCTCGCGGCTGGCGCCGGGCCCGGGTTCGCTGCTGGCGACGCTGATCGGGTGGCAAATCGCCGGCTTCTGGGGCGCGCTCGCCGCCACCATCGGCATCTTCGGGCCGACGGCGCTGCTGATCTACGGCGTCGCCCATATCTGGTCGCGCTTCAAGGAGGCCCGGCTGCTACGCGCCCTCGAGCGCGGCCTGCGGCCGGTCGCGGCCGGGATGATCCTGGCGACTGGCTATGTCCTGCTCCAGTCGCTCGAAGGCGGCTGGATCGGCCGCACCATCGCGCTGGTCTCGACGACGCTGCTGATGCTCACACCGGTCAATCCCCTGTTGCTGATCGGAGGCGGAGCCGGCTGCTTCGTCGGCCTGCACATACTGGGACTGCTCTGAGCATCGCGGAAAGCACCAGGCGTCGACGGCGAATGGCGCCCCGCATGTGAACGCCTCCGCCGCTCCGGCAGCAAACCACCACCCCTCAGTGGAGATCGTCGAGCGAGGCGGGGCCGGTTCCGCCGGCGATCAGCGCCGGCCATTGGTTGGAGCCGAACGGCGCGGCGGGCGGCAGGAAGGGATCCTTTCCGCACGTCCTCATCTCCGAGGGGATGGCCTTGCGGGCATCGCCTCCCATCAGTTCGTAGTCCATCAGGTGGTAGCTGTTGAAGAACAGGCTGCCGACCGAACGGTCGGAAACGATATGCGCCAGCGAGGCGAGCTTGTCCTCGGGCGTGGTGGTGAACGAGATGGTCTCGATCAGCAGCAGCCGGTCATTGATCGCGCGCCGGCCGAAGTACTGCACGAGGACGCTGAACAGCACGTTATTCTGACGTGTCACATAGATCGCGTTGCTCATGCCATAGGCCTGATCGAAGTGGCCGCGCAGCTCCCACTGCCAGCCGTCGAGCACGCCCATCCAGTGCTTCACCTGCGTCTCAGCAGACCAGGCTACGGCGAGGCGCAGGAACGGCGCCTGCTTCCTGGAAAAGGCCTGCACCGCCTCGAAGCCGATCTCGCCCTTGGCGAGGCAGTCCTCCATGAAAGCGATGTTGTTCTCCAGAATGGAGCGCGAGGCCGGCCGCCAGTCGTCCGGCATGTCTGCGGCGCCGATCCCTTCGAGAGCTGTCTTCATCTCAGCCAGATAGGAGCGGATGGGCCCGACCCAGCTCTTGTCGCCTGGGCTATCGACATAAGGCAGAACCACCTCCGATATCGCCATGGTGCTGGGACAAAGCCCCCGCTCCATTCTCGCGCCGAGCCCCTCGCCTTGATCTGGGAGTAGACAGACTGCAGGGCGCTCGCCGCTGCGAGCAGTCCGGCGACGGGACAGATCGCGATCCGATATGCGAGCCGTTCCAGCTTGGCGCGGCCGAGGATCGGCGTGCGCCCGCCCTCCACCATATTGGCCAGCAGCGGCACGCCGACGATCCGGCCGATACACTCCATCTCCTCGGCGCCTTCGGGCGCCTCGATGAGGAGAAGGTCGCCCCCTGCTTTCAGGAAAGCCTCACCCCGGGCTTCACGCCGGCTGTGCGTGGCGGCTGGGCCTGGCCTTGAGCTTGAGCGCCTCCAACTCCTCGCGCTCGCGCGGCGTGTTGCGCATGATCTGGTCTTTGCCCATTGCGTATTGAACGGGCTGAGCGAGATCGACGCCGTACCAGGCCGCCGCGCGCAGCACGAAGGAAGGATCGGCCAAATGGGGCCTTCCGAGCGCGACGAGATCGGCCCTCCCCGCCGCGACAATAGTGTTGGCCTGGTCGGCCGAGGTGATGTTGCCGACGCACATCGTGGCGACGCTGGCCTCGTTGCGGATGCGGTCCGAGAAGGGCGTCTGGAACATGCGACCATAGATGGGCCGCGACTCCTTCACCGTCTGGCCGGTCGACACGTCAACGAGGTCGCAACCCTCGGCGGCAAAGGCCTCGGCGATGGCAACCGAATCCTCATCGGAAAGTCCGCCCTCGGCCCAGTCCGTCGCCGAGATGCGCACCGACATCGGCTTCTCGCGCGGCCAGGTCTCGCGCAGCGCCCGGAAGACCTCGAGCGGGAAGCGCAGTCGGTTCTCGATCGCGCCGCCATATTCGTCCGTGCGCCGGTTGGTCAGCGGCGAGAGGAAGCTCGCCAGCAGATAGCCATGGGCGCAGTGCAGCTCCAGCATGTCGAAGCCGGCGCGGATGCCGCGCTCGGCGGCGGAGACGAACTCGGCCAGCACCCGGTCCATGTCGGCGCGGGTCATCTCGCGCGGCACCTGGCTTTCCGGGTAGTAGGGCAAGGGCGAGGCCGAGACGATCGGCCAGGCGCCCTCCGGCAGCGGCCGGTCCATACCCTCCCACATCAGCTTCGTCGCGCCTTTTCGCCCGGCATGGCCGAGCTGGAGACAGATCTTCGCCGCCGAATGGGCGTGGACGAAGGCCACGATGCGCGTCCAGGCGGCTTCCTGCTCGTCGTTCCAGAGCCCGGCGCAGCCCGGTGTGATGCGGGCATCGGACGCGATGCAGGTCATCTCGCTGAAGATCAGCCCGGGCCCGCCGATGGCGCGCGAGCCGTAATGCATCAGGTGCCAGTCGTTCGGCAGGCCGTTCTCGGCGGAATACTGACACATCGGCGAGAGCGTCATGCGGTTCTCGACCTGCATCTCGCGCAACCGGAATGGCTGGAAGGCCGGCGGCACCGGCGACCCGTCCTTGCGGCGCCTTGCCAGCGGCCCGAGCTCATCCGCGACAAGCTTGTCGACGGCGGCGACCATGTCCGGAGCGCGCAGGGCGAGGTTGTCGTAGGTGATCGCCTTGGAGCGGGTCATCAGGCCGAAGGCGAAGCGCAGCGGCGCGAAATCCCAGAAGCGCCTGAGCTGCTCGAACCAGACCAGCGAGACATCGGCCGCATGCTGGGTCTTCTCGACCTCCTCGCGGCGCTGCTTCTCGAAGAGTGAGAGCCCGGCGGCGACGTCGAGCTTCGCCTGCCCCATCGCCTTGTGCAGCGCGATGGCGTCCTCCATCGCGAGCTTGGTGCCGGAGCCGATCGAGAAATGCGCGGTCGCCTTGGCATCGCCGATCAGCACGACATTGTCCGCCACCCAGCTGCGGCAGCGGATCGCCGGGAAGTTGCGCCAGTGCGAGCGGTTAATCTGCAGGCGATGGCCCTGCAGCTCTTCAACGAAGACGCCTTCGAGGAAGGCGGCCGAGGCCGCCTCGTCCATGGCACCCAAGCCCGCCTTCGCGAAGGTCTCGGGATCGGTTTCCAGCACCCACGTCGAATGGCCCACCTCGTACTGGTAGCAATGGGCGATGAAGAGCCCGTGCTCCGTCTCCTTGAAGAAGAAGGTGAAGGCGTCGAAGGGGCGGGTCGAGCCCATCCAGGCGAACTTGTTCGGCCGGAGATCGACCTCGGGCTGGAAGCGTTCACGCCAGTTCTCTCGAATTCGGCTGTTGATGCCGTCCGCCGCGACGACGAGGTCGTAATCGCGTTTCAGCGCCTCGACATCTGCGATGTCGGTATTGAAATGCAGGCCGACGCCGAGGGCCTTGGCCCGCTCCTGCACCAGCATCAGCAGAGAGCGGCGCGAGCAACCGCAGAAGCCGTTGCCGGGCACGCGGTGGAGAGTGCTCTTGAAGTGGATCTCGATGTCGTCCCAATAGGCGAAATTGTCACGGATCGCGGCGTAGCTCTCCGCATCCGCCGCCTTGAAGATGTCGAGCGTCTGGTCGGAGAAGACGACGCCGAAGCCGAAGGTGTCGTCCGGCTGGTTTCGCTCGAAGACGTCGACCGCGATCTGCGGCCAGTCCCGCTTCATCAGCAGCGCGAAATAGAGCCCCGCCGGCCCACCGCCCACGACCGCGATACGCATCGACGCCTCCTTCCTCGCTGCGGCCGAGCCGGCCTACGGAAATTATTTTAAGTCTGAAATATTTATGTCGGCAAGCGGTTTCGACAGCAACTCGCCCGCTGCGGCTCGAATTTCAAGCTTTGCCCGATCAGGCACCATACTGCACCGCAAAACGGCATGACGTGATGGATTCAAGGCCAATCCGGCGGCTTGCCAATTCCTTTAGACTTGAAATATCCTTTGCGCCGGAGGTCGAACAGCCATGACTCTGCAGGGACAGCATGCGCTGGTAACGGGCGGCGGACGCGGCATCGGCCGGGCCATCGCTCAGGCGCTGACGAAAGCCGGAGCGCGGGTCGCTATCCTCGGTCGCGACGAGGCCGCCCTGCGGGCGGCCGTCGCAGCGGGTGCCGCCAGCGATTTCGCGACCTGCGACGTGCGCGAGGCCGCTTCGGTTTCCGAGGCCGTCGCCAGGCTCGGCGGCAGCCACGGCTTCGACATCGCGGTCGCCAATGCGGGCGCGGTCGAGATCGGCCCCTTCCTGCGCAGCGACGCCGAGCGCTTCCGCCGCATGCTCGACATCAACCTGATCGGCACGGTCAACCTGTTCCATGCCGTGCTGCCCGCCATGCTGGAGCGCCGCAGCGGCCGGCTCGTCGCGATCGCTTCGACGGCGGGGCACCGCGGTTACGCTTATGTCAGCGCCTATGCCGCAGCGAAGCATGCGGTCGTCGGGCTGGTGAAATCGCTGGCGCTGGAGACCGCGCGCTCCGGCGTCACCGTCAACGCCGTCTGCCCAGGATACGCGGATACCGACATGGTCGCGTCCGGGCTCGACGCGATCGCAGCCAAGACCGGCAAGAGCCGCGAGCAGGCGCTGGCCGAGATGGTCAAGGACAACCCTCAGGGTCGGCTGATCGCGCCGGAGGAGGTCGCGGCGGCAGTGCGCTATCTCTGCGGGGCCGGCAGCGAGGCCGTAACCGGCCAGTCGCTCCTCATCAATGGCGGGGAGTTCTGAGATGGAAAGCACCATCTCCACCCTGCTCCTCGACCGCGAGACCAAGGCGAGCGAGCGGCCGGGCGACCACAAGGACGAGCTCAGGCTCTGGCTGCGCCTACTGACCTGCTCGACGCTGATCGAGACGGAGATCCGCAACCGGCTGCGCGAGGAGTTCCGCACCACCCTGCCCCGCTTCGACCTGATGGCGCAGCTCGACAAGACCGTGGTCGGCATGACGGTCGGCGAGGTCTCGCAGCGGTTGATGGTCTCGAACGGCAACGTCACCGCCCTGGTGACCGGGCTCGTTGCGGACGGCCTCATCGACAAGCGTTCCGCGCCGCAGGATCGGCGCGTCCAGATTCTCACGCTGACGCCGCAGGGGCGCAAAGCCTTCAAGGCCATGGCCGAGCGCCATGAGCAATGGATCGCCGAGCTCTTCGCCGGGCTCGACCAACCAGAGATCGCGCAGCTCTTCCGGCTGCTCGGACAGACCAAGACTTCGCTGCATCGGGCCATCGCCAACCGGGCGAAGGACGGGGCAAGCGAGGCCGCCACGGGAGACGCCTGATGACGACAGCCAACGCCACCGCCCTGCCGCTGGCGGGCTTCACGCCGCAGCATTTCGGTCTTTCCGTCGCCGGGAAGGTCGCGACGGTGACGCTGAACCGGCCTGAGAAAAAGAATCCGCTGACCTTCGCAAGCTATCGCGAGCTCACGGATTTCTTCCTCGCCGCGCAGAAGGAGGAGGACGTCAAGGCGATCGTGGTGACCGGCGCCGGCGGCAACTTCTCCTCGGGCGGCGATGTCTTCGAGATCATCGGCCCGCTGGTCGCGATGGAGACCAAGGACCTGCTCAAGTTCACCCGGATGACGGGCGATCTGGTCAAGGCGATGCGCGCCTGCCCGCAGCCAGTCGTCGCCGCGATCGATGGCGTCTGCGCCGGGGCCGGCGCCATCGTCGCCATGGCGTCCGATCTCCGGCTCGGCACGGCGGGAGCCAAGATCGCCTTCCTGTTCAATCGCGTGGGGCTCGCTGGCTGCGACATGGGCGCCTGCGCGATGCTGCCGCGCATTATCGGTCAAGGCCGTGCGGCCGAGCTGCTCTATACCGGCCGCGTGCTGAGGGGCGATGAAGCGGAACGCTGGGGCTTCCTCAATCGGCTCTGTGCGCCCGAGGCGGTGCTGGCCGAGGCGCAGGCCCTCGCGGCCGAGTTGGCGGACGGCCCGACCTTCGCCAACGCCATGACCAAGCGCATGCTCGAGATGGAATGGGCGATGTCGGTCGAGAGCGCGATCGAGGCCGAGGCCGTGGCGCAGGCGCTGTGCATGCAGACCGAGGACTTCGCCCGCGCCTATCACGCCTTCGCCGCCAAGCAGAAGCCGGTCTTCGAGGGCAACTGAGATGGACAGCGCTTCTCGTCTCGGCTTCGACATTCTCGGCGACACGCTGGACTGGCCGTTCTTCGAGGAGCGCCACCGCGTTTTCGCCGCCGAACTCTCCGGCTGGGCGGATTCCTATCTCGCCGATTTGCCGCATGACGATGTCGACGAGGCCTGCCGGGCGCGTGTCGCGGCTCTTGGGGCGGCCGGCTTCCTGACGGCGACCGTGCCGGCTGCCTATGGCGGTCTCTCCGACCGGCTCGACGTGCGCACGCTCTGCCTCGCCCGCGAGATCCTGGCCGCGCGCGACGGGCTCGCCGATTTCGCCTTCGCCATGCAGGGTCTCGGCACCGGCTCGATCAGCATTGCGGGCCCGGAGGATATGAAGCGGCGCATCCTGCCGGATGTCGCGGCGGGCAAGCGCATCGCCGCCTTCGCCCTCTCCGAAAAAGAGGCAGGCTCGGACGTCGCGGCGATGGCGACGACTGCGACGCCAGACGGCCTGTCCCATGTCCGCATCGACGGCGAGAAGAGCTGGATCTCCAACGGCGGCATCGCGGACCACTACATCGTCTTCGCTCGTACCGGCGAGGCGCCTGGCGCGCGCGGGCTCACGGCCTTCCTCGTCGAAGCGGATACGCCGGGGCTGACCATCGCCGATCGCATCGAGGTGATCGCGCCGCATCCACTCGCGACGCTGCGCTTCGAGGGCTGCCGGGTGCCCTTGGAGAACCGTATCGGTGGGCCGGGCGAAGGCTTCAAGGTCGCAATGGCGACGCTCGACATCTTCCGCTCGACGGTTGGCGCCGCCGCGCTCGGCTTCGCAAGGCGGGCGCTACACGAGACGATTGCGCACGCCAATGGCCGCAAGCTTTTCGGCGGAACGCTGGGCGACCTCCAGCTCTCGCAGGCCGCTATCGCCGAGAGCGCGGCGGAGGTCGATGCGGCGGCACTGCTGGTCTATCGCGCCGCGTGGACCAAGGACCGCGGCGCGGCGCGCGTCACGCGAGAGGCCGCGCTCGCCAAGCTCGTCGCAACGGAGAATGCCCAACGGGTGATCGACCGCGCCGTCCAGATCCATGGCGGCTTGGGCGTCACCAAGGGCGTCAAGGTGGAGGAACTGTACCGGGAGATCAGGGCGCTGCGCATCTACGAGGGCGCCAGCGAGGTCCAGAAGGTCGTGATCGCGCGCGAACTTCTGAAAGCCAAGAACTGAATAACGAGGGGTACGGCAATGCAATTCCTGCGCTCGGGCCATATCGACAGTTTCGCGCGGGACAACCTGCCGCCGCCGGAGCTCTGGCCGGAGATCGATCTTGGGAAGGCGGGGCTTTCCTATCCGGAGCGGCTCAACGCGGTGACGGAGCTGGTCGACAAGCACGTTGCAGAGGGGCTCGGACAGCGGATCGCGATCATCGGCGATCAACTGAGCTGGAGCTATGCGGAACTGGCGGAGACCATCAACCGCATCGCCAATGTGCTGACCCGCGATCTCGGCATGGTGCCGGGCCATCGCGTGCTGCTGCGCGCGGCCAACACGCCGATGATGGTCGCGGCCTATCTCGCCGTGATCAAGGCCGGCGGCGTCGTTGTCGCGACCATGCCGATGCTGCGGGCCGGCGAACTCACCTATCCGCTGCGCAAGGCGAAGATCGCGCTGGCGCTTTGCGATTATCGCCTGCTCGACGAGCTGGAAAGCGCCAGGGCGCAGGTCCCTGAACTCGAGCATATCGTCGCCTTCGGCGCCGCCGACTGCGAGCTCGAAAAGCTAATGGCACTGCCCGGCTACGAGACCTTCGAGCCGGTCGACACGGCGAGCGACGATGTCTGCCTGATCGGCTTCACCTCGGGCACGACCGGCGAGCCCAAGGGCACGATGCATTTCCAGCGCGACCTGCTGGTGGTCTGCGATGCCTATGGCGCGAAGGTGCTGCAAGCTTCGCCGGATGACCGCTTCATCGGCTCGGCGCCGCTGGCCTTCACCTTCGGGCTTGGCGGCATGGTGCTCTTCCCCTTCCGCATCGGGGCCACGGCTGTGTTGCCCGACAGAACCGGGCCTTTCGACCTGATCGACGCGATCGAACGCCACAGGGCGAGCGTGATCTTCACCGCTCCGACGGCCTATCGCGCCATGCTGGGCAAGCTTGATGGGCGCGACATCTCCTCGCTGAGCATCTGCGTCTCGGCCGGAGAGACCCTGCCGAAGACTGTGTTCGAGGCCTGGGCCGAGCGCACCGGCATGCAACTAATGGACGGAATCGGCGCGACCGAGATGCTGCACATCTTCATCGCCGCGCCGCGCGGAAGCCTGAAGGCCGGCTCGACCGGCATTCCCGTGCCGGGCTATGAGGCGATGGTCGTGAACGACGATGGCGAGCCGGTCCCGGACGGCACGCCGGGACGGCTTGCCGTGCGCGGGCCGATCGGCTGCCGCTACCTCGCCGACGAGCGCCAGGCCCGCTACGTCCAGAACGGTTGGAACATCACCGGCGACACCTATGTCCGCGATGGCGACGGTTATTTCTGGTACCAGGCCCGCTCCGACGACATGATCGTCTCCTCCGGCTACAACATCGCCGGTCCCGAGGTGGAGGCCTGCCTGCTCGGCCATCCCGACGTGGTCGAATGTGGCGTGGTCGGCGCTCCTTGTGCCGAGCGCGGCCAGATCGTGAAGGCCTATGTCGTGCTGCGCGAGGGCGCGGCCGGCGACGAGGCGCTGGCCAAGGCGCTTCAGGAGCACGTCAAGGCCAGCATCGCGCCCTACAAATATCCACGTGCTATCGAATTCGTCCCCGCCCTGCCGAAGACGGCGAGCGGCAAGCTGCAACGCTTCGCGTTGCGCCAGATGGCGCGCGGCGAGAGCTGAGGTTCCCATCATGTCCAATGTTTCGTCCACCCGCGCCATCCTGCCCGAAGGTTGGCCCCAACCGCGCGGCTACGCCAACGGCATGGTCGCGCAGGGACGCGTGCTGGTGACGGGCGGGCTCGTCGGCTGGGATGCGCAAGGCGCGTTCGCCGAGGGCTTCCTGCCGCAGCTCAGGCAAACGCTTCTCAACATCAAGGCGGTGGTCGAGACCGGCGGTGGGCGCGTCGAGGACATCGTGCGGCTGACCTGGTACGTCACCGACATCGCCGCGTATCGCGCCAGCCTGAAGGAGATGGGGCCGGTCTATCGAGAGGTGTTCGGCCGGCACTTCCCGGCCATGGCCGTGATCGGCGTCTCAGCGCTGGTCGAGCCCGAGGCGTTGCTGGAGATCGAGGCGACGGCAGTGGTGGGGGAGTAAAGGGCTCTGATAAAGCGCACGCGCGCTGACGTCTGCGGCCGACGAGATTTTCCCCATCGCCGCAGGCGCCGTTGCGTTGCGTCGGAACTCACGCAGCCTTCGTGCTCGTTATCGGCGTCACATTCTGATTCATGCGGAAGAGGTTCGAGGGATCGTAACGCTGCTTCAGCACGGCAAGACGCTGATAGCTGGCCCCATAAGCCTCTCGGACGCGCCCCACCTCGTCGGACGGCATGAAATTGATGTAGGCCGTTCCGGCCGACAGCGGCCTTGTGGCTTCGAAGAGTTCCCGCGCCCAGCTGATGCAGTCGTGATCCATGCTCTGCTCACGCCAGCGCGCATGAACATTCATCACGAAATGGGAGCTGCGCTGGGGAAACGCCGTCGAGGCAGCATCGACGCGGCCCGCGGCACCACCGACATGCCCCAGGAAGATCTCGCATTCCGGGCCTGGCAGGCCGCGAACCGCACCGATCAGGATGTTGATGGCCGCATCCGAAAGCTCGGTGAAGTCGTGACTCTTCCAGTAGTTGCGGGCGCCCTCGGTGAGTAGCGGATCGAAAGCCTGCTGCCATGCGGTGAAGGGAGCAGGCCCCACGACGTCCGCGATCGGCTTGCCGATCGCGCGCAGCCGCGCGGTGGCTTTTTCGCCCTCGGCAATGTCCCCGCAGTAGCACATCGCAAGGATCAGGACTTCCTTGCCATGCCACTGCTCCGGCAGAAATGGCAGGGGCGGCGCCTTGCGCATCACGGCCCAGCAGGTCAACTCGTCGGGAGCGACTTCGAGCGCTGCTCGGTATTCCTTCAGGACCCCTTCGGCATCGCCGAGCGGGTGCACAACGAGACCCGATAGGACTTCGGGACCGAATTTGTGAAGCCGGAACTCGAATGCCGTGACGACGCCGAAATTTCCGCCGCCGCCGCGCAGCGCCCAGAACAGGTCGGGATTCTCCGACTCGCTGGCCCGCCGGAGTTCGCCGTCGGCGGTGACGATCTCGACCGACTCCAGATTGTCCAGGGTCAGACCGAACTTCCGCGTGATCCAGCCGAAGCCCCCTCCCAGGGTCAGCCCGGCGATGCCCGTGGTCGAGTTGATGCCCGTCGGCACGATCAGCCCGGCGGCTTGCGTCGCCTTGTCGACTTCGGCGAGCGTCGCCCCCGGTTCGACCCGGGCCCGCTGCGCGGCCGCATCGACGTGGACTGATTTCATCTGCGAGAGATCGATCATCAGGCCGCCATCGCAGACTGCGTTTCCGGCGATGCCATGGCCACCGCCCCGCACCGAGACGAGCAATCCGTGGTCGCTTGCGAAACGAACCGCGCGGACGACGTCGGTCGCGGCCCCGCAGCGGATGATCAGCCCGGGCCGGCGATCGATCATCCCATTCCAGATTGATCGCGCGTCGTCATAGCCTGCGTCACTCATGTCGAGGACACTGCCGCGCAGTTGCGTGGCGAGCGCGTCGACCACCGCGGGATCGATGCTCATTTTTCCGCCCGTCAGAGTCGTGAGGCTGTATGCCGGCATGATGACTCCTCCCAAACCGGGGGCTCCAGGCTTTGGCCCCCGGGCGAGCGGCAATCTGCGTCTATCCACTGCTGCTCTCAGTGATCGACATCACAGTCATGCGCTGCACCGTCATGGCGCTGAACGGCACCGACTCCGCTGCTCGTCCCGGGCATCGGGAGCCGGGCGGATGGCGGCAATGAACGGCTGGCCCATCCTCAAGGCGACAATGCGAACGTCCGTCTCCACAACACGCCATGCGCCCTTCTGGCGCAGCCCGGCGATCCGGGCCAAAATTAAAGTGACAATTCTATACCATAAATACAAATAGATACCTAATAATATAGCATCATACATACCATATATAGTATCATAATATCTATAATATTAACTCCGATTAATTCTATATAATACTTATCTATATATTCGAATTTGATAGGCGAAAATGAACGTTCCGCCACCGCAGTGAGATCGATATCTACAAATCCGGCAACACTGGCAGACAAAGCGGAGAGACACGCCAAGCGCGACCGATAAACTGAGAACGACGACCCGGAGGTGCGATCCGCCAAACACGCAACCCGATGCGCTTTTCCCCCTGCTTCCCTCGACGGATCCGACCACCGATCATCAAGGCCAGCACAAATCGACAGAGCTACCCATCGTAGACCGATCGTCTCAGATGGCCGCCCACCCCGTGCATTCCATCCACGGCTCACGAACACCCCCTCTCCTTGCCTCCTCCCTGGTCCGCTTGGGAACAGCGGCTACCCCCTGCCGTTGACTGTTTGGAATTCCCGGGGGGCTAGCAGCATGCGTGACGGGGTCTCGGTCGCCCTGCCCGAGGTCAAGGAACGGTTCCCCCAAGCATCGCGTGTCGCGCGATCTCTTGCCCCGGCGGCCTCGCGCCGTCGGCGCTGTCCCTTCCCTGTCCAATTCGCCGGACATCGTCGGCCGAAAGTAGCCGACATGCCGACGGAACAAGCTCAAAGGACGCCAGGCGGCCGGCGATGAGAGGTTCGATATCCCCTTCATGTCGATGGGAATGGTGATGAAAGCGAACGAAGGCCCTTTGGTTAGCGTGGTGACGCCGGTCTACAACGGGGCCGCCTATCTGAAGGAATGCATCGAGAGCGTTCTGTCTCAATCTTACAAAAATTTCGAGTATATTATCGTAAATAATGCCAGCACCGATCTCACTCTTGAATTGGCGAACTCCTACGCCAATAGAGATGAACGGATACGTGTATGCAGCAATGATACTTTGATTCCGCTCATCGCGAACCATAACAAAGCCCTCCGGGAGATCGACCCTCGGAGTAAGTATTGCAAGATCGTTTCGGCTGACGATTTTATCTTTCCGGAATGCCTCGCGCAAATGGTAGCGCTGGCGGAGGCGAATCCGCGTGTCGGCCTGGTAGGTTGCTATCAATTGTGCGGCCAGATGAATTGCCGCTTCGAAGAGCAGAGGGTGCGGAATGTCGGGCTCGATCCATTCAGATCCGTCTTTCCCGGCGCCGAAGTCTGCCGGAAACAGCTTCTCGGAAAGCTGAGCGTCTTCGGCAATCCGACATCGACGATGTACCGGTCTGATCTGGTTCGCCGCACTCAGGCATTCTTCCCGAATGCTTCCGCCGAAGCCGATACAAGCGCTTGCTACAGCGCGCTGTCCGATGCCGACTATGGCTTCGTCCATCAGGTCCTTTCATACGAGCGCGTTCACGACGACAGGCACACGACCATAGCTCTGAACCTAAATAGCTATCTCCCGTCAGCGATAAGCGACTGCTTGACCTATGGTCGAAATTTCATGACGGAGGCGGAGCTCACCGAACGGCTTCGTCACCTTGTCGTCGAATATTATGAATTCCTGGGAACGCGCGCGCTCAGGCCGAACAACAACGCTTTCTGGACTTACCATAAATCTGCGCTGCAAGCGTTGGGGATGCCACTCGACAGGCGACGCGTCGCCCTCGAGGCAGCGAAGAAATGCGCGAGGACGATAAAGACGCCGACCCGATTCTTTGAGGCGGCGCTGGAGTGGACGCGGCGACTTCCCAATTGAATGTGTCGAGGTCATCTCGACGAAAGCATCCCGCTCCGAGAAACACGAGATCATCCAGTTTGTAGAGCCGTCGCGTCTTGTAGCGCGGCCACGCCTGCCGGCGAGCCAAACGCTCGCCTGTATTGGTCGTCGAGCTCGCTGCGAAACTCGGGTAGCTTTTGAGCGATTTGGGCCGTGAGGTCCTCGGCGTTCGCAACCAGGCGCTCGAACGTCCGGATCAGCGTCTCCAAATCTAGATCATGGATGTCTAGGCAATATTCCGACATGCCCATGGCGGCCATCAACGAAGCGCATTTATGATGAAATGAAATCGCGATGACCGGCTTGCCGCAGAGAAATGCCAACAAGAGGTTATGAAAACGCGTCGCCACGACAAAATCTGATACGACAAGTGCCGACAACAAGTCTTCAACAGACGCAATAGGCTCATCGATGATCGCGCCTTCGGTTCGACCTTGCGCGCCTCCACGCAGCGACTGAACAAAACGATCCCGGGCCGATGCGTCCGATTTATCGCCTGTGACCGGCCTGACGTTGTAGCCCTTGGAAACCAACCAGCGCGCGAATTCTTTCATTTTTTCCCAGTATTCCGGGTCTGTCGATGCGCTGGGATTGGGCACGCTGTAACTGCCAGCGTACGTCATGACTCCCAGACCGACCTCCTGGACCTTATTCTTGCTCGGTCGGAAGGCCGGCGCCGGAAGGCCAAATGCAAGGTCAGGGTAGACAGGATCGCGATCGACCTTGAACCCAATACTCATGAGGTATTGGCGGCTCGAAATCTCTCGATACGAACGGAAATCGGCCAAAGACAGAGCGGCCTTTGCGAAGAGTCGGCCAAGTTTCCTGCCGAGCGGCCCCGCGCCTATACTCAAAAACAGCAACCGGCATCCGCATAACTTGGCGATCACCGCCCACCTGAAAAGGCCGTAGGGCCCCCACCCCTTCAACCCGAAGACATCCGTGAGCAACCCCGTGCCCGGGACGATCAACATGTCCGCGCGTCTCAGCACCATCATTCCGGAAACGCATCGATGCAGCTCAGCGGGAACCCCGAGAATGGCCCTCCGCACCCATCGCCCTAGCGATGTCCTGGTTGGCCAGAACTTGAACAATTCTTGGTGGACCGGAATTGCCTCGACGTCGTCAGCTTTCCCGGCGTTCTCGGGATCGTCGGTTATGCAGATGAAATTTGCACCAGGGTATAATTGACGAAGATGGTGCATAACAGCCTGAAGACTGGATTCGTTTCCAAAATTGGTTGAGTTGAAACGGCCCATGAAAGCGATAGTCACAGGTCCACTTCTGCGCATATTCTTTCCTTTCAACGACAAGTATCGCTTGACACCAAGGCCTCGTCACAGCAGAATATCTTATCCTTACGCATTCTCCAATCTGATAACTCCTTGAGCGACTATTTGATCCGGCATGCATCACCATTTCGATGATGCATACGCTGTAGGGAGGCGGGCTTCTTGATCGGCAACCGAGATGCCCCGGCGCAGACGGCCATCAATGAGCGCGTGCTTTCGACCCACCACCTGAGCGATGGCCTCGCGAAGCGCACGATCGCCGGGGGCGCCATCGCGGTAGGCGCCCAGTTTGTTCGTTTCGCGCTGCAGCTGGCCAGTTCGGCTGTGCTTGCACGCCTGCTCGAGCCGAGTCAGTTCGGCCTTGTCGCCATGGCCGGCACCGTGACGGCGTTCATCGTCGTTCTGACCGAACTCAATGTCGCGACGGCGGCGGTGCAGCAAGAGAAGCTCGACCAGAACACGGCTAGCGCCTTGATGTGGATCGCCATTGGCACCGGGATCTTGGCGTTTCTAATCTCGGCCGCCGCTGCGCCGGCATCACTTTGGTTTTTCGAGGACCCGCGCCTACCTCTTGTGGTGCTGGGCCTTGGCCTGAACGCACCGATCTATGCGTTCGGGGCGCTGCATGCCGCATTGCTGACCCGCAATATGCGATGGCTCGATCTTCAGATCGCCTCGCTCAGCGCTCTTGCAACCGGCGTCATCGCCGCGATTATCGCGGCTAAAGTGTTCGCCGCCGGCTATTGGGCGCTCGTCATTCAACTGTGGATCACGGCGCTCACGACGACGGCGGCAGTCTGGATTCTTTGCCCGTGGCGGCCGAGCATTGTGAAGGACTGGTCGGCCGCGAAATCATCGCTCAAGTTTGGCTTCCATCTGACCGGCGCGATGATCCTGAACTACTTCCATCTGCAGCTCGACAATATCCTGATCGGCGCACGCTGGGGCTCGGTCGAGCTTGGCTTCTATTCGCGTGCATACAACCTGCTGATGATGCCGCTCAATTTCCTGAGCGGCCCGCTGGGCTCGGCCATGATACCCGCGCTGAGCCGGCTACATCGCGAGCCCACAAAGTGGCGCGAAGCCTATCTCGACGCGCTGGGCGTCATCACGTTTGTCGGCGCAGGAATCGCTGGCATGCTTTATGGAGGCGCTTCGCCCATCATCGACATCGTGCTTGGCCCGCAATGGCAAGCTGTGAAGCTGATCTTCAGCTGTTTGGTGCTTGGCATGCTGGCCACCGTTCCGATGAGCGCGACCGGCTGGATCTATATCTCGACCGGTCGTACCGACCGAATGTTCTACTGGAGCATGATCGGTGTCCCGATCTATGTCACATCGTTCCTGATCGGGCTTCCCTACGGCGCGGTGGGCGTCGCGCTGTGTTACAGCATTTCGCGCTATGTCGCGTTCTTCCCTTCGATGTTCATGGCGATCTATCAGACGAACATCACGATTTTCGATATCCTCGCTGTCATCGCCGTGCCGACGCTGGCGGGGGCGACAGCCGGCCTCTCGCTCTCGCTGGTGGTCGCCGGTCTCTCGACCGCGCCGGCGTTGGCAGCCGTTGCGGCAGCAGGGCTGCTTTACGCAGGGATTTGCGCCCTCGCGGTGCTGTACCTTCCGGTGTATCGGCGCCTGCGAAGCCGCAGCCTCCACACCATCCACAGCGCTTATGCGGGCCTTCTACGACGCGGCCCCGCCGGCTGAGATCACGCAGCGACCTTGAGCAGATCCTCGAGCCAGGTCTCCCCACGGAAATGGCGGTACTGCTCGGCGCGAAGCGTGTCGGCTAGTCGCCCTGGTGGCAGAATGACGTCGCCATAGGTCAGAACCTCGTCCTTCGCGACGTCGCGGATGAGGCGGCAACCAGCAACCAGACCTTCGGGCAGATAGCGCTTGGCGCTCATTTCCTCGACATTCACCGCCTCGCCATAGGTCATGTACATGCCGTAGTCATCGAGCGTCTCGCCAGCGCTGAGATCGCGCTTGGCGACCGCGCAAACCTCCACCACCGGACCTCCCAGCGGCGGCGCCAATTCATCTCGGAACAGCACCACGCGGGCAATCGACAGCGGCGTCTCGAAATGGACGAGGTGGTAGGGCGCGAAGAATGAATAAAGCGGCCCCTCTCCCATCTTGTAGAGGTTGAGGTAGTGCTGCTGCTTGGGATCGGGGTGCTCCGCCAGCACGAAGACTTTGGTGAGAGGGGTGCCGACGACATAATCGACCGCACCACCCATCTCTCGCAACTGGTCGATATCATAGAGCTTGCCGATGGCCATGACATCGTCGCGGTACTCAAGGCCGCGCGACATGCCCCGTTGAAGCACTTTGAAGCCGGTCGCATTGGCGACGATGGACTGCTCAAAGCTGATCTTGGAGCCGTCGGCGAAGCTCGTCACCATCGCCGCATTCTGTCCCCAGCGCTCCGCCCAGCCTTTTTGGGTGGTCGGTGTGCGATAGGGATCTTGCAGGCCTTTGATGTTGCCGATCAGGCGGGGGGTCAGTCCCAGGCCCCGCACCCAGCGAACCAGATTCATCTGCACGCCCGGTTCGTCGCCGTCGCAAGCAGACAGGATGCGTCCATATCTTTGCGCGTGAACACGCAGGATCGGCCCGATGGTGGCGTCGATCTCCGCGTTCATCAACACCACGTCTTTGCCGTGCCGGAAGGCTTCCAGCACGAGATGCGCGCCGAACTCGACTGAGCCGGTGGTATCGACCAGCACATCGATCTCCGGCGAGCGCGCCAACAGCATGGCGTCTTCCGTTGCCGCCGGCCTGCCGGAGCGGATCGTCTCGTCCAACTCCGTTTGGTTGCCGGATAGTTTGATGTCCTCGAACCCGGCATAGGCAAGAACGTTCAGAGCCCGTTCCGGGCGGCGATTGGAGATCGCCGCCACGCGCATGCCCGGCACGGAATGCGCGATCTGGTTCGCGAGCCCCTGGCACATGAATCCCGCGCCGAGAATGCCGACGCGGATCGGGTTGTTCTCTTCCGCCCGCTTCCTCAGAGCCGTATCGACAATCAGCATGGCGCTCTACCCCTGTTTCGTCAGCCGGCCACCGACACTGGCTTGGAGCTCATCCTTGCTTTCAACTCCGCCTCGATGACATCGAACGGCGCAAAAGCTTGATCTTTGGGTGAGATGACCGACACGGGCAGAGGCCATGTCAGGCCCAACCGCGGGTCGTTGTACATCAACCCGCCCTCTGCGCTCGGCGCGTAGAATTCGCCGACCTGATAGCTCGTGTCGGTCTCGTCTTCGAGCGCCTGATAACCATGCGCGAAGCGTTCCGGCACATAGAGCGCGCGGCCGTTCTTCTGGCTCAGTTCAACTTCGATATGCTCCAGGAATGTCGGGCTCTCCGGGCGTAGGTCGACGATGATGTCGAGGATCGACCCGCGCGTGCATCGCACGAGCTTGGTCTCCGCCGCCGGGGGATACTGGAAATGCATGCCCCGCAACGTGCCCTTGCGGATGTTCGAGGCGAGATTGGCCTGCGCGATCGTCGGCTTGAGGCCATGAGCTTGGAATTCGTTTTGGCAGAAGGTCCGTGCGAAGAAGCCTCGTTCATCCTCCCTGCGTTCGAGATCAAGGATGAACGCGCCCGCGAGCTTAGTAGCGACGAATTTCAAATCAGCCCCCCAAGATTCAGTTGAATGACACTGGCGAGCGATCCCTGCGGATCAGGCCGAAGACTATAGCAAGCTTTGAAGCTTTTGCGCAGAAAAAATGATCCCTTTCGACCCTAAATTAACGCGCCAGTCTGACGATGAGACGCGCTTTCTTTAGGTCATGAAATCTGCTAGCAAACAGGTAGCGATTTTGCGGCACGATCGTCTGGTTGAGCAGTGTGTCGTGAGCCAGCGGCGTAGGTGTTCGCGCGGACAGGCTTGCGGCTTCGAAGCGCCGGATCGTGCCGATGTTTGAACTCAGCGCCGACCTCTCGTTATTTCAGAGACTTGATCCACGACATGCCGCGCGAGCGGGGCATGACGCTGGCCAACCCATTGCCGGAACACGGGAGCGTGCGCCATGTGAAGCATTCGCGCGTTAACAAGCTGGGAACGGATTGGCTGGTTTCTGATGGCTGAGGTCTGGACATGCGTGTGCTGTTTACTGGCGCCGATGGATATGTCGGCGCGCTTCTTGGTCCTTATCTGATCGAACAGGGTATCGAGGCCGTTGGACTCGATACCGGCTACTACCGCCAGGGCTGGCTCTACCCGATGAGGGGACCGCGTCCGGCCGTCATCACGAAAGATCTGCGCGAAGTCACGGCCGAGGATCTAGAAGGCTTCGACGCCGTCGCGCATCTGGCCGAATTGTCGAACGATCCGTTGGGGCAGCAGGATCCCCAGCTGACGCACGAAATCAATCACGGCGGATCGCTGCGGCTGGCGCAACTCGCACGCAAGGCAGGAATCAAGCGCTTCGTCTACATGTCCTCGTGCTCAGTTTATGGAGTCGGCGCCCCGGATCAGATCCTCGATGAAGAGAGCCCGGTGAACCCGCAGACGGCGTATGCGGAATGCAAGGCCAAGGTCGAGCGCGATGTCTCCGCCATGACCGGCGATGATTTCGAACCTTGCTTCCTGCGCAACGCGACTGCTTATGGCGCGTCGCCCCGCCAGCGTTTCGACATCGTGCTGAACGATCTCTGCGGGCTTGCGTGGACCACGAAGCAGATCAAGCTTCTCTCCGACGGTTCGCCCTGGCGTCCGCTCGTCCACGCGCTCGACATGTGCCAGGCCGTGCATCTATCGCTGACCGCGCCAGCTGATCGCATTCGCGGTCAGATCTTCAATGTCGGCTCGAACCAGCAGAATTACCGCGTCATCGAAATCGCCCGTATCGTCGCGAACGAGTTTTCAGGCTGCGAATTGATCGTCGGCGAGCCGAGTGCAGACAATCGCTCCTACCGGGTGAATTTCGACAAGATCGGCCGCGTCTTGCCAACCTTCCAAACACGCTGGACTGCAGAATCCGGCGCCCGCCAAATGCATGATGTCTTTGAGCGTATCGCCATGACTGCAGAAGACTTCCGTGCTCCGCCCTATACTCGTCTCAAGATGCTGATGAAGCATCGTCACAGCGGCGTGCTCAACGACAAGCTGTTCTGGACCTATCCGTAGCAGAGCGCTTCGACGGCCGCCCGATGAAATGTGGTCGGCTTTGCGACCATGTTTGACGGCCGCATGGCCGCCGCCGCCGCTGGCCTGCGAGCCACGAACATCGCCAAGCTTATCAAGGAGAAAAGGTCGACCAAAATTGGGGCCCTCCTCCAGCCAAACGCCGGGGCCCACCTCAAAACTCGTTCGATTCTCGCTCTGACTTTCGAATTTTTAGGGCACCCGGCAAAAGATGGCGCGCCATTCAGGATAAAATTACGACCACGCACGTATTTGAGGTATCTCTACAATTTTTCCAGCCTATCGCACCTGTTGGCCGATACCGTAGAGTACCTCTCGTTCAGAAGCGCGCTAAGAACGAAGCGCACCGGACCCCAGAAGCTCCATGTCACGCTTCAAAAGCGGCGGCCGCTCTTGGCCGATACCGTTGAAGAAGTC
>UCLR01000059.1 GCA_900473415.1 Hyphomicrobiales bacterium
GGGCTCAACGTCATCCAGGGGGCCCGCATGGTCGGGGCCGACAAGATCATCGGCGTCGACATCAATCCGGGCAAGCAGGCGATGGCGAAGAAGTTCGGCATGACCGACTTCATCAACCCCGCCGAGATCGGCAATGACAAGGTCATGCAGGCGATCGTCGACCTCACCGGCGGCGGCGCCGATTTCTCCTTCGACGCCACCGGCAACGTCAATGTGATGCGCCAGGCGCTGGAATGCTGCCATCGCGGCTGGGGTGAATCGATCATCATCGGTGTCGCCGAGGCCGGCAAGGAGATCGCCACCCGGCCCTTCCAGCTCGTCACCGGCCGGGTCTGGCGCGGCACCGCCTTCGGCGGGGCGAGAGGCCGCACCGATGTGCCCAAGATCGTCGACTGGTACATGGAAGGGAAGATCAACATCGACGATCTGATCACCCACAAGCTCACCCTCGACGAGATCAACCACGGCTTCGACCTCATGCATGAGGGCAAGTCGATCCGCAGCGTGGTGGTTTACTGAGGCGCCATCCGGCTAGAAGCAGCGGAGCTCACCTTCGATCTGCGCGCGCTTCAGCCGCGCGACCTTCTCACGCATCAACGGCATGCTGATGAACATCGCGGCGTTCTCGCCGCCGCGTTGGCGCACCGACATGATCGTCTCGGCTTCCTCATAGTCCGCATAGGGCAGGACCGACGCGATCACGTCGATCGAGCAGGAGCATCGCTCCAGCGCCAGCCGTGTCTGGCCGTTCGCGGCCATGCAGCCGAAGATGTAGTCGGCGCGCGCTACCGTCGGGTAGTCGTTGGCCGGCGCGTCGATGGCTCCGGCAGTGTGGACTCCCGCCAACGCCATGAGGACTGTTCCCGCGAGAAGCGCCGGGAGCCGCCGGCCGTGCAGACGTCCTGTCGGCTTCCCGATCATGGCAGCGCGCTCGACGATTTCAGGAAGATGCGCTCATCGAGCTTCGGTGCATCCGCCAAGGTGCTGACGAAGTGGGACTTCATGTCGAGCAGCATGCCGGGCGCCCCTTCTGCCATTAGGAACTCGAACTGCGAGCCCTGATAGCCGAGCATGCGCTCGGCATTGGCGTCCTCTTCGAACGGTTTGACGACGATCCGCGTCGCATCGAGCGTCTTGCCTTCGAATTCGGCCTTGGTGGTCTCGCTCACCGCCTTGTCGCGCAGGGACGAGCGCAGCCGATCCTTGAGATAGGGCGCGTTTCCGCCGGTGAGCCGGACCATGTTGATGACGGCCCGGTCGAGGAAGATCACAAGCAGCGGGTTGCCGGTCAGGTCGGTGATGGCATTCACCTCCCGCGCCCGGTCTCCAGTAAAGATCCGCAGGTCGATATCGCGGCCGCCGCCGGCGGCGACGGACCTGACCAAGAGCTTGATGTCGTCTCCGAAAGGCTCGCCCAGCCTTGCCGTGTCCGAAGTCGTGCGTTCCAGGCGATAGGTCAGCTCGGCGCCCGCAGGAAGGCTGGAGAGATGCGGCCGCATGAACAGCATGTCGACGGGTCGCTCCTGCGCCAGCGCTGGCCATGGGGCCAACACGAGCAGCAGCATCAGCGCGCGGCGGAGCAAAAGGACGAAGGCGTTCTCGCTCACAATCGCGTCTCCCTACAGGCAGCAGGCAGAGCAGCAGCGGGGTCAGGATAGAACGCGTGGCCGGATGCGACAACCGCCCGCGCGTCCTCGGTCAGGCACGCGCCGGGACGAAGGCCCCGGGCGGAATATGGCCGGGCTCGACATAAGCGTGATGGAGTGCGTCGAGCATCGCCCAGAGCAGGTCGCACTTGAATTCGAGCGCGGCGATGACGGCCTGCTGTTCGGCCGGCGTGCGGGCGTGCTCCTTGACGTAGGCGAGCGCCGTCTCGACATCGCGCCGCGCCTGCTCCGGGCGGGCGGTGAAATAGGCCAGGCTCTCCGGGCTGACGAAGTCGTAATGCGCCAGCATGCCCGCGACGCGGTTCTGGATGATCTTGGGCGAGAACAGCTCGGTCAGCGAAGAGGCGACGGTCTCCAGCAGCGGACGTTCCCGCACGAAATTGACATAGGCCTCGACCGCGAAGCGTGTCGCCGGCAGCACGCCGCGATGGGCCTGCACATCCGCCCGCGCCAATCCCAGGCTCTCGCAGAGCCTGAGCCAGCGCTCGATCCCGCCCTCGCCATCGGCTTGGCCATCATGGTCAATAAGGCGCTGGCGCCAGGCCCGCCGCAGGGCCGGATCGCCAGCGCGGGCTATCAGGTAGGCGTCCTTCACCGGGATATGGGCCTGATAGACGAAGCGGTTGAGGGCCCAGGCCTGAACCTCGCCCTTGGTGCATTGGCCGCCGTGCAGCCTGGCATGGAAGGGGTGCTTGTCGTGGTAGCGCTGCTCGCCGACCGCGCGCAGGCGCTGCTCCAGTTCCTCGGACGATAGCAGTGCAATCACAGCTTCACCTCCATGCTGTCAAAGGCCACTTCTATTCCCGCGGCTTCGATGGCGATGCGCTCCGGGGAGCCCTCGACCAGTGCCGGATTGGTGTTGTTGAGATGGATGTAGATCTTCCGCGACACGGGCAGTTGCGCGAGCCATGACAGAGAACCGCACTCGCCGGTGATCGGCATATGGCCCATCCGCCGACCGGTCTTTGCGCCGACGCCGGCGCGGATCATCTCGTCGTCGCTGAACAGCGTGCCGTCGAAGAACAGCGCGTCCGCCTGTTCGGCCGAGGCGCGGACGGCATCGGTCAGGACGGCGCAGCCTGGCATATAGACCAGAGAGCGGCCGCCGGCACTGATCCGGACGCCGGCGGTCTCGCCGGCCTCGGATTCGAGCTGCGGATCGCCGCCCTCGAGATAGAGGGGGGCCTTGCCGGGAACGGGAAAGAGATCGGCCGTCAGGCCGCCGGGCAGTGCGATCGGCTCCGATGCGGTCGCGACGATGCGGCGCGCCGGCACCGGCGCGAAGATCGGGTTGGCATCGACAGCCGTGAGAACCGGCGCGAGCGCGATCAGGTCGAAGGGCTGTCGCTCGCGGAGGCTGAGCAGCCCGGCGACATGATCGATCTCGGCGCTGCTGAGGATGATCGCGCCGATGGGCGAATGCCGCTCATGGCGCGGCCACAACTCAGGCGTCCCGCGGATCTGGCTGCCGAGATCGGGGGAGGCGTTCAACACCACCCAACTCTCGCCGTCCGACGTCACGGCCAAGCTCGACTGCGTCCGCCAGGGCGCGCGCGGATCCTTGCTCCAGGCGAGTGCGCAAATCCGGCAACGGCAATTCCACTGCGGGAAGCCGCCACCAGCCGCCGCGCCGAGGACGACGGCCCTCACCGCGACGGCTCAGGCCGTCGCCTCGAAAATACATTGCACGAAAGCTTCGCCTCGACCCGGGACATGACCGCCTCCCGCGCTGAATCGGCATTGGCTATTGCCGCTTTCGGAGGCAGCCTACGGCATTCCCGCATTCCCGGCTATGCCCCCGCCAGGCGCGATCGCCCGCGCCGTTTCAGCGCGGGCTGGGGCGAACCTCAAGCCGAGACGGGCGGCTCATAGGCGTTGATCGGCGGGAGATTGCCGTCGAAGCGCTCGACATTGACGGTGGTGAGCTGCCCCGTGCAGCCCTGCGCCAGGGCCGAGGTGCCGATGTCGCGCGTCAGCACATTCGGATTGCCATGCACGCAGAGCGACTTGTCCTCGCTCGGATCGGCCGGGTCATACCAGGCTCCGGTCGGCAGCTGGATCACGCCGCGTCGGATGCCGTCGGTGAGGACCACGCTCGCGAGGCAGGCGCCGCGCTCGTTGAACAGCCGGATGATGTCGCCGTCCGCGATCTTGCGCTCAGCCGCATCGTCCGGATGCATGCGCGCCACCTCGCGGCCGCGTTGCTTGGCGCCGCTGCTGTGCCCGCCGAAGTCGAACTGGCTGTGCAGACGCGTGCGCGGCTGGTTGGCGACCAGCACATAGGGTTCCGCGGCGCTCGGCACATGCACCGGGCCGAGCCAGGCCGGGTGGCCGGGGCAGTCAGCCTCACCGAAGCTCGCGATCGTCTCGCTGAAGACCTCCAGCTTGCCGCTCGGCGTCGGCAGGGGATTGCCCTGCGGATCGTCGCGGAAGGCACGCAGCTTGCCGCCATCGTCCGGCTCCTGCGGCAGCAGGAAGCCTTCGCCTTCCCAGAAGGCGGAGAAGCTCGGTGCTGACAGCCCCTTCGCGGCCAGCCCCTCGCGCGTCGGCTCGTAGAGATATTCCAGCCATTGCCGGACGCTGCGCCCCTCGGTGAAGGCCTCGCGCGCGCCGAGGCGCTCGGCGAGGTCGGCGAAGATGGCGTAGTCGTCGCGCGCCTCGCCATAGGGACGCGCGACCGGGCGCATCGGCACGAGCAACGGGTCGTTGGAGCTTGCACCGATATCCTCGCGCTCCAGCGTCATGGTGCAGGGCAGGACCACGTCGGCATGGCGCGCTGTCGCCGTCCAGGCCAGTTCATGGACGACGAGCGTATCGAGCTTCGCGAAGGCCTTGCGCAGGCGGTTGAGGTCCTGGTGATGGTGGAACGGATTGCCGCCCGCCCAGTAGACCACCTTGATCTCGGGATAGACCCGCGTCTGGCCGTTATAGCGATAGTTCTCGCCCGGATGCAGCAGCATGTCGGAGATGCGGGCGACAGGGATATAGTCGGAGACGCCGTTGCGTCCCTGCGAGAAGGTCGGCACCGGCACGGCGTTGAAACGGCGGCCGTAATAGGCGATGGCGCCGAGCGCATAGCCGTAGCCGCCGCCCGGAAGGCCGATCTGCCCGAGCGCGGCGGCGAGCACCATGCCCATCCAGACCGGCTGCTCGCCATGCTCGGCGCGCTGCAGCGCATGCGCCACGACGACGAGCGCCCGCTTGCCGTGGAGCCGGCGCGCGAGGGCAACGATTTCGCTGGCTTCAAGGCCGGTCAGCTTCGCGGCCCAGGCCGCATCCTTCGGCTGGCCGTCGGTCTCGCCGAGCAGATAGCGCTCGAAGACGGGCCAGCCGACCGTGCAGCGATCGAGGAAAGCGCGGTCGTGCAGGCCCTCGACGACGAGCGTATGGACGATGCCCATCATCAGCGCGGTATCGCTGCCGGGGATGCAGGAAACCCACTCGGCCTTGGCCTCTTCCGGCAGGTCGGCGCGTAGCGGGCTCACCAGCACGAACTCGCAGCCACGCTCGGCGGCGCGCTGCATTGCGCCGCGCTCGACATGCTTGCTGATGCTGCCGCCGGCCACCATCGAGTTCTTCAGCGCCATGCCGCCGAAGGCGAGCACGATCTCGCTATGCTCGGCGATCTGCTCCCACGAGACGTTGCGCTTGGTCAGGTCCTCGTAGTCGCCGATGATGTGCGGCACGAGCACTTGCGAGGAACCCGAGGAATAGCTGTTCACCGATTTGACGTAGCCGCCGCAGGCGACGTTCAGGAAGCGATGGATCTGGCTCTGGGCGTGGTGGAAGCGGCCGGCGCTGGCCCAGCCATAGGAGCCGCCGAAGATCGCGCCGGGGCCGACGCTGTCCCTGACGCGCTTGAGCTCGGCGCCGAGCAGGTCGAGCGCCTTCGTCCAGGACACGGCGACATACTCGTCGCGGCCGCGGCGCTCATCGGGACCTGGCCCGTTCTCCAGCCAGCCGCGGCGCACCATCGGCCGCGCGATGCGGGCGCGATGCCGCAGCGCCGTGGGGAAATTCTGGATGATCTCGTTGGGATCGGGATCGCCGGGATGAGGCCTGACTTCCAGCTCGCCGTCCTGCATGCGCGCCGAGAAGACGCCCCAATGCGAGGTGTGCGGCACGAAACCGCCTTCGACTTCTTCGTCCAACGACACCGCACCCGGCTCCATCTGTTCAATGCCCTCTGGTCGAAGCGTGACCCGCGGGCAGTGTCAAGCGGCGAAGGCGTTTCCGCTGCCCGCGGAGCGCCGACCTGCTCTGCACGTGAGTTTGGTCGCGTTTCAGCCTGGCAGCAATTCGTGGTGCCATCCGGCGCCGCAGGCCGGAACCGGGGCGGCCCGCAGCGGTTTCCTTCGGCGGGCTCGCGCGTGACCTCTTCCGCCCCGGCCGTCTTCCGCCGTTAGAAGATTTATTCCATTCGCTGATAAATTTGGCACGGTTGCCTCATTATCCGCATTTTCAGCAGCGATTTCTATTGAGTTGGCTAATCAGAAAATGGCAGATTCACGGCCGCCTGCTGCGCTGAATCGAGGAAAGACTGCAAGAACATGCCATCGAGC
>UCLR01000011.1 GCA_900473415.1 Hyphomicrobiales bacterium
GGGCCAGGGCGCCTGCCCCCGCGCCGGGGCGGGGGGCAGGCGCCCTGGCCCGCAGGCGGGTGGGCAGCTATGTGCATAGCCGCCGGCAGCCACGGCCGCCCGTCAGCCCTCCGCCTCGACCTGCCGCAGCAGCTCGTAAGGGTCGACGTCGAGCGCACGCGCGATGACGATGAACTCAGCGACGTCGAGATAGCGGGCGCCGGCCTCGTAGCGGAACACGAAGCTGGTCGAGCGGCCGAGACGCTGGGCGAGCTGGGCTTGCGTCAGACGCCGTGATCGCCGCTCCGCGACGAGGCTGGCGACAATGCGATCGTGAAGAGCGCCGCGCATCAGAGCACGGCGGGCTCGTCCACAGCGGCGATGACGTGCAGGTCGGTCTCGCAGACGCCCTCGGCCTCGATCGCCCAGAGGATCTCGTCGGCGTCGATCTCGGCAAGTTCGGCCGCCTGCGCCAGCGTGACGATGGTCAGCGCCTGGCTGCGCAGGTCGATGAGGCGATACTGGTCCATGCTGTATCTCTCCCGTGTTCCGAAGCGATCGAAACACGCCGAGACGCTGCGCATAATTTTGCGGGACACAGGGTGATGCTGCGCCGAACGCAGGATCGCTGCGCCGGCAAATGAGATTCGCCGGACCGCAAATGACGACGGGGAGGGCGGCTTTTCACCATCCTTCCCGTTCGAAAACGCCGGCGTGCGCAAGCGCGTTCTACCTGGAATACCGCGCGTTCTACCTGGCCGCCGCATAGGCCCGGTCGAGCGCTGCCACCGCTGCCTCCCCGCCGCGAACCGCCTGGGTGTAATGGCCGAGCGTCACAGTGGCGTTGGCATGTCCCGCCAGCTTCGCCACGAGGCCGACCTCAATCCCTTCGGCCTGCAGCGTCGAGATGAAAGAATGGCGCGCCGAGTGCGGCGTAACATACGGAAGCTCAAGCCGTTCGAAAGCGGGTTTCCAATAACGCTTGCGGAAATTCTGATAGACCAACGGCCCACCACCACCTGTGCGCTCCTGCTTCGGCCAAGGCTGAAGCCGACCGGGACCGGGGAAGACGAGACGTAATTGCTTCCCGAGACGCGGGCAGCGCACCCGCCATTCCAACAGCAACGCCCGCAGGACCGCGCTCATCGGAATGTCGCGCGTGCCGGCTTCGGTCTTGGTCATGTTGGTCAGCGAGCCGTCCCGCTCCTGGATGCGGCGGATGCGGATGACGTTCGCGTCGAAGTCGACGTCCTCCCAAAGCAGGCCCAGTTGCTCGGACGGCCGCGTCCCGGCTAGGAAAGGGAAGGCGTAATACGGCCCGTGCTCGGGATCATTTCGGGCCGCCTCAACCAACTTGCCGATCTCGGCAGGCGAGAGGATGACCTTCTTCGTCTTCACCCGGTTGCGTCCGAGGCCGCGCGGCATTGACGGCGCCCGCACCCGGAAGTCCTCTTCGTTCAGGGCGAGGATCGAGATCAAGTGCGACTTGGCCCGGTTCGCTGTGTAAAGGCCGGAGAGAGCCGTCAGCTCGCGATGCCAGGCCCGGATTCGCGCCGTGGTCAGTTCGCTCGTCTTGATCTCGCCGAGCATCGGCACCAGCCGACACCCCTTCGGCAACTTGCCCGACGCCTTCCAGGCCAGCTTTTCCTTGGCCGAGCCGTCAAAATACGGCCCGCGGATGTGCTCGACGACGACCTTGTAGCCAACGAGCGTGTTCGCCTTCACCTTGCCGTCGCGATCGGCGAGCCAATGATCGACCGCCTGGCCAACCGTCGGCGACTTTCGCTCGTCGGCATAGCTGTCTGACATCACCTTGGCCGTGAGATCGTTGCGGCGCGCTTCGGCCGCCTTCAGCGTCTCGTAGAACTCCTGCCGGCGGTCGCCCGAGATCGGCTCGCGGTAATTGAGCACATAGCGCAGCTGTTTCACGACCTCGCCGGACTTCAACGTGCGCTTGCGCACCCTCTTCGTAATGTTCGTTCTGAACATCGTCTGATCCTCAAGAGAAAAAACGCTCAGAAAATCACAGCGAAGGAACCCGCACAATTAATCATCGGGCGCCGGATATCTTCAGAGCATTCAGATTGAAACCACGAGCGTAACCACGAAACGCGGAGATACGCTCAAATTCCGTCTCAGCGAGGCTCGCGATACATCGCATTATTGCCTCGCCGAGGTTGAAATCGCGACCGGAGGACGGACGGACGCCACTATAGGCACCGGTATAGGGGGGTGGGTTGGCAGGCTGCGCAGCGCGGTGCCACACCATATAACCCTCCCCCTATACCCCTATGGACCGTCCGTCCGTCCGTCCGGTGCGGTGCCTCAAATGTCGCTATCGAGTGGTTGATCGGGCAGATATTGCGGCGGAATGCCAATGCCACGCGCCTTCACCCTCGCTGAGCGAAACTGCACCGGATTCTGCGGATGGAAAACGCCGTCGAGTTTCCGCAGAGCGCGCTGCCAAGCTCCTTCAGCCCAACGCGTGCCGCGAAAGACCTTGTCGATCGCCGGCGAACCATGCCGGATGACCAAGCCGGCTTCGCCATCTTTATCATACAGCTGCATGTCGTAGAGGCCGAGAACATGGTTTGCGTTCCCATGAGCAAGTGCGTTCCCAGCTTTCACCTTTGCTCTGGCTTCTCCGATCCACATCCCCAAGGTGTTGGCATCGTGGACCTGGGCAAACAGATGGTCGAGGCACTCCTGGGCATCGTCGCGCTCGATCTCCTCGGCATGGCGCTCGACGAGCGGCGCGAATTCATTGGCCAGCCGCGCGGCTTCCTCATCGGTCGGGGCTCGACCGTGAAGGGCAACGAACCCAGCACCGAGGAGATTGGCCATATTCTGCCGGTGGCGGCGGTCGCCTGACGGAATCAGCGGCTCCGTTTTGTCGACTGCGGCTACCACTTCACCCGCGAGAGCGACCATGTAGCCGCACCAGGCATCGCCCAGACCGCGGAAATGCGCCTCCTCCACTAGGATAAAGCGCGCGCGCTCAGAGCTATTGTCGTGCATGAGCAGCTCGAGCATGACGATTCGACTCTGATCGGCCGGCGTCATCCCGCGCGGATTGATGGCCGCGAAGAAGAACGTCGTGCGTAGGCTGAACTGCATGGCTTTGCCTTCGGGCGTGCCGCGCAAGACCGGCGTGTCGGCCGACGATGCGCTGCGGGCCAGCCGGAGCACTTGCATCAGCCTCTGTGCCTGATGGTCGCTTTCGAACTCGTCGATCGTCACCGGCAAGCTGTCCGGCCCAAGTGCTTGGCGAATGCCCGCCTCGCTGCTTTGACCGTCAGCCTTGACGGCCACCGGATCCAGCAGCGCAACAGCGATATGGTGCAGGGTCGTCTTGCCGGAACGCGCCGGGCCGAAAACAAACGCGTGCGTGCGCCACGTCAACGCGCCGCATATCGGCGCCAAAGCCAGCCACCCGAGCATCAGCATGGCATCCTTGGGATCGCGCCAGTTGAAAGCCTCCAGGAGCCGCAGCAGGCGTGCAGCGTCAAAGGAGCCGCCGATCGTCAGCTCGATCGGCATGAAGCAGAGGTAATGGTATCGCTTGCTCGCGATCGGCTGCCCGAAGTTGACGATGACCTCATCGCCTTCCCGCCAGACGCCACGTCCGCGGACGCGGTCGGGCTTGAAAGGGCCCTTCTTTCGGGCCGCTGCAATCAGAGCCTCTCCCGCCGCCATGGAGCTGTAGCCTCCTTGCTTCGGGAAGCGCGCCGCCCAGAACCCGGACGGAGCGAGGCCAAGCTGCCACTGGGGCGACAACAGTTGCTGAGCCGAAGCCACCATGATGATCTGGCGCAGTGGGTCGAGGAAAACGTAGCCGCCCTCCATCGTGAACCCTAGTGGCCGCGGCCCAAACTCACCGGGATCGTAGTCGGAGTAGCCATCACTTTTGCGGTCCGGCCATTTCGCGCGAGCGGTCTCCAGCATGCCGAGAATCTCGCCCTTGGTGTTGCCGGAATAGCCGAGCTGAAAGAGTTCGCCGAGCGCGTTGGCAAGGCGAGGCAAATCGTCGGTCATAGTGGCGATGCCACAAGCCGTCAGCGCCAGCATCGGCTCGTGTCCCGCGACGCCCGGGCCGCCATCGATGATCTGCCAAGCATGGATATTTTGGAGCACGGTCTTCATGATATCGACGATGCTTTGGGTGACGTACGGCAGATCGGCCGGATTGATCGACAGCAGGGACTCGCTGAGCCAGCGATAATGGCTACCGGACGGATGGGGCGATTCCGGCATCACCGTCATGCCGGTATTCGCCATGACCTCGAATACTGGATGGGTGTCGCCGGGGCGCTTAGTCTTGCTGCTCTTCGTCTCCTGCGAAAGGCGGACAAAGAACGTCGCGCCCTTGGAGCCGACCTTCTCGACGATGGGAGCGCCAATCATCATCCGGACGAACGCGACGGCACCGTTGTGGTCGATATCGAAGAAGCCGAGCTGCGCATCATCCCCCACCCTCGTTCCCGAGAGGAGGCCGAACGCATATTTGGCGCGCAGGCGGTGCCGCCTGGCGATTTCCTCTTGGCTGGGGAAACGGTTCGCCCAGCCTTTGAGATTTTGGCCTTTGCCCGTGAGGGGGACAACAACCATGTTCTTCACACGATAGCGCGGCTCAGCCTCGCCGTAGGTCTTGGGTTCGCGGATAACCATCTGAAAATCCAATATGAGGCCGCCCGCACGCTTGAGGAGCGACGGTTGCAAGGCGGTAGAGGACGGAAGGGTGTCGGTAAGGGCTACCGGAGGAGCTTCGCCTCTGTGACCGGGGCGAAGTCTTTAGCGTTCAGCGGCGCCGGGAAATCACGATGATCACGTCGTCATCCGGCTTATTTGGCTCTATTATTGCGAAGCCGCGTGAGTAATAGGCAGCGGTGCGCCTTTTTGCCTCTTCCAAGACTTCATTTATTGGCCTGACATAGCCCGGCAGGGCCATAAGCTCTTCCGGAGTCATGAGGTCTTCAGGCGATGGCGAGAATTCGTCCTCGTTCATGGGAATTGCCTTTCGGGTAAGGAATCCCGATCGCAGAAGCTGTTGCTTCCACGGCAGGGAGTGCAAGTTTTTTGGAGGGGGCTAGTTGTGGACGCGGATGCGCGCTTCGATATCGCGCAGCTTCACGTACTTCCGGCCATTCAGCAGGGAGTAGGTCGGCAATTCGCCGCGAGCGGCGGCGCGCTGTATCTTGAAATAGGGCAGTCCGAGCGCGTCGGCGGCCTGCTTGTACGTGATCAATTTGTTCGGCTCGGGAGGTTCATCTTTGGTCATTTCAGTTGCTCCACACCGCCAAAGCGCGGTGTAGGAACAAGAAAGACTGCAAACGAGAGTGCCGAAACCCGACAACACTACCTGGGACTAGCGCGGAGGTATGCCGTCATCCGGCTCCTGAGCCAACGCGACAATGGTGCTCTTTCTCAAGTGCTTCATAGACAACGACGAAATGAATTCGTCGCCGTTCACGTCGAGCATGCTGCGATACCATCGTGAGTCAAAAGGGGGCTCGCCAGGGTTTTCGATCCGGTGATGAATTTCACTGATCGCACTGGAGAAGGCTTCTTTAAGGCTGCCACGCTTGTCGAGGCGCGCCGCAAGATAGTGGCAGAGCCACTTCTTCTGAGCAGCGAGCTTGTTTCGATTTTTCTCCCCGCCACGATGAGCGGTCAGGTCATCGCTATTGTCCATGTAATGGGCGATCAGAAAACCATGGCAGACCTGTAGGTCCATCCAGATGCGAACGAACTCCGTCGTGAACTGTCGTTCGGCGACCAATTGCCAAGCGCGCGGAAGCAAGGTGCGCCCGAGTTCGAGATAGTGATCGAGCTGATCGAATGACCAGCCGACGTTGCGGCGCCGGATTACCTCCATGCCGCCGACATCGTCGCCCTTGGCCCCTCGAAAAGTCCCTGCGACAGCTTCCTCTCGCGTCTCCACGTGAACTCGGGTCAGGAGGAAGTCAGCGCCTTCCAACTCCAATTCAATCTCGTCCCAGAATTCTTCCTCGGAGGGCACGTAGCTACCCGCATATTGGGTTGTGATGGTGATCTCGGTCATGCTCGTTTCCGTGGCCCTCCCCCTATATGGCATACGGCGGGGAGCTGTGCGGCCCCGTCACTGCTGCCACAGCGTCACTTCCAAGGCGACGGGTGCCCGCCTGTGATGACGCAGCCGGCCTGGCGGTGGGGCCGCCAGGGAGGGGATCGGGCGCGCCCGCGCGCATGCGTAGCTGCCGCCCACGGAGTATTCTGGTATGCACGAATGGGGCGTCACGGATATATGACGGCAGTACACCAGCGACGCCTGCGCCCCGGTTTCGAGGTCCGGATCGCTCGGCAGCGTCGCGAACGGATCGATCTCGGGAAAGGGATTCTTCTCCAGCAGCCCGCGCAGGCTCATCATCTCGTCGGTCATCGGGGGTCTCTCCGGTCAGGGGTGGATCTCGCAACCCAAACCTAACCGGCAACCGCCGATGACCACCTGCCAGCTACACCATCACCTGGGACACGACCCACGTCAGACATCTTCATTCGCCAAATTTCACCTCGACGACGGCTCATCCAAATCAATGAGGTGATAGGAGCAGGCAGCCTTGCCACCAACGATCGGTTTAGCCATTTCGATGAATCGGGGATCTTCACACAGAGGGGCTATGACATTGCCCGGCGTTTCCGGTCCGAGTTGGATTTTCGCCGAGCCTGCGGCAACGGTGGAGTCGACAAGGACCAGGCCCGCAAGCCAAATGCGATTGACGGTGCGCAGGGCGTTCGGGTCAAAGTCAGTACCCAGATTTCCCAAGAAGCGCGCTTTATAGTCGCGCACCGCTCCGGTTCGGTGCTGGCTGGTGATGCCATAGATTGTCGAAAAGGCGCCCAACGAATACATCTGCTCTGGCTTGCGAGCCAATTCGAGGCCCAAACGAGAGCGGTCACTGGATGGGGCCATTTTGGGCAATCCTGAGCCAATGTACCCGTCAATCATCGATATCAGGGCATTATCTTGGTGGGCAGCCGCTCGATTGCCGTTGAGGCGGTTTTTCTCACCCAAGACCCAGGTCGGATCGAAATCCATGGTCGCAATTTTCGCGCCGAGGTTCTCGTCAGCGAGCGTGATCTGCGCGATACGTTCCTTGAAGTTCCGCCAATGATGGCTGTTGGTTAGCTCGGCGAGGGTTTTCCAGTGGGCGGCTAGGTATCGTTCGGTCAGAGGCCTCACCTCGGCTTCAAACTTAGACCGCGCATCGTTCACCGCGGCGACCGCAAGCTCATTTGCCATTGCCGTGTCCGCGCGGCGCGATGCTTCTTCAACTTCGCGCTCGAACTCTGCCAGCTTGATCCGTTCGGCGCGGCGCTTTTCCTTTTCCAGGCGCTCTGCTTCCCGCTGTTCTGCGAGTGTCAGCCGGTCATGGCGATCGACGTACCATGGGACGATTTGCCCGGCTGCTATGCCAACCGAGATGATGAGAGCGCCGAGGAGAAAATTGCGGTTCATTGCAGGCATAGGACGGGAGATGGTTTGGCTTGCTAGCCCAAAATCGAACCACCGAACAACCGATAAATCTCACAGCCGTGCTTCCGAAATCTGCGGGGAAAACGGCATCGACAATCGTTCAACCTGGTAGACTGCCCTTCGAGACGCCGGAGACCGTGGTTACCCGCGGTTACAGGTTTGCCGCTCCATTATAGTCCGCGCCGGTCGCTCAGGTTCGTTTCTGCCACCCCGTTTCATGACGTCCGGAGGCGCACTGGAACGACTTGGGTGGACCGCGGAGGACCCGTTTGAAATAGGGAAACCCAACGCCAAATCGGTTGCCATGGGAGCCTCCTAGCCGGAAACGCATCATCGGATCCATGCTAGTGGCGGCGTTAGGCTGTGCCCAGAACCCACAGCCTTCCATGCATATGCGGACGCGTAGCTGCCGCGATCGGGGCATGCTGGTATGCGCATGCGGATCAGCACGGGCCTGCGATGCGGTACAGCCAGGCGCTATCAAGCAGCCCGCGAGCAGGCAAGACCGAGGGTAAATAGCGGCGATAGGCTCGGCGCTATCCTGGGAGGACCAGGTCGCCGCACGACTAGGTCGCAAAAGGTCCGCGCAGCCATCTTGCCCTGTCGCGTTCCAATTGCAGCTAGGGTGCTGCCCTTTGGAGGCGGCTTGGCATCTCTTATCGCGAGGTTGTGTGATGGCTGTGGCGAAGACCAGCGAGGAAATGGCTCCGTTGGTGGGCACGCTCGCGCTGGATGCCGGGCTCGTCCTTGGCGGTGAACTCGCCGCTGCTCGGCTTTCACTCAGTACTCAGGCCTCGCAGCATAGTATGGATCTTGCTGGACTGGGCCCGGACCTCAAGTCCTACGCCACAACTCCCCTTCCTTGATTACAGACCCTTCAGACGCAAGTTTGAATAAGTGGGCCAGTACGTTGTGCTCGGCCGCGCGGATCAGTGAAGGATGGGTCTTAGAATAGAGCATCGCCACGAGCTCGCTCGGCTGTCGCGGTCCATTCCGCAGCGCAGCGGCGATCGCATTCTCGCGGCTGACGCGATGGTCGAGCAGAGACTGGATGAACGCGGCAGGTGAGGCCATCGGCGGGCCGTGCCCCGGCAGGAGTAGTCGGTCGTCGCGAGCGATCAGGCGTCGCAGGCTGCGGAAATAGTCGGCCATGTTGCCCCCGGGCGGAGACACGATACTGCTCGACCAGCTCATCACATGATCCCCGCTGAAGATGAGCTCGCCAGGCAAGGCGAAGCAGAGGTGATCGCTGGCATGACCGGGCGTATGCAGGCAGACCATGCCCGCAGCGCTATCGCCGTCTGCGAGCGGCACGTCCGGTTCAAAACTTGGTTCGGCACTCAGGGCGAACGCGTAGGTTTTCGCGCCCGTGCAGGCCTGCAGCTGTCGGACGGCGCCCCTGTGATCGGAGTGGGTGTGGGTCAGCAAGATTGCTGCCACCTTCCCTCCGGTCGCCGCCAGAATGGCCTGAACGTGGGCAGGTTCGTCCGGCCCCGGATCGATTACCGCCGTGCCGTCCCATGTCTCCACTAGGTATGTATTGGTACCGTGGCACGTCATGATGCCGGCGTTGCTCGCGACGATCCGCCGAATGCCGGAAGCGACCGCGGTCGCTATCCCTCGCGCAGGTTCGGGCTCGTTCGAGAACGGCATGGCGGCCCCCGGTCGCCTTAGCGTCGGCCGTCTGTGGCCGAGATCGCGCTGGCTGTATCGAGAGCGAGCCTGGTCAGGCGCTGGCGCGTCTTGGCCAATCTCCAGCGACTCATCGGCACCTGGAAGCTGACGGCAGCGATCGCCCGTCCGTCCTGTGAGAACACGGGCGCGCCGACGGTCGCTTCGTCGATCGAATGCTCCTGCTCAACGACGCAGAAGCCTTCCGCCCGCACTCTAGCGAGACGATCCTGGAATGCCTCCCGGGTCGTCACTGTCATGCGGGTCAGGGGCTCCAGCTTAACCGCGTCCAGCACGACCGCCGCTTCTTCGGGTGGCATAAAGGCGAGCATGGCCCGGCCCCCTGCCTGCGCGAAGGCTGGCGTACGCGACCCGATCAGGATGCGCATGTTGATCGAACCGGGCGCGCTGTACCGAATGACGTGGATCACGTCGGTCCCGTCGAGTTCCAGCAGGCTTATCGCTTCCTTGGCCTGGTCGCTGGCCTGGCGGATATAGGGCGTGGCACGGGCCGCAAGCCCCTCCGCTCTCAAGTAGCTCGTGCCGAGATTGAGGATCTTGGGCGTCAGGCTGTAGTGCCTGGTCCGAGAGTCCTTGCGGAGATACCCCAGAGCCATGAGCGTATAGACCGCGCGCTGGGCCGCGCTGGCGTCCAGTTCGGCGATGGCAGCGATCTGCACGAGCGGCATCGTACGCTGCCCGCTGTCGAAGGCTTCCAGGATACGAAAAGCCTTTCCAACTGAGCCCACGAAGAGTGAGGAACTGCTATCGGGTCGCTCGAAGCTCATCGCACGGTCCAGTTTCCGTCTCCAGCGCGCACCGATTGGACTGTCTGCCTGGGCATGTCAAAAACGAAAGGGATCAGGCCGGGACCCGCGATCCTATCCCGCTGCGACGACCGGCCAAACGCGAATCGTCAGCGAGCATCGTCTCGGGCGCGTAGCTGGTGCCGCGTGCGTTCCTGAAAGCATCGAGGAGTGCGGCGGCCGAACCGGAACGGTCGAGGGACCACAGCGCGTCCAGGATGCGATCGGCGGCCTGCTGCTCGACCAGCGATCGGAACTTCGCGACAATGTCGGCCTCCGTCCAGCGCAGTTCGCTATAGGAATCACCGTAGGCGAAGTCGGCCTCTGCGACATGTTCGACCCCGGCGACCGTTACGCGAATGCCGCTCGACATTCTTCGGATGGCGCCAGGGCTCGTGTCGCGGAAATCCGGGAAGGTCCAGGACCGATGATGCTCGGTGACCGCGATGCGCTCGCGCAGGCGGCGCACGGCCGGTTGAGCCGCGAGCTCAGATGAAAGCCATGCCGGCCCGGGGGGCACTTTCAGCAGCGTCATCGCGACGGCATGCGGAATGCTGAATTGGAAGCTGGTGAAGCCCTGCGGATCGGGGTTGGCGAAGCGCTTGGAGGTGGCGGCGAAGCCCACGGTTGCGACGACGCTCTCAATCTCGTCTACCGCAAAGTCGTGCACGTCCATGAGCTGCGTCAGGGCCGTGAGCGGATAATGGATCCAGCGGCAACAGGGCCACTTCTTGTAGAGCACCTGTCGAATGCGCCACCGTTCGCCGAGATCCGCTGTCAGTATGTCCGGATTTGCGTTCTGAGCCGCGACCATGGCGAACAGCCCATTGCTGCCGTCGAAGATTCCCCGAAGGCCCGTGGAGCCCGCCATTGCCCCGCGCGCCGCGAACTGCCCCGACAGGGTGGCCCAGCCGGCATCGCAGTATTTAGTATTCGGCAGATCGACCTCGCCCGCCCATTTTGCGCCGATCGGAACGGGTGTCGAGGAGCCTGCGAGACCGAAAGCCTGCTCGGTCTGGATCGCGTCGTGCCCAAGCCCGGCACAGGCCGCCCCCGCCGCTGCAAACACAACCGGCGTCGCCACGCCCCACACATCGGCGAAGGCGCGCGCCTTCCCGCCATCAGTCTTGAAGTATGAGCCGATCGCATCCGCCACCCGTCCGCCGATCTCGTAGCCGACGGCGACGGAGCTGACGATGTCGCGGGTGGTATGATCCTCGCGCGCGATCGCCAGCGCCGCGCCGACCGCACCACAGCCGAAATGCGAGCCCGAAGGCGTGCCTTCCTCGAAATCCATCGCGTTCGCCAGCCTGCCCCAGGCATAGGCATTGCCCATCTCGCCACCGCCGAGGCCGTCGGCAAGGGAAGCGCAGATCGGCCCGATCTCGGTCTCGCGAGCCGCGACAATGCAGCCCAACGTATCGAGCAGCATCAGCCGCGTTCCGGCGATGACATCCGCCGGTATGTCCTCCGGGCGAAGTCCAGCGAAGTAGGACGCCATCGTGGAGGTCTGCTGGTGTCGCATTGTCATCGGCCCATCCAAGGTGCGTGCCACCACTATTCGTAGGAGGCCCTACGCTTGATCGCTTCGGCCGCCAAAACGATCACCGTGGCAATGATCAGGATGACGGCGGATACGGCTGCCAGGGTCGGATTCATTTGCAGGATCAGGTCGCTCCACATCATCTTCGGAAGCGTCGTCACGGTGCCGGCACTGATGAAGAGCGCCACGGTCAGTTCGTCGAACGATGTCACGAACGAGAATAGGAAGGCCGCGATGATGGCAGGTTTGATCAGCGGCAGCGTGACATGCCTCAGAGTGCGCAGGGGCGTCGCACCGAGCGTCAGCGCGGCATGGTCATAGCGCTCGTCATAGGATTTCAGGACCGACATCACAGTCACGACCACGAAGGGCAGTGCGAGTACTGTATGACCGATGATCAACCCCCAGAGCGAGCCGATCAGTCCCAGCTTCGCGAAAAGATAGAACATCGCGACGGCGATGATGATGCGCGGGATCACCAGCGGCGCGATGAACAGGGCAACGAGCATTCGCTTGCCAAAGAACTCGTGGCGGATGAACACGAACGCCGCCGCGCCGCCAAGTATCGTCGCCAGCAGGCCCGTCACCAGCGCGACGAGAAAGGAGACGAGCGTCGCCGCGACCCACACCGGGGAGCCGAGATAGGTCTCGTACCAGCGAAGGGAGAAGCCCACCGGCGGGAATGCGATGAAGCTGCCGCTGGTGAACGACACCGGCACGACGATCAGTGCAGGCGCGACGAGGAAGACCAGCACCATCCCGACCGCAATCTGCAGGAGGCCCGGGCCGCGGCGGCCTGGCCGGTCGTTGCGGCGCGGAAAAACCGCCTCGAGCGCTTTCATCGCCGCGTCGGAGGCTGAGCCGAGCCAGCCCAGGATCGCCAGAAGCGAGGCACTCCACGTTGCAGCAAGACGTCCCGGCGGCCGCTGCACCCGCCCCGGCTGCGTGGACTGCGCCTGCGAGGACAGTCCAGTCGCCCGGTCGTAGAGCAGGAAGACCACGAAGGACAGGGCCAGCAGCAAGAGCGACAGCGCGCCGGCGAAGCGCCAGTTCAGCAGTTCCTGGACCTGCACCAGGATGATCTGCGCGATCATCGTTTCCCTGGGGCCGCCCAGCAGAGCTGGTGTGATGAAGAAGCCCATCGCAGTGATGAAGGTCAGCAGGCCCGCGGCCGCGACACCCGGGAATGACAGCGGGAAATAGATGCGCCAGAACGCCTGTCCGCCGCGTGCACCCATGGTCGAAGCGGCCCGGGTCAGATTGGCGTCGATATTCTGCATGGCGGCCATCATCACCAGGATAGCCAGCGGCAGCAGGGCCTGGACGGTGCCGATCATCACGCCGGTCAAATTGTAGATGAGCTTGATCGGCGGCTCGGGACCGAAGATGTTGACCGCTTTCGTGATCGGCCCGTTGTTTCCGAGCAGGATCATCCAGGCGAAGGCGCGAACGAGAAAGCTCGTCCAGAACGGCATCAGCACCCAGATTACCAGGCGGGCCCGCGTTTTCGGGGCGGCGTTGGCGAGAAGATAGGCGACCGGGTAGCCCAGGATCAAACAGAACGCTACGATCATCAACGCGATCTTGAGCGTGATCAGAAGAACGTCGATGTAAACCTTGCTGCTGTAGACCGCTCGATACTGCTCAAGATCAAAGGCCCCGGACTTGTTCGTGAAGCTGAGCAGCAATAGGTCCGCGACCGGATAGATGAAGAAGATCGTCAGGAACAGCAGCGCGGGGATCAGGGGCATGGCCCAGACCAGCCGTTTCGACGGGGCGGGCTGCGGCGAATGCGCCGCTGCGGGTTGCATCGCGTCTGCCTTGGCATCGACCGCGCCAAAGCTCACCGCCGCTCTCCCTGCAGCAGAACGACGTCCTCTGCGCTCCAGCCGAGTTGGACCGGCGTACCGCTCCGAAGTTCTTGCCGGCTTGCAATGAGGTTGGCCTGAATGGCCAACCCACGATCGGTCCGGCAGAAAACCTTCATCAGGCTGCCTGCGAAAAGAACGCTCTCGACATGGCAGGAGATCTGGTTGGCTGCGAGATCACCGGCCGGGACGATTTGCATGTGCTCGGGCCGGATCGTGAGCTGGATATGGTCGCCTGCGTTCACCCGTTGGGTACCCGGGCGAGCGTGCAGCGTCAGCCCGCCTTCCGTTTCGATGGCGACGACGTCGCCGCTGCTTGAGCGGACAATCCCTTCGAAGATGTTCGAATCGCCGATGAAGTTTGCTGCGAATATCGTGCGCGGCCGGAAGTAGAGCTCGTGTGGTGTCCCGAGCTGCTCGATGGCTCCATCCCGCATCAGGCAGATCCGATCGGAAAGGGCCAGCGCCTCCTCCTGATCGTGCGTGACGTAGAGGATCGTGATGCCGAACTGCGAATGCAGGCGCTTGATCTCGACCTGCATGCTGTCGCGCAGCCGCTTGTCGAGGGCGCCCAACGGCTCGTCCATCACGATTATGGACGGCTGATAGACCATGCAACGCGCCAGCGCGATCCGCTGTTGCTGGCCGCCGGAGAGCTGCCTCGGCAAACGGTCGGCGGTATGGCCGAGCTCGACGATATCAAGCACCCTGGAGACCTGGCGGCGAATGGTTGCCGCGTCTCGGTGGCGCATTCTCAGCGGGAACGCGATGTTCTCGAAGACGCTGAGATGCGGGAAGAGCGCGTAGTTCTGGAACACCATTCCGATGTCGCGCTTGTAGGGCGGCGCGTAGGTTGCCAGCGCCCCGTCGATCCAGACCTCTCCGCGGTCGGGCGCTGTCAGTCCCACCACGGCGGTCAGCAAGGTGGTCTTGCCTGATCCGGATGGGCCGAGCAGGGTCAGGAATTCGCCATCGCCGACACTGAGCGAGACGTCGTCGATAGCGGTCACTGCGCCATAGCGCTTCGTCACGCCGCGTATGTCGAGCTTGATCGAGGCCGATGTAGCGCGGCTTTCGCCGGGAGCGGTCTCGCTTTGGAAGTGGGCGGGCCGCGCGAGATCCGCCATAGCCTGATCGCTCACGAAATCAGCCACGCATTGAAGCGTTCGATGGCCTTCTCGCGGTTCTTGAACCACCAGCCATCGTCATTGGCGAGCATCTTGTTGAGATTGTCGGGGAACGTGGGAAGGAGCTTCGCGCGATCGGCCGGGATATTGTCGAAGGCCTTCAGGTTCGACGGGCCGTTGCCGAGCAGCGTTGCCCTTGCCGCCTGGCGGTCGGGACGAGCGAAGTACTGGATCATCCGCCGCGCCGCCGGGGCCCTTGGGGTACCCTTGGGAATGCCCCATCCGTCGGCAGCGTAGATGCCCTGGTTCCAGACTGTGACCGCCGGCGCACCTGCATCGATGATCGTCTGCAGACGAGCGCTCCAGATCGGGATCATGTCGACTTCGCCGCTCTGCAGAAGCTGGGTCGACTGTGCCCCGCCCGTCCACCAGACGTGGATGTGCTTCTTGATCTTGTCGAGACTGGCGAAGGCGCGGTCCATGTCGATCGGGTAAATCTTGTCGATCGGAACCCCGTCGGCCATCAAAGCCATCTCAAGCGTCTCGATCGGGCTTTTGCGAAGACTGCGCCGCCCAGGAAATTTCTGCACATTCCAGAAATCGGCCCAGGATTGGGGCCCGTTCGCGCCATATTTGTCCTTCCGGTAGCCCATGACCGCTGCATAGGTCGAATGTGCCATCCAGTTCGGCGCCTTGGCTGCCGGGATGAGCTCGTTCATGTGCGGATCGTTCCAGTCGAGCGGATCGAGCAGCCCTTCGGCGTCGAGCGTCATGGCCTGCTGCGCGGTCAGGGCCACCACGTCCCAGATGAAGGACTTGGACTCCACCAGTGCCTTCACCTGACTGATTGGCTCGTGCTCGCGGGCGATCACCGTTACCGCGATGCCGCTTTCCTTTCGGAACGGCTCATACAGCGTGGTCTCGTTGGCGCGAGTGATCTCGCCGCCGGCATCCGCCACGGTCAACCGCTGATTGGTCTGCGCCCATCCGGTGGAGATCGGGAACGCGGCGAGCGAGCCGACGCCGCCTGCTGCAGCGAGGAATGCACGTCGCGTTGGAGGAGACACAAGGCACGACATGGCTTGCTCCGTTCATCGGCATGCGATTAAACTCGTCGTAGTGCGGAGAGACTACGACAATCGAACTGGCTGTCAATTGTGATTTCGAAACACGCCGAATGGAGCCGCGACCGGTTGGGGCGAAGCCGCCATGGCCTAGGCGCGCGGGCTTTTGCCCAGTGTTGAAGATTGTGATCGACGATATCGCCCGCACGGACGGCGATACGCCTCGACACATGGAGGAGGCACTGCGGGGCCGTTTAGGCGGCGACGCTGTCGACATCGTCGACACGGCCTACGCGTCAAGCGAGCTGCGGGATCGCGCCTTTGCCGAGGCGGATATCCTCGTCACCAGGCGCCTCAACGCTTCGCACCCACTCCTGCCTCGGCTGGGCCTTCTCCAGGTCCCGGCCGCCGGGGCGGAGATGATCGATCGTGCCCGACTCCCGTCCAGGTGCCAGGTGGCAACCTTACACGATCACGGACCAGGGGCGGCCGAATTCGTCATGGCCGCGATGCTCGACTGGTCCGTGCGCCTATCTCAGATGTCGGCGTCTTTCCGCCGTGGTCCCTGGGCCCACGGATCGGTTGCGCGGGCTCCCTACCGGGCGGAACTGGACGGCCGCACGCTGTCGATCGTCGGGTTCGGCGCGATCGGACGGGCTGTGGGGATCCGCGCAAAGGCGTTCGGCATGCGGATAGAAACCTTGAACCGAACGCTTCGGGCAGACCCGATCGTCGACCGCGGTTTCGCTCCGGACGAACGCGACGCGTTTCTGGCCCGGGCCGATTTTCTCTTGCTGGCATGTCCTTTGACGGATGCCACGCGCGGCCTGATCGATGCTCGGGCCCTGTCATGCATGAAGCGCAGCGCCTTCCTGATCAACATCGCCCGCGCCGACGTCACGGTCGAGGAAGACATCTATCGGGCATTGTCGGAACGCTTGATCGCCGGAGCGGCCCTTGATGTCTGGTGGCGCTACCCCTCGGCCGAGGAGCCCGAGCGGCGGCCATCGCGATTCGCCTTCCATAGCCTCGCGAATGTGGTGATGACGCCGCATGTCGCGACCTGGTCGGAATCCCTTCCGGGCCGGCGCCTCGCTGAAATCGCACGCAACATCGACGCCTACCGGCGCTCGCTCGATCAGCGCGCCAGCCCATCACGGATCGGATGATTGACCATGGACATTTTCGGTGTCGAAGTCCCGTTCGCCGACCAATGCGGCATTGAAGCGGTGTCGTACCAAGAGGGCGTCAGTCGACTGCGGCTGAATGCAGGACCAGCCGTCGGCAACAATATCGGCGCGATCCATGGCGGCGCGATCGCGACGCTGCTCGATATTGCGCTGGCATCGGCTGCACGCTGTGCCGCAGGCGCGCCGGTGGCGACGGTGAACCTTCAGCTCAACTACCTCAGTCCAGCGCGTGGCGACCTGCTGGGCGAGGGCCGCGTGGTCAAGCTCGGACGATCGCTAATCTTCGTCGAAGGCGCGGTGCGCGACGGCGAAGGGGTGGTTGTCGCCACGGCGACCGGAGTGATGAAGCCAGTGCGGGTTTCCGCCTGAGGCGTGTCCAACCTGGGTTGACAACCGTCTGCGGACGCTCATAGTTTCATCGAATAACGCTTAGAACCATCGTATTGCGATAGCGAGCCTCGATCCATGACCGCGCTGGAACAATTGCGAGCCGACTCCCTTCTGGCGGAAAAGCTCTGGGGTCGGATGTTTTCCGGGCTGACCGCGATCACCTTTCGCGAAAAGGGAGAGGGTTCGTTCCGGGATGTCTGGTTCGACACGCTCCGCTCGCACCAGAAGGTGCATTTCCTGGAAGGGCTGCGTCGGCTCGGCATCAAGGACGACGAACCACCCGCAGTGAAGGCGGCGAAGTACCATTACCTGACCAATGCCATCGGCGGCCTCAAGATGGAGTACATCGAGGAATCGCCGAAGAAGGTCTGGATCCGCTATCTCGCTCCGATGTGGACCTATGCCGGCGTCGCGATGCTGGCCTTGCCGGGTCACGCCCGCCGCACCATGGGCAGCGCCTGGCATCCCCGTAACGGCGCGCTGCTCGGCGCCCCCGGCCTGCAATACGTCCGCACCAAGACGATCATGGAGGGCGACCCCTACGACGAGGGTTGCTTCATCGAGCACGACGCGCCGATCGCGCCCGACGAGGCTTTGGTGTTCAGGATCGAGACCCGGACACCGGAGTTCGACCCTGCGAAAGCGCCCGTCCTGGACCCGGTTCTTTGGCCGGAGGAGCGGCGCCTGAAGGCTCGGCCCAAATTCGCCGGCGGCTATGTCGCCCGGACGATCCTGGTGCTCATCTCCAAGTTCGGCCTGGATGCCACCTGCTACATCGTTGCCCAGACCATGCGCCTGCTGGCGATCCAGTACATTCACGAACTCAAGGCGGACCAGCGCATCGACGGGACCGATCTGCCGGCGCTCGCGAAGCTCTTCGGCGGCCTGCTGCGCAGCTGCCGGCAGGATTACGAGGTGGTGTGGGACGGGGAGAGCAAGTTCCGGATCGTCCTGAACTCATACAGGCCGTTCGACTGGGAAGTGCCCGAAGACCTCCGCGATGCGATGTTCCATTTTCAGCGCATGGGGACCCGCGTCCTGAACGGCCGTGTCCGGGTGACCCGGACCAGCGAGCCCTTTCCCGGTCCGATCGAGCGCGAAACCTGGACGTTCGAGGACATGGGACAATGGCTTTGGTAGTGCCGCAGTCGGCAGCGGGCTCGACGCTCGCTTTCGATCCGCCCTCATGGGAGAGCGAGCGAACGATGCGCCGCATCGAGCGCGAGCCATTGCCCGACAATGTCGGGCAGCTCGTGGACGAGGCTGCTGCGGCCCATGGCGAGCGACCATTGGCCTGCTTTTTCAACGATGATGTCGTCGTCACCTATCGGGAGTTGGCCAAGCGAACCGCCCGTCTTGCGGATGGGCTCGCCCGCAAAGGCGTGCGCCACGGCACGCACGTCGCGGTCATGCTGGAGACCGAGGCCAGCTACCTGCTGACCTGGCTGGCGTTGCTCAAACTCGGCGCGGTCGTCGTCCCGGTGAACAATGCCTATACGGCCCGCGAACTCGCCTATGTGATCGCGGATTCGCAGGCCGAGTTTCTGATCATCCATACCGCTTTCGCGCCTCTACTCGATCAAAACGAAACCTCCGTCATCCCGTCCGGCCAGGTCGTCGTGGTATCCGGACGTCGCCCGGGATCGGTCGCCTGGGAGGATGTCGAGGCTGCCGGCAGCGAGAGCTTCCAGCCCGAACGCAGGCCATTCCGCGACGACCCTGCGAACATCCAGTATACTTCGGGGACGACGGGTCTGCCCAAGGGCGCCGTCCTGCCCCAGGCATATTGGCTGCTTCGAGGGCGCGTATGGCGCGCTCAACTGCGCTTCCCCATACGCCGCAATCTGATCGCCCAACCATTCTATTACATCGATGGCCAGGCAATGCTCATGCTGGCGTTGACCGGCGGAGGCACGGCCTATGTCGCACGGCGCCAGAGTGCCAGTCGCTTTATGGATTGGGTCCGCCAGTACGCGGTCGAGTTCTGCAGCCTTCCCGAGGTCGTGACCCGGGCGGCCGAAAGCGCGGACGACGCCGACAACGCGCTTAAGATCGCCTATTGCTACAGCCATCAGCTTGCCAACTATGCCCGCGTCGAAGCGCGTTATGGCTGTGTTGCCCGCCAGGGCTACGGCATGACCGAGCTCGGATCGGCTCTCTACTGGCCAGTCGAGGCCGAGAAGATGGTCGGCACCGGAACGGTGGGCATACCTACGGCCCATCGTCAGGTTCAGATCGCAGCGGAGAACGGCTCGGAGGCCGCGCGCGGCGAGGTCGGCGAGATTTGGGTTCGAGGATATGCGACCTCGCTCGGCTACTTCAATCGCCCTGAGGCCAACGAGGCTGCCTGGACTCCCGACGGCTGGTTCCGGACGGGCGACGCTGGCCGCCAGGACGAGGACGGGTTCTTTTTCTATCTCGGCCGCCGGAAGGACATGGTCCGGCGCAGCGGCGAAAACATTTCCGCCGTCGAGGTGGAGAGCGTGCTGCGCGGAGTATCGGGCGTTCTCGAAGCGGCTGTGCTGCCCGTGCCCGACGACATCCGGGGTGAGGAAGTCAAGGCGTATGTGCGCCTTGAGGCCGGTCTGACACCAGAGGACATTCCGCCGGCAAGCATCGTCCAGCACTGTCGCCTCAACCTGGCCCGTTTCAAGGTGCCGCGATACATTGAGTATGTCGCGGATTTCCCGCGGACTCCCGGCCTCAAGATCAAGAAGGTCGAACTCATCGCCGCGAAGACGGACCTTCGGCGTGGCAGCTACGATGCGGTCGCCGATTCCTGGCAGGAATGAGGTTTAAGCGCGAGTTCGGGTCAGACCAATTCAGTACGTAATGGGGCGATCATACTCTGGATGTGCTTCCGCACTGGGGCTTCGGTGACGATGACCAGGACATTGTCTGTCCGGTCTCGAGGGACAATAGGTCATCTGCTATCGGCCGACGAAGGCTGTCGTCCGCAGTGGCAGCCAGACCCTCTTTCATCTCACATTGCGGATTGCCTCGATATTGGCCGCCCCGAAGCGCTTGGAGAACTCGGCATAGGCCCGGTGTGCACGGCGGTGAGAAAACCGTCCAGTGAAGCGCCGGCGTTTGTGCTGGTGCGGGCGGCGTAAAACCCGTCCACTGGATAGGCTGGCTCCTGTTGGGGTCGGCGAGGATGTTCGCTGTGGAGGTTTACGCGGCGGTTCGGGATTTCGTTTTCAATCCTTTCCAGTGGGGTGAATCGTCGGCCGGAGGACGCAGAACTTTCGGTCGACGAGGAATTCGCCGACTTTGGCGACCTCACCGCCGGTAAGTCATGGGCCTGCAGCAAAACAGAGCCCTCCGCCCGCGCCCGCGCAGTTGTCGGGAACTGCACAAGGCGTCGCGGTGACTCCGCCTTTGAAGGTCCCGCCGGACGACTTCGTACGCGCACCCGCGTAGCTGCCGCCGCTGGTGTACAGCCGTGACGGGGGGTGATTGGTGGCAGCTGAATATGACGCGCAGTACGACCCTGCGCCGCATTCGCCGAGCAGGGCCTGCCCACGGCCGAAGTACGCATCGGCGGGCTCGTTGCTTTTCCCGCGCCCGGGCGCGTAGCAGCGGGGAGCCCCACATTCTGGGTATGTGCGAACGGTACGGTAGCGCAGTACGAGCTAAGCAGGTCCGACCTGGTCAGCAAGGGACTGCCTTCAATGGCATGACGACCTTTGGCCCGCTGCTCCAGACCACCGACAAAAGCGGTCTAGGCATCGGGTGTTTAACAGCCGCATGTATGAAGGTCGTGCGGATTGGCGAAGGCAAGTTGAAGTGGTGGTTCGTGTTGTGCATGCTTGCCAGAATTCTCTTAGATTCAAACCCAGCGCAGAGCTCGATTAAAGCCCGGATCAGATTCCAATGCCCATCAATGACCATCTCATTGTGACGGTGCACGGTATCCGCACCTTTGGCGGCTGGCAGGAAAGTCTCGAAGATATCATAAAATCGGAATCAAATACGGATAATATCCAATTTGTAAATTATAAGTTTGGATATTTTTCTATTGCTGCATTCCTTCTTCCTCCGCTCAGATGGTTGGTAGTCAGACGTTTTCGTCATGATCTTTTGGCGCTGTGCAAGCATAAGCGCTCACGAGTTGACTTAGTCGGTCATAGTTTTGGAACACATATAATTGCGTGGGCGCTAATGGGCTTAAAAGAAAATGATGGTTTGCATATACATACGCTAATTTTATCAGGAAGCGTGTTGCGATCGAATTTTCCGTGGCGATCTCTTTTAGGACAAAGAATACGTCGAGTAATTAACGACTGTGGATCCAAAGATAAAATTCTGTTTTTGAGTCAGTTCTGGGTACTGTTTACTGGCATGGCTGGTCGATCAGGCTTTATTGGCGCCACAAGCGATGTATTCAGAAATAGATACTCAGAATTCGGTCATAGTGGGTATTTTGTAGATAATAATCAAAATCCAGATCTCACTTACATGAGAGATAATTGGGTTCCTCTATTGACAGCCGATCTTCCAATAAAAATGTTTGATAAGCGGGGTAAACTCAATCCGCTTGATGGCCTTCTGATTACACTAGGGAACAACGCCGAACCGCTAAAAATTGCAATTTACCTCGCTCCATTCATCATTGTTGCGCTTTGGATGTACGAACAAAAAAACCAGGCTCTGTCGGCGGCGCTCCGCCTTAAGGCTCAATCTCAACATCTCCTCGGATCGTATGATTCCGCACTTGAATTCGCAATAGCGGCAGAAAGAACATCATCGAGCGCGGAATCACGCACTTTCATTTCCAATGAATTGCGTATTATGGCGCCACTGATTGCTTCTTCAGACACCATTTTTGATGGCATACCAAAAACGATAGCAGCGGCTCCAGATAACGTCTCTGGCATTGTTTCCACACACTATAATGATTTCATCAAGTTCAGTATTTCTGAGACATCTATTGATCATCAAGTTCTGGACCGTGGCCGTCTAGGAGTCATTGATATTATGTCTGCGAGTCCAGATGGAAGGCATATACTGGCGTCAACGCAGGGTGGGTTACGCATTTTAGATATTTTATCGGAAACGTCGGCTGTCTCGTTGAAGTTTACGTACAATAAAATTGACGCATCCTCCCTATCATTAGATGGAAAATTCGTCGTTATCGCTTCAGATAAAGATATAACTGTTTACTCAACGTCAACCTCCAAAAAATTTGGTTCTAGTTTCAAATATGAACGATCTAACATGAACGGCTTCCGTTCAATCAAAGATGTTAGGGTCTCACGAGATGGACGGCTTGTTGTGTATTCTACAGGAGAATCATTGGTTGAAGTTGATGTCATAGAGAACAAAGCAACATTACTTTTTAGATCGAGTTCAGGGATCAGATCGTTAACCGCTGCTCCAAATTCGCGAAGATATGCTATAACGACAGAAGAAGGCGTATACGCGTTTTTAAACAATATGTCGGCGACGTTGGTGTCACGTACGCCCCAAAGATCAGGGGCGCCTCTGGCATTTGATCCAACCGGGAATTTTCTAGCTTACTCCAACCATGAAGCGGGCGTGGTTGTAACAGACATTCTTTCGAAAGCTGAAGTTGCTAGAACATCACAATTAACATCTGTCGGACAATTGGTTTTTTCTGCAAACGGAAAGCTGCTTTACGTTGCTGGCTTTCGCTCACCCAACGACAATGTGATAATTCAAATATGGAATCTTGAGGGCGCGAGCGCATATACAGAGGCGATGAAAAGACGAGATGGAACCCTTTCTGCGATACTTGTTTCTAAATCAAATGAGGTGGTTTGGTTTGACAGAAAATCGAAAGTAATTTTACTTGAGGATGAATTTGGAAAAATAATTCAAAAAGCTAACGCCCCGATAGGTACGGATGCAATATATCTTACTGAACCGGGAAAATCTATTTCTACCCAAATAGGTCGAGAAATTGTTAACTGGACCTTACCTGAGCTTAAGCCGTCAAATTCGATACAAATTCCTAATGGATGGAATGGCATCGTGTTCGGTTTTGAAAAGCTATTCTTAGCTAAAATTGCTGGGGGATTTATGAGCGAAGGATACTATTCTAGGTCTTTCAGCCAGCAAGATGTCGACAACTGGATGAATGTTTCATCTAGTAAATCTTTGGAAATCTTTGATTTTAAACGCAACCGAATCGGTATCTGGAATATATCTAACGATGATCAAAGAGTTTTATCCGTTAGCAATTCTGGTAAATATTTAATAACAATAGTAGAATTAGCAAACGATAACGAGATACCCCATTCGTCGTTATATTCTAACGGATCTACACTTCAATTTTATAGGCCTGATGGATCATCTTTCTCCATTGGGGGAGTCGATTACGATGCGCCAATTCAGTTCGACGACTTAGAGCAGTATTTTTATTTGTACAGCAGAGGTGTCCTAAATAAATACGATATTCGCACGGGCATTGCGGTATTTCGGAAACCTATTTCGGGGTTGCGAAATCCTAGTATAGATCCTGGTGGGCGGTGGATCGCCGACGTTGGAGATCAAATTAGAATCTTTGATACGTCGACATCATCTATATTATTCGAAACCAGATATACCGACAATCTGGGAGGGGCTCCATTAAAATTTAGCTGGAGTGAAACCGATCTAAGAGTAATTGGAGAAAGCATAAGTAAAATTGCTATAAAACAAAAAATTGTCGATATTGCCTGCGATCATCTATTGAATGTAAATAGGGATAGATCTAGATACGTTGATATATCGAATATTTTGGTTGAAGCATGCCCATCTTCAACATTGAAAAATATGTATAAATATATAAACTTTGATTGGATAATGCGATACTTCTATAAAATTAGTAATCAATTTAATATAGTCAAGAATGACATTTCAAATTAATAAACTGAACATTGTTGCTAATGCCGATCCACCAGTTATCGATCGCCGCCGCGTAAGAATGCGGACCGAACATTATAACCCCCTCATGACGCTGCCTTGGGTCAATTCTCGCCGGTCGTCCCCCTACCACGGGCTGCTTGTTGGTGGTCGAGGGGCGCGTAGCCTATGAAGCGTGCGGGATCGAATTCGGCAGCTATCGACAAACAGAGAGGAAAGACCCGCGGTTACCCCGCGGTTACAGTCTGCCCACTCCACGGCGATTCGCGGAAGTCACGCGAGTTCATACCAGCCAAACGGTTGTCGTGTTTGTACAAATCGAACGGTGATGTTAGGGAGCGACTCGTCGAACGCAGGCGGAATTCTGGAACTAGTCGTTTAATCGCTTGCCAAGGTTGGGGTCGAGGGTTCGAATCCCTTCGCCCGCTCCAGACAATCTCAAGGCTTGAGAAGCATGCAAGCGTCGGTTCGTCCGGCGCTTTTTGCTTTTCGGCTCCTGCCGTGCGAAATCAACGGCGAGCAGGTTTGAAGGCTGCGGGGGGCGCGGCCATCAGGACCGCAGCCGCTGCAGGGCGGGTCGAAACGCTTCCAGCAAAACCATAACGGCAGCGGTCGCGGCGCGGCGCTTCCGAGAAGACAAGAACACTTCCGGGGGGCGGGTTGATGCAGACGACCGCAGGCGAGGGCTTCGACGAGATTCGCGAAGCCGTTCGTGCGCTATGCGCCGAGTTTCCGGCCGAATATCACCGCAAGATCGACGAGCAGCGGGGCTATCCCGAGGCCTTCGTCGAGGCGCTGACCAAGGCCGGGTGGATGGCGGCGCTGATCCCGGAAGAGTATGGCGGCTCGGGTCTCGGGCTCACCGAGGCCTCGGTGATCATGGAGGAGATCAACCGGGCCGGCGGCAATTCCGGCGCCTGCCATGGGCAGATGTACAATATGGGCACGCTGATCCGGCACGGCTCGGAAGAGCAGCGCCGGCGCTACCTGCCCAAGATCGCGACCGGCGAACTGCGCCTGCAGTCGATGGGCGTGACCGAGCCGACGACCGGCACCGATACGACCCGGATCAAGACGACCGCGGTCAGGAAGGGCGACCGCTACGTCGTCAACGGCCAGAAGGTCTGGATCAGCCGCATCCAGCATTCCGACCTGATGATCCTGCTGGCGCGCACCACCCCGCTCGACCAGGTCGGCAAGAAGTCCGAAGGGATGTCGATCTTCATCGTCGACCTGAAGGAGGCTACGGGTAAGGGCCTGGATGTCCGCCCCATCGCCAACATGGTCAATCACGAGACCAATGAGCTGTTTTTCGACAACCTCGAAATCCCGGCCGAGAACCTGATCGGCGAGGAAGGACAGGGCTTCAAATACATCCTCACCGGTCTCAATGCCGAGCGCACGCTGATCGCGGCGGAATGCATTGGTGACGGCTACTGGTTCATCGACAAGGTCACGGCCTACACCAAGGAGCGCATGGTGTTCGGCCGGCCGATCGGCCAGAACCAGGGTGTGCAATTCCCGATCGCCGAGAGCTTCATTGAGGTCGAGGCGGCGAACCTGATGCGTTTCGAGGCCTGCCGCCGCTATGACGCGCATCTGCCCTGCGGGGCGCAGGCCAACATGGCGAAATACCTCGCGGCCAAGGCGTCCTGGGAGGCGGCGAATGCCTGCCTGCAGTTCCATGGCGGCTTCGGCTTTGCCTGCGAATACGATGTCGAGCGGAAGTTCCGCGAGACGCGGCTCTACCAGGTTGCGCCCATCTCGACCAACCTGATCCTGTCCTATGTCGCCGAGCATGTGCTCGGCCTGCCGAGGTCGTTCTGATGGCCGCCCGGCGCCCGCTGGAAGGGCTCCTGATCGTTGCGGTCGAGCAGGCGGTCGCGGCCCCGTTCTGCACCTCGCGCCTTGCCGATGCCGGCGCGCGCGTCATCAAGATCGAGCGGCCGGAGGGCGATTTCGCCCGCGGCTATGACGACGTAGCCAAGGGGCAGTCGAGCTATTTCGTCTGGCTCAACCGCGGCAAGGAATCCGTCGTCGTCGATCTCGCCACGCCGGAGGGCAAGGCAGTGCTGCGCGAGCTGATCGACATGGCCGATGTGCTCGTCCAGAACCTGAAGCCCGGCGCGCTCGCCCGGCTTGGCTTCGCGCCGGAGGAGCTGCGGCAGACGCATCCCTGGCTGATCTGCTGCTCGATCAGCGGCTATGGCGAGACCGGCCCCTATGCCGAGCGCAAGGCCTATGACCTGCTGATCCAGGCCGAGTCCGGACTCTCCTCGATCACCGGCGGGCCGCAGGAGCCGGCCCGTGTCGGCATCTCGGTCGTCGATATCGCTACCGGTGCGACGGCCCATGCCGCCGTGCTGGAGGCGTTGATCGCGCGCGGCATCACCGGCGATGGGGCCGACATCCGCATCTCGATGTTCGACGTGATGGCCGACTGGCTGACCGTGCCGCTCCTGCACGAGGAAGATGGTAAGCCGCCCAAGCGCCTCGGCCTCGCTCATCCCTCGATCGCTCCCTACGGCGTCTTCGCCACGCGCGACGGCAAGCAGGTGCTGATCTCGATCCAGAGCGACCGGGAATGGGCGAAGCTCGCTGAGCGATTCCTGTACCGGCCCGAGTTGGGGACCGACGAGCGCTTCGCGACCAACGTCGCCCGCGTGCGCAACCGTGTGCACACGGACGGCTTGGTGGCGGAGGCTTTCGCGGGCTTCGATGAGGCCGAGGCGCGCGACCTGCTGGCTTCGATCGACGTCGCCTTCGCCTCGGTCAACGACATGGCGTCGCTCGCCGCTCACCCGCATCTGCGCCGCATCACGGTCGAGACGCCGGCTGGCCCCGTCGCGGTCCCGGCGCCCGCGCCGATCCTGATGGGCGTGGAGCGGGATTACGGCCCCGTTCCGGCTGTCGGCGAGCATGATGCCCTGGAGGGGCATGAGGATTGCGTCAGCACCGGCGAAAAGGTGCCCGCTACGTAGCGCGCCGGGTTAGCCGAACCACACGGGTTGACCGCCGGGAACCCGTGTGAAATACGGAAAACCGACGCTCAATCGGTCGCCCAGCCCGGGCCGAGGCTTCGACTCCCTGGCCCCTTGGACGATCGAAATTGCGGAGCAGCCCGCAAGCGCCGGACCATCCCGGCGCTTTTTTCATGTGGAGACCGGCGCCATGTCCAACCTGTTCACCCCCACCGACAGGGCTGTCATCGCGCGCGAAGCGGCCAAGATGCTGCTCGAGATCAAGGCGGTCCATTTTTACAGCGACAAGCCCTTCGTCTTCACCTCGGGCTGGGCGAGCCCGGTCTATATCGACTGCCGCAAGATCATCTCCTATCCGCGCCTGCGCTCGACGCTGATCGATTTCGCCGCCACCACCATCGTGCGCGACATCGGCTATGAATCGCTGGACACCATCGCCGGTGGCGAGACGGCGGGCATCCCCTTCGCGGCCTGGATCTCCGACCGGCTGGCGCTGCCGATGCAGTATGTGCGCAAGAAGCCGAAGGGCTTCGGCCGCAACGCCCAGATCGAGGGCTCGCTCGCCGAGGGCGCGCGCACGCTGCTGGTCGAGGATCTGGCTACCGACGGGCGCAGCAAGGTCAATTTCTGCCAGGCGCTGCGCAATGCCGGCGCCGATGTGCAGCACTGCTTCGTGCTGTTCTTCTACGATATCTTCCCGAACAGCCGTGAGCTGATGTCCGAGATCGGCATCCAGCTGCACTACCTCACCACCTGGTGGGACGTGCTGGCGGTTGCCAAGGAGAGCGGCCATTTCGAGCCGAGGATCCTCGCCGAGGTCGAGAGCTTCCTGAACGACCCGGCGCCCTGGTCGGCCAAGCATGGCGGCATCTCGTCCTTCGACCAAGAGAAGAAGGCCTGAGCTGATTTTGCACGGAAGCATGGCGTCATCCCGGGCTTTACCCGGGATCCATGCCGGAGTGCTTCCGGCAAAAGTTCAGGCATGGATCCCGGCTCTCCGCTTCGCTGCGGCCGGGATGCCCAGCGCTTCTGCTGACTTCAACGGCCGCCGGCGCGGGCTTCCAGCACCTTGCCGACCTGACGCATCATATCGCCGACGGCATTGCACTCGGCGTCGCTGAACACCGTCATCATCGCCTCGATCTCGGCGACATGGATCGCCATGGCCTTGCGCGTCAGCGCCTCGCCCTCCGGAGTGAGCCAGAGGCGGCGCAGCCGCTTGTCGGCCTCGTCGCTGCGCCGCTCGATCAGGCCGCGGCGTTCCAGCACCGGCAGCAGCATGCTCATGGCGCTGCGGCCGACGAGCAGCTTCTCGGCGAGCGCCTGCTGGGTCAGCCCCGGCACATGGAAGATGTTCGCGAGCACGTCGTAATGCGCGATCTGGATGCCGAGCGGCGCCAGAGCCTCGCCGAACAGCTTTTCCCAGAGACTGTGGGCGCGGGCGACAGCAATCCAGTTGCGGAAGCGCGGCAGCTCCCAGGGCAGGGACTGCCGCTCTGCGCCCTCTGAAAAGGCTTGCTTTTTGTTCATTGCTGAACATACTCGTTCAGGCTTGAACAAAATCGGGTCTCTCCCATGGCCGCTTCCGCGCTCCGCTACATGCGCCCTTTGGTTCGGGCTGCAAGCTTCGTCGCCCCGGCCGCCACCGGCCGGCTGGCTTTCCAACTGTTCTGTACCCCGCCGCGGCCGCGGAAGCGAAGCGGAAACGGCACCAGGGTCGCATCGGCGGCGGCGCAACGCCTGAAGCAGGCGAGCGCCTGTTCCGTTCCGCTTCCCTGCGGCAGCGTGCAGGCCTACGTCTTCGAGTCCGAACGCGTTTCGGCGGGAACGGTGGCGCTGGTTCATGGCTGGACGGGGGAAGCGGCCTCGATGACCGCTTTCGTCGAGCCCTTGTCGGCAGCGGGCTTCCGCGTCGTCGCCTTCGACCTGCCGGGCCATGGCGCCTCGACCGGGCGAGAGCTCAACATTCCGCTCGGTGTGGCCAGCCTTGCGGCGGTGGCGCGCGCATTCGGGCCGCTCGAGGCGATCGTCACCCATTCCTTCGGCGGGGCGATCGCTCTCGCCGCGCTGGCGGGTTCGGTTCCCAGTCAGCGGACCGTCCGCGCCGGCCGGCTGGTCATGATCTCCGCTCCCTCTTCGTTGACCCAGCTCACCCGGCAGTTCGGTTCGTCGATTGGGCTTGGCCGGCGCGGGCAGGCGGCGCTGGAGCGGCGCATCCATGTCGTCGCCGGCAATCCGGTCGAGGTTTTCGAGGGACGGCCGCAGCTCGCCGCAATCGGCCTGCCGACGCTGGTGATCCATGACCGGCAGGACCGGGAGCTCGGCTTCCAGCATGCGGAGGCGCTGGCGGAGGCGGGTCCCTTCGTCACGCTGGAGGCGACGCAGGGGCTCGGCCATCGCCGCATCCTGCAGGCGCGAAGCGTGGCCGAGCGCGTGGCGCGTTTCGTCGTCGAAGGCGGCTAAGGCCTGCTGATTTTCTGCGGAAACACGGCGTCATCCCGGGCTTGACCCGGGATCCATCACAAGGCTCCGGCGCTCTACGATGGATCCCGGATCGACGCTGCTTCGCAGCTTGTCCGGGATGACGTGTGGTTCCGCGTCGAAACGGAATGCGACAGGCGGCTCGGCGACCAGTTCAGACCCAGCCCATCAGCTCGCGCTGGACGACCGCGGCGATGACGTCGATGCCCTCGGAGGTATCGTTCAGGCAGGGCAGATAGGCGAATTTCTCACCGCCATTGTGCAGGAAGATCTCGCGGTTCTCGCCGTCGAGTTCCTCCAGCGTCTCCAGGCAGTCGGCCGAGAAGCCGGGCGCGACGATCGCCATCGACTTCTTGCCGGCCTGGGCCAGCGCCTTGACCGTTTCGTCGGTATAGGGCTGCAGCCACTCGTCCGGCCCGAAGCGGGACTGGAAGGTCAGCGGAAAGCGCTCCTCCGAGAAGCCGAGCTCGGCGCGCAGGAGCCGCCAGGTCTTCACGCACTGACAGTAATAGGGGTCGCCCTTGAGCAGGTAGGTCTTCGGCATGCCGTGGAAGGAGCAGAGGATGACCTCCGGCTCGAAATCGAGCTTCGCCAGCGAGGCGCGCATCGAGGCAGCGAGCGCGCCGATATAGGCGGGGTCCTCGTAATAGGGGTGGGAGACGCGCACCGTCGGCTGCCAGCGCATTTCCATCAGGGCGCGGAAGGCCTGGTCGCAGGCCGTGGCCGAGGTCGCCGCCGCATATTGCGGGTAGAGCGGCACCAGCAGTATGCGGTCGCAGCCCTGGTCGAGCAGGGCCTTCAGCCGGCTTTTCACATCGGGCAGGCCGTAGCGCATCGCCCAGTCGAAGACGAGCCGGTCATCACCGAGCGACTTCAGGCGCTCGGCGAGCTTCTCGGTCTGCGAGCGGGTGATGGTCTTGAGCGGGCCCTCATTGCGCTCATTGTTCCAGATCGAGGCGTAGTCCTTGCCCTTGCGGCTCGGCCGCGTCGACAGGATCATCAGGTTGAGGATCGGCCACCATTTCCAGCGCGGCTCCTCGATGACGCGCTGGTCGGACAGGAACTCCTTGAGATAGGCCCGCATCGGCCAGTAGCTGGTGCCTTCCGGCGTGCCGAGATTCATCAGCAGCACGCCGATGCGGCCACCCCTGATCGCGGGGTGATCAGCTGGCTTCACCGGCTCCTGTTGCGTGGCGGCCGGCTTGGCCTCGAAGGACATGTCTGGGGCTCTCATGGAGCTGTGATTTAGACGAGTTCCGGGCTCCGTCCAATGCCGGCGCCGCAGGTGCGACACTGGCGATCCGCCTTGCCGGGACCCGAAAACCGGCAGACCATCAATGCGACAGCGCCGACACCCGACACGCAGGGAGGGATGCCATGTCGCCGCCCGCGGGCAGAGGCCCCGCTTTCGAGATCAAGAGCCGGATTGTTCACGCAAACACCGTGACCGTGCCGCGATCACGCTATCCCATCAAGCCACCGAAGGGGTTGACCGCCAGCGATCTGCGCTTGCCGAAATTCATTCGGCGCGAGGACATGATGAAATTGCTGAGCGGAACGCAGAAGAACAATCCAGCCAAGCTCGCCTCAGTCCACGGCCTGGTGACCGCCGAGCTCGCAGTCACCTTCCCCGATATCGACAAGCAATGGCAGCGCAGCACCGGCGCTCAGAATCGCGTCTCCTGGCGCTTCCTGGGCGGAGACCTCGTCCTGGAGGTGACGATCACCGTCCATGTCCTTGAGGATGATCGCCCGCTCGACAAGGACGGGCTGAGCCAGAAGCTGTTTGCCGTCATCTGGGAGCATGAGCTTCTGCATGTCCTCGACGACATCGAGATCGTTCGCGACTGGTTGCCCGAACAGGTGCGGCAGGATGAATGGACCCGCAGGTACCTGGTCGATGTGCAGGAATTGCCCGACCCGACATTCAATCACTACATCCGCCAGGACAATCTCACATCCTGGTTCAGGGATGGGCCGTGGCTCGGCGAACGGAATCGACGCGCCGGCATCCGCGATTCGGCCGCGAACTACGCCGATGTCAGCGATGCGATCAACGGCATCCGCGCCGAGATGACGAATCGATAGATCGCCGTGCGTCCTATCGGACGCATAGTGGCGATCTATCTTTTTGTTGTTGCATCGGATTAATCCGATGCTCTGGCGCGCGCATCGCGAGCCGCTTGATTGGAATGGCTCGACGCTGCGATATTGCTCGCGAGGTCTCACCATCGAGACACGCTGGGGAACGCAGTCATGACCAAGCTGACCCGCCGCAAGGCCCTTGGCGTCCTTGCGGCGCCTGCGACGCTCGCCGCCACCGCGCCTGCGGCGCTGGCGCAGCAGCCGGCGCCGAGCTTCACGCTGCTCCTGCTCAACGACATCTACAAGATGAGCGACGACAAGGGCCGCGGGGGCTTCGCGCGGGCAGCCGGTATCGCGAAGGCCGAGCGCGCCAAGGGCGTGCCGCTGCTGTTCTGCCATGCCGGCGACTGCTACTCGCCCTCGCTGATGTCGGGCTTCGACCAGGGCGCCCATATCGTCGCGATGCAGAACAAGATGGGCATCGACGTCTTCGTGCCCGGCAACCACGAGTTCGACTTCGGCAAGGAGAACTATCTCAAGCTCACCGCGGCACAGACCTACCCGACCTTCGCCGCCAATCTGCGGGACGCGGCTGGCAACGTCCTGCCGCATCACAAGGACTCGCAGATCTTCGAGCTCGGCGGCATCAAGGTCGGCGTCATCGGCACGGCCTTCGACCCGACGCCGCAGGTCTCCTTTCCCGGTGACCTGAAGTTCTCCTCGACGATGGAGGCGCTGCGCCGCGAGGCGAAGGCGCTGAAGGGGCAGGGCGCCGACATCCTCGTCGCGGTCGTCCATGCCGACCGCGCGATGGACAACGAGATCGTACGCTCGCGCGTGGTCGATATCGTGCTCACCGGTCACGACCACGACCTCGCCATCGCCTATGACGGCAAGGTGGTGATGGTGGAGTCGAACGAGGAGGGCAACTACGTCACGGCCATCGACATCGCCGTCAGCATAAGGGGCGAGGGCGCAGCGCGGCAGGTGTCGTGGACGCCGACCTTCCGCGTCAACGATTCCCGTTCCGCCACGCCGGATCCTGAGGTCGCCGCCATCGTCAAGGGCTACGAGTCGGAGCTGTCGAAGGAGCTCGACGTCGACATCGCCACGCTGGCCGTGCCGCTCGATTCCCGGACCGGCGTGATCCGCACGCAGGAGACCGCGATCGGCAACCTGATCGCCGATGCGATCCGCGCCGCGACCGGTGCGCAGCTCGCCATCACCAATGCCGGCGGCATCCGCGCCAACAAGCAATATGCCGCCGGGCAGAAGCTGACGCGTCGCGACGTGCTGAGCGAGCTGCCCTTCGGCAACGCCACGGTGATGGTCGAGATCACCGGCAAGGACGTGAAGGACGCGATCGAGAACGGACTGCGCGATGCGCCGCAGGGCGCCGGCCGCTTCCCCGTGGTGTCGGGCCTGACGTTCGAGGCCGATCTCAAGCAGCCGCAGGGCTCGCGCGTCATCGCCGTCACGGTCGACGGAAAGCCGATCGATCCGGCCGGCAAATATACCGTGGCCTCCAACAACTTCATGCTGGAGGGTGGCGACGGCTACACGGCGCTCGGCCGCGGCCGGACGCTGATCGGCATGACCGACGGCAAGCTGATGGCCAATGAGGTGATGGTCTATCTGCGCCGCCTCGGGACGGTGGACGCCAAGGTCGAAGGCCGGGCGGTGCTCAAGTGAGCCTTTCGCGTTGACCTGCACGGAGGCGCTCGCGTGGTTCCTCGCGAGCGAAGGATCGGCAGGCTGGCGCGACCTGCCTGTCTTCGCGGCCGGTGGAGCGGCTGCGCGCGCCTGCGCTGCGGTCGATGCCGAGCGCGGGGCCGGACATGTGATCGCGCCTGCGCCGGAGCGCGTCTTCGCCGCGCTTTCGCTGACGCCGCTCGATGCGGTGCGCGCCGTCATCCTCGGGCAGGATCCGTATCCGACGCCGGGCCATGCCAATGGGCTGGCCTTCTCCTATGTCGGGCCGCCGCCGCTGCCTCGCTCGCTCGTCAACATCTACAAGGAGCGGGCCGAGGATACGGCCAAGCCCGCTCCGGCCAATGGCGACCTGACACGTTGGGCTCAGCAGGGCGTGCTGCTGCTCAACACGGCGCTGACGGTGCGCGAAGGGGCGAGCAAGGCGGGCTCGCATCTGTCTCTGGGGTGGGCCGCAGTGACGGACGCGATCATTGGCGCCGTTTCGCGCCAGAGGCCGCATGTCGTCTTCCTGCTCTGGGGCGCCCCGGCGCAGGCCAAGCGCGGGCTGATCGACGAGGGCCGCCATCTCGTGATCGCGAGCGCCCACCCATCGCCGCTCTCGGCGCGGCGTGGGTTCTTCGGATCGAAGCCGTTCAGCCGCGCGAATGCATGGCTGGAGGTGAAAGGGCAGCGGGCGATCGACTGGTGAGGCTCAGCCCACCGGCCGCTCGTCTGCAATCACCTTGCCGTCATTGGGCAGGGCGCCAAGCGGCAGGATCTCGACCGCGCCCTTGAGCTTGGTCACCTGCTGCAATGTCGAGGAGACGGCGTCGACGAGGCCGGCGGGCTCGGTGTAGATCTCGGCCTTCAGCGTCATGGTGTCGACCTCGTTGGCGCGGCCGACGACGAGCCTGAGCTTGGCGATCTCGACATGGCGCTTGGCGATCTCGGCGACCTGCTCGGGGCGCACGAACATGCCCTTGATCTTGGCGGTCTGGTCGGCGCGGCCCATCCAGCCCTTGATGCGCGTGTTGCTCCGCCCGCAGGGGCTGGTACCTGCCAGGACTGCCGTGAGATCGCCGACGGCGAGCCGAATTTGAGGATGATGCGGGTCGAGATTGGTGATGACCACCTCGCCGACCTCGCCCTCCGGCACGGGGTCTCCGGTGCCGGGGCGCACGATCTCGACGATCAGCTTCTCGTTCAGCACCATGCCCTGGCGGGCGGAGGTCTCATAGGCGATGACGCCGACATCGGCGGTGGCGTAGAGCTGGTAGGCGTCGATGCCGCGCTCCTTCACCCAGGCCTGGAGCGAGGGCGGGAAGGCGGCGCCGGAGACCACCGCGCGCTTGATCGAGGAGATATCGACGCCACGCTGATCGGCGGCTTCGATCAGGATCTTGAGGAAATCGGGCGTGCCGGCATAGGCGGTCGGCCGGTAGGCGGCGATCACCTCCATCTGCTGCTCGGTATTGCCGGGGCCGGCCGGGATGACGGCGCAACCCAGTGCGCGGGCGGCGGAATCCATGATGAAACCGCCGGGCGTCAGGTGATAGCTCAGCGTGTTGAGAACGATGTCGCTGCCGCGGAAGCCGGCGGCATGAAGGCCGCGGGCCGCGTTCCAGGCGTCGGTGGCGGTGCCTTCCGGCTCGAAGATCGGGCCGGGCGAGGTGAAGAGTCGGCCGAAGGACGAGGCTTTCGCCGGGACGAGGCCGCCGAAGGGCAGGGCCGCCTTCTGGAGTGCCGGAAGCTCGGCCTTGCGCAGTACGGGCAGGGTGGAGAGGGCGTTGCGGTCGGTGATCTCGGCCGGATCGATGCCGCGCAGGCGCTCGGCATAGCCCGGAGCCGCGAGCGCTGCGGCGAGCACTTGCGGCAGCCGCGCGAAGAGATCGGCCTCGCGCTCGGCCTGCGAACGGGTTTCGAGCGCGTCGTAATGCTCGGTCATCGGAAGCGTTCCTGCGTCTATGGGACAAGGCCGGCGGGCGATGGCTGCGTCACGACAGCCAGCGCTTGCGGCGCTTGTAGCTCTTCACCTCGCGGAAGGACTTCTTGTTGCCCTCGGCGACGCCGAGGTAGAATTCCTTCACGTCCTCGTTCTCGCGCAGCATCTTCGCCTCGCCGTCCATGACGACGCGGCCGGTCTCCATGATGTAGCCATAGGTGGCGTAGCGCAGGGCCATGTTGGTGTTCTGCTCGGCGACGAGGAAGGAGACGCCCTCCTCGGCATTGAGGCGGCGGACGATCTCGAAGATCTCCTCGACGATCTGCGGGGCGAGGCCCATCGACGGCTCGTCGAGCAGGATCATCTTCGGCTTCGACATCATCGCCCGGCCGATGGCGCACATCTGCTGCTCGCCGCCGGACGTATAGCCGGCCTGGGAACTGCGGCGCTGCTTGAGGCGCGGGAAGAGCGTGTAGATCTTCTCCAGGTCGCGCTTGATCGCGGCGTTGCCGTCGCGGCGGGTGAAGGCGCCGGTGAGCAGATTCTCCTCGATCGAGAGATGGCCGAAGCAGTGCCGGCCTTCCATGACCTGGATGCAGCCGCGCCGCACCAGCTCGTTGGGCGAAAGCCTGTCGACGCGCTCGCCATCGAAGACGATCGAGCCCTTGGTGACCTCGCCGCGCTCGGCCTTGAGCAGGTTGGAGATCGCCTTCAGCGTCGTGGTCTTGCCGGCGCCGTTGGCACCGAGGATCGCGACGATGCCGGCACGCGGCACGGTCAGCGAGACGCCCTTCAGCACCAGCACGACATGGTCGTAGATGACCTCGATGTTGTTGAGCGACAGGATGGTGTCGCTCGCCGTTGCGGTCGTGGGCTTTTCGAGGGTGGCGGTCGACATCGGCCTCTCCCGGCAATCGGTAAAAGGGGTGCCGGCGGCGGGTTGACCGCCGCCGGCCGCCGTCAGCTCAGGACGACTTCTCGCAGGACTCGGCGCGCTTGGGCCAGTTGCCGGCCTTCTCGACATAGTCCTTGGCGTTGGCTTCGATCAGCGGCCGGACCTCGTCCTTCATCGGCTCGATCCACTCGCCCTTCTGCGTCCACTTGGTGCCGTCCCATTCGGCGACATAGGCCTTGTGGTGGCCGGAATGGTCGGCGCAGCTGATCTTCACCGGGGAGGCGAAGCCGGCCATGCCGATCTCCTTCAACCGGGCCTCGTCGACGTTGAGGCTCTCCAGCCCGCGGCGCATGTCCTCGGGATTGATCACCTTCTTGCCGGTCAGCTTCTGGGCGGTGCGGATCGCCTCGACGACGAGCATCGAGTTGTAGACGCCGCGGTTGTAGAGGTTCTCGCCGACCTTCTCCTTCGGCGTGGTGCTCTTGCCCTTCTCCACGACGAATTTGAGGATGTCCTGGATCACCGGGAAGTTCTGGCCCGCCGCGTTGAAGTTCAGCGACTTGTAGCCCTTGGCCTCCGGCCCGCCCGCGCGGGCGTCGTCATCGCCACCGGCCCACCAGACGCCGACGAGCTTGCTGATCGGGAAATTGTTCTTGACGGCTTCCTTGACCGCGGTCGGGTTCATCGCGCCCCAGCCCTGGTTGTAGAGGAAGTCAGGCCGGTCGCGGCGGATCGAGAGCCAGAGCGAGCCCTGATTCTGCATGTCGGCCGCCGCCACCGGATAGAGCTTGAGCTCGAAGCCGTACTTCTTGGCGAGGCTCTCGAGCACCGGGATCGGCTCCTTGCCGAAGGGCGCGTCGAGATGGATCAGGCCGAGCTTCTTGCCCTTGAGCTTGTCCAGGCCGCCGAGCTCGGCCGCCATGTGCTTCACCATCAGCGAGGCGCCGTCCCAATAGGTCAGCGGCGGGATGAAGACCCAAGGGAAATTCGTGCCGTCGGCCGAGGCGGAGAGGCCGTAGGCCATCGACAGGATCGGAAGCTTGTCGACATGGGCGCGCGGGATCGCGGCCAGCGTCGCGCCGGTCGACCAGGGCGAGTAGACGATGGTCTTCGACTTGACCTGCTCGTAGCACTCGATCGACTTCTTGGTGTCGTAGCCGGTCTCGCACTCCTCATAGACGATCTTGACGCCGTTCACGCCGCCGTCGCGCTCGTTGATCATGGTGATGTAGTCGCGCATGCCGTCGCCGATCGGGATGCCCGAGCCCGAGAACGGGCCGGTGCGATAGGCGTTGTTGGAGAAATAGATCGTCTCCTGCGCCGCTGCCGGCACGATGGCGGCGGCCGAGGCCAACAACGCCCCGAGCGCGGCACCCTTCATCAGATTGCTGGTCTTCATGGACTTCCTCCGTTCGTTTCCTCTCCGGCCCCGGCTGCGGCCGGTCCGGTCTTCTTGCGCCGGCGCTTCGTTGTCGCCGGTCGTTTCTTGGGCCGCGCCCCTAGCCTCAATAGGGGAAGGGCCACGTCCGCAATTTCTGCTTGCCGATCTGCCAGAGGCGGGCGAGCCCGTGCGGCTCGACGATCAGGAAGAGGATGATCAGCGCGCCGACCAGCATGAAGGTGACGTGCTCGGCGGTGGCGCCGGTGAGCGGAACGCCCAGCGCCGGCAGGCCGAATTTCAGCGCCGTCGGCAGCACCGAGAGGAAGGCCGCACCGAAGAAGGAGCCGATCAGCGAGCCCAACCCCCCGATGATGACCATGAACAGGATGTTGAAGGAGAGGCGGATCGAGAAGACGTCCGCCGCCTCGCCGCCGCCGTACCAGAAGAAGATCATCATCGCGCCGGCGACACCGGCGAAATAGGAGGAGACGGCGAAGGCGCCGAGCTTGGCATTGAGCAGCTTGATGCCCATCAGCTCGGCGGCGATGTCCATGTCGCGCACGGCCATCCACGATCGCCCCAGCCTTCCATGAACCAGGTTCGAGGCGAACCAGGTCATCACGACGACCAGGCCGAGGCAGACGAAATAGCGTGTTTCCGCCGTGGCGGCCGCGCCGGTGATCGGCAGGCCGAAGAGTGTGCGCTGCGGCACCTCGATCGCGCCCGAGGCGTTGTAGTTGAACAGCCAGGGCACGCGCACGAAGGCCCATTGCAGGAAGAACTGGGCGGCGAGCGTCGCCACCGCCAGGTAGAAGCCCTTGATGCGCAGCGAGGGCAGGCCGAAGAGCACGCCGATGCCGGCCGAGAACAGTCCCGAGACCAGGATCAGGACGATGATGTTCACGTGCGGGAAGAAGGTGGTCAGCTTGTAGCAGCTATAGGCGCCGACGCCCATGAAGGCCGCGGTGCCGAGCGAGATCAGCCCGGTGTATCCGGTGAGGATGTTGAGCCCGATCGCGGCAAGAGAGAAGACGAGGAAGGGGATCATCACCGAGGCGATGAAGAAGTCGTTGCCGAGGAAGGGGATCGCCACCAGCGCGATCGCCAGCATGACACCGAGCCCGATCCGGTCCTCCCTGAGCGGGAAGACGGCCATGTCGGAGGCGTAGTTGGATTTGTACTGGCCGGCCTCGCGGTAAAGCATGTCGTCCGGCTCCTCAGATGCGTTCGATGATCTTGTCGCCGAACAGGCCCTGCGGCCTGAACAGCAGGAAGCCCAGCGCGATGAAATAGGCGAGCCAGCTCTCGATGCCGCCGCCGACCAGGGGGCCCCAGTAGAACTCGCCGAGCTTCTCGCCGATGCCGATGATCAGCCCGCCGACGATGGCGCCCGGGATCGAGGTGAAGCCGCCGAGGATCAGGACGGGCAGCGCCTTCAGCGCCACGATCTCCAGCGCGAAGGAGACGTCCGAGCGCGCGCCCCACATGATGCCGGTGATCAGGGCGACGATGCCGGCGGTGAACCAGACGATGACCCAGATCTGGTTGAGCGAGATGCCGACCGAAAGCGCCGCCTTGTGGCTGTCGGCGACGGCGCGGAGCGCGCGGCCGATGCGGGTGTACTGGAAGAACAGGGCCAGCAGCGCGATCATCAGCGAGGCGATGACGGCGGCGGCGATGTCGATCTTCTGCAGCGAGACCAGCCCGCCGAGGATCGGCAGGTCTATCGCGCCCTTCGGCAGGAAGAGCTGCTCGGCGATCATCTGCTTCGGGTTGCCGCCGAAAAGGGACTCGCCGAAGCCGATCAGGAAATAGGTGATGCCGAAGGTCGCCATGAACAGGATGATGTCGGGCTGGTTGACCAGCGGCCGCAGCACCACACGCTCGATGGTGACGGCGAGCGCGAACATGACGCCGAGCGTGATGATGACGGCGAGGAAGGCCGGGACGCCCTTCTCGTAGAGGCCGACCAGCGTCAGCGCCGCGAACACCACCATGATGCCCTGGGCGAAGTTGAACACGCCCGACGCCTTGAAGATCAGGACGAAACCGAGCGCGATCAGGGCATAGAGCACGCCTGAGACGAGCCCCTCCCAGATGGTCTGCACCAGCAGGTCCGGAGCCTGGATCATCTGCTGGAACGGGTCGATGAAGACGGCGTAGAGCGTGCCGGAGGAATCGAGCTGCGCGCCAAGCAGAATGGCGGCGACGGCGGCGGCGAGGATCAGCCCGGCCCTGATCCAGGGATTGGCGAGCGGGTTCGGCGCGGGGCGGGTGGTGGCGAGGTCGCTCATATGTCCACGCTCCTCAATGCGCCACGCCGAGATAGGCATCGATGACACGCTGGTCGGCCTTGACCTCGTCCGGCGTGCCATCGGCGATCTTGCGGCCATATTCGAGCACGACGACGCGGTCGGAGAGGTCCATGACGACCCCCATATCGTGCTCGATCAAAGCTATGGTCGTGCCGAACTGGTTGTTCACGTCGAGGATGAAGCGGCACATGTCCTCCTTCTCCTCGAGGTTCATGCCGGCCATCGGCTCGTCGAGCAGGAGCAGCTCCGGCTCCATGGCGAGCGCGCGGCCGAGCTCGACCCTCTTCTGCAGGCCATAGGGCAATTTGCCGACCGGCAATTTGCGGATGTGCTCGATCTGCAGGAAGTCGATGATGTCCTCGACGACGCGGCGGTGCTCGATCTCTTCCCGCATCGCCGGGCCGTGACGCAGCACCTGCCAGAAGAAGCCCTTCTTCATCTTGAGCGTGCGGCCGGTCATGATGTTGTCGAGCGTCGACATGCCCTTGAACAGCGCGACGTTCTGGAAGGTGCGGGCGATGCCGCCGGCCGCTGCCCGATGCGGGCGCATCTTGGCGCGCCGCTCGCCCTTGAAGACGATCTGGCCTTCCTGCGGCTGGTAGAAACCGTTGATGCAGTTCAGCATCGAGGTCTTGCCGGCGCCGTTCGGACCGATGATGGCGCGGATCTCGCCCTTGCGGATGTCGAAGGAGACGTCGCTGATCGCCTTCACGCCGCCGAAGCGCAGCGAGATATTCTCGACCGAGAGCAGGACTTCGCCCTTGCCGCGGATGGGGGTGCCCGTCACGTTGATCGGTTCCGCGTTCATGCCGCCTTCGCCGCTGCCGGCGCTCCCTCGGCCGTGACGGGGTAGGTCTTGGCGTCGCGGACCTTGACGCGGGCCGAGATTACACCCTTGCGGCCGTCCTCGAAGGTGACCTCGGTCGAGATGTCGGCGGCCTCGGAGCCGTCATAAAGCGCGGCGACCAGCGGGGCGTAGCGCTCGGCGATGAAGCCGCGGCGGACCTTCTGGGTGCGGGTGAGCTCGCCGTCGTCGGCATCGAGCTCTTTGTGCAGGATGAGGAAGCGCTTGATCTGGGCGCCGCCCATCATCGGCTCGCTCGCGAGCGAGCGGTTCACCTCGTCGACGTGCTTGGCGATCATGTCGTAGACGAGATCGTGGCCGGCGAGCTCCTGATAGGAGGCGTAGACGACGTTATTGCGCTCGGCCCAGTTGCCGACGGCGATCAGGTCGATGTTGATCGCGACGGTGGCGTGGTCGCGGCCCTGGCCGAAAGCGACCGCCTCCTTGATGTTCGGATAGAACTTCAGCTTGTTCTCGATGTATTTCGGCGGGAAGAGCTCGCCGCTGGCGAGCTTGCCGACATCCTTGGCGCGGTCGATGATCTTGAGGTGTCCGCCCTCGTCGAAGAAGCCGGCATCGCCCGAGCGGACGTAGCCGTCGGCGGTCATCGTCTCCGCGGTCTTGTCCGGGTCCTTGTAGTAGCCGCCGAAGATCGAGGGCGAGCGGTAGAGCACCTCGCCATTGTCGTCGATGCGGATCTCGACCAGCGGCGCGGGCTTGCCGACGGTGTCGGCCTTGATCTCGCCATTAGGCTGCATGGTGATGTAGACCCCGGCCTCGGTCTGGCCGTAGAGCTGCTTCAGGTTGACGCCGATCGAGCGGTAGAAGCGGAAGAGCTCGGGGCCGATCGCCTCGCCGGCGGTGTAGCCGACCTTGATGTTGGTGAGACCGAAGCGATTTCGCAGCGGGCCGTAGACCAGGATGTCGCCGAGCCCATAGAGCAGCCGGCCTTTCAGCGGCACGCTCTCGCCGTTCAGGATCTTCTCGCCATACTGCTTCGCGACGCCGAGGAAGTAGTGGAACATCTTCCGTTTCAAGGCGCCGGCATCCTCCATGCGCACCATGGTGACGGTCAGCATGTTCTCGAAGACGCGCGGCGGTGCGAAAGCGTAGGTGGTGCCGACCTCGCGGCGATCGTCGATCACCGTGTCCGGGCTTTCCGGGCAATTGACGCAGAAGCCGGCCAGCATCGCCTGCGCATAGGAGAAGACGTGGTCGCCGACCCAGGCGATCGGCAGATAGGCGATGACCTCGTCGCTCTCGTTCAGCCCGTCGAATCCGCAGCCGATCTCGGCGGCGACGATGACGTTGTAGTGGCTGAGCATCACGCCCTTGGGCCGACCCGTCGTGCCGGAGGTGTAGAGGATGATGCCGAGATCGGAGCCCTGACCCTGCTCCATCCCCAGCGTCAGCGCAGCCAGCGCCTGCGGATCCTGCAGTGCGCGTTGACCTGCCTGCATCACCGTCTCGATCGCGTGGAGCTTGCTGTGGTCGTAGTCGCGCAGGCCCCGAGGCTCGTCGTAGAGCATCTGGCGCAGGTGCGGCAGCCGGTCGGTGATGGAGAGGACCTTGTCGACCTGCTCCTGGTCCTGCACCACGGCGAAGACCGCCTCGGCGTGGTCGAGCACATAGGCCATCTCTTCGGCGACGCTGTCGGCATAGACCGGCACCGGGACGGCGCCGAGCCACTGGGCGGCGCACATCGACCAGTAGAGCCGCGGCCGGTTGTAGCCGATGATCGCGACCTTCTCGCCGCGCTTCAGCCCGAGATCCTGCAGGCCCTTGGCGAAGTCGCGGACATGGGTCGCGACCTCCGCCCAGTTCCAGGACTGCCAGATGCCGAGATCCTTGTGGCGGAAGGCGACGCGCGAGGCACGCTCCCTGGCATTGCGCAACAGCAATTTCGGAAAGGTATCCGCCTCACCGGCGGTGCCGCTCGCCACGATCGCGTTCTCCCTCACGAGCCGCCATGCGTGTGGCGGCTTCTTCTGCGGGCCGGTTCCCGGCCTCGTTCTTATGCAAGCCTTGCAGGTGGGGGGCATCTTCGCAAGGAGGCGCTTGACAGACAATTCCCCTTTCGGTGACTATTGTCCCGCCGAGGTTTGATTTTCGCTTTCTCTGGCGATTCTCTCGCTGGTTTTCTGGCGATGTGGCGCTGTTTCACGGCTGTTCAGCTGCCGATGATGCTTGTCTCTGCTTTCCTCGACCAAAGACCCACGCAAAAAAAGCCCGCAGCGGTGAGGCTGCGGGCCGGCGCGGAAGGCCACGAAGCGGTCGTTAGCGGAAGTCGCCGTTGTCGCCGTAGCCCGGGGCCCGTCCGTATGGCGGCGCACCGCGCCAGCCCGGGCCGCCATAGCCCGGGCCGCCATAGCGATGGCCGTAGCCACGATCGTAGCCGCGGCCGTGGCGATAGTAGTCACGCCGGTGCTGCCGCTCCATGTTCTGCTGGATTTCCCAGTGGCGATGCTCGCGGGTGTGGCGCGTGTATTCGGCCGGCAGCCTGTCGAGGGCCAGGGCCTGAGGAACGGTTTGCGGCGTGGCGCTGGCGGGAGCTGCGGCGATCGCAGTGAGGGCGAGGCCGGCGGCCATCAGAATTCTACGCATGGTCGTCTCCTTCGGTCGATTGGGTCGATTAAGGCGTCGCCCGACCCAATGAAGCCTGAATGGGGCTGTTGGCTGCCGTTCACGAAGGCCGACGCTGGATGGTCAGCGCGCGGCGCGGCGCCCGGCCGGGCGAAGGGCGATCGGCGATCCTCGCCGGTTGAGCGGTCTGGAACGGATCGACCCATTCGCCGAATGCGCGCCGGGCGACATCCGATTGGGCGGCAGCGTATTCAGCGGTCTGGTCGCTGATCCGTTCCATGAATAGGTTGAAGAGGCCGAACATCTCAAAGGTTCCTTCCTCAGCTCATGGCTGTTCGGGGAAGGCAACGCGCGAGATGCGATTTGGTGCCGCCTCGGAAAACTCAACCTTCGTAGCGGGCTAGCTTGTCGAGATCTCGGATGGTGATGCTGCCGTGGCCGAGCTCGATCAGGCCGAGCTCGGCCAGCTTCGCGAGCCCCTGATTGGCCATCTGGCGGGAAATGCCGGCGAGCATGCCGAGCTCCTCCTGCGAGATCGCCAGAGTGCGGTCGAGATCGGGATAGAGGATCGGGTTGAACAGCCATGCGAGGTTGCGGGCGAGCCGCCCGGTCGAACCGAGCGTGCGTTCCGTCTCGGCCAGCGCGATGAACTGGGCGAGGCGCTCGTTGAACTGATGGACGAGGAAGCGGTTGAAGGCCGCCGAATGCTCGAACAGCCAAAGGAAGGTCGAGCGCCGCATCAAAGCGAGCCGCGTCTCGCGCAACGCCACCAGCTCGTAGCGGCGCGGCTCGGCCTTGATGACGGTGCCCTCGCCGAACCAGGCGCCGGCGCGCATGCCGGCGAGCGTCGCGGATTTTCCGGTCTTCGAGGTGGTCGCCATCTTGACCAGCCCCTCGGCGACACCGGTCCAGGATTCGAGCCGGTCGCCGACATGGCAGATCGAGGCGCCCTTGCCGTAGGTCTTGAAGGAGATGCCGCGCCGCGCCTCCTCGAACTCGGCCTCCGACAGGTCGCGGGACCAGGAGGCGATGGCGCGCAGTTCCTCGGGAGTGATCAAGGTAGCGGCGATCCTTTGAAGGGGCGTCGGCTCAATATGGGCCGCGACGCGATCCCGACTCAAGCTGGACAATGGAGGCGTGGGGAGCCTCTCCCGGAGGGAAAGGCAGGGAGAGGGGTAGGTCGTCTGACACCGCGGCCGTGACCTAACGGCTGCTACGGTAAGGGCAGCGCGCGGCTGGTCCAGGGGCCTACGCCTCACCCCTGCCCCTCTCACTGATCTCGGGCTTGCCCGAGATCAGCACTTAAGGTGTCGAAGTCGGCAACGGCCGACTTCGATGCAGGAGAGGGGGTCCCGCGCCTTATTCGGCTGCCTGTGGCATGGCAGTCGGAGGTGTTCCCTCGCGGAGCTGCACCAGAAGTGCCGCCTCCTCGGCCTTCGCCGCCAGGAGGTGCCGCTCCTTGACGTGGCCGAAGCCGCGGATCTTCTCCGGGATGGCCGCCAGCGCGACGCAGAGCGCGTGGTTCCCCAGCGTGAGCCGCGTCAGCAGTTCGCCGAGCAGTGTCTCGTAGTCCGCGATCAGCCGGCGTTCGGTGCGGCGCTCCTCCGTGTAGCCGAAGGCGTCGAAGGCGGTGCCGCGCAGGCCCTTCATCTTCGAAAGCAGCCTGAAGGCGCTCATCATCCAGGGGCCGAGGCTCACCTTGCGCGGGAGGCCGGTATGGGGATCGCGCCGCGCCAGCAAAGGCGGAGCAAGGTGGAATTCGAGGCGCAGCTTCCGGCCGTCGCTGCCTTCGGGCTCGAAACTCGCGGCGAGCTGTTGGCGGAAGCTGCCGTCGCTGTAGAGGCGGGCAACCTCGTACTCGTCCTTATAGGCCATCAGCTTGAAGAGGTTGCGCGCGACCGCCTCGCTGAGAGCGGTCTGGCCGGGCACGACGGCGGCCTCGCGCGTCTGGGCACGGGAGACGAGATGGCGGTAGCGCGCGCCATAGGCGGCGTTCTGGTAGGCGGTGAGCCAGGCGACGCGACGGGCAACGACCTCCTCCAGCGTCTGCGAGAAGCGGCGCGCGGGAGTCGCGGCCTTGGTCTGCGCAAGCATCTGCGCCAGAGCATCGGGATCATGCGCAGCGCGGCGGCCGAGCTCGAAGGCCTGCAGGTTCATCGCCACGGCCTCGCCGTTGAGCTCGATCGCCTTGACGAGCGCCGCGCGGGAGAGCGGCACCGTGCCGAGCTGCCAGGCCTGGCCGAGCATGAACATGTTGGCGGCGATGGCATTGCCGAGGAAGGCGGTGGCGGCGGCTGTCGCATCGACGAAGCGGGCGCGCTCGCGGCCGGCCGCAGAGAGGATCGCGCGCTTCAACCGCTCGGTCGGCAGCGAGAAATCGGCGTCGCGAGTGAAATCCCCCGGCAGGCTCTCGGCAGTGTTGACGATGACGGTGCCGCTCTCGGGGCGGATCGCGCCGAGCACCTTCTTCGAGCCGGTGACGGTGAGATCACAGCCGAGCACGAGATCGGCCTGTCCCGCGGCGACGCGAATGGCGTGGATGTCCTCCGGCCGGGGCGCGAGCTTGACGTGGCTGAAGACGGCGCCGCCCTTCTGGGCGAGGCCGGCCATGTCGATCATGCCGCAGCCCTTGCCTTCGAGATGTGCCGCCATGCCGAGGATCGCGCCGATGGTGACGACGCCGGTGCCGCCGACGCCGGTGACGATCACCGCGAAGCTACGATCGAGCGCGGGCAGGGTGGGCTCAGGCAGCTCGGCCGCGCCCAGCGCCCCGGCATCGAGCCTCAGCGGGTCGCTCTTCCTCGGCCGCGCGCCATGGACCGTCACGAAGGAGGGGCAGAAGCCCTTGAGGCAGGAGAAGTCCTTGTTGCAGTTCGACTGGTCGATCTGGCGCTTGCGGCCGAATTCGGTTTCCAGCGGCTGCACCGAGACGCAGTTCGACTGCACGCCGCAATCGCCGCAGCCCTCGCAGACCAGCTCGTTGATGAGCACGCGCTTGTCCGGATCGGGATAGGCCCCGCGCTTGCGGCGCCGGCGCTTCTCGGTGGCGCAGGTCTGGTCGTAGAGCAGCAGCGAGACGCCGGAGACGGTCGCCAGTTCGCGCTGGACGGCATCGAGCTCGTCGCGATGGTGCAGCGTGGTGCCCGCTGGCCATTGCGTGCCGTGCGGATACTTGCCGGGCTCGTCGCTGACGACGGCGATGCGCTTGACGCCTTCGGCCGCGACCTGCCGGGCCATCTGGTCCGGCGTCAGATGGCCTTCGGCCTGCTGACCGCCTGTCATGGCGACGGCGTCGTTATAGAGCAGCTTGTAGGTGACGTTGACGCCGCTCGCGACCGCCCAGCGGATCGCGAGCGAGCCGGAATGCGTATAGGTGCCGTCGCCGAGGTTCTGGAAGACGTGGCCGCGCGTCGAGAACGGCGCCTCGCCGACCCAGTTCGCGCCCTCGCCGCCCATCTGGGTGAAGCCGGCGGTGTCGCGGTCCATCCATTGCGCCATGTAGTGGCAGCCGATGCCGGCATAGGCGCGCGAGCCTTCCGGCACCGCGGTCGAAGAGTTGTGCGGGCAGCCCGAGCAGAAATAGGGCGTGCGCTTCGCGATCTCCTGCGCCTCCGCAAGCCGGCCTTGGGCGGTGGCGATCTCCTCCAGTCGCGCGCGCAGGGCGGGGTCGTCCTGGTATTGCAGCAGGCGTGCGCCGAGCGCGATGGCGATGTCGTTGGGATCGAGCGCGCCATGGACGGGGAAGAGCCATTCGCCTTTCTCGTCCTTCTTGCCGATCACCATCGGTCGATGCTGGGCGCCGTAAAGCTCCTCGCGGACCTGGACCTCGATCAGCGAGCGCTTCTCCTCGACGACCATGATCAGGTCGAGGTCCTCGGCGAAGCGCTTCAGCTCGGCCGGGTCGATCGGCCAGGGGCAGGCGAGCTTGAACAGGCGGATGCCGAGATCGTTCGCCCGGACCTCGTCGATGCCGAGGTCTTCGAGCGCCTGGCGGACGTCGAGATAGGATTTGCCGACGGTGGCGATGCCGATGCGGGGCTTGGCCCCGCCATGGCTGACGATGCGGTTCAGCCGGTTGGCCCGGAGATAGGCCAGCATCGCGTCGCGCTTGTAGAGATGGAGCCTGCGCTCCTGCTCGAGAAAGTCGAGCTCGCGGCGGATGGCGAGCCCGTCCGGCGGCATGGCGAAATCGGTCGGCGTGACGATCGAGACGCGATCGAGCAAGCCGTCGATCGAAGCGGTCGATTCGATGTTGTCCTTGACGCATTTGATGCCGACCCAGACCGAGGCGAAGCGCGAGAGCGCGATGCCGTGCAGGCTGTAATCAATGATCTCCTGCACCCCGGCCGGGTTCAGGATCGGCATCATTCGGTCGACGAGGACGAATTCGGTCTGGTGGGCGTTGGTCGAGGACTCGGCGGTGTGGTCGTCGCCCATCAGGCAGATGACGCCGCCCTTCGGATCGGTGCCGGCCATGTTGCCGTGGCGGAAGACGTCACCCGAGCGGTCGACGCCCGGACCCTTGCCGTACCAGAGGGCGAAGACGCCGTCGTATTTGCCTTCGCCGCTGAGCCCCGCCTGCTGCGTGCCCCAGATGGCGGTGGCCGCGAGGTCCTCGTTCAGCCCCGGCTGGAAGACGATGTTCGCAGCCTTCAACGCCTTGCCGGCGCGCATCAGCTGCTGGTCGAGTCCCCCGAGCGGGGAGCCGCGATAGCCGGAGACGAAGCCGGCGGTGTTCAAGCCGGCTTGCCGATCGCGCTCGCGCTGCATCAGCAGCATCCGGGCGACGGCCTGCGTGCCGGTGAGAAACACCTCGCGCTTGCCAAGGTCATACTTGTCGTCGAGCGCGACGCTTCGCAGCGCTCCCGTCCCGGATGGGTTCGGTGTCTCGGCCATGGCCGACCTCCCGGATCGTCTTCCCCAGGCGGGCCGGTTGTTCCGGCCTCATCCGTCATTGCTGCGGCAGATATGTCAGCAAGGCTGACATGCCGGCCGGAGACGGTCAATCAACTTGGTATCATTCGAATTTTCGGCGGCGGGTCCAGCGAGTCTGCGGAATGGCGGACTCCCATTCTAGGGGGAGGCGCCGCGATTTGGCCCCGTTTGGCGCGGATGCCTGTCGCTGCGGCCGCGCGCGCCATTGACGGCCGCCCGGCCATGATCCACGCAAAGGCGGGCCGCCGCCGTGAAGGGTTTCGTTCTAGATGCGACTGAAGCTGCCGTCGGCCTTGTCCGGAATTGCGCTGGCCGCTGCCTTCGCCGGTAGCGCGGCGGCGCATCCGCACGTCTTCGTCAAGGCGAAGGCGGAGATCGTCTTCTCGCCCGACGGCTCGGTGCAGGCGATCCGCCATCGCTGGAGCTTCGATGAGGCGTACTCCGCCTATATCACCCAAGGCCTCGACAAGAACGGCGACGGCAAGCTGACGCCGGATGAGCTCGCCGAGCTCGCCAAGGTGAACACCGACTCCCTGCCCGATGTCGATTTCTTCACCGTCGCCAAGATCAACGGCAGGCAGCAGGCCTTCGGCACGCCGGCCGAGGCCGGCATGAGCTACGAGAACAAGACGCTGACGCTGACCTACACGCTGCCGCTGAAGAACCCGCTGAAGGCGCGCTCCTTCGGCATCGAGATCGGCGATCCGACCTATTTCGTCGCCTTCGACATCGTCGACGAGCCGGATGCCGTCGTCACCAAGGGCGCGCCGCAGGGCTGCATCGTGCGGGTCAACCGGCCGCCGAAGCTCGACGACGCGACGCAGAAGCGCCTCGCGGAAGCCGACATCACCGCAACGCCCGATGTCAGCGGCCTCGAGGTGACGACGCGGGCGCTGGTGGCATGTCCCTGACGCCGGCAGATCTGGCGACACCGGTCGGTGCGACTTTGTCGCGGCGGCTTATCGTTTGCGTGCTGGCGCTGCTGCTGGTTGCCGGCGCGCTGATGCTGCTGGCCATCGCGATCGGCATGGTGAGCCCGCCGCCGCCTCCCCCGCCGCGCAACCCCTTCGGCGCCGCCCTACCACGTGAGGCGCTGCCTTCGACGACCGGATTCGGCGCGGTGCTGATCGCCTGGCAATCGAGTTTCTACCGCGAGCTGACGGCCGCGCTGAAGGCGATCGCGGAACGGCCGGCCGCGCTCTGGGGGCTGCTTGGGCTCTCCTTCGGCTACGGCGTCTTCCATGCAGCCGGTCCGGGCCACGGCAAAGCGGTGATCTCCGGCTATATCGTCGCCGATAATCGCAGCCTGAAGCGGGGCCTGAGCCTGAGCTTCGCCGCGGGGCTGCTGCAGGCGCTCGTCGCCATCGTGGTCGTGGCGGTGGCGACGCTCGTCCTGCGGACCACGGCCATGCAGATGAGCGCGGCAACGCAGGTGATCGAGCAGGGCAGTTTCCTGCTGGTCGCGCTGGTCGGGCTATTGATCCTCTGGCGGAAGGCCGGCGCCTTCGTCGCGCTCGATGCCGGCGGCGTCCATGATCCGGCCGCCTGCGATCATGTCCATATGCCGGATGCCGACACGGTCTCGCAACTGAAGAGCTGGCGCGAGATGGCCGGCGTCGTGTTGGCGGCGGGCCTGCGCCCCTGTGCCGGGGCGCTGATCGTGCTGGTCTTCGCCGCCTCGCAAGGGCTGTTCTGGGCCGGCATCGCGGCGGCCTTCGCCATGGGGTTGGGGACGGCGCTGACGACGAGCGCGCTTGCGGCGTTCGCGGTGTTCTTCAAGTTCGCAGCGCTGAAGCTCGCCAGTGGCGGCAGCTTGCGCGGCGTGCGGATTCTTGGCGCCCTTGAACTTCTGGCCGCCGCTTTTGTCGCGGTGCTGGGCGCGGCGCTCCTCGCCGGCTTCTGGATCGGCGGGATGGGCGGCTGAGCGCCCGATCGCCGCGCGGTCGTGCGGAGCCAACGCGGCAATCCTGCCTTTCCATGCCCTACGGCGCGGCCTCGTAGACGAAGAGCGTCGACTTGTCGTCGTCCGGCATGAAATATGCGCGGACACCCTGTCCGATAGGCTCGACCCAGAACGGATTCTGGGTCATCGGCAGCCCGGACGGTGACCAGAGCTCGATCGGGAGCTGGAAGACGGGCCGGTTGTCGCGCAGGTCGACGATCTCGAAGCCGCCGAGACGGAAGATCGGTGCGTCGGGCGCGACACGATAATTATTGAGCCCGGAGCAGAGCATCCGGCTGCGGCCGATGAAGTGGCAATCCTGATAGTCGATGTAGAGTGCGGGGTTGATGACGCGCAGTTGCTCGGGGGCGACGCTGGCATTGGTAATCTTGCCTTCGGCGTCGAGCGCCCATTTGTAGAAGCGCCGCGAGCCCCAGCTGACGCCATGCAGCGACTTGTCGTCGGTGTTGTGGACGATGCCGCCGATATGGTCCTTGAAGCGGAAGACCTCGGTTGCCTTCATCGTCGCCGGGTCGACCTTGTAGATGATTGACTGGCTGTTGGGCCGGTACTCGGCCACCGGCACCCAAATATGCTGGCCGTCGAAATCGATCCCGCCGGGGTGGTAGATCGAGCCTTCGCCTAGCGTGAGATCGGCCAGCAGGCGCCCTTCGGCATCGAACTTGAAAAGATGCCCCACGCCCTCGCCGGTATCGCGATCATATCCGCCTTGCGGGCTCGGGAAGCGGGTCGTCGGCTTGCGGATGTCCACCGAGGAAACGAAAAAGGCGTCGCCGATCTTGACCATGCCCTGCGGGTGGAATGTCGGGGACTGCAGCGTCACCGCGGCCTTCTGCTGCCATTGCGTTGCGCGCGTCAGCTTCGGGATCGTGTCGTTGAGAGCCGGGTCGGCGGCGAGGGCCGGGGTGGCGGCCAGAAGGGCGGCTCCGAGCAGTCCTGCGGTGAAACGCGTCTCCATCAGGGTTCTCCCAGGTTGTGACGACGCCCTGCCGGCGTTCTTTTTCAGGGTGATGACGGGCTACCCAATCGAGGTCGCCTCCGTCGGGCGCAGCGGGTCGTTCTCCAGTCGGATCGGCTTGCCGTGCGGGGTCGCTTCGGCGGCGCGCGCCCAGGAGGCGGCGAGCGCGTCGACGCCGTCATGCGAGGTCAGGCCCTTTTCGATCAGCAGATGCTCCAGCGCCTCGCACCAGCGCTCGTAATAGTCCGAGCCGTCGCGGCAGCCGCCGGCGGCCAAGGCCTCGCGGATCTCGGCGCCGAGCGCCTGCGCCCACTCATCAGCCGTGAAGACGCCCCTGTTCTGCAGCGCCACCACCAGCGCGAAGGCCTGCGCCTGCCAGGGCTCGGCGAAGATCGGGCCCTCGGCATCGCGCGGGATCGGCGTGTCGGCAGCGAGGGCCAGAGCATCGCACGAAAAAGTGGCTTCCGGTTTTTCGGAAGAGCGATGCTCCGAATTTTTAACATCGATCACATCGTGATCGATACGCAGATCGCTCTCAGGCCGGCTCAAGATAGCTCTCCCAGGCCTCGATGCTGACGGTCGAGTTCGGATCACCGTCGCGACCCCAGAGCTCGCGGCCGGTGAAGACGACCGTGTAGAGCCATTGCGCCGTCTCCGGCAGGCCTTGCGAACCGGTATCGGGGAAGACGTGGCAGCCGACGACCCGTTCGATCACGCCTTGCTTGCCGCGGGCATAGCGCGGCAAGCGGGTGTGGTGCTGCGGGTGCATCACGATGGTGCGGACGCTGTCGCCGATGGCGAAGCGCGCGGGAGCCTTGGCCTCGCGCTCATAGGGGAAGCCGCGGCGCAGCACAGTGGCGACCTCTTCGCCCTTGAGGACACGTTTCGGCTCGCGGCGCTCGGGCGCCGGCTTACCGGAAAGCAGTTCCTCAGAGGTCAGGAAGCCATGCTTGAGCAGCACCTTGTCGAGGGCGGCGAGCCAGATCTCGTAATAGCTCGAGGAGAGGTATTGCGCCGGCGGCAGGCTTTCGCGGTGGTGGCGGATCTCGTCGATGGTCCAGGCGCCCATGGCGCCGGCCGCGACGTTGATCGCGAGCACGCGCTTTTCCCAGTCGTCATGGAAGACCGGCTCGTTGGGCTCCGGCACGACCGGCCCGAAGGCCATCTGGCCGCCGAGATCGTGTCCGCTGTTCATGACTGCGCCTCCAGCGAGGGCAGGCCGGTGCCGATCATCGAATCGCGGGTGACGATCTCCGCCAGCTTCTCCTCGCTCCAGCCCTCCGTGCCGGCGGGACGCATCGGGATGACGATGAAGCGGGTCTCGGCGGTCGAATCCCAGACGCGGATGCGCTGGCCCTCCGGCAGCGTCACGCCGAAGTCGGCGAGCGTGCCGCGCGGGTCGATCACGGCCTTGGCGCGGTAGGGCGGGGATTTGTACCAGACCGGCGGCAGCCCTAGCACCGGCCAAGGATAGCAGGAGCACAGGGTGCAAACGATGAGGTTGTGCTGCTCCGGCGTGTTGAAGCAGGCGACGATATGCTCGCCGCCGCGCCCGCCATAGCCGAGTTCGGCGACGGCGGCCGTGCCGTCCGCCTTGAGCCGCTCGGCAAAGGCCGGATCGGTCCACGCCTTGGCGACAACGCGGGCACCATTGCGGGGGCCGACCCTGGTCTCGTAGGTCTCGACGATGGCATCGAGCGCGGCCGGCTCGACATAGCCCTTCTCGACCATCAGCGTCTCGAGCGCCTTCACTCGCGCTTCGATGGCGGTGAAGTGGTTGTCGTGATGATGGTCGTGATCGTGGTGGTGTCCGCTCATGGCAACCTCCTCTCAGGCGATCCGGATCCGCGCCGCGCGCTCATAGTGCGCGGCGAAGGCGACGAGCGAACGGTCCGAGCCTTTCGGGCCGATCAGCGACAGGCCGAGCGGCGCGCCTTCACGCTGCGCCACTGGGATCGTGACCTGCGGGAAGCCCGAGAGACCCGCGAGACAAAGCAGCCGCAGTGCCCGGTTGCGGAAATCGTCGAGCGCGCCCTCCGGCGTGCTGATCAGTGGCGCGACATCCGGCATGGTCGGCAGGATGAGCACGCCATCGGAGGCCAGCAGGCGCGCGAGCCGGGCGCGGAAGGTCTTCCGGGTGGCCTCGCCCTTGGCGTAGTCGGCGTCGGTCACCGTCTTGGCGAAGGTGAAGCGCTCCTTCACGCCCGGGCCGAGCGGCGGGGCGAAGCGCTCGATCATCGCCCCGTCAGCCTGCCAGGCTTCCCGCCCCTGGATCCAGCGGAAGGCCCAGTAGAGCGCGTCGAGATCGCGGACGAGCTTCACGGCTTCGGGCTGACCGAGCTCAGGGATCGTCCGCTGCACGACATTGCGCAGGATCGTTTCGGCTTCCGGCACGGCCTGGGCGAAGATATCGTCGGCGATGAGCATGCGCGGGGTTTCCGGCAGCTCCGTCTTGTCCTGGCCGAAGAGCACATTGGCGACGCGGGCGAAGACCTCGCCGTCGCGGGCGAACCAGCCGGGCGTGTCGAGGCTTTCCGCCAGTGGCCAGGTGCGCTTCAGCGAGAGCCGGCCATGGCTCGGGCGGATGCCGAACAAGCCGCCATAGCTCGCCGGCGCCCGCACGGAACCGCCCGTATCGGAGCCGAGCGCGATATCGGCGAGGCGCCCGGCCACCGCCGCCATCGAGCCGCAGGAGGAGCCGCCGGTGATGCGCTCCGGCGCCGCCGGATTGATCGGAGAGCCGAAATGGGCGTTCTGGCCGTTAAGCGAGAAAGCGAGTTCGTCGGTATGCGTCTTGCCGACAAAGCGGGCGCCGGCCTTGAGCAGATCCCGCACGATCGGGGCCGTCTTGGTCTTGATGCCCGATTGCGCCAGCACGATCGGCGAACCCGCCCCGGTCGGATAGCCCTTCACGTCGAAGAGGTCCTTCACCGCCAGCGTCAGGCCCGCGAGCGGGCCTGCGGCGGCATGTTTCACCACGGCATCCGGATAGGGGACGAAGCAGCGGAACGGATCGTCGAACGTCATGGATCAGAGCCCCCTCGCATCGCCGTCGGAACGCGGATCATGCGCCGCCTCGACCTGACCCTTCTGGTGCTTCACCAGCATGCCAGCATGGCCGAAGCCGTCAGAATAGGCGAGGCCCGTCTCGGTGACGGGGTGGCCGGCAGCGTCGAGGCGTTCCAGCAGCGAAGGGTCGAAGCGGCTTTCTAGCCTGAGCGCCGTCGAGCTTGCACCCCACGTCTTGCCGAAGAGCCAGCGCGGGGCGTCGACCGCCGTGGCGAGGTTCTGGCCGGCACGATAGCGCGTCAGGATCTGCGCCTGGAATTGCGGCTGCCCGTCGCCGCCCATGGCGCCATAGGAGAGGATGCGCCCGTCGTCGAAGCGGGCGAAGGCCGGGTTCAGCGTGTGGAAGGGCTTGCGGCCCGGCGCCAGCGGATTGGCGGCGCGCTCATCGAGGGAGAAGGACTGGCCGCGATTCTGCCAGTGGATGCCGGTCGCCGGCAGCACGCAACCCGAACCGTATTCCCAGTAGATCGACTGGATGTAGGAAACGGCGAGCCCGTTGCTATCGATAGCACCCATCCAGACCGTATCGCCGTCGCCATTTCGGAGCGGCAGGGTGGCGGCCCGCTTCATGTCGATGGCGGCGGCCTCGCGCGCCAGCACGGCCTCGGTGAGGAAATCCGCGGAGGGGCGCTTCAGGCGGGTGGGGTCGGTGACGTGGCGGTCGCGGATGGCGAAAGCGCGCTTCGTCGCCTCGATCAGCCCGTGATGATGCTCGAAGTTGTCGAGCTTCCAGGGCCCGAGGCGCTCGAAGATGCCGAGGATCAGCAGTGAGGCGAGCCCCTGCGTCGGAGGCGGCAGGTTGTGGACAGTGAGCCCCGGCAGCTTCAGCGCAAGCGGCTCGACCATCTGCGCCCTGTAGCGCTCCAGGTCACCCCGGGTGACAGGGGCGCCGATGCGTTCGAGATCGGCAGCGATCTCGCGGCCGACATCGCCACGGTAGAAATCGTCGAGCCCGGCATCGGCGAGCTGCTGCAGGGTCTCGCCCAAAGCCGCGGGCTTGCGACGGGCGCCGGGCTTCGGTGGCTCGCCATCCGACCAGAAGCTCGCGAGGAAGCCGGGCGCGGCCTTCAGCGCCTCGAGTTCGTTGGACTGGGTCCGCAATTCGGAGTCCGAGACCGCATAGCCCTCGCGGCAGTGGCGGATCGCGTCCGCGAGCAGATCGCCGAGCGGCAGCCGGCCGCCGAGTGAGCGGGAGAGGTCAAGCGCGAGCCGCCAGCCGCCGACGGCACCGGCGACGGTGAGCGCGGCCTCTGGCCCGCGCGAGGGAATGATGTCGTAGTCCCGGCTGCGATAGCGCTCGATGGTGGCGAGCGATCCGGCCGGGCCGCAGGCCTCGATGCCGTGCATGCGTCCGCCCGGCTCATGCACAAGCCAGAAGCCGTCGCCACCGATGGCGTTCATGTGCGGGTAGACCACGGCGATGGTCGCCGCCATTGCGACCATCGCCTCGATGGCGTTGCCGCCCTCGGCCAGAACGGTGCGTCCGGCTTCCGAGGCGAGGTGATGGGGAGCGGCGGCGGCGGCCGAGGCGAAGACAGGCGTATCGAGCATCAGGGGTTTTCAAACTCCGGAGCCATGCCCATCTCCCGGGGCATCGCGGATTCGCGAATTTGTTGCATGGGGCGGCAAGCTCCGCTAGGTGCGTCGGGCGCATGGCTTAGAAGCCTGCGCTCGAAGGAAGGACGACATGGCCGGACGGCACACCAACTGGCGCAACCTGATCATGGTGATCTCGTTTGGGATCCTGATCGCCGTCGAGCTCTTCGGCGTGGCGCTGGCGGCGGGCTGGGCGCTCGCAGGCCTGTTCGAGCTCGGCTCGATCTTCGAATACATCATGATGGCGATCTTCTCGGTCTTCGCCGCCTACGGGATGGTCAACCTGATGCGCCGGATGCTCAAGATCGAGCACCTGACCGAGGTCGATTGAGGCCCGCCTGACGTCTTCAGGCGCCTAATCGCAGATCTTCAACTTCACCGGATCGGCATCGGCCGGCAGGTAGTCGCCCATCGGACGGCATTGGCCCTCCGTACAGATACGCCAGTCGGCGGTTGCGCCGGAGCGGCGCATCGCCACTTCCTTGAGCGGCGGCAGGGCCGGGCGCCAGCGCCAGAAGCCGTCGACCAGCTTCGCGCCGTCCGGCGGGTCCATGCCGGCGCCCGAGCCTTCGATGCGGGCCTCGACGATCTCCAGCCCGGCCGGCGTCTCGCGCCAGACCTCCTCCCACAGCGTCTTCTGCACCGAGTGGCGCCAGCCCAGCGTGATCTCGCCGCGGCCGAGCGCCACGACGAGCGCGCCGGCCGCGAGGCACAGGCTCATGCTGCTGCGGTCTCGGTCTTGCGGGCCGCGAGCCAGTGGCGCGCCACGACGGCAGCGGCGAGCGCATAGCCGAGCGGGTCGCTATAGGCGAACTCGCCGAAGAGCAGCACGGCCGCCCCGAAGCAGAGCACGCGCTCGAGCAGGGTCAACTTTCCGAAGAGCCAGCCAATCGCGACCATGCCGAAGAGGCCGATGGCGACGGAGGCCTTGAAGGTGGCGTAAACGACCGCCGGCCAGAAGCCGATGGCGTTCGCCATCGGATCGCCGGGCTGCAGCATCAGCGCCGGCGAATAGACAGCGATGAATGGGATGACGTAGCCCGCGAGCGCGACACGCATCGCCTCCCAGCCGATCTTGTCGGGGTTTTCCTTGGCGATCGGCGCCGCCGCCAGCGCCGCCAGTGCGACCGGCGGCGAGAGGTCGGCCATGATGCCGTAGTAGAAGGCGAACATGTGGCTGACGATCAGCGGCACGCCGAGCTTTTCCAGCGCCGGCGCAGCGAGCGCGGCGACGATGATGTAGGTCGGGATCGTCGGGATGCCGGTGCCGAGCAGGATCGACAGGATCATCGTCAGGATCAGCGCCAGGAACAGGCTGGACTGGCCGAGCCCGATGATCCAGGCGCCGAAGGTGGTGCCGATGCCGGTCTGCGTCATCAGGCCGATGATGGTGCCGACGATGGCGCAGGCGATGCCGACCGGAAGCGCCGTCTTGGCGCTGTCGGCCAGCGCATCGCGGCTGATCGCCAGCGTCGCGCGGCCGCCGACCGAGAAGGCGTTGAGCAGGACGAGCGCGGCGATCAGCCCGCCGACGACGCGGACATCCATGCCGTCGCGGAAGAGCCCGGCGGCGATGAGGCCGAGGCCGATCCAGAAGATCACCCTGAGCGTCTGCGTGCCCAGCCCCGCGGTGACCGCGGCGCCGAGCAGGAGGCCGACCGTCAGCGCCAGGCCCATCGTGCCGGCGAAGAGAGGGGTGAAGCCGTGGAACAGCATGAAGATCAGGACCGCGAGCGGCAGCGCCAGATACCAGCGCTCGCGCAGCGCCTTGACGGGACTCGGCAGCAACGCGCGCTCGATGCCCTTCAGCCCGTATTTGCCGGCCTCGAGATGGACCATCCAGAAGGCGGAGGCGAAGTAGAGCACGGCGGGAATCGCGGCCGCCTTGACGATCTCGGCGTAAGGAACGCCCAGCGTCTCGGCCATGATGAAGGCGACGGCGCCCATCACCGGCGGCATGATCTGCCCACCCATCGAGGCGGTGGCCTCGACGCCGGCGGCGAAGGCGCGCCGGTAGCCGAACTTGATCATCAGCGGAATGGTGAACTGACCGACGGTGACGACATTGGCGACGCCGGAGCCGGAGATCATGCCCATCATGCCGGAGGAGACCACGGCGACCTTGGCAGGGCCGCCGCGCGCGCCGCCGAAGAGGCCGAGCGAGACGTCATTGAAGAGATGGATCATCCCGGCCTTCTCGAGGAAGGAGCCGAAGACGATGAAGAGGAAGATATAGGTCGCGGAGACGTAGATCGGCGTGCCGTAGAAGCCTTCTGTGCCGAACGAGAGATGGCCGATGATCTGGTCGAAGCCGTAGCCGCGATGGTTGAAGGGCGCGGGGAGGTACTGGCCGAAGAACCAGTAGAGCAGGCAGATGCCGCACATGATCGGTAGGGCGTTGCCCATCAGCCGGCGCGCGGCCTCGAAGACCAGGACGATGAGCAGGCTGCCGACGACGAGGTCGAGCGTCGAGGGGTCGCCGTCGCGCAGGATCAGGTCATCGTAGAAGATCAGTTGGTAGAGGCCGACGCCGAAGCCGACGATGCCAATTGCCCAGCCGAGCAGGCGTCCGGCGGAATCCTTTGCCCGGAAATTGGCGACGAGGCCGAAGGAGAGCAGCAGCAGGAAGCCGACATGGACGCCGCGTGCCGCCTGGCTCGGCAGGATGTTCCAGGCCGAGATGACGATCTGGAAGGCGGCGAAGGCGATCGCAATCGCATAGGCCAGCACGCCCCAGCCGCCCGGGCCGAAGCCCGGCGGGAAGCCGTGCTCGAAATTGTCGAGGTCGGGATGCTCGATGGGAACCGGGGTCGCGCCGGAGAGGGCTTCCAGCTGATCGGTTTCGGTGGCGGCCATGGTCGAAGTCCTGCCGATGCTAATGTGTCATCCCGCACGCACCGCGGCACGTTGGTGCTGCGGTGCAGATGCGGGATCGTCTTCAGAAAGAGGTGCCTTCTCGTCACGCGATTCCGTGTCTGCGCCGCAGCGTTCCACGCTGCAGCGCGCACGGGCTGACACATGCATTAAGAGCCGGCCTTCAGGCCCTTTTCCTTGAGATAGCGCGCGGCGCCGGGATGGAGCGGGACCGGCATGCCGTCGAGCGCCTTCTCCAGCTTGATATCCTTGCCGGCCGAGTGCGAAGCGGCGAGATCGCCCAGGTTCTCGAAGATGTTCTTGGTCATCTGATAGACCAGCTCCTCCTTCACCCCTTCATGGGTGACGAGGTAGTTGACCACGGCGGCCGTGTTCACGTCGCTGGACTGGCCGGTATAGGTGTTGGCCGGGATGGGCGCGCTGATGAAGGGCGGGCCGGCCTTGTCGATCACGGCCTTCGGCACTTCGACGACGTTGATCTCGACCGAGGTCGCGAGGTCGCGCAGCGAGGCGACGCCGAGGCCGGCCGATTGCAGGGTGGCGTCGAGCTGGCGGTTCTTCATCAGCTCGACCGACTCGGCGAAGGGCAGGTACTCGATCTTGCCGAGGTCCTTATAGGTGATGCCGGCGGCGGTGAGGATGGCGCGGGCGTTGAGCTCGGTGCCGGATTTCGGCGCGCCGACCGAGAGCCGCTTGCCCTTGAGATCGGCGAGCGTCTTGATGCCGCTCTCCTTCGAGGCGACGATCTGGACATAGTTCGGATAGATCGCGGTGATGCCGCGCAGCTTCTTCAGCGGCGCCTTGAAGCCGGCTTCCTCATCGCCCTTCCAGGCGGCGTCGAGCGAATCGCCGAGCGTGAAGGCGATCTCGCCGCGGCCCTGCTGCAGCAGCACGAGATTCTCGACCGAGGCCTTGGTGGCCTGGACGCTGGGGCGGGTGTTGGCGATCTTCTCGCCGTAGATCTTCGAGAGCGCGACGCCCATCGGATAGTAGACGCCGGAGGTGCCGCCGGTGAGGATGTTGACGAATTCCTGGGCGCTTGCGGTCACCGGCGCGGCAGCCAGCGCGCAAGCGGCGGCCAGGCCGACCAGTCGACTGCGGAACAGCATTTTCATGATTTCTCCCTGTCTTATCCGTCTCTTGCCTCCGGCTCGAACGGCCGGTTGATGTTTTTTTTAGAGCATGCTGGCGGCGAAAGTGAAAGCGGCTCAGCCCGCCGGGGCTTTCGTCTTTAGCCGAACGTGCGGGGTGGTTTCGCCACAATCGGCCACCTATCTCCAAAGCCAGCGCAACGCTGCCCCGGCCCCGCATGCGAGGCCCGCCGGGGAGTGGAACCATGGCTGGAACAGGAGCGTTATGCGGGACCGCACCGGGCAGGACTTGAGCCAGACGCAGATGAGCCAGGGGCCTCGCCTCGATCGACGGAGCTTTTTCGCCGGGGCGGGAGCGGCCGCTGCGCTGGCAGCGCTCGGCCTGCCTCAGGAGGCGCTCGCGCAGCAGGGGCTGAAGCTCGGCGAGGCGCAGGATTTCAGCTTCGAGGCGCTGAAGGCGTGGGCCAAGCAGATGGCCACGGAGCCCTATGAAACGCCGGTGAACCCGAGCGCCGAGGTGCTGCAGCGGATCGACTACGACGCTCATGGCAAGATCAGGTTCAGGCCGGAAATGGGGCTGTGGGCGAATGGCCCCTCGTCCTGGCCGGTGACCTTCTTCCATCTCGGCCGCTACTTCCAGAAGCCGGTCCGCATCCATGTCGTCGAGAACGGCAAGGCGCGCGAGATCATCTACGACGCGAGCTATTTCACGATGCCGGTCGACTCGCCGGCCCATGAGTTGCCGGCCGGGGCGGGCTTCGCGGGCCTGCGTCTTCAGGAGAGCCGCAGCGGCCATCCCGGCCGCACGGGCGATCCGCTCGACTGGAAGAAGAACGACTGGGTCGCCTTCCTCGGCGCCTCCTATTTCCGCGCCATCGGCGAGCTCTACCAGTACGGGCTCTCGGCGCGCGGGATCGCCATCGACCCTGCCGTCTCCGGCAAGGAGGAGGAATTCCCGGACTTCACCCATGTCTGGCTCGAAACGCCGCAGGCCGGCGCCGAATACGTCACGCTGCTCGCGCTGCTCTCCGGGCCGAGCGTGGCCGGCGCCTATCGCTTCCGCATGCATCGCGGCAAGGGCGTCACCATGGAGATCGAGACGGCGATCCACCTGCGCAAGGATGTCGAGCGCTTCGGCATCGCGCCGCTGACCTCGATGTTCTGGTACTCCGAGACGATGAAGCCGGAGGCGATCGACTGGCGTCCGGAGGTCCATGATTCCGACGGGCTCGCGCTCTGGACCGGCTCGGGCGAGCGCGCCTGGCGGCCGCTCAACAATCCCGGCCGCACCACAGCCTCGGCCTTCGTTGACAATAATCCACGCGGCTTCGGCCTGATGCAGCGCGACCGTGAGGTCGGCCATTATCTCGACGGCGTCTCCTATGAGCGCCGCCCGAGCCTCTGGGTCGAGCCGCAGGGCGAATGGGGCAAAGGCTCGGTCCAACTCATCGAAATCCCGACCGATGACGAGATCCATGACAATATCGTCGCCATGTGGGTGCCCGAGGCGCGGGCCAGGGCCGGCAGCGCCTATGAGTTCCGCTACCGCCTGCACTGGCTCGCTGGCGAGCCCTTCCCGTCGCCGCTCGGCCGCGTCGTCGCCACCCGCCTCGGCAATGGCGGCAAGCCCGGAACGGTCCGCCCGCCGGGCGTGCGCAAGTTCGTCGTCGAATTCCTCGGGCCGATGCTCGAGAAGATCGCCTTCGGCACGAAACCCGAGGTCGTGGTCTCGACCTCGCGCGGCGTCTTCTCCTATGTCTTTGCAGAGGCCGTGCCCGACGATGTGCCCGGCCATTGGCGCGCCCAGTTCGATCTGACCGTCGATGGTGGCGAGCCGGTGGAACTGCGCTGCTATCTCAAGGCGGGTGATACGGTGCTGACCGAGACCTGGATGTACCAGTACCTGCCATTCTGAGCGGGGACTTCGGGCGCGGAATGGGGACAGGCCCGGAATCGCGCTTGCTCCAGCGTAAGCGTAACATTATATCATCTCATATGGCTCACGCGCACGCCCACCATACGCATCATGCCGTCCCGAACGAGCCGGGCTGGTCGCTGCTGCGCCTTTCGGCCGGTGCGCGCATCGGGCTGGCTGCGCTCGTCGTTGCCGTCCTCTGGCTGGCGACGCTGGCCGTGATCCTCTGAGCGAGTAGCGTTCCATGTCCGCCATCCGCCTCACCGATCTGACATTGGGCTATGACCGCCACCCGGCGGTCCATCATCTCTCGGGCGAGATCGAGGCCGGGAGCCTCACCGCCATCGTCGGCCCGAATGGGGCCGGCAAGTCGACCCTGCTCAAGGGCATCGCCGGGGCGCTGGCGCCGCTGTCGGGCGGCATCGCGCTCGCCAAGGGCAAGCGCTTCGCCTATCTGCCGCAATCGGCCGATCTCGACCGCTCCTTCCCGATCCATGTCTACGATCTCGTCGCCATGGGCTTGTGGAACCGCGCCGGCATCTTCGGGCGTATTGGCGCGAAGGCTGCGCACAAGATCGAGCATGCCATCGCGGCGGTCGGTCTCACCGGCTTCGAGCGCCGGCCCATCGGCACGCTCTCGGGCGGGCAGATGCAGCGGGCGCTGTTTGCGCGCCTCCTGCTGCAGGATGCCGACGTGATCCTGCTCGACGAACCCTTCACGGCCATCGACGCGCGCACCACGGCCGATTTGCTGGAGCTGGTGCGGCGCTGGCACGGCGAGAGCCGCACCGTCGTCGCGGTGCTGCACGATATCGAGACCGTGCGGCAGGCCTTCCCGCAGACGCTGCTCCTGGCGCGCGAGGCTGTCGCCTGGGGCCAGACCGCGACGGTGCTGACGGCTGAGAATCTGCTGAAGGCGCGGCGCATGGTCGAGGCCTTCGACAGCCACGCCGCTCCCTGCCAGCGCGACGCGGCCTAGCGCCGCCGCGGGCCCGTCAATGCTCTACGATCTTTTCATCGGCCCCTTCGCCGAGTTCGACTTCATGCGGCGCGCGCTGGTCGGCGTCGCGGCGCTCGCCGTCTCGGGCGCGCCGATCGGTGTCTTCCTGATGCTCCGGCGCATGAGCCTGACGGGCGATGCGATGGCTCATGCCATCCTGCCCGGCGCGGCGCTGGGCTATCTCGTCGCCGGCTTCTCGCTGCCGGCGATGACCATCGGCGGGCTCGCGGCCGGCTTTGCCGTGGCGCTGGCGGCAGGTGCCGTGGCGCGGGCGACGGTGCTGAAGGAGGATGCCTCGCTCGCCGCCTTCTACCTGATCTCGCTGGCGCTCGGCGTCACCATCGTCTCGCTGCGCGGCTCGGCCATCGACCTGCTGCATGTGCTGTTCGGCAATGTGTTGGCGCTGGACGATCAGGTGCTTCTGCTGCTCGCCGGTGTTGCGACCGTCTCCCTGCTAACGTTAGCTGCGCTCTATCGGCCGCTCGTGCTCGAATGCGTCGACCCCGGCTTCCTACGTTCGGTCAGCCGCTCGGGCGGCATCGTGCATCTGAGCTTCCTGGCGCTGGTCGTGCTCAATCTCGTCGCCGGCTTCCATGCGCTCGGCACGCTGCTCGCGGTCGGCATGATGATGCTGCCGGCGGCCGCGGCGCGCTTCTGGACGGCAGACATCACCCGGCTGCTGCTGCTGGCGGCCGGCTTCGGCATGGCGTCGGGCTATGCGGGCCTGGTCGTCTCCTATGCGGCGGGCTCGAGCCTGCCGGCAGGGCCTTCGATCATCCTGGCCGCCGGGGTGATCTATCTCGGCTCGCTCCTGCTCGGTTCGCAGGGCGGGCTTGCGCGACGCCTCTTGCCTCGCGCCCATCTCCAGAGATAGAAACGTTATACCGTTACATTTCGGAGAAGCCCGATGCAGCCCCGCCGCGCATTTCTCATCGCCAGCGTCGCCCTCGGGCTCGGCCTCGCCACCGCGCCCACGCGCGGCTTCACCCAGGAGAAGCTGCCGGTGGTGGCGAGCTTCTCGATCCTCGGCGATTTCGTGAAACAGGTCGGTGGTGACCGCATCGCCGTCACCACGCTGGTCGGCCCGGATGGCGACGCCCATGTCTACGCACCGACGCCGGCTGATGCGAAGGCGATGGCGGCTGCCAAGCTCGTTGTCGTCAACGGGCTGCATTTCGAGGGCTGGCTGCCACGGCTGGTGAAGTCCTCCGGCACGAAGGCCGTGCTCGCCGAGGCGACAAAGGGCATCGCGCCGCTCGAGGCTGATGACGATCACGACGACCACGGCAAGGGCAAGGGCAAGGCGGGCCATGCCCATGACGATCCCCATGCTTGGCAGAACATCGCCAATGCCAAGATCTACATCGTCAATATCCGCGACGCGCTGAGCGCGGCCGACCCGGCCGGCAAGGCGAGTTACGAGGCGAACGCCACCGCCTATCTCGCCGAGCTCGACACGCTGGAGGGCGAGGTGAAGGCCGCGATCGCGCGCATCCCCGCCGACCGGCGCAAGGCGATCACCACCCATGACGCCTTCGGCTATTTCGTGAAGGCCTATGGCATCGAGTTCGTCGCGCCGCAGGGCGTCTCGACCGAGGCCGAGGCGTCGGCGCGTGATGTCGGCCGCATCATCCGGCAGGTGAAGGCCCAGAAAATCCCGGCCGTCTTCCTGGAAAACGTCACCAATCCGCGCCTCGTCGAGCAGATCGCGCGCGAAAGCGGGGCGAAGATCGGAGGGCGGCTCTTCTCCGATGCGCTCTCCGCAGCCTCGGGGCCGGCGGGGACTTACATCCGCATGATGAAGCACAATATAAGCGAGATCGAAAAGGCGCTCGCCGCCGGTCCGGCCTGACAGGGCCGGCACCGTTTCCGCGTCACAGCCATCAGGTCGAAATCGATGTCCGAGAAAATCCCCGTCACGGTGCTCACCGGCTATCTGGGCGCCGGCAAGACCACGCTCCTCAACCGCATCCTGACCGAGGACCACGGCAAGAAATTCGCCGTGATCGTCAACGAGTTCGGCGAGGCCGGCATCGATGGCGACCTCATCGTCGGCGCCGACGAGGAAGTCTTCGAGATGAACAACGGCTGCATCTGCTGCACCGTCCGCGGCGACCTGATCCGCATCCTCGACGGGCTGATGAAGCGCAAGGGCAAGTTCGACGCGATCATCGTCGAGACGACGGGGCTGGCCGATCCCGCCCCCGTCGCGCAGACCTTCTTCGTCGACCAGGATGTCGGCGACGCGACCCGCCTCGACGCGGTTGTCACCGTCACCGATGCGAAGTGGCTGAAGGACCGGCTGAAGGATGCGCCGGAGGCGAAGAACCAGATCGCTTTCGCCGACGTCATCATCCTCAACAAGACCGATCTGGTGACGGCGGAAGAGCTTGCCGACGTCGAGGCGGCGATCCGCGCGATCAACCCCTATGCCAAGCTGCACAAGGCCGAGCGCGCCAATGTCGACATCGCCGCGCTGCTCGACCGCAATGCCTTCGATCTCGACCGCATCCTCGACATCGAGCCGGATTTCCTCGAGGCCGGCCATCATCATCACCATGCCGAGGATGTGCGCTCGTTCTCCTTCACGCTCCCGGGCGATGTCGATCCGGAGAAGTTCATGCCGTGGATCAACGATATCGCGCAGATCCAGGGGCCGAACATCCTGCGCTCCAAGGGCATCCTCTCCTTCAAGGACGAGCCGCGCCGCTTCGTCTTCCAGGGCGTTCACATGATCCTGGACGGCGATCTCCAGCGCGACTGGAAGCCGGGCGAGAAACGCGAGAGCCGTCTCGTCTTCATCGGGCGGGGTCTCAACGAGAATGAACTGCGCAAGGGGTTTGAAGCCTGCGCGGCCTGAGCTAGACCCAGCGGCATGACTACGCTGAACCAACCGACCTCGCTGCGCGAGCACGTCACGCCGATCGCGGCCGAGACCCATGTCGTTTCCGCCCAGTGGGTGAAGCAGGGGCTCATGCTCGCGCTCGCCGACGGGCGGGTGCTGCGCTGGCGCGACGGCGCGGCCGCCTTCGTCGAGGCCCATGCCGGCGGCATCCTCTGCGCCATCGGCGACGGCGAGCGGCTGATCTCCGGCGGCGATGACGGGCGTCTCGTCGCGACGGGCTTCGAAGGCGAGCCGGTCGAGATCGCGAAAGACCCCAAGCGGCGCTGGATCGACGCGATCACGCTGTCAGGCTCCGGCAATCTCGCCTGGAACAACGGCAAGACCGTGCAGGCCCGCGACGAGAAGGGCCGCGTCCGCACGCTGGAGGCGGCGAGTACGCCGCAGGGCCTCGTCTTCGCGCCGAAGGGCTATCGCCTCGCCATCGCCCAGATGAACGGCGTCTCGCTCTGGTATCCGAACACCGAGGCGAAGCCGGAATTCCTGGAGTGGAAGGGCTCGCATCTCGACGCGAACTGGTCGCCGGACGGGCGCTTCATCGTCACCTCCATGCAGGAGAATGCGCTGCATGGCTGGAAGCTCGGCGACAAGCCGAGTCATATGCGCATGACCGGCTACCCGGCCAAGCCGCGCTCACTCTCCTGGTCGCATGACGGCTTATGGCTCGCTTCCAGCGGCGCGGACGGCGCGATCGTCTGGCCCTTCCAGGGCGACGGCCCGCAGGGCAAGGCGCCGCGCGAATGCGGCGTGCGCCATGCCCGCGTCACCCGTGTCGCCTTCCATCCCGGCGCGCTGGTGCTGGCCATCGGCTATGACGATGGCTGCATCCTCATGGTGCGGCTGACGGACGGCTCGGAGCTTCTGGTGCGGCCGCCCGAGCGCGGCAGCGGCATCAGCGCCTTCGCCTGGGACAAGGCCGGCAAGCGGCTCGCCTTCGGCGCCGAGGACGGCGCCGCCGGCGTGCTCGTCCTGCCGAGCTAGAGCGACGATGCGCCTCGGCCTCTTCGGCAGGACGGCGGCGCGCAAGGGCGACGATGCGAAAGCTCTGGCGAAGACGGCGGCCGAGCGGCTGAAGGGGCAGGTGCGAGCGCTGCTCGGCTTCGACGAGACGGTGGCGGTCGCGGTCAACGAGATCCTTTGCGCCGACCCGGCCTGTCCCGGCAGCGAGACCGTGATCCTGGTGATGAAGCCTGGCGAGAAGACGCGAGCCTTCAAGCTCCAGATGGCGATGGATGAGGTAACGCCGGAGGCGCTCGAAGAAGCGCTCCGTCATACTCGGGCTTGACCCGAGCATCTCTGAAAACCAGCGCTCTGGTCATGAGGTTCTCGGGTCAAGCCCGAGAGTGACGCCCTGTCAGGTTCTCAGGGCTTCAACCCGGTCGGCAGGGCTGTAGCCTCGGCCCTCAGCACGATCCCGACCCGGCGGTTATAGGGCAGGTAGGGATTGTCCTTGATCAGCGGCTCGGTGTCGCCCTTGCCGGTGATGGACAGGAAGCGCTCGGCCGGCACGCCGGCGTTGGCGAGGATCTCGCGGACGGCGTTGGCGCGCGCGATCGAGAGGCCCCAGAGGTCGCCCTCGGGCGCCGTGCCCGGGCGGGGCGTTGCGGCGTGGCCGGAGATCGCGACCTTGTTGGGCATGCGCCGGAGCGTCGGGGCCACGGCTGCGAGCACCTTGCGCATGCGCTCGTTGGGCTGGGCCGAACCCGCGTCGAACATGGCGCGACCTTCCTGGTCGACGAGTTGGACGTCGAGGCCTTCGTCCGTGACTTCGATCAGGACGTTGCGGGAAAGCTCGGTGATCTCCGGCATCTCGCGCAGCGCCTGCCGCAGCGAGGCGGCTGCGAGCGCGAAGCCGCGATCGTGCGTGGCCGAGATCAGGCCCTCTTCCTTCTGTGTGTTCTGGTTGGGCGCGGTCCGGTCGGAAGCGTCCTGGAGCGGCTTGATGTAGGCGTTCTTGATGTGGGTCTTGGTCGGGATGCCGTCGACCTCGACGATGCCGGAGAGACGGACGTCCGGCTGGTTGCCGAAGGCCTCGCGCATCGAGCCGGCGACGATCTGCAGCTTCTGCTTGTCCTGGGTGGAGTAGGCCGCCACCATGACGAAGAAGCTCATCAGCAGCGCCATGAGATCGGCGAAGGTCACGAACCAGCCGTGACCGCCATGGCCTCCACCCTTCTTGCGCGCCATCGCTCAGGGTCCCGTCAGGCCGCTTCCGCCAGCTCTTCCCGATGGTGATCGGGCAGATAGGCGAGCAGCATCTCCCGCACCAGCGTCGGGCTCTTGTTGTCGCGCATCTGCAGCACGCCATCGATGATCAGCGTGCGCGAGATCTCCTCCTCCTCGAGCTTGACGTGCAGCTTGTCGGCCAGCGGCAGGGTCAGCATGTTGGCGACCAGCGCGCCGTAGAGGGTTGCAAGCAGCGCCGTCGCCATGGCGGGGCCGAGCTTGGCCGGGTCCGACATGTTGGCGAACATGCCGACCATGCCGATGATGGTGCCGATCATGCCCCAGGCGGGAGCGCAGTCGCCGATGGCGCGATAGACCTTGGAGCCTTCGTCGAGCCGCTGCAGGAAATTGTCGCGGTCGCGCTCCATCGTCTCGCGGATGAAGTCCTTGTCGTAGCCGTCGGCGATGTAGCGCAGGCCCTGCTGCAGGAAGGGGTCGGAAACCTCGGCGCCCTCGAGCGCGACCGGGCCGCTCTTGCGCGCGATCTCGGCGACGCGGGTGATCTCCTCGATCAGCTCGCGCGGATTGTTCGAGCGCATGGTGAAGGCGAAGCGCAGCCCCATCGGCAGGCCGTGCAGGATCACCGAGAAGGGAAAGCGCAGCATTGTCGCGGCCGAGGAGCCGCCGAAAATGATGATCGCGGCGTGCTTGTCCCAATAGAAGGCGAAGTTGCCGCCGTCGATGATGATCAGCGTGACGATCGTGGCGATACCGCCGATGACGCCGACGCCGGTTGCGATATCCATGACACACCTTGGAGTGCGGCGGCCACCGCAACCGGGGCGCCTCGTATTCGCAGTCGCGGTAACCATAGGTGCGGTGGATTAAAGGAAGCGTTAAGCCTGTCCCTTCGCGTCGGAGGTCGGATCGGGTAAGGATTCGGAATGTCGTTGCTGTCGCTCTATGCCCGTGTCCTCGGTGAACTCGGTCCGGAAAGGCGGCTGGGCGTCATTCTGGCGCTGGCCAATATCCTGCTGGCCGGCGTCGCCTTTGCCGAGCCGATGCTGTTCGGCGCGCTGATCGACCGGCTGACCACGATCCAGTCCTCCGGCCAGGCGCTGAGCTGGAGCAGCGTCAATGTGCTGATCTTCGCCTGGGTCGGCTTCGGCCTCACCAATATTGTCGTAGGTGTCATCGTCGCGCTGAATGCCGACCGGCTCGCCCATCGCTCGCGGCTCGCCGTGATGGCGCGCTATTTCGAGCACGCGCTCTCGCTGCCGCTCGCCTATCACACCCAGACCCATTCCGGCCGCGTGCTCAAGGTGATGCTCGACGGCACGAACGCGATGTGGGCGCTCTGGCTTTCCTTCTTCCGCGAGCATTGCGCCTCGGCGGTCGCGCTGTTCGTGCTCCTGCCCTTCACGATCTGGAAGAACTGGCAGCTTGGCCTGCTGCTGATCGGTCTGGTGGTGCTGTTCGGCTCGCTCACCGCCTTCGTGCTGCGCAAGACGGACCGGCTGCAGAGCAATGTCGAGACCTATCATTCCAGCCTGGCCGAACGGGCTTCGGACGCGCTCGGCAACGTGCCGGTGATCCAGAGCTTCACCCGCGTCGAGGCCGAGGTGCGCGGCCTGCGCTCGACCATGGCTAGCCTGCTCGACGCGCAGCTGCCGGTGCTGTCCTGGTGGGCGGTGGCCAATGTGGCGACGCGGGCGTCGGCGACGCTGACCGTGCTGCTGATCTTCGTCGTCGGCACCTGGCTCCTGATGCACGGCCAGACGACGGTCGGCGAGATCGTCACCTTCATGGGCTTCGCGACGATGCTGGTCGGACGGCTCGAGCAGATCGTCGGCTTCGTCAACTTCATCTTCATGCAGGCGCCGAAGATGCGGGAGTTCTTCGAGGTGCTCGACACGCTGCCGAGCGTGCGCGACCCGGCGAACGCCAAGGATCCCGGCCGGCTGATCGGCGCGGTCGCCTTCGAGGACGTCTCCTTCTCCTATGACGGGAAACGCGCCGCCGTGCGCGACGTCTCCTTCTCGGTGAAGCCCGGCGAGACGATCGCCGTCGTCGGCTCGACCGGCTCAGGCAAGTCGACGACGCTAGGGCTCTTGCACCGCGCCTTCGACCCGCAATCGGGGCGGATCGTCATCGACGGCATGGATATCCGCGAGATCTCTCTCATCTCGCTCCGGCGCAATATCGGCGTCGTCTTCCAGGAACCGATGCTGTTCGCGCGCTCGATCCGCGAGAACCTGCTCGTCGGCAAGCCTGACGCCACCGATGCCGAGATGATGCAGGCGCTCGACCGCGCCCAGGCGACCGAGGTGATGGCGCGCCAGACCGACGGGCTCGATACCCTCGTGGGCGAGCGCGGCCGCACGCTTTCGGGCGGCGAGCGCCAGCGCCTTTCGATCGCCCGCGCGCTGCTCAAGAACCCGCCGGTCCTGATCCTCGACGAGGCGACCTCGGCGCTGGACGCCGCAACCGAGGTCAAGCTGCAGAAGGCGCTGGAAGAGGTGATGAAGGGCCGCACCACCTTCGTCATCGCGCACCGGCTGGCGACGATCCGCAATGCCGACCGCATCCTCGTCTTCGAGAAAGGCGAGGTCGAAGAGATGGGCACCTTCGACGAGCTCGTCGCCAAGGGCGGGCGCTTCGCAGCGCTGGCGCGGGCGCAATATCTCGTCACCGACAAGCCGGCCATGCCCATCGAAAGCGAGCCGAGCGCGCTGGCCCAGAAGATCGCTCCGGTCTGACCGGCCGACATCGGAAAGGCGCTTCACGAGGACCGCTCGCAACCTCAGGCGTTGCGCCGGTGTCGCCTTTCCCGCTTAGTAGGTCACGCCTTCCTGCAACAGATTGCGCGCGTGACGACGACGATGATGATCCTTCGCCTTGTCTGTGCCTGGGCTTCGGTTGCCGCCTTCCTGCTGTTCGGCGACGCCTTGCTCGGTCAGCTCGGCGGGCCCGTGCCGTCTCTGCTGCTCTTTCTCTGGCTGCTCGGCATCATCGTCTGGGCCTCCTTCGGCGTCGTGCACGAGGCCGAGGAACTGGCCGAGCGGCTGGGCGAGCCCTATGGCACGCTGATCCTGACGCTTTCGATCGTCATCATCGAGGTGGCTCTGGTGGGTGCCGTGATGCTCGGCGCCACCGGCGCGCCGACGCTCGGCCGCGACACGATGTTCGCGGTGCTGATGATCGTGCTCAACGGCGTGGTCGGCATCGGACTTCTGATCGGCGGCCTCAGGCATTTCCAGCAGCGCTACAACCTGAAGGGCGCCTCTTCCTATCTCGCGGTGATCATCCCGCTGACGGTGATCCCGCTCTTCCTGCCGAACTTCACGACCTCGACGACGGACGGGACGCTGACCTCCTTCCAGGCCGTTGCCTTCTCGATCTTCACGGTCGCGCTCTACGGCGCCTTCCTTGCGCTCCAGACCGGCCGGCACAGCATGTTCTTCCGCGAGCCGGACGAGGACGGCAGGCCGCCTGCGGCGGTCGAACTCGCGGAGAGCGCGCCCGCGTCTTCGGTGCGGGAGTTGCTGCCGCGCGTCGGCCTGCTGCTCGCCAACATCCTGCCGATCGTCATCCTCTCGAAGAGCCTGGCGAAGGTGCTCGATTTCGGCATTGCCAAGCTCGGTGCGCCGCCCGCGCTTGGCGGCATCCTGATCGCGATGGTGGTGTTCACGCCGGAATGTATCGCGGCGCTGCGTGCGATCACCGCCAATCAGCTCCAGCGTGCGGTCAATCTCTGCCTCGGGGCGGCGGCCTCAACGCTCGGCATGACGGTGCCGGCGGTGCTGCTGATCGGCGTGTTCACCGGCCAGCCGGTCGTGCTCGGGCTTTCGGGCACCAACATGGTGATCGCGGCCATGACGCTGCTGCTGTCGACGCTGACCTTCACCGGTACGCGCACCACCATGCTGGAGGGGGCGGTGCATCTGGCGGTGTTCTTCGTCTTCCTGGTGCTGGTGTTCAGTCCCTGATCCGCGGCTGATAACCCGGCAGGTAATCGACCCGCGCCACCCGGCGCGACATGGTCTCCCGCAACGGCCGCCAGCATGGCCTCGCCAAGGAGACGATCATGACCGCCTACGCCATCGCCCATCTGGAGGATGTCCGGCTCGGACCGGAGATCATCGATTACATCGCGCGGATCGACGAGACGCTCGCGCCCTATGACGGCCGCTTCCTGATCCATGGCGCGACGCCCGAGATCGTCGAGGGGCCATGGCCGGGCGATCTCGTCGTCATCGCCTTTCCAGATCTGGAGCGGGCGCGCGCCTGGTATGGTTCACCGGCTTATCGCGAGATCCTGCCGCTCAGGACGGAGAATTCGCGGGGCGTGACGATGATCGTAAAAGGCGTGGAGCCCGGCTACCGCGCGACCGACTTCCTCGCCAAGGCCGGGCTGGCCTGAGGGCTACTCAGGCCGCCAGCTCGGCGTCGATGAAGTCGCGAACCTCTTCGGCCGCGACGCCGTGCGCGATGAAGCTCTTGCCGATGCCGCGGGCGAGGATGAAGGTCAGCACGCCGCGCTTGACCTTCTTGTCCTGCGCCATGGCCTCGACGATCTGCTCGGCGCTGCCCGGCCCCCCCGGCACCTGCTGCAGGCGGCTCGGCAGGCCGACATGGTCGAGATGGCGCGATACGCGGATGGCGTCCTGGCCCGAACATAGTCCGAGGCGCTGCGAGAAGCGGAAGGCGAGCGCGAGCCCGATGGCGACGGCCTCGCCATGGACGAGGCGGCTCGAATCGTAGCGTGTCAGCCGCTCCAGCGCGTGTGCGAAGGTGTGGCCGAGATTGAGCAGGGCGCGGTCGCCTTCCTCGCGCTCGTCACGGGCGACGATCGCCGCCTTGGCGCGGCAGGAGACGGCGACTGCATGGTCGCGCTCCGGGCCGCCGGCGATGACGCGACTCCAGTTCGCCTCGCACCAGTCGAAGAAGGCGGGATCGTCGATCAGCCCGTATTTCACCACCTCGGCATAGCCGGCCTTGAACTCGCGCTCGCTCAGCGTGTCGAGCAGGGCCGTGTCGGCGATCACGAGCGCAGGCTGGTGGAAGGCGCCGATCAGGTTCTTGCCGTGCGGCGAGTTGATGCCGGTCTTGCCGCCGACCGAGGAATCGACCTGGGCCAGAAGCGTGGTCGGCACCTGCACGAAGCGCACGCCGCGCCGCAGCACCGCCGCGGCGAAGCCGGTGAGATCGCCCACCACGCCGCCGCCGAAGGCGATGACGAGGTCGTTGCGCTCGATCTTCGCCGCGAGCAGCGCGTCGCAGAGCGCGATGAACTGGGCGTAGGACTTCGATCCCTCGCCCGGCGGGATCGCGATGCGCGTCGTGGCGACGCCTTCCTGATGCAGGCAGGTCTCGAAGGCTGCGCCGTGAAGCGCGGCGACGCTCTCGTCGGTGACAAGGGCAGCCTTCACGCCTGGCGCGAAGCCCGCGATCAGCGCCGCCGCCTCGCAGAGCTGGTGGCGGCCGATATGGATGTCGTAGGCGCGGCCTTCAAGCGCGACGGGCACGACGATCCGTGCGCCGGCCTTTTCCGTCAGGGTGGCGTTCATGATGCACTGACTCCGGCCGTCGGAAGCAGATAGGCCGCCAATGCGGCCATGGTTTCGCCGACCACGATTTCGTGAGGCTCGTCGCTGGAGAGGATCGTCAGATCGGCCAGCGCATAGATCGGCTCGCGCTCGCCCAGCATCCGGCGCAGCGTCGCCTCCGGATCGGCCGTCTGGAGCAGCGGGCGATTGGAGCGCTTGCGGACGCGACGCAGCAGCACTTCGGGCTCGGCCTTCAGCCAGACCGCGATGCCGAGCTCCTTCACCTTCTGGCGCGTCTCGGGATTCATGAAGGCACCGCCGCCCGTCGCGAGCACGAGCGGGGCCCGCGTCGCCAGGATGCGGCCGATCACCCGCCGCTCGCCATCGCGGAACTCGGCCTCGCCGCGCTGGGCGAAGATCTCCGGGATCGTCATGCCCGCCGCCGTCTCGATCTCGGTGTCGGCATCGACGAAGGGCATGCCGAGGCGGTTGGCGAGCCGGCGGCCGACAGAGCTCTTGCCGGAGCCCATCATGCCCACGAGCACGATGGCGCGGCCGCCGAGAGCGGCGCGCAGATCGGCCATATCCGGGTGAGCGATAGTGGCGGCGGCGGTCATTATGGTTTGTCCTCGCGGACGCCTGTAGCATGTGGTCGCAGGCGGCGTCATGCCTCCGTCATGCGTTTTTGCAGCAGCCCGCGCGATGTAGCCGCGGCCCGCTCTTGCATTGGCCCATCGGCATCGGGGATAACCGGCTTACCCGCGCCCCTGTCGTGCGATTCGGGAGAGTTTCCCCACGTGCCGACGCTGTTCCGTTTCCTCGTTTTCATCGCCGTTGTTGCGGGGCTGATTTTTGGGGGCATGGTGGCGCTGGTCACCTTCGTCCAGCCGGTGCAACGCGAGATGATCGAGATCGTGCCGCCGGCGAAGCTGCAGCCTAAGAACCCCTGACAAAACCCGGAGGGGTCTCGATGGGCTTCATTAGAGGTTCTCAATGAGCCGGCTGTCGCGCCAGCGGCTGAATTCCTTCCTCGACATGCTGGCAGCCGAGCGTGGCGCGGCGCGCAACACGCTCGAAGCCTATGAGCGCGATGTCTCGGACTATCTCGAATTCCTGGGCGGCACGGCGCCCGATGCAGCCACGGCCCAGGACATCCGCGGCTGGCTCGCCGATCTAGCCGCGCGCGGCCTCAAGGCCTCCTCGGCGGCGCGGCGGCTCTCGGCCGTGCGGCAGTTCCACCGCTTCCTCTACACAGAAGGACTAGCCGGCAGCGATCCCTCGGCCGCTATCGCCGGCCCGCGCCAGGGCCGGCCGCTGCCCAAGGTGGTATCCGTCGGCGATATCGACCGGCTGCTCGAAGAGGCGCGGGCGGCCTGCGATCGAGAGGGCTCGGGCAAGGCGGCGCGGCTCAAGGCGCTCAGGATGCGCTGCCTCGTCGAGATGCTCTACGCCACGGGCTTACGCGTCTCCGAACTGATCGCGCTGCCCCTCTCGGCCGCGACGACGCGCGAGCGCTTCCTGATCGTACGCGGCAAGGGTGACAAGGAGCGGCTCGTGCCGCTGAACGAGGCGGCACGGCAGGCGGCGCGGGACTGGCTCGCCGCGCTGAAGGAGGCGAGTGACGTCCTGGGCCGCTGGCTCTTCCCTTCGGATGGCGAGAGCGGGCATCTGACGCGGCAGGCCTTCGCGCGCGATCTCAAGGCGCTCGGCGGCGCGGCGGGCCTTTCAGCGGCGGCGCTCAGCCCGCATGTGCTGCGCCATGCCTTCGCCAGTCACCTGCTCCAGAACGGCGCTGATCTGCGCGTGGTGCAGGAGCTGCTCGGCCATGCCGACATCGCCACGACGCAGATCTACACCCACATCCTCGACGAGCGGCTGAAGAGCATGGTGCGTGATCTCCATCCGCTGTCCGATGCGGAGTGAGTCGCGGCCTGCGCCTCAGGGCTCCGAGCAGCGGATCTGCTGGACGCGCTTGGGCATCTCGCCCACCGCGGGGATGAATTGGCCCGTAATCGGATCGAGGATCATCAGCACGCCGGTCGCGACGGCAAAATAGGCGCCGTGCAGGTGCAGCCGGCCCTTGCTCTCCAGGATCTGGACGCAAGGGAAAGTACGCAAGTTCGCGAGCGACTGCTGGATCGAGGCGAGCTCGAGCCGGTGCAGGTAATCGTCGAAGCTCTCGTTGCGGCCGCGCCCGCCGGTGCGCTCGGCGGCCGGGCCGATCAGCGTGATCCACTTGCCGATGAAGTCGCCCGGCGAGAGCGCTTCCTGGCTGTCGTCCGCGAAGGCGCGGATGCCGCCGCAGCGGCCATGGCCGAGCACGACGATGTGCTGCACCTTGAGTGCCTGGATCGCATATTCGAGCGCCGCCGAGGTGCCGTGGAGCTGGTCGTCCGGCTGGAAGGGCGGCACGAGATTGGCGATGTTGCGGGCGACGAACATCTCCCCCGGCCGCGCATCGAAGATCACCTCCGGCGAGACGCGCGAATCGCAGCAGCCGATCAGCATGATCTTCGGCGTCTGGCCGTATTCGCCGAGTTCCTCGTAGCGGCTCTGTTCGCGGACGAAGCGATCGTCGAGGAAGGCGCGATAGCCCTCCGTCAGGCGTTGCGGGAACGGCTCAGCGGGCTTGTCCATGCCCTTCTGGAACAGGAAACGGAGGCGCCAGTCAAGTCGATGCTGCATCGCAGCAGTACTGGAGCGGGGGCTCACCGCCTGGCGAAGCGAGCCTCCAGCGCAGCGAGCAGGAGCTTCGCCTCGCCCTGGAATGCGACGGTCTTCAGTCGTGCACTCGCTCCGGCCACGATGGAGAGCTGCGAGCGCGACAGCCTGAATTCCTTGGCCAGAAGCTGGATCAGGGCGGCGTTCGCCTCGCCTTCGGTGGGGGCTGCGCGAACGCGCGCCTTCAGCACGCTGCGGCCATCGGCGAGTGTCTCGACTCCGTCGAGCGCGTCGCGCCCGCCGCGCGGCGTCAGCCGGACAGAGAGCGCGATGCCCTCCTTCGTTTCCCGCCAGGGATCGGCGGCCGGATCGCTCATCGCTCCTCGCGCGGAGCAGGGGCGGCCATGCGCCGCCGGGACATGGACATCTGGCTCTCTCGCTCCCTAGTCTGGGCGTCTTGCCTCACCGGCATAACGTTTGCGAACGCGCCTGCGCAATGGAGCCCCCGACTTGACCGAACCCTGCGATCTCAGCGCCGTCGCCGCGCGCGCCCTCATCGGAGCCAAGAAGCTCTCGGCGCGGGAACTGCTCGAAAGCTGCATCCGCCGGATGGACACCATCGACCCGGCCGTCAACGCCATGGTGGCGCGCGACGACGAGCGGGCCCGCAAAGCTGCGTCCGCCGCCGACGAGGCGACGGCGCGTGGCGATGCGCTCGGCGCGCTGCACGGGCTTCCGGTCGGCGTGAAGGACCTTGAGAACACTGCCGGCCTGCGCACCACCTATGGCAGCGCGCTCTATCGCGATTTCGTGCCGAAGGAGGACCAGCTCATTGTCGCCTCGGTGCGCAAGGCGGGCGCGATCATCGCCGGCAAGACCAACACCCCGGAATGGGGCGCGGGCGCCAACACCCGCAACGCTGTCTACGGCGCGACCGGCAACCCCTTCGATCCGTCGAAGAGCGCGGCCGGCTCCTCCGGCGGCTCGGGCGTGGCGCTGGCGACGAACATGGTGCCGCTCGCGACAGGCTCCGACACCGGCGGCTCGCTGCGCAATCCGGCGGCCTTCAACGGCATCGTCGGCTTCCGCCCGACGCCCGGCCTCGTGCCGAGCGAGAAGCGAGCGGTCGGTTGGAGCCCGCTGCCGGTGCTCGGGCCGATGGCGCGCAACGTGCCCGATCTCTGCCTGCTGCTCTCGACCATGGTCTCCGACGACAGCCGCGATCCGCTCGCCACTACGATCCATGGCAAGGCGGTGCGCCGGCCGGAGGATTTCGTCCGGCCGGACGCCATCGATCTCGCCTCGCTCAAGGTCGCGCTGACGCCGGATTTCGGCTTCGCGCCGACCGAGAAGCATATCCGCGAGGTCTTCGCCGAGAAGACCGGCGCCTTCAGCCATCTTTTCCATGCCGCCGAGGAGGCGACGCCGGATTGCTCGGGCACGGACGAGGCCTTCGAGATCCTGCGCGCCGTCGCCTTTCTCGCCAGCCATCGCGACAAGGTGCGTGACACGCCGGAGATGGTCGGGCCGAACGTCCGTGCCAATGTCGAGGAGGGTCTCGGCTATTCGGCGCTGGACGTCACGCGCGGGCTGCAGCTCCAGACGGCAGCTTATCTGCGCTGGCAGAGCTTCTTCGAGCACTATGACGTCATTCTCTCGCCGGCCGTGACGTTGAGCCCGCGGCCCTGGACCGAGCTCTTCCCGGCCGAGATCGACGGCAAGCCGACGCGGACTTACTTTCACTGGCTCGCGCTCGCCTATGCCGTCACCACCGTCGGCCATCCGGCGATCTCGCTGCCGGTCGGGCTCGACCGCAACGGCATGCCCTTCGGCCTGCAGATCGTCGGCCCGCGCGGCGGCGACGCCAAGGTCCTGGCGGTAGCTGCGGCGCTGGAGGCGGCGCTCGCCGGCGACCCGCTGACGGCGCGGCCGGTGCCGGACCTCGCCAAGCTCGCCAAGGCCCGACCGATCAGCGAGAGCCCGAACTTCATGGGTTTTGCGTAAGCGGTTCCGTCATTCTCGGGCGCCGCGAGGCGGCGACCCGAGAGTCCCGGGGCGAGCGAGGCCAGCGCCTCTTCGACAAGAGATGCCCGGGTCGAGCCCGAGCGCGGCGGCCGCTTATTGCGCCGCCACGGCGGCCGACCACGGGGAGGCCGCGTCGCTCGAGCCCTTCGCACCGTCGCGATCGACGCGGATGAAGTTCGGGCAGGCGAAGTTGATCGGCAGCACGCCGTGTTCGACCAGAGTCGTCGGCCCGACGGCCTCCAGCGCCGCCAGCACCTCGGGCGGCAGGTTGAGATCGGCGCTGGCCGAATCCGGGCCGGAGACGTCGATGCGCGGCTGATGCGCCGTCTCCTCCGTGCTCATGCCGAAATCGAGCTGCCAGGCCAGCGTCTGATAGACGCTGGCGAGGATGCGCCGCCCGCCCGATGCACCCGCCGCGAGGCGCGGCCAGCTTCCATCCTTCGGCGTCACCACGACCGGGCTCATATTGCAGAGCGGGCGGGCGCCGGGCGCGATGGCGTTGGCGCTGCCGGGGCGCGGATCGAACCACATCATGCCGTTGTTCATCAGCACGCCGGTCGAGGGCAGCACGACTCGGCTGCCCATCGAGGAGAGCAACGTCGTGGTGACGGCGATGAGCGTTCCCTCTCCATCGACCACGGTGAGATGGGTGGTGCAGGTGTCGGCCGGCTCCTTGACCGCCGTAGCCGCGCCGAGCCCGTTGAGCCGCTCGCGATAGGCGTCCCGCATCACGCGCGAGAGCTGCGCGAACCAGGCGGCGGACGGGCCGCCTCTGCCGATGGGCGCGTCAGCCATACCGGCGACGACGCGCTCCAGCGTCGGGGCGGCGGTCAGCCCGCCGGCGGTGTGGATCAGATGGCTGCCGCGCCAGTCGATGGTGGGCGAATCGCGCAGTTCCGCCTTGCAACTGGCCAGATCCCCGGCATCGACCTTGCCGCCCGCGGCGGCGATGTCCTTGGCGAGCGCGCGGGCGATGTCGCCGCGGTAGAAATCGTCGAGCCCGGCCTTGGCGAGCCGCTCCAGCGTCTCGGGCAGTCTGCCCAAGGTCATGAAGCCGGGCGAGCCCTGGTAGGGCGGCACCGGCGGCAGGCCGTTCGGCAGATAGATGCGCGCGCTCTCGTCATAGAGCCGCAGCACCGCAGCCGAGGAGGCGATCTTCAACGTCGTGTACCAGTCCGCCGGCAGGCCACGCTTCGCCAGGGCGATGGCAGGCGAGAGGATTTCGGCGAGCGGCAGCGCCGTACCGAAGGCTTCCTTGAGCTTGGTGTAGCCGGCCACGGAGGAGGGCGTGACGAAGGAAAGCGGACCGTGGATGTTGACGTCACCGACCACCTCCGGCCAGGTGAAGAGGTCCTTTTTCATCTCGCCGGTGAGGGGATAGTCGGCCGGGTCGGCGTGGCGCGGCGCGACGGGACCGAAATCGACGACCTTGGCCCGGGTCTCGCCGGCTTTCAGCACGATCGCGAAGCCGATGCCGCCGAGTCCGCTGTTCCAGGGCTCGACTGCAGCCAGCGCGAAGCAGGCTGCGACGGCCGCGTCGGCGGCGTTGCCGCCCTGCTCGAGGATCGCGACGCCGGCCTCAGCCGCCTCGCGGCTCTGCGAGACGACGATGCCACGCCGACCGCGGGCGGCAGGCTTGGTCAGAACCCAGTTCTGGCTGCGATAGGGGCGGGCGGTTTCGGCCATGCGACGACCTCAAACTGTTGGGTTGAGGTCGTCATGTTGCATGCCGCGCGCGGCCGCGTCGAATGCGTCGGCGAGCCCTGAGTGCCGCGCCCGACGCAAGGCGCCAGGGCCGTCAGAAGACGTTGGGGTAGATGTAGCGGATGATCACGCTCTGGATGAAATAGATGACCAGCAGCAGGATGATCGGCGAGATGTCGAGGCCGCCCAGGTTCGGGAGCCGCTCGCGGATCGGCCGCAGCACCGGCTCGGTCATGCGGTAGAGCATGTCCCAGACGGTTGAGACGAATTGATTGCGGGTATTGATGACGTTGAAGGCGATCAGCCAGCTCAGGACGGCGGAGGCGATCAGGATCCATACATAGATATGCAGGGCGAGCAAAATCACGTCGAGAACGGAACGCATCGATCTTCGTTATGCCCCTGTCCGGAAGGAGGACGCGGAATATCCCACAGACGCCAAAAACAGATGGCGGAAGTGATTGACATCCACGCGACGCACGGCCTAGAAGGCCAGCGCCTTGGGGCTGTAGCTCAGATGGGAGAGCGCTGCAATCGCACTGCAGAGGTCAGGGGTTCGAATCCCCTCAGCTCCACCAGGCCAAATCGCTGTCCGAGCGAGACTGAATAGCAGAGCAAGTTTAGCGGGTTAGCGGAAGGCGAAAAATCGCCCCTGCGCCTCGGCGCGTGCCCGGCCCTCTACGCAAAATCGGAGCGGGTTGGCGCTTTCGACGCGCGGGCAAGAATGGGATCGCCTCTAGCGATCCTCGCAGCGTCGTTGATTTGTTCGAAGCTCTCAAGACGACCGTCCAGCCCAGCAAGTCACCGGGGCGCTGAAGACGCCTAGAGGGGCCAGCGTCTGGACACGAACCAGGCTGTAACCGTCACGGCCAGCATTCCTGTCGTCACGAAGAGCGCGCTGTCCATCGCCACCTCCCGTTCTTGCGAAAACGGTGTTGGGCGGCGGTTCCGCTTGCTCGACCTCCGATGAGCGACGCGAGGCGCAGTCCATCGCAGAATGGCCGCGGCTGCATGTGTGCCGCGCCGCGCAAGAATCGAAGCCGTTCCGTGGCAAGATCATGCTGCAGTCCGTCGCGTGCCTGCGGCAAGCAGCCTGCGATCAGGCGCGCGCCAAGCCATTCAATGCTTTGCCCCGGTCCAACAGGAGGGCGGCCTCCGGATGTCCGTTGCCGCCACCGCGTCGCCATGCGGCGAGATGCATCCATTGCAGTCGAAGCCGAGCTTTGGGGCAGCAAGGAGGGCCTCCTGGAGGGAGCCGGGCCGGGATTCTAGGACGCTGCCGAGGCGGCGATGCTGTCCAGCTCCTCTCGGTCCGGTCGCGGTGCGATATGATGATGCATTCTAAATCGAGCGAATAGGGCTATCATCGCGGGAATCAGCAAGGAATTGTGCAGATAATGGAAAAGAATGGCTTATTGACCCCGTTCAGGTACTATGCATAGTGCATTCTTGAGCGCCGTGATTGCGATGCTGTCGCGGCGCTGGCTCCAGTCGCCCGGATTCGCTCGTCACGCTCTCTGAGGAGACTGCGTCCATGTCGTTGCCCCCGCTCATCCTGATTCCCGGGCTGCTCAACGATGCCGAGCTGTGGCGGGACCAGGTGGCGGCTCTGTCCGACGTTGCCGACTGCCGCGTTGCCGACATCACCCGTGACGACAGTCTGGAGGCGATGGCCCGGAATGTGCTCGCCGAGGCGCCTGAGCGCTTCGCACTGGCCGGATTTTCGCTCGGCGGCTATGTGGCGGTTGAGATCGCCCGTATCGCTCCGGAAAGGGTCGATCGGCTTGCTCTGCTCGACACGTCCATCAGCGCCGACACCCCGGAGCGAGCGACTGCGAGATCGGCGCTGAACAAAGCGGCGCGAGCGCCGGGCAAGTTTCACGGTTTCGGTGATCGGCTCCTCAAGACCTATCTCGCCGACAGTCACCTCGAGGATGAGGCGATCATCTCCCGCATCCGCGGCATGACGGAGCGATTGGGGCCGGACGTTTTCGTCCGGCAGAACAGCGTCGTGCGCAAGGATGGCGCCGGTGTGTTGAGGGCACTGCGCTGTCCCATTCTCGTGCTGGCGGGCGAGTCCGACGCGATAACTCCCTTTCGCGATCATGAGGCGATGGCCGTGATCGCGCGGGGCCGGTTGGTGTCGATCCCCGATGCCGGTCACATGACGCCGATCGAAAATCCTGCGGCTGTCTCGGCGGCGCTGCGCGAGTGGCTGGATCCGGGCGAACAGCGGCAGGCTGCCCTCGCCGGATCGGGTCGCGCTTCGGTCGGCTCGGAAGCTCCGTCGGCGCCGCTTTGCCGCGCTCCGGCCAACGGTCACGCAGCAGTGCGCGGGCCGATATCCGACATGAGCGCATACCCCCCTTTGCCCGAGTGCGCCGCCCCGCCATTGACACGCAACAGAATAGGGTTTTGAATTAAAAAATCACGAGGTGAATATAAATGCACCGCGGCAACATGGCCCAACTAACGGGCCAGCTATTGGAAACGCTCGGCCCTAAGGGCATCGTCCGGGACGAAGGTCAGCTTGAGAGCATGACCAAGCCTTGGCGCGACAAGTGGACTTCTGAGCCGGCGCTCGTGGTGCAGCCCGCGACGACGAGCGAGGTCCAGTCCGTCGTGCGGATTTGCCGTGAGCTGGGCTTCCCGATCGTGCCGCAGGGGGGCAATACCGGCGTTACGGGAGCCGCGCTCTGCCGCGAGGGCGGAACGGAGGTGCTGCTGTCGCTTCGGCGGATGAACCGCATCCGGGAACTCGATGTCGATGACGACATGCTCATCGCCGAGGCAGGCTGCGTTCTGAACGATGTGAAGGATGCTGCCGCCGAAGTCGGCCGACTCTTTCCGCTATCCCTCGGAGCGCAGGGCAGCTGCATGATCGGTGGCAATATCGCCACCAACGCCGGCGGCATCAACGCGCTCCGCTATGGCCCGATGCGCAACATGGTGGCGGGCCTGGAAGTCGTGACGGCGGACGGCGACGTCTGGAGCTCCCTGAAGCTGCTGCGCAAGGACAACTCCGGATATGATCTCAAGCAGCTCTTCATTGGCTCGGAAGGGACGCTCGGGGTCATAACGGCCGCAACGCTCAAGCTCTCGATGCTGCCGGCGCGTTCGGCGACAGCCATCGTTGCGGTGAAGAGCCCGGTCGAGGCGATATCCTGGTTCAGAAAAGTCCGGGAAGCATTCGGAGGTCAGCTGACCGCCTGCGAATTGATCGAGCGAATCTGCATCGATGTAACCGCTCGCCGAATTCCCGGCATCGTCGACCCGCTTCCGACGAAATACCCCTGGTACGTCTTGCTCGAGGTCGATTCGCTCGACCCCGATGCCGAGCTGGAGGGCCGGCTCGGATCGCTGTTCGAACAGGCCTATGACGCTGGCGTGGTCCTTGACGGCGCGATCGCCTCTTCGAGCGCACAGGCTCAGGCCCTGTGGCATCTGCGCGAGTCGATCGGGGAAGCGCACAGGCACGAAGGCGTATCGTTCAAGCACGACATCTCCGTGCCGGTCTCCAAGGTTCCGGCTTTCATCGCCGAAGCGCAGCATCGGCTGTCGGAGCTGTATCCGGGCATTCGCTCCTTCGCCTTCGGGCATATCGGCGACGGCAACATCCACTTCAACCCTGTCCAGGCCGAGGGCGAGCCGGCCGAGTCCTGGGCGGGAAAGCTCGCCGACATCAATCGCGTCACGCATGACATCACCGTGAAACTCGGTGGCTCGATCACGGCGGAACACGGCGTGGGCCAGCTGCGGCGTAGTGAGCTGGTTCACTACAAGAGCCCACTTGAAATTCAGATGATGCAATCGATCAAGAACGTCCTTGATCCCGCCGGCCTGTTCAATCCGGGAAAGTTACTTCTGTAGAATTTCACTTTGAAAACAAAGTCGAGCATGCCGCTCGACTCCAACTGGCCAGAGCAACAAAAATAAACGGCCTTACACCATGGGAGGAAGAAATGAATACCAAGAATAACCAGAACTCGCCTGAGCTTGCACGCGCGGAACAACCCGCGGAACTCACCCGTCGCGCCATGCTGGGCTATGCCGCAGCCGCCGGTGCCGCGCTGACGGTCGGCTCCTCTGCCGTCTTTGCCCAAGAAGCCGTGCCGGGCATCGACCCCGCCACCAAGACGATCACGATCGGCGCCTTCACTCCGGTGACTGGTCCGGTGCCGTTCTACGCCCTCATCTCTCACGGCGCAGATGCCTATTTCAAACACCTGAACGACAACGGCGGCATCCAGGGCTGGAAGTTCAACTACATCCTGAAGGACGATGGCTACGAGCCTTCCCGGAGCGTGGCCGCGGCGCGCCGTCTCGTCGAGGATGACAAGATCTTCGCGCTGGTCGCGAGCATCGGCACTGCGCAGAACATCGCCGTCATTCCCTATGCCAAGTCGGTCAACATTCCCGTGGTGTCGCCGGTCGGTGGCTCGCCGAAGCTCGTTGCCGAGCCGAACATCTTCCCGCTTCTGCCGGACTACGCCCTCTCGGGGTCGGCCAGCGCAGAATTCGCGATCAACGATCTCAAGAAGAAGAAGATCGCGCTGCTTTGGGTGAACGACGAAGTGGGGCGCGGCGCCAAGCGTGGCATCGACCTCTATCTCTCCTCGCAAAAGCTCGAGACAGCGGTCGCGACCACCTTCGACTATTCGACGGCCGACTTCTCCCCACATGTCCGGCGTGCGGCCGAGGCGAATGCCGAGGTCGTGATCCTGTTCGGGTCGAACGCCAACCTGGCTGGTGCGCTGAGGGCGGCGGACAAGCAGGGTTACAAGGCCGACTGGATCGCTCCGTTCTTTACCGCTGATCCTGCCACCTACAGCCTCGCGAAGTCGCTTCTCGACGGCGTCTATTTCTCCTCCTGGCTGCTGCCCGTCGATTCGGACGATGAATCGGTCAAGCAGTATCGGGCGGCCTTGCAGAAGTACTACCCGCGCGATCCCATCGGGATTTTCGGGCTCAACGGCTGGACGAGCGCGGCCTTGTTTGGCGTGGCCTTCGAAAAGATGCTGAAGGCGAACATGCCGCTGACCCGTGAAAGCCTGGTCGAAGCGCTCAATTCGATCAAGAACGAGAAGGTCGGTGGGGTCAAGACGGTGACCTTCAGCAAGGAAGACCACCGCGGCATTCGCCAAGAGACGATGATTCAGGCGAAGGACGGCAAGTACGTCTCCGTCCGTGATTACACCCCGTATCCGGAAGTCGTCTTCAACGCGAATCCAGGCTGAAGATATATGCTTTCTCTGATTTGGCAGGGCGCCATCACCGGCCTGTTGTACGCTATCGCGTCACTTGGGCTGGTGATGGTATTCAAGAGCTCGCACATGGTGAACTTCGCGCATGGAAGCATGGCGGGGTTCTGCGCCTTCATCGTCTACATGATCACGAGCGGTCTGGAATGGCCGTGGCTGGTCGGCGTTCTGGCGGCGCTGGCCACCGCCGTCGCGCTGGCCGCGATTGCCTATTTCGCCATCGCGCCGCTGATCACGAAGGAGGGCACGACGGCCACCATCGCCACGCTCGGCCTGGGGCTGATGCTGCAGGGGCTGATCCTCAGCCTGTTCGGAGCGAACATCGTCAATCTCGACCTGCCTCTCCCGTCGTGGTCTATGCAGGTGCTCGGGCTCAGAATCACTCTCTACGAGCTGGTGGTCCTCGGCGTGGCCACATTCATCGTCGTGTTCCTGTTCCTGCTCATCGACCGGACCCGGCTCGGCATCGCCTTCAGGACCGTCTCGACCCATGCATTCGCGGCCGAGGTCTGTGGGCTGAGCATCCGGCGGGTGCATCTGTTCGCCTGGATCGCTTCGGCGATCCTGGGCGTCATCGCCGCAGTGCTGATCGTCCCGACGACCTTCCTGAGCTCGACGACGGTCACGACCTTCATGCTTCAGGCCTTTGCGGCGACCGTGATCGGCGGCTTCGACAGCCTGCCGGGCAGCATCATCGGAGGCATTCTGGTCGGCATCGCGACAAATCTGTTCGCCTTCTATGTCGCCCCGGAATTCATGAACACGTTCCTGCTGGTCTTCATCTTCACGTCGCTGACGATTTTCCCGGGCGGCATTCTCTCGCGTAGGGCTGGTGGCCGTGTCTGAGAGCACTCTATCCAGGACGGCCGGCCCGACGCCGAATGCCGGCCTCGGCGACCGACTGACCCGCCTGCTCGATGTGGCGCTGCTCCTGCTGCTGCTCGTCGTTCCCTGGGTCGCCCCCAGCTTCTGGACCTACATCCTGGCGTTGTCGCTCGCGAATGCGATCGGGGTCCTCTCCGTAAGCGTCGTCATTCGCTATGCCGGCGAAGTCTCCATCGGCCAGAACTTCTTCATTGCGGTCGGCGCCTATGCGGTCGCGATCCTGCAAGCCCGGCTCGGCGTTCCTTTCCCGGTGGGCGTGGCATTCGGCACGCTTCTGGGATGCGTGATGGGACTGGCCTTCGCCTGGCCGTCTCGCAAGCTGTCCGGCGTCTATCTCAGCGTCGCGACGCTTGCGCTGGGCCTGTGCGTTCCGGAGCTGCTCCTGCATTGGACCGATATTACCGGCGGATTCGAGGGCATTAACGTCAAGCCGAACCTTGTTGCCGGTGTTCCCGGCGGCATTCAGCAGTTCTATGTCGCGCTCGGAGGCTTCGCCATCGTCGTCATCGCGCTGGCGCGGTTCCGCCACTCACGATACGGCATCGCATTGCTGACGGCCCGCCATCACGCCAAGGCGGCCGAGGCCTTCGGGATGCCGCTCGCTTCGGTCCGGCTTCTGGTTTTCGCGCTCAGCGCGGGCATCGCCGGTTTCGGCGGCAGCATTCTCGCCTTCGCGTCCTCCACCGTCTCGCCCAACAGCTTCACCTTCTGGTCGTCCGTCTATCTGCTCGTCGGATCGGTTGTCTGCCTGTACTCGACCAAGCCGTCGGCCGCCTTTTTCGGAGGGCTGTTCATCACCCTGCTTCCGCAATTGCTGTCGGATTACGGGGAGCTCGTCGAGATCATCTACGGCTTCACCCTCTTCGTGGTGATCTACCTCTTCAATATCGTCCTTCCGCATCTTCAAGCAGCCATTCGGCGAAAGCAGGCCCGCAATGGACATGGCTAATCATGGCGCGGGGCTGGTGGCGAAGGAGATCAAGCTGGCGTTCGGCGGTCTCCAGGTCCTGAACAATGTCAGCGTATCGTTCCCGCCCGGCGTGATCACCGGCCTCATCGGGCCCAACGGCGCCGGCAAGACCAGCTTCTTCAACTGCCTCACGGGGCTGTATCGCCCGAACTCCGGCGATATCTCCCTCGATGGTCGCGCCCTCAAGGGCGTTTCGGCCTCGCGCCGTGCCCGGCTCGGCATCTCCAGGACGTTCCAGCATGTCGCTCTCTCGCCCGAGCTGAGCGTCGCCGAGAACGTCCAGTTCGGTCTCCACGCCTCACGCAAGAGCGGGCTGGCCGACGCGCTGCTTCCGTTGCCGAGCGCCTGGAGTGATCGCGAGGAGAGTCGCCACAAGGCGATCGAAGCCCTGTCCCTCGTCGGCCTCAGTCATCTGGCTGACGTTCCGGCGGGTGGCGTCGCGCCCGGCACATTGCGCCTCGTCGAGCTGGCGCGCGCGATGGTCGGCCGGCCCCGCGTCCTGCTTCTCGACGAGCCGGCGGCAGGCCTGAATTCCTCCGAGACGAAAGACCTCGTGCAGACACTCCGCCAGATCGCATCGCGCGAGCTGGTCATGGTCGTTGTCGAGCACGACATGGATTTGATCATGCAGATCTGCGACGTCATCAACGTCCTGAATTTCGGGACATTGATCGCTGCCGGGACGCCGGCGGAAGTTCAAGCGAATCCGCTGGTGGCCGAGGTCTATCTGGGGGCGGCCGATGACTGAGATGCTGCTCATCGAGAACCTGTCCTCCGGCTATCACGGAACCCCGGCCATCGAGCAGGTGAGCCTGCGGGTCGAAGCCGGCAGCGTCTTCGCGCTTCTCGGGGCGAATGGAGCCGGCAAGTCGACGCTCCTCAAATGCATCGCCGGGCTGATGCCGGCCTATTCCGGCCGGATCGTCTACAAGGGCAAGGATGTCACGAGCGAAACCGCCCGAACGCTTGTGAGGAACGGCATTTCCTACGTGCCTGAGGGGCGGGCGATCGTGACGAGTCTCAGCGTCGACGAAAATTTGCTCCTCGGCGGGCTCCATGTGGAGCGAGCCAAGGTGCGGGAGCGCCGGGAGCTGGTTCTCGAGCTGTTTCCCGAGATCCGCGAGCGTCTGACCTCTCCGGCCTGGCAGCTCAGCGGCGGGCAGCAGCAGATGCTGGCGATCGGACGGGCACTCATGTCAGGCCCCGAGCTGCTGCTCCTCGACGAGCCCTCGCTGGGACTCTCGCCGCTTCTCGTGAAGCGCGTCTTCAACCAGCTGCACGAACTGCAGAAGCAGTTCGCTCTGACGGTGGTGTTGGTCGAACAGAACTACCGGCTGACGCTGAAGGTCGCGCAGGCGGCCAGCTTCATGCGCAACGGCCGGATCGTCGGCCATCACAACGCAGCCGATCTGCGGACGCCAGAGGCCTATCAGAACATCATTTCAGCCTATTTCGGCTCGCCCTCCGAGGGGGCGACCGCCGAGGCTGCCGTGTCGCACTAAGGGATATTCCGATGACCGCCAGCCAGGCCGCGCCGACTTACGACGTCTTCGCGATCAAGTACGCGACGAACCCCAATCGCACCCGCGGCCATAACTTCATCAAGGATGCCGATCCGCTGGCGCCGCTCACGATGGATTTCTTCTCGTGGGTGATCATCGGCGACGGCAAGGCCTTCGTCGTGGATACGGGCATGGCGCCGGAAAAGGCCGCGCGTCACGGGCATCAGTTCATAGCGAGCCCGGTCGAAACGCTGAAAAAGCTCGGTGTCGATCCGGCCTCCGTGGACACCGTGATCATGACCCATCTCCACTATGACCACACCGGTCACACCGAGCATTTCCCGAACGCCAAGTTCCTGCTGCAGGCCGAGGAAATGGCTCACGTCACCGGCCCTTATATGGAGACCCCCTTCTTCCGGCACGCCTATGAAGTCGACGAGCTCCAGAAGTTCGTCGGCTATCTCCATGGCGGGCGATTGAAGCTGCATGGCCGGGACCACACGGTGGCCGATGGCATTTCGGTTCACTGGGTCGGCGGCCATACGGCAGGGCAGGAGGTCGTCCGTGTCCGCACGAAGCGTGGCTGGGTCGTGCTCGCCTCTGATGCCCTCCACTATGAGGAGGAGCTGACGCGGGGCGTTCCGTTCGCGATCGTCTTCAGCATCGCGGACATGATCAAGTCGCATGAGCGGATCCGTGAGTTGGCAGACAGCGACGATCACGTCGTGGCCGCCCACGACCCGAAGGTGCTCGACCTCTATCCTGCTGCGTCTCCGGAGCTGGCCGGGCTTGCCGTGAAAGTCGATGAGGCTCCGAACCGGCGCATGTGACCGGCGTGGCCACCGCTCCGCCTGAGGAGCCACAAGATGTCCAGTCTCGGCGATCCTCCGAGGCTGGCAGAGCACCAAGATCGCCGGGTACTCAGCCGAGCGGTTCGAGACCTGAGCGTCTCCAACATACAAACCGGGAGGAATCGCATTGTTCACGCGCGTTAAGGCGGCCCTGGCCGCCGCTGCATTCGGCCTGGTCCTGGCAAGCCCTTCCCTGAGCTTTGGGCAATCGGCCGATTCCAGGCCGGTCACGATCATCGTCCCGTACTCGGCGGGCTCGGCCTCGGATATCCTCGCCCGACGGGTGGCCGAGGGCATGGCGAAAGCCCTGAACAGCCCCTTCATCGTCGAAAACGTCGTGGGCGCCGGGGGGATCGTCGGCACGTTGAGGGCTCAGAAGGCCGTGGCTGACGGGCGCACTCTGCTGATCGGCACCCAGGGCACGCACCTGATGAACAAATACATCTACAAGGCGCTCAAATACGATCCCGACAAGGACTTCGTCCCTGTCGTCAATCTGGTCTCATATCCAAATCTCATCCTCGTGCCGAAATCACTCAACGTGAAGACGCTGGCGGATTTCGTCGCTCTGGCGAAGTCCCGAGCGGCGGAGAAGCGGCCGCTGAACTATGGCTCCGGCGGGGCAGGCTCCTCGTCGCATCTGGGTGCGGAACTGCTGAAGCTCGAGGCCGGGATCGATCTCGCCCATGTGCCCTATAAGGCCATCGCCGATACGACCTCCGACATCATGGGCGGCCGGCTGGATGTGATCTTCGGCAGCGTGAGCACATTCGCACCCTTCGTCGCGAACGGCGATCTGGTGGCGCTCGCGATCACTTCGGCGGCGCGGTCGCCAATTCTGCCCAACATCCCGACTATCGGAGAGCTGGGCTATCCGGCGGCCGAATTCTCGGCCTGGAACGGCCTGTTCGCGCCGGCAGCCACCCCCGGCCCGACGATCGACAAGCTGCGGGAGGCCGCGGTTCAGGCAACGGTTGCCGCCCGACAGACCTTCTCGGCAGAAGGCACCTATGTCGAGGCGGATTCTCCGGTCAAGTTCAAGGAGTATATCGGGCGCGAGGGGCAGAAGTGGGAGCCCGTCATCCGCAAGCTCAACATCGTCCTCGATTGATCGGACGGTCCGGCTAACATTTACCGGAACGCATGCAAGCAATAGCGCGAGAGGATCCTCCTCTCGCGCTATTTTTTTCTGATGGGCTACTCGCCGGAGGCTTCAGCGCCGGTGATCGATCCCGCCGATTGGGTGGCGCTCATGAAAGCGGCCCGCGCTAGCGGACGAAGCGCTCCTGCCAAGCGATCATTTCTTCGGTTCGATCGAGCTTCCTCAGCAGGGCGTCCGGCGCCGACGCGGCGAGCAGGCCATCGACGGACTCCATGGCTCGCAAACTCTCATACGCGTCGGCGATGGCCTTCACGGCCATGCGGTAGGGCAGATGCGGCAAGAAGCGAATACGGACCTTGGCGCTCTCCAGCAGCGCTGCGTCCCTGATCACCTCGGGCGCCAACCCCAGCACGAAAATCGGCAGATCCGTGGACGAGGCGATATCGGCAAAATCCCCGGCGCCGTTGGGCAATTCGGGGAACATCAGCGCTTGGGCGCCTGTCTGCGAATATGACTTCAGGCGCCTGAGCGCTTCGTCGCGCGGCAGTTCGGAGAGTGCGCTCGTGCGAGCCACGATCACGGTGTCCGGATCGCGCCTGGCGGCCACGGCCGCTCTCAGCTTGCCCACCTGCTCTTCCTCGGACAGCATCAGCGAGTGACGGCGCTCCGCCTGGCCGAAGCATTGCGGAACCGCATTGTCCTCGATCTCGATCGCGCAGGCGCCCGCCGCTTCCAGTTCGCGAACGGTGCGCGCCACATTCAGCGCATTGCCACCTCCGTCGTCGGCATCGACGATCAGGCAACTCTCGCTCATGCGGCCGATGCGCTGACAGAGGTCAACGAGGTCGCTCATATTGGTCAGGTTGACTGCGTCCGGAACCGCCAGATTCGCAAATTTCCCGAAGGAGCCTGACAGCTTGGCGACTTCCCAGCCTTGCATATCGGCAATGCGGGCGGACAGCGGATCGAATATTGGCGCAGCCGCCGTACAGGCCTGGCGCTGAATCAGTTTCTGGAATTTCTGACGAGCTATCATGAAAGGCGCTCCTCTAAACGGCTCTAAGCGTTGATCGCATTGACGTGCGAGGTCGTCGAAGGCTGACGGAGGCGAACCGAGCGCCTCGCGCAATCCAGACCGGGTGCGTGGCTAGTTCGATGATTTGGACATCAAGCCCCTGCCGATGACGTGAGCCTGAATTTCGGCCGCCCCCTCGAATATGTTGAGGATTCGCGCGTCGCAGAGCACGCGGCTGATCTCATACTCGAGCGCGTATCCATTCCCGCCGTGGATCTGGAGACTGTTGTCCGCATTGGTCCAGGCGATTCGGGCGGCAAGCAGCTTCGCCATGCCGGCTTCCACGTCGCAGCGCCGCTCGAGATCCTTCTGTTGAGCGGCGTAGTAGGTGATCGATCTCGCAGCCAGGATTTCAGCGATCATCAGGGCGAGCTTGTCGGAAACCCGCGGGAACCGATTGAGGGGCTCGCCGAACTGCTTCCGCTCTTCGGAGTAGCGCCATCCCAGCTCGAAGGCGCGCCAGGCGACGCCCAGCGCGCGAGCCGCGGTCTGGATTCGCGCGCCCTCGAACGTCTGCATGAGTTGCTTGAACCCGGCGCCTTCCACGTCGCCGAGCAAACCCTCTGCAGGGACGGGCAGGTCGTTGAGGGAGAGCTCGTACTCGCGCATGCCGCGATAGCCCAGGACGGGAATCTCGCCTCCGGACAGGCCCTCGTCCGGGAAGGGATCGCCCTCGGTCCCGCGGGTCTTGGGCACCAGGAACATCGACAGGCCCTTGTAGCCCGGCGCAGACGGATCGCTGCGCGCCAGGACCGTCATCAGGTCGCTCCTGGAGGCATGCGTGATCCAGGTCTTGTTTCCGGTGAGGCGCCATGTGCCGTCGGCCGTCTTGGTCGCGCGGGTCTTCAGCCCCGCGAGATCCGACCCGGTGTCAGGCTCCGTGAAGACGGCGGTGGGCAGGACGGAACCGCAGGCAATGGCCGGCAGCCATTGCTCCTTTTGCGCGGCGCTGCCCGCGATCGTGATCAATTCACCGGCAATCTCGGAGCGCGTACCGAGGGAACCGGCTGCAATCCAGCCGCGACTGAGCTCCTCGGTGATCACGCACATCGCGCTCTTGCCGAGGCCCAGCCCGCCGTGCTCGGGCGAAATGCACACGCCGAAAGTGCCCATCTCGGCCAGCTCGGCAATGATGCCGTCCGGGATCAGCTCGTCCTTCAGGTGCCAGGCATGTGCGTTCGGGGTGATGCGCTCGAGCGTGAAGCGGCGATACTGTTCCCTGATCAGATCGAGCGTCTCGTCCCCCAAGCGCTCGCTGAGCGTATCGCCCTCCCGATAGGCCGCGATCAGCCGCTCCCGATTGTCGCGACTGTTCCCATGCTTCAGCAGCTCGGCCACGGCCGGCACGGAACTCAGCTCCGCGGCGCATGCCTCCAGGCCGAGCTCGGCTGGCCGGACGATCTCGTTCTGGCTCATGGGAATGCCATGGACCAGCTGGTTTAGGTATTCGCCGAACACGATCTGCACCGAGAGCCTGTCGAAGGCGGTGAGTTCGCCCCGGCTGTGCAACCCGACCGCCCAGTCGGCCACCTGGACAAGAGACTCCGCGACGGTTGCGATCCAGGCCAGCCCGTGAACCTCCCGCTGACAGCGGTTGGCGACCTTGGATTCCAGCACGCCTTCCGGGGCCAGCTGGTTGGAGACCGCGCGTATGGCCCGCATCCGAAAAGTCGCGGCGCCGTTGGCGGCTTCGACGACGGAACGAAGCTGAGGATCCAGCTTATCAAGATCGATGCTTGCGGCGGACATCCGAAATTCCCGAGTGATTGGCTTTCAGGCAGAGGCGACGGTTCCGAGATCGTGCAGTTTTGCGATCTCGCCGCCGGTCAGGCCCAAGACGTCCGACAGGACCTCTTCCGTGTGCTCTCCGAGTCTCGGAGCGCGAACCGGATGTTGCCGCGCGACGCCAGAAAACGCGGTCGCGCTGCCCGGTGTCAGATAGGTAAAGCCGCTGGGATGCTCGACCTGTGAGAAGATCGGGTTCTCACTGGCGAATTCCGGGTCCTCGTCCAGCGCCTCCTTGAGGTCGCGATAAAGGGACCAGCAGACGCCGAGCTCGTCGAAATGGCGGGTGAGCTCAGCATAGGGTCGCGACCGGATCTCCCCCTCCACCAGAGCGAAGAGTTCGTCGCGATGGATGAACCGGTTCCCTTCATCGCTCTTGAACGAGACGCCGTGCTTGTCCTCGATCTGTTTGATCGCGGCCTCGATATCGAGCGCGCGGACGAGGCTCGACCATTGCCCCTCCGTGATGGCGACAACCATGATCCGCTCGCCGTCGGCGGTGAGAAAGTCGCGTCCGAAAGCACCGTAGAGCGCGTTCCCGTATCGCGGCCTGCTGCTCTGCTGAACGGTCGCTTCGGCGATCTGGCCGAGATGACCTACGGTCGATGTCGCGAGATCGAAAAGCGGCAGCCGAATCTCCTGTCCGTCTCCCGTCGCTCGCCGATGGCGCTCGGCCGCCAGAAGCGCGAAGGTCGCATGCGAGCCCGCGAGCAGGTCCCATGCGGGCAGGACGTGATTGACCGGTTCGGTCCCCAGCGAGGCTGGGCCAGTCATCGAAGGCAGGCCGACGGCGTTGTTCACCGTGTAGTCGACCGCTTGTCGCCCGCTCGCATGGCCCATGACCCGCACGGTGATCAGGTCGGGTCGCTGTGCTGCCAGGCGCTCATGCGCCAGAAAGCCGGAAACCGGAAAGTTCGTCAGGAAAAGCCCTGCGCCTGGGCCGGGGGCGGCAATGATTCGCGTGGCGAGTTCCCGTCCCCGCGGCTGGCGCAGATCGATCGCGACCGACTTCTTGCCCTTGTTCAGACCTTCCCAGAAGAAGCTTGAGCCGGCGTCCGATTTTGGCCAGCGCCGGAAATCCGGGCCGCCTCCGATCGTGTCGAGGCGAATGACCGTCGCACCGAGCTGGGCCAGATGCAGCCCGCAGGACGGGGCTGCAACGAATGACGACGCCTCGACGACCCTCAGATCAGACAACAGCGAATGCATCACCGCGCCTCGATGGGGAGCGCGGCAAGCGTTCCGTAGCCGTCGTCGAGGCGGTCGCGGCCAAGCCGGTTCATGGGCTGAGCGGAATGTCCTTGGATTGCCTGCGAAGGCCGCATGCCTTCCTCCGTGATCGGCCGATGGCGCCTGCTGGCGTCCGATGCGGCACTTGCTCGATTGGCTGCGTTTCCCGCCGGCTTGGCGCCGGTCGAATTTCGTTGGAAGCGGCGCATCTTTATTCTTGAATTCAAAATTCAGCAAGAGAATAATGCGGCGAATTCGGGCGGTGCTGCGCCGCCGGCAATCGGGGGTAGGGTCAAGAGTGACGGAACCTTGAGGGGCCTTCGTCGACGCGGTGCGACTTGCGCAGGTCAAGCGCGAGCCCGTTGCCTGCGTCGAGCAGGCCGCCTGCCGCCGGTGCCTTTCGTCGCGCCTGCGAAAGGGCGGTGGTGAAAATCTGCGAGAAAAATCGCTATCTAGGGAGCTTGCTATGTCGGCGGATGTGATCGGAAAAGAAATTCTGGCTGAGTACGAAAAACTCAGCTCGTCGATTATTTCGGATTCATTGGATGCTATTGGAATCCACGGGACGATCAACGACATCGTCACGCAGGTCCCGGGTACGAAGATGTGCGGACCGGCCTACACCGTGCAGTATTCCATTTCCGAGTCGACGCTCGGCAGGTTCGCTGATTTTCTTGACGACGTTCCCGAGGGAGCGATCTGCGCCATCAACAACCGCGGCCGGACCGAAATGTCCGTCTGGGGGGACACCCTGTCGCTCTATGCCGTCCGTCATGGTTTCGCCGGCACGATCATCGACGGCGTTTGCCGGGACATCGATGGCACGCGGTCGCTGAACTATCCGATGTTCAGCCGCGGCACCTTCATGCGGACCGGCAAGAACCGGATCGGCGTCGAGAGCACCCAGCTGCCGATTACATTGGGCAGCGTCACGGTTCACCCGGGGGACCTCATTTTCGCGGATGACACCGGCGCGGTGGCCGTCCCGAAAGCACGAATCCAGGAAGTGCTCGAGATCGCCAAGGGCATCGTTGCTCGTGACGACGCGTGCGTCGCCGCGATCGAAGCCGGGAAGTCGATCGCCGACGTATGGGCGGCGGGAGCGCAGGCGAAGGCTGCCCTGAGCCGATAGGCGGCAATCGCGCCGCGACGAGACGCTGAACCGGTCAAGGAGGGGCGCATCGCACCCTCCGTGACCGAGTCCGCCCTGGATCTGCTTGCGGGCGGAGCGGCGCTCGCTGCTGTCGAATTCCTATTGAAATGAAAATTCATCTAGAGAATAATCATTTCAACCATCCGCTAGCTTCGAGAGCGCGGGCTCAGCGCCGCTTTGACCAGTCGCCGCCGCTTGAGGGACACTGAGGGCCTATCTCAATGAATTTTCCGATTGGCGGCGACAGCGCCTACTTCATCCATCTCTATTCGCGGTACCGGCGTGACCCAAGCTCCGTGCCGGCCGACTGGGCCTTTCATTTCGAGGGGTTGGAGCAGGGTGAAACGGTCCGATCGCGGTCCAGCGCGCAGGGCGCTGTCGAGGCGCTGCACCAAGGGTATCGATGGTACGGCCATCTCGAAGGGACGACGGACCCTCTCGCGACCGAGGCCGTCGCTATCGAGGCTCTGAGCGAGCTTCGGGCGCGGGTCGCCGACTTCACAGGGCATCAGGTCGAACTCGCATTCGCTGGCGAGATACAGCGCATGCTCGCGGAGGAGGCCGCTGCCCTGCTGAAGTCGACCTATGCGAAGCATGTTGGCCTTGAAGTGTCGCACCTCGAAAACGAGCGAGAACGCGCCTGGTGGTACGAGTCCTTCGAGAGGTCATTTTCTGCCGAGGTCGATGCCGAAACCAAGATCAACACGCTGGAATCGATCATCCTGGTGGACGAATTCGAATCCTTCATGCGGATCAAGTTCCCCACCAAGAAGCGATTTGGCAGCGAGGGCGCCGAAAGCGCCATTGCGCTCCTGCGGGAGGTTCTGCGATCTGCCCCCAAGCAGGGAATCGAGAATGTCGTCATGGGCGGCATGCACCGCGGCCGCCTTGCGACACTGGCCGCGGCTCTCGGGAAGAATCCGGCGACCCTCGCGGCTGAATTGATGGGCCGCGATCTCTCCGAGGGAGCGATCTACACGGGGGACGTTCCTTACCACCTGGGCTACACCAGCAGCCTCGATGTCGACGGCAAGACCGTCAATCTCACGCTCCTGCCCCATCCTTCCCACCTGATGGTGGTCGCGCCGGTTGCCCTGGGGCTCGCGCGCGCGACGGGCCAGGGCGATGGCGACGGTGGCGGGAAGACGCTCTGCTTCCTGCTGCACACCGACGCCGCCTTTTCCGGTCAGGGCGTCACGGCCGAGCTGCTTCAGCTCGGAGGCCTGAAAGGCTATTCGGCGTCCGGCTCGATCCATCTCGTCGTCAACAATCAGATCGGCTTCACCACGCTGCCCTCGGAAGGGCGAAGCTCCAGGTACTGCACGGATGTCGGCAAGATCGTCTCGGCGCCGATCCTCCATGTGAACGGGGACGACCCGCTGGCGGCCGCGCGCGTGGCAAGGCTCGCCGTCGACTGGAAGGTTGGGTTCGAGCGCGACGTGCTGATCGACCTGGTTTGCTATCGCCGGTTCGGCCACAACGAGCTGGACGAGCCTCGTTTCACGCAACCAGCGATCTGGGAAAAGATCGAGCAGCACCCATCGATCCGGAAGAGCTTCTCCGAGGCGGTTGTCGCCGAGCACCCGGATCTCGATGCTGTCGCCAGCGAGATCTCGAAGAATTTCCGCGCGAAGCTGCAGGAGGGTTTCGAATCCGCCGCCGACATCGCGCCGAACGACGAGCCGATGCAAAGCGAAGCCTGGAATCGGATCCGGCAGAGCGATGCCGCAGACATCCTGCTTCCCGTGCCCACCGGCGTGGACCAGGCGGCGCTGACCGAGATCGGCCTGGAAACGAGCGTCATTCCCGACAGCATCAAGGCCAATCCCAAGGTTCGGCAGTTCTACGAGGCGCGGGCTGCAACCATCTCCCGTGGCGACGGCATCAACTTCGCCACGGCCGAAGCCTTGGCATTCGCGTCCTTGCTCGCCGAGGGGACCGGCATCCGCCTCTCGGGGCAGGATTCGGAGCGCGGCACTTTCACGCAACGCCATCTGGCGGTGCACGACACCGTCAGCGGCGACCGTTACGTTCCGCTGCAGGATGCTGTCCGGACATCGGGACGCATCGAGATCGTGAACAGTCCTCTATCGGAATATGGTGCGCTCGCCTTCGAATACGGGTTCAGCCTGGTCGAGCCCAATCGGCTGAACATGTGGGAAGCCCAGTTCGGCGACTTCCTGAACGGCGCCCAGACCGTGGTCGACCAATACATTGCGTCGGCCGAGGCCAAATGGCGGCTGAAGTCCGGGCTGACGATCATGCTGCCTCACGGCCTGGAAGGGCAGGGGCCGGATCATTCCTCCGCCCGTATCGAACGCCTGACGCAGCTCTGTGCCGGCGGAAACATCATCGTCGCCCAGCCCAGCACGCCGGCAAACCTGTTTCACCTGCTGCGGCGCCAGGTTATCGCGCCGTGGCGGAAGCCGCTGTTTCTGATCGCTCCGAAGTCGCTCCTGAGAGCGAAGGCTGCCGTGTCCCGTATCATTGAGATGACATCTGGCACCGGCTTCAGGCCTGTCATCGCGGAGCCCGGCGCGAGCCTGGCAGACGTCCGGAATATCGTCCTGTGCTCGGGAAAGATCTTCTACGCCCTCCAGGCCGAGCTGGAGGGGCACCCGGACAAGGCTCGCTTTCAGATGATCCGGATCGAGCAGATCTACCCGTTCCCGTCGTCGGAGTTGAAGAACGAGATCGGGAAATATGGGAATCTGAAGCGGATATTCTGGCTCCAGGAGGAAGCGGAAAACCAGGGCGGTTGGCCTTACTTGAGAGATCAGGTGGCGACAATGCTGGGATCTGCCGCGCCGGCAATAACGTTGATCGCCCGGCCAGCCATGGCGGTTACCGCTGCGGGTTCAATCGAGCGGCATGAACGAGAGCAGAAGGAACTGTTTGAACGTTTGCTGAAGGAGCAGTCCTAGAACGCTCGCTTGCTGCGCTGCACGGCCAGAAATCCTGTGGGCGGTCCCGAATTCGCTTGCATTCATCTGTTGAAATAAACGCTTATATGCGGACTACGGTTTGCCTATGCTAAATGTCTGCACGCGGTGCCGCCGCGTGCGGAACTTGCGCGCGGTTGGGAGTGCTCTTGGATGCCGTCGTTCGAACCCGTTCGCGCGATCATTCGCGGATTGCAGGTTCTGAGGGTGATCAGCGAGGATGGTCCGCTCGCGGCGCTCGATATCGGCAAGCGTGTGGCGCTTCCCCAGCCCACGATCGTCCGCATTCTGGAGACGCTCATCAGCGCCGGATATATCTACCGGCTCGAACGCTCGGCGCTCTATGGCGTGACGGCTCGGACCCTGACCCTGAGCAAGGGTTTTGCAGCGACATCCCGCCTCGTTCAGCTTGCGACGCCCATCATCGAGGAGCTGCGGACGGAGATCGGCTGGCCGTCCAACCTGGCCACCTATGAACAGGGGCAGATGTCCATTGCGTATACCAATCGCAGTGAGCACGGCATGTCGATCTCTAGCCGGCTCGGGGCGCGCATCCCGGTGCTCGTGACGGGCGTAGGCGTGGCCTATCTGGCGCATCTGCCTGCCGACGAGCTCGAGCGCGTCCTGTCGCAGCTGCGCACCTCGGACAGCCGCTGGGACACGAATCCCCGCATGCTGGAGGGGCTCGACGAGCGCCTCGAGGAAGTTCGCCGAAACGGCTATGCCCTGGCCGAGCAGGCCTATCTCGACGAGATCTATCACTCGCGAATCTGGGCCGTCGCGGTTCCCGTGGTCGTCGACGGCAGGGTCACGGCCTGTCTGAGCAGCCTGATCTTGAGCAGTGCAGGCCCGCAGAGCCGGCTGATGGGCAAGGTGCTTCCGCCGCTGAAGCGCGCAGCCCAGGCGATCGCCGATCGTCTGGCGGAGGATGCCGGCATGCTCGATATGGCCCCCCGTCGCTCGCCATCGAAGGCGGTGCGCGGAGGCCGGCGAGCGAAGACGCAGGAAGAAGACGTCCTCTAGCGCCTCGCGACGCTCAAACCAGCAGTCCTGTCGAGCTGTGAGATCGCGCTACGCGAAAGCCTGTCGCGCGACATCCGTTGCCGCGTCCTGCCGGACGAGTCGCGCCGGACCGCCATCATGAGCGAAGGCGGGCTCAGCCCAGATCCCTGACTTCCCACAGAGTCTCGACCACGCGCGAACGGAAACGCCCTCCTCACCGGCGCCAATTGACACCCCGTGGCGAACTTACTAACTTCTCACTCAATGAAATAGAAATTCATACAGAGAATAATCGAGCGTCGCACATGAATGCGAAGCCGAAGGCGCGTGGTTCCGCGCGGCTCGCGATCTTGAGCCGGTGATCGCGAAATCACGGGGTGGAAACGGAAACGGGGAGGAAGAGATGCTGAGATCATTGGGCCGTATTGCGTCGATCGCCGCGATCTGGGCGGCTGGACAGTGCACGGCGCTGGCCGCCGATTTCGAATGGAAGATGTTCACGATCTACGACGTTGCCGACAAGCAGACGGAGTGGGCGCGTGGCTTTGCCAAGGACGTCCAGGAGGCGACCAAGGGCCGGCTCAACATTCGCGTCTTTGCCGGTAGCGAGCTTCCCTACAAGGGCGTGGACGTCTATCGCGCGATCGCCCGGCGTCAGATCGAGATCGGCCATTCGCCGTCAGGCTTCATCGCCTCGGACCTGCCTGTCGTCGGCGCGACCGCGATGCCGTTTGTCTGCACGGACATGACGAAGTTCTTCAGCACCGGGCTGCCCAAGGTGCAGTCGCTGATGGACAAGGCGATTTCGGACAAGTTCAAGGCGACGCCGATCATGCACTGGGCGATGCCCGGCCAGCAGATCTGGTCTGTTCCGTCGATCAAGGTCCTCGCCGATCTGAAGGGCAAGAAGATCCGCACATGGAATCGCGAGCAGGTCGAAACGCTCGACAAGCTCGGGGCCACGAGCGCTTCCATCACGACCGCCGAGGTGACGCAGGCGCTGCAACTGGGCACGGTCGACGGGGCGATCACCGCGGCGATCAACGTCAATTACTGGGATTGGGCGCGGATCCTCAAGAACGGCTACATGTTCAACATCACGCTGTCGCACGAGATCATCTCCGTGAACAATCAGGCGCTTGGCGAGCTTCCCGCCGATGTGCGCAGCGCATTCAATGAGGTCTCTGCTCGTTGGGAGAAGAAGTTCCGGGACGAGGTCTTCAAGCTGGATGGCGAGGCTAAGTCCGCGCTCATCGGCCGCGGCATGACCCTGACCGAGCCGACGCCTGACGACGCCAAGAAGCTCAGGGACATCACCTCCGAAATCGGCGCCAAATGGGCAAAGGCCAACGGCGAAGTTGGCCAGAAGATCCTGGCCGGCCTGGCCGAGGGCTGCAACTGAGACCAGACGCCCGCGAGCATGCTCGCGGGCGTCCTTGCCTTGACCAAATGGGATCTCGGGTGATGAGCCGCTTGGAACAAATCTTCATTGCGCTAGCTTCGATTCTCACGGCTGCCATGGTCGTCTTGATGAACGTCGAGGTGTTTCTTCGGTATACGTTATCGATCTCGATCAAGATCTCCGAGGAATATTCGGGGTACCTGTTCGCGGCCGCGACCATGCTCGGCTTCTATCCCGCCCTGATGCGCGGCCGGTTCCTGCGGATCTCGGCGTTGGTCTCGCGCATTCCGCTCAAGCCCCGCGCGATCTGGGAGCTGGGAGTGGGCGTACTCTCGGCCGTCTTCTGCGGGATCGTCACGGTCCAGACCTGGGCGCTCTTCACCACGAGTTGGGAATTCGGGAGCGTTTCCGAGCAGTATTCGGCGACGCCGCTGATGTACCCCCAAGCTCTTCTGCCGGCTGCCTGGGCGCTTCTCACCTTCGGGATGCTCTACCGAGCCGTCATCGTCGCGAAATCCCTCTGGCATGGCGACGCCTCGCTCGTGAAGGACGAAGAAAATGTCATGGAATGAGCTCGTCATCCTGTACTCGCTGGTCGTCGTCGGATGCCTCGCCGGCGGCGTCTATATCGGCGTTGCGATGGGCTTGACCGGGCTCGTCGGGATCACCGCGGTCTCGGGCACGAACCTGTGGGAATCGATCGGGGGAATCGTCTGGAACAACTCGACCAACTTCACCCTGGTCGCCATTCCGCTTTTCATCCTGATGGGCGAGATCATCCTGCAGGGGGGCGTAGCCTCCAGATTCTATACTGGGCTCGCACGGGTTTTTCGACATGTCCCCGGCGGCCTGGCGCAGACGAACATCGCAGGCTGCGCGGTGTTCTCGGCCGTCAGCGGCTCATCGGTCGCCACCGCCATGACTGTCGGGTCCGTTGCCGTCGGCGAGATGCGAAAGCGCGGCTACAAGGACAGCCTCACCATGGGCACCCTGACGGCGGGCGGCAGCCTCGGCATCCTGATCCCGCCCAGCATTCCCATGATCGTCTATGCGTCGATGACGCATGAATCCGTCATCGACCTGCTCATGGCCGGCATTATCCCGGGCATTCTGCTGGCGTTCTTCTTCTGCGTTTATGTGGCGATCAAGGCCACGCTGGATCCGAGCCTGGTCCCGGCGAAGGACAGCGTTTCCGACGAGGGGGGCGGAAACCCGATCCGGGACTCGTTGCCGATCGTCATCCTCGTCGGCGGCGTCATCCTTGGCATGTATACCGGCGCCTTCACCGCCACCGAGGCATCGGCGACGGGCGTCGTCCTTGCGGCAATCATCGCCTATTACTACGGCGGGCTCACCTGGAAGGCCGTCAAGATTTCCTTCGAGAACACCGTGATCTCGAGCGCGGTGATCATGTTCATCACCATCTGCGCGCAGATCCTGCAGTACGGCATCGTCATTACCGGATTTGGCGAGGGGGTGGCGAAGTTCATCACCGGGCTGCATCTGAGCCCCTTCGTCTTCTTCCTCATCCTGCTGGGCATCTACATCGTGCTCGGGATGCTGATGGAAGGCCTGTCCATGATGCTCGTGACCGTGCCGCTCATCTACACGCCGATGATCGCGATGGGCTTCGACGGCGTCTGGCTGGGTATCCTGCTGATCCTCTACATCGAGCTGGGGCAGATCCACCCGCCCGTTGGGCTCAATCTCTTCGCCATCCAGTCGATATCCCCTCAGACGAGCCTGTCCACGATCGCCTGGTCGTCGCTTCCCTATTGCGGGATCATCATCGCCTTCGCATTCCTGATCTATTTGGTGCCGGACATCGTTCTGTGGCTGCCAAGGACGATGCGATAATTCACGCCTGGAGATAAAGAATGTACGCTGCTCCCCCAAGAATAACGGCAGAGGTTTTTGCCCGCCTTCCAGACGACCTCCGCAAGCCGACACGCGGCGGCGAATGGTTTGCGCATCAGCCGGCGATGGGGCAGCACCATTCGGTCCTGGAAGGCCTTTCCTTCGATGGCGACGGCAACCTCTATTGCGTCGACATTCCCTGGGGCCGGATTTTTCGGATCGACCCGAAGGGGAACTTCAAGGTCGTCGCCGAATACGACGGATGGCCGAATGGCCTGAGGGTGCATCAGGACGGCCGGATCTTCGTGGCGGACCACAAGTACGGGATCGTCACGCTCGATCCGGACACCGGCAAGATCACGCCCTATCTCGAGCGCGTGCGGCTCGAGCATCTGAAGGCCGTCAACGATCTCTGCTTCGGCCAGAACGGTGACCTGTACTTCACGGATCAGGGCCTCACCGGGCTGCACGATCCGACCGGCCGCGTTTTCCGCCTCCGCCCCAACGGGCAGATCGACTGTCTCCTCGACAACGTGCCCAGCCCGAACGGCCTTGTCCTGTCGCTCGACGAGCGGGTGCTGTTCGTCGCCGTCACCCGGGCCAATGCGATCTGGCGGGTTCCCTTCTCTGACGACGGCTCGGTCGCCAAGGTCGGCAACTTCATCCAGATGACCGGCGGCGGCGGTCCTGACGGCATCACGATCGACGAGGCCGGCAACCTAGTCGTCTGCCAGATCGGGATGGGGGCCCTGTGGCTCTTCAATCCACAGGGTGAGCCGATCCTGCGCGTCGATAGCGGAACGGGACGGCAGACGACCAACGTCGCCTATGGCGGGCCGGAGCGTAAGACCGCGTTCTTCACCGAGTGCGACGCGGGGGTGATCCTCAAGGCCGAGATGCCCCATCCCGGCAAGCGGATGTACTCGGGCTTCTGAATTCGAAGGTCTGGAAAGCATGAGTATCGAGAAGCTGCGCGCGACGGCCCTTTCGATCGCCGATCTGCGGGAGATGGCTCGCGAGCATCTGCCGCGAGGAATCTTCGAGTATGTCGCGCGTGGCAGTGACGAGGATCGCAGCCTGGGCGGCAACGCGCGCGCCTTCGACGAGATCGACCTAGTCCCTCGGGTCGTGCGCGATGTCTCCGAGCCCAACACGTCGTGCAAGTTGTTCGGCGAGCCATGCGCGGCGCCGATCGCAGTGTCGCCGACCGGATTCGCCAGCCTGCTCTGGCTCGACGGCGAGGTCGGCTCCGCCCGGGCGGCGGCCCGGGCGGGCATTCCGTTCGCGCTGTCGACGGGTTCGATCACACCGATGGAGCAGATCAGGGCCGAGGTGGATGGCCAACTCTGGCTGCAGCTCTATGTCTGGCCTCAGCGCGAGATGACGCGCGAACTGATCGCGAGAGCGCGGCGCGCACGATATGAAGCGTTGATCATCACCGTGGATACGCCGGTCGCGCCCTTCAGGCCGTACAATCTGAAGAACGGTTTCAGCATCCCGTTCAAGATCTCGAGCCGGAATTTTTGGGATATCGTGACCCATCCGCGATGGCTCTACGGTGTGGTGTTCCGACGGTACCTGAAATCCGGCCCCATGGTCGCGGAGAATTATCCGGAGCAGCTTCGTGTCCCCGTTTCGGCGGCCAAGCCCGGCAAGTTCAACTTGCCGTTCTGCGACAATGTCAGCTGGGACGATATCAGAGAGTTCAGGCGGCTCTGGGATGGGCCGCTCATTCTCAAGGGCATCCTGCACCCGGAGGACGCCGCGCGTGCGGTCGAGGCCGGCTGCGACGGCATCATCGTGTCAAACCACGGCGGACGGAACCTGGATTCGGCTATCGCGCCCATCCGGATGCTGCCCGAGATCGCCGAGAGGGTTGGTCACAAGACCACCGTGCTCCTGGACAGCGGCATCTCGCGGGGCAGCGATATCGTCAAGGCCCTGGCCTTGGGCGCCCATGCCGTGATGGTCGGCAAGGCCACGTTGTTCGGCGTGGGAGCCGGCGGGGAAGCCGGGGCACAGCGGGCCCTGGAGATCCTGGTCGATGAGCTCGTTCGGGTCATGACCAATTCCGGAGTGAAGGATCTTGGATCGATTTCGGCCGGGCTGCTGCGGCTGTCCCACGAATTCGCGCGAACCATGCTGGAGCTGAATCCGGAGGCGGCGCAGACGATGGCGTCTACGAACGCGGTGAGTGCTCGTCTCTAGAGCTGCGGCGTCTTCATCGGGTGGATGAGGCCCTTCGGCCTCGCCGCCCGATTTAGTCAGGGGCAGCTCGTGCAGAGCGTGTCGGGCAGGGCGGCGGCCCGGCCCCGAAAGCGCATCGAAAATCTCGGTTTGCCGTGCCGGGTTTTTCAAGCGGCAGGCCGCCGCCCGCCGCGCTTCTAGAAGCTGGAATAGGCCACGCAGGCCAGCCACAGCGCAAACAGCGCCAAGCTGCCGTACCAGATGCCGGAATAGAGGCGCATCAGCCCGGCGTCGGCTTCGAGCGCAGCTTCGAGATTCTCCGCATGGGCGGATGCTCGTTCGATAGGGCTCAACATCGCATCCTCCCGAGATGCAACCATCTTGTTTTTTGTGTCCGGGGACCGAAGCCGCCCGGCAGCGCCGTTGCAACGCGAATTCGATTATGCACAATGCATAAACGGAATAAAGCGTAATTCGATTAGCGCCGAGCCATCCCGAGGCCGGCGCAGATGGACGGGTGAGGCCGACGATGACGAGCATGCTTCTCGTGATGGATATGATCAACGACCTGGTGCACCCCGATGGTCCCAATGCGAAGACCTATGTCGCCTGCGGCAACGCGAAGGGCATGTATCGCGGGACGGTCGCTGCGATCGCCAAGGCGCGGGCGGCGGGCGTTCCGGTCGGCTATGTGAGGGTCGGCTTCTCGCCGGATTATCGCGAATGCCCGCCCGGCTCGCCCGTCTTCTCGAAGGCGAAGGAATTCGGGCTCTTCAAGCTCGGCACCTGGGGCACCGAGGTCTATGAGCAGTTCGCCCCGCAGTCGGGCGATTTCGACATCGTCAAGCACCGCGTCAGCCCGTTCTACGGGACGAATCTTGAGCCGATTCTGCGGGCCAACGGCATCCAGCACCTTGTTCTCTGCGGTGTCTCGACCAATGGCGTCGTGCAGGCGGCGGTTCGGGAAGGGCATGATCGCGACTATGCCTGCACTCTGCTGGAGGATTGCTGCTGCGGCGCCACGGAGGACGAGCACAATTTCGCGCTCGCCGGCCTGAAGCGCTATGCCGCCATCACCACCTCGGACGCCCTGGTGTTCTAAGCGGGCGCCCCGGATCCGCGGGGAACGTGACAGGCAACACCGTCTCCAGTATGGGCAGTTCCACGCATTTCCCGATGTTCTTGCGCTCGAGGCCTTTCGGGCGCGCACTCCTCAGTGGCTGGGCCAGATGGATTATCGCACCAAGGAAGAGCAGGTCGCGGATTTCCTAAGGGAAGGCATTCTTTCCGGCCGGTTCCCGCGCGGCGCGCGCCTGAAGCAGCTCGAGATCGCCGAGATGCTGAAAACCAGCATCACGCCGGTGCGCGAGGCGCTGAAGCTTCTGGAGGCTGAGGGCTATATCTCGGGCGGCTCCTACAAGGGGGCGACGGTCGTTCCGTTTGATGTCGGCGCCTCGTCCGAGATCCTGAACCTGCGCGTGCTGCTGGAAGCCCAGCTGGTGCGCGGGGCGGTCGACAAGCTCCAGACCGAGGACATCGACAAGCTGCGCGGCCTGGCGGCAGAATTCGAGGCGGCTGCGAAGAGCGGCGACAGCTCGGCGGCGCGCGCGGTCAATTACCGCTTTCACCGCCGCATCTACGATATCGCCGAGATGCCGCAGACGATGCACTTCGTGCAGATCCTCTGGGCCCGCTACCCGTTCGATCTGATCAACCGGATCGAGGGGCGGGCCGAGCGCGCCGCGGCCGAACATACCGAGCTGCTCAATCAGATGATCGCCGGCGACGTTTCCGGCGCCATGCTGACCACCCGTCGTCATATCGAGAGCGGCTGGTCAGAGCTGCGGGGCGCTCTCTGACGCTTCTTGGTTGAGCGGGGGGCGAACTCTCTTCCGGCGGCTGAGGGCTTTTTGCTCCGGCTCACGGCCCTAGTCGGCAGGTTCCTGGGGCCCCTGGGCGGTCTGCTTCCAGAGCAGAACGGGGTCCTGCATCGATGTGCATTGTGCATTGTGGATCTTTTTGGGATGCGCTAGCCTGCGCGTCCGTCGGCAATCCCCGTTCGGGCAAGAATGCATGGGCCGGGCGGCCGGTCCCAGGAGTCTGCTATGTCAAATGCTCAATTGAGCGGCGCACCGCGCCTCGATGGTCAGATCGCGCTCGTGACCGGAGCCGCAGGTGGTATTGGGAGCGCGACCGTCGCGGCCCTGGCAGAGGCCGGGGCGACGGTGATCGCCACCGACATTGCCGGGGGCGACCGCGAATGGCCGTCAGGCGCACATTTCCGCCGCTGCGATGTTACGTCGGATGCTGATACCGGGGCCGTGATCGACGCCGTCATCGCGGAGCATGGCCGCATCGACATCCTGATCCTCTGCGCCGGCACGATCTCACACGCCCCGCTCGGGGAGTCCACGGATGAGGAATGGCGCTCGATTCTCGACGTCAACCTGTTCGGCGTGGTCAACCCGGTGCGCAAGCTGTTTCCGATCATGGCGGCGCAGGGTTACGGCAAGATGGTCGCGCTCGGCTCGATCGCAGCCAAGATCGGCGGCGTCGCCTCGGGGCCTTCCTATGTCGCGGCGAAATCGGCCGTGCACGGGCTGATGAAATGGGTCGCCAAGTCCGGCGCCGCCAAGGGCGTCTACGCCAATATCGTCGCGCCCGGCCCGGTCGAGACGCCGATGTGGTCCAAAGTGACGCAGCGCGCGGCGCCTTCGCCGCATGGCAGCGTGCCGCTCGGCCGCTACGGCCAGCCGGAGGACATCGCCCAGTCGATCCTGTTCCTGGCCTCGCCGGCCTCCAACTGGATCACTGGGACGGTGCTCGACGTCAATGGCGGCATGCTGATGGATTGATGGCCATGAGCGAGCATCCCACCATCGGCTTCATCGGCCTCGGCGTCATGGGCGGCCCGATGTGCCGCAACATCGCGACGAAGCATCCGGGCCGTGTCCTGGCCAGTGACATCAACCGGGCGAGCTTCGACGAGGCTCTGGCCGGCACGAAGGCGGAATGGGTGGGCTCCACCGCTGCCCTTGCCGCCGAGGCCGACATCGTCTTCCTCTCCCTGCCCGGCGGAAAGCAGGTCAAGCAGGTCTGCCTCGGCGAGGGTGGCATCGCCGCTCATGCGAAGCGCGGCGCGGTCGTGGTCGATCTGAGCACGACGGCTGTCTCCGAGGCGCGAGAGATCGCCGAGGCGCTCGCCGGTTCCGGCATCGCCTTCGCCGATGCGCCCGTCGCCCGGACACGCGAGGCTGCCCGCAAGGGTGCGCTCAGCGTGATGGTCGGCGCGCCGCAGGCACTTTATGAGCGGGTTCGGCCGCTGATCGACTACATCGCCACCGACATCACCCATGGCGGAGAGGTCGGCACGGGCCAGGTTCTCAAGCTCGTCAACAACATGCTGGTGTTCGAGCATGTCGTCGCGCTGGCCGAAATGCTCGTTGTTGCCGAGCGCGCGGGCGTTCGGCCTGAGGTGATGCTGGATGCGGTCTCGAAGGGCTCGGGCGACAGCTTCGTGCTGCGCAACCACGGCCGCAACGCGATGCTGCCGCGCAGCTTCCCGGACAAGGCCTTCCCTCCGGAATATGTGCTCAAGGATATCGGCTATGTGCTCGAGTTGGCACGCGACTCAGGCGTCGAGGCGCGCCTCGCCGAGCTGACCCGCCGCTACTACAGCGCCTCAGCTGCCGGCGGCGGCAGTGGTCGCTATTTCCCTGCCGTGATCGAGCTGATCGAGGCCGGAGGAGCGGTGCCCGACGCCGGGGGCTCCGGCTCCTGAATACCCCGCACTGCTGGCGCCGGCGGGGGCCGGCCGAGCTCAATGAGGGGCGCGCCGTCGGCGCGCCCCTGTTGCTATGCAAAATGCATCTTTTTTGATGGCGGCTGAGCGACGCGTCCGATCGGTCGCGGCTTTTTTCTCCCGAACTTGTGAGCCTTCGCAGGCGTCATTCCGCGGCGGCGCACAAGCGAAATCCGCGCTCTCTGCGCGAAATTGCGCTGAAATTCCAGTTCTCCACGGGCGTTCGGCAATTGAAGGCTAGCTGCTGTCCATGCGTTGGCCGGAGCGCCTCACAGCGCCTGACGCTGAAATGTGGTGTTGACGGCCGTCGCTATAGATGCATTGTGCATACTTGAATGATGCGTGAGAAGCCGGCGACCCGTGGACACCCTCGGGTGAGGTCTGCGCCGGCCATGGAACTGGAAAAGGAACGATCCTCATGAGCGCCGTCGAAGCCGTTGCCAACAACAATGTCGGATCCGCCCCGGCGGAGGGGAAAATCACCGATCAGGCGATCGCCGAAGCGCGCAAGATGATCGGCCTGCAGCTGCGGCCGGAGGGGCCCTATCTGCAGGACGCGACCGCCGACACGCTGCGCAACTTCTGCAACGGCATCGGCGATCTCAATCCGCTCTACCGCGAAGCCGAATACGGCCGCGTGAGCCGCTACGGCACCCAGCTCAGCCATCCGATGTTCCCGATGGCCTTCGGCTGGGTCGGGCGTACGCGCTGGGGCCTTCCGGGCGTGCACGGCTTCTACGCCGGCAATGACTGGGAGCTCTTCCGCCACATCCGTCCGGGCGACCGCATCACGGCGATCGAGCGGGTGGTCGGCGTCGAGGAGAAGGAGAGCAAGTTCTCGGGCCGCCTCGTGCTGCAATATGTCGAGGCGAGCTATTCGAACCAGCGTGGCGAGCTCGTCGCCCGGGCGCTCGGCACCTGCACGCGTCATGAGCGCAAGGCGGCGCGCGACGCCGGCAAGTACAAGGACATCCAGCCCTACGAATACACCCCCGAGGAATTCGAGAAGATCGACGCGGCCATCCTCGACGAGGACCGGCTGATCCGCGGCGCCAACGTCCGCTATTGGGAGGACGTGACTGAAGGGGAGACGCTGCCGAGCATCGTGCGCGGCCCGCTCTCGCTGATGGACACCATGGGCTTCCTCGTCGGCTGCGGCCGCGGCCACACCCATGGCGTCGTGCTGAAGGCGGCCGTCAAGCATCCCGGCCACTTCTTCCGCAACCCGGAAGCCGGCGGCGGCATCGAGTACACCGGCATCGGGCACCATCGCGAATCGGTGGCGAAGGAGGTCGGCGTTCCCGGCACCTATGACTACGGCCCGCAGCGTTCGTCCTGGATGTGCAGCCTCGTCACCAACTGGATGGGCGACGCCGCTTTCCTGAAGCGGGTCCGCACCGAGATGCGCCGCTTCAACACCATGGGCGACTGCACCTGGTGCAAGGGCAAGGTCACGCGGAAATACGTCAAGGACGGCCATGCGCTGGTCGACATCGAGATCTGGGGCGAGAACCAGCGCGGCGAGCTGACGACGCCGGGCCTGGCGACGGTGATCCTGCCCTCGCGGGACGTGAACCTGCGCGTCGCCTTCGATGGGGCCGCGCTCGATCTCGAGCTCCCGGTCATCCGCTGAGAATGGTGGCAGCCGTGCCTGTGAACCAAAGCCAGAAGCCGCTCGCCGGAATCCGAGTGGTCGAACTCTCCCAAGGGGTGGCCGCCGCCTATTGCGGAAGGCTGCTGGCGGTTCTGGGCGCGGAGGTCACGCTGCTGGAGCCGCCCGGAGGGCACCGCCTGCGCGCGGAGCCCCCCTTCCTGCCCGGCGCGGCCGGGAGCAGCGCTCTGTTTGCCTATCTGGCAGCGGGCAAGCGCAGCTATGTCCACGAGGCCGATGCCGGGCTCGGAGTTGTTCCCGACGAACTGCTCCGGGAGGCGCATATCCTCGTGCACGACGTGCCAGTCGCTGAAACAGAGGCGCAGGGTCTCGATTCCGAGACCCTCGCGCAGCGCTTTCCGAACCTGATCAATCTTTCGGTCCTGCCTTTCGGCGCGCAGGGGCCAAAGGCGGATTGGCGGGCCGAGGAGATCAACGCGATCCATGCGGCAGGCGAAGGTTTCCTCCTGCCGAACGGACTGTCGGTCGAGCTCTTCCCGGATCGACCTCCCCTCAAGATCTATGGGCACTTCGCTGCCGTGCAGGCGGGGGTCGCCGCGGCTCTCGGCGCACTCTCCGCCCTGTGGGTCGGAAAGGGGCAGTCTGTCGATGTTTCGGTCCAGGATGCGGCGCTGGCGGTAGGCTGCTTTGCGATCCAGCGCCTCGGCGACGGTTCGGTCGAGCATCGTGCCGGGCGGTCCTTCAAATATGGCGGCGTGCTGGAGTGTCGCGACGGCTTCGTCGAGGTTCTGACGCTCGAAGAGCGTCAATGGCAGGGCATGGTCGAGCTGATGGACAGGCCGGCCTGGGCCACCGACGGAACGTTGGATGATCCGTTGGAACGCAGCCGCCGTGGCGCCGAACTCAATGGGCATATTCGGGCCTGGGCCCGGCAACATGAGGTCGCGGAAATTGTCGGCCGAGCCCAAGCGCTCGGCGTGCCAATGGCGCGCTACAATGCGCCGGCCGACGTGCTCAACGGGCCTCACGAACGGGCTCGTGGCCTCTTCCAGACCGTCGAGGTCGACGGCGCCGGCCCGACACCGATGTTGGTAGCGCCTTTCCATTTTGGCGGCGCGCCGCTTCGCCTCCGCGGAGGGCCACCGGCGCTTGGCGCAGACGGCCCCGTGACGATGACCGAGACGAGCCTGCAGGCGAGGGCCGCACGATGAAGCCATTGTCCGGCATCCGTATCGCGGACTTCACCGTCCATGCGGCGGGCCCGTTCTTCACGCATATGCTTTCTCAACTTGGGGCGGAGTGCATCAAGATCGAGAGCGCGTTGCGCCCTGACATCTTCCGCAAGCCGCATCCGGTCTATGGCCGCAACGGCCCGGCGAGCTTCGACCAGGTCGCCTCCAACAAGCTTTCGGTTCGCATCAACCTCAAGCATCCGGACGGCGTTGCCCTCGCCAAGCGCCTTGTCGCGGCCTCGGATGTCGCGGCGGAAAGCTTCCGGCCTGGCGTGATGAACCGGCTCGGCCTGTCCTATGACGAACTGCGGAAGGTGAAGCAGGACATCGTCATGGTGTCGGTGTCATCCTCGGGGCAGTCGGGTCCGGATTCTCATTTTGCCGGCTATGCGCCCTTGTTCGGCGCCTGGGGCGGATTGGGTTATCTCACCGGCTATGCGGACGGCCCCCCGGTCGAGATGCGGCACGTGATGGATCACTCGGTCGGCCTGAACGCCGCCATGGCGACGATCGCCGCGCTGCTCCAGCGTCGCCGGACGGGCGAGGGGACGCATGTGGACGTTGCCGCGCGTGAAGTCGCTTCCGCCGCGATCGGAGAGGCGCTCCTTGAAGCTGCGGCCGGCGGCACGCCGCGTCGCATGGGCAACGGCGATCTGCGCATGTCGCCGCATGGCGCGTTCGCGACGCGAGATCCGGACCGCTGGCTGACCATTGCTGTCGACGACGACCGGCAATGGCTCGCGTTCGCGGCGCTGATCGAGCAGGCTGGCCGGACCGTCGATGCGAACTTCGAATCGGCCTCGTATCGGCAAACCCATCAGGTATTGGTCGACGAGCTGGTCGCCGGCTGGGCGGCACAGCAGGATGCCGAGGAAGCAGCCCGGCTGCTGCAGAGCCACGGAATTCCGGCTCATGTCTCGTGGACGACCGAGGACATCGCGGCGGACCCGCATCTGCGGGCTCGCAGGACCATCATCGACGTCGCCGAGCCCGATGGCCGCATGCGCGCAGCCATCGGTGTGCCGATCCGCTTCTCGGAAACCTCCGACGTTGGGATCGTGCGCGGCACCCCGCGCCTCGGCGAAGACGAGGACTATGTCTTCGGCGAACTTCTCGGCATCGGCGCAGCCGAGCGGCAACGTCTCGCCGACGCGCAGATCATCTACTGAACGGGCCTTCAGCGATGCAGGATATCTCCACCACCTCCGCAGATCAGGATTGGTCCGGCTGGGTCGGCAACCAGCAAACCCAGACCGATGCGATCTCCCCCCAGCGCGTACGGGATCTGGCGGCGACGCTGGGGCATCCTCAACCCGCCAAGGCGGCGGCCCTGCCACCGGGTTGGCACTGGATCTTCTTCAATAGCTTCGTGCCGCGCGCCGAGGTCGGCATCGACGGGCACCCCAAGCGCGGCGGCTTCCTGCCGCCGGTGCCGCTGCCCCGCCGCATGTGGGCGGGCGGGCGCATCGAGTATCTCGCGCCGCTGCCGCTCGGTTGCGAGGCGACGAAGCTCAGCGAGATCGTGAAGGTCGAGAGCAAGTCCGGTCGACGCGGCAGCCTCGTCTTCGTCACCGTCCGTCACACGCTTGGCTTCGGGTCCAAGACCTGCATCGTCGAGGAACAGGACATCGTCTATCGCGAGGCGGCCCAGCCGGGGGCGCCGGCGCCCGTTCTCGAGCCGGCACCGGCGGCCGCCAATTGGGGGTTCGAGGTCGTTCCCGATCCGGTGCTGCTGTTCCGCTATTCGGCGCTGACGAGCAACGGCCACCGGATCCATTACGACCGGGACTACGCACGTAACGAGGAAGCCTACCGCGATCTCGTCGTCCACGGGCCGCTGCTGGCGACCTTCCTTCAGGATCTGGCGCGCTCCGCGCGGCCGGCGGCTCGCCTGCGGCAGTTCAGCTTCCGCGGTCTCGGCCCGGTCTTCGTCGACGCAGCGTTCCGCGTCGAGGCGAAAGCCGGCGCGCAGGACAACGAGCTCTCGCTCTGGGTCCGCGACGCCCAGGGCGGCCAGGCGATGCAGGCCAGCGCCGTATTCGACTGAGCCCAGCCCAGCCATCCAAGGCGGCGCGTCCGCATTCAGCCATTCTCAGGAAACGTCGCATGAACCGCTCCCTCCTCGCCGGAAAGACCGTCCTCGAGATCGGCTCGATGCTGGCGGCCCCCTTTGCGGCCCATATCCTCGCGCAGATGGGCGCCGAGGTGATCAAGCTGGAGCCGCCGATCGGAGATCCAACGCGCAGCCTCGTCCGGGGTGGCCCGAGCGGCACATACATCGCCTATAGCCGGGGCAAGCGCAGCCTCTGCCTCGATCTGGCCTCTGAGCGCGGGCAGGAGGTGTTCCGCCGGCTCGTGCCGAAGGTCGACATCATCCTGCACAACCTGGCGCCCGGCTCCGCCCGTCGCCTGGGCGTCACCTATGAGGAATGCGCGAAGCTCAATCCGGCGATCGTCTTCTGTCATATCCGGGGCTACAACGACGGGCCGCAGGCGGAAGAGCTGGCCTCGAACCCGATCGCCGAAGCGGCGACGGGCGTCATGCACGAGCACCGCATCGACGGGCGCCCGACCCGGCTCGGCCCCTCCTATCACGACCAGTTCGCCGGTTGTTATGCCGTGATCGGCATCCTCGGTGCGCTGCTCGACCCTCGCAGCGGCCCCGAGCAGCGCAAGATCGAGGTCGGACTCTACGAGGCCGGGTTGCATGTGGCCGCGCGCGACTTCGCCGGCATCCAGCTCAAGATGCACCTGACCGGCCGTCCCGACCCGGAGCCGTCGGGGGAGTTCAGCATGCCGGGCTATGGCGCCTACCGGACGGCTGATGATCGCTGGATCTATCTCGTCATGCTGACCGATCGGCACTGGAGCGATTTCTGGGCCGCCATGGGCGAGCCGGTCGATCCTGCTCTCGCGACGCTGCGCCAGCGGAAAAAGGAGCGGGAACGCGTCGAGGCGCAGATGCGTGCCGTGGTCGAACGCTGGACCTATGACGGGATCGCTGCACGCCTTTCCGCCGCCCGGTTCGGCTTCACCGAAGTGCTGTCGATGGACCGCGTCCTCGATGCGCCGCAGGCGCGCCATGGCAACAAGCTGGCAGAGCTCCAGTTCCAGGATTTTGCTTTCGCCCTCCCGGATCTCCCGTTCCAGACGGAAGGCGTGGCAGCGCCAGACCTGCCGCCGCCGCTGCTTGGCGAGCACACTGTTGCCATCCTGAATTCGCTCGGCTTCAGCGACGGCGAATGCCGTGCCGCGATCGAGGCCGGCGCCGCCAAGGTGCCGACGCCCGGCGCGCCGGTCTGGGCGCCCTCGCGGGCGCCGGCCGCGTGATTTCGCTGGAGGTCGATGATGCGCAATGAACGCAGCCTTCTCTTCGTGCCGGGCGACCGTCCGGAGCGCTTCGGCAAGGCGCTGGCGACCGGGGCCGACCTCGTCGTGATCGATCTGGAGGACGCTGTCCTGCCAGAGGCCAAGGCTGCGGCCCGTGACCACATTGCGAACTGGCTTGCCGAAGAAGGCACGGCCAAGATCGCCGTCCGTATCAACGGCACCGATACGGGGTGGAATAGCGACGATCTCGCGCTGGTGGTTTCCTCGCCGCGTATCGCCGCCGTGATGCTGCCGAAGGCGGAGAAGAAGACGACGGTCGAGGCCGTCGCCAGCCGCCTGCAGCGGGGACAGCAGCTGATCGCGCTGGTCGAGACGCCCGGCGGCTATGTCGATCGACTGGAGATCGCCCGGGCCCGCGGGGTCAGCCGGATCGCCTTCGGTTCGGTCGATTTCTGCGCAGAGACCGGAATCGGCACGATGGGCGATGAGCTGAACCCCATCCGGACGGAGCTGGTGATCGCCTGCGCCGCCGCCGGCTTGCCGGCGCCGATCGAAGGCGTGACGCTGCAGGTCAAGGATCCCGAGATCCTGGCCCAGGACGTCGCGCGGGCGCGGCGCCTCGGCTTCGGTGGCAAGCTCTGCATCCATCCGAGCCAGGTCGTCGCCGTGAACGACGGCTTTTCGCCGAGCTCCGAGGAACTGGATTGGGCCCGCCGTGTCCTGGACGCCGCCAGCGTTCAGGGGGCAGTGGTGGTCGACGGAAAGCTCGTCGACAAGCCGGTGATCAATCGCGCGAGGCAGCTTCTGGCCGCGGTCGCCTGATTCGTCCGGAGCCGGACCCTTTTGCCGTTAGCGATGACGAGGCCGATGTCGTTGGTGTGTTTCTACCAACGGAGGCTTGGCAGTTGCTCTGCGTCCGCGGTGGGCAAACGCCGATAGCTGAGGCTGCCGCAGATGGAGCAAGCTCGAAGCTGCTGGCACGGCGCTAGAATTCGAGATATCGTTAGGTCCACGCTGGGGGGAGATCCAAGGCTACTTCGAGGGCAAAGCGGAAAGATTTTGCCTCGATAACGCTCCAAAGCAGGCGTTCCTTGCATGCGCCACGCGATCGAGACCGCGCCGAAGGACGGGCATTTCGTCATCCTTGAGGACGACGCAAGTGCGACCTATGCCATCGGTCGCTGGTCGCGGGAGGCGGACAGCTGGATCGGGGACGACGACGCCCCCATTAAACTAGCGCCGACGCATTGGCATCCTCTTGCCGAGGATGCCAATTTTCAGCCTGGCGATGAAGAAGCAGAAAGCGTTGCTCGCGGGCGCGCATCCGCGTGGCGGCGCTTGGGCCTATCCAGCGTCGTTGTCGCCACGGCAATCTTGGCCTTTTACTTTGGGCGCGACGCCGTCCCACCTACGGCCGATATCGCCAAGAATGGCGCAGTCGCGCCGAGCGTCGACCCGCCTGGACAGGACTCGCAGCCCGGGTCTCCGGTGGTTCGCCAGAGCGCCGCCAATTCGGAACCAGTGCCCGCGGCGGAAACGGGAAGCGCGGCGGCGCCTGCGCAGCTTGCCGAGTCGTCGAAGTCGGCGCCCACTGAGGCCCACGAGCCGGGGGCAGCCAAGGCGTCGGAGCCTGGCCAGGTCTCGAGCACCATCGATCGAATGGAAGCGGAGGTGCGAGCGCGGAGGGAGGCTGAGAAGCTACTGGGCGACGAACGAGGCCGCAGCGCTGCGGTGGCGAGTGACCTCGCTGAGGCGCGACGCGAGATCCAATCGCTGACGTCGCAATCTCAGCACGCGAACAACCAAGCCGCACAGTTGAGGCAAGAAGGGGCAACAAAAAGCCAGCAATTGCTTGAACAGCAGCGTCAGAATGAGACTGTCCGCGCGGATGCCGCAGCTGCGCGACAGGAGCTGACCGCCAGCGCACGGCTGCACGCCCAGGCGCTCGAACAGGAGAAAGCTCGTGGTGCCGCGTTAGCAGGTGAGCTGGCGACGGCACGACACGGGATTGAGGCCCAGGCAGTGCGGTTGCGCGAGGCGATCGGGGAGACAACACGGCTCAATCAGTCGGAGAGCGCAAAGACCGAACAGTTGCTCGACCTGCAGCGGCAGATTGCCACCGCACGCGCGGAGACGGCGGCCGCACGCTCTGAGCTGGCGAGCAACAAAACGCGGCACTCCCAAGCTCTGGACGACGAGCGAGCTCGCAGCGCGGCCTTAGCAGCCATCGCGGCCCAGGAGACGCAACTGAGGCAGCGGACCGAGGAGGCGGCGCTATTAGAGCAGTTGCGGAATGCGAAACCGGAACAATCCACAGCAGCGGACCGCGAGAGCAAGGCGGCTGCGCTCACAGAGGCAGCGGCTGCGCGAGAGGAGCTAACGGCAAGCAAAACGCAGCATAGCAAGGCACTCGAGGAGGAGCGCGTTCGCGGCGCCGCATTTGCGAGCGAGGCGGAGGCGGCGCGGCGCGAGACTGAGAAATTGGCAGCGCAGTCACGCCAGGCAAACGAAGAAGCGGCGCTGCTCCGGCGGGGGCTGGACGAAAAGACTGAGAAACTCCTCGGATTTGAACGG
>UCLR01000012.1 GCA_900473415.1 Hyphomicrobiales bacterium
CGACCGCCACCGAGGCGCCGCCGCTTCCTCCGACGGCCGTCGAAATTCCGGTGCCGCGCCCCCCACGACCGGAGCCGAAGCAGTCTGAAAAGCCTTCGGCCACGGCCATGCTGCAGCAACCGCCCGTTAAGCCCCCTGTCCAGACGCCGCCGGCACAACCTCCAGCGGCCAGCGCGGCCCTGGCCGAGCCGCGCACCCCGGCGGAACGCATCGAGCGCTATGTCCGCGATTATGACGGCGGCCCCTGCTTCTTCCTCTGGCCGATCGAGATCGGCGAGCGCCGCACGACGCTGGAAGGCTTCGGCAGCGCCCCGGCGCCCTTCGTCGCCTTCGACAACGCCTTCAAGACCGCGCAGGGCTTCGAGGCTCATATCAACCTGCGCCCGGTCACGGCGGAGCAATGCCCGATGGTCGATTTCCTGCGCCAGCCGGGCGTTGCGATCGACCGCAGCCCGCGGCTCCAGATCGGCTCCTTCAACATGAAGAGCGGCGAGATCCTCAACGGCTCCGTCGAAGCCGGCGGCGGCCAGAACCTCGACGTCGTCCTGATCGGCGACGACGGCCTCGTCTACAACCTCGCGAACTTCATGAAGCGCGAGGCGGGGAAGGTGACCTTCAACATCAAGCTCGAATCGACCGGCGGCGCGGCCCGCCCGCAAACCGTTCTGGCGCTCGTCAGCCGCGAGGCGCTGCCGGCCCTCTCCGGCCCCAATCCCGCGCCGGCCAGCGACTTCTTCGCCAATCTCAAGCTCGACCTCGCGCGCCAGAACGGCTCGCTCGGCATCGGCATCAAGTACTTCCGGATCGAGTGACGCCGCAGGCCGTCATTCTCGGGCAAAGCGCAGCCTTGACCCGAGAATCTCATGACGAGAAGGCACTGGTTTCCGAGATGCTCGGGACGAGCCCGAGCATGACGAGCATTGTCCGACCGCCCCTCACTCCTCCCGGTAGAGCACACCCCATTCCTCCTGCCAGACGCCGGCCGCATCCTCGACGACGATCGGCGCCTTGAGCTCGTTGGCGAGACGGATGGCGGTGCGGAACGCCTCCTTCGCATCGAGCTCATCGCTGACGAAGTCGTTGACCAGCGCCCCTACGGCAAGATCGGCCGGGCAGAGCACCCGCCCGAAGGATGCGCCGCCTCGTGCGCTCAGGCTGAGCGTGATCGCATCCGCCTGCGGCTCGTCGACCTGCTCGAAACGATTCACGGCCATGCTTCCCTCTCCTCTCCCGGCTCGCCGGATCGTGCCGGGAGCGAATAAGCCGCGCGCGGGAGTGCCCGCGGCGAAGACCTCATTTCTTCGGCTGCGGCCGCGCCAGGCCCGGCCCCATGGTCGGCCGCACCGCGCTGTAGCGGTCCAGCCGGACCTTGATCATGTCGTTGAACTTCTTGTGCACCTCGGAGACCGAGAGCGTCTTCGTCTCGCCGCCCGCGTCGGCATAGAAGATCGGCCGATTGGCCTGCGCCGGCTTCGGCAGCAGCTCGGCCGCCTTGACGCCGGGCTGCTCCTCCATCGTCTCGATGAAGGTCTGCGCCGCGTCCGGCCCGAGGAAGTGGATCAGGTAGATCTCGCCGCCGGTGAGATGGCGCCCAAGCGCCCGCTCCAGCCTGAGCGTGTCGCGCTTCAGCATCTCCGCCGCCAGCAGCGCCGAGATGTAGGGCTCGCGCCGCATGTCGAGAACGCGCTGGCGCTCATTGGCGTCGCCGATGACGAATTGCCGCCCGGAGCGGCCGATCAGCCTGGCCTCGGCGGCGAGCCCGTGCTTCGCCCCGAACTCGTAGATCACGCCGAGCCAGGTCTGCTCGATGAACTGGTAGAGGCCGGTCGCCGAGGAGGTCATCGCCTTCACGCCGGTCGAGAAGGAGGATTCCTTGTCGGCGACCGCCATCAGCAGGGTCGGATCGGCGCCGACGACCTTACTCGCCCGCACGATCGTGTCGACGAGGTGACGGCGGATGCGGATCGGCCCGAAGGTGAGCAGTTGGTCCGGATCGCCGCTGGCCATCTGCGGGGGTACCGCCGGCCGCGCGCCCGGCCCGGTCGGCCCGGTCGGCCCCGAAGGAGGAGCGCCCTGCGTCTTCGGCGGCACCAGCAGGATGTTGGACGGCAATTGCAGCTGGTTCACCGGCACCTGCTGCTGCGGCGCCGTATCATCCTGCGGTCTGATTGCCGCGAGCGAAGGATCGTTGTCGAGCGCGAACTGCGCGGCCTGCCGCGCGCCTTCCAGATCCTGCTCGACGGAAGACAGGATCAGCGAGGGCCGGGCCGGCGCGTCCTTCAAGGCCGGCGCCTGGAGCCCGGCCACCTCCTCGCCTGCTTCCGGCCCCGGCCGGTCCTGCTGCTGCAATCGCGCATAGGCCAGCCCGAGCACCGCCGCCGCCAAACAGGCCGCTACCGCCGCCACTCCGGCAATCGCCATGCGGCCGGAGGCCGCCTTCTTCGGCACTGCCGCCCCGGTCTCGGCTTCGCCAATGGCCGCAGGCGTCCGACTTGCCGCCGAAGCGGCAGGAGCGGAAGCCGGCTTGGCGCGCACAGCTTCGACGGCTGGAGCAGGAGGCGGAGCCGCGCGGGGTGAAACGCCCCGCGCCATCGGTGCGGCCCTCGGGACAGGCGCGGCTGCCGGCGGGACCGGACCCGGCGCGAGCTTCTCCGTCGCCGGTCGCGTGACAGGCTCGGCCTCGCCCGTGACGAGGCGGCGCAACCCCGCGAACCAGCCTTGGCCCTTCTCGCCAAAGGCCGCCAGCTCGTCGACGACGCGCTGCGCCGTGAGCCGCGGCACGCCGGCTTCGCGCGTGACCGTCGCGACCACGCCCTTGCCCGGCTGCTCGGCCATGGTCTTCAGCGCGAAGAACCAGAGCTGGAGCGGCGTGCGCCGGCTTTCCAGCGGCGTCCCGGCTGCCGGGTGGATCATGTAGTTGCAATGGTTGCAGGCAAAGCCGCGCAGCTTCGGGCGCGGCTCGAAGGTCGCGCTGCGCCCGCAGGCCGGGCAGGCCATGCCGGTCCCGCCATGGCGCAGGCGCATCAGCGCGGCGAGGCAAGCCTCCTCCGGAAACAGCGCCTGGAATTGCCGGAAGCGCTCGCTCATGCCGCCGCCTCGCGCTCCTTCGCTCCCTCTCCTAAGGTTACGCCGCGCGCTGCCGCGCCACAATCATCACGCGCGAAGCAGCCCCAGCCGGGCGACATCCTTCAGATGCATCGCCACCTCTTCCGCCGTCGCCCGCTCCGGCAGGTCCGCCGCGCCATTGCCGGCCCCGCGCGCCTCGGCCAGGAACGCATTCATGTCGTCGAGCAGCATGCGCTGGTCGCGCGAGCCGTCGAGCAGGCAGACGAACTTGCGCACGACGACGCTGTCGAGCTGCACCGAGCGATGCCGCAGATCGGTCACCTCCAGCGCGGTCGAGGCCTGCCAGCGCGCGATGCCGCTCGCCACCGGCTTCTCGCTGATCGCGCTCGTCAGCACCGGCGGGTCCAGCCGGATATCGAGCAGCCCGGCCTTGAAGATCGCCATCAGCGCCTCTTCCAGGCGCCCGATCTCACGCGCCCGCTCGGGCCCATCCTCGATCCCGGCCGCGCGGCAGGACTGCGCGGCGAGATCGTCCCAGTGGATGCTGGCTGGCCAGATCCGGCCCAGAATGGTGAGCGCCGCCCTGCAGAGCGGCAGGTCGACCGCGAGCCGCACGCCCTCGCCGAAGACGAAGTGCTCGACGCCGGGCCTATCCTCCTCCTCGGCCTTGCGCGGCGACGGTTTCACATCGGCGGCGTGCCAGTAGGGCCGTAGCGCATCCGCCGCGATGCCCCGGCGCAGCGGCACGTCGGCCCGGCACAGAAGCGTCTGGCGGAAGGTCCGTCCGATCAGCAGGTCGAGCATCTGCTCGCGCCGCGCGGCCTCCTCGATCGGAATCTGCGCCAGAACCTGCTGCGCCGCCCCCCTCGCTCCGCCATAGGCGTTCGGAAAGGAGGCCTCTGCCAGGAACTGCAGATCATGCCGCTCCGCCACGGAAAGCACCTCGTGCAGCGCGAAGGCGCGCGCCCCGGGGTTGAGGTCATCATGGTAGAGCACATTGTCGGGCAGCTCCCCGATGTGCTCGAGGCGCTGGCGCAGAGCCATGCCGTGATAGCTCGCCGGATCGCTGGCTTCCGCCACTTCCTTCAGCACCGCCCGCGCCACCCGCACGCGCTCGCGCGGGTCCTCGATGTCGCGGACCGCATAGAGCATGATGTCGCGCGCCATGTCGCGCAGCCGACAGCCGGGCAGCGCATTGTAGCTGACATAGGCCACGCCCTGCGGCGCCAGCAGCTCTCCATAGAGCGCGATGATGCGCTCGCGCACCGCATCCGGCACCCACGAATAGACGCCATGGGCGATGATGTAGTCGAAGCGGCCGAGCTCAGGCGTCAGCGCCAGGATGTCCTCCTGCCGGAATTCCAGATTGCTCAAGCCCAGTTCTGCCGCATTTGCTCTCGCCTGCCGGACGGAATCGCCGCTCAGGTCGATGCCGAGGAAGCGGCTTGCCGGATGTTGCGCCGCCATCGGAATGAGGTTGCCGCCGCGCCCGCAGCCGAGCTCGAGCACGCGCATGGCGGAGGTCGGCGCCGGACTCATGCCGTGGAAATGCGCGATCGTCGCCAGCCGCGACGGATGGGTCTGCGAGAAGGAGTGGCCGGGGTAAGCCACCGCGTCGTAGGGGTTGATCGCTGAAGCGCTCGTCATGGCCGCCCACTCGACTTTGTTGCGGCCATTCCAGCCCGGCTGCGGCTCCGCCGCCTCATCCGTTCGCAGGAGCGAAGGCTGAAAAGACGCAAGCGCAGACCCTGGCAATCTGGTCACACCATTAGGATCATAGCTGAAAGACCACTGCAGTCATCACCGGCAAGCCGCGGCGAAAGCGGCGAAATACTGCCGAAACGGACTCCAGTCAGTGACGATGCGAGCCCGCACCGCGGGCGACATCATGAAGGCTGGCTTCAACTTCGGCTTCTGAAGGGGCCGGCGACTGGCTAGGCTGCTCTGGTTCTCTCGCCTGGGAGCCGGATTCGCCAGATGCGCAGCAGCAAGATCATCCATGTCGTGAGTTGCCATGCCGCCGGCGAGGTCGGGGACGTGATCGTCGGCGGCGTACAGCCGCCGCCGGGCGCGACGCTCTGGGAGCAATCGCGTTTCATCGCCACCGACGAAACGCTGCGCAACTTCGTCCTCAACGAGCCGCGCGGCGGCGTCTTCCGGCATGTGAACCTGCTTGTTCCGCCCAAGGACCCGCGCGCCCAGATGGGCTGGATCATCATGGAGCCGGCCGATACGCCGCCGATGTCCGGCTCCAATTCGATCTGCGTCGCGACCGTGCTGCTCGACACCGGTATCCTGCCGATGCAGGAGCCGCTGACCGAGATCGTGCTCGAAGCCCCGGCCGGGGTGATCGAGATCCGCGCCACCTGCCGGAACGGCAAGGCCGAATCCATCAGCCTGCGCAACGTGCCCTCCTTCGCAGCAAGGCTCGATGCGACGGTCGAGGTGACGGGGCTCGGGACGCTGACCGTGGATATCGCCTATGGCGGCGACAGCATCGTCATCGTCGATGCCGCGCGCATGGGCTTCAAGGTCGCGCCCGACGAGGCGCGCGACATCGCCGAAGTCGGCATGAAGATCACGCGGGCCGCCAATGAGCAGCTCGGTTTCGCCCATCCCGGCAATACCGCCTGGGACCATATCTCCTTCTGCCAGTTCGCCGCCCCGGTCGAGCGCATCGACGGCGTGCTGACAGGTCGCAACGCGGTCGCGATTCGCCCCGGCAAGATCGACCGCTCACCGACCGGCACCGGCTGCTCGGCTCGCATGGCCGTTCTCCACGCACGCGGGCAGCTCGCGGTCGGCGAACGCTTTGCCGGCCTATCCATTATCGGCTCGCGCTTCGACTGCGAGATCGAAAGCCTGACGCAAATCGGCGAGACGCCCGCGATCGTCCCCCGCATCACCGGCAGCGCCTGGATCACCGGCACGCACCAGCTCATGCTCGACCCCGATGATCCCTATCCCGCCGGCTATCGCCTCTCGGACACTTGGCCGAGCCTCTGAAGCAACGGTCCACAAAGCAGGGATCGGAAGCAGCGATCCCCTTGACACCTGCCGGTGCGATAGGGAATTTGGCCCCTGTCGCGGGTGTAGCTCAATGGTAGAGCAGCAGCCTTCCAAGCTGAATACGAGGGTTCGATTCCCTTCACCCGCTCCAGCTTCCTCCGAGCACCGGTTGGCCCCTCAGAGAAGACCGCGCCGTAAGCACGCCTTACCGGTCCACCGCGGGATGGCGCCCATGCGGCATCTGCAGGGCGAGCGTCGTCTTTTCGGGACAGTTTAGCCGTATAGCTGGCGAACGGCCCCTTCAGATCGCGGTGCTTCCTGATGCATATGCGTACGCCCCTAACCGAGCTTTCCACAACGGAGTTCGGGATCGGCCAGCCTCTTCCCCGCAACGAGGATGCGATCCTCGTGCAGGGTGATGGCCGCTATACCGACGACCTGTCGGTCGAGGGGCAGCTCTACGCAGCCTTTGTCCGCAGCCCGCACGCGCATGGCGTGATCCAGGGCATCGACCTTTCGGCCGCCAAGTCGATGAAGGGCGTCGTCGCGATCTATACGGCCGACGATCTCGAGGGTCATGGCTATACCCCGCTGAAATGCGTCGTCGATATACCGAACCGGGACGGCACGCCGATGAAGCGGCCGGTGCGCAAGGCGCTGGCGACCGATAAGGTCCGCTTCGTCGGCGATCCGGTGGCAATGGTCGTGGCCCGCACCGCCGTCCAGGCACGCGACGCTGCCGAAGCCGTCTCGCTCGACATCGACATCCTTCCCGCCGTCGTCTCCGGCGAGGAGGCGATGGCAAGCGGCGCACCCCAGCTCTACGACGACGTACCGGGCAACCTCATCGTCGATTTCCACCACGGAGATGCCGGGAAGGTCGCCGCTGCCTTTGCGAAGGCGGCCCATGTCACGAAGCTGCGGCTCGTCAACAACCGCGTCATCGTCAATCCGATCGAGCCGCGCTCAGCGATCGCGACCTATGACGGCAAGGCCAAGCGCTACACGTTGCGGGCCCCGAGCCAGGGCGTCTTCGGCATGCGCAACAACCTCGCGGCCGCCATGGGCGTACAGCCGGCGCGGATGCATCTGCTGACCGGCCATGTCGGCGGCTCCTTCGGCATGAAGTCCGCGGTGTTCCCGGAATATGTCGTGCTGCTGCACGCCGCTCGCCTGCTGAAGAAGCCGGTGAAATGGACCGACCAGCGCTCCGAGAGCTTCGTCTCGGACCACCACGGTCGAGACATGGTCTTCGACGCTGAGCTGGCGCTCGACGCGCGCGGCCGCTTCCTCGCGACGCGGTTCACCGGCATCGGCAATCTGGGCGCCTATCTCACGCCTCCCGGGCCGATGATGGCCACCCTCAACATCGGCAAGAACAGCGTCGGCATGTACCGCACGCCGCTCGTCGAGGTGCAGACCAAATGCGTGCTCACGAACACCGTGCCGATCGCGGCCTATCGCGGCGCCGGGCGGCCTGAGGGCAACTATTTCATGGAACGGCTGATCGATACGGCCGCCAGCGAGATGGGGATCGACAAGGCGGTGCTGCGGCAGCGCAACCTCGTCGACCCGCAGAAGCTGCCCTGGGCGACACCGGTCGGCACGGTCTACGACAGCGGCGACTTCCCCGCGCTGGTTTCCAATGCCCTCGAAGCCGCGGACTGGAAAGGCTACAAGGCCCGCCTGCGCGCGAGCAGCAAGGCCGGCAAGCTGCGCGGCCGCGGCATCGGCTGCTATCTCGAAGTCACGGCGCCCCCGAGCAATGAGATGGGCGGCATCCATTTCGAGGCGGACGGCACGGTCACCATCGTCACCGGCACGCTCGACTACGGACAGGGCCATTGGACGCCGTTCGCCCAGGTGCTGACGAGCGCGCTCGGCGTGCCCTTCGAGAAGATTCGCCTCGTCCAGGGCGACAGCGACCGGCTGATCGCCGGCGGCGGCACGGGCGGCTCGAAATCAATCATGGCGAGCGGCTCGGCGATCCTGGAAGCGAGCGATCTCGTCATCGAGAAGGGCAAGCTGCTCGCCGCCCATTTCCTCGAGGCCGGCGTCCCCGACATCGAGTTCGCGCAAGGCCGGTTCAGCATCGCCGGCACCGACCGCTCGATCGGCGTGATGGAGATCGCCGCCAGGCTGCGGGCCGCGCCGGTCCTGCCCGACGAGTTGCCCCGGACACTGGATGTCGACCACGTCTTCAAGGCCGCGCCGTCAGCTTATCCCAATGGCTGTCACATCGCCGAGGTCGAGATCGATCCGCAGACCGGGCAGATCGAGATCGCCAGCTACGTCATGGTCAACGACTTCGGCACGGTGGTGAACCCGATGATCGTCGAGGGGCAGCTCCACGGCGGCGTCGTCCAGGGCATCGGCCAGGCGATCTACGAGATGACCGCCTATGACGAGTCCGGCCAGCTCATGACCGGCTCCTATATGGACTACGCCATGCCGCGCGCGGCCGACGTGCCCTTCTTCTCCTTCGCGAGCCAAGGGGTTCCGGCCAAGACCAACCGGCTCGGCGCCAAAGGCTGCGGCGAGGCCGGCTGCGCCGGCTCCCTCCCCTCGGTGATGAACGCGATCGTCGATGCGCTTGCCCCCTATGGCGTGCAGCATGTGGACATGCCGGCAACGCCTCAGGTCATCTGGAGGCTCATCCATCAGCGGGCCTGATGGCCTCGACGCCGTTCGAGCTCGCGTCATGCTCGCCCTTGTGGCGAGCATCCACGTCTTGAACACGTCCTTCGACCAGCGAAGACGTGGATGGTCGGGACAAGCCCGACCATGACGGCGCGCTATGCCCCCTCTCCCGTCGCGAAATCGCGCCCGGGCGCGGCTTCGATGAGGCTGCGCGTATAAGGATGCGACGGAGCGGAGAAGACCTCCGCCGTCCGGCCCTGCTCCACGACTTCTCCCTTCTCCATCACCACCACCCGGTCGCAGATCTGCGCCGCGACGCGCAGGTCATGGGTGATGAAGAGGATGGCGAGGTCGAAGCGCTTCTGCACGTCATCGAGCAATGCGAGCACCTGCTTCTGGACCGAGACGTCGAGCGCTGAGACCGCCTCGTCCGCGATCAGGATCTCCGGCTCCATGGCGAGTGCCCGCGCGATCGCTATGCGCTGGCGCTGGCCGCCCGAGAACTGGTGCGGATAGCGGCCCAGCGCATCGGGCTGTAGGCCGACGAGGGTCATGAGCTCGCGCGCCCGCGCCAGCGCCGCGGCCGGCGTCTGCCCGAAATTGACCGGGCCCTCGATGATCGACTGGCCGACCGTGCGGCGCGGGTTGAGCGAGCGGAACGGGTCCTGGAACACGACCTGGATCTTGCGGCGATAGGGTCGCAGGCGCCGCTCCGGCAGCGTGGCGATGTCGATATCGGGCACCATGATCTGCCCTTCGCTCGGCGGCATCAACCGCGCGACGCAGCGCGCCACCGTGGTCTTTCCCGAGCCGGATTCGCCGACGATGCCGACCGTCTCGCCGCGCCTGACCCGGATCGCGACATCCGCCGCGGCGCGCACCACGCGCTCCTTCTTGAACAGCCCGCCGGAGCGATAGGTCTTGCCGAGCCCGGCCGTCTCCAGCGCCAGCGGGCCCGTCGGCTCCGGCCGCGAGGCCGGCTTCAGGCTCGGCACGGCCGCGATCAGCATGCGGGTATAGGGATGCTGCGGCCGGGTCAGCACCTGCTCGGCCGGCCCCTGCTCGACCACCCTGCCCTTCTCCATCACCACGACCCGGTCGGCGATCTCACGGACGACGCCGAAGTCGTGCGTGATGAAGAGAACGCCGGTCCCGCGCCGCTCCTGCATCTCCTTGATCAGCTTGAGGATCTGCGCCTGCGTCGTGACATCGAGCGCGGTCGTCGGCTCGTCCGCAATCAGCAACGCTGGGTCGAGGATCAGGGCTGCCGCGATCATCACGCGCTGGCGCTGGCCGCCGGAGAGCTGGTGCGGATAGGAAGCGTGGATGCGCTCCGGGTCCGGCAGGCGCATCGCCTCCAGGATACCGAGAACCTTGGCGCGGCGCTCGACCGGCGCGAGCTCGGTGTGGATGCGCAACACCTCGTCGATCTGGTCGCCGATGGTCAGCACCGGATTGAGCGCCGTCATCGGCTCCTGGAAGATCATCGCCATGCGGTCGCCTCGCAGCGCCCGCAACCGCTGCGGCGTGGCGGCAAGCAGGTCCTCGCCTTCCAGCTTGATCGCGCCGGCGACGGGCTTCAGCACTTTGGCCAGAAGCCCCATCACCGAGAAGGCGGTCACCGACTTGCCGGAGCCGGATTCGCCGACCACGCAGACGATCTCGCCGGCACCGACCGAGAAGGAGACGTTCTCGACGGCGTGGGCCCGGTCGCCGCCACCCGGCAGGGCGATGCTGAGGCCTGAAACCTCGAGGACGGGGATGGAAGCGTCGCTCATCGGTCCGCCATCTTCGGGTCGAGCGTGTCGCGCAGGCCGTCGCCCAGCATGTTCACCGCCAGCACCGTCAGCCCCAGGAAGATGCCGGGATAGAGGATGTTGTGCGGGAAGACGCGGAAGAGGTTGCGGCCCTCGGCCATGATGTTGCCCCAGCTCGGCGTCTCCGGCGGGATGCCGATGCCTAGGAAGGAAAGGATCGCCTCGACGAGGATCGCCGAGGCGGCGATGAAGGTGCCCTGCACGATCAGCGGCGCGACGGTGTTCGGCAGGATGTGGCGGGCCATCAGCGCCGGCACGCGCGTACCGGCCATGATCGCGGCCTCGACATAGGGTTCCTCCCGCACCGAGAGCACGATCGAGCGCACGAGACGCACAACGCGTGGAATTTCCGGCACGATGATCGCGATCACCACAGCCGCCAGCCCCGCCCGGAACAGCGAGACCACGGCGATGGCGAGCAATATGCCCGGTATCGCCATCAGCCCGTCCATGACGCGCATGATCGGCCCGTCGAGCCAGCGGATGTAGCCGGCGACGAGCCCGATCACGAGGCCGATCGCGACACTCGCCAGCGCCACGGTGACGGCGATCATCAGCGAGACGCGCGCTCCGTAGACGACGCGGCTATAGACGTCGCGGCCGAGCGAATCCGTGCCCATCCGGTGCTTGAAGACGGAGGTGGAGCCGTCATCGGCGCGGATCGTGCGCTCGAAACCGGGGACCTTGTTGCGCGTACTGGGGTTGATCGCAGTCGGGTCGAGCGTGCCGAGCACAGGGGCGAGAAGCCCGATCAGCGTCATGACGACGAGCACGAAGCCGCCGATGGCGACCGAAGGATTGCGCAGCAGCCGTCCGAAGATGCGCCGGCGCGAGGCCGGACGCTCAGCGACAACGGGCGCGAGGATGGTCGGTTCGGCGCTCAATAGCGGATCCTCGGATCGAACAGGCTATAGGCGAGGTCAATCAGCAGGTTGATGCCGACGTAGACACCGGAGAACAGCAGGATCACCGCCTGGATCGTCGGATAGTCGCGCGCCAGCACCGCATCGACGGTGAGCCGCCCGAGGCCGGGAATGGCAAAGACACTCTCTGTCACCACCACGCCGCCGATCAGCAGCGCGATGCCGATGCCGACCACGGTGACAATCGGCACCGCCGCATTCTTCAGCGCATGACGGAACAGGATCTTGCGCTCCACCTGCCCCTTGGCGCGGGCCGTGCGGATATAATCCTCGTTCAGCACCTCGAGCACGCTGGCCCGCGTCATGCGGGCGATCAGGGCGATGTAGATGACGGACAGCGTCAGCGACGGCAGAACCAGCCGCTGCACATAACCTCCGAAGCCCTGCGAGAGCGGCTGGTAGCCCTGCACCGGGAACCAGCCGAGCGTGATCGCGAAGACATAGATCATCAGATAGCCGATGACGAAGACCGGCACGGAGAAGCCGAGCACCGAGAAGCCCATCACGATGCGGTCGATCCAGGAGCCGTGCCTGTAGGCGGCGAGCACGCCGAGCGGGATCGCGACCACGACGGCGATCAGGATCGTCGCGAAGGCGAGCGACAGCGTCGGCTCGATCCGGCTCGCGATCAGTTCGGCGATGGTCTTCTTGAAGAAGAAACTCTCGCCGAGATTGCCGGTGAGCAGGTTCCCGGCCCAGATCGTGAACTGGGTCAGAACCGGCTGGTCGAGCCCCAGCCGATTGCGGATCAGCGCGATCTGCTCGGAGCTCGCGTTGTCGCCAGCGATCACGGCGGCGGGATCGCCGGGCGTGAAACGCAGCATCAGGAACACCAGCACCGCGACGATCACCAGAACGGGAATCGCCGAGAGCAGGCGCCGCAGGATGTAGCCGAACATCAGGCGTCCTTCATCGTGGTCGGGCCGGCCGCGGAGACCTCCTCAGGGCGAGCCCGAGGAGGTTCAGTATCGGGCCGGAAGCGGCCGCGCCGCCTCACTTCTTCTCGACGTTCCAGAACACCGGCGCCGGCGCGGTCAGGATGCCGGAGATGTTGGAGCGTGCTGCGATCGGCACGTCGTACTGGCCGAGATGGACATGGGTCGGCGACTCGCGCCAGCGCAGCTGCACCGCCTCCACGATCGCCTTCTGCTTGGCCGGATCGGGCTCGCGGGCGAAGTCGTCGCGCAGCTTCTCCATCTGCTCGTCGCAGGGCCAGCCGAAGGCCGCCTTGTCGCAGCTGGCATTGAAGAAGCCGGCCATGACGGGGTTGAGGATGTCGGCCGAGACCCAGGCGGTCTGCATCAGGTTCCAGCCGCCCTTGTCGACCGGGTCCTTGCGGACGCGCCGGGACACGACGGTCTGCCAGTCGGAGGACTGCATGTCGACCTTGAAGCCGCCCTTCTCCAGGAGCTGCTTGGCCACCGGGCCGAGATTGGTCAGCGACTGCAGGTCGGTGGAGTGCAGCAGCACGATCGGCTTGCCGTCATAACCGGCTTCCTTGAGAAGCTCCTGCGACTTCTTGAAGTTGGATTCGAGCAGCCCGTCCATGCCCTTCTCGGTCGCCATCGGCGAGCCGCAGACGAACATCGCCTTGCAGACCTTGTAATAGTCCGGATTGCCGACCGTCGCCTCGAGGAAGTCCTTCTGGTTCAGCGCATAGGTCACAGCCTGGCGCACCTTCGGGTTATCGAAGGGTGGCTGCGTGTGGTTGAACCGCATCGTGTACTGCAGGCCGAGCGGATTGTAGGTCCACAGCTTGATGTTGGAGTCCGCCTTGACCAGCGGGATCAGGTCGAAGGCCGGCTGCTCGACCATGTCGATCTCGCCGGCAAGCAGCGCGTTGACCGCCTGCTGCTGGTCGGAGACCGCGAGCCATTCGACCCGGTCGAGCTTCACGACCTTGCCGCCGGCAAGCCCCGAAGCCGGCTCGGAGCGCGGCTTGTACTCCTTGAACCTGGTGTAGACGATCTTGTCGCCGGGCTTCCACTCGTCGGTCTTCAGCACGAAGGGGCCGGAGCCGATGAATTCCGAGATCTGCGTGTTCGGATCGGTCTCCGCCACGCGCTTCGGCATCATGAAGGGCACGTTGGACGAAGGCTTGCCGAGGCCGAAGATCAGCAGGCCCGTCGGCGATTTCAGCTTCACCGTGAAGCTCTTGGCATCGTCGGCCGTAATCGTGTCGACGAAGGTCATCAGCTTCTGGCCGACAGGGTCCTTGGCCGCCCAGCGCTTGATCGACGGGATGCAATCCTCCGAGGTGACGGGCTTGCCGTCATGCCAGAGCAGGCCGTCGCGCAGGGTGAACTTGTAGGTCAGCTTGTCCGGCGACTCCGTGTAGCTCTCGACCATCTGCGGCTTGATCTCGCCCTTCTCGTCCATCGAGAACAGCGTGTCGTAGATCATGTAACCGTGGTTGCGGACGATATAGGCGGTCGTCCAGATCGGATCGACGATCTTCACATCCGAATGCATCACGACCTTCATGGTCGTCTGCGCCTGCGCCATGCTGCTGCCGGCCAGCAACGCCGCGGCCGCGGTAACGATCTTCCAACGCGACATCATAAATTGATCTCCCCTCTGGCCGTTCAAGCGGCCGGTTTTTGCTGATCGTGATGTGCAAAATCGTGAACTGTCGTCGGTTCTGTCCGGCACCTCTTGATGTCTTGCTGTTTCGCCGGCGTGCCATGCAGACGCCGTGCCACGCGGCCGAGGCTCCTGCGAAAGAGTTGCTTATGTCAACCGCTCAGGCCGAGAGCCGGGCGAGCAGCCCGGCCATCAGCCGGATGCGGCGCGGCAGACTGTCCACCTCGATATATTCGCCGAGCGTGTGATAGCCGGCGCCGAGGACCCCGAGTCCATCCAGCGAGGGAATCCCGGCCGCGCCGGTGAAATTGGCGTCCGAGCCGCCGCCGGCTGAGGCATGCCCGAGCTCCCAGCCGATCTCGGCCGCGACCTCGCGAGCCACGCCGTAGAGCTTCATCGTCGCATCGTCCGGTTCCCAGACCGGCCGCGTGACGCCACGGCTCACGGTGAAGCCGGTGCTGTCCGTGTCGCGGTTCGTCAGCACCAGCATGCGCTCGACGCCGCGATCGAGATCGGCCTGCCGTTTCGCCATGCTAAGCGCTTCGGCGCGGCAGGAGGTGGGCACGCAGTTGACCCACTGCCCGCCCTGGATGACCCCGACCGAGAAGGTGCAGTCCTCATCGGTCATCGCCTCGATGGCGAGCAGTTGCCGCGCCATCATGCTGATGGCCGATCGCCCATCCTTCAGCTTCGCACCGGCATGGCTCGGCCGGCCCTCCGCGAGCAGGTTGAAGCGGGCGATGGCATAGCGGCCAGTGACGACGTTGTCGGCGGGCTGGCCGGGCTCCGGCACCAGCACGAATCGGTGCCTGCGCGCCTGCTCCAGGATGATGTCGCGCGTGCCGGGGCTGCCGATCTCCTCGTCGGAGGTATAGAGCACACTGACCGGCAGCTTCGTCTCGACGCCGGCTTTCGCCAGCGCGACGATGGCCTGCAGGCCGGCATAGGCGCCGCCCTTCATGTCGAGGATGCCCGGCCCATAGCAGCGCGAGCCCTCGCGCCGGAAGGGCAGCTTTTCCAGCGTCCCGACCGGATGCACGGTATCGAGATGCGACATCACGAGGATGCCGGGCTCCCCCCGGCGCGGATGCGGGAAGTCGCCCAGCACGCAATCGCCGAGCCCCATCGGGCCAGGAAGGCGGGTGATCGTCGCCCCCGCGGCCGCCGTCTCGGCGGCGGCGAGGTCCATCATCCGGTTGACGGCGGCGGGGTCGAAGGTCGGGCTCTCGCACTCGATCCAGGGTTTCAGCCCCGCGAGCAGGACTTCGGTATCGAGTGGCAGCGCGTTCAGGTCCGTCATGGCCATCCTCACGCCGCCGCACGCGTCTCGACGAGCCGGGCGAGCAGGCTCGCCCCCACCGGCAGGATGCCGTCGTCGAGCACATAGGCCGGGTTGTGCACTGGCACATTGCCGGCATGGCCGACCCAGGCATAAGCACCCGGCACCACGCGCAGCATGTCGGCGAAATCCTCACTGCCCATCACCGGCTTCGGCTCGGTCAGCACGTTCTCCGGCCCGACGATCTCCGCCGCCACCGCGGCCGCAGCCTGCGACTGCGCCTCATGGTTCACCAGCACGTCGAAGATGTTGCGGATATCGACCGTGACGGTGACGCCAAAGGTCGCGCCGATGCCGGCGGCGATCTCGCGCATGCGGGCGCGGACAAGCTCGCCCGTCTCGCTGGAGAAGGTGCGGATCGTGCCGGCGAGTTCCGCCTCCTCAGGGATCACGTTGTAGGCCGAGCCGGCATGGACCTTGGTGATCGAGAGCACGGCGGCCTCGCGCGGATCGGCGTTGCGGCTGACGATCGTCTGCAACGCGCCCGCCAGCGTCAGCGCCGCGACGACGGGGTCGCGCCCCATATGCGGCATGGCGCCGTGGCTGCCCTTGCCGGTGATCTTGATGTCGAAGAAATCGGCGCCTGCCATAGCAGGCCCCGGAAAGACCTGTATCTGCCCGGGATCGAGGTTGGGCGCGTTGTGCAGCCCGTAGATCTCGTCGCAGGGAAAGCGCTCGAACAGCTTCTCGGCGATCATGCTGCGCGCGCCGCCGAGCCCCTCCTCCGCCGGCTGGAAGACAAAGATCGCCGTGCCCTTGAAGTTGCGGTTTTCGGCGAGATAGCGCGCCGCACCCAGCAGCATGGTGGTGTGGCCGTCATGGCCGCAGGCATGCATGCGGTCGGGAATCGTCGAGCGCCAGGGTAGATTGGTGATCTCCTGGATCGGCAGTGCATCCATGTCGGCGCGCAGGCCAATGCGCTTTCCGGGGCCGCCCTCGCCCTTGAGGATGCCCACCACGCCGGTCTTGCCGATGCCGCGATGGACCTCGATCCCCCACTGGCCGAGCTTCTCGGCGACGACGCCGGAGGTGCGGACCTCCTCGAAGCCGATCTCGGGATGGGCGTGGAGATCGCGGCGGATCGCAACGAGCTCGTCCGTGAAGGATTCGATCTGCGGCAGGACAGGCATGGGAACTCCGGAAACGTTCAGGCGAAGGCAGTGCCGAGGGGGGACGTGCGCAGCCCCGGCCGCAGCCGCCGCCAGGGCAGCGAGGCGGGATCGACCGGCATCGGGCCGGGCGCGGCGCAAACGAGGACCGCCGCGGCGATCGGCTCGAAATCGGCGCGGAAATGCACCGAGCTCTTGTTGACGAGGATGGCTTGCTCGGTTGGCTCGATACCAACCTGCCGATACATCGCCTGATCGGCCATCTGCGCCTTGCGCGAGCCGACGACGATGCGCACGCCGCCGATCCTCAGGCAGGCACTCGGGCCCAGATTGATCCGCGAGCCGCCATAGAACGGCCCCGGTGCGACGAAGCGCCCGTCCGAGAGTTTCTCGACCACGAATTCGGCTTCGAGCGGACTATCGCCCGGAATGCCGGACTTGGCGCCAAGCGCGACCCGGATCGTCGCACCTTCACCCGCCGCATGGGCCGCCGCAGCCGCGGCCGGATCGACGATGACGCCGATGGCGGCGCGCTCCGCGCCGTTGCGGACCAGCGCATGCGCCATGCCCATCGTGTCGGAATCGCCGCCCGCGCCGGGATTGTCCTGCGTGTCGGAGATCACGATCGGCTTGCTCGCGCCCTGCGCCAGCCGCATCGCCTCCCGCACCCCGTCATCCGGCGCGAAGACCTTGCCCTTGAACGCTTCCTCGCTCGCCAGGACGCGCGAGAAGACGGTCTCGGCCGCCCGGTCAGCATCGGCCTGCGTGGCGCCATAGGCGAGCACGCTCGCGCCGCAATCGGGGAAATCAGCCGCCGGAAAGCCCGGCAGGAACGACAGCGTTGGCACGGCCTCGCTCTCGAGCGCCGCGAGTTCGGCATAGATGGTCCGGCAGGGCTCCATGGCGGTCGCCTGCCAGGCGATGGGGATGAGATAAGGCACCTGACGGAACGCCTTGGCCAAGCGCTTCTTCGTGCCGACAAGGCTGGCGAGCAGGTCGGTGGCGCGACTGCCGGTCAGCGCCGCATCAACATGCGGGTAGGTGCGATAGGCGACGAGCGCGTCGGCCATCTCCACCATCAGCGGCGTGACATTGCCGTGCAAGTCGAGGCTGGCGACGAGCGGGATGTCGGGGCCGATCGCGGCGCGCACGCGGCGCAGCACCTCGCCTTCGCCGTCGGCATGATTCTGCGCGACCATGGCACCGTGCAGGTCGAGATAGACGCCGTCCACCGGCAGCGTCGCCGCGATGCGCGCGACCAATTCGTCGGTCAGCGCCTCGAACGCCTCCGCGGTGACTTCGGCCGAGGGCATGGCCATGCACCAGAGCGTCGGCACCATCTCCCAGCCCCGGCCCCGGGCGTTCTCGATGAAGCCGGAAGCGCCGATATTCACATTCTTAAGCGCGGCGTAGATCTCCTCGCCCCGGGAGAGTGCTGGCCAGCCGCCGCCGTGCAGGAAGGCCTCCAACGGCGCGGTGCTCGGCGCGAAGGTGTTGGTCTCGTGCAGATAACCGCCGAAGGCGATGCGAGGCGACATCCGGGATTCCTTTCGGGAATGGGCGAGGTAAGCACGCGAAGCTCCCTCCTCCAAGCCCCCGCGAGACGCAAAATGCGCCGCCCCGGCCCGCGATCTGGGCACCGCGCCGCGCCGGGCGCCCGAAACCCCTTGCCACAGCCGGCGAAGCGCTCCACTACCAGCCCCGCGCCCATGATCCGCGGGGAAGCGCTTGGACCGGACTCTGCCCTTCGAACGCGTCATCGTGACCGGCGCCGCCGGCTTCGTCGGCCTCCACGTCACGGAAGCGCTGCTCGACAGCGGCGTCACGGTGCTCGGCCTCGACAACCTGACGCCCTATTACGACCCGGCGCTGAAGCAGGCGCGGCTCGACCGGCTCGCCGCCCGCAACGGCTTTTCCTTCGAGAAGCTCGACATCGCCGACTACGACGCCGTGCACGCCGCCTTCGCCACCTTTCGCCCGCAGGTCGTGATCCATCTCGCCGCGCAGGCCGGTGTGCGCTACTCGATCGAGAACCCGCGCGCCTTTGCCCACGCCAATCTCGACGGCTTCCTCTCGATCCTGGAGGCCTGCCGGCTGAATCCGGTCGAGCACCTCGTCTACGCTTCATCGAGCTCGGTCTACGGCGCCAACGCCAAGGTGCCCTTCTCCGAGCACGACGGCGCGGACCACCCCGTCTCGCTCTATGCCGCGACCAAGCGCGCCAACGAGCTGATGGCGCATTCCTACGCCCATCTCTACGGCATCCCGACCACGGGCCTGCGCTTCTTCACGGTCTATGGCCCCTGGGGCCGGCCCGACATGGCCTATTTCAAGTTCACCAAGGCGATCCTCGAAGGCCGCCCCATCGACGTCTATGCCGAAGCCGAGATGAGCCGGGACTTCACCTATGTCGACGACATCCGCGAGGCGATCGTCCGCCTCGCCGGCAAGCCGCCCGTCGCCGATCCGGCCTTCGACCCGGGCGCGCCCGACCCGGCGAGCGCCGCCGCGCCCTGGCGCCTCTACAACATCGGCAACCACACCCCCGTCCCGCTCGATCGCTTCATCGCGGTGATCGAGGAGGCCTGCGGCTGCAAGGCGATCAAGCGCCATCTGCCCGCCCAGCCCGGCGACGTGCCGGCGACCTATGCCGACGTCTCGGACCTGGCAGCCAAGGTCGATTTCCGCCCCGACACGCCGATCGAGACCGGCATCAGTCGCTTCGTGGCATGGTATCGCGACTTCTACGACGTGGCCTGAACGGCATTCCTCTGCACCGTCATTCCGGGCTTGGCCCGGAATCCATCGTAGAGCACCACGCCTTACGATGGATTCTGGCTCGGCGCCGCTAACGTGGCTTGTTCGGAATGACGGCGTTGACTTGAATGGGCGCTAGACCGCCCCGTGCGCCTCGACATACAGCGCGTAGAGCGAATGGCAGCTCGCCATGTAAAGCCGATTGCCCTTCGGCCCGCCGAAGCAGAGATTGGCGCAGCGCTCCGGCAGGCGGATGAAGGCGAGCGGCTTGCCCACCGGGCTGAAGACCATGACGCCGTCGAGATCCTCCGACTTGCCACGCAACGTGTAGACCTTGCGCCCGCCGACATCGGTCGCTTCGGCATTGAGTGCGCCGTTGCTGCCGTAGCCGCACCAGAGATTGCCGTCGCGGTCGACCCGGAAACCGTCGAGCGCGCCAAAATCTGCGGCATCGACGATCTTGGCCTTGTTCGAAACCTTGCCGTCGGCATCGACGTCATAGCTCCAGATCGAACGGTTCGGTGTGCCGCGCCACTCGACGACGTAGAGCTTCTTCTCGTCCGGTGAGAAGGCGATGCCGTTCGGGTTCAGGAGATCGGTGATGACCGCCGTCAGCTTGCCGTCCTTGCCGATGCGGTAGACGTTGGTGGTCGCCTGCTCGGGCTTGGCGCGCGAACCCTCCCACTCGCCGTTGATGCCGAAGACCGGGTCGGTGAACCAGATCGTGTCGTCGGACCGCACCACGACGTCGTTCGGCGCGTTGAGTCGCTTGCCGTCGAAGCTGTCGGCCAACACGGTGATCTTGCCGTTCTTCTCGGTGCGGGTGACGCGGCGCGTCACCGAGTGCTCGCAGGTAATCAGTCGGCCCTGCCGGTCCCGGGCATTGCCGTTGGCGTAGTTGGCGTTTTCGCGGAAGACGGTGAAGCTGTTCTTCACCTCGTCATATTTCATGATCCGGTTGTTCGGAATGTCGCTGACGAGGACGTATCGCCCTTCCGGGAAATAGACCGGCCCCTCGGCCCAGCGCATGCCGCTGCCCAATTGCTCGACGGTGCTGGAGTAGATCCGGTACTTGGCAAAGGACGGGTCGAGGATCTCCACCGCCGGATCCGGATAACGCTGGTTCGGCTTGAACGGAAAGACCTGCGACAGCGCAGGCCCGGCAAGAGCGGCGGAGCCGGCGGCAAGACCTCCCCCTAACAGGCGGCGACGTGACATCTCCATGGTTGCTCCCTCCGATTTTGGTCGTGTTTGATCGCGGCGCGACGTCGTTGCGTCGTACCGTCTACGCCCGGCCCGGTCTCCCGGGCCGGACTCTCCGCAGGGGCTGGCGGGCGATGACGCCTCAGGACCAGCCGGGCCGCCACTGGGCGAAGGCCGCCTTGGTCTCGTCATTGGCCGGGTAGAGGCCGAAGATGCCCTGCCCGCCCCTGACCCGCTCGGCGACGAAGTCCTCGTACGCCGTTTGCTCATAGGCCTCTGGCGCGATTTCGTTGGCGAGATGGGCCGGGATGATGCAGACGCCCTCGCTGTCGCCGACGACGATATCGCCGGGATAGACCGCGACATCGCCGCACGCGATCGGCGCGTTGATGTCGAGCGCATGGTGGCGGATCAGGTTGGTCGGCGCGCTCGGGCGGTTGTGATAGGCAGGAAAGCCCATCTCCGCGATCTCGGGAGAGTCCCGGAAGCCGCCATCGGTGACGATGCCGGCGACGCCCCGCTGCATCAGCCGCGACACCAGGATGCCGCCGGCCGAGGCCGCCCGCGGGTCCTTGCGCGAGTCGATCACCATGACATGGCCCGGCGGGCAGTCCTCGATCGCGCGCCGCTGCGGATGGCTCGTGCCCTCGAAGGCCGAGAGCTTGTCGAGGTCCTCCCGCGCCGGGATGTAGCGCAGGGTGAAGGCCTCGCCGACAACCGATTCGTTCAGCGGCGCCAGCGGCCGCACATCCTGGATGAACTGGTTGCGGAAGCCGCGCTTGAACAGGGCCGTGGTTAGCGTCGCGGTCGAGACGCGCCGGAGCTTGCGGCGGTTCTCGTCGGTGAGGGTCGTCGTCATCGTCTTCAGAGGGCTCCAGCAAGGGGTCGAGAATTTCGTCAGCGCGAGTCGAATGGCGCGGCCGTCGAGAACCGGAGCGGAGCGTACTCAAGTACGTGAGCACCGGAAGCGCAGACGGCCACGCTAGGCGGCCGCGATGGCGGAATCGGCCGCTCGATCACTCGATCTTGACGTTCGCCTTCTGCGCCACCTCCGCCCAGCGCTTCGTCTCGGACGCGATATGGGCCGTGAAGTCAGCCTGGCTCGACCCTACAGGGTCGACGCCGAGCTTCTTGAGCTGCTCGATCACCGCCGGCTCCTTCATGATCGCCTGCGTCTCGGTGGAGAGCTTGGCGACGATCTCCTTCGGCACGGCAGACGGCGCGAAGAAACCGTGCCAGGAGCTGGCGTCATAACCGGGGATGAACTCGGAGAGCGCCGGCAGGTCGGGGGCAACCGCGAGCCGCTTCGGCGTCGCGGTGGCAAGCGCGCGGATCTTGCCCGCTTCGACATGCGGCCAGGCGATGGTGATGTTGTCGAAGGTGATCTGGATCTGGCCGGAGAGCAGGTCCTGCGTCACCTGTCCGCTGGAGCGATAGGGCACATGGACCATGTCGGTGCCGGTCGAGACCTTGAACAGCTCGGCCGCCATATGGGTCGAAGTGCCGGCGCCCGAAGAGCCGAAGGAATACTTGCCGGGGTTCTTCTTCAAGAGCTCGATCAGCTCCGGCACGGTCTTGGCCGGCAGATCGACATTCACCATCAGGATGTTCGGCACGCTCGCCACCTGCGAGATCGGCGCGAAATCCTTGATATGATCGTAGGGCATCTTGGCGTAGACGCCCGGATTGATGGCGTGGCTCGAGACCGTGCCCATGGTCAGCGTGTAGCCATCCGCCGGCGCGCGCGCCGCAGCCGCCGCGCCGGTATTGCCGCCCGCGCCGGGACGGTTCTCGACGATGAACTTGCCGCCGAGCCGCGCGCTCAGCCGGTCGGCCAGGATGCGCCCGAGCAGATCCGTGGTGCCGCCGGCCGCGAAGGGCACGATGATCGTGACGACCTTGCTGCCCGGATAGTCGCCCTGCGCGGAGGCGGAGCCGGTCAAGGCCAGCGAACCCGCGGCAAGGCAGGTGGCGGCAAGCATGGTTCTGCGGGTGATGCTCATCTCTTCGGTTCCTCCCGGGATGCGGCCAAGCCGCTCTGGCGTGGCGCCTCGTAACGGGCGCTTGGACGATGGACATAGCACAGGATTGCAGATTTGAAATCTGAAATTTCAGATTGCTCGAAGGTGCGGATTGTGCTGTTTGATGCAAGGTGCGGCGCGAGCCCCGAGTCCAGCTTAAGGCTGGATTCGTGAGGTTCGCGCCACGGAAGAGTTCATGTTGCAGCCCGCCGTCGAACCCGTCGCTCCCGATCTGCTGCGCTCGCTGCGCGAGCACGTCCACGAGCGCCTGCGCCGCGCCATCGTCGCCGGGCGCTTCCGCAACGGCGAGCGGTTGAACGAGCGTCATCTCGCCGAGATGCTCGGTGTCAGCACCACGCCGGTGAAGGATGCGATCCGCAAGCTGGAGAGCGAGGGGCTGGTCCGCACCGAGCCGCGCCGGGGCGTCTTCGTCGAATTCTCGCCCCGCCAGGCACTTGAGATGGCGCTGGGCCGCGCGGCGCTTGAAAGCGTCATGGCCCACGTCGCCGCCAATCGCCTGACGGAGGCCGATGCCCGCGAGCTCGGCCGGCTGATCGACGCGATGGAACAGGCGACCAAGCACGGCGACCTGGAAGACCTCGTCGCCCGCAACGAGGACTATCACCGGGCGATCCATCGCATCTCGGGCTGCAGCTATCTGGAGCGTCGTCTCGACGGCCAGCGCATGTACGACCACGCGCAGCGTATCGCCCTGCATTCGGAGCCGGCCGAGCGCGGCCAAGGCTTCGAGGAACATCGCGGCATTTATGAAGCTCTGCTGGCGCATGACCCGGCCCTGGCCGAGCTCAGGATGCGCCGTCACATCGTCCGCTCGGCAAAGGCCCATGTGAGGCTGGTCTTCGGCGCGGATGCGGAGGGACTCGATTATGACGAATGACAAGCTGCGCGCGGGTCTCCGCGGCATTTCCGGCGTCCATGTCACCGCCTGGAAGGAGGATGGCGAGGCCGACTGGGCGCTGACCGGCAAGATCGTGCGCCGCATCGCCGAGGCCGGCATCCACAACATCGTCTCGGCTGGCAACACCGGAGAGTTCTATCCGATGACCACCGCCGAGGTGGAGCGCTCTCACGCCACCGCCGCGGAGGCGGCCGCCGGTAGGGCGCTCGTCACGGCCGGCATCGGCCGCTCCCTGCGCGAGGCCATCGCGACCGGCAAGCTCGCCGCCAAGGCCGGCTGCGACGCGGCGATGGTCCATCACCCGCTCGACCCCTTCGCCGCGCCGCAATCGCAGGCCGACTACATCCTCGCCATCGCGGAAGCGCTTCCGATCCCGCTCGTCGCCTATATCCGGTCCGACGCCATCGGCGTGAAGGACCTGATCCGCGTCGCGACCCATCCGAACGTCGCGGGCGTGAAATTCGCCTCCAACAACATGATGCTGCTGGCCGACTGCGTGCGAGAGACGCAAGGCACCTCGGCCAACTGGATCTGCGGGCTGGCCGAAGGCTGGGCCGCCCCCTTCTATGCACTCGGCGCCCGCGGCTTCACCTCCGGGCTGATCAATGTCGCTCCCGAGCGTTCACTCTCCGTCTGGCGCGCGCTGGAAGCTGGCGACTATGAGACCGCCCGGCGCGAGGTCGACGCCATCGCCGGCTTCGAGAAGCTGCGCACGAAATACGGCAACGGCGCCAACGTCACCGTGGTGAAGGAAGCTCTCGGCCTGCTCGGCACCAATGTCGGACCCGTCCGCCTGCCCGGCCTGCCGGAGCTGAACGAGGCTGAGCGCGCCGAATTGCGGGCGATCGTTTCGAGCTGGGGCGCCGTCCGCGCGGCGGCGGAATAACCCTCGTCATTCCGGGGCATCGCGCAGCGTTGAACCCGGAACCCACGACCGGGCGAGCCCTTCACCACCTGCGGGCAATCTCTCACTAAGTCGTGGGTTCCGGCTTCGCCGCTGCGGGCCGCCCCGGAATGACAGACGTTGAACCAACAAGAGAGCACCCGAGGAAACGCCCATGCCGCCCCGCCCCCACAAAACGCCCGAGACCCTGCGCAGCTGGCGATGGTTCGGGGCGAGCGACCTGCGCTCCTTCGGCCACCGCTCGCGGGCGCTGCAGATGGGCTTCGGCCATGAGGAGTTCATGGGCAAGCCGGTCATCGGCATCATCAATACCTGGTCCGAGATCAACCCCTGCCACACTCATCTGCGCGATCGCGCCGAGGCCGTGAAGCGCGCCGTCTGGGCAGCGGGAGGCTTTCCGATCGAGATCCCGGTGATGTCGGTTTCGGAGCAATATCAGAAGCCTACGACGATGCTCTATCGCAACTTCCTCGCGATGGAGACGGAGGAATCGATCCGCTCCCACCCCCTCGACGGCGCGGTCCTCCTCGGCGGCTGCGACAAGTCCACGCCGGCGCTGATCATGGGCGCCTGTAGCGCAGGGCTTCCTTTCATCTTCGTGCCGGCCGGGCCGATGCTGCGCGGCAACTGGGCCGGCAAGGTGCTCGGCTCCGGCGCCGATGTGTGGAAGTACTGGGCCGAGAAGGAAGCCGGCAACATCACTGACGATCAGTGGCGCGACATGGAGAGCGGCATCGCCCGCTCCTACGGCACCTGCATGGTGATGGGCACTGCCGCGACGATGATGAGCCATGCCGAAGTGCTGGGCCTCACCCTGCCCGGTGCCTCCGCCATCCCGGCTGCCGACGCCGCCCATCCGCGCATGGCCGCGGCCGCGGGCATGCGCATCGTCGAGATGGTCTGGGAAGACCTGACGCCCGACAAGATTTTGACCCGCAAGAGCTTCGAGAATGCGCTGACGGTGCATATGGCGGTCGCTGGCTCGACGAATGCGATCATCCATCTCGTCGCCATGGCCGGCCGCGCCGGCGTGCCGCTGACGCCGGACGATTTCGACGCCTTCTCGCGCAACGTCCCGGTCATCGCGAACCTGCGCCCCTCCGGCGATTTCCTGATGGAGGACTTCTTCTATGCCGGCGGGCTCCCTGGTCTGCTGAAGCAGCTCGAAAGCAAGCTCCACACCGACGCGATGACCGTCACCGGCAAGCCGATTGCCGAGACCATCGCGCTCGCCAATGTCTATGACGACAACGTCATCCGCCCGCTCGACCGGCCGGTCTCGACCGCCAACGGGCTCGCGGTCCTCAAGGGCAATCTCGCCCCCGACGGCTGCGTCATCAAGCCCTCGGCCGCCGAACCGCGCCTGCTGAAGCACTCCGGCCCCGCCCTCGTCTTCGAGCATTACGATGCGATGATGAAGGCGGTGAACGACGAGAGCCTCGACGTCACGGCCGATCACATCATGGTGCTCAAGAACTGCGGCCCCGTCGGCGGCCCTGGCATGCCGGAATGGGGCATGCTGCCGATCCCGAAGAAGCTGCTGAAGCAGGGCGTGCGCGACATGCTGCGCATCTCGGATGCGCGCATGTCCGGCACCAGCTACGGCGCCTGCATCCTCCACGTCGCGCCGGAAGCCTATATCAAGGGCCCCCTCGCCGCGGTGAAGACGGGCGACATCATCAGCGTCGATGTCGAGGCGCGCAGCATCTCGGTCGCCTTGTCCGATACAGAAATCGCCGAACGCCTGAAGAGCTGGACCCCGCCGGACCGCGACTATCCGCGCGGCTGGGGCAAGATGTCGGCGGCCCATATCCGGCAGGCCGACAAGGGCTGCGACTTCGATTATCTCGAAGGCACGGCGGAGGTCGCCGAGCCGGAGATTCATTGAAGGCACGGCCGTCATTCTCGGGCCGCGCCCTGCGCGGGCCCGAGAATCTCACGACCAGAAGGCACTGGCTTCAGAGATGCTCGGGTCAAGCGCGAGCATGACGCGCTGTCTCACAGCTCCGCGTCGAAGGCGATACCGTCGAAGGCCGCCCTCACCCGCCCGAGCGCCTGCGCCGTGACATAGGCATACGCGCTCTCAGTCGACTGCGCGACAACGCCGCGATCCATTCCCTGCACATTGAGCTCTGATGAGACGGCGAAGCTCACGGCGGGCGTTGCGCGCATCGACACCGGCAGCGAGATCGCCTGGCGGGAGGAGGCCGCAGCCGCCTGATAGGCGTCGATCAGGATCTGCCCGCCCAGCCGCGCATGGTAACGCCGGCAGAGCTGCTGCTCGATGGCAAGCGGCCGCACTGCCCAGCCCGTTGCAAGCGGCCCATATTCGAGCTTGACGCGCGCGAAGCTGACGGCACCGGAACTCGGCGCCAGCTTGACCGGCAGCATACCGACATCACCCGGAGCTGGCGTCAGCATCACGAAACGGCGGCCGGAGCCGGCCGTGATGGTGCCGGACTGGCTGCCGACCGTGACCGAGAGGCTGCCGCCGCTGAGGTTATCGACGGAAAGCGTCAGCTTCAGGCCGGCAAAGGAGGCAAGCCCCCAGAGTGCCGGCTCGACCGGCTGCACGATGGCGCCCGAATTCAGCATGATCGTGAAGCCGCTGAGCGAGAGGTTAGCGCCGCCCGCATCGGCCTTCCATCGATCGAAGCCATAGGCCCCTGCCGCCAGCGCCCCGCCAGCGAAAGCGCGCTGGTTGATCGCCATGTCGCCATTGACCAGCAGGTTCGCGCCTGCAGCCCAAGGCGAGCCCGGCAGCGCGACGGCCCCACTCGCCCGGTCGATGGCGAGGGCATCATGCCAGGCCGAGCCGTCCGGGCTGACCTTGACCCGAAAATCCTCGTCACCGGCAAAACCGAATTCCGCCCTACCCGACCAGTCGGACTGGAACAACACGCTCGCCGTGCCAGTGGCATTCGCCTTGTTGATCTTAAGCCGATGATCGCCGCCCGCATGGTTGAACAGGCTGGCATCGGAGGAGACCGCCAGCCGGTTCGTCGCATCGGCCGTCGCGTTGACGCCCCAGCGTTCAGCGCCGAGGCTGCTCAGCGGGCTGTCGCGGCGCCATTCCGAGCCGGTCCAGAGATTGTGCTCGGCCTCGTCCGCCACCCAGGCCTGCCAGCCGGGGCGCGGCATCAGGAAGGTCCAGCCGCCATCCTCATAGAGCGCGAGCTGGTCGGCGCGGCCGGCGAAAGCACCTGTGCCACCCGGTGGCACGATAAAGGCCGAGAGCTCGGTCGGTATTGCCGGCGGCGCGTTCTGCGTTCTGCTCTCAACGGAAAGGTGAATCAGCGCGTCGAGCCGCGTCAGGGCGTCGTTATGGGTGACGTGCTTCTGTGCCTGGCCGGCGGCCAGCAGCGGCAGGCTGAGGCGGAGTGTGTCGGTCATGGAGCCTCGCGAACGGGGATTGGAGCGAGGCGGATTATTCTGCGGCTGCCGCGGCCGGGGATAAGATCGGTCGACGTCGCATGCTCGACCCGAATAGGTGGTCAGGGCCCGCCGAGGCGCGAGAAGCGCGCGCCATTGCTTCGCCGCTATTGCCCCGTCATAAGGAAAAAAGCGCGCCGATTCTTGCCTCTCCGATCCGCATTCCGCACCCGCCTACCGGAGTCCCTTTGAACCTCCCCCTGGAAAAGTTGCGTCTTGTGGCGGCCGTGATCGGCTGGGGAGCCCTGTTGGCGATCGTGGCTGCGACATTGCTGCCGATCGAGGCACGGCCGCATGCCGCGGAGATCGGCGCCAACGGTGAACGCTTCCTCGCCTATTTTGCCGCCGGAGCCCTGCTGAGCTTCGCCCATCCGCGGCAGCGCTGGCTCGTGCTGGGCGGCATCGTTGCGTTCGCCATCGGCCTCGAATGGCTCCAAACCTGGGAAGAGACGCGCCACGGGCGGCCGCACGACGCGCTCGTGAAGTGCGCTGGTGCCATCATCGGCGGTGCGCTGCCCGGCCTTTTCGACCATATGATCCGGCGCTCTCGCCGCCCGGCCTGAGCACAGCCCCGCATTCCCCTGCCCCGAACTGAGACGACGGCCGCCGGCATGCGCCTTGCGGCTGGTTGCCCATTCGTCAATCTCCGGCCGGCCTGCCGCTCCGAAATGGGACAACCAGGCGCGGCCGATCCAATGGGCTGGGGTGAACCATGAGCGTCAACAGGCTTGACGACACGATGCTGGCGGTGCCGGAGAGGCGTTCCCTGATCTGGCGCCACTGGCTCGGGCCGCTGATGGCGGCAAGCGACGCGGTCGTGGTCCTGTCGCTCGTCTATCTCGCCGCAAGCATCTATTCCCTGATCGCGACCGGCCTGCCGATTCCGGACAGTGCCACGCCGGAGCTAGCGGCCATGCTTGCGGCGTTGTTCGTCTTCACCAACGCCCTGCGCGGGCGCTACCAGATCGAGAACTATCTTTCCGCCCGGGGGCAGTTCGGCTCGGCCTTTACGGTCTGGAACATCACCATGGTCGCTTTCCTGGCGGTGGTGGTGCTGGCCAAGGTCGCCGAGCACTATTCGCGCGCCGTCATCGTCGCGACCTATCTCACCGGCACCCCGGTCATCGCCCTGTCGCGATCGCTGATCGTCCGGCTCGTCGCCAACGGCAGCAGGACCGGCCGGATCGCGGTCGAGCGCGCTTTCCTGATCGGGCGGGAAGAGAACGTGATGTCCTTCGTCAGCCGGCACAAGCCGTGGGACACGGGCTTCGCGGTCACCGACGTCGCCTTTCTCCGGGCGGACCGAAGCGGCAATCCGGCGGCTCTTGCGGCCGATCTCGCCGTGGCGGCTGCGAACTGCCGCACGAGGCGGCCTGATTCCGTCTTCATCGCCCTGCCCTGGTCGGAGCGGGAAACGATCGACGCCTGCGTCAAGGCCTTCACGAACCTTCCGGTCGCAATCCATCTGGTACCGGAGCCCGTGATGGAGCGCTTCGATGCGGTGAATGTCGTGCGTTCCGGCTCGCTCGCCAGCCTGCGCCTGACGCGCCGGCCGCTGTCCGCGGCTGAGGTCGCGGTCAAGCGCGGCTTCGATATCGTCGCCGCGTCCTGCGCCCTCCTGCTGAGCCTGCCGCTTCTGGTGCTGGTCGCTGCGTTGATCCGGCTCGATTCGCCCGGTCCCGTCCTGTTCCGGCAGCGGCGCTACGGCTTCAACCAGCAGGCCTTCCGCATCTTCAAGTTTCGCACCATGACCACGACGGATGACGGGCAGGTCGTGGCGCAGGCAACGCGCAACGATCCCCGGATCACACGCATCGGCCATGTCCTGCGCCGCTACAATCTCGATGAGCTACCGCAGCTCCTCAATGTCCTGAGCGGCGAGATGTCCCTGGTCGGGCCGCGTCCGCATGCGCTGGCGCATGACGTCGCCTTCGAGCGCCGCATCGACCATTACGCACGCCGCCACAATGTGAAGCCCGGCATCACCGGTTGGGCGCAGGTGAACGGCCTGCGGGGCGAAACCGACACCGACGACAAGATGGCGCGGCGCGTCGCCTTCGACCATTGGTACATCGACAACTGGTCGTTCTGGCTCGACGTGATGATCCTGTTCAGGACCGTCTTCAGCCCAAAGGCCTTCCAGAACGCCCGCTGACGCGCGAGCCTCCGGGCGAGGACCATTTCCTTGACCGGCCGCCCGCCATCCGGGCCGTGCCGGCAGCCTCAGAAGAAGCTGCGCCAGATCGTGCGGCCGAGCCAGGCGGTCGCGGCAACAACGAGCCCGGCGGTCGCCAGGAGCGTGAGGACGATCAGCGCCCGCGCCACGATGAAGCCGACCGAGCCTTCCTGGCTATAGGGCTCGTTATCGTTGGCCGCCTGCGGCGTCTCGGCCCAGCTTGAAACCCGGGCAGGCAGCGGGAAAGCTCGTGCGGGCGCTGGTCGCATGAAACCCACTCATGGCGTCGGGATCGCGTGAAATCGGCTCGATCGCCGATCAGCGACTTCACGAGGTCACAAAAGCACAAGCTGACAATTTTAGCGAGATCGCCTGAGCGGGTTCCACAGAACGGTCGCTCAGCCGTCTTCCGCAAGCTCGGCGGCAACGCGCAGGAGGTAGCGGCCGTAATCGCCTTTCGCGAGTTCCTCGCCGAGGCGCGCGAGATCGGCGGGACTGATCCAGCCTTGCCGGCAGGCGGTCTCCTCGGGGCAGGCGATGCGCAGATCCTGTCGGCCCTCCAGCGTACGGACGAACTCCCCGGCCTGGAGCAGGCTTTCAGGCGTGCCCGTGTCGAGCCAGGCGAAGCCACGTCCCATGCGTTCGACCGAGAGCTCCCCGCGTTCGAGATAAGCCCGGTTCACGTCGGTGATCTCGAGCTCGCCGCGTGCCGACGGCTTGAGCCCGGCAGCGATCTCGACAACCTGCGCATCGTAGAAATAGAGGCCCGTCACCGCCCAGTTCGATCTCGGCTTTTTCGGCTTCTCCTCGATCGAGAGCGCCTTGCCCGAAGCGTCGAAGGAGACCACGCCGTAGCGTTCCGCGTCCCGGACCTGATAGGCGAACACCGTCGCCCCCCGCTCCCGGCGCGCAGCGACCTGCATCATCTCGGTCAGGCTATGGCCGTAGAACAGGTTGTCGCCGAGGATCAGGGCCGAGGGACCTCCCGCAACGAAATCCGCGCCGATCAGATAGGCCTGCGCCAGGCCCTCGGGCTGCGGCTGCTCCGCATAGGAGAGCGACAATCCCCAGGCAGAGCCATCGCCGAGCAGGCGCTGGAAATGCGGCAGATCGTGCGGCGTCGAGATCAGCAGAATCTCGCGAATACCCGCCAGCATCAGCGTGCTGAGCGGATAGTAGATCATCGGCTTGTCGTAGATCGGCAGGAGCTGCTTCGAGATCGCCCGTGTCATCGGGTGAAGCCGCGTGCCGGAGCCTCCGGCGAGGATGATGCCCTTCATGGTGCCTGCCGTCCCCCCTCTTCTGCCAATAGCCGCGCCACGCAGCTTCGTGCGGCCTCGTGCCATTCCGGCAAGTTAACCCCATGCACGGCCGCGAGCTTCGTGCACTCCAGCCGGGAATTAGCCGGCCGGCGCGCCGGCGTCGGATAGTCCGCCGTGCCGATGCGGCGGACGCGGACGGGTTTGCGCCCGTGCTGCTCGGCCTCGGCAAAGATCGCTTCCGCGAAGCCAGCCCAGCTCGTCTCGCCCCGCCCCACCATATGGAAGACGCCGCGCAGCGACGGATCGCCCGGCCGCTGCCGCAGGTTGCGCGCGACGGCGAAGATTGCATCGGCGATGTCGAAGGCGCTGGTCGGGCAGCCGATTTGGTCGGCCACGACCCCGACCTCCTCGCGCGCCTCGCCCAGCCGGAGCATGGTGCGGACGAAATTCTTGCCGAAGGGGCTGTAGACCCAGGCCGTGCGCAGGATGGCGTGATCGGGCGTAGCAGCAGCGACCGCGCGCTCGCCGGCAAGCTTGCTCGCACCATAGGCAGAGACGGGGCCGACCGCGTCATCCTCGCGATAAGGCCGGTCGAGCGCGCCGTCGAAGACGTAGTCGGTGGAGATCTGGATGACCGGCACGCCGAGTCGCGCGGCAGCGCGCGCCGCTTCGCCGGCGGCCTCGCCGTTGACGCGCATGGCGAGATCGGGCTCGCTCTCGGCCTGGTCCACTGCCGTATAGGCGGCCGCATTGACGATGACGTCGGCCCTAGCCGCGCGCAATGCCGGCGCGATCGTCCGGGGGACGGCGAGATCGAGCTCCGGGCGACGGATCGCGACGACCTCGACGCCCACCGGCACGCGTTCAAGCATGGCGCAGACGATTTGGCCGGTCCAGCCGGTGACGGCGATGCGGAGCGTCATCAGTCGAAAAAGCGCAGCATCTCGGCGAGCCGCGGATGCTTGCGATCCTTGTCGGAGAGCGTCAGAGCCGAAAGCGGCAGCCGCCAGTCGATCCCGAGCGCCGGGTCATCGAAGGCGAGCCCATGGTCGTTCTCCGGCGCGTAAGCTGTGCTGACCTTGTACTGGACCTCGGTATCGGGCTCGAGCGTGACGAAGCCATGGGCGAAGCCGACGGGAATGAAGAGCTGCTTCCAGTTCTCTGCCGAGAGCTCGACCGCGACATGCTTGCCGAATGTCGGCGAAGAGACGCGGATGTCGACGGCAACGTCGAGGATTCGGCCGCGCGTCACCCTGACCAGCTTGTCCTGCGCGAAGGGCGGCGATTGGAAGTGCAGGCCCCGCAACGTTCCGACCGCCGCCGAAAGCGAGTGGTTATCCTGCGCGAAGTCGACGTCGATCCCCGCCGTCGCGAAGGCGGCACGACTCCAGGTCTCGGAGAAGAAGCCACGGTGATCGTCATGCTTCTTCGGCATGACGATCTTCACATCCGGCAGCGCGCTGTCTTCGACGGCCAGCATATTCGCCCGTTCCTCTCCGCGCAGTCCCGCGCTGGGCCCCGTAACACAGGCGCCGCCCGGCGAAAACAGTGGCAAGTCTGGGCTATTCCATGACCACCGCGTGATCGTCCGAAGGCGCCGCCTGCTGCCCGCGCGTGCGCAGCAGCAGCAGGAAGGGCAGCGCCGCCAGGCACAGGATCATCAGCAGCTTGAAATCGTCGATATAGGCGATGATCGTCGCCTGTCGGGTCACCACCTCGTCGAGCGCTGCGCGCCCCGCCAGCGTCAGCGGATCCCACATCTGCCGGATCGCCGGCACGTCGAAGGTCCGGTTGTAAGGCGTGACGTGGCTGGCGATCTCCTCATGGTTCACCTGCACGTTGCGGGTGAGCAGATAGGCGACCAGCGAGATGCCGACGCTCGAGCCGATATTCCGCGAGAGGTTGTAGAGGCCGGTGCCGTCGCCGCGATATTCGGCCGGCAGCGTCGCGAAAGTCACCGTCGTCAGCGGCACGAAGAGCAGACCGAGCCCCGCGCCCTGGATGAAGCCGGTCACCATGATCGTCTGCTGCGAAACATCCGGCGTCCAGCCGGCCATGTCGTACATCGCCCAGGCGCTGACCAGGAGGCCGGATCCGAGCAGGATGCGGATGTCGACCCGCCCGATCAGCTTCCCGACCAGGAACATGCAGACCATGGTGCCGAGCCCGCGCGGGCCCATGACAATGCCGGCCGTCACCACCGGATAGCCCATCAGCGTCTGCAGATAGGGTGTCATCAACGCCAGCGAGGCCAGGTAGCAGATGCCTACGATGAAGATGAAGATCAGCCCGACGCAGAAGTTCCGGTCGAGGAAGAGCCGCGGCTTGATGAAGGAGTTCTCGGCCGTGAAAGTGTGCACCACCAGGATGTAGAGCGCCGCAGCGCAGACCGCTGCTTCGACGATGATCTCGAAGGAATCGAACCAATCGAGTTGCGCCCCCCGGTCGAGGAAGAGCTGCAACGAGGCGATCGCGATGCTGAGTGCGCCGAAACCGATCCAGTCCAGCTTCGCCGTGCTGTTCGCCTTGGTCTCGGCGACGAAGATCGAGACGCCCGCCAGCGCCAGGATGCCGAGCGGAAGGTTGATGTAGAAGACCCAGCGCCAGGAGATGTTCTCGGTCAGCCAGCCGCCAATGACTGGGCCGAGCACCGGCCCGACCATCACCGAGACGCCGAACAGCGCCATGGCCGAGCCCCGCTCCTCCGGGGTGTAGATGTCGAGCAGGATGCTTTGCGAGAGCGGCACGAGCGCCGCGCCGAACAAGCCTTGCATCAACCGGAAACCGACGATCTGCGTCAGCGACTGCGCGGCGCCGCACAGGATCGAGGCGACGACGAAGCCGATGATCGCCGCCGAGAGCACGCGCTTGCGCCCGAAGCGGGAGGCGAGGAAGCCCGAGGGCGGCGTCATGATCGCCGCCGCGACGATATAGGAGGTTAGGACCCAGTTGATCTGGTCCGAGCTCGCCGAGACGCTGCCCTGGATATAGGGCAGCGCGACATTGGCGATGGTCGTGTCGAGCGCCTGCATGATCACCGCGAGGATGACGCAGGCGGTGATGGCGCCGCGATTGGCGACCGGTATCGCAACTGCGGCGCCGGCCGGACTAGCCATGGCTGTTCTCAGTCTTCTTCTCAGGCTTGCTGCCCATGCCGAAGGCGGAGCCGATGAACTCCGGCAGCCCACGGGCATGGCCGGTATCGACGTCGAGCGTCACGCTCATGCCGGGCCTGAGCTGCGGCCTGTCGGACGCGGTGTCGATCTTCACCCGCATGGCGATGCGCTGCACCACCTTGACCCAGTTGCCTGAGGTGTTCTGTGCCGGGAGCAGCGAGAAGCTCGCGGCCGAGGCCGGGCTGATGCTGTCGACGATCCCGCTCCAGGCCTCGCCCGGATAGCTGTCGACATAGATCTCGGCCTTCTGGCCCGGGCGCACCCAGGTCAGCTCCGTTTCCTTGGGATTGGCCTGCACCCAGACATGGTCGCTGGAGACCAGGCTGAAGGCGGCGGTCGCCTCCTTCAGATACTGCCCCTTCTGCAGCGAGGGCACGTTGGTGACGATGCCCTCCATCGGCGCGCGCACCACCGTATGCTCAAGCTGGCGAGCGGCCTCAGCGCGGGCGGCGACGGCGTCGCGATAGCGCGGATGCTGCTCGACCGGGGCGTCGGGCTGGCCGTTCAGGCTGGCGGCGATACCGGTCAGCTGGTTCTGCAACTGCACGAGCTTCTGCTGCGCTCCGTCGAGATCGTGCTTCGCCTGGTCATAGGTCGCCTGCGAGGCGACGGACTTGGTCGCGAGATCCTGCTGGCGCTTGAACGCCGTCTGGTAGAAGGCGATGTCGCTCTCGGCTTGGGCGATCTGGCTCTGCATGCCCTTGTAGCTCGCCTTGAGCCCTTCGAGATCGTTGCGCACGACGCCGATCTGCGCATCGGCGCGCTCCAGCGCGAAGCGGAACGGCTTGTCGTCGAGCCGGAACAGCGTGTCGCCGGCCTTTACCGGCTGATTGTCGTGGACGTCGATCTCGCTGACGATGCCGGCGACATCGGTCGAGATGCCGACGATATCGGCCTGCACATAGGCATTGTCGGTCGACATCACCTGCCCGCCGCGGACGTAAGTATAGCCGCCCGCGATCAGCGCGACCGGCAGCAGGGCGAAGAGCAGGGTCCGCTTGCGATTGCGCGGCGGACGGGCAACGGGGACCGGGGCTGGCTGCGCCGCCGCCTTCGGCTCGGCGCGCCGGATCTCGGTCACATTGTCGGGCGCTGCCGGCTGCGATTCGGCCTCGACAGCGTCGGTCTTCCTGGCTGCGTCATCCATTGTGGTTCTGCCTTTCGGCCGCCGGCGCCTGGCAGGCGGCCACGAGATTCGTCTTCATGGTTTCGAGGAGGGCGAGGAGCCGTTCGCGCTCCCCTTCCGGAATGTCGCCGAAGGCCTCGGCCCGGGTGATCTCGCCCAGCTCGCGCATCTCCGCGAGCATCGGCCCGGCCTTCTCCGTCAGATGCAGCTGCCAGATCCGCCGGTCGGTCGGATGCGGCCGACGCTCCACCAACCCGCAGCCCTGCAACTTGTCGACGATGCGGCCGATCGTGATCGGCTCGACATCGATGAGCTCGGCGAGCGCTCCCTGCTGGATGCCGGCATTGCGGTCGAGATAGGCGAGCACCTGCCACTGCGAACGCGTCAGCCCGGTATCGCGGGCATTCTGCTCGAAACGCTTGCGCAGCAGTCGCGCGACGTCGTGCAGCAGGAAACCTACCGTCGGCGGCGGCTTCTTAGGCATGCTTGTCATAAGCATCTATATATTATCGTCGCCTATGGATGCCAAGAGCCTTGTGCGGCCTGCCCGGCTTGGGGCTAGATCAATGCCGGCACGCGGCCATGCCGCTAAAGACGGGGGCGAAACAGAACGATCGACAGGCAGGAGAAGCCGAGATGTCCAACACCCCGCATACGCTCGCCGAGGAGTTCCCGGGGCAGGCCGAGGCCATTCACCGCCTCAAGGTCGCCGATCCGGAGTTCGCGCGCCTGCTCGAGCTCTATGACGAGGTCAACGACAAGGTGCACCTGGCCGAGACGAACCTCGCCCCGGTTGACCAGGCGATCGAGACCGAGCTGCGCAAGCAGCGCCTCCAGATCAAGGACGCGATCGGTGAGGCTCTCTCCGCCGCGAAGTGAGCCCGGCCTGACCGCAGGCCTCTCGCCTCGTTTCGATATCTCATGAGGGTTCGTACGCCATGAACGCCCTGCCCCGCAGCTTCCAACATGTCCGCCTCGTGCTCGCCCGCGAGAAGAGCTCGCCCGAGGGCGACAGCCGCAACGGCTACGACCTCGTGGTCCCGCTCGATGAGGAGAACCGCCTCGACCCGGCCGAATGGAAGGAGCATCGCGCCTTCTGCCGCGTCCGCCGCTTCCAGCCCGGCCAGGCAGACCTAATCGGTCTCCTGCGCCGCAAGCCCGGCGGCCATTGGTTCATCGACTATGACGCCGAGGAGAGCGACGATGACGAGGCCGGCTACCGCCTTGGCGACGAGCGCTTCGTGCCCGGCGAATACGTCTCCATCCATGACGGCGAGGCGATGCACACCTATGTCGTTGTTTCGGTCACTCGCCCCTGACAGGCCGCGACTTCTGAAACGAACCGCCGCCATTCTGGATCGCACTGAATGGCGGCGCTCACAAAAAAATCGCGATTTCAGATCGGCTTAGGCGCAATTTTAAAGATCGGATTTAAACCGATTTGATAGATTTCCAGCATGTTCCTCCCGCCGCGAGCTAAAGAGGGGCAGATGCAGGTTCGTTACATCAGCTTCTTCTTCCTGCTCGCCTTGAGCGTCTATTTCTTCTCCGCATCGGTCTGAGCCTCACGGCGAAAGCCGGCCCGCAGGGCGCCGGCGACCCAATTCGCAGGCTTGCATGCAAGGCCGATGGAGCCTTCAGCCGCTCCCCTGGCCCTCCTTCACATCGCCTGGCAGCGAACCTCCCTTCGAGAGATGCGGGACAAGACCGGAAAGGCCGTTGCGAACATGCTGGCTCAGCGCTTCGCCGGTCTGCGCGGGGTCGCGCCGCGGCGAACCCGGAATCGACGGCACGTCTTCTTAGGAAGCCACGCGACTCAGAGGACTTCCTTCACGCGATCCAGCGTGTGGTCCATGTGCTTGCCGATCTCGACAGAGAGCGCCTCGCCGTCACGCCGTTTCAACGCGGCGATCATCGCCTCGTGCTCGGCCACGGCACCCGCCCATTTCTCCGGGCCTTCATTGCCGATGAAGCGCAGCCGCTTTATGCGGGCCTGCAGCGTCTCGTGCATCTCCGCCAGCACGGCGTTGCCCGAGACCGCCACGATGGCGGAATGGATGGTCTGGTTGAGCTTGAAATATTCGAGCCGGTTCCGCTCCGTGTAGAGCACCATCATCCGCTCATGCAGCGCGACCACCTCCGCGATCTGCTCCTCCGTCGCTTCCGCGCAGGCGATACGGCCGCCAAGCTGTTCCAGCGACTTGATGACTTCCAGGATTTCGCGCAGATCGCGCAGCGAGAACCGGCGCACCACCGCGCCCTTGGCAGGCTGCATCTCGACCAGCCCCTCGCTGGCGAGGCTCTTGATTGCCTCGCGCAGCGGCGTCCGCGAGACGCCGAGCTGGGCACCGACCGCCCCCTCGTTGATGCGCTGGCCTGGCTCCAGCCGCCCTTCGATGATCATGTCGCGCAGCCTCTCCAGCACCTCCTCGTGGAGGGTGCGCCGCTGGATGCGCGGATAGGCTTCGGCAGCCTCAGTCATGACCTGTGCTCGCTCCTTCAGGATCGCCCTCGCGAGAACGGACCCTAAGCCGCGTTACGACATGGCCGCCCGGCGCTGTCAACGCATCGTACCTCAGCTGAAGAACATCGCATCCTGGCTGAGCCGTGCTTGGAACAGCGGCGAGGTCTCGTCGGGCTTCACGTCACCGAGGCGGATCGCCTCCCCCGCCCGCACCGGCCGGACGAGCGTGGCGTCTGCAACCAGGTAGAACGGCGCCGGCTCGTCTTCGCCGAGCGGCCGCGCCTCGACCATCGCCCCGGCGACACCAGGGATGCTGTGGTGATGGCCGCCCATGGTCAGCACGGTGCCGACCAGAAGATCGCGTTCGGCGACCGCCACGAGATCCTGCCGCGGCCGATAATCGGGCCCGTAGCCGGAAACGCCATAGCCGACGGCATCCAGCAGCGAGGTCGCGCATTCGAGCCCGAGCAGATGGCGCGGCAGGTAGAGCGCCGCCGTATGGCCGCCCGTCGCCACGACATGCCCCTTCTCCTCGAGCAGCTTCCAGCTCACCGGATCCTCGCAACGCACGGTCACGAAGACACCGCCGGCGAAGCTCGCCTCGTCGGGCCGGCGCAGGTGATGGAAGACATCGACCCGGCGCGTGCCGCCGAGGAGCCCGCCCTGCCCGCGCTCGCTGAACAGATCGGCGATCTCGGGGATGCGCGCCGGCGGCGCATGGAAGCCGGCGACATCGGCGCTCAGCCCCGTGGCATTCGCCACCAGCGTCATCTCGCAGAGATCCGGCACGGCGCGCAGCGGGAAGGCCGAGCCCAGCACCTCGGCGCGGCCGGCTGCACGCGAAACCGCGTCAGCGCCGCCCAGCGCCCAGTGATTCGCCAGCGCCGGCAGCGACCGCGTCACCCCGTTGCAGGCGACGTCGCCGGAGCCCGGATCGAAGACGAAGTCGTATTCGCTCGACTTGCCCGCCGCGATCACCTCGAAGCCGAGCAGCTCGGCCCAGGTGACGAGGCCGATCAGCAGGCTCGGCTGGTCTCCGTCAACGGGTGTTACGACGACGCCCTTCTCCGCCGCGCGTCGCGCCAGGCCCGGCCCCACCACGCTGTCCGCTTCCTTCGAAACCAGCGCGACATGCCGCCCCGCCTCGATCGCGGCCAGCGCATGGCGCGTCGCGGCGACGGGCGCTCCTGTCGCCTCGATCAGGAAATCGAAGGGCAAGTCGATCACCGCATCGAGCGAACCTGCCGCAACGTGCCGCCCGGCAGCCCAGGCGGCGCGTGCCTCGGCAGCCGTCGCGCAGACGGTGATGTCGCTCGCGGCGATGCCCGCCGCGAGGAAAGCCTTCGCCGCCGCCTCCGCGGTCATGTCGACCGCGATGCGCGCGCTCACCAGCGGAATGCGCCCGGCCTGCGTCAGGAAGCTGCGACCGAAGCTGCCGCTGCCGACGAGGCAGGCTTCGACAGGGCGCGCGACCCGCGCGTAGTGCTGATGGAAGTTCACGGAATCTCTCCTCCCGGAGACGCTCTGGGACATTCTTGCATGCAAGAGTAGCGGCTACTTATATTCTGTATACAGCATACTTGCGTGGTCAATGGTCGCGTGTTACCCGTCCCGAGGACGAAAACGGAGCGGAAAACGCCAATGTCGGATCAGGAAGGCGCACGGCCGGTCATCGCGGTCGCGATGGGGGATCCCTCGGGTATCAGCCCGGAACTCACCGCTCGCATCCTCGCCGAGCCGGACCTGCGCGGGGCTGCGAACTTCGTGGTCTTCGGCGACAAGCGCCTGCTCGATCTCGGCATCACCGACAGCGGCGTCGACCCGGATGTCGAGGTCGTCGCGGATGGCGCCCCCCTGCCCGCTTTCGCCGGCCGGCCGATCTTCGTCGATCTCGCGAACCATGATCCCGCGGATCTGAAGCGCGCCACCCCCACCCTCGCCGGTGGGCGCGCCGCCACTGACAATTTCCGCCGGGCGCTCCGCTTCGCCCATGCCGGCCATGCTGATGCGGTGTTCTTCACGCCCTTCAACAAAGCGGCGATGCGCTTCGCCTATCAGGGCTATGACGACGAGATCCGCTTCGTGCGCGATGCGATCGGCTTCGAGGGGCCTGCGAGCGAATTCAACGTCCTCGACAAGCTCTGGAATGCGCGGGTGACCTCGCACATCCCGCTCTCGGAGGTCGCCAACAACATCACGCAGGAACGGATCCTGCGGGCGCTCGCCCTGGCGGACACCAATCTGCGCGCCGCCGGCTTCGAACCGCCGCGGATCGCGGTCGCCGGCCTCAACCCGCATTGCGGCGATGGAGGCAATTTCGGCCGCGACGAGATCGAGACCATCGAGCCCGCCGTCAAGGCGGCCAAGGCCAAGGGCTTCACGGTCGAGGGGCCGTTCCCGTCGGACACCGTGTTCCTGCGCGCGCGCAACGGCGATTTCGACGCGGTCCTGACGATGTTCCACGACCAGGGCCAGATCGCCATGAAGCTGATGGGCTTCGACCGCGGCGTGACGCTGATCGGCGGTTTCCCCTTCCCGATCTGTACGCCGGCCCATGGTACGGCCTATGAGATCGCCGGCCAGGGCATCGCCAATCTCGGCGCGACGCGCGCGGCGCTGAGCCTCGCGATCAAGATGGCCGGAGACATTTCACAGCGCCGCGCAGCGGCCTGACCACGGCTAACAAGGCGCCGCAAGAGCGCCGTCCAAACCCGAAAGACAAGGCAGGGAGAAACGCCTTATGGCCATGTTTCGTACCGCCGCGCTCGCCGCGGCCATCGCTCTCGTCCCGGGCGCGGCAGCGCTCGCCTGGGAACCGACCAAGCCGGTCGAGTTCGTCGTCACCTCCGGCCCCGGCGGCGGCACCGACACCTTCGCGCGCGTCGTCCAGTCGATCGCCACGAAGAACAAGCTGATCAATCAGCCGATCATCGTCGTCAACAAGGGCGGCGGCTCGGGCGCCGAGGGCTTCGTTCACGGCAAGGCCGGCAAGGGCGACCCCCATCGCGTCGTCTTCGGCACCAATAATGCCTATTTGCTGCCCTATGTCGCCAAGCTCGCCTTCAAGCCGGCCGATTTCACCCCCGTGGCCTCGCTCGCGCTCGACGAGTTCCTGATCTGGGTCAACGGCAGCGCGCCCTTCGACGACGCCAAGGCCTATCTCGACGCGGTCAAGGCCAAGCCCAGCGGCTTCAAGATGGCCGGCAGCCAGTCGAAGGACACCGACCAGACGCTGACCGCGATGATCGAGCAGGCGACCGGTGCCAAATGGATCTACGTGCCCTTCCAGGGCGGCGGGGTCGCGGCGACCCAGCTCGCCGGCGGCCATGTCGATTCCAACACCAACAACCCCAACGAGAACATCGGCCAGTGGAAGGCCGGGCAGGTGAAGCCGCTCTGCGTCTTCTCGCCGGTCCGCCTCGCCAAGAGCGAAGCGATCTTCAACGGCAAGGGCTGGGGCGACATCCCGACCTGCAAGGAGGCGGGGCTGCCGCTGGAGGCCTTCCAGATGCCGCGCACCGTCTGGCTGCCCGCCGAGGTCCCCGCCGACTCCGTGAAGTTCTATGAGGACGTGCTTGAGAAGGTCAGCCAGACCGACGAGTGGAAAGAGTTCATCGCCCGCACCGCGCAGACCCCGCGCTTCATGAAGGGCAAGGAATTCACCGATTTCGTCGCCCGCGACGAAGCCGCGAACCGCAAGGTCTTCGAGACTGAAGGCTGGGTGGTGAAATAAACCACCCCGCGACGCTTTCGCCCCCGGCTGACGCCATGCGCCACCGCCGGGGCCTTTCCGCGTTGAACGCTTCCGATCCAGCAGAGGCAGCCGCCATGGTCACCCGCCTATGGGCCGAAACCGCCGTCGCCCTGTTCACATTGGCCTATGGGCTCGTCATCGTCCGGGGCGCGACGGAGTTCGGCATCGGCTGGGATGCCTCGGGGCCCGAGCCCGGCGCCTTTCCCTTCTACACCGGCCTTCTGGTGGCCGCGGCGAGCCTCGGCACGCTCGTCGTCACCTGGTCGAAGCGGCTGAGAGCGGACCGCGCGATTTCGGCGGTGATCCTGGATGGCGAGGGGCTGCGCCGCGTCGTCAGCTTCTTCCTGCCGATCCTGGGCTTCGTCCTCCTCTGCGCCGCGCTCGGCATGTATGTCGCGACGATCGCCTATCTCTTCTTCGCCATGCGCGTGCAGGGCGGCTTCGGCTGGCTGGCCTCGCTTGCGACCTCCTTCGGCGCGGCCCTCACTTTCTACATCGTCATCGAACGCATTTTCCTGATCCAGCTCATGAAGGGGCCGATCGAAGCCCTTTTCGGCCTTTGAGCACCATGACGAAGGCACGCCATGGATAATTTCGCCTCGCTGATGCACGGCTTCTCGGTCGCGCTCACCTTTCACCATGTAGCGCTGATGATGGGGGGCGTGCTGCTCGGCATCCTCGTCGGCGTGCTGCCCGGCCTCGGCGCGCCGAACGGCGTCTCGCTGCTGCTGCCGCTGACCTTCTCGATGGACCCGGTCTCGGCCATCATCCTGCTGACCTCGCTCTATTGGGGGGCGCTGTTCGGCGGCTCGACGACCTCGATCATCTTCAACATCCCCGGCGAGCCCTCCTCCGTCGCCACGACCTTCGATGGCCATCCCATGGCGAAACAGGGCCGCGCCACCGAGGCGCTGTCCCTCGCCTTCCTCTCGGCCGGCTTCGGCGCGCTGGCCGGCGTCCTCCTGATCACGGCGCTCTCGGGCTGGGTCGCCAAATTCGCGCTGCGCTTCTCCTCGCCCGAGTTCTTCGCAGTCTACTTCATCACTTTCGCGAGCTTCATCGGGCTCGGCGGCTCCTCGGCCTTCAAGTCGATCGTCGCCATGGGCGTCGGCTTCACGCTGGCCTCGATCGGCATGGACTCGGTCTCGGGCAACATCCGCCTGACCTATGAGTTCGACGTGTTGCTCGGCGGCGTCAGCTTCCTCATCGCCGTGATCGGCCTGTTCGGCATCGGCGAGTTGCTGCTGACCATGGAGGACGGGCTGCGCTTCGACGGCGTCGCCGCCAAGGTCCGTCTCGGCGACGTGCTGCGCACAGCCGCCACGCTGCCGCGCTACTGGGTCGCCCTGCTGCGCTCCTCGGCCATCGGCATCTGGATGGGCATCACCCCGGGCGGCCCGACCGCGGCCTCCTTCATGAGCTACGCCATGGCCAAGCGCTCCTCACGCAATCCGGAGAAATTCGGCAAGGGCGAGCCGGAGGGCGTGATCTCGCCCGAGACCGCCGACCACGCTGCCGGCTCCGCCGCCATGCTACCGATGCTCGCGCTCGGTATCCCGGGCTCGGCCACCGCGGCAGTGATGATGGGCGGGCTGATGATCTGGGGCCTCAACCCCGGTCCGATGCTCTTCACCGAGCGGCCGGACTTCGTCTGGGGCCTGATCGCCTCGATGTATCTCGGCAATGTCGTCGCCGTGGTCGTGGTGCTCGCGACCGTCCCGCTCTTCGCATCGATCCTGCGCATCCCCTTCTCGATCATCGGGCCGCTGATCGTCGTGATCTGCTTCATCGGCGCCTATACCGTCGCGGGGAAGCCGTTCGACATCTGGCTCGCGCTCGCCTTCGGCGTCGTCGGCTACGCATTCAAGAAGCTCGACTATCCGATCGCGCCGATGATCCTGGCGATGGTGATCGGCGACAAGGCGGAGGACGCCTTCCGCCAATCGATGATCTTCAGCCAGGGCTCGCTCTCGATCTTCTGGTCGAATTCGCTGGTGACCAGCCTGATGGCGCTCGGCCTCCTGCTGCTGCTGCTCCACCCGCTCCAGCTGGCCTGGCGCGGCGCAAGGCGGCTGACTGCCGCCCACGCCACGCGGGGATAACCGGGACGCAGTGGCCGATCACGGCTCCCCAACGTAAGACGGCATTCCCACCCACGTCCCAAGACGAGAGTCTGCCATGACCGAACCCTATAAGGGCGTCCTGCCCATCGCGCCGACGATCTTCCACGAGAACGGCGATCTCGACGCCGAGGGCAACCGCCGCGTCATGGACCTGATGGTTGACCAGGGCGTTGACGGCATCTGCATCCTCGCGAATTTCTCCGAGCAGTTCCTGCTGACCGACGCCGAGCGCGATGAGGTGATGCGGTTGTCGATCGAGCAGGTGGCGGGCCGCGTTCCGGTCATCGTCACGACCTCGCATTTCTCGACGCGCATCGCCGCCGCTCGCGCCAAGGCGGCAGCCGATGCCGGTGCCAAGATGCTGATGATGATGCCGCCCTATCACGGCGCGCTGCTCAGGGCAGACGAGCAGGGCATGATCGAGCATTTCAAGATCGTCGCCGACGCCTGCGGCATCCCGATCATCCTGCAGGACGCCCCGCTTTCCGGCGTGCAGCTCACCGTGCCCTTCATGGTGCGGCTGGCGAAGGAGGTCCCTCTCGTCCGCTACTTCAAGATCGAGGTGCCGGGCACGGCCGGCAAGCTGCGCACGCTGATCGCGGCGGGCGGCGACGCCGTCGCCGGCCCTTTCGACGGCGAGGAAGCCATCACCCTGATGGCCGATCTCGACGCCGGCGCGACCGGCACCATGACGAGCGCCATGATTCCCGACCTGATCAAGCCGATCCTCACCGCCTATTTCGGCGGCGACCGCGCCAAGGCGATGGAGTTCTATGCGCGCGTTCTGCCGATCATCAATTTCGAGAACCGTCAGTGCGGGCTGCGCTCGGCCAAGGCCGTGATGAAGGAAGGCGGCGTGATCCGCTCCGACGCCGTCCGCCATCCGCTGACCGCGCTGCACCCCGATACGCGGGCGCAACTGCTCGAGCTGGCCCGGCAGCTCGATCCGCTCGCCCTGCGCTGGGACCGCTGAACCTCTCTCACGGATCATGAGGATGGGCTGTGGGCCCATCCTCATGATCGGGTACCGCATCCTGGGTTTGACACCCAAGCCGCCTGCCCTCTAGTTTATGTAGTATACAGAATGCAGAACCGCGCTCCGGCATGGTTCAGAGCCGGAGAAGACCCGCCACGGAGCGGGACGTTCCGTCAAAAAGGGACACGCGGCGACGAGGAAAACCGAGGAGACTGACCATGGCATTGCCTCTCGCAGGCATCCGCGTGCTCGATATTTCTCAGGTCATGGCGGGGCCGTTCTGCTGTATGCTGCTGGCGGACATGGGCGCCGACGTCATCAAGATCGAGCCACCCGGCACCGGTGACTCGACCCGCCATTCGATGGGCTTCCGGCTCAAGGGCACCGACAGCCCCGGCTTCCTCGCGCTGAACCGCAACAAGCGCAGCATGACCCTCGACCTCAAGGATCCGGCGGACCGCGAGGTGCTCTACGCTCTCGTCAAGACAGCGGATGCGCTGGTGGAGAATGCGCGGCCTGGCGTCGCTGGCCGGCTCGGCATGGACTACCAGACGCTCCGCGCCATCAATCCCCGGCTGATCTACGCCAGCATCTCGGGCTTCGGCCAGACCGGCCCCTGGTCGCAGCGGCCGGGTTTCGACCTGATGGCGCAGGCAGTCTCGGGCGTGCTCTCATCCAACGGCCTCCCCGGCATGGAGCCCGCCAAGAACTCGATCCCCGTGGCCGATCTCGGCGCCGGCCTGTTCAGCGCCTATGCGATCCTGAGCGCCGTGATCGGGCGCCAGACGAGCGGCGAAGGCCAGTTCATCGACGCCTCGCTGTTCGAGGCTGCGCTGGCCCTCTCCGTCTGGGAGACGACGGAGCTCTGGGGCACCGGCCATGCGCCTGCCCCCATCGGCTCCGCCAACCGCATGTCCGCCCCCTATCAGGCCGTGAAGGCCTCAGATGACTGGTTCGTCATCGGCGCCGCCAATCAGGGCCTCTGGCTAAAGCTTATCAAGGCCATGGGCCGGGAAGAGCTGCAGCAGGAGGAGCGCTTCGCCACGAACGCGAACCGCATCGTCAACCGCCTCGCCCTGATCGACGCCCTTGCCCCGACCTTCCTGGCCCGGACCGCGCAGGAATGGATCGACGCGCTGCTGGAAGCCGGCGTGCCGGCCGCCCCGATCCTCGACTATGGCGAGGCGGTTGTCAGCGAGCAGGCCGTCGCGCGCGAGATGGTGCAGATGGTGCCGCACCCGGTCGAAGGCGAATTCCGCGCGCTGGGCTTCCCCGTGAAGCTGAGCGCGACACCGCAGCAGATGCGCCTGCCGCCGCCCCTGCTCAACCAGCATGGCGACGAGATCCGCGAGGAGCTGGCTGCCAAGGGCCTGCTCGGCTCGCAGCGCGACCGGAGACAAGCATCGTGAACGCCCCCGCTTCTCGCCCCCGTATCGGCTTCATTGGCATCGGCATCATGGGCGAGGCCATGGTGCGCCGCCTGCTCGATCTCGGCTTCCCCGTCACGGCCTGGAACTTGGAGCCCGAGCGCCTCGCCACCGTCGTCCCGCACGGCGCGGTCGCGGCCGCCTCCCCTGCAGCCGTCGCGGCTGCGAGCGACATCGTCATGCTCTGCGTGCTTCATACGGAAGCCGTCGAGCGCTGCGTCTTCGCGACTGACGGCGTGGCGGCAGCGGGGCGCGGCCCCTCCCTGCTGATCGACTTCTCGACGGCCGATCCCGAGCGCACCCGCCAGGCCGCCGCGAAGCTGAAGGAACTCACCGGCACGGGCTGGGTCGACGCCCCCGTCTCCGGCGGCCCGCAACTCGCCCGCACCGGCGGCATGACGGTGATGGCCGGCGGCGCCGAGGCCGACTTCGCTCAGGCCAAGCCGATCCTCGACCAGATGGCCGGCAACGTCACGCTGATGGGCCCGGTCGGCGCTGGTCAGACCACCAAGATCCTCAACCAGGCGATCGTCGGCACCGGTTATGTCGTCATGGCCGAAGCGCTGATGCTGGCGGAGGCCGCTGGGATCGACGCCGCGCGGCTGCCGCAATGCCTCGCCGGCGGCCATGCCGATTCGAGCCTGCTGCAGCGCCTCTATCCGCAGATGCAGAAACGCGCCTTCGAGCCGCCCTCCTCCTATGCGCGACAACTCCTCAAGGACCTGAAGGCGGTATCGGCCTTCGCGCAGGATCTGGGCCTCGACCTCAGGGTCATCGAGCAAGGCGTGCAGCGCTACAAGGACTATGTCGCGCTCGGCCACGAGATGTCGGACTCGGCCGCGGTGGTGAAGCTCTACGAGCATGATGCGGCGACACGCGGTACCACCCGGTCATGACGACGCTGCCGCCTCGCCCGCGCGCCGTCATCGACGCGCATCACCATGTCTGGGACCTCGCCAACGACCTGCCCTGGCTGAAGCACGAGCAGATTCCCTTCCGTTACGGCGACTATTCCACCATCTGCCGCAACTACATGCCGGCGGATTACCGTGCCGACACGGCGGGCTGGCCGGTCGTCGGCTCGGTCTATATCGAGGCGGAGTGGAATCGCGATCTGGCGGCCGAGGAGAGCCGCTGGGTGGCGGCCGTCGCGGCCGAGCACGGCCTGCCGAGCGCGGTGGTTGCCTGGTGCGATTTCGCGCAGCCGAACGCCGCTACGCTCCTCGCCGCCCACGCCTCGGTGCCGATCGTGCGGGGCGTGCGGCATAAGCCGGCGGCCGTCCCGTCACCGGAGCAGGCCGCGCGCGGCGCGAAGGGCTCGATGGACGATCCGGCCTGGCGCGCGGGCTATGCGCTGCTGGAGAAGCACGGGCTGTCCTACGACCTCCAGACGCCCTGGTGGCATCTCGACGCTGCGGCCGATCTGGCGAAGGATTTCCCCGGCATCCCGCTGATCATCAACCATACCGGCCTGCCGGCGGATCGCAGTCCGGAGGCGCTCGCCGCCTGGCGCAAGGCGTTGGAGCGTGCTGCCGCGCAGGGGAACGTCGCGATCAAGATCTCCGGCATCGGCCGTCCTGGCCTGCCCTGGACGGTCGAGGCCAACGCGCCGATCATCCGCGACACGATCGCGATTTTCGGCACCGACCGCGTGATGTTCGCCAGCAACTTCCCGGTCGACGGCCTCGTCGGCAATTTCGACACGATCTTCTCCGGTTTCCTCGCAGCGACGGCTGCACGCACGGAAATGGAGCGCGACAAGCTCTTCCACGACAATGCGGTGCGCATCTACCGGCTGTGACCGCAGCTGACGCAGGCGCGCCGAGAAGACAAGAGAAGGGAGCCGGCCCTAGGGGTCACTCGCTCCCCTCTTGTGCGGCGAACGCGAGTCCGCCGCGTGCTCTGGCTGATCGCAACCCGGCCAGAGCTAGTCGATCACCTGGATGACGCGACGGGTCCGCGGCTCGACCAGAAGGGTCTGGTCGTTCACGACGGTGTATCTGTAGCCCTTCTTCACGCCGAACTCGGCGGGCACGTCGTGATAGACGACGCCGCGCTGGGGCAACACCGTGCCCACTCGCACCTCCTCCCGATAGGAATAGGAAGGGACACGCTGCTCGACGACATATTCCTTGAAGCGCGGGGTATTGTCCCCGGCGATACCGCCCACGACGGCTCCGCCGACGCCACCGACCACCGCTCCAACGGGGCCGCCGACGATCGCGCCGCCGACTGCGCCCGTCGCAGCACCGGCGGCCGCACCACCACGCGCGCCTTCCGGATTTTGAGCCAGAGCCAAGGTCGGAAGGACGCTCAGCACAGCAATCACAGCAAGCTTCTTCATGACAATCTGCCTCCTGGGCTACCCAGACCCCGGCGAGGAACCGACCCGTCAGCGCAGGGTTCCGCCTGGCTCGAGAAGACCCAGGAATGAGCACAATCGAGCCAGATTTGGCGCGATTTGCCGGGCAATTGACACATTTTCCAGCGAGCGACGGGAGCCCGGAGAAAAAGCAAGCCGGCGCTGCCGAGGCTGCGAGCCGAATGGGTGATGCCAAAGGGAGGTTGCGCGGCCAGATATCGCTATGCGCCGCTCAAGGAGAGGTGGTGGGGGAAGCAGGACTCGAACCTGCGAAGGCATAGCCAGCGGATTTACAGTCCGCCCCCTTTGCCGCTCGGGACATTCCCCCGCCTGCGCCCATGATCGGCTCAAGGAGCCGAGGGCTGCCGATATGTCACTTTCGCGACGAGCGGCAGGCGCGGCCGGACTTATGGTGACCGGGCCGCGCCCTGTCAACGGCAAAAAGCCCATCGGGGCGAATTCCTTGTGAGACCCGCGGTCATCGCCTCAAACGGATCGGTCGCCCGCCGCGACATGGCGCAGCACGAAGGCCAGCCGTTCCTCCACGCTCGTCCGCGGCAATTCGACGAGCTCATAGCCGCAGCGCGGATAGGTGGCGGCCAGGGCGGCATAGGTCCGCTCTGCCTCGGCGAAATCCTGCTTGCGCTCGGCATCCTGCCCGAAGATCGCGGGCCAGGGCGGCGCGATGAAGACCATACGCCGATAGCGCAGCCGGCGCGCTGCCTCCTCGGCGTGCTGTGGCACCGGCAGGCTGCTGAGCGCGAGATAAGCCAGGATGTCGGGCAGTCCGCGATCGAAGAAAACGAGCCCCTCGCCAGCCAGAGCTTCAGCATGGCCGCGCAAGTCCGCCGCGAGCATCAGCTCGGCGAAAAGCGCGCGGTCGGCCCAGGGCAATCCCGTGCCGCCGATCGCCTGCTGCTCGCGGATGATCGCGCGTCCGGCTTCCGGCTGGACGGCGTGATCGCGTGCGGCCAGCGCCTCGATCAGCGTCGTCTTGCCCGCGCCGGGGCCGCCGGTGACGACGATCAGCCGGTCCGTTTGATCCGTCATGACAGGTCCTTTCCTCTGCGATCTGGCCGTGTCGGGCGGTTGGCGCTGGCCAAGCGCGGCGCGCCGTGGCACGGCAATCCGGTGAATTCTGGAGAAAGCGATGGCCGCGCCATTCCGCCCGAAACAAGCTAGGCCCGCCGGCGGCAGGGCGGCAGGCGGGCGCCGCACCGGCGGCCCGCCGCCGCATCGGCCGGGCGATATCGACGAAGCCGTGCTCTACGGCGTCCATCCGGTCGTCGAAGCGCTGCGCAATCCGCAGCGCCGCCACCGCCGGCTGCTCGCGACCGAGAACGGGTTGCGCCGGCTGCAGGAGGTGGTGGGAGAGCTGCCGCTCGAGCCCGAGATCGTGCGCCCCTCCGAGATCGACCGGCTGCTCACGCCCGATTCCGTGCATCAGGGTCTCTATCTCATCTGCGATCCCCTGCCCTCGCCCGATCTCGACAGCCTGCCGGACGACGCCGTCGTGCTGGCGCTCGACCAGATCACCGATCCGCACAATGTCGGCGCGATCCTGCGTTCGGCCGCGGCTTTCGACGCCGCGGCGGTGATCGTCACCATCCGCCATTCGCCAGCCGCAACCGGCGTGCTGGCGAAATCGGCCTCCGGTGCCTTGGAGCATGTTCCGCTCATCGCCGTGCGCAATCTCGGCGACGCGCTGGAGACGCTGGGCGAGCGTGGCTTCCTGCGCATCGGCTTCGACTCGGATGGGGACGTCGCGCTCGACGAGGTGGCGCTGCGCCGGCCGCTCGTCATGGTGATGGGCGCCGAGGGCAAGGGGCTGCGCCAACGCTCGCGCGAACTCTGCGACCATGTCGCACGGCTGGAAGTGCCGGGCGCGATCACCAGCCTCAACGTCTCGAACGCCACGGCGATCGCGCTCTATGTCGCAAGCCGCCCTCGCTGATCTGTCCTGCCAGGCTGACCCGGACTAGCGGGACGGCACGGTCAGCAGCAACGCGCCCGTCTCCGCATGCGCGACGCGGCTGCGCGACGCGAGCTCGCGGCCGGCGGGCTGGGCAGCCTCGCTGCTGACGATCGGGATGACGCGCGTCACGGGCCGGTCCCGTGGCCCTTCGAGGCGGTATATCGCCGGCTCCGGCGTGGGCGCGGGCCTAATTCCGGTCCGAGGCCTGAGGTTCTCGAAGGAATAGGGATCGATCGGCGGCGCCTCGGCCTGGCGCTCGACGATGGTAACGCCGCCCGTCGGCACGCCGGGACCATACCACGGCCAAGGATCACCGAACGCCAGCGAGGGCGCGCGGCGATGATGCCGGCCCTGTGCGTGCTGCCCCGACATGTGCCAGGGCCTCGCCGCACGAATCGGCGGCGCCCCATGCAACCGAGGCCCGGCCATGGGGACCGCGGGGAGTCCCGGCCCACCGCCGCGCCCGGCGGCGCTTGCCGCCGAGGACAGGCCGGCGGCCACCAGAATGCAGGACAGAGTGACGGCAAGCCGCGGCATGGCGCTCCTCCTCGATCGGATCGGACAGCATCTCGTCAGGCCTTCGACTCGCGATTATAGTGCCGCTGCACCTGCTGGGAAGCCGCGATCGCGGCCTGTTCGGCGCCCTTTCGCGGCCCGCCTCGCCCACTCAGCCGATAGTCTTAAGACCAAAGGTGCAAGACCAAGTGCTTGATTGCCCCTGCGACAATCTGCGCGCAAACCTCTGCTGCAGGCTGGCATGAATGGATTCGTCCGTCGTCCGGCAGCGTGGTCACCGCACGTCAGAAGAGCGGGCTGCGCAGATCAAGGAAGTGGCCGGGCAGCCCCCCGGCTTCAGGCTTCACAAGGGGAGACACGCCATGAGCATGGCATCGCAAACATCGGGGTCGGCGGCCGCGCCGCGCCCGATGACCAAGGAAGAACGAAAGGTCATCATCGCATCCTCGGCCGGCACGGTCTTCGAGTGGTATGACTTCTATCTGGCGGGCTCGCTTGCCGCCAACATCGCCCAGACCTTCGTGCCGGGCGACAACGACACGGCGAAGTTCATCTTCGTGCTCTTCGGCTTTGCCGCGGGCTTCGCGGTGCGTCCCTTCGGCGCGCTGTTCTTCGGTCGCCTCGGCGACATGATCGGCCGCAAATACACCTTCCTGGTCACGATGACCGTGATGGGCCTCGCGACCTTCGTCGTCGGCCTGCTGCCCAGCTTCCAGACCATCGGCTATCTCGCACCGACCGCCTTTATCGCCTGCCGCCTGCTGCAGGGCCTGGCGCTGGGCGGCGAGTATGGTGGCGCCGCGACCTATGTCGCCGAGCACGCTCCGATGGGCCGGCGCGGCTTCTACACCTCCTGGATCCAGACCACCGCGACGGTCGGCCTGTTCCTTTCGCTGATCGTGATTCTCACGCTGCGCCTCAGCATGACGCCGGAATCCTTCGCTGCCTGGGGCTGGCGCATTCCGTTCCTGCTCTCGATCATCCTGCTCGGCTTCTCGATCTGGATTCGCCTCCAGCTCGCGGAATCCCCGGCCTTCGTGAAGATGAAGGAAGAAGGTACCCATTCGAAGGCTCCGCTGTCCGAAGCCTTCGGCACCTGGGCCAACGCCAAGATCGGCCTCATCGCCCTGCTCGGCGGCACCGCCGGCCAGGCCGTGGTCTGGTACACCGGCCAGTTCTATGCGCTGTTCTTCCTGACGCAGACGCTGAAGATCGACGGCACGACCGCGAACCTGCTGATCGCGCTCTCACTGCTTCTCGGCACGCCGTTCTTCATCTTCTTCGGCTGGTTCTCGGACAAGATCGGCCGCAAGCCGATCCTCCTCGCCGGCTGCCTGATCGCGGCGCTGACCTACTTCCCGCTCTTCACCCAGCTGGCGAAGACTGCGAACCCGAAGCTGATCTCGGCGACCGAAACCGTGAAGCTGACGCTGACCGCCGACCCGGCCGAGTGCGGCACGCTCTTCGACCCCGTCGGCGTCCGCACCTTCACCAAGCCCTGTGACGTCGTCCGCCGCACGCTGGCCACCAACTCGATCCACTACGATCTGGTCGCTGGCCCGGCCGGTTCGCCGCTCAAGGCCTCGATCAACGGCGCAAATGCGCCGGTGGGAGCGGCCGAGCTCGTCGCGGCTGCCCAGGCTGCCGGTTATCCGAAGGCTGGCGACGCCACCATCCTGAAGACGCCTTCGATCGGCCAGGTGCTGTCTGATGGCCGTGCGCTCACGGCGGTCGGCATCCTGTTCGTCCTCGTGCTCTTCGTGACGATGGTCTACGGGCCGATCGCGGCGCTGCTGGTCGAGCTGTTCCCGACCCGCATCCGCTACTCCGGCATGTCGCTGCCCTACCACATCGGCAACGGCTGGTTCGGCGGCTTCCTACCCCCCACCGCCTTCGCCATCGTGGCGGCCAGCGGCAACATCTTCTCGGGCCTCTGGTATCCGATCATCGTGGCGCTCGGCACCTTCGTGATCGGCCTCCTGCTCCTGCCGGAGACCAAGGATCGCGACATCCTCAAGTAAGCGTCATCACCGGCGCTTCCCGGCCCCGCCTCTCAAGGCGGGGCCTTTTTTGTTGGGGCGGATGCGATCAAGGCTCCTGGCGCAAAGGCGGGCCGGGATCGCCATCGCCCCGCCTCACATCTTGTGAAACTCCATTCGGTAGATGACGTCCTCCCCCGTGAGGGGATCTCGCCCGGGCGCACCGCTGATCACCAACTTGTCCCCGGCAAGGACAAAGGGGCGGACCAGATCCATCTGCCAGTTGGGATTCCAGGCTGCCTCGACGTGGTGAATGACCCTGTCGTTCTCCAGCGTGTAAGACGCCGAATAGGCGAGCATTGAATCGAAGAGAGCGACCTTCTCTTCTGCGGTCGGCGCATCTGCGCTTGGTCTCGGTCGATCGCGTTCGGCCACGAATGCCATCATGCGGCCATCGGCGTGATAGGCGATGTACCCGATCGGATCAGGCCCCAGCGCATTCGTGACTTGCCCCGTCGCGAGGACTTCGCGGGTCCAGGAAATCATCTTCCATGTCCCGAGCAAGGCTGCTGCGCTCGTCAAGGCGGCCTCCCGTTCCAGTTGCAAGGGTGGAATTGCTGGAGCAGAGTTTTACGCCAACCCGCGAGCGGCCGGAAGCCGACATCAGTCGGCGATGCCGTCCCTGCCCTCGATCGCCATCAGGGTCGCAGTCAGCAGCGCGATCAGCCGCTCCTTCCCGTCACTGGCGGCGAACACCTCGGTCTGGGCCAGAGTGAGCGTGCGGCCCGCCTTCACGATCTTGCCACGAGCGGTGATGCGCTCGCCCATGGCGGGAGCCAGCAGATTGATCTTGAACTCGGTCGTGAGCACGCCGCGATCCATCGGCATCATGCTCAAGGCAGCATAGCCTGCTGCGCTGTCCGCAATGGCGCTCACCGCCCCGGCATGGACGAAGCCGTGCTGCTGCGAAACCTCGGGCTTGGGAGCAAGCGAGATCTCGACGTGCCCCGGCGACACGCTTTCCAGGACCGCGCCAAGGGTCTGCATGAGCCCCTGCTTGGCGAAGCTCGTCCGAATGCGCTGATCGATCTGCGCGATATCATGACTCATGGCATGGCCTCCGCAGGCCACCGTGGCAGGCATGCTAGAGGGCGGCAATGGGCGGGCTCGCTCCGCCGGTCTGCAGACCGCCGCATGCATCGTCTTGCCCTCGCCATCGCCGGCTGGTAACCGCTAGGCAGCTTGCTTCGGAAACACCGTTCCGTAAGCGGGCAGAAGCCGGCCGGCAGGCCGGAGGCGCCGGCTTAGCACAGCGGTAGTGCAGCGGTTTTGTAAACCGAAGGTCGGGGGTTCGATCCCCTCAGCCGGCACCACGCCCCCCCCTCGCCAGCATTCGCCGGCGTTCATTTCCTCCCTAGAATACTGATGATTTCAACAATGAGTGGCTCAGCGGCATTCTTTGACCTTCGTTCAGCGCCCACTATCTGAGAACACGATGAGCGCGGCACTGCGGCGCCTTGGCTATTGGACGGACGAAGCCACCCCGCACGGCTTTCGAGCAAGTGCATCTACGTTGCTCAACGAGTCCGGCTTGTGGAATGCCGACGCCATCGAACGCGCACTAGCCCCTCAAGAAGAAGATAAGACCCGCCGTGCCTAACGCGACGATGCTCGTGCCGACGCGTTCGCTTACATTGAGCGGTTCCACAATGCCGTTCGCAGGCACTCGACCATCGGCTACATCAGCCCGGTCGAGTTCGAAAAGAAGGTGGGATCAGCTTAGCCGCCTGTCCACGAAACCGGCAGCAGGCCAACCGTCCAATGTCCGCTCATGGCGCAGTCCGTCCGCCGGATGTTCGACGAGTGGACCTTTGCCGACGTCGGGAACGTCTCGTACTAGGCATTCCGTCAGTGACGATTGGATGGTCGAGCCAAGCCGAGGTGATCGCGCAACGTCGAACCTGAATACTCCTTGCGGAACAAACCTCGCTTCTGAAGCTCCGGCACGACCAGTTTGACGAATTTTTCCAGCCCGAGCGGCAGATAGGGGATTCTTACCATGAAGCCGTCGGTTGCGCCTGCCGAGAACCACTCCTCCATGCGGTCCGCAATCGTCTTGGGCGAGCCGACAATGGCGTTCATTCCGCCGCGCGAGGCAGCGGAAGCCTCGTAGAGCTCGCGCATGGTCAGTGGCCGCTCGCGCATCGCCTGCGTCATCATGTCAAAATATGATTTGGTTGCATTGGTCCCGCTCGGAAGGACGCCGTCCGGGATAGGTTCGTCGACAGGCAGGCCGCGCAGATCAACGTCCAGATCGACCGACAGGATCGCGCGCCCGACATCGGGATGGATCCTGGCCTGCAGCGCCGCGAAGGCTTCCTGCGCCTCCTCGTCGGTCTCGCCAACGAAGGGGTTGAGCGCAGTCATCACCGCCAGTTCGTGCGGCGCACGGCCGTGCTTCGCCATCCGGCCCTTGAGGTCCTTGTAATAGGCCAGCGCGCTCGGGAGATCGCGATCGACGCTGAACACCACTTCCGAGGTGCGCGCGGCGAGTTCCTTGCCTGGTTCCGAGCCGCCCGCGCTGATCGCGACCGGGCGGCCCTGCGGCGGCCGCGGCACGTTCAGCGGTCCCTTGACTGCGAAGAACTCGCCCTTGTGTTCAAGCGGATACCGGCGCTCGGGATCGAAGTGGACACCGCTCTGGCGGTCGCGGACGAAGGCATCGTCGCTCCAGCTGTCCCAGAGCCCATTGACGACATCGACAAACTCGTTGGCGCGCTTGTAGCGTTGGCCGTGGTCCGCGTGCATGTCACGGCCGAAATTCGCAGCTGCGGGTGCATAAGCAGTGGTGACCACGTTCCAGCCCGCGCGTCCGCCGCTAATGTGATCCAGCGAGGCGAACTGCCGCGCGGCGTTGTAGGGCTCGGAATAGGTCGACGAGATTGTTGCGGCGAGGCCGATATGGCTCGTTCCCGCGGCCAGGGCGGCCATCAGCGTCAGCGGCTCGAAATGCGCGGTATAGGCGCATTGGCGCATGACGCCCGCCATGTCGCCCGTGCGCGAGGCCAGAGTGTCAGCAACGAAGAAGAAGTCCAGCTTGCCGGCTTCTGCACGGCGAGCCAGCTCCAGATAGAGCGGGAAGCTGATCTCGCCGCCTAGCGGTGTGCTCGGATCAAGCCACGCAGCAGGGTGCACGCCGACGTCGCTGATCAGGACGCCGAGCTTCATCATTCTGCTGTCGCTCATGGATAGGGCTCGCCTTCGAAGCAGACCTCGAGTGTGGTCGACTGACATCATAGTGGCGGTGCCCAGCAAGGCGTTGCCGAATAGCGCAAGTTCGGTTGGTCGAATACGGAAGCTCGTCGACGTAAGCCTCTGCTAGATTGGTCGGAACGCAGCGAATTGCACGGATTTCAGGCTACATGACGCAAGCATCGTCGATCGATGCCTATGAGCTCCGGGACAGGATGGGACGCTACGCCTCAGGCATAACGATCATCGGCGGGCTCGTCGCCGAAGAGCCGGCGGGCTTCACCTGCCAGTCCTTCTGCAGCGTCTCGAGTGCGCCGCCGCTCGTGTCCTTCTGCGTGATGAAGACGTCCACGAGCTGGCCGCGCATCCGGACGGTCGGGCGATTCTCAGTGAACGTGTTGGCGGAGGGTCAGCAACCGATCTCCCAGCGCTTCGCGCATTCGGGCGGCCCGAAATGGCTGGGGGTCGACTGGACGCTCTCGCCCGCTGGCAACCCTCTGGTCGCCGAGACGCTGATGTGGCTCGACTGTGAGCTATTCGCAGAGCACGAAGCCCGCGACCATCACATCGTCGTTGGAGAGGTGAAGGCCATGAGCGCCGCCGACTGGCACGAGGGTGGAGCGCCGTTGCTCTATTTCCGCGGTGCCTATCACCATCTGCACCGTCACGCTGGCAAAATGGCAGGCTACTGATGACCCTGGGCTTTACACCCCCGCAGACTTGGCTCAGCGCACCTTTTGGGCGCCCTGGGCGGAACTGCCGCGCCGCGATCATAGGCGTTCCCTTTGACTGCGGAACCCATCCCAACCGGATCGGCTCACGCATGGGGCCGACTTCGATCCGGGAAATGTCGACGCATCTGCGCCGCTATGACCCGCGCAACAATATCGACGTACTGGATCGGCTCGGCCTCGTCGATTGTGGGGACGTGCCGGTCACGGCCAGCCTGATCGAGGAATCCTTTGCGGCGATCGAGAGCGGCATCAGCCAGATCGTCGGAGAGAACGTCGTCGCGGTGACGATGGGCGGCGACGGCGCGGTGACGCTGCCGCAGGTCCGGGCGATGGCGCGCCACTATCCGGGTCTTTGCATCGTTCATATCGATGCGCACACCGACGCCTATCCGATCCAGGGCTACAACACCGCGACGTCCTTCAGGCACATGGTGCAGGAAGGGCTGGTCGATGCGGCGCGCTCATTCCAGATCGGCATGCGCGGCCCGACGATGGTGCCGGGTGTCTACGAATTCTGCCGGGAACTGGGCTTCGGCCTGATCACCATGCGCGAGCTGCGGGAGATCGGCTACCAGGCGGTCGCGCAGCGGGTCATCGAGGCCATCGGCGACCGGCCGGTCTATCTCTGCTTCGACATGGATTTCTTCGACCCCTCGGTGGCGCCGGGCGTCTGCACGCCGACCTGGGGCGGTTGCCAGGCCCATGAGGGCCTGGCCTTTCTGGAGATGTTGGGGCCGCTCGACAGCCGCATTCTCGACGTCAACACGGTGAGCCCACCGCATGATGCCGGCGGCATGACCGCCTTCCTCGCGGGGACGGTCATGTGGAACTTCCTGGCCGGCCTCGCCGCAAAGATCGGCTGAGGCCGGCGGCGCGGGCGCCGCTCAGGGGCGCATGTCGAACCGGATCGCGCTGGCGATCCATTCGACGATGACGGCGTAGCTCTTCTCGCCGGTTTCAGCCGTGGCGAGTTGCGGATCGCCGGTGATGCCATCGACCATGCCCCTGAACTCGTCGCGGTCAAAGCGGTAGCGGCCGATCGCGCCGCCCAGATAGGGCAGGAAATCGCCGGGCACGACCGGCTCCAGCGGCAGGTTCGGATGGTAGGGGCGGGCCTCCTCCATCCGCACGAGATGCGGGGCGGTCGCGAGCATGCGCGCCGTCTCGCCCTCGCCGCCATGCCCCTGCGGCTTGTCGGAAACCAGCATGCCCTTGTACTTCGGCCGGATGCCAATCAGCCAGTTCAGCGTGACGATATTCGCTTCGGTCGTCTCCGTGAGTTCCTTGGCGACGATATGCATCGCGTACTCACTCTCGACGTTCGACATCAGCAGGTAGATCCGCCGGAAGCCGCTGCTGATGAGCGAGGCGCAGACATCGTGAAGCAGCGCCCGCAGCGTGTCGTTCGAGATGTTGATCGTGCCGGGCAGAGCCTTGGGGGACTCACTGAGGAATGGCGGCGGCCCGAACGGAATGGCGGGCCCGACGATCAGCGGAATCCCCTCCTTCGCGAGCAGTGCCGACGCCCGCCGGCAGGTGTCCAGCCCTTGATACGTGTCCGTCGAGAGCGGCAGGTGGGCGCCGTGCTGCTCCATCGCGCCGAGCGTCACGATGACGGGCGCGTTCACCGCGACGGCGGCGGCGATGTCCGGCGAGGTCATCTCGTCGAAGATCAGGACCTTGTGATGGTCGGTTTCGAGGCGCACGGACATGGTCGGTCTCCCGTTAGATAGAAATCACGCTGCCGGTGTCAGTCGCGTTCGTGTCAGGCGCGTTCCTGGGCCACGAAGGCCTCTGCGATCTCGCGGCCGGTCGCGTACCAGACGTCGTCGAACTGACGCGTGAAGGCGATGAACTGCCGCAGGATCGCCATCCGCATCGGCCGCCCGGTCACCTGCGGGTGCATGACGAGGACATAGACGCCACCCCATTCCCGGATCATCCGGAATTCGTCCTGCCAGATCCCGAGGACATGATCGCTGCCGAAGATCGGCCGCGGGAAGCGCAGATGGCTGGTGCCATAGCTCCAGTCGTCCATCGACGGATGCTCGGGGAGCTCGATTAACCCCGGCGAGCCGTCTCGCAAGACGTGGCGATAGGGGTGGATGTCGTCCTTGAAGCAGCTGTTGTAGAGAAATCCGCGCGTCGTCAGCAGCTCCAGCAGGTAATGCGTCGACTCGCTGCCCGGCGGCCGGTAGCCGACCGGCCTGACGCCAAAGCGGCGCTGCATTGCTTCCAGGCCGCGATCGACCTCGTCGAGAACCTGGGCCTCGTTGGCCGGATCGGGCCAGTAATGGACATAGCCGTGATGGCCCAGCTCATGGTCGTCGCGCAGGATCGCCTCGACCTTTCCGGGATGATTGTCGACGGTCCAGCCCGGCGTGAAGAAGGTGGCCTTGAGCTCCTCTTCGCGCAGCAGCTCCAGGATCTTGGGTACGCCGACCTTGGCGCCGTAGCGCCCCTGGCTCAAAGTCGCCAATTTGCCAGCATTCTCGGGCTCACGCGCGAGCCAGAGGGATTCCGCGTCGAAGTCAAAGGTCAGGCAAACGGCGCAACGCTTGCCCTCCGGCCATTTCATCGGCCGGCTGTCCGAACCACTCGTCTGAATCGGCATTGTCTGCTCCCGCCAGCCGTCAAGAAAAAGGAGGCTGCGCGGAGCGCAGCCTCCATCAGCATCAGGAAATGGCTTCCAGGTACTGGTTGAGCACCGTCGCGCTGTTGGTCGCGTACCATTCCGGATCGGCGGGGATCTGGATCTTGTAGTTCTCGGGGCTGCCCGGATCCATCGACTTCAGCTCTGCCGGGACCATCGCCGCCGCCGTCGGGTTGACCGGTCCGTTTCCGAGCATCTTGAACAGCTCGACCTGACCGACTGGCTCCTGCGTGGAGGCCATGAACTTGAAGGCCTCCTTGCCGGCGGGATTGCCCCTCGGCGTCAGCCAGCCGCCGACCCAGACGCTGGCCTGGTTGAAGTGGTAGTCCACTTTGCCCTTGGACTCGGCCTTGGCCACCATCGCGCGGGTATTGTAGACGCTGCCCATCGTCACCTCGCGGTCCCGGAAGAGCTGCTGGCTCTCCGCGCCGGTGGCCCAGAAGATGACGTCCTTCTTGATCGACTTGATCTTGTCGAGCGCCCGCTTGACGTCCAACGGATAGAGCTTGTCGGGCGAGACGCCGTCGGCAAGCAACGCGGTCTCCAACTGCCCGTCGAAGTGCTTGCGCATCGTGCGCTTACCGGGGAAGTCCTTCAGATTGTAGAAGTCCGCCCAGGTCTTCGGCGTCCGGCCACCGAAGGCATCCGCCTGGTAGGCAAGCACGTTGGAGTAGATGTAGGAGCCGAGGCCCCATTCACCGGCATGCTCCGGCCTGACCTTGCTCTTGTCGACGATGCTGTAGTCGATCTTCTCGAGCAGGTTCTGCCGGCCCAGTTCCAGCGACGCGGCCAGATTGCGGTCGACCACGTCCCAAGTGACCTTGCCGCTCTCGACCATCGCCTTCATTTTCGCCGAGGTTCCCCCCGACCCATCGATCACCGCCTTGAGCGACGACGTCTTGTTGAACGGATCGGTCCAGGCCTTCGTCATCGCCGTGATGGCATCGCCGCCGAAGTTGACGACAACGAGCTCTCGCGCCTGCGCCCGGGCCGGCGTCAGCCGAAACAGCGCCGGCGAGACGCCGAGCATCGCGAGGGTCGACAGAAAAGCACGCCGGCTGACGACCTGGCCCTCGGTCTTCTCGCGCAGCAGCGCGAGGCAATCTTCCTGAAAGCTCTGCAGTTCTTTCTGATCCATCTTCTCTTCCCCTCGTTTCTGGACGTCGTTGGCAGTCACGGCCCCGTTGGAGCCATGGCGAGGCGCGCCTGCCGGCGCGCGAGCAGGATCCGCACGACCATCGCGATGACAGTCAGCACGATCAGGATGGAGGCGACCGCGGCGATCGCCGGGTTGATGTTGTCCTGGATGCCGTCCCAGATCTTTCGCGGCAGCGTGTAGACATTGCGGCTGGTGATGAAGAGCGTGACGACGAGCTCGTCCCAGGAGAGCGCGAAGGCGAAGACGGAGCCGGCCAGCATGCCGGGCCGCGCGCTGGGGATGATGACCTTCCACAGCGCCTGCGTGGCGGTGGCGCCGAGGTTCCGTGCCGCCTGCTCCAATCGCAGGTCAACATTGGCCAACGCCGCGGAAACGCTGATGACGACATAGGGCGTGCCCTTCATGGCGTGGGCGAGGATCAGCCCGGGGTAGCTGTCGAGCAGACCGAGCTGAGCCCAGACCTGGTAGAAGCCGAGCGCGTGGACGATCGACGGAACGATCATCGGCGCCAGCATGACCATTCTCACCGCCTCCGAGGTACGGCTGGAGATGCGCCAGCAGGCGAGCGCGGTCATGGTGCCGAGCAGGATCGCGACGAGCGTCGAGCCCCCCGCCACGACGAGGCTGTCGCGGATGCTCAGGATCCAGCTCGGGTCGTCGACGAGCGTCTGGTAGTGGCGCGACGACCATTGCCCGTCCGGCAGCGAGAGATAGCGGTGCGGTGTCACGGAGACGGGAAACACCACCGCGAATGGCAGCGTCAGAAACAGGATGGCGAGCCAGGCGCCGAAGACCGTGAGGCGGAAGGGCTTCGAGGGAGCAAGTTCCATCACTTCACCCCGAAGACTTTTCGCAGGTCGACGAACAGGCTCATCACAGCCAGAAGCGCGAAGATCACCAGCAGCAGCGCCGTCGCCAGCATGGAGCCGAGACCCCAGTTCAGCGTATCGTTGATCTGCGCTGCGATGTACTCGGCGATCATGATCGTCTTGCCGCCCCCGAGCAGCGCGGGCGTCACGTAGAAGCCGAGCGAGAAGATGAAGGTGAGGATGCCGGCGCTGATCAGACCGGGCAGGCTCATCGGCAGGTAGACCTTGAGGAAGGCCTGGACCGGCCCGGCGCCCAGGCCGCGCGCAGCTGGCACCAGCCGCGGATCGATGCCCTTCATGTTCGCATAGAGCGGCAGGGCGGCGTAGGGGATCATGTAGTGGACCATGCCCAGCACCACGCCGAACTCGTTGCGGATCAGCGGCAGCGGCGCGTCGATGATCCCGGCGCCCATCAGCCATGTGTTGATCACGCCTCGGCTCTGCAGCAGCGTCAGCCAGGCGAAGGCGCGGATCAGGACCGAAAGCCAGAATGAGAGAAGCACGAAGAACAGCAGCAATTCGCCGCGCCAGCCGCGCAGATGCAGCGCCGCATAGGCAATCGCGTAGCCGATGAGCAGCGCCAGCGTCGTCGTGAGCACGCAGATGCGGACCGTCGTCCAGATCACGTTGTGAATGGCGCTGCTGGTGAGCAGACGCTCGAAATTCCCGAACCCCGGCGTCGGCACCGTCACCGACAACCAGAGCACGCGCGACAGCGGGAAAAGATAGAGCCCCGCGAGCAGGACGAGCGGCGCCAGAAGCAGCACGAGATAGACGCGCCGGGTTCCGGCATCCATGTCAGCGGTCATCGCGAAGCACCACCGCTGCGTCCTGGTCCCAGGACAGCCAGACCTTGTCGCCGCGGGCGGGGCTGGTACCGCCGCCCGTGGACGCGACGATCGCCTGCATCGAGCCCAGCGGCGTCGTGGCGCGAATGTGGTAGTCCGCCCCTTCATAGGTCACGAGCGTGATCTCTGCCGGAACAGCGTTCGCCTGACCGCCCGGAGCCTCGCTGGCGAGCCGCAGTTTTTCCGGGCGCAGGCCGAGCAGGACCGGTTGCCCCGGTTGCGGGGCTGCGCCGGCCGCCGGCAAGCCATGCCGAAGCGACAGCCCGCCAGCACTATAGGAGACTTCGCGATCGGACAGGGAGGTGGCGGCGCCTTCGATGAAGTTGGCTCGGCCGAGGAAATCCGCGACGAAGCGCGTGTCCGGCCTGTCGTAGAGCGCCTTCGGGGCACCTCTCTGGACGATGCGGCCACGGTTGACGATGACGATCTCGTCCGACATCGACAACGCCTCTTCCTGATCGTGCGTGACGAAAACGAAGGTGGTGCCGAGACGGCCGTGGAGATCGCGCAGCTCCTCCTGCAGCTCGGCGCGCAGCTTCTTGTCCAGGGCGCTCAGGGATTCGTCGAGCAGCAGGACCTTGGGATTGAAGATCAGCGCGCGCGCCAGGGCGACCCGCTGCTGCTGGCCGCCGGAGAGCTCGCGCGGATAGCGGCCGCCGAGGCCTGGCAGATGGACGACATCCAGCATCCGCCGCACTTCCTGCTGGATGGCCGCGCTCGGCACGCCGCGAAGCTTCAGCGGAAAGGCGAGGTTCTCGGCCACCGTCATGTTGGGGAACAGCGCATAACCCTGGAAGACCATGCCGAACTCGCGCCGCTCCGGCGGTTCGTCCGTGATGTCGCGCTCGCCTGCGAGGACGCGGCCCCTTGTCGGCCGAACGAAGCCGGCGATCGTCATCAGCAGCGTCGTCTTGCCCGAACCGGATGGCCCGAGCAGCGTCACGAACTGGCCCGCGCCGATCTCCAGCGAGACATCGTCGATCGCGAGATATCCGCCGTAGCTCTTGGTCACATGTTCGAGTCTGATCGATGCGGACATGTCGCTCGGTTACCAGGAGGGGAGATGAAACATCGGTGAAGGGCGCAGCGTCTCGGAAACCGTCATCTGCCCCTCCCGGAACGAGACGCCATGTAGCGCTCGATCACCGCGATCATGCGGCTGCGCGACATCGAATCGTTGTGGCCGCCATAGACCTCCTGCACGGGAAGTCGCTTGAGGCGTTCCATCGTCGGCAGATAGGCGGAGATGCTGGCGCCGGGACCGGTGTCGACGATGACGCCGTCATAGAGGGCGTCGCCCGTAAAAAGCGAACCCGTCTGCGGTTCCCAGAGGCCGATGCTGCCAGGCGAGTGGCCGGGCAGATGCAGGACCTCCAGACGGCGATCGCCGAGATCGACAACGTCACCTTCGTCGACGAGGCGAGCCGGCTCCACCGGATCGCGACCGTAACCATCGACGTCGTAGTCCGCATAGGGCACGGCCTCGGCCATAAACTCCGTCAGCTCGATGCCCGAGCGCCTGAGAGCCTCGATCTGCTCGGGCGCCCGCTTGGGAAAGCGCAGCCCCTTCGTGCCGGGCTTCCGCAGTTCGTCCGCTTCCAGCGGATGGACGAGGATTTCCAGATCTGAGAATTCGGGATGTCCGCCGACGTGGTCAATATGCGTGTGCGTCGTGAAGACCACGAGCGGCTTCGACGACAGATCCACCAGGATGGGGCGCAGCGGAGCGATCCCCATTCCCGTATCGATCAACAGGTCGCGCTCCGATCCGAGAAGCAGAAAGCAGTTCGCCCGCACCATGCGGTGGCAGCGCGGCTCGGTGATCCGGAAGAGATCCGGCCTCAACCGTGTCACCGAGAACCAGGATTGCTGAACGGGGAGGTCCAAGCTTCAGCCCTTCCTTGCCGAGGTGCTCGAGCGACGTGCCTCCACCGCCAGTGCCAGCAGGCTGAATATCGTGAAGAGGACCTGAGCACCGGCTTGCGCCGTATTGGTGGTGGCGTCGTATTGCGGTGCCACCTCGACGAGATCGCCGCCGACGAAGTCGATCCCGCCGAGCCCGCGCAGCAGCATGAGCGCCTGCAGGGAGGTCAGGCCGCCGATCTCCGGCGTCCCGGTTCCCGGCGCGAACGCGGGGTCGAGGCTGTCGATATCGAAGGTCAGGTAGGTCGGTCCGTCGCCGGCGACGCGGCGCGATTCGGCGATGACGGCCTCGACGCCCATGCGGGCGAATTCGTCGGCGTGGATCACCGTCATGCCGGAATCCCGCGAGAACTCCCAGAGATACTCCGCCCCGCCGCGAATGCCGATCTGGATCGTGCGCCGCGGGTCGATCACGCCGTCCAAGACCGCTTGTCGGAACGGCCCGCCGTGATGGAACCGGGAGCCCTCGTAGGGCCCGCTGGTGTCGCAATGCGCATCGATGTGGATCATGCCGACAGGGCGCTTCTCGCCGACCGCGCGAAGGATCGATTGCGAGATCGAATGATCGCCGCCGACCGAAAGGGGGATGACCCCGGCCGAGACCACCGCCCGCAGATGCTCTTCGATGTCGGCATGGCAGCTGACGAGGTCGAAGCGGCTGCGGAACGGCACGTCGCCGATATCCGCCGCCTTGACCATCGTCGTGGGCGCAATTCCCAGTCCGTGCTCGAATGGTCCGATCCGCTCGATCTGCCGGACGGCGCGAGGTCCGAGCCGGCACCCGGCCCGGTTCGTCACGCCCAGGTCCATCGGCACGCCGAGCACCGCGATATCGAGGGCCGCAAACGCGTCCGCGTCGATGCCGCCGGCGAGATAAGGCAGCCCCATGAAGGTCGCGACATCGGAATAGGGCAGCTTGCGCCGCTCGCCCTGGAACTGCTCCGCCGCCACGCGGCGGAACGCCGGGTCATGAATATCGCCGCCGCCGGCCTCGCCATACTTGGCGCGCAACCGTTCCAGTTCGCTCGACCCATCCACCGCATGGACTCCCGGACGCCCGACCGCTCCCGACTGCTTGGGGGCGATGGCACATCGATTGCTTCAACCCGATCGATTTTCGCGCTGGGCACCCACGCTGGCGAGTGTCATCGTGGAAACCGAACTTTCGGGGGGAAGCAACTTGAGCACGCCTACCGGGATAACCCCGGTCACGGATTTCGATCTGCGGCTGCTTCGCGTCTTCAAGACCATCGTCGACGAAGGCGGACTCAAGGCTGCTCAGGCGGCTCTCGACGTCAGCCTGCCTACGATCAGCAAGCAACTGGCCGATCTGGAGGCCCGCTTCGGCGTTCGCCTCTGCCAGCGTGGAGCGCGGCAATTCGAGCTCACGCCTGAAGGAGAGATCATCTACAAGGCCGCCGTCGAGCTCTTCGGCGGAATCGAACAGTTCCAGCGGGAGGCCGACCAGGTGCGGCGCGGCCAGCGCGGCGAGCTACGCATCGGCATCATGGACAACACGATCTCCGATTCCAATTGTCCGCTGGTCGGTTCGCTGCAAAGCCTGCAAAGCGCGGATCTGCACCTGCGGCTCGCCGTCCTCGATCCCGACAGCGTACAGCAACGCGTAGCGGATGGGCGGCTCGATATCGGCCTCGTGCCGCTCTACAAGAAGTGGCCGGGCCTGGAATACAAGACGCTCTACGCGGAGCGCATGTATCTCTATTGCGGTCAGGCTCACCCTCTGTTCGCGCGAACGGACGAGCCGGACGAGCGCGAACTGGCGAACTACGCATTCGTCGAACATGGCTATGTCGACGGCGGGGAGCTCGAAGGCTTTGCAGCCCCCGCCAAGACGGGTGCGACGGCCTGGCAGGTCGAGGCTGTCGCCATCCTCGTGATGACCGGAGGCTTCCTGGGCTATCTGCCGCGCCACTACGCCGCTCCTCTCGAAAGGCAAGGCAAGCTCCGGCAGTTGCTTGGATCCCGAAGCGGCTATCAGTCGAGCGTCGCTGCCGTCTTCAAGTCAAACGGACAGCAATCGCGCCCGCTGCGGCGACTGCTAGCAGCCTTGGAAGAAGCTTGCGCATCGCACCGCGATGCCGGGCCGGATCCCTGTTGTGCAGAGATCGGCGATAAGGCGTACCGCACGACCGGTTAGCCCCGAGGCTAAGCGGAACGCTATTGTCGGCTTCGACATTCTTCCAGGTTCAAGACGCCTCGCGACGTCGTCACCGGAGCGCCGGCGAGCGGGTAAAGCGGGCGACGCCTGGCTTCGATGGGCGGGCATGTCGACTGCCTTTCGCGCCAAGGACTGACGTCCGGCTACCCCCTTGGGCCATGCGGCCTTCCGAACGGCGGCCGAGTGCCTGTCGGCCGTACGGCGGAACGCTGCCCTTCCGATCTGCTTGGAACGTGCGTCGCTTTTCGGTTGAACTCCTCGATCCAAGTCCGCCGCGGCTCCAGTCGGGCGCTTATATTCCAGCAGGCCACGATTCAGATCGATAGCGGCGGCGACGTAGGAACGGGTCGCGAGCTACCCTTCTGCCAGGACCGCGTGATGTCCGCTTTCAGGCGGCAGTTCAACGTCTGCTGTTGGCGCACCTCGGCGGCGGCCAATCCTCCGAACGCCGACTTTGGGTCGATTTCGGCCGCGCCACGCGAGGCTCGGTAGCTTCGCTTTCGGGCAAGCGGCCAGAGTCCGCTTCTAGCTGTGGCCGCCGAAGGCGACGTTGACGTTCAGGCGGCCGACTGCTCCTCGAGGTTGCTCGTCACCGGCAGCCGGACCTCGAAGATTGCCCCGCCATTGATCCCATTTGCCGCCGATATGAAGCCTTCGTGCCCGTCCACCAGCGATTGGCAGATGGCGAGGCCCATGCCCATGCCGCCTTCCTTGGTGGTGAAGAAGCCTTCAAACAGTCACGACATCGCCTCGGCGGGGATCCCGGGGCCGCTGTCCTCGACGCGGATCGAGAGCCAGCCATCGTTGATCTGCCGGACATCGATCGAGATTCGGCGCCGCTCGATCGCGAGCGGGATGATCGCCTGGATCGCATTGACCAGGAGATTCACGAAAATCTGCTGCAGCAGGATGCGATCGCCGGGGACTTGCGGCAGCCCCGGTGCGATCTTCGTCGAAAGCGAGATCGATCGTGTCTCAACGTCGTGCCGCACGAACAGCAGAGCCTCGGCGATGACGTCGGCGATATTGATCAGAGCGCGCTCCGGCTCATGCTTCGTGGCCATGCTGCGAATGCGCTGGATGATCTCGTTGGCGCGATGGGCGCTTTCGGAAATCCGCGTCGTCAGCTGCGCGAGCTTCGGCACGTTCGCCGGCTCCCTGTCCAGCCAACGCAGGCTCGCTTCGGCATTGGTGATGATGGCCGACAAGGGCTGCTTCACCTCATGGGCGATGGAGGTGGCGAGCTCGCCCAGGGTCGAGATTCGGGCGGCGTGGCTGTAATCGGCCTGCAGACGGCGCAATTGCTCTTCCGTCCGGCGGCGATCGGTGACGTCTTCGATCGTGATGAACGTCGTGTCCTGCAGTTCACCCGGGATGGGGTAAGTGACCGAGAAGATCACCTCGCGCACCGCGCCGTCGAATCTGAGGATTTTCGCTTCCTCGACATAGCTGCGCCGGCCTTCGAAATGGGCGGTCATCACCCGTCGGGCCATGCCCGGCGTGCCCGCGAAGAGGTAGCGCACGGGGCGGATCAGGTCGGCGGTGCTCTTGCCCCGAAACAGTTCGACCGCGGCAAGGTTCGCATCGTTCACGAGGACGATGTCCTTGGCGTGCTCGATCAGTTCCGGATGCTCGTCGAGATGACGGGCGATATCGCTGACGCCGTGAGCGCGCAGCTCGGCGAAGGCCTGGCCGGCGCCGCGTGAATCGACCTGCCAGAGGGCGGTGGGCATATAATGGATGAGCTGAGCGTTCCGCGCGGCGATGGCGCGCAGTTCGTCGACCTCCTCCGGCTCGCCCATATGACCCTGCATCAGCATGGCGATTCATCCTCCGCGGAACGAGGGGTAGCGCAGCTCACGGCGCGTGCCTGAGCGATTTTCAGGAGCGGAAGAAGCTCTCGCTCGGATATTGGCTTGAGCAGGACCGCCAGGGCGCCGCCCGCCATGGCCTGCGCTCTGGCATGGGCCGAGATATGCGAAGTCATGATGACGACGGGGGCCGGTATGCCGCGGGAGGTCAGGGCCTCCTGCAACTCCATGCCGCCGAGGCGTGGCATGCGGAGGTCGGCCAGAATGCAGCCGAACACGCCGCGATCCGGAGAATCGAGAAAGGCTGTCCCGTTGGCGAAAGGGCGGCATGGGAAGTCCAGCGCATGCAGCAATTCGCACAAGGCTTCACGAAACGCCTCGTCGTCGTCAATGACCGCAACCCAGAACGTCTCGGACACAGCGTTGGCCTTTCCCGGCGAAGCTGCCCTCGCCATGCCGCCACTGATCCGCTGATGAGGCGTGAATACAACTATACCCAGGTCTAGGCTTCGCCGCGATATTCCGCTTCGGAGACGATGCTTGGCCCTTCATCCGCGTGGCAATGGATCCGCGTTCGCTTGGCCCGAACGCGCGAGAGGCAAGCTCCGACAGCCGGAGCCGACAGGAGGCGGCCGCCCTGTCGGCGCCGCGCGGCAGACCGCCACTCGCAGCAAGTATCTTCCATGTCTCGTAGCTTCTGATACAGCTCGAAGCTCTCCTGCGTCCGCGACCGATGGCTATGAGCGGAATCGTTTACGAACCGGAGCAACTCTCCCGGCGCCAGCGCGCGATCGCATCCGGCGCGGAGATCGAGCTGGTCACCGTACCGCCGGTCGCGCATGGATTCGTCCACGAATCCACCTCCCATCTGCTGATGTTCACCGCGAAGGGAAAGCGCGCCGACGGGGAAAGCCGCGCCGACGGGCTGAAAGCCTCAACCATGCGCGACACATCGGGCACGTTCAGCTTGTTGCCCGCCGGCCTGCATTATTCGGGATGGACCATCCCGGTCGTGCCCGCAGAATACCTCTCGCTTGCCATCGCGCCCTCGTCGCCGTTGTTGGAGGCCTTCCCCGCGCTTGGCGAGCTTTGGAGGGCGCCGATCGTCTATGCGCGCCAATGGCCGAGCGAATTATCGGCGACGTTGCAGCGGCTGCGGCAGTCCTTCGCGGTGGCCGATGCCTATAGTGGCCTCTATCGCGACGCCTTGCTCAGTTTGCTGATGGTCGAGCTTTTCCGCTGGCTTCGAGGAGCGGCGATAGACCCGTTACCGCGCGGAGCTCTGCCGCCACGGCAAACCCGTCTCGCTTGTGATTTCATTCGGGCTAATCTGAGCAGGGATGTGTCCCTGGCCGAGCTCGCTCGGCTGTGCGGGCTGAGCACCAGCCACTTCGCCACGGCCTTCCGGATTGCCACGGGCGTTCCGCCCCACCGATACCAGCTCACCTGTCGCATGGATATGGCCAAGGCGATGCTGGCCGACGCCGCCATCCCGATCATCGATATCGCCTTCAAGACGGGCTTCTCGACCCCGAGTGCCTTCGCGGCGGCCTTCCGGCGCGCGGTCGGCGTCACGCCCCGCGAATTTCGCCGCGCCTCGACCTAGCATTTGCGATTTCGATTACCGGATGATCGCGACAGTCGCCGAAGCCCGGCGACAGACTCCATCCCGCGAGAAGGAGTACCAAAGGGCATATTGGAAACCGCGCAGCGCGCGGCCGGCGAACGACTTCAATTCCTCGGTCTCGGTGGGAAGATCAGGCGATCACCATGATGCAGGCTCGACATGTCACCCAGGATCGGCCGCTCGTCCTGATCGTCGACGACGATAGCGCCATGCGGGATGCGGTGGGGGAACTGATGCTTTCGGTCGGCATGGACGCGATCAGGTACGGTTCGACCCGGGAGCTTCTGGCCGAAGATTTTCCCGACCGGCCCGGTTGCCTCGTCCTCGATGTGCGTATGCCCGGCATCAGCGGGCTCGACCTCCAGAAGCAACTCAATGCACGCGGCGTGACAAAGCCAATCATCTTCCTGACCGCCTACGCTGACGTGCCGATGACGGTGGCGGCGATGAAGGCTGGCGCGATCGACTTCTTCACCAAGCCCTTCAGGGACCAGGCGCTGCTCGACGCCGTCGGGCAAGCCATCGATGTCGATCTACGGCAACGCGAAGCCAACGCCCAGGCGCGCCGCAACAACGAGCTGTTCTCGTCACTGACTGTGCGCGAAAAGCAGGTCTTCAAGCAGGTCGCAGAGGGCCGGCTCAACAAGCAGATCGCGTACGACCTCGGCATCAGCGAGGTGACGGTCAAACTGCATCGTGGGAACCTGATGCGAAAGATGCAGGTCCGCTCCCTCGGAGAACTGATGAAAGCTTGGGCGACACTTTCCCAGAACTAGCTTGCTTGACGAAGCGCACAGCGCCCGATCGAGTGGCCGAGAACAGCCACTGGCCCCACAATTTCGTTATGTCCGCTTAGAAACAGAAACCCAATGGCTGCTTCGGGCGCATCGCGGCCTGAAGCGACTTGGCCGCTGAACCACTGACCTCGGTCGAGAGCGGCGATTGGGGCGACAGTCCGAGACGTCCGCTGCAGGGCAAAGGCGCAACGCGAGCACTTGGAGCGAGCCGATCAGCCCAGGTCTTTGTCGCCCGGTCGGGCCACATATCCAGTGCCGCTAGACATATCGTTGCGTTGGCTGCCCCAGCCGCATTTCAAGCTGGCCAACCTGCCGAGCGGCCTCGACATCTGCTGCAATCTGCTCGCTTGGCCCACCGGATGCGTCAGTCACGAAGGTCGCGCGGAAATTTCCGGAAAAGCGATCCGGTACCGGAAACGCTGGCGTGTACAGCGGCCCCAGAGGCTGGGTGGTCGTGACGTAGGTGAGCCGCTCGTCATCGCCGCGCGGCAAGCGCCGACCGTTGATCAGGCTCGGCGTGCAGAGGCGCACACCATTGGCGATCTGCGACGCCATCTGTCGCCAGGACAACGACCGGCGATAGCGCCGCCAAAACCGGAGTCCGTGCCCGAGAACCTGGCGGCGGCGACCTTCGAGCCTGGCGAGCCCGCGCACGAATGAGACCGTCTCATTCACCCCGTCGAGTGGCCGCGTCATCAGCGTGAAACCATCCATGTCCCGGAGCTTGGCCAATGGAAGAATGGCGCCTTCGTTCAGACGCTTGTGGAAATAGGGCGTGCCGAGAAGAGGAATGGTCAAGCTGAGAAATGCCGGAAGCGGAATCTCATCGTGCCGGAGCACGAAATCGAGCTCCTCCTCCATCTCGCTAAGTTTCTGGCTCGTCGGATCGAAGATCAGGCCATACTGAAAGACGATCCCGGCCTCCAGGCACGAACGGATCATTTCGTGTTGCGGCAGGATGAGATTCTGCCGCTTGTCGTAGGCCTTGATCTGGGCCGGGGTAAAACTCTCGACGCCGCAGAAAAGGCCGAGGCAGCCAGCTCGGCGCGCACGTTCGATATTGCGGTCGTCGGCAAAGAAATCGCTGGTGACGAGGGCAATCCAGCCCGGGATCGAGCCCTCTCGAAACAAGCTTTCGAGAAGGTCCAGCTTGGCAAGAAAGAACGCTCGATCGTTTCCATAGAAATTATTGTCGATAAACAGCAGGATCTTCGACTGCGTATAGGATCGGATCTGCCGTTCCAGATGCGCAAGAGGCCAAGCCTTGTATTCGCGCCGCTCGGCGGTCAGCGCGCAGAACGAGCAGCGAAAATTGCAGTAGCGCGACGACTCGACGTAGTTCACCGGGCTCTTCCAGCTCAGCAGATCGTAACGGGGGAAGACCTCGCTGGCTGCCGCCGCAGGACCGAACACGTCCCTGGCGATCTCACAGAGTTCCTCGACGTCGCCGTGACAGGCAAAATCAAAGACGCGAGAGCTGGTCAGCGGCAGGTTGCGGACCGCAGGCCCCCCGGCCACGACGACGCAGCCAGGCGATTTTGTCCGCGCATAAGCCGCTAGCTGACACATCCGGTCGAAGGCAGAAGTGACGCCGGTCAGGACGAGCATGTCGGGCCAGGCGAATGCCTGCTCGTCCAGAAGTGGGCCGCTGTGGAACTCGCTGTGAATCCGGATCTCTACGGCGTCCCTGTCGAAAGCGCCGGCAAGGAAGGCGTGACCTACGCCCTGAGGCACGAAGTTCGGGCGCCCGCTCGGGTTCCGCATGTCGTCGAAATGCGCAAGCACCAACAGAACGCGAGGCTTGCGATCGAAACTACGCATAGGCTGACTGCTTGATGCTGCGACCGAGCGCTGCACCCGCGGGCACGGCATAGTGCTGCAGGAAAGCGTTCCTTCTGATCAGGGCAGAGATGCGGTCGTCCGTGCCGGCGGATTGGCGCGCGGCCATACCCTCGTTCAGCCGCGCCGCGGCAGCGATCGCATCGGCACACATCTCAAGACGCAGAGCTTCGTCTAGCGCCGCGTTCCACCACCTTGTCGCGTGGCGGGGGCGATCGCGCCGCGCCTCGAGGTCGCCTCGAAAAAGGAGGGCACGGGGACGACCGATCGGATAGACGTTGGCGAAACGGGAGAGATCTGCGGACGATCTGACCGCCAGGGCCCGGCAGATCTGCGCAAGGTCTGGCGTGTCGGCTCCCGCGCCAGCCCGATCGGCGGCAACGAAGACTGTCGTCAACGCGGGAAGCGTCCGCGACTTCATCGAGGGACGGATCGTCTCCAGCGTTTGAGCGGCGCGACCAAGCCAGACGAGCTGCTCTGGAACGTCTCCGCGTCGCGCAGCCTGCTCCGCCAGCATGGCCGAGCCTTCGAGCACATGGATCGGTTCCAGGGCGTCTTGCTGCGACCTCACGAGCTCCTCAAGGGCAGGCAGGTGGGTGGCAGCGACGTCCGGGCGGCCAAGCGCCCGATAGCCTCGTACGGCCGCAGTCAGGCCACAGCCCAGGACCTGCAGATCGCCCCGCTTCTGAGCCGCAGCGCAGATCTCTTCGACGAGCTCGCCCCAGGCGGCGTCGCCGGGGAAGCTCGACGTCAGCAGCCCAGGGTTGAGAATCGTTTCCAGGCTAACTGCGAGTTCGCACCAGCGCCGCTTTTCTCCCAGCTTGGTCGTCAGCGCGAGGCCAACCTCAAAATTACCTTGCGCGACTTTCCAGTCTCCCACAGCGGTTCGGTAGAGCCCGGCGAATAATTTCACGCGTGCGGTTGCTGCGTTGTCCCCCACGTCCTCAGCCAGTCGCAAGCCGAGCTTCAGGTATCGTTCGGCGCGGCGCCGCAGTGGAACGACCCCACAGATGGCTCCCAGACTCGCATAATTGACGGCCAAAGCGGGGAAAGGAGTGGAGATCCGTTCAGCCAAGTTGATCGAGCACAGCGTAGAATAGATAATCCGAGGCTTGTCTCCGAGGAAATAGTATATCTGCGTCAGGTTACCGTGAGCGTTTGCGGCTTCGATGAGGACATCATCACCAACTTGCACGATCGAGGCACTGATACGCTTCCAGAGCTTTTCGACAAAGCTGTTGAGCCCCGAGCGGAGCAGATGCTCCGTAACCTGCCGACCGAGTCCGAGAACCAGGCTTCGCGCGTCCTGAGGCGGGCGGAAGCCGAGGAGCCGGAGCCCCTCTTCCAGCGCCTGGCGGGCGATCACCATTCTGCCGAGGTTCAGCGCAGCCTCTCCGCGCGTGAAATGGGCGCTTGCGAGGCGCTTCGATGACGGCGCTGGATCGACACGAGCGGCAAGCACGAGGAACGCATCGATGAGCTCGATCGCCGTTTCGTTGTCGGACTGGTCGAGGCGGAGGCGAGCGACGCGGTCGAGATACTCGAAAATCTTCAGTTCGTTTTCGGCGCTTTGCCAGTGCTTCAGGATTAGCGGGAGGGTTTCCGCGTCGCTCGGCGGGCCGTTCCTTTCCAGCGCCTCGGCGATCGCGGCATGTGCCTCCTGCCTCTGATGCGAGAGCATGCTGGCATAGACGGCCTCGCGCGTGATCGCATGGTTGAAGCGATAGCGCGTGCCGCCCGGGACCTCAGCTCGAAGCAGATGCTGGGAGGCGAGCCGCGAGACACAGGCGGTGACATCGGGGCCGATCTTCTTCAGCGAGCCGAGCTCTGCGAGATTGCCCGCCGAAAAGCTCCCCGACATGGCGCTTGCGACCTTGAGCACGAAAAGATCGTTGGCTGGCAGGAGATCGGTTCTGCTGAGCACCGCGGCCTGCGCGGACAATGGCAAGGTGACCACCTTGGCCTGAAGCGAGGCCTTCTCACGATGGCCGGCTCTCGCCTGTTCCGGAGTCAGTGTCCTGCAGAGCTCCGTCACGAAGAAGGGGTTGCCGCCGGTCCTGTCCCATATGGCCGCTTGAACGGACGGCGGGATCGCTCGTTTTCCTAGCAGGGAGTTCGTCAGATCCGTGGTGTCGCCCGGGCCCAACGGCGCAAGCCGGACCATGGCGGTCGGGGCCTCGAGTTCAGGATACTCGCTGCGCGTCGTCATCACGAAGGCGATCGGAGCGCGCAATTTCGCGAGGTCCTTCACAAGCAGGGCCGACGCACTGTCGAGCCAATGCACGTCTTCCAGCGCGATGATGCCTTCAGAGGAACTGAACCAGTCCAGGATCAACTGTCGCATCAAGTGCCGCAGATTTTCGGCTCGCGCGGCGCTAGACAACTGGTCGCAGATCGAAGTGGTCGCGATACCGAGGTCGACGATGTTGTTGAGAAGCGGAACGAATCCCAGTTGCTCCGGGCTCCGCTCCAGGGCCTTCGCCAGACGCTTCTCGATCTCGTCTTTCGATCCCACCAGGGCGTGGAGAATCGGCCTGAACGCGAAGTAAGGGGTGTTGCGCTCGATATCGTCCGCGCTCCCCGTCAGAAACCGGATGCCTCGGCCCCGGACGCTGTCGAGAAATGCTTCCAGGAGCGCCGTCTTTCCGACGCCGATCTCGCCTTCAATGATTGTGGCGCGCGGGCTGTCTCCTGTTTGCTCGAACCACGCCAGCAAGCGCTCGAGCTCGGATTGCCGGCCGACCAGATCGCGCCCGTCCGTTGTGACGCCGTCGAGCCGGGGAGCCACGGCGACATAGGTCGTGAGGCCGGACCGCAGGCCTGGAACGTGAATCTCCCAGGGTCCGTGGAACCGGACTTTGCCTGCAGCGCTCTCGGACGTCTCCTTGTCGGCAAGGATGCGCCCCGCCGCAACGCCCGCCAGCCGGGCTGCGCGATTTACGGGATTGCCGAGCACCGTGTACTCGGCACATCGCGCCGTCCCCAGAGCCCCACAGAACGTATCGCCGGTCGCGGCGGCGATGGATATGTCGAGACCGCCGGCAGCGATCGTTCTGTTCAATTCAAGCGCACAAAGCATCGCGCGGGTCGGGTCATCGCGGTGGGCGAGCCCGGGCATCCCGAAGGCCACGAGCGCCTGCAGCCCGCCTTCGCAGGCCGCAATCCGAAGCATTTCGCCGCGATAACGTATCACGGCCGCATGGACGGCCCGCATAGTACTCTCGGTCAGGTCGAGGTCTTCCGGCAGCCTTGAGCCGGTCACACGAACAAAAAGCGAAGTCGCGGTTCGCAACTCGGCAAGCCAGGCTGAAGTCGCCCATTCCGGGCGCGCGCGCAGGGCTGCGGGAAGATAGGATTTCAACCCTGTCAGCTCGGCCCGCGCCGCATTGGGTGGCCTCGCGGCAAAGGGAGGCGGGTCGAGAGACAGCAGCTCAACCAGATCGGCCTCGTGGACGCGCCCGTCCCCTCCCGCCTGAATAAGCTGCCAAGTCGGATCGGAGACGATGACCTGTCCACGTTCGGCGAGGTTGGCGCAACGGGCGACATCGACCGTGCAGGGCCCCGCCAAGATGAGACGACGATCATCTGGCGCCAGCACGAGGTGTACGAGATCGATGGCTCCGACGGCCACGCCGATCCTCAACCCAAGGCTCTTGCTCTCGATAAGGCGCCCTTCGGCCCGCTTCTGCAGAAGATGCGCGCAATGGCTGGCGGACCACGCGGCGGATCGCATCGCGGCCTCATCGGGCGCGCTTCGCCAGCCGCCGACCAGCGCATCGCCCTCGAAGTTCAGAATGGTTCCGCCTGTCTCGTCGACCGCTTCGACGATGAACTCGACGAGGTCATTCAGGATGCGGCTCGTCCTCTCCACTCCGAGCCTGCCGTGATCACTCGTCAACTTGGCAGTCAAAGGCGTAAAGCCCGATAGATCGGCGATCATCAACGCGCCGGAAAGCACTTCTCGCGAACTCGATGGGTGGCTCACAGCTGCCTGGTTGACCCACCCCGTGAAGGCGCCCGGAAGAAACCGCAACAGATGTTCTGGCACTTGCGGGAGCATGGAACGTCAAATCCATGTCTGTTGACAAAATGGCGGTTGGACGTGCCTTCGAGGTGGTGGTGCTGGCAGAGAGAGTTCGATTACGGCTGGTTCAAAGCAAGCCGATCTTCAGCGCGGCAGCCGCGCAGGCAATCGACCTTTTTCGCCCATAGCGGTTTCTGGATACCGTTGAAGGTATAGAAATCGTCCAGGCGCTTTCTGCCCAAGCTGTTTGCGTCTAGCAGCCCGAGATAGCGGGCTGCGTTGCGGCCAAAGAAGGCATCGGAAATCCTGCCGGTAGTACCCAAGGACCCGCTGTTGTCGTATTCAGCGAAAAGCCTCTCGAAATTGCGCAAATAGGCCGCCGTGTTTCCCGGCTCGATCAGAAGCATTTCCCAATCGCTACCGTACATCAATCGATTGGCGAGGCTGGCGGAACCTTTTGGTTTCGTCATCTGGAAAAGCGCAGCGAGCTGGCTCTTCAGGTCTCCCGAACCGCGGACCGCATCGGTGAAATAGGCGGAGTCGGCATAGAAATTGGCTCCGCGTGTTCCTTCGGCCGACATCAAGCCGACATACCCCCTGGTCAGCTCAAGATTTCCGTCCAGTCCGAGTTCCGTATCACCGAAATGTCCGAAATTGACCCGCAGACCTGACACGGGAAAGTCCTGCCATCGCGCGGGATCGGTGGCCCAACAAAACGTGGCGTCCGGCATATTCGACGGTGCGGTGTGAGCCATGATCGGCACCTCATGCTCGATGCACCAAGCGTAAAGTCGCATGAGTACGCCGTCGAGCCGACGCCCCAGATCGGGTTGCTTGAGCGTGTCCGCGATCCAGGGCTTATCCCAGAATGACGTGGTCTTGCCCTCGTTCCCGTAAGGGGCGAAACCCATCGGCGGGTACATTTTGACGCCGATATGGCCCTTGCGCAGCACTGCCGATTGGACGAGGCCGAGCGAGTCCTCACTGGTCAATCCGAGGCCGAAAGCAACCTGCTTATACGGATCGAAGGGCGCGTAGCCGTGGACGCGGCCACCGCTCAGGATCGAAAGCTGCTCCATGAGGTCGATCTGTTGGCCAACGCTCGTGCGCGGCGGGCGGCCTTTGGAAAGCGCCCAATCGAAATCCAGCATGTGACAAAGCACCAAATCCGCCTTCCGCGTGGTGTTTGCGCCGTACTCCTCCAGATAATCAAATGTATTGACGTAGCGATAATTGAATTGCTTCAGGGCAAAATTCAACACCGCGTCAATTTCGCTGCTTCCGGCCCGAAGCTGACGCCTGTACTTGCGATTCTTCTCATAGCGATCCGGCAGATTGTTGATCGCATCGACCAGTTCGCGATCATCGGCGCGCGCGGCGAGGCTTCGCAAGGTCCTCTGGCGGTTCGCCAGCCCCTCCTTGAGAGCTATTACGCCACGCTCATATTGCTCGACGCGATGCCTCTCTCGCTGCAAAGCGGAGGCCTCCTCCTTGGCGTCTCGCTTGCCGCCTCGATTGTTGAGCTCGCGGAGATAGGTGAGCTCGAGTTCGCCATCCGGGGCGATCATGCTGACGGCATAGTCGAGGATCTCTCCCAATCCTTTCAGTCTGCTGTCCGTACGAGCCCGCACGAGCGTGATGTAGCGCTCGACCGGGATATCAGTGCCGTTGAAGACATGCGCATGGACATCAATGGTTAGAGGGCTGTTCGGATTGCTGATCCTCGGGTCGTCTGCGCTCAGCGGCGCATCGGGATGAGCAAAGCGGCCACATCCGGCGAGTTGGGTCGCGAGCGCCCATGCGGAACTCGATAGCAGAGTGCGTCGGGACCACATCGTTCCGCCTCCGTACATTCCTGCATGGGCAGCGTACTTCAACGTCAAGCATAGGGCCATGCTGCTCGGATTATACGGGTACGGATTTCCGCGTTTTGTGCGTGTAGTAGATCGGCCGAGTTCCAGTCTTAGTATATTCTCCGACACGTCAGTTTCCGCCGCAGGCAATCCGTCACCATGCCCCGGCGTTCTTGTCGCAGGTTAGAGCTGCATCTCCGGTGTCTTCGCCCGCAAATCGAAGCCCTTCCATTGAGAGACCGCCGACCAACACCGTGCCGGTTTAGAGCTTGTCAGTTCTAAGTAAGTTCACCCGCCGAACGTTAGCTCCAGGCCCCCTTTTTTCCCCGAGTGATCTGGGGGCGAGAACTGACCTCTCACCTCGGGCATCTGGCTTTCGAAGAGCCTCAGGGCGCTCCCAAGGCAGCTGCTGTCCGTCAAGCGGCAAGCGAATCGGTGCGAATGAGGTCGGCTGCCTTTTCCGCGATCATCAGTACGGCGGCTTGCGTGTTCCCCGATACGATCGTCGGCATGACGGAGGCGTCAGCGACCCATAGGCCTTCGATGCCGCGCACCCGCAGGTTTGGGTCGACCACCGAATCCGAACTCCGCCCCATCCGGGCTGTTCCGCAGGCGTGATAGATCGTCTGCCCGTTGTCCCGAGCGAACGCGAGCCAGTTGGCGTCGGACTGGCAGGTGCCCCCCGGCGCCATCTCATAGGCGCGATAGGGATCCATCGAGGCTTGCCCTACGATCTCCCGGGCGATCTTCATGCCGGCGACCATGCATTGCTGGTCGGTCAGCGCCGCAAGGAAGTTCGGCCGAATCGCCGGCGGCACGTCCGGGTCGGGCGCGTGGAGATGGATCGTGCCACGCGATTCTGGCCGCAGTTGCGTCACGCCGATGGTCATCCCCGGCTCGCGGTCGAGCTTCCGCTCGGCTGCGTTGGCGTAGCTCGCGTGCATGAAGAAGTATTGCACGTCCGGCCCTTCGAGATCCGGCCGTGTCCGTACGAACCCGTGCGCGAGTCCGGTTCCGAGCGTCAGGATGCCCTTGCGGGTCAGGAAATACTGGGCGACCGCCGCGCCCAGCCGCCAGCCGCGCGTCGCCTCGTTGAGCGTCACGGGCAGCTTCACCCGCCAGTTCATGCGCGTGCAGAAATGGTCGATGTAGTTGGCACCGACGCCCGGCAGCTCATGACGGACCGCAATTCCGGCTGCGGCCAGCACGGTCGGATCACCGATGCCGGACAACTCCAGGAGATGCGGCGTCTGGATCGCGCCCGCAGTCAGGATCACGCCGTGACGCGCGATGACCTGATGCTCGGTGCCGTCGACGCGATAGGTCACGCCGGTGGCGCGCCCTCCCTTCAAATCGACGCGCAGGACATGCGCCCCGGTGAGGACGCGCAAATTGGGGCGCTGGCGCGCCGGCGTCAGATAAGCGTCCGCAGCCGTGATACGGCGGCCGTTGCGCTGGTTGACCTGATAGTAGCCGAAGCCATCTTGCGTCAGCCCATTATAGTCGCGGTTGCGGGGGTAACCTGCCTGGCCGGCCGCAGCGATGAAGGCTTCGGCGATCTCGGGATGTTCCCTGACCCCGGTGACGGGAAAGGGGCCTTCCCGGCCGCGTGATCCATCGCCCTCCCCGTCGAAAGCCTCGAGCTTGCGGAAATAGGGCAGCACGTCGTCGAAGCTCCAGCCTGTGCAGCCCTGCTGCGCCCAGCCGTCGAAATCCTGCGCCTGGCCACGGACATAGATCATGCCGTTGATCAGCGTCGAGCCGCCGAGCCCCTTGCCGCGCGGGATCGCGATCCTGCGGTTGTGCGTGGCTTCCTCGGGCTCGCTCCAGAAGCGCCAGTTGAAGGCGGGATTGACGAGGAGCTTGCTGAAGCCGGCCGGGATCGGGATCCAGAACCCCTTTCCCTCGCCGCCCGCCTCCAGCAGCAGCACGTTACGGCGGCCATCCTCACTCAGCCGGGCGGCGAGCACGCAGCCGGCTGTGCCACCGCCGACGATGACGTGATCATAGGCTTCGCTGGTTGTCGGGGTCATGTGGGGGTTCCGGCAAGCGGCGTGCCACGCTCGGCCATCACCTTCGCGAGCCCAGCCATGACCTCCTCGCGACCGGCGAAGGCGGCGCGCTCCAGCACCTTCGAGATGGTCGGCGAGGCCTCTCGGCCATGGACACGCTGGACCGGCTGGTCGAGCCAGTCGAACAGGCGCCGGTGCAGCTCATCGGCCAGCATCGCGCCATAGGAGGTGCCGCGCGCGCCCTGCTCGACGATGATGACATTGTGGGTCTTGCGCACGCTGGCCGAGATCGTCTCCCAGTCGAGCGAGGCGCGGTCGAGCGTGCGCAGGTCGACGATCTCGGCATCGACGCCGAGCGCCTCGACCGCCTCGACGCTGCGGTGGACCATGGCGGAATAGGTGAGGATCGTCAGATCCCTGCCCTCGCGCACGAGCTGCGCCCGGCCAAACGGGATGGTGTAGTCGAGATCGCCTGCCGGGATCAGGCCGTTCATCTGGTAGAGATCGACATGCTCGATCACCAGCACGGGATCGCTGCCTTTCAGGGCCGCGTTCATCAGCCCGATATAATCCTGCGGCGTCGAAGGCGCGACGATGCGCCAGCCCGGTGAGGTCGCAAAGACGCCGGCGGGATCGAGCGAGTGCTGCGAGCCGTAGCCGGTGCCCATCGCGATCTTGCTGCGCAGCACGAGCGGCACGTCGGTCGTGCCGCCGAACATGTGGCGTGCCTTGCCGATCTGGTTGAAGACCTGGTCGGCCGCGACCCACATGAAGTCCGGGTACATGAACTCGATGATCGGCCGGTAGCGCCCGTCCATGGCGAGGCCACCAGCGAGGCCCGTGAAGGCGTTCTCGGAGATCGGCGTGCCGAGCACCCGATCGGGAAAGGCAGCGGCGAGGCCGCGCGTCGCGCCGTTGGTGCCGCCCTTCAGGCGGTGGATGTCCTCGCCCATGATGACCAGCGCGGGGTCCGTCTCCAGTCGCCGGTGGAGCACATCGGCGATGGCATCTACGAATTTGCGCTCGATCCTCTCGCCCGCCGGCGGGCCTTCCGAAGGCAGCACCGGCAAGACCCCGCGCAAGCCGACATCGACGAAGGCGGTGTCGGGCCAGAGCTCGGGGCGGATGCGGCGGCGGTTGCCGTCCGGCTCAAGCAGGCGGCCGGCGATGCCCTTCATCAAGGCGACCGCGCGATCGCGCAGATCGGTGACCGCCTCCTCGTCGATGAGCCCCAGCGCGGTCATCTCGGTCGCGACGCGCGCGAGCGGGTCGCGACCACGCCATGCGGCTTCCTCCTCCTTGGAGCGGTAGCCGAAGGCGGAGCCGGGCAGCGGGCCGTTCTGGTGGAAGTAGCGATAGACCTCGACCTCGATCAGGGCCGGTCCCTTGCCGGCACGAGCCAGGGTACTCGCCTCTTCCATGGCGAGATGCGCCGCGAGAGGGTCCATGCCGTCGACCCGCCAGGCGGGGATGCCGAAGCCCGGCCCACGGCCGGACAGGCGCGTCTCGCGCGTGACCTCGTCGACATGGGTCGCGACCGCGTAGAGATTGTTCTCGACGACGAAGATCAGCGGCAGCGCCCAGGCGGCGGCGAGGTTCATCGTCTCCAGCGTCGAGCCAATATTGATCGCGCCGTCGCCGAAATAGGTCACCGCGACGTCGCCCGTGCCGGCGAGCTTGTGAGCCATGGCGGCGCCCGCCGCCAGCGGCACGCCCCCGCCGACGATCGCATTGGTGCCGAGCGCCCCGGCCTCGATCCAGCGCAGATGCATCGAGCCGCCACGGCCGTGTCCGAAGCCGGGCTGCAGGCCGAGGATCTCGGCCAGACTGCGATGCAGCATCTCCTCGACCGGCACCGCGAATTCGGCCACGGGGTCAAGGGTCGGCGCGAGATAGGAGAGCGCCTTGGCGAGAAACTGGTGATGGCCGCGATGCGAGCCGTTGACCTGGTCGGAAGCGCGCAGGCCGATCACCGAGCCGACGGCGCCGCCCTCCTGCCCGATCGAGGAATGAGCCGGGCCATGCACGAGCCCCTCGCCCGCTAGCTCGAGCACGCTCTCCTCGAAGGCGCGGATGAGATGAAGCTGTGTCAGCATGCTGCCGAGCAGTGCCGGATCGGCGGCTTTCCAGTCAGCCGGCGTCGAGCGCAGCAGCGTCCAAGGCACCTCGGCCTGGAGTTTTTCGCGCCTGGGCATCAGCGGTCTCCTCCGGCGGCAGTCTCAGAGATAGCCATTGGCGCTCCAGCCTCCATCGACGCCGGCGACCTGACCGGTGATGGCGCTGGCCTCGTCGCTAGCCAGGAAGGCGGCGAGATCGGCCACCTCCTCGGGAGCGATGAAGCGGCCGATCGGCATCCGCTTCATCAGCGCTTCAGAATCCAGCCGGCCGCGCGCGAGCAGATCCTCGACGAAGGGCGTGCGGACATAGCCGGGCGCGAGTGCGTTGACGCGCAGGCCATGGCGCGCCCATTCGAGCGCCAGCGTCTTCGCCATCATCGCGACGCCGCTTTTCGAGACGCAGTAGCCGATGCGCTCGGGCGCGGCGACGACGCCATACATCGAGGCCATCAGCAGGATGACGCCGCTGCCGCGCGGCACCATGCGGCGCCCGGCGGCCTGGGCCGTCAGAAAGACGCCGTCGAGATTGACGCCCATCACCTTGCGCCAATCGGCGAAGCTCAGCTCCAGCGTCGGGCTGTTCTGCGAGATGCCGGCATTGGCGATGACGATGTCGAGGGGGCCCGTCTCGGCCTCTGCGCGGGTGAAGGTGGCGTCGACCTCCTCGGGCTCACAGACATCGCAGGCGAGGAAGCTCGCGCCCTCGATATCGGCCAGCGCTGAGGCCGCGGCGGGGTCGCGGTCGAGCACGATCACGCGTGCGCCACGGGCGGCGAAGCGGCGGGTCATGGCGAGGCCGAGACCCGAGCCACCGCCAGTGATCAACGCGACCTTGCCGGCAAGGTCGCGGTTGCGGTCGGGAACCGGGGTGGCCGTCATGGCCGCATGCCCGAAGACGTCATGCCCATGAAATCCGCCATCATGTCGAGTTGGCATTCGAGCATGGGGGCGCCGTAGTGAATGCGGCAGCCGCGCGCCTTTGCGGCGGCGAGCAGCGCGGTCTCGGCCGGCTGCATGATCACCTCGGCGACGAGCTGCCGTTCCGACAGACGCGAGACGTCGACCGGCAGGGGATCGCTCTCGGCGAGGCCGAGCGAAGTGCCGTTGACGACGATGTCGTGCCCGGCCGGATCGGCATCGTCGAGATTGACGGGAAGCTGCGGGAAGGCCTGCGCCAGGCGCCGCGCCAGATCCGCCGATTTCGCCCGGGTGCGATTGGCGATGGCAAGGCTTGCGATCCCCGCCTCGGCGAGTGCGAAGGCGATTGCATTGGCCGCGCCGCCGGCGCCCAGCAACAGCACGCGACGGCCCTCGGGCGCGGAGCCTTCGCGCCGCAGGCCGGCGACGAAACCGAGCCCATCGAGAACCTCGCCGACGAGCCGGCCATCAGCCTCGCGGCGGACGCAGTTGGCCGCGCCGACCAGCCTGGCCTGCTCCGAGACCTCGTCGCAGAGCGCGACGATTGCTGTCTTGTGCGGGACGGTGACCACGAAGCCGCCGAGCGTCTTCATGCATTTCAGGCCGGCGACGACGGTCGCGAGGTCCTCAGCGCTAACATGGACCGGCACCATGACACCGTCATGGCCGCGGTCGCGCATCAGGGCGTTCAGCCGCTGCGGCGTCCGGATGTGATGCACCGGGTCGGCGAGGATACCGTAGATGCGGGTATGGCCGGAGATTTCCGTCATCGCTGCTCAGATCCCGAGATAGGCGGTCTTGATGTGCGGATCGGCCAGAAGGCCTTCGCCGGTGTTCTCCATGGCGATGCGACCGTTCTCGATGACATAGGCGCGCTGCGCGATCTTCAGCGCATGGAACGCCTTCTGCTCGACGAGCAGCACCGTCGTGCCCATGGCGCAGATGCGCTCGACGATGCCGAACATCTGCTGGACGATGATCGGTGCGAGGCCGAGTGAAGGCTCGTCCAGCATCAGCAGACGCGGCTTCGCCATCAGCCCGCGCGCTATCGCGACCATCTGCTGCTCGCCACCCGAAAGCGAGCCGGCGAGTTGGTCGAGCCGTTCGCGAACACGCGGAAAGATCTCCAGGACCTCCTCGAAGCGGGCCGCGGCGCCTTCGCGCGCATTGGCGTGGTAGCAGCCCATCATGACGTTGTCTCGGACCGTCATGACCGGGAAGAGCTGACGCGCCTCCGGCACCATGACGAGGCCGCGTCCGACGATGTCGGCGGGGGTGGCGCTGCCGATCTGCCCGCCGTCAAATTCGATCGAGCCGGCGCTCGGCTTCACCAGTCCGGAGATCGCGCGCAGCAGCGTCGTCTTGCCGGCGCCGTTGGCGCCGATGATGGTGACGACCTCGCCCTTGCCGATCTCGATCGAGACATTCTGGAGGATCGTGGTGCGGCCGTAGCCGGCCGTCAGCTCAGAGACCTTGAGCATTGGCGAAATCCTCTCCGAGATAGGCCTCGATCACGCGGCGGTCGCGGACGACGGCCTGCGGGTCTCCTTCTGCGATCACCTTGCCGGAATCGATCACGATGATGCGGTCGGACAGGCTCATGATCGCCTGCATGTTGTGCTCGATCGCGATGACTGTGACGCCCGCATCGCGCACGGCGCGGATCAGCTCGACCATCTTCTGCGTGTCGGCCTGGCTCTGCCCGGCCATGACCTCGTCGAGCAGCAGGATCTCCGGCTCGGTGGCGAGCGTGCGGGCGACCTCGAGGCGCTTCAGATCGCCGATCGGCAGGTTGCGCGCCTCGACCTCGCGGACGTGATGCAGCCCGACCAGCGAGGAGACACGCAGCGCCACGGCCCGCGCCGAGCCGACATCGGGATGGCGCATGAAGGCGCCGATCATGATGTTCTCGGTGACGGTCAGCTTGCCGAAAGGCTGCACGATCTGGAAGGTGCGCCCGACACCGGCTCGCGCGAAGGCGTCGGCGCTCGCAGGTGTCGTCTCCTTACCGTCGGAGACGACGGCGACGCTGCCCGAACTCGGCTTGAGGAAGCCGGAAATCTGGTTGAACAGCGTGGTCTTGCCGGCGCCGTTCGGGCCGATGATGCCGAGGATCTCGCCGCGCTTCAGCATCATCGAGACATTGTCGGTCGCGACCAGTCCGCCGAAGCGCATGACGAGGTTCTTCGTCTCCAGCATGGTCTCGCCGGGCGTGCCGACGATCTGGCGCAGCGCCGGCGCCTCCGGCTCCGGGTGCGGCTTGCCGCCCGGCAGGCGGTCGATCCACCGGCCGATCGTGGTGCCGAAGGTGCCGACAAGACCGCCCGGAAGGGTCAGCGTGATCAGGACGAGCACCGTACCGTAGACGAAGCCGTGCAGGCCGTTGGCCGAGGAGCCGAGCCAGCCGCGGGCGAGCTCCGCGATCGGCACGACCAGCACGGTGCCGAGCAATGGTCCGACGACGGTGCCGAGCCCGCCGATCAGCGCGAACATCGCAACCTCGATGGAGGTGGCGAGCGAGAACATCGTCGCCGGCTCCAGGAAGGTCGTGTACATCGCGTGGAAGGAGCCGATCAGGCTCGTCAGCGCAGCCGAGACGATCACGGCCCTGAGCTTCACCTGCGTCGGATTGATGCCCGCGGCGGAAGCTGCGTCCTCCCGCTCGCGCACGGCGGTGAGATAGTAGCCCAGCCGGGCGTTGCGGATCGCCCAGGAGACGATCAGCGTCAGCAGCAGCAGGCCGAAGGCGATGATCAGGTAATTGTACTTCTCGGTGAAGATCATCCAGGCCCAGCCGAGCTTGAGCGGGACAATCAGCCCGGCCGAGCCGCCGGTCACGCCATGGAAATGGATCGCGAGCAGCCGCACCACTTCGAGGAACGCGATGGTGGCCAGGGAAAAGAACGGCCCGCGCAGGCGGAAGCACGGATAACCAATGCAGACGGCGACGACGGCCGAAAGCGCCGCGCCCGCCCACATCCCGATCCAGGGCGTGAGGCCGAAATGCTGGATCAGTAGCGCCGTGGTGTAGGCGCCGATGCCGTAGAACATCATGTGGCCGAGCGAGAGCTGGCCGGCATAGCCGCCAACGATGTTCCAGGCGGTCGAGAGCCCGGCGAAGACGCAGATCGTGACGAAGACGTGCACGACGAAGGGCGAGTCGCTGAGCGCCGGGATGATCAGCAGCAGCGAGAGCAGGATGAGCGCCACATAGACGCGCGGATGGGTCAGCGCGGCGAGCCGGCTCGGCTTGGCGATGGCGATGGGGGCCGCGGTTGTGCTGTGAGCGGTCATGCGGTCACTCCGTCCCGCGGCCGAAGCCAAAGAGGCCCGTCGGCTTGAAGATCAGGATCAGGATGAAGATCGCGAAATAGACGACCTCCTTGAGGTCGGGCGCGATGTAGTAGCCCGACAGGGAATCGACGATCCCGATGATCATCGCCCCCATGAAGGCGCCGTACATGCTGCGCATGCCGCCGAGCACGACGACGACGAAGGCGGTCAGCACGAAATAGGAGCCGATCGTCGGCGTCACCGGGAAGAGTGGTGTGACGAGCGCGCTGGCGAGCCCGACGCAGGCCGCCCCGAGCCCGAAGGAGATGATGTAGATGCGGTCGACGCGCACGCCCATCAGCAGGGCTGCATTGCGGTTCTGTGCGGTGGCGCGGATGGCGCGACCGAGCGGGGTCTTCTGCATGAAGAGGTGGAGGCCTGCTACCAGTGCGAGCGCGCAGGCGAGGATCACGAGCTGGCCGGACAGGACGGTATAGCCCCCGAGCGAGACGGACTGGCGGGCGCTTGGCGCGGAGACGGAATAGAGATCGGCGCCGAAGATCATCAGGGCAAGGTTCACCAACGCCGTGGAGAGGCCGACCGTCGCGAAGATCTGGATGTGTTCGTCGGCGCTGAGCAGCTTCTGGATGATGAAGCGCTGCACCAGAGCGCCGACACAAAACAGCAGAAGCGTGATCGGGATCGCCGAGACGTAAGGATGCCAGCCGAGCTTCGTCGCCAGCAGATAGGTCGCGTACATGCCGATCATTAGGAACTCGCCATGGGCGAAGTTCACGACGCGGACGATGCCGAAGATCAGCGTCAGTCCCACCGCGATGATGGCGTACATGCTCCCGAGCATGATGCCGTTGAGCAGCAACTGGACAAGCACGTCCATGAAGGGCGTCTCCGAAGGCGGATTGTCGGTGAAGCCGGCTGCCACCGACCGGGGCGGGCCAGAGCAGGGCGCATTTTGCGTGGACCTTTGCCGTCATCCCGGGCTTGAC